>CAVTMW010000025.1:0-62798 GCA_963735855.1 uncultured Acidobacteriaceae bacterium
CTCTCCCAGGATCTTCCGTATCTGTTCCAGATGGTTCAGGTCGTGACCGGCGATTTGCACCACCAGGTCGCGGACGGTCATCGGACCGCGCTCCGCATGAACACCATTGCGCTGCCACTCTGCAGGCGTGAGCTGGGCAAACATTCGCAGGTTGGCCTCGCGCAGCAGACGAAACAACATCAACGACTCCTCGGGCCTGCGCGATGGGTAATCGCCCAACTTGTGCCACAACTCCTGATCGTAGCCCGGGAGCGGGCAGCCGTCGTGCTCGATCATCTGGCGGTAGCGCCAAGTGCTGACAATCTCGGCATCGGCAAAGTGCGCCAGCAATTCTGCCACCGACCATTTGCCAGGCGAGGGGCGATCGTAGAGTTTCTTGTCTGGAACTGAAACGACCAGGTCCGCCAAAAGTTCCGGCGTCTTGCGCTGGACCTCGATGGGGTCCTTGCCTTCGATGAAAGAGAGGATGCGAGCCTTGTATTCGGCGATGGTTTCCATGAGATCTCTACCTTTCTGCCTGGATCAAACATTCGACCCCGGGGAATCCAGCACTTAAGTGACAAATATTCGAGATTTTATGTAATACTTACAGGCCTCTTTGCATAACCACGATTAGGCTACATTGATCATCTCCTAGAATGCCAATTGCGAGCGCTGGAAGGCCCCTAGGCGAGGCTGAGAGAGTCCCGGGTGCCCTCCACTACCTCCAAAGGGATTTCTCGCCGTGTAGGGCCGCTAAGCGCGGAATTCCTCTTACGGGAATCTACCCCACTTCCCAATTTGGGCAAACCATCACTGCCTGGCGCCCGAGGTTCGCGTCCCTGTTTTGGACGCTAACCTGGGCGAGGAAGAGTCGGGTGCGCGGGACTCAGGGTTTTCGCATGTCCGCGAGCATTTGCTGACGAAGCAGGTGATTCGCTCGAGTCTGATATCCCTTGCCGGGTTTTTTCAGCCAAGCTACCACGTCGGCATCGAGACGCAGCGAGACGGCTTGCTTCACTGGACGATAGAACCTACCCCGTACCGCATCCTTCCAGGCGCGGAGAGGTAATTCCGGAATGTCGGATGTGTCGATTCGATCATCTGGCAGGGCAGCTAAGGCGGCCAAGTCCTGCTTCTGTTTCGTGGTAAGCCGTTGCCCGTTTCCAGCGTTATTGCTTGCCGGGCTACTCGCCCTGCGCATAGACCCGCCGCTCCTGCGGTGTCGCCTTTCGCGCTGAGATGATGCGGATATTCTCTCCTTCTTCATTGTCGGACTCCAGACTTGTATGCACGACCAGGAGCACGTGAATACCTTTCACCATGCCGATCGTGTGCCATCTCAATTCTCCCTCGACTTCGCGGTCGAGGTGAGAGATATGCCAGGGATCGTCGAAAACCAAGGCTGCGGTTTCAAAACTGACGCGGTGCTTTCGCCTGTTGGTTCGATTCTTTCGTTCGTCCCAACTGAACCGCAAGCAGGCTCCTTGCCATAACAATTATGTATATACATCGAGCAAAAGTCCAGCCCTGATCACTGCCTCAGCGGCAAGCCCGTCAGCACCGCCTGCTGGCGCACGATCAGCGACTCGATGCCACTCCTTGCCAGGGACATCATCTTGGCCAGTTGGGCGTCGTCGAAGGGACGGTGTTCGGCGGTGGCCTGCACCTCGACAATCTTCTTGCTGCCGGTGATCACCAGGTTCATGTCCACGTCGGCGCGCGAGTCTTCTTCGTAGCACAGGTCGAGCATGATCTCGCCGTCGACGATGCCGACGCTGGTGGCCGCAATGTAGTCGCGGATGGGCGCAACCGTCAGCGTGCCCGACTCGATCATGCGGCGCATCGCCAGCCCCATGGCGATGAATGCGCCGGTGATGGACGCCGTGCGCGTGCCGCCGTCGGCCTGAATGACATCGCAGTCGAGGAAGATCGTGCGCTCGCCCAGCTTTTCCATGTCGGTCACGGCGCGCAGCGAGCGGCCAATGAGCCGCTGGATCTCGTGGGTGCGCCCACTCTGTCGTCCCTTGTTGGCCTCGCGCGGCGTGCGGGTCAGCGTGGAGCGCGGCAACATGCCGTATTCGCTGGTTACCCAGCCTTTGCCGCGGTTGCGCAGAAATTGCGGCACCGTGTCTTCGATGGTTGCGGTGCAGATGACGCGGGTGTTACCGAGCTTCGATCAGGCACGAGCCTTCGGCCGTGGAGATGAAGTCGGGTACGATGTTGACCGGCCGCATCTGCTCAGGGGAACGATTATCGGAGCGATAGATCATACGGGGCGATTGTACGTTAGCTGTCAGCCGTCAGCTATCAGCCGTCAGCTTAGAACTGTCATCTTATCCGCCCAAGTCGCACGTGCTCGACATTGTACCACACTGGCGGCCGCAGGAAGCGCGTAGCCAGACCGCTAAATCAGTCGGTGGAGTCGGCGACGTAGAAGCGGAACGTTCGAGCTTCGGCAGGAGCCGGCGATG
Source organism: uncultured Acidobacteriaceae bacterium (assembly GCA_963735855.1). Taxonomy (GTDB): domain Bacteria; phylum Acidobacteriota; class Terriglobia; order Terriglobales; family Acidobacteriaceae; genus Bog-257. The sequence goes on from CAVTMW010000025.1 coordinate 2,454, forward strand.
TGGGCTGAGATACGGGAGGCCTTCGACTGCGTGGAGTCGGTCGCTAGAAGCGACAGGTGCCGGTCCTCAGGGGCCTGTCGCTCAGTCGTTGACAAACACGCGAGGATGCCTTCCATAATCATCTTCTTCACCACGCGCGCGGTTGATTCAGCGGAGTCCACAATCTGCATATGAGCGGGCGCGATCCGTCGCAGCAGCGGAGCGATGAGCGGATAGTGCGTACACGCCAGCACCAGGACATCGGCTTCGCTCTGGCGCCTGTGCGAGTCGCTTCGCCAAGATAGATCCTGGCAACCTGCTCGGTCACGGGTGCTCGATCCATCCTTCTTCCACCAACGGCACGAAGAGCGGGCAAGCCTTTTCGTAGGCTGCCAGTCCCTGGCGTTGCAGGGCGTCGCGGTAAGCATGGCTGCTCACCGTGGCTTCGGTGGCGATCACGATGGCCGAGCGGCTCTTGCTCACTTCGGCCGCCATGGCCGCGCCGGGCTCGACCACTCCTACGACCGGGACATGCGCGGCCTTCTGAATGAGCGGAAATGCCAGCGCAGTCGCGGTGTTGCAAGCAATCACCAGCAGATCGATGTTCTGGGCTTCGAGAAAACGAGTGGCCCCGATTGCATACCGCGCGACCGTATCGGCTGACTTGGTTCCATAAGGCAGGCGGGCCGTGTCGCCGAAGTAGAGGTAGTGTGCGGGCAACTGCTCGGCCATGGCCTTCAGCACGGTAAGGCCGCCGACTCCCGAGTCGAAAACACCGATGCGCGGTAGGGTCACTGCAAATCCTTCACGACCAAAATACATCTTTTGCGATCATATCGACTGTTTGCCTGGTGAAAACGACATCCGTATCGTGGGCTTTCCGTCCGGGGCGGGAGGAAATTGCATCCGAATCCCGGTGCTCTGTGAGGCTAGCTTGTAGCAAAATACATCATGACTTCCGTGCGAATGGACAAGTGGCTATGGGCGGCGAGGTTCTTCAAGACGCGGGCCTTGGCTGCACGAGCCTGTGGACTCGGCAGGATTCAATCCGGCGGCCACCCCGCCAAGGCGGCACGTGAGGTCCGAATTGGGGACATGTTGCGTGTGACAAACGAGAGCGGCGACTATCATGTGGAAGTCCTGCTTCTCAGCGAAGTGCGGGGCCCAGCTTCGATTGCGCAGACGCTTTATCGCGAAACCGAGGCGAGCCGTGAGTTGCGACTGAAGTTGGCAGAGGAACGGAAAGCAATGATGAGTCTAACCTTGGCCCCGGAAGGCAGGCCATCGAAACGAGACCGCCGCAAGATCATGCAGCTGCGGACTCACCGTGATAGCAGTCACTGACGAAAACCGGTCCTGCCCGTCAATATAGAGCGAAGTACGTCTTGGAGAGCCTACCCTCATGAAGCACTCTGGCGAGCGACTGCGGATGTCGGTGTTGTTCTTCCCTTTGACCGCTGTCCTCTTAGTATCCGGGTGCACAAGCAAAGAACAAGTTCAAGCGGCAGGAGGCTCAGGCGGTCGTCCACCGGCACCCGTAGTAGTGGCTGGCGTGGAGCAGCGGGACATTCCAATTCAGATCAAGGCCATCGGCAACGTGGAAGCGTACCAGACCGTGCAGATCAGGTCCCAAGTCAACGGCCAAATCCAGAAGATCTTTTTCAAGGAAGGAGAGGATGTCCGCCAGGGCCAACCGTTGTTCCAATTAGACAAACGGCCTTTCCAGGCGGACCTGGAGAGGGCCACGGGACAGATGAAGCACGATCAGGCACAGGCGGAGAATTCCGGAATTCAGGAAGAACGCTACTCAGGCCTGGAGAAGCAAGGTATTGTGTCGCATGAACAGGCCAGCCAGCTGCGTGCCCAGGCAAAGGCCGATGCGTCCGCGGTGGACGCAGACAAGGCCGCGATCGATGCCGCTCGCGTGCAACTGCAGTACACCGATATCGTTGCTCCCATCAACGCTCGAGCGGGAGCCTTGATGATCAATCTGGGCAATCTAGTGAAAGCGAACGATACTCCGTATCTGGTGCAGCTGAACCAGGTCACTCCGATCTACGTCACCTTTTTTGTGCCGGAAGCGAATCTGGACAGGGTCCGACAAGGGTTCTCCGCTGGACAGCTTAAAGTTCTGGCTTATCCCAAGGGGCAGCCGGCTGTTCCTGCCGAAGGCCAGTTGACCTTCATTGACAACGGCGTAGACATGACGACCGGCATGTTCAAGCTGAAAGCCACGTTTCAGAACAAGGACCGACGGTTGTGGCCGGGGCAATTCGTAGACGTAGCGTTGCAGCTCTCGACACAGAAAGATGCCATCGTGGTCCCGACCAAGGCCATTCAAACCGGACAGCAAGGCGAATATGTGTATGTCGTGCGGGCGGACAGCACGGCCGAATCGCGCCCGGTGAAGACGGCGGGAGTGTACCAGAACCTGACTGTCATTTCGGATGGATTGCACGCGGGCGAACACGTAATTGTGAACGGCCAGTTGCGCGTGGCCCCAAATGCAAAAGTGGTTGTGCAAAGCACTGTGCCCGTAACTCAAACGGGTTCTACTGCGGCCGGCGGTCCTGGCGGAGGCGGATTGTGAACATCTCGGAGACCTTCATCAAGCGGCCCATCATGACCACACTGGTCATGGCTGCCATTGTGATCTTCGGTCTCTTCGCGTATCAATTGCTGCCGGTCAGCGACCTGCCGAACGTCGACTTTCCTACGATTCTCGTGAGCGCTTCGCTTCCTGGCGCGAGTCCGGACACGATGGCGTCGTCAGTCGCCACCCCGCTGGAAAAGCAATTTTCGACGATCGCCGGCATCGATTCGATGACGTCCACGAATTCGCTTGGGCAGACCAACATCACGATTCAGTTCAGCCTCAGCCGGAGCCTGGATGGGGCCGCCTTGGATGTGCAGGCAGCCATCACCGCGGCGGGCGGACAATTGCCTCCGCAGATGCCGACGCCGCCGACTTTTCAGAAGGTGAATCCCGCCGATTCGCCCATTCTTTATCTGGCGCTGAGTTCGCCGACGATGAAGCTATCCGACGTCGACGAAGCTGCGGAGACGACGATTGCCCAGAATGTCTCGATGGTGAACGGCGTGGCGCAGGTACAGGTATATGGAGCGCAGAAATACGCCATGCGGGCGCAGATCGATCCCAGCGCGCTCGCTTCACGCCAGATAGGGATCGACGAAGTCAGTGCGGCCCTGCAATCGGGAAATACCAATCTGCCCACCGGCACACTCTACGGACAGAACCATACGTTCACGATTCTGTCCAACGGGCAGCGGATGAATGCTCTACAGTTCGGGCCGATGGTAGTGGCCTATCGCAACGGTTCTCCGGTCCGCCTGAACGAGCTCGGCCGTGTGATTGACAGCGTGCAGAACGACAAAACCGCCAGTTGGTTCAACGGAACACGGGCCATCGTGCTCGCCATTCAAAAGCAGCCGGGGACCAATACCGTGGCAGTCGTAGACAACATCAGGAAGCTGCTGCCCAGACTGGAAGAGCATATTCCCGCCGCGGTCCGAATCGATACGCTTTATGACCGTTCGGTCTCTATTCGGGCGTCGGTCAACGACGTGAAGTTCACCCTGCTGCTGACGATTGCGCTGGTCGTCATGGTGATTTTCGTTTTCCTGCGAAACGTTTCCGCCACCATCATTCCGTCTCTGGCTTTGCCCATGTCCATCATCGGTACCTTTTCGATCATGTACCTGCTGGGCTACAGCCTCGACAATCTCTCCTTGATGGCACTCACGCTGTCCGTTGGATTTGTGGTGGACGACGCCATCGTCATGTTGGAAAACATCGTTCGCCACATGGAGATGGGGGAACGGCCGCTGCAGGCCGCGATGGATGGCGCCGGCGAAATTGGCTTTACCATTCTCTCCATGACGCTGTCTCTGGCCGCGGTTTTCATTCCCCTGTTGTTCATGGGCGGAATCATAGGGCGTTTGCTGCATGAATTCGCGGTTACGATCGGGGCCGCGATCCTGTTTTCGGGCTTTGTATCACTAACTTTGACCCCCATGCTCTGCAGCCGGTTTCTTCGTCATCAGGAGTCGTCGCACCATGGATGGCTGTTCAGTTTCAGCGAGCGGGTTTTCGCCGGCTGGCTGCACGGTTACAACCGCAGCCTTAAGGCAGTCCTAAGGCATAAGTTCGCGACCCTGATGGCATCCTTCGTCTTGATCGCATTGACGGTTTATCTGTTCACAACCGCAAAGACGGGATTCATTCCGGATGAAGATCAAGGCCTGGTCTTCGCTTTCACCGAAGCACAACAGGGAATTGCATTCCAGGACATGATGCAATTGCAGCAAAAGGTTGCTGATGTTGTGCGGTTCGACCCCAATGTTATGAACACCATGTCTTCGATCGGCAATCCTATCAATCAGGGCCGCATCTTCTTCCGGTTGAAGGACAAGAAGGACCGCGTCAACCGCATGAGCGCGATGGAGGTCATTCAGGAACTTCGCCCCAAGGTATCGCAGATTCCCGGCCTGAACGTGTTCATGCAGATTCCTCCAACCATCCGCATCGGTGGCTCTCTGACGAAGTCGCAATATCAGTACACCCTGCAATCGCCTGACACGACGGAGCTTTACCTGGATGCACCGAAGCTGGAGAATGCTCTCCGGGCCCTTCCGCAATTGCAGGACGTCACCAGCGACCTGCAGGTCAACAACCCGCAGCTTACCGTGGAAGTGGACCACGATAAGGCGTACGCCCTTGGATTGACCCCGGCGCAGGTTTCCGATGCACTCTATTCTGCCTACGGTACCCGGCAGATCAGCACCATCTACACGCCCAACAATGAGTACTACGTCATCATTGAATTGCTGCCCGAGTTCCAGAACAACCCGGACAAGCTTTCCCTTCTCTACGTCCGCTCCAGCGGAGGGAAGATGATTCCCATCGACACGGTCGCGAAGCTGGTCCCTTCAATTGGCCCCTTGACGGTGAATCACCTTGGGCAACTGCCGGCCGCAACCATAAGCTTCAACCTCAAGCCTGGAACAGCTCTAGGGGACGCGACCAACCTGGTTGAGCGCGAGGCCAATCGAGTGCTCCCCGGAGATATTCAGCGCACCTTCCAGGGAACGGCTCAAGCTTTTCGAAACTCATTCACCGGCATGGGCCTGTTACTGCTGGCGGCGATCCTGGTGATTTACATCATTCTTGGAATTCTGTATGAGAGCTTCATTCACCCCCTGACGATTCTCTCCGGACTACCTTCGGCCGGCGTTGGCGCGCTTCTGACTCTCAACCTCTTCCACCAGGAGCTGAATCTCTACTCGTTTGTGGGAATCATCATGTTGATCGGCATCGTCAAGAAGAACGCCATCATGATGATTGACTTCGCCTTGAAGGCAGAGCGGACCGAGGGGAAGAATCCGGAGGAATCCATCTATGAAGGCGCGCTGGTCCGCTTCCGTCCAATCATGATGACAACCATGGCGGCCCTGATGGGAACACTGCCCATCGCGATCGGTTTTGGCTCGGGCGCGGACTCGCGGCGAGGGTTGGGCCTGGCGGTCGTGGGCGGTCTGCTCTTTTCACAGATCGTGACGCTCTACATCACGCCGGTTTACTACGTATACCTCGACAAGCTACAGACAAAGTTTCGCAGGCGATCCGGGGGACGGAGATCTGAAGCCGGTTCGCAGGACGACCTCAAACAGGCCGCTTTGGTGGGACAGAGCCACTAAAGGGTCGCGGCTTGGCTAACCCCGGGGTCTACGCATCCCAAGCGTCACTGCAAGTCCTTCACGACCTGCCCAATGTTGCTGGCTTCGTAGAATCGGCGCAAGTCAGCGTGTCCGGCGAGGGTGTCGCGCTCCTGCCCGTTGACCAGAATCTTCACCCGCTGGATTTTGCTGTCGTTGGCGTTCAGCGTGACCACGATGGACGCGACCGTCAGCTCTTCCGCGAGTACGCCCGACGGGTGCGCGTCAGCGAAGGCGGCATTCGTGTCCACTATGGCGGTATCGTCTCCCAGCAAGTAAACGTCGCGGACATCCGCGCCGGCGCCGATGGGATGGGGCGACGAAGACTGCAAGTACTGTCCGAAGAGCGCACGCAAGCACGGCGCGGGCGCGCTCGCTACGCTCCGGCGGCAGGGTCACATTGACCTGCGTCCGGCGCAGCGTGCCATCGCTGTCGGAAGCGATGTAGAGCGTGACCGGCGTGGGCGGACCGTTCGAGGGCGGAGCCAGCGGCTGTTGTTGCTGCGCGGCGAGTTGCTCATCGCGTGCCACCTTTCGCTTCAGGTGCAGAGCGTAGAGCGCAAGGCCCAGAGCGATCACCGCCAACACCGCGAACATCACCAGGACGCGCCGGGTCATGGTCGCACCTGCGGCAGCTTGCTGCGGACTGCGGCAACGCCGGCGGCAATCGATTGCGCCACCTGGTCCTGGTATGCCGCGCTTGCGATTTCGTCAACGTTTCCGGCGGGAGGCGCGATTTCGACGGCAATCGCAGGAGCGGCAAGGTTGTTCATCGGACGAAGCGGCGCCTGTAGCGTGGTATTGGGCAGCTTGCGGGACTCGAGTTCCGCAGCCACCGAACCCGCGACCGAACCGCTCAAGTCCAGGAACGCGGATTGCGCGGTGTCCCACGGCAGGAAGCCTTGCGGCGACAGGTTGGCCGCAGGAAGCAGCGCGGTGAATACGTGGACTCCGCGCCCCGTATTGGCGGCATGCAGCGCAATATAGAGCGCGGGACGGGCGGCATTCGCCGAGATCGCACGCTGGTCGAGAGTAATGGCAACGTCAGACGTGCGCAGCAGGCCGGCTGCGATGCCACGATTTTGCAGTTCATGTTGCACCCGCCGCGCCAGCGCCAGCACAACATCCTTCTCCGGCAGCGACGGGGTGATGGCGGCTCCGATATCGTTGCCGCCGTGCGCGGGATCGATCAGAACGAGGAAGCGCGGTGTAGCGGGTTGCCGCGGCGGTGGCGCCTGGGTTTGGCGTGGTGGACTGGAGCCGGCGGTGGTGCCGGGGCTTCCTGAGGCGGGGGCGGAGGAGCAGGAGCACCGGTGACGATGATGGTCTTGCCCCCGTCGGCGAAGTTGGCCATCAACGGGGCCGTTCCGGTGATGTCGATTTCAGCCAGACCATCGTGCTCCGAGAAAGTCACTCCCGTGATCAATGGATCGCTGTAGGGAATAGTTTCTGCACTGGTGGAAACAAGGGTTCGCGGCGAAAGGTGAGGCGCACGCGTCCAGGTTCGGTCGCGATCGAGGGATTGACCGGCGACGGAGAAGCCCAACAGCAACCGCGAGGGGTTGTCCTTGTGCAGTTCCAGGGTGTAGCGCACCTGAACATTGCCGATGAACAGACGTCGTGATGCGGGGTGAAATTCGGTATCGGTGGCGAGGAGCTTCGAGACCAGATCGCTGACGACGGACAAGCGGAACATAGCCGCGTCCATTCTGAAGAACGAAATTTGCCGGCAGCTTGTAATTGTTTCCGCGAACTTTGCCCTTGTCCTTGCCGTCGGTGAATTGCACCTCCAAGGGCGGCCACCCGGAGGCGTAAAGTGCACTTTGTACTTCTTGCCGTCGACGCGGGCGTCCAGCGGACCCAGCGGCTCGAATAGCTCGACCAGCCCGACATAGGGTTGGCCGTTCACGTCCAGCAAGGGAACCGTATAGGAGGTTTGCGGCGCATAGACACTGAGCTGATTTGGCCCGGACGATTGCGCGTGAACGACGGCGTGGCGAGCCAGCAGAGCCGCAAAGAGCAGAGCCACGCCGGCGGTAATGACGCCAAGGAGAGCCGCGATTTGCGGCCGCAAAGCGGCAATCTAGTGCCCTCCCGACGCCGAGCCTTGCGCGGCCTCCTCCAGCGAATAGATGGTCAGGCCGCTCAGCAGTCTTGGGGTAGAAGTCCGTGGATTTTTGCGGCAACACTTCGCCGGCGAAGGCGACCTCACGCATCTGTTCCATGCGGACCGGATTCATGATGAACGCGACATTGGCTCCGTTGCGTACTTCGTTCATGGCTTCGTGCGCGTCGCGCACATATTTCAGGTGCTTCTGGTCGCGGATGTCATCCTCTGACATTCCCAGCGCGTCTTCCAGCACCAGCTTGTGCAGTTGTACGACATCCAGCGCGCGCTGGCGTTCCGATAGGCCCGTCGAGATTCTTCGATTGCTGCGCGGCGCGCGAACGCAGCAGAAAGCTGCCATGCGAGGTAACCGCAAGCAGAGCGGTCTTGTCTTTGCCGGCCTGATGTAGTCGATCCAGCGCGGCGGCGTTCGTCAGCGGTCCCAGGTCCTGGACGTCGAAATTCTCCTGAAGCTTCGCCACCATGTCGAAGATGGCAAAGCCCTCCATCCCGAATACCACGCGATGGGTGGGAAGAACCACCAGCCCCGGAGCATCCATGTTGACGAAGGTCATCATCACCCGTTCGAACGGCGCCCGAAGGTCAGGGTTAGCCTGGTTACTCATTTCGTTGCGATAGGTCAGGGCTGTCTCGTAGCGGTGGTGGCCGTCGGCAATGATCAACTTCTTGTCGGCCATCTTCGCCTGCACCGACCGAATGACTGCGGGGTCGGAGACCTTCCACATCCGGTGCAACACGTCGTATTGGTCGCGCACCTCGACTGTCGGAGGTCCGCTCTGCCGCAAGCGCATTGTCAACTTCTCCCGCAGGATCGGTGTACAGCATGAAGATCTGGCCCGCATGTGCCTGTGTGGCCCGTAACAAGTTGAGCCGGTCGGCCTTAGGCTTGCTGAGCGTCTGTTCGTGACGGAAGACGACTTTGCGGTCGTAGTCCTCCACCTGACCCAAAGCGATGAAGCCGCGCCGCTCGGCGGTCGCACCGGAAGCGTCGCCGGGAACCTTGAAAGTCTGGGTGTAGAGGTAAATGCTGGGCTCCGGGTCGGGCACCAGGATGCCTTCTGCCCGCCATTGCCGCAAGGAAGCAGCGGCCCGGGTGTACACGTTCTGCTGGTCATTGTCGTCCGGCTGCGGCTTTGCCGAGGATCACGCGCACCAGGTTGTACGGACTGGCTGCGTAATACTGGTCCTGCATTGCCGGGGTGATTTTGTCGTACGGTTGGGTTACAACTTCGGCGGGTGACACTTTGGAAGGGTCATACCGCAGGGCCTGAAAAGGAAAGATATTTGCCATATGAGACTGCCACCTCTCCTAAAAATGTGAAGTTCGACAGCAGAAAAACTCTTTCGGAAGGAAGCACGATTGTAGCAGTTCAACAAAAGGAAACCCCAATCGCCACAACAACATCAAAACCAGACAGGAAGGCTTGGCAGGTATGGCTGTTGGGGCGATGACCGCGCGGTTATCTGACTCCCGTAAGCTGTGATACTATTCAGCCCACAGTCCTGAGGATCCTATGGCCTGCGGTCGCAGTTCGGGGTTTGGGTCAAGTTGCTCTACGATTCGGTGCCGCGTTTCAGGTTCAATGGTCGGGACGTTTTTCCAGGCGGCCCGTCCAACCTTTCGTGCGCGTCGCAAAAAGCCTCCTCCTGCTGCTTGCGGTTTCTTGCCTCGCCGTTTGGCTGGCTGTTCCCGGCTACGCCCAGGACGAAGACCAGAACGTGCACCTGGTTCCTCACGAAGCCAAGAAACCTGACGCGGTTCCGGCCGCCGGAATTGCGGTGCCGCCCGGGGTCATTGTCGATCCCAGCCTCAAGACCCACACCAAGCCACTTCGCAAAGATGTAGATCTGGTGCTGGTTCCGGTGACCATTACCGATCCGATGAACCGGCTGGTAACAGGGTTGGAGAAAGAGAACTTTCAGCTTACCGACAATGGACAGCCGCAGGAGATCAAGCACTTCTCCAGCGAAGACGCGCCCATTTCCCTGGGCGTCATCTTCGATAACAGCGGGTCGATGACCGACAAGATCGACAAGTCGCGCGAGGCGGTGGTGGAGTTCTTCCGCACGGCCAATCCGCAGGATGAGTTTTTCCTGATCACGTTCTCGGAAAAACCCGAGGTGCTGGTTGATTTCACCTCTTCGGTCGAAGACATCCAGAGCAAGCTGGTTTACGCCGTGCCCAAAGGCCGGACCGCATTGCTCGATGCCATTTACCTGGGCATGAATCGCATGCGCAAGGCGCACTACGAGCGCAAGGCGCTGTTGATCATCTCCGACGGCGGCGACAATCACAGCCGGTACACCGAGGGCGAGATCAAGTCGATGGTGAGGGAAGCCGACGTTCAGATCTACGGCATCGGCCTGTTTGACCTCAGTTTCAAGACGCCGGAAGAACGCGAAGGGCCCGCGTTGCTGACCGATGTGACCGAAGTGACTGGCGGACGGACATTTACCATCGCTTCTCCCAACGAACTGGCGGATGTGGCCACCAAGATTGGCATTGAGCTGCGCAACCAATATGTGCTCGGATACCGTCCAACCAGTCCAGTGCGAGATGGTAAGTGGCGGAAGATCAAGGTGAAACTGAATCCTCCAAAGGGCCTGCCGCCGCTGCACGTGTACGCCAAGACGGGATACTATGCACCAACGGAATAGACGCTCTCACTTCGTTCGTTATGCTGATTGGACTGGTTCTGTGGTTGGGAACCTGGATGGTCGCGCAGAATTCGGCTGCCCAGGCAATCGGTTCCCCGAGCAACGCCGCCGGCCAGCAAACAGCTCCCGCGCAGAATCCGCCAGCACACAGCGCCTGCGGCAAACGGCCCCGACCAGGGTGGCCAGCAGGAAGCTGCTCCGGTCCCGCCGGCGCCCAATCAGCCCGGGGACACAGTGCAGGTCCCGCAGAAGGGCGAGGCGCCCGAGAAGCAACAGGGCGATGTCTTCGTTTTCAGGAAGGAAGTTGACGAAGTCACCTTGCACGCCACCGTGGTGGACGATCACAATCGCCTGATCACGAACCTGACGAAGAACGATTTCACGGTATTCGAAGACGGCAAGCCGCAGAAGATCACCTCGTTCCGCAGCGAAGACATTCCCGTCGCCATGGGAATCGTCATCGACAATTCCGGCTCCATGCGGGAGAAACGACCGGCAGTGAATGCTGCAGCCATTAACCTGGTGCAATCCAGCAATCCTCAGGACCAGGTTTTCGTGGTGAACTTCAACGAAGAGTACTTTCTCGACCAGGACTACACCGCCAAAGTTCCCAAGCTGAAGGATGCACTGGAACGGATTGAATCGCGCGGCGGCACGGCGCTCTACGACGCGGTGGTTGCCTCGGCGGACCACTTGAAGAAAAGTGGCGCGCTGGAAAAGAAGGTCCTTTTGGTGGTGACCGACGGCGAAGACAATGCCAGCCGCGAGTCGCTGGAGCAGGCTGTGCGCCGTCTGGAAGAGAAGAATGGTCCCAACGATTTACACCATTGGATTGCTCGGGCGAGGAACATTCCAAGCGGGCGCGCCGGGCGCTCCGCGAAATGGCGGAAGATACCGGAGGTGTGGCTTTCTTTCCCAAGGACCTGAGCGAGGTCCAGGCGATCACCTCGCAAATCGCCCACGATATCCGCAATCAGTACACCATCCAGTACAAGCCCAGCACGCCGCAGAGCGCGGGCGGCTATCGCACGGTGAAGGTCGAGGCCCAGGCCAAGGGCTATAAGAACTTGCAGGTCCGTACCCGTAGCGGATATTACGCTGGCCAGCAACGCGCGCGGCCACCGACCAGGCCAGCACCAAGTAGCAGCCAGGATTGACGTAGAGCATTTCAGGCGGTCGCGTTACCCGCGAGGCCTGGGCGGCGGATGAGTTTGACCGACCGATTGCGCTTCACGTAGGCTTGATCGTTCTCCTCAGGTGCTCATGAAGACTGCTGAAATGACTTCCTTGCGAGTCGCCGAAGATATTACCGAGCTGGTCGGCGAAACCCCAATCCTTCACCTTCGAAAAGTTGTTCCCCCCAACGTTGCCGATGTCTACGCCAAGCTGGAATACCTGAACCCTGGCGGCAGCATCAAAGACCGCGCCGCTCTGGGCATGATCACCAAGGCAGAGGCAGGCAGGGTTGCTGCAGCCGGGCGCGACCATCTTTGAGGCCACGGCCGGTAATACCGGGGTTGGACTGGCTCTGATCGGCTCGGGTCGCGGATATAAGACCGTGCTCGCCGTGCCCGAAGGCTTTTCCCAGGAGAAGGTCACGCTCATGGAAGCGTTGGGCGCGGAGGTGATTCGTACTCCTCAAGCGGACGGCATGGAGGGCGCCATTCGCTACGTGAAAGAACGTGCCGCCAAAACGTCAAACTCGTTTGTCGCGGGACAGTTTGAGAACCAGGCCAATCCCTGACTTCCACTACGAAACCACGGCCCGCGAATTGTACGAGCAGATGGGCGGCCAGATTGACGCGGTGGTGATCGGCTCCGGCACCGGTGGCACCTTTACCGGCGTGGCGCGTTACTTGAAGGAGCGCAATCCCGCGAGCACTGGCCATCGTCATTGAAACCCAGGGTTCGGTGTTGGGCGGAGGGCCGAAAGGCGAGCACCAGGTGGAAGGCATCGGCGCAAGCTTCATTCCCAAGACCTGCGATCTATCGCTCGCGGACGAAGTCATCGCCGTCAACGATCATGACGCGTTCGACATGGTGAAGAAACTGGCCGCGATCGAGGGTGTTCTGGCGGGATCGAGCGCCGGCGCAGCCGTGTTTGGTGCGATCGAAATCGCGCGACGACTGGGGCCGGGCAGGCGCGTGGCGACCATCATTCCCGATTCCGCCGAGCGCTATCTGTCGAAAGACATTTTCCACTTCAACGAAAAGATTAGCATGGACTAGTTTTTCACCACGGAGGCACAGAGAGCACGGAGTCTGTCTACCCGGCCTGTGATTTGCGCTTCGACGATTGATATTCGAACTCCGTGATCTCCGTGCCTCCGTGGTGAAAACGATTCTCGTCTCTGTGCCTCCGTGCCTCCGTGGTGAACTGATTTTCTTATGCCTAAACAGCAAGCTCCCGGCTTTTCCACTCGCGCCATCCATGTCGGCAACGATCCCGACCCGTCCACCGGAGCCGTCGCTCCTCCCATATTCGCCACCTCCACCTACGCTCAGGAAGAGTTGGGCGTGACCAAGGGCTACGATTACTCGCGAGCCGGTAATCCCACGCGCACGCGGTTGGAGCAGAACCTCGCCTCGCTCGAGGGCGGCATCGCTGCGCCAGTCTTTGCCAGCGGAATGGCTGCGGTCGGCGCGCTGTGCCAGTTGATGAAGTCGGGCGACCACGTCGTCGCCTCCAACAATCTTTACGGTGGCGTGCCCCGGCTGTTCAACCAGGTGATGGTGAACTTTGGCCTCGAATTCACTTACGTGGACACGACTGATCCGCGCAATGTGGAGCGCGCCATCCGCAAGAACACGCGCTACGTGTACATCGAGACGCCAACCAATCCCCTGATGGGCCTGACCGACATCGCGGCGGTCAGCGAGATCGCCCACAAGCGCGGCTGCGAGGTGGTGGTGGACAACACCTTCATGTCGCCGTACTTTCAGCAGCCGATCAAGCTGGGCGCGGACATGGTGCTGCACTCGACCACGAAGTTCCTCAACGGCCACAGCGACGGACTCGGTGGCGTTTTGGTGTGCACCACAAAAGAACAGGCCGAGAAGCTGGCGTTCATTCAAAAGGCCGTGGGCGCCATCATGTCGCCGTTCGAGTGTTGGCTGGTGCTGCGCGGGGTGAAGACGCTGGCCGTCCGCATGAAGCAGCACGACGAGAGTGGACGCGTCATGGCCGACTATCTCAGCGGCCATCGCAAGGTGAAGCAGGTCTTCTATCCCGGGCTGAAGAGCCATCCGCAGTACGACCTGGCGTGCCGGCAGATGTCAGGCTTTGGCTCCATGATCACCTTTGAGACCGGCTCGCTCGGCTAATGCCAAGCGGCTGCTGAAGCGCGTGCGCGTGTGCACCATGGGCGAGTCACTGGGCGGAGTCGAGATCGCTCATCTCGCATCCCGCAAGCATGACGCACGCAGCCATCGGCGAGAAGGGAAGAAAGGCAATCGGCCTCACCGACGGGATGGTACGGATTTCCGTGGGAATTGAGGATGTGGAAGACTTGATTGCTGATCTGGAACAGGCGCTGGCCGCGATCTGACAGGCGGTCGGGCCGACCAGTATTCACCCTCTAGACATCTGCGGGTCAGGGAGGCTGAACGATATCTGCCAGAGCACAAGAGCGAAGCCCGCGGCGGCAATGAAACAGGCGAAGCTGAGTACCGGATTGAGTGGTCCCATGAAGGTCGAGAAGCCCACTGGCCGCGGCGGCGTCAGCCAAGCATAAATCGCGAGATTGAAGACAATGTGGCATGCCGTGACGATGCCCGCCAGTTTCGGGCTTAGCGCCCAGAAAGCCAGGGTGCACCCGGCGAAAGCTGCGATCTCGGTGAAGTAGCACCCTGAGTGGACCAGAGTGGTTCCGGGTCCAAACATCAACAGACACCAAACTGCCAGCGTGATTGCAGTACACAACCACAGCCGGCCAGCCTGCTGAAACTCCGGTGAGCGGCGCCACCGAAGTACGGCATATAGCAACAGCACGAGTGGAGCCAAGCCGAGAATGTCGATGGACGAGAACCAATGGAGAAACATTGAGTCCCGCAAGAATGCCACAGCCGCCGCTTGCTGCATCTGGTTGCCCGTGAAGGACGTTTGGACCATGGTTGCAGCATGTCGCCAGAAAGCGGGAAGATCTTCGCCAAGCCAGGAGAAGTTACGGAGTTTGTAGTCCAGGACTTCTTCTCCGTGCAAACGACCGTAGTTGCTGATCAGCAAATCGCGTAGCTTGGCTTCCGGATGTGCCGTCTCAACTCCAGCGAGGTGCATTTTTAGAAGGCGATCTCCGGGAGGATCGTAATGTTTCTGGTAGAGCATCCAAGGAGAAGTAAAGGAATCCTGCGACCAAGACGGCAGCCAGAAGAAACCGAAGACTAGGCAGACGACGAAGGATCAAGAGTGTCAGAGCTATGCCTAAGAGGGCGAAGACGCTTCCACCGTGGCAAAGCATGTGCAAATCCCGCAGCGGCGCCTACCGCCGCCCCCACCCGCCAGTCGGCACGAACCGAAGAGAAACGGTCCGTAAACAGATAGGCGGGAAGGATGAAAAGAAACGCAACCGGCAAGAGCTTCGGCCAGGTGTAAAACGAGTTGAGTATGACAAAACCCGAGACAAACGTGGTCGCTAGAGCCAGCGCCATCGCCTTGCGACTAACTTTTGCGGCTTCCAGATAAGCCCACAGATCCTGCGAGAAAAGTTAGCTGCAGGATCGTCGCCGCTGTCTGGTACAAGAGTTCGCGGGTGCCACGAGTATATGGATAGACCCATAGAACCATGCCCGTCTGCAGCGGCGGCCGGTCGCTGGAGAGCCAGTCGCTAGCCAACGGCCGGGGAATGTGTCCTTGGTAAATACCGTCGGCGAACAGCTTAGGCAGAAAGTTGTCGATCCATAGAAACCGAGGGCCGAAGCGGTGCGCTGCGTAGTCCTGCACTGATGCTGGCCTGCCGTACACAAATCCGAGAGAGATGACAAAGACCGAAGCTAAGCCCACCAGCACCACAGGCTCAACCATTCGTCGTAGGGCCCTCAAGCGTATCCGGTTTCTCGCGGTGGCCCATGCGTACACCAGCACTGCGCAGGACGACAGCAGAACTACGTAGCTGTAGGCGATTCCAGCCACCCGGTTAAAGAAATAGATCCAGAACGCCGCATATCCTACAAGACCCATGGCAAGCAAACCCACGGTGGTCAAATCAAGTGGGTCTCGGACTCCACGCAGGAGAAGCGACGACAACCGTCGCTGCGGGCGGAAGCATCAGCACGACAAAGAGCAGCAATGCCAAGCCTAAGATTCGGCCAGCGAACAGGACTTCGCTCTTTAGTCCCGCCATCGAATCGGGTTCGGTGAACGCAACCCAACCATCCGGACTGGCTGCGTTGTCTTCCACCAACAGACGGATTGGTTGTCCCTTCCATTGCGAGGGGAGAGGAAAATGAAAAAGCCGCCAACTATCCCCGGGAACATTTTCCATTTGAAGCGGCAACTGACGTCCGGTCTGAAGGTTTTCGACTGCCAGACGGATGTTGGCGGAGCCTGGATAGCCCGCGAGATAGACTGACAAGAAAGAACCCGCAATAACGGCCTTGGAAGCTAGTCCATCCTGTGCCATCATCGCCCGACTGGCAGAAAGAGCCCCAGGCGACAACTCCGGAGGGAGGACCACCTGCGGGCCACTGAGGGTGGCCATAAACTCCATCGAGACAAAATCCGCCTTGAGGCTGGTCCGTCGGTATCGTCCCGACGGCTATCGAGGAGTAGGGCAGTAGAGGGCGCGGTAAAACCCAACCAGCCATCCAAGCCGGTGGCATGAGCCTCAGCACTCATGCGAACGGGTTTGCCTACCCACTCGCGCGGGACATCAAAATTGTTCCACTGCCACTGAGCGCCCGGAGTTGACTCCGGGCGCAATTCAATCTCTTTTCCCGACTCGATAAGTTGCAAAGAACACGAAGACCCGGCGTTCCCGGGTACCCGGACAGGAACAACGACAGAGTGGCGGGCGCCAGAAATTCCGCTGATTCGATTCGGCCCGTATCGGTATCGTCTCACAATAGGAACCCCAGACGTTCAACCCCTCGACTTGCTCGCCAAACCGCCAGCGGATGTTGGGAATAACACCATCCGGGCAAAAACCGCCACTCGTCAGGAACGCAGGAGAAGCGGAATCATTCGGGTACGAGTCTTGGCTAGGGCAGGGGTTGCAGAGGTGAGGACGTACACGAAGCAGAGACATAGAACACAACGTATGAACCTCGACAATTCCGTACTCCCACCCGGAACGAGCGGTCATTAGTCGTTGAATAACGAGGATAGGTGTTGTTTTCAGGACTGCAAACGGAGCAAAGCCGGGACAGCAGAATTACTCGCAATCATTCCCCGGGATATATTCCGTCACGGTCGGGCCAAAAGGACAGAACGCCGGAGCCCACGGCTGAAAGCTTCCTACTGCGCCGGCCCTTGTGCCTGTCCGACGACCTGATATTGCTCTTTGTGTCCTTGCGCGTTGATGACCGTCGCTTTGTTTCCCTTCACTTCGAGCTGAACCGTGTCGCCGGGCTGCATCTTCGGCTTGGTTTCCTTCTTGCGGGCGACCTGATACGTGTTGGTTGCGTCGGTCTGGATGGAATAGACAACCCACTGTCCAACTTTGTTCTTCTTCTGCTGATAGGTGGAGTTCTCCCACTTCACGACTTTGGCGGTTTGGTACGTGTCCGCGGCCACAGCAAAACCGGACAGAAATAACGTCATCAGGAGTGCGAAAGCAATTTTTCTCACGAGGCTCTCCTCGGAGTGACAGCGGATTGGCCGCTGTCGCTTGCGGTCTCGCCGCTCCGGCGGCCAAGCCGCCTTGGATCAAACCAGAATATACGAATTTTGGATGCGGAAATGCCGAAACGCGCTGCTGATAACCTACCGTACCCACCGGGGAACTCAGTCGCGCTGTGTTTTGGTGAGTTCGAGCGACCAACCGGCAGGATTCACGGAATCGGGATATGTGGCCGACGGGAAGCGCTTTGAAGGTCGCAACGTAGCTGGCAAAATGCAGGTCGGGCAGCTCGGGCAGACGCCAGTAGACGACATCCACGATCAGCATCACGCAAACCAAAGCGGCGCCGGTGGCGCGCGCCATGCGGTTTGCCGCCGTCGATGCCAGCCAGACGAACGCCGCCGCGACGGCCAATTCCGGTATTAGCCAATAGCGGTGCGTGGATCCCTGTCTTTGCAGGGCCAACCACTGCGGTTCGGTGGGGCTTGCCAGTGGTCTTGCCAGGGACGTCGCCAACACCATCGCGGCGAACAGAAGAAAACACCGTACTTCCATATTGCCGCGCAGGAAAACGTAGGTCAGCAGCGCAAGGCCGACTGCGGTTATCGCGTAGCTCAGAAATGCCAATAACGCCGGATGCTGCGCAAATTCTGAGCTGTTGTTGACTCCTCGAAACACGGGGACAAAGACCTGGAAGGCCACGATCCTGCAGAACGCTGCCAAGCTGGCGCCGAGCCCTGCCGGCGATTGCGGCCTTGTGCTTAGGAACATCGTGAAGGGCATGACGATGACGCCAAGACAAAGGATTCCGGCACGCCTGATCGCCCATCTGTCGCGGCGTCTCCAAGCGACGACCAATGCAACCGGCAGCAAGAATATCGCAAACGGACCAGTGAATGCGCCGATTGCAAGCGCAGCCACGTCGAAGGTGGCCGCCCACACCGATTTCGGCGGAGGCGCAAGCAGAATCAGGCAACAGAGCACCGCCAGGTGCCATTGTGCGTTGGTCAAATTGCCATGGACCCTAGCCACGTTGGGAACGCCCACATACAGAAATGCGAGCAGGACCCGCACGGGCAGCGGTCCAATGTTCTGCATCCTGCCACTGAAGAGATAAATCGGCGGCAAGGACTCGGTCAGCAAGGCCACAAGGTTGAACAGCAGGGGCGCGAGGGAAAGCGGCAGCAGAAGCGACAACCCGGCGGTCAGTCTCGGCAGCGTGTGCAGATACCCGCCGTAGGGAATGATGAGTGTGTGGAGGAATCCTAGCGCGTGCGCCTGTTGGTAGAAGAGTTGTCCGTCCTCAGCCCAGAATTGCGGCCGCAGGACAACGCTGGGACTGCGTGATACCAATGCCGCAAAACAGAGCACCCCCAGCACCAGGGTGAGTCCTGGAGTTGATCGGTTCAGGAACGTACGGGGCTTTGCCGG
The DNA here is from genome assembly GCA_963735855.1 of uncultured Acidobacteriaceae bacterium. GTDB lineage: Bacteria > Acidobacteriota > Terriglobia > Terriglobales > Acidobacteriaceae > Bog-257. The sequence goes on from CAVTMW010000025.1 coordinate 21,162, forward strand.
AATGGTTTGCTCGGCGTTCGGCAGCACAGGATGAGCGACTCACAGCGCCAGAGACGCAAGCCGATTCTAGTCCGGCAACGCTGAAAGGCAAATAACAATCCGACAGCCCTCAGGATGTCTTGACTTCACTTGAAGGGAGAGGAGCAACAGCGCAGTCCGGGGAAAGACCTACTCAAAGAACTTCGTTACGCCTTCTTCCAGCACGCAGATCTTCTTCTCGATGCCGCGCCGTTTCGCGTCAGCTTTCAAGCGCTGCTACCGGCTCGTCCACCGGCTCGTACGACAGGCGAAATGTTCCGTAGTGCATCGGAACCATCCAGCGCGCACCCAGGTCGAGGAACGCCTGTACGGCGTCTTCCGGACTGGTGTGCACCCTGCGAAACGAATCGGGATGATAAGCGCCGATGGGAAGCAGCGCGACCTCCGGCTTCAGGCGCTCGCCGATCTCGCGAAAGCCGTCGAAGTACGCCGTGTCGCCGGCGTGATAAATCGATTGCTCTGCCGGAACGCAGGACGTACCCGCCATAGCCGCGGTGCACGTCGCGCACGATGCGCGCGCCCCAGTGCCGCGACGGAACGTGCGTGACCTCCACATTGCCAAGCTGAAAGTTCTGCCACCAGTCCAGCTCAACGATGCGTCCGTAGCCCAGGTCGCTGACCAGGTCGCGAACATGCCGCGGCACGATGATCGTTGGCCGCTTGCCGGTCTTGCGCCGGGTGAGCCACGCAATCGCACGCAAGGACGGCCGATGAAGGTGGTCGAAGTGGGCGTGCGAAACCAGCACCGCGTCGATCGCCGGCAACTCCCGCAGCTTCAATCCGGGCCGGCGCAGCCGCTTGAGAATAAAAATCCACCGCGCGAAGTTGGGATCAACCAGGATGTTCTTGCCCCCGATCTGGAGGAAGAAGCTGGAATGTCCGATGAAGGTTACGCCCAACTCGCCCGCGACGGGCGAGTACAGGCTTGCGCGGGATCGCCGGTGCGAGGCGTCAGGGCTGAGTGCCGCACCAAAGTTCCAAATTGCTTGGCTTTACGCCGAATTGTGATTCCTAACATGGAGGTTGTGAGCTATTAGACGCTGCGAAAGAGGCTTTCGATGCGGCCAGTGGAGTCAGGGTAGCGCCTCAGTTTGAAATCTGAGAAGACGATTTGAAGGTAGAGCAGGCCTTCAGAGCTTGCCCTGAGCCCAGCCGAAGGGCCTGCGTCCGAACGTCATGAAAATCCGAGTGCCTTTAGGCACGGCACAAACTACGCTCGCCGTGCCGCCCCCGCCGGGGCTCCCGCTCGAAGAGGACTGGCTTGACGCAAACCCTTCGACTTCGCCCAGGGCAGGCCCTGACGGTTCGCTCTACCGAATTCACAAGCCACAATTTCAAACTGCGACACTACCGGAGTCAGCCTTTGCTTGACCTTAGCCAGCTACTCAGCTTAAATCAAATGTTTAGTTCTCTGTCGCGGCAAGCGCCACTTACCGCTGGTTAGAGAGCCGGAACGGAACGAAGGAGCAGCGGATGAAGATTGCCTTTCTCGGGTTGGGCATTATGGGACGGCCGATGGCCTCCAGGCTGGTCGCGGCAGGACATGAGGTCTCGGTCTGGAACCGCAGCGCCCGGCAGCACGTCGATGGCGCAACCACGGCGGTTTCTCCCGCCGACGCGGCCAAAGACGCTGAGGTTGTCTGGGTGTGCGTTGCCGACACCGCCGCCGTTGAGCGCGTTATGTTCGCCGAAGATGGCGTCGAGCAGTCGCTGCGCGAAGGCATGATCGTCGTTGACTCCAGCACCATCTCGCCCTCGGCGACACTGCGCTTTGCCGAGCGCGTGAACGCGCGCGGGGTCCATTGGGTGGATGCTCCGGTTACAGGCTCGAAGATTGGCGCGGAGAACGGGCAGCTTATCTTCATGGTCGGCGGTTCGAACGAAGCCGTCGAGGCGCTTCAGCCGCTGTTCAAGGCGATGGGCAAGCTGGTCATCCACATGGGGGAGACCGGCAAGGGGCAGGCCGCGAAAATCAGCATGAACCTGATGATCGCGCTTATTTACGAGGGCTTCGCTGAGGCGTGGGTGCTTTCGTCCAAGCTGGGCGTCGACCCACACAAGCTCATCGAACTGATCCAGGCCTCCATGGTGCGGTCGGGGGTGGTGGATTACAAAGCTCCGTTCGTGCTGCGACGCGATTACTCGCCGAATTTCCCGCTGCGCCTGATGCACAAAGACATCCACCTCATGCTCGACACCGCCAAGGAGAACCGCGTCAAGTTGCCGGCGCTGGAAACCGTGGACGAAATTTACGAGTTGTCGAGCGAAGAGGGCTGGGACGATCTTGATTACGCCGCGACCCTGGCATTGCTGGAGAAGTGGGCGGGATTGGGCGGCCAACCGAAGTAGCCCCATCCAGCGGCTACGAGGCTTTTGCCAGCTTCGGCTTGGGCGCGTCCACGACATACCACGCGTTGGGATTGCCCGGCTCGATGTGGTTTTTTTCGAAGCAAGCCTTGATCCGCCGTCGCAGCTCGCGGCTGACGGCGTACTGCGATCCCGGCCGGGTCTTCACCAGCAGCAGGTAATCCACTTCGCTGCCGCTCACTCTCTCGATGCCCGGGCACCTCAGGCTTGGCCACGATCATCTCGGCGTAGCGTGGATCGTTGGCAATCTCCTCGCCAACTTCCTTCAGCAGTCTGATCACCTGATCGCTGTCGGCGCCGTAGGCCACTGAAATATGCAGTGGGCAACTGTGTCCAGTCGCGCGTGAGATTGGTCACAATGCTGATCTGTCCGTTGGGTACGGTATGCAGGCTTCCGTTGTCGTCGCGCAGCACCGTGCGGCGCATGGTCATGTCCTCAACCGCACCCTGCACGGCGGCAATCTTGATGGTGTCGCCGATGTCGTACTGGTTCTCCACCAGAATGAAGAAGCCGTTGATGAAGTCGCGGACCAGCGTCTGCGCTCCAAATCCGATGGCCAATCCGGCGATGCCGGCGCTGGCGAGCAGCGGTCCCATGTTGATGCCCAGCAGCGGCAGGATCTGCAGCGCTGCCAGGAACATAATGACGAATACGCCGACGCTGTAGATGACGCTCGACAGCGTCCGAAGTTGCTGTGCCCTGAGCGCGGAGGGCAGTCCCTGCACGGTTGCTGAGCTCGGCCAAATGCCGCGATGCGATCTTGAGCAGCCGGGTCAGAATGAACGCAATGATCAGGACGCCGATGATTCGCGGCACTTGGTGACGCACGAAGTCGACAGTGTCGTCGCCCCAGTCCGTTGAGCATCTCGGATGAGCCCTTCTCTACCGTCGTGTGGGAATGCAGCATGGCTTGCAAGGGTTGTAGCACTGAGAGCGGCATTCTCCTGGATCTTGGTTGACTTCAGAGTAGCGGATGACAGCACGATGCGGCAAAGTTGCTTCTCCCGCGTAGCCATGGCGCGGAATATAATCTCGATACTCTTATGACATACTCATCCACTCTGTTGCGTAGGTTGACAAGGTTGGCCATTCTGGCAGCCGTGCTTTCCTTTTTCATCTCGCTGGAATCGCAGGTTGGGCGCAGACCGGCGAGCCATCCGCTCCTCCGCTGTCTGGCGGCGCAGAGAAGCCGCGATGAGGACACCTGGGAGGCCCAGCAGAGACGCGAGTTGGCGAAGAAAGAAAACATCAAGCGCCAGCAAGACCTGAAGAAGGACACCGACAAACTGTTGGAACTGGCGACCGAGCTGAAGCAGTACGTGGATAAAACAAACGAAAACATGCTGTCCGTCGAGGTCATCAAGAAAGCCGAGGAAATCGAAAAACTGGCCCACAGCGTCAAAGACAAGATGAGACGAGATTGACGCAATCTGCGAAAGTGTTTCTTCAGCGCGTTACCGCAGTATGCCGGTTGCAGCAGTCCGACTTCCGCCGCCACCTTCTCCAGCTTCGGCGCGATTTTCCTTCTTCATCGGCACTAGTGGCAGGCGATAGATCTCCTCCATGCGGCCCATCATGGACAGGAGGGCCTTGGCGGGGCCGGGATTCGACTCGATGAAGTTCGCCTGCATCAGCGGGAGATACTTGCGGAAGAGCAGCCGGGCGGTGTCCCATTTGTTGGCAAGAGCCGCCTGCGTCAGACGTGCCATCTCCGCGGGGATTTCATTCGATACTACCGAAATAATGCCCACCCCACCGAGTCCGATCACCGCCAGGGTGACGGCATCATCGCCGGAGAAGACGAGGAAATCTTCCGGCACGTGGCACAGACCTCGGCAATCTGCGAGATATTTCCGCTCGCCTCTTTCACCCCAGCGATGTTGGGAATCTCCGCCAGCCGTAGCAGAGTGCTGGTCTCGATGTTGGTCCCGGTTCGCCCCGCGATGTTGTACAGCACCAGCGGCTTCGCCGAGGCTTCGGCAATGGCCTTGAAATGCTGGTACACGCCTTCCTGGGTCGGCTTGTTGTAGTACGGCGTCGCCGTGAGGACGTAATCGACGCCTGGACGCGCACGAGATTTCCTTCGCCTTGGCTACGGCTTCTCGCGTGTTGTTCGAGGTCGCACCCGCCATGATGGGTACGCGGGCCGCTGCCGTCTCGATGGTTAAGTCAACCACACGCAACCATTCGTCGTGAGACAAAGTCGGCGTTTCGCCGGTGGTGCCACAGGGCACCAGAAAGTCGATGCCCGATTCCACCTGCCAATCGACAAGCTCACGCAGGGCGGCTTCATCCAGGCTTCCATCTGACTTGAAAGGAGTGACAAGGGCAGTACCGCATCCACGCAATCTCATTGCAGAAGAATGAATCCTCACCGCGCCGGGAATCTCACGAGAAGCTCCGGAGAACGGTCTTCTGGTGAAAATTCTCTCGTCCTCTGGTGAAGTCGTAGAACCCGGTCTAATGTCCTGCGATCCACTCGGCGGCGAGCACTGCGCCCTCCGCAAACGTGCGGCGCGACATGGCTTCGTGCGTGAGCACAATGCGATCACCGGACGACGCCAATTCCAGGGTATGAGTGCCGGTCACATCGCCCTCGCGCTCGGAGGTGATCTCGACGCGTTCCCCCGATGCCTGCTCCAGTAGTCGCTGCAGAGCCACAGCAGTCCCGGATGGCGCATCTTTCTTGTGGACGTGATGTCGCTCGGTAATATGTCCACGATAGCCGTGCATCAGCGCGGGCGCCGCGGCCTGCACGATCTGAAAGAACAGGTTCACGCCGTAGGAAAAGTTTGCGCCGAAGACAAATCCCGTACCGGCTTCCTCGACGGCTTGGCGAATGCGATCAAGCTCGCCGTACCAGCCCGTGGTTCCGACAACCATCGGCTTTGCGCGCCGAAAAGCAAGCCTCAATGTTCGCCAGCACGGCCTGAGGCGAGGTGAAGTCAATCACCACATTGATTTCGAGCAGGTGCTCGCGCGTGAGCCAGGCCGCATCCTGGTTATCGCCTGAGGTGATGCTGCTGCACCTGATGTCCGCGTTCGCGTGCGACCTCAGCGACCAGGGCCCCAGTCTTGCCGTTTCCCAGCACCAGCAATCTAAGCGGTGCGCGGTTCAATCGAACACCTCGGGATCGACCTCGGCAAAGAACTTGGCGTGCAAACGCCTCACCGCTTCCGGCACATCGGTCTCGTCCACCACGAAGGTCAGGTTGATCTCCGACGCGCCTTGCGAAATCATGCGCACGTTGATGTCGCCAATAGCGTCGAAAACCTGCGCCGCAACTCCGGGCGTATCGCGCAGGTTCTCGCCCACCATGCAAACGATCGCTTTGCGGCCCGGAGTACTTCACGAAGGCGAGTTGCTCGAGGTCGGCAGCGATCTGCGGAATGGCCTCGTTGGAATCGACGGTGAGGGAAATGCTGACTTCCGAGGTCGATACCACGTCAACCGCACAACGATGGCGCGCGAAGATTTCGAACACCTTGGCGAGAAAGCCGTGGGCCATGAGCATGCGGGCGGCAACGATTTCGACAATGGTGATGCGGTTCTTGGCCGCGATCGCCTTGAACAACGAACGCGAGCGCGGTGTTCTCGACAGGATGCGCGTGCCCTCATTCGACGGGTTGCGCGAGTTCAGAACCAGCACCGGGATGTTCTTCTCGACGGCGGGAAGCACGGTCGCGGGATGCAACACCTTGGCGCCGAAGTAGGCCAGTTCGGCGGCTTCTTCGAAGCTGATGACCTTGATGCGACGCGCCTCAGGACAGATACGCGGGTCGGTGGTTTTCATTCCGTCCACGTCGGTCCAGATCTCGATGCGATCGGCGTTCAACCCGGCGCCGACCAGGGCCGCCGAAAAATCGGAGCCACCGCGACCGATGGTCGTGGGAATACCTTCGCGCGTCGAACCAATGAAGCCGCCCATGACCGGCACGCGACCCTGCTCCAGCAGCGGCTTAACGCGACGTATGCAGGCGATCGTTGATGTCCTCGACCTGGGGCACGGCACGGCTGTGCTGCGAGTCGGTGATGATCACCTGACGCGCATCCACCAGGGTCGCCGGGATGCCTCGCGCCAGAAAGCCGGCGGTTGCGATCATGCTCGACAGCCGTTCTCCGAATGAGACCACATAGTCGGAGGTGCGCGGCGTCAGCTCGCCGACTGCGGCAATTCCTCGCAGCAACTCGTCGAGCGAATCGAACTCGCGCGCCCAACTCGCTGTGCAATTCGGTGTGCAGGCCAGTGCCCAGCAACTCGCCGGCGACCAGGTAGTGGCGCTCGCGGAGATGGCGGCAAATATCGAGTGTCTGCTCGCGTTCACCTCTTCCCGCAGCTGCCGCCATGGCAAGCAGTTGGTCCGTGACCTTGGCCATGGCGCTTACAACTACGAAGGGGTGCTCCGGCAAGCGTGCTTTCACAATGGCCGCGACGCGATCGATGGCGGCGGCATCTTCCACCGACGTGCCGCCGAACTTCATGACGATCACGGTCTCACCCTCGGCGAAGGAAGTGGAAGCTCTCGGCGTCACGACAGGAAGCCTTGCACCTTGAGGAGTTCGGCGTTCAGCAGAGCAGCACCGGCGGCGCCACGAATGGTGTTGTGCGAGAGCACGGTAAACTTGTAGTCGAGCACACCGCAGGGGCGAAGCCGCCCCACGCTCACCGTCATGCCGTTGCCACGGTCCACGTCGAAGCGCGGCTGAGGCCGGTCAGGCGTGGCGTCGTAAAAGATCGGTTGCGCGGGCGCCAGCGGCAAGGCTTCAGTTCCTGGGGAGTCGAGCGAAAGTCGTTAAAGGCGGCAATCAGTTCGTCCGCGGTCGGCCTTCTGCTTTAGCTTCACCGATACGGATTCGGTGTGCCCGTCCTCCACCGCAACTCGGTTGCAGTGCGCCGTCATGCGAAAACGTTGCCGGCTCGATCCGGTCGCCAGCCAATTTTCCAAGAAGTTTGCGGGTCTCCTCCTCCATCTTCTCTTCTTCTTTGGCGATGTAGGGGATGACGTTGCCGAGAATATCGAGGGACGCTACTCCCGGATAGCCTGCACCGCTGACCGCTTGCATGGTGGTAGACGAACAGGGACTCGATGCCGAATTTCTGATGCAGCGGCGCCAGGGCCACCACTAATCCAATTGCCGAACAGTTCGGGTTGGTGACTATGTAGCCGCCCGATTGCTTGCGCCAGCATTGCTTCTCGATCAAGGCGATGTGTCCGGCATTCACCTCGGGCACGACCAAGGGAACGTTTTCTTGCATGCGAAAGGCGCTGGAGTTGCTAACCACAGCGCAACCGGCAGCCGCAAACTGGGGCTCCAGATCGCGCGCGATGCCCGCATCCAGGGCGGCGAAGATGACTCGTGGCGCACCTTCCGGAGCGGCATTCGACACCCGCATTGGCCACGCACGGAGCTCGGGAATGGGAGTCTTCAAACGCCAGCGCACGGCGTCCCCGTAGGCTTGTCCGGCGGAGCGATCAGAAGCGGCCAGCCACGCAACTTCGAACCAGGGATGGGCTTCGAGCAACTGTATGAAACGCTGGCCGACAACGCCGGTAGCGCCAAGAATTCCGACGGGAATTTTCTGCTGGGGCATGGTGGTGGAAAACAAAGTTATACCACGTTCGGAGGCGCGATAGAGGCTGGGCCGATGGCGTGACCATCGGCGCTCAACGGTGAGACAGACGCAATCTTCGAGACGATTTCCTGCGCCAGCTCTTCCACCGCCTTTCCGGTCTGCGTTCACGGTGAGGTCAGCGGTCCGATAGTACGGAAGACGCTGAGCGTAAAGGGTGCGGAAGGTCTCCGGGCGTTGCCAGCGAGTGGCCGGGGGTTCTGTGGGCGTGTGCTGATCAGCCGCCTGGCAACGCTGCAACAGTTCCTCGAGGTCGGTTTCCAGGAAAACGACGTGCGCTCCCCGGCTTCGCAACAGCTCTGCGTTGGCTGGCTGAACGAATGTGCCACCGCCCAGCGCAAGCACGGTCGGATCAGTCTGCCTGCCGCAGCACGCGAGCGCAAGGTCTCCGTCTCGATTTCGCGAAAACCGGACTCGCCGTGCAGATGAAATATCTCGCGTACCAGCAGCTTGTATTTCTGCTCAATTTCGTAGTCGAGGTCAAAGAATGACCATCGGAGAAGGTCCGCCAGGGCCCGGCCAACGGTAGTCTTGCCGGTGCCCATGTACCCGGTGAGCGCAATCATTTCCTGCGTTGGAAATTTGCCGGTCGGCTTGGTGATCTGCGCACACGATAGTGGAGGGTCAAGGCCTGATATTCGACTCTGGGAGCAAGATTCGCAAGCTGTTGAATGTTCATGAATTCTAGCACCCGCTACGGACGGGTCTGGAGCAATGGCAGCTACCGATACCGAGGTGGTAGAGCCTCTGCGACTATCGGGGGATGATCGGGGTTTGGGCGTCGTCTATCCTGTGGCTCATGCAACTCGTACAGATCGGCGAACTCAAGCAAAAGACGATTCTGGATCTGATACAAGAGATGGCAGCTTTCCAGCTCCACGAGATCGAGCAACTGAAAGCCTCCGCGCGCTCGAAGGTCACTACCAAGCAGGTCCGGCGGACCAGAGTTCGCTGCAGTTCTGCCCAGCGCCATCGCTAGGTCGGCTCGCTCCTCGCTCCGGCCTCCTTGTCGTCTAGCCTCCCCCGACTATGCCCATATCTTGCAACGGCCACTACCCGCCTATACCGCGCTGCTTTGACCAAGTCCCGCAACGCATTCTCCATAAATGCTGTAGCATCGCAGAGAGGTATTACCAATGTCATTTCGCAACGGGGACAAATCCCGCGAGCATCGCCTTCGCAAAGCGCGCCAGAAAATGCGTCTGAAGGTACGCGGCTTGCAAACCAAGAGTGAGGCCAAGAGCACAGCCGGTCGCCGCCCCGAAAAAGTAATTGCTTCTCTGATTTACGAGCTGGCCAGGGCGACTCCGTCGCCGGTTTTCTCCGGCTTGTTCCCATGCAATAGCGCCACGATTGCCTGGTAGAGACGAGTTCGGACCTCGTAACGATCGTGCGCATGTACTACGTAGCGCACCACCAGGTTGATGCCGAGGTTCGTGGGCCGTACGTCGATTGCCGGCGCCGCAGAAAACGATTGAGTCACGGAACTATTGGTGGCACGACGCCATTCCTGCTCTGCCTCGGTCGCGTCTGCCTGGGTTTGCTCGGCCACGAGCTTCAGTACGGAATTCAGCAGGAAGTAGGGATCTTCTCCCGCGGGAATCAGAATGTCCAATTCGTCCCACAGCCACTGTCCGGTGGTGGTGAAGTTGAAGTAATGCCCTTCGATCGCGAAGCTGTTGACGAAGGACACTTTTCGCCCGGTGGGATGTCCAGCGTCATTCCAGTTTCCAGTTTCCAGCAAGATGGTACGCAGCACTCCGATCTCGACTACCTCGCCTCCAATTCCGTTGATCTCGACCCAGTCACCTTCCCTGATACCGTGTTTGCCCATCAGGATGAACCATCCGAAGAACGCGACGATGAAGTCTTTCAGAGCGACGGTAAGGCCAGCTCCCGCCAAAGCCAGCACCGTCGAAAGTTGACTGGGAACTCCAAAAAGCACCAGCAAAATCAGCAGCACACCAAGGATCTGAGAGACCAGGCGGAGCACCAGTCGCATGGTGCTGAGGTGGCGGCGATCCGGTCCCAGCCTCATGTAGAAGCGCTCAATCAGTCCTTCGGCCACGACCAGGAAGAGAAGCGCCAGGACGATCCAGATCAGCGAACGCAATATGGCGTGCAACGCGACTCTGAAGTTGACCCTGGAGAATCTTGTCCCAACGGCCATACATGTCCGCCAGTTGCTTTTCATCCTGAATGCGCTTGTCGTACTCGGCGAGCAGCCTTGGTCTTCTGCGTCAGGGTCATTCAGCGTTGGCCATGGTTGCAGCGTGCTGCGACCTCGGGTTGAGGGGCTGCAGCTGGTGTCGGTTGGGCTCGAGCAGGTCGTCGCCCTGGACGGTGTCGCTTAAGCCTTTCTCCAGGGCCTCGTGTTTGTGGGTCAGCGTCTCCGCGGCAGTGTTCGCTTCCTGTTGGGCCGCGCGCAGACGCTTCTGGTTTTCGCGCAGACCGTTGCCAGGTGCGATACTGCGAGATCAGGCTGCCTTCCGACCTCGAACGAGGCCGGTTTTGTCTGCGAGGAGGCATTGTCGTTGCGATGCTGGAGGGCCTCGTGCTCCTCCAGTTCCTGCTGTATCTGGGCCTGAGGATCTCCGCCGGCGCGCACCAGGTCTTCCTTGGCGTCGTCAAGCGCGTCTTTCAGGAGCGCAACTCTTGCCTGGGCGATCTCCAGTTGCTGCTGAGTGGTTGTCGCTCGCCGGGATGGGCAGCGGCCAGCTTCGTCAGCCGAGTAACGTTGTCTTGTATCTCTTGCAGATGGCTTTCGAGCAAGTGAATCCGGGCATTGATTTGCTTGATTTGGCCGGTTTGGGCAGGAGGATGCTGCTGTGCCTGCTGGAGAGCCATGGCGAATGCCAGATCAACTTCGTGATCGGCGACGCGAATGGCCTCCAGGGCCAATTCATGTTCTTCCGCGGTACTCGCCGCATTGGCGAGGCTGAGGGCCGTTTCCAGCGGGGTTTCGTTCACCAGCTTGACTTGCGACGCTGGGGTTCCCCGTGTCGCTTTGCTTGGGGCGGGGAGGTGCCGTCTGCCTGGTGAGCGCAAACCCAATAAGGGCCGCGACGGCCAACACCGCCAAGCACGATGAGCGTCCACTTCCTTTGCTTGAGCATCCCAGTGAACCAGAAGTCAGCAACGTAAATATATTCTCATCTGCAGTGAGGTGCGAGAAAGAACATGACGTGGAAGGGCAGGGGACGAGAAGGGCGCTCTCCTCGCCGTAAGTGAGACGAAAACACAGCACGAAAGAGGAGAGGCTTAGCAAGGTGTAATTTTCGGCAGCTGGTGCGTAGACGTGTTCAGGCCTAGGCGCTCATGGCCTGCTCTGCGTCGTCGCGTCAACCGCTGATCGTCGCTCTTCCGAACATCGATTGGTTCTTGCAGCCGCCGATCTGAAGCACGGACTGCAGGTTGGTCAGGGCGATCAGCCTCCGCACGCATGTTGAGGGCTCAGCGATTCGCAATGTCTTGTTCGGCGGCTTGCCCAGCATTGCAACTCGACCAACAGACCGAGTCCCGCGGCATCGAGTGCGCGGATACCACTGCAGGTCAAGAGTGAGGCAGTTCTCCTTGCGCGACGTCGCCATGCAGCGCAACGTCTCCGCCTCAAGCCCGAGCACGATTCTGCCCGAGCAGCGCAGGGTCACGTTCGGGTGCACCGCGTGGATATCAATTCTCAACATGATTCCATCCTGACCAGCTCGTCGTTGCGGGTATGAGCCTTGCAACTTTCCTCATCAGTAAGTGACGTAGAACGTCGGTCGATCAGTTAGCTGAAGTATGCATGAACTTGATTGCAACAAGATGAAAACCGGGACAAATGACTCTCGATCTGCAACAAAATTCGGATACCTGCGGGAGCGCGGAAATCGTGGCAGAATGCGAGTTTGGCGGCTAGTATTCGCGTGAGTCGTCGGTCCACTGGCATACGATGTCGCGTTCCTTTGCGCGTCAGGCCGGGCTCGTCTGTGAAGTAGCATGTATTTTCGGTCCGGCATCTCGCCGTTGGTCACTTGCTCGCAGATTTCCTCAAGCTTGTCGGTCTTCTTGTTCGCCGAATAACTGCCCCATTCCGACAAATTCATCGCCTTCCGGGCCTGGTGCACATCGTGAGCAACCATCCACGAGACGGGAGCGACGTAGCTGTACCACGGCCAGGAGGTTTCGTTGGAGTGGCAGTTCTTGCAGGACCCTCAAAGACTGCCTTTACCTCCGCAGGCATTGGCAGAGTTGCGTAGATCGTTTGCGTGGATCCACGCCTGGGATTATTTCGGTTCACCGGGACGAACTGGATCGCCACCAGGAGAACGAGGATCGCCAATCCAATTTTTCTTACCCAGAAGGCGCACTCAAGGTTCTCCTCGCGAACAACGTGCTCCACGGCTCAATGCAACGACTTCACATAGCAGATGACCTGCCAAATCTGAGGATCGCCCAGCTTGACCCACGATGGCATGCCCTGGCCCCGGTTTCCGTTCACCAGCAACCAATGAAGGTCGCCGTCGGTGGCCTCTTGCTGCACCCGGGCAGCTCTTCAGGGACGGTCGCTTCTTGGTTCCATCCGCGTCGTTGCCGTGGCAGTGGGCGCAGTGGTCGACGAAGATCACGGCGGCCGGCGGCAACCGCGTCCGGCTGGTCGCGGTAGGGATTGACGCGCTCGCGATCGCGTTGCGGAACGTTCGCAAGCCATGCGCCATTGGATGTGGCGAATCCGGCCAGCGATGACGAGATGACGAGCAACGCTGCAAGGAAGAATAAGCGCCGGCCTGCTTGTCATTGTCCACTCCGGTGGAAGTGGCTAAAGAATTGTTGAATTTCGTAAGACACCGAGAAGCGATACAACACCGGAATACTGTAGCCATTCAGCCCAAACTGCGGCGAAAATGCCACGGTCATTCCGTTCGGGGCGGTCCAGTTAACCGTTGGCCCCAGGTATTGCGAGGTCAGATGCAAGCCCAAGACTATCGGTATCGCCAAGCCACCGTACATTTCAACGCCTGCCTGAAACTTTTCCGGACAGAAGGCGCATTCATGGGCGCTGGCGGCAAGTTGCAGAGGCCGGCTCGCCCCGAATGCATAGCCGAACTCCCATGGATCGCCGGCAAAGTTTTTTTCCGCGATGAAGTTTTCGCTGATATTCCATCCGCGAACGTTACTGCCCAGAATCAGCTTGAGCTCAAGCTCGCGCTCTTATCCATGCGCGCTAGCACCGTTCGGCTCCAGGAAATCATATCTGCCGTCGTGGCCAACGACTTCTCGTATGGTCTTGTCGGCGCTGGTGTCTTCGAATTCGGCATAGAACACAGGATTGATCCAGTGCTCGCGCGGAAGCGGCCGAAACCGATTTTCCCAGCGGAACCCAGTGAAGATAGTGCTATCGTTCGCGGTCGCTTGTCCGTCAAGATAAAACTCGGTCGTCCACCACCCCTTCAAGCCATACTCAAATTCGATATCCGAACCAATGAAGCTATTGCCTACCGTGAGGAGTTCCAACTTGCGGGCTCCCAACTACGTTGAACATCTCGATATCGAGATTGCCAGGTTCTTCCATTTCCTGCGAGTAGGTCACGAAGTAGGGATATTCCTGAGCATGGCCTCCGAGATAGGCTGGCAGCACATACCGCCAGCAAGTAAGCAGCGCATAGACGATTCGCGCGCGCGTCGCTCGTACCAACGATGCAAGATATCCTAGACCTATCCATACGAACACTCCTGCGTGATTTCAACCGGCTCTATGGCCGAGGATAACTTAGCTGGATTCATTCGACTTCTGCTCCCGCCAGGGGAGATGGTCGGCTGTTGAGATTTATTTTGTCGTCATTTTCATGTGTTTTCTAGTTGCGAATCGGTCGCATCTAGTGTTAACTTATCTATGCTGACGGCAAGCTACGAGCGCTGTCAAGTCACTGCGCCGTAGATTTCGTCGCAGCGCTTCTTGCGACCAGTTGCAACAAGCCGGAGGATCGCGACTTATGCCTCTACCGAAAACCGCGATTCCAGGCCGTTTACAGGCCTACTTCAGCGAGCGTGGAATTCGCATGACGCAGCAGCGCCGCGCCATTCTCGCGGTCATTGAAACCGCAACCAAGCACCTGGATGCCAGCCAGATCCTGCGAAAGGTGCAGAGGGTGGATGCTTCGGTGGACCGCAGCACGGTGTATCGGACATTGCAATTGCTCAAGCGTCATGGACTGATCGACGAACTGGACCTAATGCATATTAGCGGGGAAGGCCATTACTACGAGCGGAAGATGAACCGCGAGCACATCCATGTCGCCTGCCTGCGCTGCGGCAAGATCACGGAATTTGTCAGTGGCACCTACGACAGACTCAAAGCAGCAAATAGAAAAAGACTGCCACTTCAAGATCCTAGTGTCCCGGCTGGAGGTTGGCGGCTACTGCTCCGGCTTGCCGGCAGTAAGCACTATGGGGAAGTTTCGTTGTGTACACTAGTAAGTTACTACCTGAGTCCGGAGTAGGTGGGGCAGATCGCGCAAGCAGGCCCACGAAGTCTGCCCCTAGGTTAGGTATGTCTAATTTGTGCTATGCCTTGGCTAAAAGTAGTACTGCACCATGGCAGTTAATAGATCCGAGATAATTACCAACGAAATTACTAGTACTATCTATGGTAGTACATATGAAGCAATAATTAGTCTCATGGCCCTATGGCCATCTATCATCTCAGAGTTGTTAAGTTTTTTATCTACTGCGCTGCTTGTTGCCTGTCTAGCTTCTGTATCTCTCATCGCACAGACCGATTTGGGCGCTCTCGAGGTCATGTGCAGGACCAACAGGGGAATGCGGTCAGCGGTGCGCCGGTGACGCTGCGCAATCCTGCGACTGCGTTTGACCGCACCGTTCAAACCGATGCAAGCGGCAATTTCTCGTTCGTCGGAATTCCACTGACGGGGCAATACGTGGTGAGTGTCACTGCGCCTCAGTTCAAGACGGCCGAGCAGAACGTTCAACTGCGGGCTGCCACCACGGCGACGGTCGACTTTATCTTGGGCATCTCTGGCGAAAAGACAGAGATCAATGTCTATGGCACCACCGAAACACTGCCTACGGACTCGAACCAGGTTTCGACGCGCCTGAGCCAGGAGAAGATTGAAGACACTCCTGTTCTGGAGCGCAAGATCACGACCTTACCGCTGCTGAATTCCTCCGTCCGGCTGTCGCAAACCACCGGCGATTTGTTCCTGAATGAGACGCTGTTTGTCATTAACGGAACCGGACGACGCCAGACCACTTATCAACTGGACAACACCACTGCCAACGACATGTGGGGCCGGCAGTCGGCGATTGCCGGGCTGCCCTTCTCGGCCGTGCAAGAGTTTACGGTGTACACCAACGCCAGTTCCGCGGAGTGGGGTTGGAACGCAGGCACCGCCGTGAACATCGTGACCCGATCGGGATCGAATAATTGGCACGGAGACTTTGTCGGAATGGGCAGTCCGGAGTTCTCCAATGCCAACATTCCGCTAACCTCGAAAGCGGCGAAGGAGACGCTGGCCCAAGGCAGCGGTATGCTGTCCGGCCCTATCGTGAAGGACAAGACCTACTTCATGGTGTCAGCGCAGTACACGAATCAGAATCGGCCAGCCGTCATCACTTCCCCGGTTGAGCCCGGCACCCTCTACAATGGCACCTTTGGACAGACGTTATTTCTGGCGCGCCTGGACCAGCAGTTGAGCCAAAACAACCGGCTCACGCTGCGGGGAAACTTCGATCGCTTCAGCGACAGCAATCCGCAGGATGCGGTGAGTGGCGTCGCCCTACCCACGGCGGCCCGCGTGTTCACGCGTAACACTTATCAAGCGGCGATCACCGATACCGCGGTCATCAACAGCAACACGCTGAACGATGCGCGTTTCGAGTTCCTCTTGGGTGACCCTATCACGCAGTTTGTTCCCGTGACCCCTGGCCCGCAGTTGTTCGTCTCCGGCTATTACACCTATGGCGAGTCCCGCTTGGCCGATCTGGCGAATCACCAGTACGAATACGCGGATACACTGAGTCTGAGTCGCGGCCGGCATCAATTTAAGGTCGGCTTCGACGTCATCAATTCTTCGTCCGGAGGCTTCGGACAGGAGTTCGGAAGCGGCTACCTTGACGGACGGTTCCAGATCAATCCGCAATACGAAACCATTCCCATCACTACGCTGCTGACCTACAACCCCGCGCTGCCGCCGCCGGGAGCGCCCCCGCACTCCAAGCCCATCGCGGCCAGTTTCACGCAGTCGTTCGGCAACCAAAGCTACAACGTCCACGACACGCTGTACGGAGTGTTTGCTCAGGACAACTGGAGCATTCTTCCCAACCTGACCCTCAACCTCGGGTTGCGCTGGGATGGGGAGACTTTCACCGGGCAAAACGCTCTGTTCTCGCCGCGAGTCGGGGTCGCTTGGAAGCTGCCGAACAGCGATACCGTCTTTCGCGCGGGATATGGCATTTACTACTCGGAGGAGCGCGCCGATCTTTTCGCCAGCGCAGCGCTTGGCGGCCCAGCCGGTGCTTTTACCTATACTGCAACTCCGGGTGGTCTGGGCTTCCCCTCGACCTTCGCTCCGATTTCGGGTTTTCCGCCAGGCGCCAAGTTGCCCGCGCGAAACATAACCATCCTGTCGGGTCAATGCAGTTACCTGAACCAGTTCTTGCCCGTGGACCAGCTTCACTTCTGTAACAACAATTTTCAAAACCCTTACACCCAGCAATGGAATCTCGGCTTCGAACATGACCTGGGGCAAGGCTGGCTGTTGTCGCTGGACTACATTGGCTCGCACACCATCCATATCGAGCAACCAGTCGATCTGAATTCGCCCGCGCCTTTCGTGCGTACCAAGCCGGGACAAACGCGCTCCGTTGCCGCTGCCAACGCCACCCGCCCCATCATTCCGGTGCCGAACGGGTACAACCAAGTCCTGCAGTATGTGAATGACGGTTCAGCCTGGTATGACGGCCTTCAGGTCGCAGTCAAGAAGCAACTGTCACGGCGCTTGTCGGCGCTGTTGACCTACACCTG
The DNA here is from genome assembly GCA_963735855.1 of uncultured Acidobacteriaceae bacterium. GTDB lineage: Bacteria > Acidobacteriota > Terriglobia > Terriglobales > Acidobacteriaceae > Bog-257. The sequence continues at coordinate 38,227 of CAVTMW010000025.1, forward strand.
GTCGCACGATATCAACACCGTGGAATGGGACGGGACAGGTCAGAACCCGAATGATTATGGCTGTCTCGTCGCCTGCGAGAAAGGCGACGAGTCTGCTCAACCAGACCAATCGCGTCTCGGCTGAGCGCGACTTACCAATTGCCGTACGGATTCATGCTTTCGGCGCTGGGTGCAGGCGGCCTCGGGCTTCCCGTTCAACATTACGACCGGTGTGGACAACAATGGCGACGGCAACAACTCGGACCGGCCTGTGATTGGGGGTGCGGTCATAGCGCGCGATGCGGGCCAAGTCCCGGCGACCTACCGACGTCGACTTGGCGCTGCAGAAGTTGTTTCACCTGACCGAGCGCACAAGCCTGATCTTGCGCGCGGAGTCGTTCAACACCTTCAATCACCTGAACCTCTATAGTTTGAACGGGGTGTACGGGAACAATACCAGCGGCCTCCCCGTGGCGACTTTCTCCCAGCCAGTGGGCGGGCTGGCTAACGTCGGTGCGCCGCGGCAAATGCAGTTCATGGCGCGCTTCACGTTCTAGCGCCAGGCAGGATACGACACTGGGTTCCTGCCCCGAACCTCGGGCGGAGCGGGAACCCAATTCCTATTGGGCAAGCCCGCCATAATCTTCGCTATGCTAAGGACGTAATGCACGCCTGCGAGGGCCGTATCATTCGCTGTCAGATCCCGAATCGTGTGAAGTTGTTTGCTGCGTTTGCGCTGGCGTTTTTGCTGTGGGCGTTTCCGTCCTTCGCACAATCGGCGGCGTCCAAAGGCGCGATCAGCGGGACAGTTACCGATCAGCAGGGCAATCCGGTGGCGGGGGCCAGGTGACGATCCGCAACACGGACTTTACCTCGAAGCGCGACTTGGTGACGACTGAGAGCCGGCAGTTTCAGCGCCGCGATGTTGAGTCCCGGGCGCCTACACGATCGAGGTGAAAGCGCCGGGCTTTACCTTGAAGAAGCCGGCGCGCGTTACCGTGGGAGTCGGGGGCAGTGTGCAGATCACACTGAGGCTTGGCGTGGCCCCGGTCTCGGAAAATGTGACCGTCACCGCCCATGGTCCCACCGTCGAGGGCAATACTCTGCCGCCGGTGGTGAATAAGGAAGCGCCGGAAGTCAGCAACACGCTCGCCGGTTTGACTGTCACCTACTTGCCGAATCGCGACCGTGACTTCAGCCAGTTCGGACAGTTGGCCGCCGGCGTTCAAGCCCGCACCGAACTCAGCCGGACTTATCGTCGATGGTCAACGCGCCACTGCGCTCAGCGCGGCGGTTGACGGCGCTGATTTCAACGATCCCGTTGCAAGGCGGACAACGCGGCGCCCGCGACGGCTCACTGTTCTTCCCGCAGACCGTGGTCCGCGAATTTCAGGTCGTACATGCCGGCGCCACCGCGGAAGTGGGCGGCACCAATGCAGGGTTCGTTAATGTCGCCACCAAGGAAGGCAGCAACAAGTACCACGGGGAAGCCTTCTACATTGGACGGCCATCGGCGCTGAGCTCCAGCGACACCTTCGGCCATTCCCTGGACAATGCGCAGAATGAGTTCGGTGGTTCGATTGGCGGCCCGATCAAGCGCAATAAGGCGTTCTTCTACGTCGGCGCTGAGCAGGATTACTTGAATGTTCCTTATTGGACGCAGTTTGAAGCGCAACCACCCGGTACGGTAATTCCGCCGTCGCTGTCTACTTTGCAACAGCAGATCGTCGGGACAAGCGATCCCACTGCGGTCTTTGCCCGGGCTGATTTTCTTCTGGATTCTGCCAATACGCTTAACGTGCAATTCAATTTCAATCACATCCACGCAACCGATGTGGATGATGGCTCCACGCGCAGCATCGCATCGCAAGCAAACAGTACATCGTTAAGCGGCGAGAGCTATTGGCTCCGCGGAAACCTGACCACGCTTTTTGGTACGAACAAGGTCAATCAACTACTCGCGCAGTGGGCCCAGGACCAGCGTGATGCGCGTACCCAACACGGCTTCAGCGGAGATGGTGATTAACGGCTTTGGCGTGCTCGGCGGAAACAGTCTGGCCAATCAGTCCTACACCTCGAACATCAACCGCATCAACGACGATCTGGCGATCACGAAGGGCAGCCTGAGCCTGCACCTGGGAGGAGGATTTGCCTACGACCCTGCCAGCGAACGCCATGAAGCCAATCTCAACGGGCGTTTCGATTTCGATTCGCTGAATGACTTTCTGGCCAACGATCCGCGGCGATATCAGCAGACATTTGTAGTTGGCGATGGCGTTTACAGCGGCGCTGTGCGCCAACTTGGGCTATACGTCAATGCCAGGTTACCCCTTGGTAGAAAACTGACTGTGACGGCCGGCTTGCGCTGGGAAGGGCAATGGAATCCGCAACCCAGTCGCCCCAACCCGGCGATTCCCTCGACTACCTATATTCCAAACGATCTGGCACAGTGGCAGCCAAGGCTTGGGCTGGCCTGGAACCCTACGCCGAACACGGTCGTGAGGGTTTCCTCCGGCCTGTACGACGCGCCGACTCCGGCGAACATCTTCCAGCGTGTATTCACCGACAACGGCGTCAATACTATTGTTGCCGACAGCTACTTCGACCCACAGGTTCTGGCCTTGGTCGCCAACGGCCACGCTTTGCCTTCGCCGCCAACCGGACTGACTACACCTGCCGCGCTAGTTGTGGGTATCGCTCCGGGCTTCCGCAATCCGACGGTCATTTCAGGTTGCAGCCAGTGTAGAGCAGCAGATTAACGCCAAGGTTGCGGTTTCGGGTGGGTATGTGCGGAACAGCACGTGGGACCTGCAGTTGCTGGCGAATCAAAATCTGTTTCCGCCAACCTATGACGCCAGCGGCATGCCGATCTTTCCGACGGTCCGTCCCGACGAAAATGTAGGCCAGTTGTTGTTGAATCAGTCGTCCGCACATTCGTCGTATGACGGTTTCCTCGTCACTGCCAATATTCAGCTTCCGCATCGCTCCCAGATTGCGGCGAACTACACTCTCGCGCGCACGCGGGACAATAACTCCAATCTTGGACCGTTCAGCCTTGTGTCTACGCTGAATCCCTTTAACCTGGCGGCAGAGGGTGCCGACTCCTCATTTGGCGTTCGCAACAGTTTCAACCTGAGCGCGATCACGAATTTGCCGTGGGGCCTGAAGTTCAATCCCATTCTGGTGGCGCGGTCCGGATTGCCTTATACGCCCGTGATCGGATTCGATACACAATTCGACGCCAATGACTGGAACGACCGCGCCATTCTGAATGGGAAAGTGGCCGCGCGTAACAGCCTGCGTCAGCCCGCGTTCTTTGATATGGATATCCGCTTTGTGAAGGACATCACGCTCCGCGGCGAAGGCCATCACCTCGATCTCTTCATGGACATCTTCAACCTGACCGGCGCCGGCAACCGTAATTTCGGAGCAGAAGCGATCAGTGTTTTCGGCACTTCCGCAGCTCCCATCTTCACCGCTGGGCAGGCGCTCTTCGCGCCTGACACGAATCATTTCGGGAGCACCCGGCAGGTGCAGTTCACCGCCAGGATCACGGCGTTCTGAAGGCCCAAACCAGTCGGGCAGATGCCGGTGTTTCTCAGTCTGCGAAGGCCAGCGCCTCAAAGGGCATCGGCTTTTTCGGAATGGCCTGGTTCGCCATGAACGGTATTCGCGCCTGTATCTGGTGCGAACGACGGCCACACAAAGCGAAGCGGCGACTTGATTGCGTCGGCGCACAGAAATCGAAGAATTTGGAGTTGTTCAGCGGGTCGCACATCATAGGCCCGCAACGCGACGAAAGCGGCGATAGTGAAACTTACAAACAGATTCAGGACAAAGATGACCGCAATGCCTTCTACGGCGTGGTAGAACCAGGCGCGCCCGAGGCTCCATGTGCCGTAACGAGCGGCGGCCAGGGCCAGCGTTCCGGTCGAAAGCGTCACGTGGCGCACATCGAGCGGTATTCCGAAAAAGCGCCCCAACACAGGAGTGAAGCCGAGCAGATAACCCAGAATGATGCTGGTGCTCCAACCTCCCATGTTCCGCTCCAGAACACCGGCCATCCGGCCCATCCAGGACTTGCCGATTCGTAATCCCAGAGGATGTTGAGCGACGGCATCGGTAAAGCGATAGTAAACCGCAAAGTTCTCAAACCAGCCTCCCACCTAGTGCCGCCAGCCACAAGATCACGCCGGTTACTGCGGCGTAGAATGCCGTACCCGAGGCAAACGGATGCAGGGTCTCGTAGACGTGGGTCGCACTCTCGGGCCGCAAGTAGGATTCGGCGAATAGGTAGGACCACAGCATCTCGAAGAGCACTGCTCCGAGACTGACGAAGGCCACGTTTCCGATTGCGGCTGCCAATTGAGTGCTGGTAATTCGGGCAACGAAGTCCGTCAACTTGCTCGACCGCTCGACGCCGCGGTTGTTACGGATGATGCCCGCAAACGTCGCAGCAGTTGCGGCGGGCTGTTTGGTGGCCAGCACCAATCCAAATATCTGCAGCAGAACGAAACTGATCGCATAGTTTGTTCCGCTAGCGAACCCTTCGATGAATGGCGGCAAGTGGGCGTCGACGATGCGCATTTTGAGAGCGGCAGTGATGACCGTGAGAAGACCACCACCAGCCGCGGCCCGCCACATCTGCCAATACTCAGCGCGATTATCGGCGATGTAGTGCTCACCGCTGTGGCCGGTCCGCTCCACCATCTTGCGCGCGATGAGGTTAAGGTTCTCCCGCAAGAGCGACCGCAGGCTTCGATCGGACAACCGGCCCTCGATGAGATGACCCAACAGAGTCTGTACTGCGTGAGTTTGCTCGGTCGGAGTGGACGCCGCGAGCACATCAACCAGCGCCGACATGCGAAGGAGACGGGCCTCGATCTTCTTAAGATCGAAGATCAACTCAACGCTGACCCCCGCAGATTCCATGTGGCGATGGACCTGCGCCATCTCCAGCCTGCAGCCGTCGACGATGTCTTTCCACGCAATCACGGCAGCCGCCAGGCCGGCTTGAGATGTATGCCCGATCAAGTCCTCCGTACTCTTGACGAGCTTATAGAATGGCGACTCGGCGATCCCGCCGGAGGTGCTGCGGTCCCGCATTTCAGGTTCGAGCCCGATACCGCTGACCCGCGCGGCCAGCAGGCGAAGGGCTTCCTGCAGGTCTCGCTGCTCAGGCCGCCAAAAGTTGGGTGAGTCCGGCGGAGTTAAGACGGCGATGAGCCGCTGCAGCAACTCCTCGGGAGTAGCCAGGAAACTGCGGACATCGCGCTCGGATGAATACAGCGTTACTAGTAGTCTTGCAGTATCCGATTTCGCACGGGCCGCGGGAATCACCTTGCCGGCAAGTCGCTGCATGATTTCCGAAGGGAGACTGTGGTCGGACGGAATTCCGGCTTCCGCGAACAGAGAAATCGAATGCAGCTCCGCCAGCAAGCTTCCGAACGACGACTGAAATTTCTGCCGTATAGGTTCGTCAGCTTCGAGATACCCCACCAAGGCAGCCAGACGAGCGACATTCCGGTGTGAGCGTCTGTCTCCTCTCGTCCAATGGATCAAGTGAATGAGCGCTAAGTTACGGGTACCCAGCGTCGAGGCTTCGCAGAATTCCGCGACCTGTTGAACCAAGTCCGGCGGAACGTTCTGCAGCGGGGCCTCCCCTGGGCCCCGGGGGTCTCCCGTTACCTGCGTGGCTGGTTCACTCATCGCAACAACTCAAAAACCTTCCTCTCCAGGGAGTCTCGCACCGGAAAATGAGGTTAACATGCGGAACGATGCAACTGACGTAGCTGTGAGCGGTTTCACCTGCGAAATGATAGAACAGTACCGAGGCAAAATGATCGACTTTTGGACAGTGACTCCGGTGTTCCTGCTGGTCTTGTTTGGTGGGATGCTGCTATTCCTCGAAATCGGCCGTCGTATGGGGCTGCGACGGGCAAAAGACTCCGATGGAGGTGGCGCAGGTTTCGGTGCGGTCGAGGGTGCAGTGTTTGGCCTTCTCGGCCTTCTTATCGCGTTTACGTTTTCCGGAGCTGCTTCGCGTTTCGAGGTGCGTCGACAGCTGGTAGCGGAAGAGGCGAACGACATCGGCACGGCGTACCTGCGAGTCGATCTGTTACCGGCGGAGAAGCAGCCCGCGATGCGGGACTTGTTCCGGCAGTATCTGGACGCACGCCTGGCCATCTACCAGAAGATTCCTGATATGGAAGCAGTGAATGCCGAGCTCGCGAGGGCCGAAGCCCTGCAGAAATCCATCTGGACGAACGCAGTCACGGGCAGTAGGGAATCAAATACAACTGCTGCGTCCATGCTTTTGCTGCCGGCTGTGAACCAGATGATTGATATCACCACCACTCGCAGCGTGGCGACGCAGACCCATCCCCCGATCATCATCTTCCTAATGCTGGCCTTCTTGGCGCTGATATGTTCGCTGTTAGCCGGACACGGCATGTCTGGCCGCCAAACACGAAGTTGGATCCACATGCTCGGATTTGCCGTCATCCTCACCTTGGCCGTCTATGTCATCGTCGACCTCGAGTATCCGCGGCTGGGATTAATTCAGGTAAACGACGCCGATCAAGTGATGGTGGATCTCCGGCGAAGCATGAACTAGCAACAGAGCCTTGCGGTAAACTAGCTGGCTTCGGCCGCTGTCTGTTTCGTCGATTCTTGCGAGGTGAACCGATGCGTCGCCTGGTTCTGTTCGTGCTCTCTTTTGCCTCCCTCACCGTTGCACAAAGCCAAAGTCCAAGCGGCATCGCGCCCTTCGTAACCGTTGGTGCACCGGTCTTTGTCGTAAGTCACGTTCGCGTCATCGATGGAACTGGCACAGCGCCGCAAGAAGACCAGGCCATTGTGATCGCCAACGGCAAGGTCCAGGCTATCGGGCCCTCTGCGACCGTTCGCGCGCCCGCTGGTGCGCAGCAACTAGACCGTGCCGGATACACCATCATTCCCGGTCTGGTGGGGATGCATGACCACCTCTACTACACCGACTCGATCTCGGTGCAGCGCGGAGCCGACGGCAAGATTGGGGAGCCCGGACTCTACGTTGCAGAAGTTCCTTACACCGCACCGCGACTGTATCTGGCCGCGGGCGTCACAACCCTACGCACCACCGGCAGCGTGGAACCGTACACCGATCTCAAGGTCAAGCAGCGCATCGACGCGAACCTGATGCCCGGCCCGAAGATCGATGCCACCGCGCCTTACCTGGAAGGGCCTCCAACGGTATTCGCCCAGATGCATGAGCTGACCGGGCCTGACGACGCCAAGCGCCTGGTAGATTACTGGGCCGCCGAGGGGATGACCTCGTACAAGGCTTACATGAACATCACGCGAGAGGAGCTGGCAGCTGCCATCCAGCAAGCCCACTCGCACAACCTAAAGCTAACCGGACACCTTTGCTCGGTGACCTGGCACGAAGCCATTGCCATGGGTATCGACGATTTGGAGCATGGCCCGGTTTTTGCCGACACCGACTTCGTACCGGACAAGAAACCAGACGCTTGCCCCCAAGGGACCGGCGCACGCGACAGTTGGGCCAAGCTCGAGGTAAACAGTCCACAGGTGCAAGCATTGATTCATGACCTTGTCGACCACCATGTCGCGGTGACATCCACGCTGCCGGTCTTTGAGGCCTTCGTTCCCGGACGGCCGAAATTGCAGCAGAGAGTGTTGGACGCTATGTCGTCCGAATCCGCCGCGAGTTATCTCACCGCGCGCGCTCGCGTGCCACTGGATTCGCCCATCACCGCTCTCTTCAAGAAGGAGATGGATTTCGAGGTCGCATTTGTGAAAGGCGGCGGTTTGCTGCTCGCAGGGCCCGATCCCACCGGAAATGGCGGCGCGCTTCCTGGATTTGGCGATCAGCGCGAGATCGAACTGCTGGTCGAAGCTGGATTCACCCCGGTCGAAGCCATCCGGATCGGCACCGGGAACGGTGCGGCTTACCTGGGCAGGCAGGACCGCATCGGTACGCTTGCCGTTGGCAAGGACGCGGACTTTGTCCTCATCAAAGGCGACCCCTCCAGGAAGATTGAAGATATCGAGAATGTTGAGACGGTGTTCAAGGACGGAGTCGGTTATGACTCGGCCAAGCTGATCGAAAGTGTGCGTGGCCAGGTAGGAATTCGTTAGCAGGCAGAGTTGAGCTCGGTGCGATTCCCAAGCCGCCCTAGTCGTACCGAAGAGAGACCGAGGGATCAACTCGGGCCGCCCGGCGAGCCGGGATGTAGCTGGCGAGCAAGGCGACCAGCGTCAGCAGCAACGGGATGGCGCAGAAGGTGAGTGGGTCGGTGGCTTCCACTCCAAATAGCAGGCTCCGAATCGCGCGGGTGAGCACAAAAGCTCCGGCCATGCCGATCAAGACCCCGCTAATGGCAAGGATCATCCCTTTACGGACGATCAAACTCAGGATTCCATTCTGCGTGGCCCCCAAGGCCATGCGAATTCCGATTTCGCGTGTGCCCTGGTTGACCAGGTACGCCATGACTCCATAGATGCCCAGCGTGGCCAGCCCGAGCGAGATGCAGGCAAACCCGCCTAGCAGCAGCATGGAGAAGCGCCGCCGAGCCAGCGATTCGTCGACGCGCTGCTCCATGGTTCGCACGTTATACAAGGGAAGATCGCGATCGAGCTCGTGGATCTCCCGCTTGACAGCGGAAGCTACTGCGGGGGCGCCGGTATTGCTGCGTAGTACCACGTTCATTGCCCGCGTGACGTATTGCGTCTGTGGAAGGTAAAACGCGATGCGCGAGTCGGAATCGAGCGTGTACTGCTTGATCCGCCCGACTACGCCGACGATGGTTATCCACGGGGCCTTCGTGTCCGTGACCCCGCCCAGGTGAATGCGCTTCCCCACCGGGTCCTCGCCGGGCCAGAGTTGCTGTGCCATGTAGTCGTCGATGATGGCGACGCGCGGGTTGGCGGCAACATCATGGTCATCGAAGAAACGCCCTTGCCGCAAAGGAATTTCCATGGCCTTGAAATACTGTCCACTGACGATTCGCTCATCTGCATTGATGAACTGCTCGCCGGCAGGCGGGACCCGGCCCTCCACCGTGATCGGTCCCCAGGCATACATTTGGCTGAGCGGAAGCGAGGTCACAGCTCCCGCTGCAGTCACACCGGGTGTCCGCTGCAACCGCTCCCAGAGCTGGTGATAGGCAGCGAGGACCGCTCCCTTCTCTTTGTACTTTCCGCCGTTCATGGTGATCTCAAGGGTCAATACATCCTGGGGATTAAATCCCGGCGGCACGTCTTTCACCCGCACGAAGCTGCGGATCAGCAGTCCGGCCCCGATCAGCAACATCACGCAAAGCGCCAGCTCGGAGACGACCAGCAACCTGCGGAGGTTGTTCCCGCGTCCCCAGATAGCGCTGACGCCGGCCGATGTCCGGCTTGTGTCTTGCAGTGTTACTTGCAGGTCGAGCCGTGAAACCCGCAAGCCGGGCGCTAACCCAAAGAGCACTCCGGCGACGAGGGAAAGCAGAAAGGTATAGAGAAGGGTCTCCCAATTCACGCTGATGTCGTTCAGCCTGGGAACACTCTGCGGTCCCAGGATGCGTATCCAGTGCACGGTCGCCAGCGCCAGCGCGAGACCGGCGGCTCCTCCACAGACAGCCAGGAACACGCTTTCGGTGAGCAGTTGACGCAGGATGCGGATGCGGCTGGCGCCCAGGGCTGTTCGAACGGCGATTTCCTTCTGCCGGGCAACAGCGCGCGACAATTGAAGGTTGGCCACGTTCGCGCACGCGATCAGCAACACGAAAGCCACCGCTCCCAGCAGGAGGTATAACGTGCGTCGTACGTCACCGACCACTTGCTCGAGAAGTGGGACGATACCAAATGTCAGACCGCCGTTTGGCGGGTAGACCTCGGGATAGTCGTGGCGCAAGCGGGCCGTGATCGTATCCATCTCAGCTTGGGCCTGCCGGACTGAAACGCCGGGTTTGAGTTTGCCGACGATATTGTAGTCTTCGTGCTCGCGAACGCGGGCCGCATCGGCCGCAAGCGGTAGTGGCAGAAGTATCTCGGCTTGTTCGGCGCCATCGAGAGTTGGCATGACCTCCCGAGGCAGGGAAAACGAGCGCGGCATTACTCCAACTACTTCATACGGCGCTCCGTTGAGAATGATTGACTTGCCTATGATGTGGGGATCGGAGCCATAGCGTCGGGCCCACGTACCGTAACTAAGCAATGCCGTTGCCGGCCGCCCTGCCAGGTCCTCGTCCGCAACGAAAAGGCGGCCCAACTCCGCGTGCAAACCCAGCATCGGCAGAAGGTTGGAGGAAACCTGGATGGTTCCCACGCGCTCCGGGTCGCCCCAGCCCGTAAGGTTGTAATTTCCGCCGATCGCGATGGCGACATCCTCAAAGCCGTGGTGGCCCGTCTTGATGTCGAAGTACTGCGCGGTGGAGAACCAATCCTCCGTGATGTTCAATCCCGGCGAGCGATTCCATAGGATCACCAGCCGGTCAGCATCCTTGTAGGGAAGCGGATGGAGCAAGAGGGCATCGACAATGCTGAAGACCGCAGCGTTAGCGCCAACCCCGATGGCCAGGGACAATATCGCCACCAGAGCGAAGCCGGGACTCTTGGCGAGTGCTCGAATCGAATAGCGAAGGTCGTGTAGCAGCGTGTTCATCCCCGGAACAGTCCACTTTAAACTACCGGTGACCGGATCGCAGAATTCTTATCTCCGGCAACAAATAGGCGCTCGATCGAGCGCCCATCTGCCGTGCAATCAGCTGACGGTCCTCGCGGCCGCAACACCGCAAGGACCGCCAGTTACCTAGAAGCTCAGCCTGAGCGCGAACTGCCCAAACCGTCGTTCATCATGGTTTCCGTTGTTAGCCAAGTTTCCCAGTCCGCCCTTCTTCCCGTCGATAACGACAGGCTGATCGGGAAAATTTGCGGCGTCGGCAACGAAGCCGTTTACATACATGTTGTGGTGGTTGAATATGTCGAAGCTCTCAGCGCGAAATTCAAGGTTGAACCGCTCGGTGAGCCTGAAGTTCTTGCTGACTGCCAGATCAAAGTTCCAGGCTCCCGGCCCGCGGAAGGTATTCCTCTGCACCATGCTGGAGGGATACGGACCGAAGTCGGAGACGCCCGCCAGCCCGGTCCACTCTACGGCCGTGGGCAGGGTTAGAAGGTTAAAGTTGTTGGGGCCGATGGAAACACCGTTCCCGGTGTTGGCGGTTACAGGTCCCGAGGGCGTGTAACGTGGGATACCGTACGGGCCCGTGGTTGCATTGAGCGAGTTGGTGCTGTCGGAGACATTAAACGGAACTCCGGTTCGAGCCGAAAAGATAGGGCTTACGGTCCATCCGCCCAGTACTTGCGGCTTGAATCCTCTCCCGCTCTTGAAGAATGGCTCGCTCCATACCGTCGAGAACACATAGCGCTGACGGATATCGAAATCAGCATTCCCGTAATCCAGAGCCGGATCGGTGGGATTGAGATAGCCCAAGTTGCCAACGCCGTTGGAGCTCCCGCTGCTTTCAGCGAATGTCGAGCTCAGGTTGTCCAGCGCGTGCGACCAGGTGTAGTTGCTGACGATGCTTAGTCCGGTATTCCTCCAGCTCTGGGTCTGGAACCGGACATTCAAGCCGTTGTAGTGAGAGAAGCCCTGAGTGCCGCGATTGTTGACCGAAGTGAACTGCGAGTTCGGCCGCGAATAGCAGGGGCTGCAAGCGGAGTTGCTCACCAGGGGATCGCCGAGATAGACGTTGCCCGCCCCCAGTTCGTTGATGTTCTTGATGTCGTAGAGATGCACGCCATGCGCTCCGTTGTACTCCAGCGCGAGGATGGCGTTGCGTCCCAGTTGACGTTCGATCGAAAACCCCCAGAACTGCGTCTGGGCCACGTTGATGTTCTGGTCCACTTGCCGCGGGCTGACCGGGGGCAGCGCCACTTGTCCCGAACCTCCGCCTAGCGGGCCGAAGTTGTCGGTTGTGACCGGCACATTGTGAAGCTGCACGGAGGCATAGTTCGGCGGATTCTGGATCATGTTGAACGTAACATTGCCGAAGTTGCGTTCATAACTGATTCCATATCCCCCGCGGAAGCTGGTACTTCCGTCACCGAAGATGTCGTAGGCAAAGCCCACGCGAGGCGCCAGCGTACCGTAGCGGGGATTCCATAATCCTCCCACCGGACTGTCGGGCGCTAACTGGATACTTGCGGTACGCAGCTGTTGGTAGACGGTAGAGCCCGGTCCAAAGTAGACGTTCGAGTCAAGATTGGGATCTCCGTTGTGTTGAACTCCATAATATTCGTAACGCAACCCGTAGTTCAGGGTCAGCCGGGGAGTAACTCTCCAGCTGTCCTGCGCATAAATCGCCCAGTCTTTGAAGCGGTAACTGCGGGAGAAGGAAGGCTCAGTCGCGGGCAGGGTCAAGGTGCAGCCCGGTACCTGAACCAGTTGCTGGGTGGTGTAATCACGCCGGCATGGGACTTTTCCTTGCGGATTGACCGCCGCCTGGAAGTTCGTCAGGACGCCATCCACCATGTTGTCGAGGCCGCTGCCGAACGAACTACCCATTTGTTCGACCGCCTGCGCATACGCGCCGTATGCTTTGTTCATCTGGATGTAATCGTATTGCCCGCCATAGCGAACGCTGTGCCGGCCCTTGGTCCAGGCGAAATCCTGGAAGATCTGCACCGTGTTCTGGGGACCGCCGTAGGGCAAGCCGCCGACTCCAGTCGTCGCGTTGTAGAACCCGGGCAGGGTCACGGGCTGGCCGGCCAGGGTCGCGCCGTTGTACAGGAACAAGGTCGGGGTGTTGCTCAGGGCCGTGTTGTACTGGTTGACACGCGTGTCACGGGTGAAAGCGACCCGAGTGTTGCTCAGCAGGTTGGTAGTGAAGTTGTGGCTCAACGATCCGAGGTACGAATCGTCAACCAAAGCGAAGCCCACGTTGTACTGCGAGTAGGGACTGTTGAACGCAGAGCCGGGCAGCAGCAGCAGATCTTCCCGGCCATAGCGGAAGAACATCTGCGTCTTGTCGCTGTGGTTGTAGTCTGCGCGTGCGGTTAACGAATAAGTGTTCTGCGGTGAGTCGCCTCCCGCATCGAAGGGAGCAAAGTAGTTCACCAATCCGAAGATCGGGGTGTTAGGGTTTGGGATTGCCGCATCGAAGGCTCCTCCCTGGGTGTACTTCCCGGCCAGGTTCGCCTTGGTGACGGTGCTGATGAACGGTAGCGTGCCTCCGTATGCATTGAAGTAATCTTGCACGTTGGAAGAAGTGGCCGAGAGGAATTGCGACGTTGGCACATAGCCCAGCAGGCTGGCCTCGCTACGGACCCGCAACCATTCAGCACTTCCGAACACAAAAAGTTTGTTCTTGATGATCGGACCGCCCGCCGTAAAACCAAACTGATTTCGGGTGTACGTGCCCTTGGGAATTCCGTTGGCGTCGTTATCATAGGTATTCGCCGTGTACGCCGAGAGGCGGTTGAACTCATAGGCTGAACCATGGAAGGCGTTGGTCCCGCTCTTGGTGCTGACATTGACCACACCTCCGGATGCCCGGCCATACTGCGCATCGAAGTTATTGGTCACTACGCGGAACTCTTGTACCGCGTCCTGGGGGACCTCGAGTGCAACCGTGGTGTCGAAGAGGTTGATGTTCTCGACGCCGTCCAACAGAATTTCGGTCCCGGAAGAACGCTGGCCATTAATGAAATAACCCACACCGCGGTCGGTGCTGTTTTGCCCGCCTCCGCTGGTTTGCATGTTTCCCGCTTCCGAGCTGCGGTCGCCGCCGCTAACGTTTCCCGCCAGCGCGACGAAATCATACGGGTTGCGGGTAAGACTCGGGAGTTGAGCAATTTGCTGCTGGTTAATGACCTGCGATTGTTCCTGGGTCTGGGTGTTCACCTCAACGCCCGCCGCTTCAGCGGTGACTTCCACCGTAGTCGAAGCGGTCCCGACGCCCAAGGTCGCATCCACGGTCGTCGACCCTCCGACTGTTACCTCCGACTTATGCTTAAACGGAGCGAAGTTCCCGCTGGTAATGCTGACCTCGTAAGCGCCAGGTGCCAAGCCGGGGATAGTAAAAGCTCCCAGGGAGTTGGTCTGAACACTCCGCACGGCCGCAGTATTTTCGTTCGTGGCGGTAACGCTGGCGCCCGGAACGACAGCCCCCGCGTTGTCACGAACCGTGCCGCTGATGGATCCGGTTTGCACTTGTGCTGTCGCCAGCACCGCTGCAAACATCGAAATCAGCAGGCTGCTGACAATCGTTTTCTGGATGGTCGACATATTCATGGTCCCCTTTACGGTCTCAGCTTCACGCCATCCCTTCAGTCGGACAGCGTGGTCGGCTGGCGTAAGCAGTAGTGCAATGGCTTTGCCAGCCAGTTCGACTTTCTGTCGTCTGAGACGAACGCACCTTACCGAACTGTGAATGGCACTTATGCATCCGCCCATTGCTGGCTGGAGGCAATGCCCGAGGGGCCCCAACTTCAAAAGTCAGCCATGAAATCTTCACAATTGCGGATTAATAGACTTTGGTCACGGACAAAATCCAGAGGAGATACTTTTCGTCAGGGGCCAACCGATGAGTACTTACTGACTGGATGACAAGGATGGAGAGTGTTAATCAGTGGAGGCCATACTGCGGAGGTATGTATCCCCGGAACGGGAATAAAGATAGGCTAGATAGGCTTTAGGATGCCAGAGTAGTTGCGTCTGCACCGGTCATGCGATCAGGCGGTTGCGCACTTGAGTAGCGCTGCTGAAGTTGTCACGATAGTTGGGACCTACTGGCACTTCCATTCCATTATTCAGAATCACAAAGGTAGTGGAACCATCTCGGCCTATGACATCGCGTATCTGCGAAAGGTTGACGATGAATGACCGGTGGACCCTGGCGAAACGCGAAGGGTCAAGTTTGGAGTTGATGCCGGTCATCGTGTCCCTGATCGCGAACGCTCCCTTGTCAGTGTGAACGCGCACGTAGTTACCATCGGCACTGAAGGAAAGGATGCGCTCCAGTTCGATCATTTCCGTATGGTCTCCATCCTCGATCTTGACCTTGGCAAGATACTGTTCAGACCGGGCCACACATGCCATATATCGTTGAAGTAGGCAGGATAGCTCGCAGGCCTTACGTGTGCACACCTCACATCGCACCTGATCAAGCAGGTTGCACACCTGCACGGGGTCAAGCGGCATGGGAAGGCAGCCGTATGGTTCAGCACTCGCCTGTTCACGATCCGTGTCTCTCAGGCCAACCAGGATGGGGAATGCTGAAGAGGATAGGTTCTCCAAGAATTGTGGTGGAACCAGCGCCATATTGGCCACCAGCAGCTCTGGAACGAACATGTCGAGCAGTGCTTCGCATTCCGTCCACTCGTGGCTTGCTCCCACCAGGATGAAGCCCGGGTCCTCTTCGACAAGGGATCGTAACCTGGCATGAACTTCCGGGTCCGTATCCAGCGACACGACGCGCATTCCACGATCTGCGCCGAGCGTTGCCGCAAGCGAATCTACTCCTCCGATCCTGTTCATGGATGACTCCCGAAATCCTGGACTGCACCAACGTGATAGTTAGACGATGTCAACTTCCTACTTGTTCGACGGTTGGGATCAGAACACAACTTATCGAACTGTTTGCAAGTGTCTCTGGGACGTTCGCATGATCCAGAGGGATTTGTATCTTGCATCGATCAATGATCGAGTCGCTGATCCTGCATGTGGAAGCGCGCCTCCTTCTGTCCATATGCGGACACAAACGGAGTTGCCGTTCGCAAATGACAGTGACTTATTGCTGACAGCTCCGTCTAAAATCAGCGAATCGTTACGACGTAGCGGACGACAAAACCCTGTATGCCCACATACGCTCTTGCCGTCAATGGAAAGAAACTCACGGTTGAGGCCGATGCGGATACACCGCTGCTCTGGGTCTTACGTGACAACCTCGGACTGACCGGGACCAAGTACGGTTGCGGTATGGGTGTCTGTGGAGCCTGTACGATTCATCAGGGAAGCTCTCCTGTCCGCTCCTGCCAGATCTCAATAAAGGAAGCGGCCGGCCAAAGCTTTACGACAATCGAAGGTCTTTCCGCGAATGGCAGTCATCCCTGCCAGCGGGCATGGATTGAAGTGGATGTTTCGCAGTGCGGATACTGCCAGCCGGGAATGATCATGCAGGCAGCGGCCTTGATCGCATCCAATCCTCGTCCATCAAACGCTGACATCGACGCGTCTTTGGAAGGGCACGTCTGCCGGTGCGGGACTTACAACCGCATTCGGAAGGCGATTCAACGTGCCGCCTCGGAGCGCACCGCATGAGCGCTCTGTCCCACCTTAGCCGGCGAGGATTCCTGAAGGCGACCAGCGCGGCAGGCGCCGGCTTTGCATTGAGCTTTGCCCTGCCGTCCCGTCTGCTCGCTGACGCCGAAAGTCAAACTGCAGTGTTTTCTCCGAACGCCTACCTCAGCATCGGCACCGACGATCACATCAAGTTATGGGTCACGCGTTCGGAGATGGGGCAAGGTGTCCGCACCATCCTCCCCATGCTGCTGGCGGAAGAGTTGGAGGCCGACTGGAGCAGCATCGAGCTAGTCCAGGCCATGCCGGGAGGCAAGTTCAGTAAGATACGCCTTCGCACCAGTGGATCGGGGAGCGCGGTGGGCACTTGGAAAGCACTGCGTGAAGCCGGGGCGACGGCGCGCGAAATGCTCATCACCGCGGCTGCAGAAAAGTGGGCTGTAGACCGTAACTCCTGCAGGGCGGAATCGGGCCGGGTGATTCACGTTCCCACGGGACGCAAGCTCAGCTACGGCGCATTAGCAGAGCGTGCGGCGAAGTTGCCCGTTCCAACCCAGGTAACTCTGAAAGATCCGGCAGCCTATCGTCTGGTCGGTCACAGCATGCAGCGTGTCGACTCCCCCAAGATCGTGCAGGGGCGCGCTATCTATGGCGTCGACGTCCGGGTGGAAGGCATGCGATACGCCGTGGTGGCGCGCTCTCCTGTCTTGGGGGGAAAGCTCAAGCATTTCGACGCAACCAGGGCGCGAAAGATTGCGGGGGTGCGTGACGTCATTCCCATCACCGGGGGCATAGCGGGAGGCGTAGCGGTTGTCGCCGACAACAATTGGGCGGCGATCAAAGGACGCGAGGCATTAGAGGTTGATTGGGAGCCCGGCCCCAGTCGCGATTTCGATTCCGATGTATTTCTCGCCAGCCTGCATCGTGCACTCGACCAGGAAGGATTTGTCTCACGAAACGAGGGCGACGCCGCCAAAGTGCTGAAATCCAGCGCCAGCAAGATCGAGGCGGTGTACGAGTACCCATTTCAGGCACACCTCCCCATCGAACCGATGAACTGCACTGCGCACGTGCGCAGCGATGGCGTGGACATCTGGGTGCCCACGCAAGCGCCGGAGGTTGCGCAGAAGCTGGGCGCGCAGATCGCGGGAGTCAACCCTGACGCGGTGAGGGTCCATATCACGTTGCTCGGCGGCGGATTTGGACGCCGTCTCTTCTGCGACTACGTGGAAGAAGCGCTGGAACTCTCGAGGAAGGCGGGCTGTCCCGTACAGATACTGTGGACGCGCGACGACGATACGCGCTACGGCTTTTTCCATCCTGCTTCGGTAAATCACATCGCCTGCGCCTACGACCAGGCCGGTGCGATTACGGCTTGGGCACATAAGGAGGCGGGCAGCGACCTGTCCATGTTCGGCCCTCCTAATACCAGCGATCCGTTGCGCTACAAGAAGGACGGCAGTCCGTGGGGCATCTATGACAACCCGTACAACATCCCGAACATGAAGGGTGATTTTGTGCCGGTGAACAGTCCGGTGCCGACGGGTCCGTGGCGAGCGGTGGAGTATCCGAGCACAGTTTTCGCGCGCGAGTGCTTCCTTGACGAGGTGGCGCATGCTACCGGCAAAGATCCTTTGGCATTGCGTCTGGAGTTGTTGCGCCCGTACGACGTTCTGAAGCTGGAAGAGGGACGCATCGATCGAGGCCGTCTCCGGACAGTGCTGGAACTGGCCGCAGAGAAGGGAAGCTGGGCAAAGGCGGTTCCGCGCGTCGATGGTCGACGCTGGGGACGTGGGATCGCCTGCAACGTTTATGACTCGGATTCCTATATAGCACAAGTGGCAGAGGTTTCCGTCGGCGCGGAAAATGACATTCGGGTACATCGCATTGTTTGCGCAATCGACTGCGGCATCGTGCTCAACTTGTCAGGACTGGAGGGGCAGATCGAGAGCGGCATCCTGTGGGGGCTTACTCCGACCTTGCATGGCCAAATTACGTTCAAGCATGGGCAAGCGCAGCAGACTTCCTATGCCGACTATCGCGTGATTGACATGGAAGAATGCCCCCTGATTGAGACCTACGCAGTTGTTAGCAAAGCTTTGCCAGGCGGGCTGGGTGAGATTCCAGTGCCGCCGGTCGCGCCTGCAGTTGCCAATGCGATCTTTGCGGCTACGGGAAAGCGAATCCGGCAGTTGCCGATCACGCCCGAGAAAATCGCCCGCGCCTAGAGGCTTCGCACGGTCCCAATAGTTAAGAAGGCACCGAAGTGGCGCGGCACTGAGGTGGTACGTGCGGGACAAGATTTACGCGATTTTCATAGTTCATGAATCTTCCCAAAGGCTTGCCGATAGTTTTCCCACCACTGTTGTGAAGTTCTTGTCGAAATGATTTGACACCTCAGTGCTGGTGCGACAGTCTGCGACAGTTTTCCAACTGGTCGATCCAAGAAAAACCTCGTTAACTCCGAGACCGTCCGGGTCAGCAGACGAGTCTTTGCTGATCATGCTCTCCATGACTGGAGAGGAATAACACTCGTCTCCGCGTGCACTAACTATGTGCCACGGGTAGTGTCTAACTGCTTCAACGTATCCAGGGGTTATCTATGGTCGGAGTAGAAACGAATTCCAAACTGGTCGTGCCAAGTTGCAGGAGTCGGAGCGTCAACAACTGGCGTTGCGTGAGACTCTTCTGCGAATCAGCGGAGCGATACAGGTGCTGGAGGAACTCCTGGAAGGCACGTCGCAAGCAGGCCTGCAGGAAGTCCCGAAGCCGGTCGCGGTGGCCGGGGATTGACGGGATTAGTTGCACACCGCGGTTTGCTGGATACTTCCTTCGGTTCTGCGGCCGGTCTTTCGCCGGGCGACTCACCCAGGTCGAGCAAGGATTTTCGGCTGTGCTGATGGCGGCCTGCTCCGTTCTATTCTGCGACTGGCCGCCAGAAACGGGATCGTGAACTCGCTACGAGCAGGGAACAGCGCTGCCGGAGACGCCCGTGTTCCTGGTGTTCCCCTTGCCTAGATTTCTCATGGCCCCCTACAATCAAGGATTCTCCACCTGCACAGGGAAGGTTCATGCCGCTTCAGCTCTTTAACACTCTGTCCGGAAAAGTCGAGGAATTCAGCCCACTGGAAGACAACCTGGTCCGCATGTACGCTTGCGGGCCCACGGTCTACGACTATGGCCACATCGGCAATTTCCGCACCTTCATTGTTGTAGATACTCTGCGGCGCTTTCTCAAGCAGAGTGACTACAAGGTGAAGTACGTGATGAACATCACCGACGTGGATGACAAAATCATCCGCAACGCCGCGCGCGACGGCGTCACGGTGCAGGAATATACCAGGAAGTACCGCGAGGCCTTTCTGGAGGATGCCGACTCTCTGAACATCCAGCATCCCGAATTCCTGGTCAACGCTACCGACCATATCCAGGAGATGGCCCACTTCATCGCTGGGCTGGTAGAAAAAGGGTACGCCTACCGCACCGACGATGGCTCCTATTACTTCCGGATTGCGAAGTTTCCCGACTACGGCAAGCTTTCCAAGAAGGACTTCGCGGGCATGAACGACGGCGCGCGTGTCGACGTGGACGAATACGACAAAGATAATGCCCGTGACTTCGCTCTGTGGAAGGCGCCCAAGCCAGGCGAGGCGATGTGGGAAACCGAAATCGGTCCCGGCCGGCCCGGCTGGCATATCGAGTGCTCGCAAATGTCGATGAAGTACCTCGGTGAAAGCTTCGACATTCACGTCGGCGGAGAGGACCTCATCTTTCCGCACCATGAAAATGAAATCGCGCAATCGGAGGCGCTGACCGGCAAACCGTTTGTGCATGTTTGGGTGCATGCCCGCTTCCTGCTGGTGGAAGGCGAGAAGATGGCGAAGAGCGCGGGCAACTTCTTCACCGTCCGTGACCTGATCCTGATGGGACACAAGCCCTCTTCGATCCGGTTTCTGCTGATGTCGGTGCCGTATCGCAAACAGCTCAACTTTACGTTTGACGGACTGACGCAGGCGGCTAATTCCGTGGAGCGCCTGCGCAACTTCAAGCTGCGACTGGAGACTTCGCAGTTCGCCGATGACAACAACGTGATCATCGCCGAAATTGCCGATAGGACCGCGGCCGAGATGCGGGTGGCGTTGGACGACGATCTAAACACAGCGCGCGCATTGGGCGCTATCTTTGACATGGTGAGAGACGTCAACGCGGCCGCCGATGCCGGAGAGGTTCGAAAGGGCGATGTAGCTCAACTGCTCAGGGTCCTCGAACAGTTCGACGAGATCTTTGCCGTGCTGAAGGACGACGATGCTGCCAAGGTACGGGCGACCGTTGAGTGGGCGAAGAAGGAAGGCCTGGCAGAAAAGATCAGCGCAGAGACAGCCGAGCTTGCCAAAGCGGCGGCGGTGTCCGACGCCGAGGTCGAGCAGCTCGTCGCCGAGCACTCGCAAGCCCGCAAGAATCGTGATTTCGCACGCTCGGACGCCATCCGGGCGGAGTTGGCGGAGAACGGCATCATCCTGGAAAACACGAAAGATGGCGTACGCTGGAGAAGGAAGTAGAGCATTAGGACAGTTCCAGGCGGCCCGAACCTTTCTCTGCCCAGGTTAGCGTCCAAAAGACGGACGCGAACCTGGGGCACGGGCTTTTATTTTGGTGGAAACCTCTTCACGGAGCAAATGCTTGGTCTGAGCACCTCGTAAAGTCCCCAATCATCCCGCCCAATCTCGTGGCGGTTATAAACAAATGCACAGAGGTCAGCAAATGCGAAACAGCGGGAAAGTTTTGGGCCGGTGAAGGAGATTGTGTCTGCAATTTGGTCAAATCTATATGCCCAGTACCCATAGGGTGGTTTATCATCACGGCACTGGATATATAGCCGTTCTAGCTCAGTTATCTTGAAATCCGCCATTCCTATGCAGGGTAACCAACGTTGCTCTGGCGCATGGTGCCTCATCCAAATTTCGGCACCTTCACCACACTGCACGAATGTTAGCAAGTGCGGATTTTCAGGGTTCGCCATAGCGCGCCTTTATTAACGGCTTGTTCAGATGGCCAAACATAGTCGGAAGCTGATGGCCGATAATGAGAGCTGCAACGTCATGGAGCAGTTGCTTGCGTCGCTCTTGGCCCCACATCTCCCACCCCTCGTGGCCCCAATAAATATCTTTCGCTGAGAAGCAACAAGGCTCCTGTAGCTTTACGTTGAAAGGGACACGATTGGCCCTCTCGGTGGGCAGTAACTGCCTTATTGCGGCTTCAATCTGCTTCGAGCAATTTTCAGGGACGAGAACACATGAACGAGTAAAAAACTTGGACTTATCTTTTTGTGTGTAGACACTTGTTCCAGTCTCGTCCATGTAGGCCAGTATCACGTGTCTGTCCTTAGCGTTGCTTAGCGGCTTGGCAAAGAACGATTCTACGTGATGGGCAAAAACGGACACGAAAACCATTGTTTGCGTCGCATCTAGTAGAATGTCAATACCGCATAACCGGAGCAGATAGAGAAAACGCGCGCGTTCTTAATTAGGTTCAAATATTGGGTTAGGCAAATATATTTGTGCCCAAGAATCACTGTTTGTTTTCAATATTTTGCAGGTTAGAGGGGGAAGGGGTATCCTTCCAATGCTCGGTAAAGATTCCATTTTGGGGATCGTGCGCGGTATCGAGCGCAAAGGCTTTCCCAGCCGAGCCAACCCGCGCGGAACTACACCTCGGACTCAAACTCCGGTAAGCCATCCGCGTCCTCGCCCGGTTCGCGAGTGTGAACCTTTGCCGTTGTGACTAGCGCCACGGCGGCAACGATGACGACGCTTCCGGCGAATATGTAGCCGTCGAAGCGCTCGTGCAGCACCAGCCATCCCAGAAATACTGCGACAATCGGATTCACATAGGCATAGGTTGCTACCTTCTGTGTGGATACGTGCTTGAGCAACCAGATGTACGCCGTGTAACCAACCCACGAACCGAAAACCACCAGGTAGAGCACTGCCATCAGGGCGCGAGTCGTGAGCACAATGCGATGCTGCTGGCCCATGGCTAATGCAACCAGTGAATTGCCAATTGCCGCGAAGCACATCTCCCAGCCGGTTGCGGTGAAGGGGTCAACCTTCATTTGCCATTTGCGGGAGAGTACCGAGCCGATGGCCCAGGACATCGAAGAAAACAATAGAGTGCATGCGCCCACCAGTTGCATGGTGCCAAGAGTGTTGCGTTCCGCAAATTTGGGCCAGAACAAGATGGCGATCCCCGCGATACCAAGTGCCAGGCCCATCAAACCGCGTCGCGACAGTCGGTCTCCCCGGAAGACAAACGTTTCGAGCACCATGAACCAGATTGGCGTCACGGCGACGATCAGTGCGGCCAGCCCGGTGGGGACCCATTGCTCGGCCCAGGCGAGACCTCCATTGGCAGCCACCAGTAGCAGGCATCCAATGGTCGCCAGCCTTATCGCCTCATTCCGGGTGATGCGAATGCTGCGACCCATGGCAGCACACGCCGCCAGCATCAGGGGACCTGCAATCAGGAACCGCAAGGCACACATTACCGCGGGAGGAAGGTGTTCCTCGTCGGCAATTCCAATTGCCAGGTAGGTCGAGCCCCAGAATAGATACACCAAGGCAAAAGCGATGATCACTTGCAGACGATGTTTGCGGTCCATGGTCATGAAGAAGAGACTTCTATCAACCGGGTCGTTCTGTGGTGTTCGTGTGTGGGCCTCAGGCTAGGCGGCCGACTTCTGGTCTTGTTTACGCAAGCGGTGTCCCGTAATCAAGACGTAATGGACGCCCGAAACGGTCGCGAACGTAAAGGTTGCGTAGAGAAAAAACGTTTCCAGAAACATCACCCACGGCGCGCGCAACACTTGCGCCAGAACAACGAAGAAAACCGCGGCGATCTGACAAGCGGTATTCAGCTTGCCATAGATACTGGGGCGAAAGTCGCGAAACCCCACCGTGGCATACAAAACTACGGCGGTGGCCACGATACAAAGGTCGCGGCTGAATACCAGGACCGTGTACTTCCACGGGATCTTCTTGACAAACGAAAGCACGAGAAACAGCGAGCTCAGCAGCAGTTTGTCGGCGATTGGATCCAAATATTGCCCTAGCATGGTCTGCTGATGGAGGGCCCGCGCCAGCAATCCGTCGAGAGCGTCGCTGAGTGCTGCCGCGACCAGAAGGCCCAGCGCCCAATCCCAATGTCCATCGAACACCGTGATGATGACAAAGGGGATAAAGATCAGGCGCAGGAGCGTGATCTGGTTGGGAGCAGTCCAGAATTGGCTCTTCAAGCGGCCACCCCGAAAAAGAAATGTGCTAGTCCACGATTTTCCACGCGAGCCTTTCCGGTTGATCTCCCCAGCGTATCTTTGACATCGGCGAACCGCACCGGCGTGTGACGGTTCGAAGTGGGGCCCTTCCGATTCTGACGGCTTTGCCTCTCACTGGCAACCATGTAACGCAAATTCTCGAGACGCGGTGTGCCCTTTTGCAAACACGGCTTCCAGTGACGATCATCACACCGGTAGCGGCCGGAAACCGTTAGAGTCGGGTACGGATGTGTTGCTCACCTGATGGTGTGGCTGACCAAGCTCGTCATCCGCGGTCTGGAATTCGCTGACCGTCACTTGCCGGCGCGTACGCCGAAACATCTGGCGACTGGCAAACGCGGCGAGCGCGAAGCCTATCTGCATTTGCGGAGCCTGGGTTACACCATCGTCGCCGCAAATTTTCGCGCCCCATATGACAAGGGAGAGATCGACCTAATTGGTTGGGACGATGGAATTCTCTGTTTCATCGAGGTAAAAACCCGTACCCGCGAGGGATTTGCGCCACCGGCAACAGCGGTTGATCGCAGCAAGCGGCGGCATATCCTGTCGGTCGCTCGCCGATATGTTCGTCGCATCCCGGGGGAGCGACCACCCTGCCGCTTCGACATTGTCAGTATCATCCTGGAGCAGGATGGCGGGAAACCGCAGATCATTCTTCACAAAGGAGCCTTCTCCTGGGACAGCGACAGGCCGCGGAGTTACGGGCGCCGGGATTTCCGCGACAAGCAATTCTGGCGGAGAAGATAAGCAAACGCTCAATGGAGGAAGGCTTGCGAATCTCGGGGTTGGGGGTAGACAAGTTGCGCCTCTCTGTTCGGCTGAGCCGGCAGACTTCGCGAGTGCAAGTTTGCCCACATGGCACCAAACCGCTAGAATAAGGATCGTCCTGCCTGCGTAGGCGCGTAGCTCAGTTGGTTAGAGCGCTACCTTGACACGGTAGAGGTCAGGAGTTCGAGTCTCCTCGTGCCTACCATT
>CAVTMW010000026.1:0-233873 GCA_963735855.1 uncultured Acidobacteriaceae bacterium
CCTCCGCGAGTACTTCTACCGTCTCCCTCGTGCGGCCGACAGAGTCGATCATCCCACCCTGTATGAGGTCCTGCGTATCCCGGCCAGCGCTTCGCCCTCAGAGCTTCGCGTGGCTTTCAAGCTGCGTGATCTGGAGCTAAGAACGACGGGTGTGCCGCACAGAGAGCGAGTGGCGCTCGATCGGGCCTTCAACATCGTTGGCCAGCCGGAGCTGCGCGCTTGCTATGACGCCCTGCTCGCCGATCCCGAAGTCCCCGCCATATTTCCTTGGTGGATTGGGCTCTCTTCTCATGGCCGGCGAGCCTTCCCGAGACGGCCGAACATTCTTTGCCCGCCGCATCCTCGCGTTTTCGCCCGATCTCCGGCGCCGACGGTTCCATGTGCCACTGCGCAAATGTGATTTCTACGACGACCGGGCGCTATGCCGCGACATGCGTCGCGAACTCGTGCTTTGCGTCGATCCAGCCGCCCTGCATACTCTCTGGGATCGCACATGGAATCAGTGGAAGCATCTGTTGGGAACCAAGATCGAGGTCGGGACGTTCGTACAGAGCGGTAAATACCGCAAACGTCGCGAGAAGTGGGACCTCGTTACCTGGGAAACTGCGTTGCCGAGCCGGTTGGAGGTCAAACTGCCGCCCGATTTCCATCTACAGGTGGAAGCTACCGAAAACTATCTATCACCGTTTCAGGCCAGTATTCGCGGGCTCTGGATCAGATCAGACTGCGCTTGGAACATCGGGCGGTCGAGCGAGCAGAGCTGCAGCGAATGTGTTCGGAGCTGCGAGGTTCCGGGTGACTTCGGTTTCCCTCAGATCAGCTGGCGCCTGGTGCTGGATCCGTTCTTTTCGCCAGCTCTCACGCCGGGCGCGCCACGGATCCTTTCCAGGAGGGAACTCCATCTTCGAGGTCGAGAAAGCAGTGGTCGTCGAAACCGCTCAACTGGGCCACGCGACTTATGTGTTCGCAAGCGCCGGAGCATGGATAGCTTCCTCGCTCTATACACCAAGATCACGAAGGACAACATCCGTCGGAACCGCGATGATGCAGCCGAACAGCTGGGCTTCCTGGGGCGCGTGATTCACGGCACGAATCCACGAGCGTGGCTCAAGGAGGTGAGACAGCGCGTGGGTGAGGGAATCGACTTCGCGGCGGCCGTCACGGAGTGAATCATAGTTCGGCTGGTGCCGCCACACTTTTGTGGCATTCAGTTTGGCGTGGGTCCAGTGCGTACTTGCTGCTTCTCTCCATCGAAGGTGTGATTGGTGAAATAAAGTTGGGGACGATCGTGACACCAGAGTGGACCCGCTGGTCCTCCGCCAGGGGCAGAGTCCAAGAAGGAGGTTTGAGGTGCATGTATCGTTACGGGCCCTGGCTTTATGCAAGATCCAGCAGACAATCAGGGGTGCGTCCTAGCGCAGTGACGTTCACAGGAAGATTGCCATCTTTATTTCACCAATCGCACTTTGACTGGTATCGGAGTCTCTGTATTGAGACCAGAAGGCAGCTGGCGTTGTGCACTTCCGAGGCAAGCGACTCCGACGGACCCCCAAAAGCGTAAAGCGCGTCAGGCGACTTCAGCACAATCCTGCGACTTTCAGCTGGCGATACCCTAGGCCGTTGAGGCCGTTGGCACTTAAGCGACGCGGACATCCCCTCTGACTGGTGGGGAGATCGGGTCACTCACCGTTAATGTAAGCTTGCAAAGCTTGTTCGGGATAACGCACCAGCCACCAGATTTTCTGAAGGGCGGCCCCAGTTGCTTGCCCTTGTTTTGTTTCATGCGCCACTTGCGCAGTTGAGAAAGCGACACTTGAAGCATCGCAGAAACCTGCTCTTCAGTGTACATGTGCAATGATTGCACTTCGTGCCCGTTCCCAGGCTGTGGGACACGCACTGACCGAGGTTCCAAACCCTTGTTGAAGGCTCAGCCAAGCGGAAAATTCTCCAACCCGTTCCCCACATGGTTCGGCTGAGTAGTACTGAGTGCAGCGGTTGAGGTTCTCATCCTTAACTCCAGTAAACGGAGGATTATCTTTGTAATCCAGATCGTGCTTTCGGTCAAACATTCCCGCAGCCACGATTCGACCCAAACCTCACTTGCGACAAGGATTTGGTGCGTTAATCGCTGCGGAGAACTGGCGGGCCAACAAGCGCTCCTTCGGCATCGTTTTTTGTTTCCCCATCTGAGGGTTTGGATGTGGCTCTGGAACGATGTGCGAATGATGGTCTGCAGCCGGATTCAATACTCTCGCGCCGACTCCATCAAGACGCTCGCTTGGCAGCCCTCCTTGAGTTGCTGCGAAGATTTCGGCTTGCTCCGATTCGATCAGCTGTTTCGTGTTCCAGGGCACGTTGCTGAATATGCACATATTCCAGCGATGTTTCCCGGTCCATGTGGCCGAGCTGGGCCATCATCACTTCCAAGGGCACGCCAGCTTTCTCCTTGGGTTCGGAAGGTGTGCCGCAGGTCGTGAAAGCGGAACCCTTTCATGCCGCAGGCCTCCGTGAGCTTCCTCCACGATTTCACCCAACTTGTCATCGGCTGATTCACATCCCAATCTCCGTTTTTCCGTTTGGAGCGATATCGTGACGTCCAACATTGAGCGGCAACAAATAGTGATCGGGCTCGGTCGCGCCCAAGGCTTGTGCCCGAAACTAGCAGTTGGCGCAGCCCCCACTCAGCCAGGGCCATCAATCGAGGTTGGCGTTCCTTGCGACTCTTGGCAATCTCCCGGATTATGCGGATCTTTCCCTCCGAAAAGCAGATGTCCTTCAGTTGGAGCTTCCGCAATTCTCCGCCCCGGCAGCCCGTACCAGCGGCAACGGCGCCACACCACATCACAACTTGCCAATATTCGTTGGCCATCGCCGTTCTGATCATGCTTATCAACTGCTCTGTGGTTCCTATTTTTCCGGCGCGGCTCTTCACTTCACGCAAGGGCTCGTACCGGACCGCCAGGTGGTCGGTCCAGCAGTCCGCATAAGCCATGACGCCGCGCAATAGTTGCATCTCGTAGTTGACGGTGCGAGCCGACACCGGTTGTTTCATGGTGGAACTGATCTGTTTGCGGCGGTCTTTCTGATATTGGCGAATCTTCGGGAGGCGGATGTATTTCACAGGGATTTGCCGGCCGAAGAACTTCAGCACGGTGTTGAACATTCGGCGCTCTCGCGCCACCGTCTCCGCGGAGTTGTTGGCCTGTTTCCAGTCGAAATACAGTTCCGCCACCCGGGCCAGAGGCTCGTTGGTGAGGTCGGGAGCCTCAACTCCACTCTCCCTTCTCGCTTCCTGTTGTTCCAGGAAACGTAGCTTGGAGAGCAAAGCCTTGGCAGGATCCGTGGTCTCGGCGGATTTCTTGTGCTGCTTGCCCTGGGCGTCGTACCAAATGAACCAAATGTACTGCGACTCGGAGTGCCAGCGCAGTCCGCGTGGGAGTTTCGGTCGTTTCTTGTGCTTCACGTGATCTGTTTTTTACAGATGAGCAAATCCGTCAAACGGGCATTGATTCGGCACATCCTTCCACCACAGACCCTCGATCAAGTGAATCCTTGCTGTATTTAGACCGCCGTTTCCGGAGGTTCCGGGGTGTGCGCGAATCAAAATGTTGCCAGGTTGATGTTGCCAGCCAGCGTTTTCGGAGGGATCAAGAACCGTAAGTGGTTGAAAAGAATTTGGCTGCCCCCCAGGGATTCGAACCCCGATATGCTGATCCAGAGTCAGCTGTCCTGCCGTTGAACGAGGGGGCAGCAGTGGTAGTGCGAGGATGCGTCCGCAGGGGACGCTTTAACGATTGTATTGGCTGCGCAATCAGAGCGTCAATGGAGCGATGACGGCGCGGTGGTTCATTTTCAAAACCAAAGTGACTGACAGTTACAAGACCAGGAATGAAGCCGACGACAGCCCCGATACAGCGATCACAGGATATAGTTGAAGCCGTTCAGCCGTCTGACGATGCGCAGCGGGCCGCCTCAGCAAGAGTGGCCCGCCACAGTTTGACAACATCATCCGCCACCGTCGGCTCTCAGCAGCAACTCATCTTAATTTCCGTCAGCTCGGGTGCTCCGAAGGCTTCTTGTGGAATTGGCGCTCCATGCAGCGTCTCCCAGCAACGGCGGCCAGCCTCAAACAACACGATGATCACGCCAACAACAAAGATCACCATCAGTGTAGTGTCGAGGTAGCCCGTGAACTCTTTGCCCGGTGTATGGGCGAGCGGCCAATAAATCGTTTTGATCGACAACACGCCCGCAGTGAGCGTCGTGATCCCGACGAAGCACATGGGGACCGCTGTGATCCACGCATATTTCACCTTGCCCATATTCACCAGGAAAGTGGTTACCACTGCCAGGGCGATGGTTGCCAGCAGCTGATTGCCGGTGCCGAACAGCGGCCACAGGGTGGAAATGTTGCCGGTATAGATCAGATAGCCCCAGGCCATAACCACGATGGCTGAGGTAATTAGGTTTCCGGGCAACCAGGCGGTGTTGGTGAACGGCTTGTGGACCTTGCCGAGCAGTTCGTGCATGACATAGCGGGCCACGCGCGTTCCAGTGTCAACGGTGGTCAGGATGAAGAGCGCCTCGAACATGATGGCGTAGTGGTACCAATATCCGGTCAGGGTCGCCATGCCGGGCAGGCCCTTGAAGATCTGCGCCATGCCAACGGCGAGCGAGACCGCTCCGCCGGTCCGTCCCGCCAGCTTCTCACCGACTTCGGCGGAAAACATGTCGAGGTTCACAGTGTGCATCCCCAGCTTGGCGAAAACCGCGGGTGCCGTGTTAATTGCGAAGTAATCGCCGGGATACATGGAGCAGGCGGCGATCAGCGCCAGTACGGCAACCATGCCTTCGCACATCATGGCTCCGTAGCCGATGAACCGTGCGTCCGTTTCCTTCCACAGCATTTTCGGCGTCGTGCCTGACGACACCAGAGAGTGGAAATCCGGAAATTGCGCCACAGGCAATAGTGACAAACAGGAACGGGAAGAGCTTGCCTTTGATAATTGGGCCGCCGCCGTGGATGAACTGGGTCACAGCCGGGAACTGAATGTTGGGGTGAACGATAAAGACCCCGAGAATCAAGAGCACGATCGTTCCCAACTTCATGTAGGTGGAGAGATAGTCTCTAGGTTCGAGCAGGAACCACACCGGCAGCACCGAGGCGATGAATCCGTAAGCCATCATCAAGAAGGTGATTTGGTGCGCGTTGAAGGTGAGTGCTCCTGCGAAAGCCGAGGCGGCAAACCAGCGGCCGCCGATGACGGCGCCGATCAGCAGGACTACTCCCACAGCGCTGGGCCCGGCGATCTTGATCTGGCCGGGAGTGCTTTTGAACATGTACAAGCCCATGCCGATCGCGATGGGAATCGTCCACCCAATGGTGAACACGCCCCAGGGACTGTTGGCCAGCGCGTTGACCACCACCACGCCCAGGCCGGCCAGCGTCACCAGCAGGATGAACAGCAAGGCGATCATGGTGACCAATCCTGCGCCGTGACCGATTTCCGTACGTGCAACGTCCGCCAGCGACTTTCCCTTATGCCGTACCGAAGCCACCAGCACGGTGAAGTCGTGAACGCATCCAGCCAGCACTGCCCCAATCAGGATCCAAAGGAACCCCGGAGCGAAGCCGAACTGCGCGGCCAGGGTTGGTCCGACCAACGGCCCGGCGCCTGCGATCGCAGCAAAGTGATGGCCGAACAGCACCCACTTGGGGGAGGGCACATAGTTATGGCCATCTTCGTAGGTATGTGCCGGGGTCGTGCGGCGATCGTCGAGGACCAGGACCTTGGCGGCGATAAATGCGCTGTAGTAGCGGTAGGCCAGCGCGAAGACGCACAGCGTTCCCAACATGATGGGAAACGTATTCATAGAAGCCTCCTAGCGTGATCGTAATCGTTGGGCCGGTGGCTGCTTGGGCGCCACTGCTGCTTAAGACACACCGGGGCGTAACACATCCTTATAAAGCCGAAATCCACCTCGCGTTTATGTAATGTCTGACGAATGGGCTCGCCATTCGTAAGTTAATACAGACATCCGCCCCCGGCGATGACCAGCATCACGACGGGTTGTGACTTCGCCCGTCCGCGACACGCCCAAGACTCTACTCCAAAATTCGGTAAGAGGGAAAGAGGTTTCTTGGCCACGGAACTCAAACACAAATAGGACCGAAAATGACTCACGCGGCGGCGGAGTATTGAGTTATCCTTAGTCGAATTTCCTTTCTCCGGGGCGAGTCAATAGAAATGAAGGCTGTGCCGCCAGCACGGGAGTGTTTCTCCCTGGTGTTGCTTAAACCGTCGCACTATGACGACGACGGCTATCTCATCCAGTGGTTCCGCTCTGCGATTCCGTCGAACACGCTTGCCGTAATGAACGGCCTCGCGCTCGAATGCAGGGAACGATGCGTTCTGGGCGATGACGTTGCCATCGACATCTCGGCATTCGATGAGACGAATTCGCACGTGAAGTTGGATCGCATCGCACGGCGGCTTCGCGGTCGCAAGGGTCTGGTGGCGCTCGTAGGAGTGCAGTCGAATCAATACCCGCGCGCTTTGGACATTGCCCGCGTCCTGAGGGCGGAAGGCATCCAGGTTTGCCTGGGCGGTTTCCACGTTTCCGGATGCTTGTCCATGTTGCCGGACCTGACGCCCGAACTCCAGGAGGCCTTGGATTTGGGCGTGTCACTCTTTGCGGGCGAGGCCGAGGGCCGTTTCGACGAGGTCTTGCGCGACGCATGGCGCGGCACGCTGAAGCCCATCTACAACTACATGGACGATCTGCCGTCGCTCTCCGGGGCCACATTGCCCATCCTGCCGGCATCGCGCATCAAGCGGACAGGCGGCAGCATGACCAGTTTCGACGCCGGGCGCGGCTGTCCGTTTCTGTGCTCCTTCTGCACCATCATTAATGTGCAGGGACGAAAATCGCGGCGGCGATCGGCCGATGACGTGGAGCAGATCATCCGCCGCAACCTGGCTCAAGGCATCAACCGTTTCTTTATCACCGACGACAACTTTGCGCGCAACACCGACTGGGAGAGCATCTTCGACCGCCTGATCCGGATGCGGGAGCAAGAGAAGCTCAACATCAAGTTCATCGTTCAGGTGGACACCATGTGCCACCGGTTGCCGCACTTCATCGAAAAGGCGGGCCGGGCCGGGGTCGCACGCGTGTTTATCGGGCTGGAGAGCATCAACCCCGACAGCCTGCTCGGCGCCCGCAAGAAGCAGAACAAAATCACCGAGTACCGGAAAATGCTGCTGGCGTGGAAGCAAGCCGGCGCGACCGTGTTTGCCGGTTACATCCTCGGATTTCCCGGCGATACGCCGGAATCGATCATCCGCGACATCAAGATCATCCAGCGCGAGCTACCCATCGATCTGCTGGAGTTCCACTGCTTGACGCCGCTCCCCGGTTCCGAAGACCATCAGCGGCTCTTCAAGGCAGGCGCCTACCTGGATCCGGACCTCAACAAGTACGACCTCGAACACGTGACCGCCGAGCACGCGACCATGTCCCGGGAGCAGTGGGAGCAGGTCTATGCGGATGCCTGGAAGACGTACTACACGCCCGAGCACATGAAGACGGTGATGAGCCGCGCGGTGGCCACCAATAGCAACCCCGGCAACATGCTCTTCTTGTTGAGTTGGTATTGGGGCTGCATCGCGCTGGAGAGAGTGCATCCTCTGCAGGGAGGCTATCTGCGGCGCAAGTATC
This sequence comes from uncultured Acidobacteriaceae bacterium, assembly GCA_963735855.1. GTDB lineage: Bacteria > Acidobacteriota > Terriglobia > Terriglobales > Acidobacteriaceae > Bog-257. Next base: position 7,723 of record CAVTMW010000026.1, read on the forward strand.
GAAGGGAGCGTCGCCCGACGCTGCCCATTGAGAGCCCGTTGGTTTTCTATCCGCGCTATGTCGCCGACTTGGTTTGGAAACACCTGCGATTGCTGCGGCAGATTGTGCGCTTAGGCCGGCACCGGCAGCAGTTAAAGCGCGACCCCAAGGCGCGTGACTACACCGATCTGGCGTTGACGCCGGTCCTGGCAGACGAATTCGATTCCTACGAAATGTTTTCCACCACCGACGCGGCGAAATCGGAGGTCTCAAAGTTGCGCCATCCCAATGAATCGGAGGCAGGTCGCAAAGCCGCTCTCGTCAATATAGGGCAGTAAACGCGACAATTCCGATCAACCGGGGTTGCTGAATTGAAGCCGCGGGCCTTCCGTTTTTCACCCACGGGAATTCTGTGCTTTTCTATCCCACGAATGTGTCAACCCCGTGGTCGCATCGGGATTCCAACCTAGCTGACTCGCCTGATACACTTGGGTGCGCAAAAAAGCCTCGAATGAGCAACGACGGTTCTCCCAAGATTCGACTGGTGCTGCTTTGGCACATGCACCAGCCCTTCTACAAAGACATGGTTACGGGCGAGTATCGCCTCCCCTGGGTCCGGCTGCATGCCCTCAAGGACTACTACGGGATGGTGAAACTGGTGGACGAGTTTCCCGACGTCCATCAGAACTTCAATCTGGTTCCTTCGCTGGTAACCCAAATCCAGGATTACGTTTCCGGGCAAGCCCACGATCCGTTCTTCAACGTCGTGGCTAAGCCGGCCGAGGAACTCACTCCTTCTGACCGGCACTTTGCCTTGCAGTATCTGTTCCAGGCGAACCCGGTCAACATGATTGGGCGGTATCCGCGCTACCGCGAGCTTTGGGAGCGATACCGCGCGACCAGTGACCGTCCCGAGGGCCCGGATTCCTACTTCGTGACTCGCGACTACGCCGACCTGCAAGTGCTGTCGCAACTGGCTTGGTTCGATGAGTATTTCCTGGCCGAACCTGACATTGCCGCGCTGGTGGAGAAGGGCGAAGACTTCACCGTGGCCGACCAGCAACTGGTGATCGCCCGGGAACGCGAGTTTCTGGCCAAAGTGCTGCCCGCTTACGCCGACGCTGCTGGCAAGGGATCGATCGAGCTCTCCACGTCCCCCTTCTACCATCCCATCCTGCCGCTGTTGTGCGACACGAATGTTGGTGCGCAATCTTCGCCCGGGCTAAATCTCCCCACGCGCCGCTTCCGCCATCCTGATGACGCCAGTCTCCAGATTCAACGGGCGTTGGATTCCCACGAAGCTTTATTTGGGGTCCGTTCCAAGGGCCTGTGGCCCTCAGAAGGAAGCGTGTCCGAAGAGACGCTGACCCTGGCCCATCGACAGGGAATTCAGTGGATGGCGACCGATGAAGGCGTTCTTGGACGTTCTCTCGATTTTCACCTTAGCCGTCACGACGGCGAGAAGCTGCAAGCCGAGGGGGCCGAGCGGCTGTACAACATTTATCACTACGAGAAAGACGGGACGCGGATGCACCTCGTCTTTCGCGATCATCACATCTCGGACTTAATCGGATTTGAGTACTCGGGCATGGTCGCCGACGAGGCCGCTGCACACCTCATCCAAAACATTAAGAATTCAGCGCAGCCGGTTCTGCAAAAAGGAAAAGATGCCGTCGTTTCGATTATCCTCGACGGCGAGAATGCCTGGGAATACTACCCCCAATCGGGACGCGAGTTCCTGCGCCGCTTCTACGATGCGGTGCAGCGCGACTCGCAGATCGAGCCGGTCACCATTAGTGAAGCCATTGCGCGGCACAAGCCTAGCGACTTGGGACGTCTGACCCGGCTGGTTCCGGGTTCCTGGATCAATGCCAACCTTGATGTATGGATCGGGTCTCCGGAAGACAACCGCTCCTGGGACTTGCTGGCCGAAGCGCGCGATTACTATGACCGCTACTCGCATCGGGTCTCAGCGGAGCAGCGCAAGCTCGCCTGGGAAGAGTTGCTGATTGCCGAAGGCAGCGACTGGAATTGGTGGTACGGCCCTGAACATCACTCGGCCAACGACCGCGACTTCGACGAGCTGTATCGGAAGCATCTTTCCAACGTGTATCACGCGCTGGAGGGCATTCCGCCGGAGGAGCTGAACACCCCGATTATCAGCGGCGTGGTACGCCCGAGCTACCTTCCGCAGACGGCCTACGTGCGGGCACGGGTGGATGGCCTGGTGAGCGGTTACTTCGAATGGATGGGTGCCGCCAGCTTTACCGCGGACCAGCGCAGCATGGCGATGCACGGCAAGCAGTTTCTGCTGGACGCGGTGTATGCGGGACTCGACGCCGATTCTGTCTCCGGCCGTTTGGATTTCCACCGCAACCCGCCCGAAGGCGACTATCGCCTGGTGGTAAATATCGAAGTGCGACGCGAGGAAGCCGATCGCAAGTCGCCAGTAAGTTCCTATCGTCTCACGGCCGATGTGCAGGGCCAGACGCTGCAGAAATGGGTGCTGGCTAATGGGGAGGAGCGGCGCAAACTGGCGAGCTTCTCTGCCGGCAATGGCAATGCGTCGGCCAACGGGGCCGAGGTTGCGCTGGCCGAGATCTTCGAATTCCGCCTGCCCTTCGAGTTGATTAGCGCACATCAGGGAAGCCGCATCCGGTTGCGCTTCTCCATCTGGCGCGAACACCTGCCCGTGGACTCGCTGCCCCTGGAAGGCTGGATCGATCTGTTTGCGCAGCCCGAAGCCGAGTTGGAGAGCAACCTGTTTTCCGTCGCACCGCCGGAGTGAGAGCTCTGGCGTTCGCAACGTAGGGATCAACCCTGCTTCACAAAGATACGACCTTCACACCTGGAATTCTGTGGAAGTGGCGAACATTGCCGGTGGCCACACCGTAGCCGAGCCCCATCGCTGTGACACCGATGAGCAGATCGGAGAGAGCAATACGAATGCCTTTGGCTGTGCTCTCCCCGTCGATTTGGCCTGCCCGAAGTGCCAGAGGGACCGTTATCGGATAAACGGGTATGGCCGCGAGCAGCTCTTGGATGAACCGCCCTCGGAGGGTTGCGCGCTCCACACTATCAGCGCGGGCCGCGCCGTGCGCCAGTTCGATGACTGTGACGACCGAGAGACCTATCTCCGTGTTGTCCGTTTTCTCGGAGATTGCTAGCAACGCTTGCCGGGCGTTTTGTCCCTTTCGCTCGGCTGCAATCAGAACACTAGAGTCGAGAATCAGTCCCATGCTGGCGGATCCAGCGGCTCACGATGCGCATCGACCGCGGCTTCTACGTCGCGCGCGAAGTCCTCGTCGATGGTCGCGGGTGAATCCTCCGGCAGAAGCGCTATACATTCGACGATCGACCGACGGAGAGGAACGGGAGCATGGAGCACCGCAATCGGCATCGCTCCGCTCTCGATGATTACCTCTGCGCCTGCTCGGACGCGCGCCAGAAGGTCAGCCAGGTCCCGGGCAGCTTCATTTTCCGAGATGTGAATTACTTCTCCTGCCATAATCCTGATCATACCTCACTCCGCTTGATGAGACGCCGCCTTCCGGCCAATACACCGGCCAGCCGCGCTCGCGCGCGATCCGCTCCAGATCCGCATTGGGGTTGACGCAAAACGGGTACTTCGCCATCTCCAGCATGGCTTGATCGTGCACGGAGTTGCCGAAGACCGCGTCCACCGGCTTGCCAATCACTTCGCGAATCGCCACGGCCTTCAGTTCGTCCGTCGGGACACGGATGAGGCGATCGCTGGCGCACCCGTCGTCCAAATGAACACAGGCTGCCAGCACGCGATCGGGCGCGATACCAAAACGCGCAGCGCCAACTTCCACCACCCAACTATTGGTAGACGAGACCGCCCAGATGTCGCATCCCTGCGTCGCTAATCGTCGCGTCAACTCCTGCATCTCGGGAAATAGGCGCGGACGGACGACCTCGTCGAAGAACTCCTCCGCGGCTCTCTGCAAGGCTTCGTGCGGGACGCCGCGGTTCATGGTGACCATCTCACCGCACATCTGCTCCTCGTTCACCTCGCCGGCTTTGTACTCCTCGTAGCGCGAGCGGGCCCACCCGGCGACTTCGCGGCCGACGATCCCGCGTTCGATTTCCCAGTAGAAGAAGTCAGCGCCAGCGTCGCCGCTCCATAGCGTGCCGTCACAGTCGAAGACCGCCAGCGCGGGCTTGAGCGCCAGAACCGATTCGATGAATTGACTGGCTTGACTGCGGAGTTCAGGCAAACTCAAAACTGCTTCTCCGAGGAAATCAGATTGGAGCTGAAGAGGCGTTCGTAATCTTCCGGGGTATCGATGTTGGCGGCGATGCGCGCGTCTTCCACCGGCAGATACTGAATATGCTGCCCATACTGGTGCTCGACATCGCGGGCCGTCGCATCCGCCGGAGCGCGCAGAAAAACTTCAATCATCTCCCGGCGTACCACGATGGGGTGGCCGTGCACCAGTTGCTCTCCTCGCCGCACCTCGGGCACCACGGCCCACAGATCGAGGCCGGGCGTGAGGAAGGCGTCGAGAAGTTTCCGCACGGTGATGGGCAGTACCGGAGGATGGTCAATAAGCGCGATAAGCGCTGCATCACGCCCGCGATTCAGGACCTCCTGCAGACCGGTTTGCAGGGAACTGAACTGCCCGCGCTCGGGTTCGCGATTGACGGCAAGGAACGCGCCATGCCCGTACACGACCGGCTCGAGGACGGCCTCGTTCTTGCCCGCGACTACGATGACGAGGTCGGTGTAGGCCTGGAGCAAATCGATGGTGGCGCCCAGAAACGTGTTCGCGACCGGCGTTCCCTCCGCCACCGGAGGCCAGGGCAGCAGCGCCTTGTCACGGCCCATGCGGGTGGAGAATCCGGCGGCCAGAACCACTCCGCAAATGCTGGGGGCGAGGATCATGGCTTGAAGATAGCAGAAACAGTAATTAGGAACTGCTAGTCTCATAAATACGTACCGCACTAAGTAATTGTGCGAAGTTGAATTTACAGGGCACAGCCGGTAGGTATGGAACTCACCGATGTGCAGTGGGAGTTGTTGAAATCGTTAGTCGAGCCCAAAACGCCAGCCAAACGCCGCGGCCGACCCTGGAAAGAAACCCGGGCCGTACTGGAAGGGGTTCTTTGGATCCTGCGAACCGGAGCGCAATGGTCGGAGCTGCCCAGCAAGTTTCCTCCGTACCAGACCTGCCATCGCCGCTTCCAAACTTGGGTGCGGGCCGGGGTGCTGGTACAGCTGTTGCGCGCGCTGGCCGAGGACCTGCTGGCGCGCGGCCAGCTCGACCTGGGGGAAACCTTTATCGACGCCTCCTTCAGCGGGGCCAAAAAAGGGGCGGTGCTGTTGGTCCAACACGCCGCGGCAAAGGGACCAAGATCATGGCAATTGCGGACCGCCATGGTCTTCCTATCGCCGTGGGGATTGCAAGCGCTTCGCCGCACTGAGACTCGCTTCGTCGAAGCCACCGTCGAACGAGCGTTTCACGGCGGCTAGGCCCCAGGCGAATGATCGGCGGACCGCGCTTATGACAGCGATGGCCCCTGGACGAAAAACTGCGGCAACAAGACATCCGGTTGATCGCTCACCATAAATACAACCGCCGCAAACCGCGCACCCAGGACGGCCGTGAATGGCGCCGTTACGGCCGCCGTTGGAAAATCGAGCGCTTGTATTGCCTGGTTGCATAACTTTCGCCGTCTGGTCATCCGCTGGGAGTATCACCAAGCCAACTTCCTCGGCATGCTCCAGCTCGGTTGCGTCCTCATTTTGATGAGGAACTATTTATGAGATGGCTTCAGTCGCCTTCTTCGATCGCATCCTGCTCTTCACGTTCCGATGCGGTAGGCTGCGCGTACAGGTACATCTTGCTAGGGACATTCGTGGCCGCGTGCCGGCGCACGGCAATCATCTCCGCCACGATCGAGACGGCGATCTCTTCCGGCGTGACCGCGCCAATCTCCAGCCCCACCGGCGCGTGGACGCTGGCAAACTTATCGGCGGGAATGCCTTCCTTCTCCAGCTCTTTGTAGATGGAGATGGTCTTGCGCCGCGAGCCGATCATGCCCAGGTATCGCGCACGCGTATTCAGCGCCCAGCGCAGCACGCGCATGTCGTCGCGATGCCCCCGAGTCACGATCACGATGTGCGATGACTCGGGCGGATCCAGCCGCGCGGTTACCGCTTCGAAGTCTTCAGCGATGACCTCGCGCGCATCCGGAAAGCGTTCGCGGTTGGCGTACGCCTCGCGGTCGTCCACCACCACCGCATCGAAACCGGCGATGGTCGCGACCTTGTACAGGTTGTAGGCGACATGTCCGGCGCCGAAGATGTACAGCAGCGCGGGCGGCAGCACCGGCTCGATGAAGACATCCAGCGTGCCGCCGCAGACCAGTCCGGTGTCGTACTTGGGATTGTTGTTCAGATTGAAGGTCAGCGTGCGCGGCTTTTCTTCTTCCATCACCTCGCGCGCCGCCTGCCAGACCTCGGCTTCGACGCAGCCGCCGCCGATCGTCCCCACGATAGAGCCATCGTCGCGCACCAGCATCTTGGCCGTCTGGAACGATGGGATGGAGCCACGCACGTTGGTGATGGTGGCGACGGCGCCACGGCGGCCTTCCCGGCGTAGCTGAACGATCTGTTCGTAGATATCCATGGCAGGCGAATTCAATTATTTAGATGCTTGGCGCCAAAGTCAAAGGGTCGTGAGGGGTAGTAGTGGGTCGGTTTCCAGACTGCCGGCGAAACGCGCTGAAGTGCGTCGTGCAGTTCGCGCAACCAGCCCAAATCGAATAGCCCTATCGCCGGGATGCGCAGTCTAGGGCGCTCGGCTTGACGGTTCACCGAGGGGCACGGAAAGTCCGTCTGTTGCCGCTGCGGGAATTCAATCTGGCATTCGTCACTTTCCAGGATTCGAAGCCGGAGCGAGCAGCCGTTCCCAGCGGAACCGCCAGCTTGACCGGCTTGGAATCGTTTTTCTTCCTCTGATCAAATGCCTTTGGATTGGCAGCGAAATCGAAGATTTCTGTCCAGACCTCCTCGAACATTCTGTCGGTGAATTGCGGTACCGACTTGAGAGCATCGTAAGCCTGATAGGTGCGGGGCACTTCGTAATCGTTTTTTCCCCGGTTGCGTTGTGCGACTTTGACGAGTTTGTAGTGCCCGACGATGTCCAGGTGGTCGGCTGGGACCAGCACCGTTTCGCCTTTGGGCCAGAGCATGGAAGCGGTGTTGACGATGCCGTCGTTGTCCCATAGCTCGATGGGTTCGGGCGGAGCCTGACCCAGCACCCTCGTTACTTTTCCGGCCAGTGCCGGCCACTGAAGTGGGCCACCTGCGCACGCCCGATAACACAGACGATAGGAAAAATCGGTCCCGGCGCTCAATTGGGGGTCCTTGGCAATCTCAGGGTAGGTGAATAGGTCCGTGAGTTCCCAGACGGGGGCAGGACACCCGGAGGGGAAGCGGAAGGGGCGGCCTCCCACTGTCGCATACGACAAAGTGCGGATCGGCGGCTGGTCCCACTGATCAAGTTCTTTCTTGCGCTCCTTGTCGTCGAAGTGCGCCGGGCTCCTCTTAATGGGATCGGGAGCCTGGGAACTGAGATCGTTGATGGCGTGAAAATCCGAACTCATCAGCCGAAAATACAAGGCCAGTTCGGAGTTGGCTTCCAGCGCGTCAGCGGTCCGCGATGGACCCGGCTTGCCGGAGTGTTCGTTGGCTTCGGTGAGCGCGTCTTGTAAGGCCAGAAGCAGTTCTGCGTCGGTTAACCAAGCGGCGCCTTTAGTAATCAGGCTTTCGATCTGGTCGAGCAGGTACACTTGCGAACCCGCAACGGCAGCACGTAAATCGGCAATCACCGCAACGCGCAATGGAGCGTGCGAGCGAGCCCAATCAGCGACGTTAGTGCCCCAGTGGGGCACGGAAAGGAATACGACGCTATCCAGGCACTCGCGAATCTGTTGGCTGGCCACGCTGGCTCCGCCGTCGATGTGAAGCTGTCTCATTTTCGCGTTTGTGCAGGTCGCAAATGAGCTGGCGGATGTCGAGGCCGCCGGTAGAATGGCCCACCAAGACAATCTTGTCGCCCTGTAGAATCTCGCCGCGAGCCATGCGCTTGGCCAGATAAGCTTCGCAAACGCGCTGCACGAGTGATTACGGCCGCCGTAGGCAAATTGTCGAAGTAATGGAGCACTACTGGCTTGTGGTCTCTCCACTTCTGAAACAGAGCTCGTAACGCCGGGCGTAGTATTCGACTTGGCCAAGTGCATCGAAGCCGCCGAAGCCTGGTATCAGTACGATGTGAAAACGGTTGCTGGAAGTAGACCCATTTCGGCTGGACATGATGTAGAACCTCCCGCCAGACAATTCCATACCTTCCGTGATCTTTTGTCAGTGACGCATGCCGTGGCACCATGTGATAACCAGTGATACGGATGCAGGACGTGCTTGGAGCCGGAAGTGGCAACTAAGAATTGTCATTACGAGCGCCCGATTTTGAGCGCGAGGAATCTGCGTTCTGTGGACAGGCGACAAGCAGGCCCCTCGGTCGCGTGGCGACCTCGTGATGACAAATGTTATGGGGTGTCGCTATCCTGTGCGATTATCAATAGATTCCTAACCCAGGCGTGCTCAACTCAAATTCACGAGGAATAGCCCAATGAAAGCCGTCCGCATTCATGAGTTTGGTGGTCCCGAAGTACTGAAGTACGAAGACATTCCCGATCCCGTTTTGCGCAAGGACCATGTTCTGGTCCGCGTGCGCGCCTGTGCGCTGAATCATCTTGACCTGTTTGTGCGCAAGGGTTTGCCGGGCGTGCAATTGCCGCACATCCTGGGCAGCGATATTGCCGGCGAGGTCGTCGAGTGCGGCGAGTACATCACCGACCTGAACGAAGGCACGCGCGTGCTGCTGGCGCCCGATGGTCTTCTGCAATCATTGCGAGCAGTGCAATACCGGACGGCACAATTTCTGCCCGCAGTTCAACGTGTTGGGCAACGGAGTGGACGGCGGCAACTGCGAGCTGATTGCGGTGCCGCGCGTCAACGTCATTCCCATTCCCGACGTGCTCGATTTCGAGCAGGCCGCAAGCGTGCCGCTGGTCTTCCTGACCGCGTGGCACATGCTGGTGGGCCGCGCAAACTTGACGGCGGGACAGACCGTGCTCGTGCTGGGCGCGGGATCCGGCGTCGGCTCGGCGGCGATTCAGATTTGCAAGATGCTCTCGGCGGAAGTCATCACCACCGCGGGCGACGAGCGCAAGCTGGAGAAAGCGCGCGAACTGGGCGCCGACTACACCATCGACCACTACAAGCAGAAGATTGGCGACGAGGTGCGGCGCATCACCAACAAACGCGGCGTGGACATCGTCTTCGAGCACGTCGGTCAGGCCACCTGGAAGGAGAGCCTGAAGTCGCTGAAGCCCGGCGGCACGCTGGTCACCTGCGGCGCAACCACCGGCTTCGAGGCCAACCTCGATCTCCGCTTCCTGTTTGCGCGCCAGCTCTCGCTGCTCGGCTCCTACATGGGCGGGATGGGCGAACTGGACGAGGTGCTCAAGCACGTCTTCGCCGGCAAGCTGAAGCCGGTGGTGGACCGCACCTTCCCGCTGAGCGAAACTCGCGCCGCCCACGAATACCTGGCCAGCAGCGAACAGTTCGGCAAGGTGGTGGTGGTGCCGTGAACAAGCTGTTGCTACCGCCAGGTGGAAGCGCCGGGCTTCAGCCCGGCGAGAAGATCGATTTTCTTTGATGGGGCTTCAGCCCCGGTTCGGTGTCTTGGCCGGGGCTGAAGCCCTTTTTGCAAAGCGTTCGGTCGCCGGGCTGAAGCCCGGCGCTTCCACCTAGCCACTGGTTTATCATTGACCCATGAATCTCGGCATGCCTGAGATGATCTTCATCTTTCTGCTGGCCCTGGTGGTGGTGGGGCCCAAGCGGCTGCCCGGCCTGGCACGCCAGCTCGGCAAGTACATGGCCGAGTTCAAGCGGGCCAGCAACGAGTTCAAGAACCAGCTCGAAACCGAGATGATGAACATTGAGCTGGAAGAGCGCGCCAAGAAGCAGCAGGAAGAGACGCCGAAGATCCTCCCGCCCGAAAGGCAGCCGGAACTAACGGTCACTCCGGCGCCCGACATCGTCAGCCGCGGCAACTCGGAAGACATCTCCGAAGATGTAACCGGTCCAGCGCCGAACCAAGTTGAAACCAAGCCCCCTGCAATCCCTGCGAGCACCGATTAAAGGCCGTTCTATGATTGGGTATCCGGAGTCAGGTAGAGCGGGCCTTCAGGCCCGCGTCGGGACGGGGTTCGTTACTTTCTGGCTTCATCCGCTGAGGTCCCCGACCTCAGCGGATGAAGCGATTTGTTGTCTGCGGCTGCGACGCAGGCCTGAAGGCCCGCTCTACCACGGTACAATCGCTCTGGAACCACTCTAACCGATGCCCAACCCAGTGCTGGAAACCGCCCAGAAGCGCGGCTCCGAAGAAATGACCGGCATGAGCTTCCTCGAGCATCTCGAGGAGCTGCGCCGCCGCATCATTTATAGCGCGCTGTACATCGTGGGCGGCTTCTCCATCTGCTGGTGGTATCACGAGCAGATTTTCGGGCTCATGCAGAAGCCCATCATGCAGGCGCTGGCCAGCCATCATCTCGAACAAAAGCTGGTCTATCTGAACCCCACCGATCCCTTCAACATGTACTTGAAGGTATCGCTGCTGGCCGGCTGCTTTGTGGCCTCGCCGTTCGTGCTTTACCAGGTGTGGGGGTTCATCTCGCCGGGTCTCTACCGCCATGAGCGCCGATACGTGCTGCCATTCATGTTCAGCACCGTGGGGCTGTTTCTGGCGGGCGGATATTTCGGCTACAAGATGGTCTATCCCGCGGCGCTCGATTTCCTCATCACCTTCAGCGTCCAGTTCACCCCGATGATCACGATTCAGGAGTACACCGATCTGTTTCTGACCATCATCGCCGGCCTGGGGATTGTGTTCGAGTTGCCGATTCTGGTTTTCTTCCTGTCGCTGATGGGCATTCTGACTGCGGGCTGGATGTGGCGCAATTTCCGCTACTCTATCCTGGTCATCTTTATTATTGCCGCCATCATCACGCCCACCACCGACATCCTGAACATGTGCATTTTCGCCGCGCCCATGATCGTGCTGTACCTGGTGAGCATCGGCATCGCCTGGTTCGTGCATCCAACGCAGCGCAAGAAGCGCGCGGAAAAGGCGGGCGCCGAGTAGCTATTTCACGGCCAGTCTCGCGAGGCGTGGCGGATACGAAGCCGTGCACTTTCTCTTAACGGCTTCGTCTGGAAACAGAGGAGCAAAGAGCTGATAGTTGCCGCACACATTGCAGATGAAGACGCGAAGAAAAATCGGACTTATCGGTCTTTGCAGTTCGTTGTTAAAGGGAAGACGCGCAGACCCCTGAAATGGGTGGGACTGATACTTCCCCTTCCACAGATGCGGCAAGGAAGCCTGAGATGTCCCTGAACGATCGAGCAGTGCCGCTCCCCGCTCAATCTCTTGCAGAGTTCTGTCAACGATGCCGAGCAGCTCCTGTGCGGATGCCAGGCACCGGCTAGATTCTTCCACGAGGCACATGTCGAGCATCGAAGTTGATGCGGGTCATCTGCTCGTTATTGGGAAACATGGCCGCAAGGTCGAATTTTGGCTGTCGATGCCATTCGCGAGGTAGTTTCAAACGACCTGCTACCATGCACCATAGAAGTTTGCCCAGCATATACACGTCAAAACTAGGCTGAACTTCTTCGAGTCGTTCCCCAACGTCAGCCCACTGTGGCATGTAATCGCGCGGTCCAACCTTCTCGTCGGTCTGCGTGAGTCGGACATCCTCACGCCCTAAGAAAACAATACCGAAATCACCAAGAACAAGCTCGTCATCTGTCCGCAGGAACACGTTTGCGGGCTTTATATCACGGTGGACATAATTGTCTTTGTGAAGAGAGGCGGCGGTTTCAACTATCGAACGAAAGGCTCGCAGAGCGAGAGAAGCCTTGCCTCGATATTTCGACATGTGGTGTTCAAGACTTCCTTCGGGAAACAACTCAACCACGATCCACCGCTCATCTACGCTAGAATCCAAGAGCTCAGGTAGGCCGCGGCGTTTTTGACTGAGTACGGTAATTTCATTCTTTAGTCGTTCGATCGCCTCATGATTCTCCGAGCCGGGAAGCGGAGAAAGGGTAGCGCCCTTGGGCGGGATGTTGAAAACTTTCAGTGCTCCGAGTTCAGAGGAACCTTCCGCGCGCGCATAGGACCAAATCGCGTTGGCGAGTTCGGCTCTCTTATCGCCGTCAAGAGCTGTGCGGATCTCCAGAAGACACTTTTCCCTCTCCGCAACTCTCGCAGGAGTTCGAACGCGAAACACCCTGCTCTGGCCGCCCTCCCCGAGCGGCGGCCCTATTACCTCCCACTGCCCGTACTTGGACGGATATCCACCCCCGTAGAATGTGGGCTTCGGCGTCACGTTGGTCCTCCTTTGAAGGTTCGGCTGTTCTTATATCACGCCGATCCGACAGCCCATCACCTCCACTTTCACTCACTTTCATTACAATATCCTCATGGACTCCTTCATCATTGCAGGCAGGCAGTTTCGCTCGCGGCTCATCGTGGGCACGGGCAAGTACAAATCCGGGCCGGAGACGGCGCGCGCCATCGCAGCCAGCGGCGCGGAGATGGTCACCGTCGCGGTGCGCCGCGTCAACCTTGATCGCAGCAAAGAGTCGCTGCTCGACTTCATCGATCCGCAGCAGTACTTCCTGCTGCCCAATACCGCCGGCTGCTACACCGCCGACGACGCCATTCGCACCGCGCGGCTGGGAAGGGAAGTCGGCCTTTCCGATTGGGTGAAGATCGAAGTCATCGGCGACCAGGCGACGCTGTTTCCCGACGTGCAGGCCACCATCGAAGCCACGCGCGTGCTGGTGAAGGAAGGCTTCACCGTGCTGCCCTACACCTCTGACGACATCGTCGTCGCCAAGCGGCTGATTGATGCTGGCGCCAGCGCGGTGATGCCGCTGGGCGCGCCCATCGGCAGCGGCATGGGCATCCAGAACCAGGCCAACATCCGCATCCTGCGCGAGATGATCACCGACGTGCCGCTCATCGTGGATGCCGGCGTGGGCACCGCGTCGGATGCGACCATCGCGATGGAGCTGGGCGTGGATGGCGTGCTGATGAACACCGGCATCGCCGGCGCGCAGGACCCGGTGCTGATGGCCGAGGCCATGAAGAATGCCGTCATCGCCGGACGCCAGGCGTATCTTGCCGGACGCATGCCGAAGAAGCTGTACGCCACCGCGAGCTCGCCGCTGGAAGGCGTGGTGCGGTAAGACAGTTGTCAGTAGTCAGTAACCAGTTGTCAGTTCCCGAACGTTGCTGGGGATAAGTGTCTGAGGCGGTTTCTCAACCCTTAAGTGCCCCAGTCTGACTTGCAGGCTTGAATGAATGCGCGTGAGAAATGCGGTTTGGTTGCGGCCGTGAAAGTGCAAGACCAAGAAACCAGCCCCGCAGGGGCGAATCAGTTTAGCCCAGGGCGGGAAGCCCTGGGTTGGGGGAAAAATCGTCGGAGTCCCTTCAGGGACGGCACACGTTTCTCTTCATCCTGAACCGATTTGAAAACCCCTGCCGCCCGTTGCGGCAAACCAAGCACGGTTCTCACCGACTTCAAAGCCCCGTCGCAGGATGACACACAAACGCGGGCTGGCTCATTCGTAGATAGCAGAGGGGAAAGTTCGCCAGGCACAACAAAAGGGCGGCATCTGCCGCCCTTCGTATTTCCTGCTCTGCAACACCCAACTCTCAGTGCTGCATGTCGTTCATGGCGCCGCCAGCGCCGCCCTTCTGCGTGAGCATGGTTAGCTTGTCCACGTGGATCATGCCGTTGGCGTCCATGGTGCCCATTACCTGCACATGATGTCCCTCGTGGCCCTTGACGGCGTCGGGATTATCGATGCCGACCACCTTCATGTCCTTGTCCGTGACCAGCACCGGCTTTTCGCCTGCGTCGATGCACTTCTTGGCGCAGGCCGCATGATCGGCATTGGCGCCCTTGGCGCCGCACTTGGAATCGCTGATCCAGCCGGCCCATGTCATATCTTTCGCCGCTGCCAGCGCGGTCATGCTGATCACATAGAGCCCGATGAGCCCGATTATCAACAGTACTCGTTTTGTCATGTTCGAATCTCCTTTTGAATTAGCCGCCGCGCGGGTGGCCGAGTTTTGAAATCAAGGGATGGACCGAAAAATCACGCGACCATGCCGGCCGCTCCATTCGTGGAACACCTCCCCCGAGCGTTCCGCGGAGCCGGTCCATCCCCCGGTGATGTACGACGCAGCAGTCGCCATCAGATTGCGCCGCGCATAAGTTTATTCCATAACAGGAATTTGCGCGAGATAAAGTGCGGAAATTGTTCTACGTGGCGGGAAAATCGGGACGGCGGGCCCGTCATACGACAGGTCCTCTCGCGACTTAGGCTTCCTAGCTTACGGTTCGTATAAGGGCACGACTTTTAGTCGTGCCAATCTAGGCACAAGGCGCGGGGCTTCAGCCCCTGCATCGCGAACCAGGGGCTGAAGCCCGAGTTCCTTGTTGGCCCGTCTGCGGCACGGCTGGAAGCCGTACCCTGATACAAGGCACTTTACGAGATAGATTCAAAGACGAATTTCCAGAGCGGTCTACTTCGGGCTGACGTTTGCCGGGCTTACGTTCTCCGCCAGGGGTTTTGCCTCAGGCTTCGGCGCTTGCTCGTAGAGCACGTGTTCGCCCGGCTTGACCAGGCCCAACTGCTCACGCGCCTCTTTCTCGATGGTGCTGGGATCCGCCCGTTGCAGGAGATCGACTTCATGCTGCAGCCGTTCGTGTGTGGCGGTGTCCACCTCAATCTCATGCTGCAGCTTCTGCACCTCAGCCCGCTTGGCCTGCCACACCTTCATGCCGTTGGCGCCAAACACTACCTTGTATCCAATAAAGACCGCCAGCAGGCCAATGCAGACCGTCGCCAGCACGCGGCGCATGGCGAACAACCAACCTCCGGCGATGCGAATGGAGAACATTCTTAAAGCTCTACTCGAACACCCACTGGCGGGCTGCCTCGCTCAGCTGCTTCCAGCCCGCTCTGGCTGCGAGCTTCGGTGTAAGCCCGAACCACCGGTTCGGTTCCGGAAACCCGATAGCACACCCACGAGCCATCATCCAGAACCAGCTTCAGCCCGTCGGTGCGAACCACATCCTGCACCCGATGCCCGGCAAACTCCGCCGGATTTGCCTCCAACTTCTTAGTGAACGTCTGCTTCACCTCGTCCGTCAAGTGGAAGTTCTGCCGCAGCGGGTAAAAGGAACCAACTTTGACAAATAGCTCCTGTAATTGTTCGCCCAGTGGCCTTCCGCGGCGGGCCACCATCTCGCAGCACAGCAGTCCGGCCAGCACCCCGTCCTTCTCCGGAACGTGATAGCGAATGGACAAACCGGCGCTTTCTTCGCCGCCGATGGCGATCTCGTCCTGCTTAATCAGCTCGCCAATGTATTTGAAGCCAACCGGCGTTTCATGCAGCGGAACGCCGTGATGCTTGGCCAGCGCATTGATCAGGTTGGTGGTCGCGACCGATTTGGCCACCCCGTTCCGCCAGCCGCGGCTCTCGACCAGGTAATCGAACAGCAGCGCGATGATGTAATTCGGCGAGATGAAGGTCCCATCCTGGTCCACGATGCCGAAGCGGTCAGCATCGCCGTCGGTCGAGATGCCAATGTGCGCGCCCGTCTCCTGCATCTTGGCGCGCAAATCGTTGAGCAGATGATCGTCGGGCTCGGGCGCGTGTCCGCCGAAGAGCACGTCGCGATAATCGTGTACGGTGGCAACCTGGATGCCGTACTCGCTCAGCAGCGCGTCCGAGTAGCCGCGCGCCGCCCCCCACAAGGGATCGAAGCAGACCTTAAGATTGGCCTTCTTGATGGCCGGCAGATCAATGATCTCCTTCAGGCGCTTCAGGTATTCCGTCCGCACTTCGATCGGTTGCGCCTCGGGTTTCTGCTGGGATGCGGGCTGGTTGTCCGGCTGCGCAATGTAGCTCTCGATTTGGCTGGTGACCTCGGGCAGCGCCGGAGCGCCATCGGGCGTGGAGAACTTGATGCCGTTGTATTCCGGCGGATTGTGCGAGGCGGTGAAGTTAATGGCTCCGTCGGCCTTGGCCCGGATCACCTCATACGAAATCGCCGGCGTGGGGGCAGCGTCGGTAATCACCAGCGGCGTGATGCCGTGGGCGCTCAGAACGTCGGCCGCAAGCTTGACAAAGGTCTCGCCCAGAAAGCGCGGATCGCGGCCCACCACTACGCGCGCGCCCTGCGGCTTCTGCGACGAGACATAGCGCGCGATCCCGCTGACGGCGCGGCGAATGTTCTCGCAGGTAAATTCCTCGGCCACGATGGCCCGCCAACCCGAAGTGCCGAACTTGATTTGCGTTGCCATGGTCTCTCCGCAGCAGCGCTGTTGCTGCCAGCACCGCCCTGCCATGCTACATTCAAACGCCAGAATTCTAACAGCGGAGTGGCCCGTGACGAACGCCCGTCTTGTGCTGACCACAATTGGCTCGAAGGAACTGGCCGAAAAGCTCGCCCAGCAACTGGTGGAGCGGCGCATCGCCGCCTGCGTCAACATCGTCGGCCCCATTCGCTCCGTCTATCGCTGGAAGGAAAAGATCGAGCACGAAGACGAATACCTGCTGCTGATCAAGACCACGGACGCGCACGCCCCGCGATTGCAGGTGGCCTTCCAGGAACTGCATCCCTACGAACTGCCCGAGTGCGTGGAGCTGGCCGTTGACGGCGGGAGCGAAGCCGTATCTGGCGTGGCTGGCTGGCGAGGTCGGCGGCAAGGCCCGCTCTACCGAAGGGCACACTGGCCCGCTTTGTCTTGCAACCTCTCGCCAAATGGCGTAATCTATATAGCCAAGAGGCCATATGACATCGCAGAACATTGCCGAGGTCCTGGGCGGCAAGAAAGTCCTGGGCCGCAACATCAAGAGCTTGACCGACCTGGCTGAGCTGGTGCGCGAAGGACTGCCAGCAAGCTCGGTGCTCGTGCTCGCGCAAAAGCTCGACCTGGGAAACGCGGCGCTTTCCCGCAAGCTGGGCATTCCGCAACGCACCATGACCCGCCGCTTGAGCCAGCATTCCCGTCTCAGCGCGGCCGAGTCGGACCGCACCGTGCGTCTGGCGCGCGTCTATGCCACGGCGGTGGAGATGATCGGCAACCAGGAAAAGGCCGTGGAATGGCTGCGCACCCCCAACCGCGCACTGGCGGGCGAGCGTCCGCTCGACCAACTCGACACCGACCTCGGCGCCCGGGAAGTGGAAGACGTTCTCGGCCGCATCGCCTACGGCGTTTACAGCTGATGCGTCTCTGGCGAATCTGCCGCCAGCGGTACGCCGCCGAAGCGTTCTCGGGAGAAGGCGCGCGGCTGTACGGCGGGCGATGGAACAGCAAAGGTGTGGGGGTGATCTACACTTCGACCTCGCTCGCTCTGGCCGTGGTCGAAACCTTCGTCCATCTGGAACCGAACCTGCGGCCCGACGATCTGGTTTCCATCCAGGCGGAGTTGCCGGACGGCGTCGCCAGCGAACGCCTGGACGTGAAATCGCTGCCCGCCAATTGGCACAAGTTGCGCGGCGAAGCGCTGCGGCATTTCGGGGACGAATGGTGTCGCGCTCAGAAGACGGTCGCGCTGTAGGTGCCGTCGGCCGCGGTGCGTGGCGAATGGAACGTGCTGTTGAATCCGGGACACGCCGATTTCCGCAAACTCAAAGTCCACAAGCCCGAGCCCTTCGAGTTCGATCTGCGAATGTTCAGCTGATGTCGCTCTTGATGGTGAATGATCAATCCACTCTGGTGACACTCCCATCAGAGTTGTCATCACGAGCCCGCCGCGGCGGGCGAGGGATCTGCTTTTCTCGCTACGCCGTTACCGTCTTCGCCGCCCGCTCGCGATACCACGCGACCGTGCGCTTCAGGCCTTCCTCGAAGTCAACCGTCGGCTTATAGCCCAAACATTTTTCCGCCAGCGTGATGTCCGCCAGGGAATGTCTGATATCGCCCGAGCGCTCGGGACCGTACTCGGCTGCACCGTTGTAACCGGTCAGAGTCTGGAGCAGGGAATAGGTCTCGTTCAACGTTACGCGCCGCTGGGTGGCGACGTTGAAGGCCCTGCCGACCACCTCACTCGCCGGCGCATGACAGGCCAGCAGGTTCGCCTGAACGGTGTTGTCAATGAAGGTGAAATCCCGGCTCTGCTCGCCGTCGCCGTGAATGGTCGGCTGCTCTCCCGCCAGCATTCTGGAGATGAAGATCGCCAGCACGCCGGAGTACATGGACGTCGGGTCCTGATACGGGCCGAAGACGTTGAAGTAGCGCAGCGAGACCGTCTCCAATCCGTACACGCGGTAGAACGAGGTCATGTAGTATTCGCCCGTCAGCTTGGAGACGGCGTAGGGCGAAATCGGGTTGGGAATCATGTCTTCGCGCTTGGGTAGCTCCGGCGTGTCGCCATAGAGGGACGAGGACGACGCGTACACCACGCGCTTCACTTTGGCGTCGCGGGCCGCGACCAGCAGGTTGAGAGTGCCGTCAATGTTGGCCCGGTTGGTCTCGATGGGATCGGCAACCGAGCGTGGCACCGACGGAATGGCCGCCTGGTGCAGCAGGTAATCAGCGCCGCAGCAGGCTTGACCGACGCCGGCAAGATCGAGCAAATCGACTTCGCGGAAGTCAATGCGCGCGCGAATGTCCGCCAGGTTCTCCGGCTTTCCCGTGCTGAAGTTGTCGATGCCGCGCACCGATTCGCCGCGACGCAGCAGTTCGCGGGCAATGGAGGATCCGATGAAACCTGCAACGCCGGTTACCAGATAAAGTGCCATAGAAGTTGATGAGAACCTGATTCCACAAATGGCTAATCGATGACGCGTGTTGCAGCCAGCTTCGATATTATCTGATTTCGCAGCCGCGACGGCAGTGTCTCCCTGGAGGCGGCCCTTCATGGGGCGGCTCATCCAGGATTAGGGATTCCCCTAGGTGACAACTCGCCCGGTGGTGGACTAAAAGAGGTAGAATCCCTGCAACCGAAAATTTAGCAATCGCACGACCTTATAACAGGACTGTCAGGAGAATGTTGATGCGAACCAGACCTGAGCTGCAAGGCTGTGGGCCAGACCGAAAGTATGCCAGCCCAAGCAATCTGTCGGGACTCCCGCGGCGCCAACGCAATCGAACCGCCATCATTCTCGTCATGTTTGCCCTGAGCTTGCTGCTGCTCACCGCTTGCGAGAAAAAAGAGGAAAAGCCCAAGCCCGGTCCGCCCGAGGTCCTGGTCGCCGAGGTCGTGCAGCAGGACGTGCCCATCTTCCAGCGAGTGGGTGGCGCAACTGAACGGCCCGGTGAATGCCGAGATCACGCCCAAGGTGCAGGGCTACCTGCTCAAGCAGGACTACCAGAACGGATTCTTCGTCAAGAAGGGCCAGCTCCTGTTCGAGCTCGACCCGCGGCAGTACGAGGCCGCGCTGGACCAGGCCAAGGCGCAGGTGGCAGTGGCGCAAGCGAATCTCGCGAGGGTAACGGCCGACGTGCAACGCGATACGCCGCTGGCCGCGCAGAACGCGATCCCGCAAAAGCAGCTCGATACCGACCTTGCCAACCAGGCTGCCATGCAAGGCGGAAGTGCAAGCCACCAAGGCCGCCTTGCAGAACGCCGAACTGAACCTGGCTTGGACCAAGGTTTACTCGCCCATCGACGGCATCGCCGGCGTGTCCAACTCGCAGATCGGCGACCTGGTCGGAACCAGCTACGAAGATGACGACGGTCTCCCAGGTCAATCCCATCTGGGCCTACTTCAACGTCAGCGAGAGCCTCTTTCTCAGCTTTGCGCCCCAGATCGCCGGGATCATTACCGGCAGGGCCAGCACAGTCCGACGCTCAAGAAGACACCGGTGGAGTTCATCCAGGCCAACGACGAGCCCTATCCCCAGAAGGGCAACATCATCTACGTGAATCGCCAGGTCGGCACCCAGACCGGCACCATCCAGATGGCCGCCGAATTTCCCAACCCCGACGCGGTGCTTCGGCCCGGCGGCTTTGGCCGGGTGCGCATCCAGACCGGCGATAACAAGAATGCGCTGCTGGTGCCCCAGCCCGCCGTCATCGAAGTGCAGTCGCAGTACCAGGTCATTGTGCTCACTCCTGACAACAAGGCCATGTTTCGCCCGGTCAAGATGGGAGAGCGGGTCGGCCCGAACTGGATCGTCACCGAGGGCTTGAAGCCGGGCGAGAAAGTCGTGGTCGAAGGCATCCTCAAGGTGCAGCAGTTCGCGGCGGCGGCGCCCGAGTTGGCCAAGGAAGGTATTCCGGTTGTTGCCAAGCCCTACGTGCCGCCCGCGGCAGCGGCGGCGGGGAGCAACTGACCATGTCGAAATTCTTTATTAACCGGCCCATCGTCGCCATCGTGATCGCCATTCTGATGGTGCTGGTCGGCGTGGTCGCCATGCTCAGCCTGCCGACGGCGCAGTTCCCCAACATCGCCGACCCGATGATCCAGGTGAAGGCCACCTACCCCGGCGCCGACGCGCAGACCATCGCCGAGTCGGTGGCGACCCCGATCGAGCAGCAGATGTCGGGCGTCAGCGGCATGAACTACATGTACTCGCTGAGCGCCAGCTCGGGCGGCGGCATGACGCTGTATGTCGATTTCCAGCTGGGAACCGACATCAACACCGATCAGATTCTGGCGCAGATGCGGCAGGGACAGGCCAATTCGCAACTGCCCAGCCAGGTGACGCAGCAGGGCGTGATCGTGCAGCCGGGCACCACGGCGCCGTTCATGCTGCTCGACCTCTATTCTCCCAACGGCGCTTACGACAACATCTTCCTGGCCAACTACGCCACCATCAACTTGCAGTACGCGCTGACCCGTCTCCCGGGTGTCGGGCAGGTGCAGATCTTCGGCGCCGGCCCCTATGCCATGCGCATCTGGGTCAATCCTGACCGGCTGGCCAGTCTGAGCGTCACCGTGCCGGACATCATCAATGCGGTCCAGGCGCAGAACAGGGTCAATCCCGCGGGCCAGGTTGGCGGCGAGCCGGTTCCCGCAGGGCAGCAGTTCACCTACAACGTGCGCGCTCCCGGACGCCTGCCGCTGGCCGCGGATTTCGAGCAGATCGTGGTCCGCGCCCAGCCCGACGGCTCCATCCTGCGCCTGAAAGATGTAGCGCGCGTGGATTTGGGATCGCAATACTATTCCTACAACGCGCAGGTTGGGAACCGCGGGCGAGAATAAGCCCGCCCAGCCGGCCGCCCTCATCGCCCTTTACCTCACTCCTGGCAGCAACGCGCTGCAAAGCCGGGACGCCGTCCTCAAGATGATGAGCGAAGCCAAAGGGCGCTTCCCCCAGGGGCTGGACTACATCACCGCGCTCGACACGACGCTGGCGGTCAGCGAAGGCATTCACGAAATCTACAAGACGCTGGGTGAAGCTCTGATCCTGGTCATCCTCGTGGTCTACATCTTCCTGCAGGGCTGGCGGGCCACGCTGATCCCGCTGCTCGCGGTGCCGGTTTCGCTGATTGGAACCTTCGTCGTCTTTCCCATGCTGGGCTTCTCCATCAACACGCTGTCGCTCTTCGGACTGGTGCTGGCCATCGGACTGGTGGTGGACGATGCCATCGTCGTGGTGGAGGCGGTCGAGCACCACATCGAGCAGGGCATGACGCCGCATGACGCCACCGTCAAGGCGATGGAGGAGGTTTCCGGACCGGTCATTGCCATCGCGCTCATTCTGGCGGCGGTGTTTGTTCCGACGGCGTTCGTTCCCGGCATTACCGGACAGCTTTACAAGCAGTTCGCGGTCACCATCGCGATCTCGGTGCTGTTCTCGGCGTTCAACGCGCTCACCCTCAGCCCGGCGCTGTCGGCCATGCTGCTGCGCCCGAAGAAAGAGGCCTGGGGTCCGCTGGGCGCATTCTTCCGCTGGTTCAACCGGGTCTTCGGCCGAGCCACCGATGGCTACGTGGGCGCGTGCCATCACCTGATCCACAAGGCCGGCCTTCGCCTTCCTGATGCTGGGCGTGCTCGTGGTGGGTGCCGGTTTCTTCGGCAAGACGATTCCCGGCAGGCTTTCTGCCCGACGAAGATCAGGGCTACCTCTATGCCGGCTTGCAACTGCCGGACGCCTCGTCGCTGCAGCGCTCCTCGGAAGCCGCGCGCGAAGTCGAAAAAGTCATCATGGAGACGCCGGGCGTTGCAATACGTCAGCTCGGTCATGGGCTACAGCATGTTGAGCGGCGTCAACGCGACCTACAGCTCTTTCTTCTTCATCTCGCTCAAACCATGGGAGCGAACGCAAGACTCCGGAGACCAGCTACAACGGAATCAAAGCGCACCTGCAGACAGGCGCTGTCGCGGGTTCCAGCTGGCATCGCGTTCTCCTTCCCGCCGCCGGCGATTCCGGGCGTGGGAACCTCTGGAGGCGCCACCTTCATCCTGGAAGACCGCTCGGGCAGCGGCATCGATTTTCTGGCCAAGAACACGCAAATCTTTATGGCCGAGGCCCGCAAGCGTCCGGAGCTCGCCGGGCGTAATGACCACCGCGCTGTTCGGCGTTCCGCAGGTCGGAGTCAACGTGGACAACGCCAAGGCGATGACGCAGCAGATCCCGCTGGAGCAACCTGTACCAAACCGTGCAGACGTTCATGGGCGGCTCGCTGGTGAACTACTTCAACCGCTTCGGACTGCAGTGGCAGGTATACGTGCAGGCCGACGGCGACTTCCGCACCAACGCCAGTCAACCTGGGCAAGTTTTACGTCCGCAACGCCAACAACCAGATGGTCCCGCTCAGCACGTTGACCACCACCTATCCGCGCAGCGGCGCGAGTTCGTCATGCGCTACAACCTGTTCAACTGCGTGCAGATCAATGCCTCGGCGGCGCCGGGATACAGCTCGGCGCAGGTAATGGCGGCGCTGGAAGACGTCTTCAAGAAGACCATGCCCACCGCAGATGGGCTACGACTAGAGCGGCATGTCGTACCAGGAGGTGAAGGCGGCGCAAGGCGTCTGCCCGGCAACCATCTTCGGCCTGGCATTCTTCGTGGTCTTCCTCATCATGGCGGCGCAGTACGAAAGCTGGACGCTGCCCTTCAGCGTGCTGCTGGGCGTGCCCATCGCAGTCTTCGGGGCCTTCGTCGCGCTCTACTTTCGCCCGCAAGCATCTGGAAAACAACGTCTATGCGCAGATCGGACTGGTCATGCTGATCGGGCTGTCGGCGAAGAACGCAATTCTGATCGTCGAATTCGCCAAGACGGAATACGACAAGGGCGCAACCCTGATGGACGCCGCTCTCACCGGCGCACGACTGCGACTGCGACCCATCCTGATGACCGCCTTCGCCTTCATCCTGGGTTGCGTGCCGCTGTGGACGGCGACCGGCGCCGGAGCCATCTCGCGGCAGGTGCTGGGCACCGGTCGTGATCGGCGGCATGTTGGCCGCAACGATGCTGGCGATTTTCTTCATCCCGGTCAGCTTCGACGTGGTGGAGCGCTTCGGCCACTGGATGCGGCGGCGAGAAACATAAAAAAAAAATAAGAGCGATGGAGCACCACATTGAGCACGGTATGACGCCGCATGACGCCACCGTCAAGGCGATGGAGGAGGTTGCCGAGCCGGTCATCGCCATCGCGCTCATTCTGGCCGCGGTCTTTATTCCGACGGCGTTTGTTCCCGGCATCACCGGGCAGCTCTACCAGCAGTTCGCGGTCACCATCGCAATTTCCGTGCTGTTCTCGGCCTTCAACGCGCTGACCCTCAGCCCCGCGCTCTCCGCCATGCTGCTGCGCCCCAGGAAAGAGGCCTGGGGACCGCTGGGCGCTTTCTTCCGCTGGTTCAATCGGGTCTTCGGCAAAGTTACCGACGGCTACGTGGGCGCTTGTCATCACTTGATCCGCAAGGCGGCCCTCGCCTTCCTGATGCTGGGCGTGCTCGTGGTGGCTGCCGGCTTTTTCGGCAAGAAGATTCCCGGCAGCTTTCTCCCCGACGAAGACCAGGGCTACGTCTATGCCGGCTTGCAACTGCCGGACGCTTCGTCGCTGCAGCGCTCGTCAGAGGCCGCACGCCAAATTGAAAAAATCATTTTGGACACGCCCGGCGTTGAATATGTCAGCTCGGTCATGGGCTACAGCATGTTGAGCGGCGTCAACGCCACCTACAGTTCCTTCTTCTTTATCTCATTCAAGGAATGGAGCGAGCGCAAGACTCCCGAGACCAGCTACCAGGGCATCAAGGCCCACCTGCAGAAGGCCTTGTCCCAGGTCTCATCCGGCATTGCTTTCTCCTTCCCGCCGCCCGCGATTCCGGGCGTGGGAACTTCCGGCGGCGCCACCTTCATTCTGGAAGACCGGTCCGGCAGCGGCATCGAGTTTCTGGCCAAGAACACGCAAATTTTTATGGCCGAGGCCCGCAAGCGACCGGAGCTAACCGGCGTGATGACGACCGCACTGTTCGGGGTCCCCCAGGTTGGAGTCAATGTTGACAACGCCAAGGCCATGACCCAGCAGATCCCGCTGAGCAACCTTTACGACACCATCCAGACCTTCATGGGCGGCTCGCTGATCAACTACTTCAACCGCTTCGGCCTGCAGTGGCAGGTGTACGTGCAGGCCGACGGCGACTTCCGCACCCAGGCCTCGAACCTGGGCAAGTTCTACGTCCGCAACGCTTCCGGCGATATGGTTCCGCTGAGCACCCTGACCAGCACCTACCCGCGCAGTGGTGCTGAGTTCGTCATGCGGTACAACCTGTTCAACTGCACCCAGATCAATGCCTCGGCGGCGCCCGGCTACAGCTCCGCCCAGGCCATGTCCGCGCTGGAGGACGTCTTCCACAAGACCATGCCCACCCAGATGGGCTTCGACTACAGCGGCATGTCGTACCAGGAGCAGAAGGCGGCGCAAGGCGTCTCCCCGGCCACCATCTTCGGCCTCGCGTTCTTTATCGTCTTCCTCATCATGGCGGCGCAATACGAAAGCTGGACGCTGCCTTTCAGCGTGCTGCTGGGCGTGCCCATCGCGGTGTTTGGTGCCTTCATCACCCTCTACTTTCGCCGTCAAGGTAATCTGGATCTCTCCAACGACGTGTACGCGCAGATCGGCCTGGTCATGCTCATCGGATTGTCGGCGAAGAACGCCATCCTGATCGTCGAGTTTGCCAAAATGGAATACGACAAGGGTGAAACCCTCATTGACGCCGCTCTCAAGGGGGCCCGATTGCGACTGCGCCCCATCCTGATGACAGCCTTTGCTTTCATTCTCGGCTGTGTGCCGCTGTGGACGGCGACCGGCGCGGGCGCCATCTCGCGGCAGGTATTGGGCACGGTTGTCATCGGCGGCATGCTCGCCTCCACGCTGCTGGCCGTCTTCTTTGTTCCCGTCAGCTTCGATGTGGTGGAGCGTTTTGGGAATTGGATCGGCGGCAAAAAACATGAGCCACAAAAAGCGGGAACTGAGCCAGTCCCGGAAGGAGCTGGCGATGACTAAGACACTTTCAGAGTTTCTGCACCTTGCCAGTTCGGGTAGAGCGGGGCTTCAGCGCCGCGTCACGGGCAGCAGTTCGGGTAGAGCGGGCCTTCAGGCCCGCGTCACCGACTTACTTTTGGATACGAGCCGGGCTTCAGCCCGGCGGCACCATGGCCCGCAATCCACAATTGGGCTGAAGCCCCTGATGTTTTACGGTGCGGCTGACGCGAGCCTGAAGGCCCGCTCTACCGTGCGCACTATTGGAAGGGCTTCACCAGGACGGTCCTTCCTGTAGCACTCCTGCTGCTCGCGCTCTGCGCCTGCAAGGTCGGCCCCAACTACAAACGGCCCACGCTGAACGTCCCCGACCAGTACCGCAACGCGCCGGACCTGACCACGCAGGCGCCCGCCGCACAGCAGTTTGCCGAGATGAAATGGTTTGCCGTGTTCCAGGATGAAACCCTGCAGGCCCTCATCAAGGAAGCGCTGGCCAACAACTACGACATGAAGATTGCGGCCACCCGCGTTCTTCAGGCCAACGCCAACCTGGGCATCACCCGCGCTGACCAGTTCCCGCAGGTGAACGGATCGTTCGGCATCACCAACGAGCACAACTTTCAGTTTTATGGGAAGAAATCACCCACCTTCGATATCGCCACCTTGTCGCTCAACTACATCGTGGACTTCTGGGGACAATACCGCCGCGCCACCGAAGCCGCTCGCGCCAACCTGCTGGCCACCGAGTACGGACAGAATGTGGTGCAGGTCACGTTGATTTCGTCGGTGGCCAGCGACTACTTTCTGCTGCGCCAGTATGATTCCCAACTCGATTACGCCAAGAAGACGGTGGAGGCCGACAACGAGATCCTGAAGCTGAACAACATCAAGTTCAAAGGCGGCGAGAGCGCCATCACCGATGTTTATCAGGCGCAGTCGCTGGTGGAACAATCCGAAGCCGAGGTCATCACTCTGCAACAAGCGGTCGCGCAGACCGAGAACAACATCAGCATCCTGCTGGGCCGCAATCCCGGGCCGATCGCGCGCGGCCTGAACCTGGTGGACCAGCCCCACCTGCCCGAAGTGCCGGCGGGACTGCCTTCGTCCCTGCTGCAGCGCCGGGCGGACGTGCGCCGCTCCGAAGAAAACCTGGTCGCCGCCAATGCCAACGTCGGCGTGGCCAAGGCCGCCTTCTTTCCGCAGATCTCCCTGACCGGCATCTTCGGCGCGCAGAGCACCGCCATCACCAGCTTCCTGCAAGGCCCCGCCACCATCTGGTCCCTCGGCGGCCAGGCCCTCCAGCCCATCTTTCAGGGAGGCCGTATCCGGGCCAACTACCGCCTGGCCTGGGCGCAGCGCGACGAAGCCGAGCTCGTCTACAAGCAAACCGTGTTGCAGGCCTTCGGCGATGTTTCCAACAGCCTGGTCGGCTACTCCCAGTCGCGGCTCTTCCGCATGAAGATTGACGAGCAGACCAGGACCTACGCCGAAATGGCGCGCCTGGCCAACGTCCGCTTCCAGGGCGGCGTCACCAGCTTCCTCGAGGTGCAGTATTACGAGCAGCAGTACTTCACTTCCGCCTTGAACTTGACGCAGGCGTGGTACACCGAGCTGCAGAACTACGTGCAGTTGTACCAGGCGCTGGGCGGAGGCTGGGAGCAGCAGTAGGGTGGAAGGGCGCGGCTTAAGCCGTGCCGCAATGGCGGTGTCCTGGCGACATTCTCATGAGAATTGTCATCACGAGCCCGCCGCGGCGGGCGAGGGATCTGCTTTCGGTGGTTTACGGGAAAAGCAGATTCCTCCCACCCCAACCCGCGCAAAGTCGGCGCGCGTTGGGGACCCCGGTTTCGCGCCCAACTTCGGGCGCTCGTAATGACAAATTAACGCTGTCATCCTGAGCGACGAGGTCGCCGCGGCGACCGAGCTCAACATGGGAACTTCGTGGCAAAGCTCAGCCCTCATCTTGATTCTTCCTTTTTCCGATCCGTGTTCATCCGCGTAAATCCGCGGCTGCCGCTTTTTCCAACTTCCACAGCCGGTCATCATCCTTGGCGACGACTTCCCGCCCATCACCTGTCATCCTGACCGACGAGCGCAGCGCGGAGTCGAAGGACCCCTATACGAAGGACGGTATCTATGTTGCATAGCGGTGTTTCGACTCGCTCGGCCGTGTCGCTCAACATGACAACTTAAAGAGAAACCCCCAGCCTATTTTTCGCTTCTCGCTTTTTCCGATCCGCGTTCATCCGTGTAAATCCGCGGCTGCCGCTTTTTCCAACTTCCACAGCCGGTCATCATCCTTGGCGACGACTTCCCGCCCATCACCTGTCATCCTGACCGACGAGCGCAGCGCGGAGTCGAAGGACCCCTATAACGAAGGACGGATATCTATGTTGCATAGCGGTGTTTAACTCGCGCAATCGGCGCGTGTTAAATTTGGAATTGAAGTATAATAAAATTAAGTTATTGAAAGATGAAGAAAGCTCAACATGAAACTTAGTGGCAAAGCTCAGCCCTCATCTTTTTTCCGATCTGCGTTCATCCGCGTAAATCCGCGGCTGCCGCTTTTTCCAACTTCCACAGCCGGTCATCATCCTTGGCGACGACTTCCCGCCCATCACCTGTCATCCTGAGCGACGAGCGCAGCGCGGAGTCGAAGAGCCTGCCCCGAGCGCAGCCGAGGGGACCCCTATACGAAGGACGGTATCTATGTTGCATAGCGGTGTTTCGACTCGCTCGGCCGTGTCGCTCAACATGACAGACTTAAGAGGAACCCCCAGCCTGTTTTTCGCTTCGCGCTTTTTCCGATCCGCGTTCATCCGCGTAAATCCGCGGCTGCCGCTTTTCCCAACTTCCACAGCCGGTCATCATCCTTGGCGACGACTTCCCGCCCATCACCTGTCATCCTGAGCGACGAGCGCAGCGCGGAGTCGAAGAGCCTGCCCCGAGCGCAGCCGAGGGGACCCCTATACGAAGGACGGTATCTATGTTGCATAGCGGTGTTTCGACTCGCTCGGCCGTGTCGCTCAACATGACGGACTTAAGAAACCCCCAGCCTGTTTTTCGCTTCGCGCTTTTTCCGATCCGCGTTCATCCGTGTAAATCCGCGGCTGCCGCTTTTTCCAACTTCCACAGCCGGTCATCATCCTTGGCGACGACTTCCCGCCCATCACCTGTCATCCTGACCGACGAGCGCAGCGCGGAGTCGAAGAGCCTGCCCCGAGCGCAGCCGAGGGGACCCCTATACGAAGGACGGTATCTATGTTGCATAGCGGTGTTTCGACTCGCTCGGCCGTGTCGCTCAACATGACGGACTTAAGAGAAACCCCCAGCCTGTTTTTCGATTCTCGCTTTTTCCGATCCGCGTTCATCCGTGTAAATCCGCGGTTGCCTTTTTCTTCTACCGCTCAGTTTGGAAACGAATCTTCACTTAGCTCCCGGCTGAAGTTCTCGTACTCGTCACCACGCAGTACACTAATACTTTGTTCCGTGCTCGGAGGAGAAGAATGATCGCGACCTTACGCCATAAAATCCTGCCCTCTTTGCTGAGTCTGCTGTTGCTGGTGGCCACCATGCCGGAAGGCGCTCTGGCCATGTATCAGGACCAGCCCGCCGCAGCGCCGCCGGCGTCGTCTGGCTCCGCGGGGCAAGGCGCGCCCCTGACCACCCAGGAGTTGGAATCCCTGGTCGCGCCCATCGCGCTCTATCCCGATTCGTTGGTCGCGCAGATTCTCAGCGGCGCGACCTATCCCGACCAGATCGCGGTTGCCAACTACTGGCTGCAGCAGAACAAGGACCTGACCGGCAGCGCGCTGGGCCAGGCGGTCAACAAACAAACGTGGGACCCCAGCGTCAAGGCGCTCACCCAGTTCCCGTCGGTGCTGAATAACATGGCCCAGAACATCTCCTGGACCTCGCAACTGGGAGAGGCCTATCACAACCAGTCGTCCGACGTGATGGCTGCCGTCCAGACCTTGCGCGCCCAGGCCAAGGCCGCCGGCAACCTCAAGTCCGGATCGCAGATCACGGTGGTGCAGCAGACGCCGCAGACCATCGTGATCCAACCCACCAATCCACAGGTTGTGTACGTTCCGCAATACAACCCCACCGTGGTTTACGGCACGCCGTACGTGGTTCCAGCGTATGTGGCTCCTACGTACAGCACTGCCGACGTGGTGGCGACTGGCCTGCTTTCCTTTGGCGCGGGAATCGCCGTGGGCGCACTGATGAGCGGCGGCTGTTGCGGCTGGGGCTACAGCAGTTGGAACTGCAACTGGTATCACGGCGGCGGCGTGTACTACGGCGCACACCCTTACTACGGTAACCCCGCGTGGCATGGTGGATACTACGGCGGCTACAACAACTACGGAAACCACCCTTATAACAACGCCTATCACCCAGACAACTACAACAGCGGATATAACAGCAGCGGTTACCACGCCAACAATTACAACCGCAACACCAACGTCAGCGGCAACACAGTGAACGTCAACCGCGGCGACACCGCAGCCTCCAATTCCTGGAATAAGTCGGGATGGGCGAACTCCGACGCCGCGCGCGGCTGGGGCTCGCAGGATTCGGGCAGCCGCGCCACCGCATTCAGCGGCTATGGCGATCATTCCGGATCAAGCTTCGGTGGCGGCGGTTGGGGCGATCGCTCGGCCAGCTCGCGCGGCTGGGGCAGCCGCGGTGGTGGCGGAGGCTGGGGAGGCGGCGGTGGCTTCCGCGGCGGAGGGGGTTTCCGGCGGTAAGACAAACGGCGTTGGCGCTGTTCTTGGGTGGAAGCGCGGGCCTTCAGGCCCGCGATAAGTCCGCTACTGGCGTAAGGGCTTTAGCCCCGGCGCGCTGGCGCGCCCTGAGTCCCGCGAGCGGGACGAAAAATCTTAGCCCAGCACCTCGGTGCTGGGTGAGTGAAGAGTTAGAAACCGAGCCCCGTCGGGGGCGGCGCGGGGGTCCTTCGACACCGGTCGCCCGTGGCGACCTCCGCTCAGGATGACAGTCGCCTCGGACGACGGCATGAGATTTTTCTTGAATCTAGACCGGGGTAAGAACAACTGGAGGGTTTGGAATGTCGCTGACTAAGGTCTACCTTTCGCGGTACTGCCTTCTTTTGACGCTGCTCGCACTCATCTTTTCCATGGCCTCCTGCAAACAGGAGAAGCCCGCCGAAACTCCCACGCAAGCCGCGCAAAAGACCTTCGCCTCGCCCGACGACGCGGCCAAAGCGCTGGTGGATGCCGCCAAGTCAGGGAACCGCGACACCATGCTGTCCATCTTCGGGCCGGGTTCGGCGGAGATCGTTTATTCCGGCGACGCCGAGGCCGACAAAGCGGCCTTCGCGGGATTCGTGTCCGACTATGACGCCATGCACCGCTGGCGCAAGCTGGATGACGGCAGCGAGGTGCTGTTGACCGGCACCGACAATAAGACCTTCCCCATTCCCGTGAAGAAAAACGATGCCGGGCAGTGGTACTTCAACATCGCCGCCGGTAAGGAAGAAATTCTCTCCCGCCGCATCGGCAGAAACGAGATGGCGGCCATCGACGTCTGCGTGGCGACCGCCAACGCTCAGGCGGAATACTTCGCCCAGCGTCACGACGGCGTGAAGCAGTACGCCCAGAAGTTCATCAGCGAAGAAGGCAAGCAGAACGGGCTGTACTGGGCGTCTCCCGAAGGGCAGCCCAAGAGCCCGCTGGGTCCGATGGTCGCTTACGCCACTTCGGAAGGCTACAAGCTGCAGCCCAATCAGCATGTGCCCTTCCACGGTTATTACTTCTACATGCTGTACAAACAGGGGCCCGACGCCAAGGGCGGCGCGAAGGACTACATCGTCAACGGCAAGATGACCGGCGGATTTGCCGTCGTCGCCTATCCGGCGCAATACGGCGATTCCGGCATCATGACCTTCGTCATCAACCAGGCCGGCGTGGTGTACGAGAAGGACCTGGGCAAGACCACCAGCGAGGTCGCTCAGGCGATGACGGAATTCAATCCTGACAAGAGCTGGAAGCCGGTGCAGCAATAACGCATTTCGACCGCGCATCGGAAAAGCAAAGCGGCAGCCACGGATTTACACGGATCAACGCGGATCAAAATACGCAATCCGCGGTTGCCGCTTTGCTTTTTCCGATCCGTGTTCATCCGTGTAGATCCGCGGTTACCGATTTTCCGCTCCCCGTAAATCCGCGCCTGCTCTAGCCTCTCTGTAGCGATCGCCCCGGACGATGTATCCTGTTCGGCGAGGAGTTATCTATGCAACTTGGAATGGTAGGTCTGGGCAGGATGGGCGCCAACATGGTGCGGCGCCTGATGAAAGCGGGTCACAGTTGTGTGGTCTTCGACGTGTTCCCCAAGAACGTGGAGGACCTGGCGAAGGAGAAGGCGACAGGCAGCTCTTCGCTGCAGGACATGGCGAGCAAGATGCAGAAGCCGCGCGCGGTGTGGCTGATGGTCCCCGCGGCCGTGGTGGACGAAACCATTGCCGGCGTTCTGCCTTACCTCGAAGCCGGCGACATCCTGATCGATGGCGGCAATTCTTATTACATTGACGACATTCGGCGCGCCCAGCAGCTCACGCCCAAGGGCATCCATTACGTGGATGTCGGCACCAGTGGCGGCGTCTGGGGCCTGGAGCGCGGATACTGCATGATGATTGGTGGCCCCGACAAGGCGGTGCAGTATCTCGACCCCATCTTCAAGGCGCTGGCGCCCGGCAAGGGCAACATCGATCGCACGCCCGGTCGCGACAAGCTCGGCGGCACCGCCGAGGATGGCTATCTCCACTGCGGCCCCAGCGGCGGCGGCCACTTCGTCAAGATGGTGCACAACGGCATCGAGTACGGCGTGATGGCGGCGTATGCCGAAGGACTGAACATTCTGCGCAACGCCAACGTCGGCAAGCAGAAACACGAGATCGACGCCGAAACGACTCCGCTGCGCGATCCCGATCACTACCAGTACGACTTCAACCTGACCGATGTAGCCGAGGTGTGGCGGCGGGGCAGCGTCATCGCCTCCTGGCTGCTGGACCTGACCGCGTCGGCGTTGACCGGCGATCCCCAACTCGCGAAGTTTGCCGGCCGCGTGTCCGACTCCGGCGAAGGCCGCTGGACCATCAAGGCCTCCATCGACGAGGCCGTGCCCAGTCCGGTGCTGACGACGGCGTTGTACGAGCGCTTCAGCTCGCGCGGCCAGGCCGACTTTGCCGACAAGCTGTTGTCGGCCATGCGCTACGAGTTCGGCGGACACCTGGAAAAAGCGGCCGGGAAGTGAGGAGCCAATGAAGATCGAGGTGCTTGCCGATGCCGCTGCCGTGGCTCGCGCCGCTGCCGCAACCATCGCCGCCGACGCCCGAGCGGCCGTCGCTGCCCGCGGACGTTTCCTCATGGCGGTCAGCGGAGGCCACACGCCGTGGGTCATGCTGCGCGAGCTGGCGAACGAACAGGTTCCCTGGAACGATGTCCATGTCTTCCAGGTGGACGAGCGCATTGCCCCCGCCGGCGATCCCGACCGTAACTTGACACATCTGCGGGCCAGCCT
The DNA here is from genome assembly GCA_963735855.1 of uncultured Acidobacteriaceae bacterium. GTDB lineage: Bacteria > Acidobacteriota > Terriglobia > Terriglobales > Acidobacteriaceae > Bog-257. Next base: position 40,807 of record CAVTMW010000026.1, read on the forward strand.
GCTGGAACATGCCCCGCTGCCTCCTGAGCAAATCCACGCCATGCCGGTGGAGATGCCCGACTCGGAGGCCGCCGCCAGGCAGTACGCCCAGACGCTGCGTGAGATTGCCGGCTCGCCGCCGGTGCTGGACCTCGCGCATCTCGGGCTTGGCCCCGACGGCCACACCGCCTCGCTGGTGCCGGGCGATCCCGTTCTCGAGGTCACCGATGCCGATGTTGGCCTGACCGGCGTTTACATGGGAAGGCGGCGCATGACCTTGACCTATCCCATGCTGAATCGCTCGCGCCGCATTCTCTGGCTGGTGACCGGCGCCGATAAGGTGGCCGCGTTTCCGCGTCTGCGCGACGGTGATCCAACCATTCCCGCAGGACGCATCGCGCGCGACCAGGCGTTGTTATTGGCGGATCGCGCGGCGGCAGGGAGCGCTACTTAAGAATTGTCATTACGAGCGCAGCGAGGAATCTGCTGTTTGGTGGCAAGGGCAAAAAGCAGATCCCTCGCTACGCTCGTGATGACAAACGCTAGAGAATGTCACTTCAACTAAACTCGCAACGGAGCACATACATGACCACCGCACTTGTAGATCTGGAACCGAAACCGGTATGGAAGCACTTTGACGCGCTGGCCGCGATTCCGCGCCCCTCAACCAAGGAAGCGGCCGCGCGTAATTACGTTCTCAGCGTCGCGTCCCGTCTCGGCCTGGAAGCCGTGCACGACGACGCGGGCAACACCGTGATTCGCAAGCCCGCCCGTCCCGGCCGCGAGGGCGCGCCCATGGCGCTGTTGCAGGGCCATCTCGATATGGTCTGCGAGAAGAACGAAGGCACCGCTCACAACTTCGATACCGATGCCATCAAGCTCGTCCGCAAGGACGACTGGCTGACCGCCGACGGAACCACGCTGGGCGCCGACAACGGCGTCGGAGTGGCAGCCGCGCTGGCCGTCATGGAGAGCACCGACATCGCTCACGGGCCGCTGGAGTTTGTGTTCACCATCGACGAAGAGACCGGACTGACCGGCGCCGCCGAGTTTCCCGGCGGAATGCTCCAGTCGAAGTATTTCCTGAATCTTGACAACGAAGAAAAGGGCACGCTCTGCATCGGCTGCTCGGGCGGCATTAAGACCATGGCCCGCCGCAAAGTGGCGCTGCGTCCGGCAGGCCCCGGTGCGGGTTTTCGCATCAAGGTCTCCGGCCTGAAGGGCGGCCACTCCGGCGTGGACATCCACCAGGGCCGCGGCAATGCGCTACGCATTCTGGGAGGCGTGCTGCACAGCGCCCTCGATCGCCTGTCCATCGAGATCGCCGAGATCAACGGAGGCAGCGCGCAGAACGCGATTCCGCGCGAGGCCTCGGCAGTGGTCGTGTTGGACGCCGCGCGCGAGAAGGAGCTGAAGTCGCTGGCCGCCACCGCCGAGGCGGAAGGGAAGTCAGACCTCGGCGGCTTCGATTCCGGACTGCAGATCACGGTAGAAAAAGTTGACAAGCCCGCGAAGGTCTTCGACGCCACCGACGCGCGCAACACCGTCGCCCTGCTGATCACGGTGCCGCATGGCGTTCTGGCCATGAGCCCCGATGTCCCCGGCCTGACGCAGAACTCCACCAACCTGGCCATCGTCTCGACCAAAGGCGACGTGGTGGAATTCGTCACCAGCCAGCGCAGCGCCATCGCCAGCAGCATGCAGTCGGCGGCGCGTATGGTGGCGACCGTCTTCCGCCTCGCGGGATTCGAGGTGGAGCACTCCGGCGGTTATCCGGGATGGAAGCCCGAGCCCAACAGCGAGATCGTGCGCAAGCTGCAGGCCGTCCACGAGGAGCTGTTCGGCGAACCCGCCAAGCTGATTGCCATGCACGCCGGACTGGAGTGCGGCGTGATCGGCGAAAAGTATCCCGGGATGCAGATGGTGTCGTTCGGCCCCACCATCGTCGATCCCCACAGCCCCAACGAGCGGGTGCAGATCTCCTCGGTGGAGAGCTTCTGGAAGTATCTGAAGGCGGTGCTGGAGAAGATATAGGTAATTTCTTGAGTAAGCAAGCGGGAGCCGCGCCTGCACACACCGTGTGGGTCCTTCGCGTCTGTCATCGTGAGCGGAGGTCGCCGCGGCGACCGCAGTCGAAGGACCCCTAGACCCTGCTGAGCTGTTGGCCGCATTGCTGTCGGGCGTCACACCAGCTGCGGTTGCTCGTCACTGAAGAACATCTTCACTCCTGTCATCCTGAGCGCAGCAAGGGTCCGCATCAGCGGACTCTTGCAAGTCGAAGGACCCCTATAGCCGCTAGAACCCATGCGCAGTGACCGCCAGCATCGCTACTCGATTTACATTCTTGGAAGCCTTAGCGGCACCCTATATATCGGGATCACGAGCAATCTGATCTTTCGCGTGCGCCAGCACAAAGACCACACCTTTCGTGGGTTTACGGCGAAGTATGACGTCGATCGTTTGCTGTACTACGAGACGTATGGCGAAGTTTCGGGGGCTATCGCTCGCGAAAAGCAGTTGAAGGGCTGGAAGCGGGAGAAGAAAATTGCGCTTATCGAGAGGAACAATCCTCAGTGGATGGACCTAAGCCGTGCTTGGTATGAAAAGCCGGTTCGCACCACGTTCCAAGGATAGATTTTGAGCAGGTATAGGGGTCCTTCGACTCGGACGTGAAGTCCTCGCTCAGGATGACGCGAGACGTGAAAGGCGCCGCGTCGCTCAGCGAAGAGGCGGAGCTCAACGAGGCGGACCTCAACGGGGCGGACCTCAACGGGGCGGACCTGAACCGCGGGCGAACCTCAACCAGGCGAACCTCAGCGGGGCGAACCTCAACTCGGCGCGACCTCAACGGGGCGGACCTCCGCGAGGCGAACCTCAGCGAGGCGAACCTCAGCTATGCGAACCTAAGCGGGGCGAAGCTCGTCGAGGCGAACCTGAGCGGGGCGGAACTGAGCGTCGCGAACCTCAGCGGGGCGGACGCTCGTGGCTGCGGACCTCAGCGATGCGAACCTTCACATGGCGAACCTCAGCGGGGCGAACCTCATAGGGGCGAACCTCAGCGGGTCAGGCCTCATGGATGCGAACCTCAGCGAGGCGAACCTCAGCGATGCGAACCTCAGCAGGGCGCAACTCAGGACGGCGAACTTCAGCTGGGCGAACCTCAGCGGGGCGGAACTCGGCCGGCGACTTTGGTCGGCACGATCCTCGAAGGAGCAAATCTGACGGCTTGTAAAGTGTATGGAATCTCCGCGTGGGACGTAAATCTGGAAGGAGCAATCCAATCGAACCTGGTGATCACGCCTTGGGGAGATGAATCCCCAATCCAGGTCGACAATCTCGAAGTGGCCCAGTTCATTTACCTGCTTCTGAATAACGAGAAAATCCGCAGGCGTCATCGACACCATCACTTCCAAAGTGGTGTTAATTCTGGGCCGTTTCACGCCGGAGCGAAAAGTGGTTCTCGACGCGATTCGAGACGAACTCCGCAAGCGCGATTATTTGCCGGTCTTGTTCGATTTCGAGAAGCCTGCCAGCAAGGACCTCACCGGGACAATCTCCACGCTGGCCAACATGGCCCGGTTCGTCATCGCCGACCTGACCGATCCGAGCAGTGTGCCGTATGAGTTGGCGACGTTAGTACCGGGCACGATCGTCCCTGTGCAGACGATCATCCTGGAAGGGCAGCGAGAATTCGCCATGTTCCCCGATCTCCAGAGGAGATACCACTGGGTCCTGGAGCCACACCAGTACAAGTCCCAGGAACTGCTGATCGCCCAGCTCGGCGAAACGGTGATTGCTCCGGCGGAAGCGAAAGCGAAGGAGCTCGCGCAGAAGTAGTACAAGCCCCACCGCCTCGCAAGCGAAGCGGGGTTGCCACTCTATAGGTCGTTGCCGATCGCGATCCCATAGACCGTGTCGGCAAATATCGTTTCACCCCGCCGGGTAACACGCTTTCACTTTTCTCATCCTATTGGTGCTATTCTCAGCCTATGGAGATAACCGTCAAGCTCCCGGACGATCTTGCGCAGCATCCTGATCCGGGTCGCGAAGCCCTGGAAGCCTTGGTGATCGAGGGCTATCGTTCCGGTGCGCTTTCCCATTACCAAGCCAGCCAACTGCTGGGAATTTCCCGCTTGGAATTTGACGGATTCCTCAAGCAGCGGAACATTTACGAGCATGCCTACGACCTTGCGGACCTGGAGCAAGATCGAGAAACCTTGCGACAGCTTCATAGCAAGGGTCTTTTCCGGCGATGATTGTCGTCGCCGACACCTCCCCGCTCAACTATCTCATTCAAATCGGCTGCGAGTCGCTCCTCCCCATGCTGTACACGCGGGTCCTGATTCCGCCCGCGGTTCTCGCGGAGCTTGATGATCCGGCGGCTCCCTCTGCCGTTCGTCAGTGGCTTCCGCATCCACCTGAGTGGATTGAAGTCAGGAGGACGTCCTTCCCACCTGATACTGAGCTCGCGGCCCTCGACCCGGGCGAACAAGAAGCCATTCAACTTGCTGAGGAACAGCGCGCTGACCTGTTGTTGATCGACGAGCGCAAAGGGCGTGCTGAAGCGATGCGGCGCGGCCTCGCCACAACAGGAACCCTGGGAGTACTGCTTGCCGCTGCCGAACGCGGTTCGATTGATGCCGCCGCCATCTATCACAGGCTGATAGTCGAAACGAATTTCCGCTCGACACCCGACCTCGAAAGGAGGTTTCTGCAACAGGTCGAGGAAATTAGTGGTAACGCCAACTGAGGCGGACGTGCCCACGTCCCTATCTAAGAAAACCATCCCACCCATGCAGAACCGCCGCGGATGGCCCACTCTTTGGTTTTGTTACCGATAACTGAGAACTTGAAACTGCCAACTGCCAACTGCCAACTGCCAACTGCCAACTGCCAACTGCCAACTGCCCTACGCCTCCCTCAGCGCCCTCGTAATCGGCAGGCGCGAAGCGCGCAGTGCCGGCAGCAATCCGCCCACCAGGCCCATCAGCACCGCGAAGACCAGGCCGATCAGCAGCAGGTCGGGAGTGATCTTGAACGCGAACGCGAGTTCGCTGAACGAGTTGGTTCCGGTGGCAGCGGTGAAGCCATTCATGGGCAAGGCCAGCAGGCATCCCAGCAGTCCGCCAATGACGGCCAGCAGCACCGATTCCATCACAAACGAAAACAGGATGCTGAAGCGCGAGAAGCCCAGCGCGCGCAGCGTGCCGATCTCACGGGTGCGCTGCGACACGATGGCGTACATGGTGTTCATCGCGCCAAACACCGCGCCAATGCCCATCACGATGGCGACGAACGACGCCAGAACAATCAGCACCGTGCCCGTGCTGCCCGAAAGGTTCTCGTAATACTTTTTCTCCGAGTCGGCCTGCACCTGGATCTGCGGATTGGCGCGAATGTCTTTGTCGAACGACGCGAGCGTCGCCGGATTCGCCAGCCGCACGGTCAGCGATTCGCAGCCGCCGTTGCGGCCGATGGCCGGCGCCATGGCATCGTAGTCGCCCCAGATCTCGCTTTCGAAGGAGCTGTCATCGGCGCCGAACAGGCCGACGACCTTCCAGTTTTTGCGCTGAATGTTGATGGTCGAACCGATGTCCACGCCGCTCACCCGCTCGGCAATCCTCTTGCCGACGATGACTTCATACAGCCCCGGTGTGAAGTTCCTGCCTTCGACGATCTTGATGTTGTTGCGCACGTTGAACGCCATCGGCGTCACGCCGCGGAAGGTGATGTTGAGAGGAATGTTGGTGTCTTTCTTGGGGCGGGTGGTAATGACCACGACTTCGCAGGAGGCCATCGGTTTGCCATCGGCGCCGCGCGCCACCCGCGGATCGACCGAGATGAGGTTAACGTGTCCAATGTCGATCCACGACGTCAGCTCCGACATCGAGCCGCGCTGGGTGACGATGGCATTGTTGTCCGAACCGGTGGAACTGAGCGCGATGTTGAAGCCGCGGGCCATGGACAGGATGGTCACAAACGCCGCCACCACCAGGGCGATGCCAAAGATGGCCAGCAGCGTGACTTTCCAGCGCGAGCGAAGATTGCGAACGTTATAAGAGATCGGCAGCGCCATAAAAACTCCGTAATTAGCGACTAGCAATTAGCAATTAGCAATTAGCATTACTAGCAACTAGTAACTAGCAATCGCACTCAGTCGATGAATCACTCTAGCTATGTATCAGCAGGTCCCGTGATCTCGACGAGATAGCTCCATCAAAGCTCCGGGCATAGCAATAGCAAGACTTTACTTCAACGTTAAACTAATATCGATTGCCGAATAGCCGAACGCTAACCACTAATTGTTGTTACACAAGCCACGAATCAGTTGTCTATTTCCGGGCTAAAGCCCCAATTCTTATAGGTGCCTTAGACGCTGGCCTAAAGGCCAGCTCTTCCACCGGCTAATTGCTAACGGCTAATTGCCAATCACTAGTCAGCTAATTACTAGTTGCTAGTCGCTAGTTGCTAGTTACTTCTTCCTCACACTTGCCGCAACACTTCAGTAATCCGCGCGCGATAGGCCAGCAGCGCGGGGACAAATCCCGCCAGCAATCCCAGGAGTAGAGCGACGCCAAGTCCATAGGAGACAATCTTGGGAGACAACCCCAGGCCGGGGAACGTGCGCACCACATCGCCGACCACGGGAATACTGGGCAGGGCATGGATCATGCCACCGGCGAAGAAGAGGCCAACAGCGCCGCCCATCAGGCCCAACAGCAGCGCCTCTACCAGAATCAGCGCCATCACCAGGCCGCTGGAGAAACCCAGCGTCTTGAGCACGCCAATCTCCTGCTGCCGCTCACGCACCGCGATGCTCATGGTGTTGGCCGTTACCAGCAGGATGGTGAAGGCCACGGCCAGTCCTATGCCGTTGAGCAGCAGGGCAAGATTGCCGGCCATGGCGATAAAGCTGGCACGAAATGCCTGCTCCGTCTCCGTCTTGGTCTGGGTATCGCTGTTCTCAAACTCCGTGTCAATGGCCTTGCTGATGCGGCCGGCGTTCTTGGGGTCGTCAATCTTTATCGTCACCGTGCCGACGCCGGCTCTCTGCCCGGTCGCTTCGTAGAGATACTTGTAGTTGAAGTACATCGAGTTGAGATCGGTGCCGGGATACTTTATCGGGTCGGTGTCGTAGATACCGTCCACGACAAAGTCGAAGGGCTTGCCTACGCGGTAGGGAGGGATAAAGCTCTCCAACTCGAAATGATCGCCAACCTTCCAGCCAAATTTTTCTGCCAGCTTCCGGCCAATAATGCAGCCTCGTCCATCGTGAAACCATGCCTGCTTCTGGTCTTCGGGCAGCATTATCTCGGGGTATATCTGCAGGAATGGCTCCGGCTCGACAGCAAGGTTGGCGAAGAAGTTCTTGGGATCGCGATAGACGCCGCCAAACCAGTTGACGATAGTGGTGTTCTCTACGCCGGGAATGGCAGCAATCTTGGCCTTGTAGGAGTTGGGGAGGTTGAAGACCAGGCTTACGTAATGACGAGTCACCAGGCGCGAGGCGTTGCCCAGGTGTAGGCCATAGTTCACCGCATCCACTACCGTCTGCAGGGTGCAGATGAGGAAGATACACACTGCCATCGCCAACACCGTGCTGAGGGTGCGTATCCAATTCTTACGAAGATGCTTCAGGACAAGGGGTGCGTATTTCATGTTAAACCTACAGCGTAGGAGTCACACATTGTCGGAGTGTATATGCCACATTGTGGTAAGCCGATTATCTTGTACAGCAATTGCTTTGTATCAGGGCACGACTTCAGTCGTGCCGGGAAAGCTTAATAAAATCTAGGGCTTTAGCCCCTGCAACAGAAGCGTTAGCAGCGGCTAAAGCCGATGCTTTACTGATCGTGCTACGGCACGGCTGAAGCCGTGCCCTGATACAAAGCAGCAGCTTAAGCGACAGCAATCTTCTGCACCAAGGAGTGAACGAAGGAGTTTCATGTCAGTTGGTCAGCACTCCTTTGTCCAGATGACGCTGTACGTGCGCCCTTGCTGCTGCCCTGGGATCGTGAGTGACCATGACGATGGTCTTGTGGAAGTCACGGTTAAACGTCTCCATCAGCGTCAGGATCTCCTCGGCGCTCTGATGGTCAAGATCGCCGGTAGGCTCGTCGGCGACAAGGACATTGGGATCGGTAACGACAGCACGGGCAATAGCGACGCGCTGCTCCTGTCCACCGGAGAGCTGACGAGGATAATGCTTCGAACGGTCAGACAGGCCAACGATACGTAGCGCCGTCATGGCGCGCTCGCGACGCTCGCGCTTAGACAGGGAAGTCAGCAACAGCGGCAGTTCGACATTCTCTACGGCATTCAGCACGGGGATGAGGTTATAGAACTGGAAGATGAAGCCAACGTTGCGGCTACGCCATTTGGCAAGCTCGCCCTCCGATAGCGGCCCCAAGTCAGTGCCAGCAACAATGACGCGTCCTGAGGTGGCACGGTCAATACCGGCAATGAGATTGAGCAGCGTTGTCTTGCCCGAGCCCGACGGCCCCATCAATGCCAGGAATTCGCCTTGGGGTACGTCGAGGTTAAGGCCGTCGAGAACTTTAATCTCCAGGCTGTCGCGGTGATACACCTTGCGTAAATTCTGTACGCTGACGGCGGTGGTTGTGGCCGACGCTGAGGTTGTACTCATGAGATCTCCAATGCCTCTATGTCTATGTCTATACCTATATATGGCTTGCGTGGCGTTCGGCCGTTAATTTCCGTTCCGGTTCCAAAGTGGGAAACTCGACGCTAAGGGCCTTTACAGGCGATTCTAGCGACTTATTAGTCTCGGACATGGTTTGGATCGTCCTGAGTCATAAGATCGCTGCTACGGGCCTGCAAACGCATTTAAACGCTATTCTACGATTCATTCCGAACAGCCTAATCGTGGTTTTGCGCAATTACCATGTAAGTTTCAATTTAGAGCTGACGCTAGTCAGCACTTAAGTTTTACAATTCCTGACCTTCACCAGCCGCTCGCCACTCTATGCCATGACTAGGGAAGCCTTTAATAAGTTATTGTCCCGTGTTCCGGGGCTAAAGCCCCCTATTCTTAATCAGTGACCAGACGCTGGCCTAAAGGCCAGCTCTTCCACCCAACTGCTTCGCCGCGCCTATGGGCCAGCTTCCACCCAACCGCTTTGTCCCGTCTATAGGGCAGCTCTTCCAGCGACGCTGTTTGGTCGAAGCTTCCCTATGTCAACTCTTTAGCTTCACTGTATCCCCATCCTTCAGCGTCTGCGGCGGATTACTCACTACCGTCTCCGATCCTGTCAGCCCGCTGGTGACAATGACCTGCCCATGGAGATCGGCTCCGGTAGTAACAGGAAGCTGATGCACCTTGTTGTTCTCAATCTCGAATACCACTGGCTTGCCATCGCGAGTCGTTATCGCATCCTTAGATATGGTGACAATGCGCTGTGGGGGCTGGTCTTTCTTCTCCGCCGCCTTCTGCGGCTGGAGGAATGTCACATTGCAGCTCATCTCCGGCTTCAGGTACTTGTCCTTGTCAAGGATCGACACCTTCACCGTCACCGTTGCCTTGGTACGGTCTGCCGTGGGGATGACCTGGCGCAGGATGCCCCTATAGTTATGGCTGGGTATCGCCTGTACCTGTATCTCGGCTGGCTGTCCCGAAGTTAGTTGCGCGACGTTCGACTCGTTAACATCCACCTCTGCTTCCAGGGAGTTCATGTCGGCAATGGCGACGATAGCGCCAGAGGAAGTGGAGATGTTGACGCCCGGCGGTATAGGCGCGACGCTCTCCCCCGCCTCCGTCATCTTCTTGACGACGATGCCGGCAAAGGGAGCGCGAATGGTAGTGAAGCTGAGATTGGCTTGCTGCATTTGCAGGTTTGCCTTGTCCTGCTCTATCGCTGCCTGCGACAGCGTTACCTTGGACTTGGCTGCGTCAAGGGCATCCTGTGACGTTACCCCGTCGCGATGCAGTCCTTCCTGAATCCGCAGTTGCCGCTCGGACTCGGCCAGGTCGGCCTTGGCGTACTCGATGTCGGCCTTGGCCTTGGCGATGGCGGCGAGATAGTCGGCGTTGTCGAGGGTAGCCAGGACGTCGCCTTCCTTGACGACGCTGCCTTCTTCCACGAGCAGCCGGGAGATCACTCCCTGGATTCGCGACGACACCACCGACTGCCGGCGCGCCACCAGGTAGCCGGAGGCGGTAAGAATCGGAGTTCCGGCATTAGGGCCGCTGCTGCTGATAACGCTGGCCTGGACGGCTTCCACCACCGGCGCGCCAAGCGAGGAGAACACCGCTTTCGCCCGAACGAAATAGAGAGCGCCGGCGGCAGCGACCGCCAGCAGCAGGACGATGACGAGCCAGCGCCATCTTCCGCGGCGCGGGGCTTCGCGATCAATCCGCAGCGATGCCAGTTCGTCTTTCAAATCCTGCATGGAATGGCTTCGGCTCCCCGAGAGATGAATACCCCTAGTATCGCTTTCCTGCGGTCGATTTGGAAGGGGAGCAGGCGATTGTTGCGAACTGGTGAATTGCAGGCACGGCCGGATTTTTCCTCTCGGGATAAGTACAAGTCTGATGATCGCCGAGTTTCCCGTCGGGCAGTAGTGTGGAATGTCAGGGGACGCCGGTGACATTTGTCATGGGAGCAGGCGGCCGGAGTCTAGGGTCAGATTGCCAAATCCCCAGCGCTCTGCCTGCTTCCCATTCCCACAGAAAAGAGGGAAAATGAGCGCGACACGACGCGCCGGGGTGGGCGACAGCGCTTTTCGCAGCCGAGGAGAAGGGCATGGCGCATATCTTCATCAGTTACGCGCGCGAGGATGCCGACGCCGCAAGCCGGTTAGTTGGCACTCTGGCCAAAGCCGGGTACAAAGCCTTGATCGACAAGGAAGTCCCCGGTGGCGAGCTATGGAAGAAGCGGGTGGTGGAGGCCATCGACGTGCGGACATTCATCGGACGATCGCGATCGCGGTGCCGACTCGGGCGCCTCCACGTCGCGAGCTTCCTGGTCGGTGTTGCTCTGCTGACCGCGGCGTGCTCGACTGTGCCGGCTCCATCAACGCAGACTGCGGCAACGCCTGCCACGTCACCAGCGACCAGTGCGACCCCAGGGCCCGGCTCGACGGCAAGTTCGCCGGGGCTCAAACAGATCGACCAGGCTGCGCTGAAAACCATGGTGGACACGACCGCCAAGGAACTCCTGATCCCCGGCGCGGTGGTCCTGTTGCGCACGCCCCAAGGGGAGTTTACGGTCGCCTACGGCACCACGTTGCTGGGCGCAAAAAACCCGCCCCGCGCTGACACCTATTTTCGGGCCGCCTCCAATACCAAGACGATGACGGCGGCGGTGATCCTGCAACTGGCCCAGGAGGGCAAGCTCAGTCTCGACGATGCGGTGTCGAAGTACGTCGCGGGCGTGCCCAACGGCGCCCACATCACCATCGCCGAGCTGCTGGAAATGCGTAGCGGACTCTACAATTACAGTAACGCCCCAGAAATCTCGGCGAGCATGGACCATGACCCGAGCCGGGTTTGGGCCGCGGCCGAATTGCTGGCCATTGCATTCGCGCATCCACCCAACGTTCCGCCGGGTACAGCCTACGAGTACAACAACACCAACTACCTGCTGCTCAGCCTCGTCGCCGAAAAGGTCGATCACAAGCCACTGGCGCAGTCGATGCAGGACCGGTTGTTCGGGCCGCTTCACTTGCAGCACACCGTATTTCCCGCCCCGGCTGTGAATACCATCCCCAGTCCCTACTCGCACGGCTACCTGTACGGAAGTGCCTCGGTCGCCATGGTGGGGGAACCGCCCTACTCGCCTGAGGTCCAGGCCGCTGCCCGGGCCGGCACCCTTCTGCCCAAGGACTACACGGACGTGAACCATTCGTTTTCTGAGGGGGCCGGGGCTGTCATCTCCACCGCCAACGATCTCGCCACCTGGATCGAGGCACTGGTGGCCGGCCGCGTGCTCAACGCCGCCTATCAGCGCCGCTGGCTCGACAGCTTGCAACTCGAGGACCCGAGCAAGCCCAAGGGCCAACGGTATGGATACGGCATCGTCCAAATCAGCTGGGGACCGAACACCATTTATTTTCACGGCGGCGAGACCCCGGGATACAACTCGTTCATGGGCTACGACCCCAACAACCAGGTGACGCTGGTGGTGTGGACCAATCTGACCGTATCGCTGGACGAAAAGCCGACAGCCAATACGCTCATGTTGAAGGTGCTCGATCAGATCTACAAGGTGTCACCCCTGGCGCCTCAACCATCGCCTGCTGCCACCCCTTAACCGCACAGACTTGAGCCCGATCCGCGATCAATACCACCGCTATCCCTTCGGATAGTCGCCCCTAGCTTTTTGGTGAGAGTATCACTTTGGATGAGAGCCAGTTTCGCGCAGTAGTAGTCGCCGTCCTCCTGTCGCTCTATAGAGTTAGCATCCGCCCTCGAGTCTCCCTTGTCTTGGCTGCCAAATTGCACACTGGTCAATGTCAGCATGCTTTCTGCCGGGACTCTCGGCGCCAGGAGATCACAGTGGCTATCGATCGATCTACGGCCTTCGTCAGCTACAGCCGCGAAGACAAGGAGTTTGTTCTCCGCCTCGCCAAAGACCTGAAGGCGAAAGGCGCAAAGATTTGGATGGACACGCTCGATATCCGTCCGGGGCAGACCTGGGCAGATGAAATCGAGGCTGCTGTGACTAGCTGCTCCCGGATGCTGATCGTTTTGTCACCGGCTTCGGTGGCTTCCAGGAATGTGCAAGCGGAGGTCGGGTATGCCATAAGCGAGGGCAAAGAAATCATCCCGATCTTCTATCGCCAGTGCACCATCCCTTTTCGCTTGCTCCCATTTCAATATGCCGATTTTCGCCGCGACTACTTCGTTGGGTTGGAGGAATTGCTTTTGAGTTTGAGTGGCGCGCAGCCAGCGAACGGGAAGTGGGCGGCAGCGACTGAGGTGCCGATCGATACCGGCGCGGAAGCTGAAGCGCGCAGGTGGCAGTCATCTATTAGTCACAATCGATTGGCAGAACAGCACAAACTGGCCGCCGCCGAACATGCCCGAATGGAGCGAGAGGAACGCGAGCGAGCGGAAGCTTCAGAGAAAGCCCGACGCGAGCTCGAGCGTCAGCGCGTCGCCGCCGAGCAGGCTCGGCTTGGAGAAGAGCACCAACAAAGTGCTGCTCAGAAAGCACGTTGGCAGCAACCGCGGGCCGAGCGAAAAGCTGGAGGGGACAAATTTGCGACACAGGAACTTCACGGGCCAGTATGGGGAGTCGGACTTGTGGAGGCTGAATCCGGGCAATCCGATTGATTGCTGATCTGGAACCCCCGGACCGGTGCGGGTCCCGCAACTTCACAGGCTAACTGTCAGCGCTCGGAATTCACGAGGATTTCCGAGGCTGCATTTCCGCCAAAATCGGCTAACATGTGAACTCGATAAGGTCCTTTGCGCCGGGAGACCTCGCTTGCCCACAGACGCGCCAACCGCTTTCTTCAGCTACAGCCGCGAGGATTCCGAATTCGCGCTGCGGCTCGCCGGAGACTTGAAGGCAGCCGGCGCGGTGGTGTGGATCGACCAGCTCGACATCACGCCGGGTCAGGAATGGGACAACGCGATCGAAGACGCGGTCACCCAATGTCCGCGCATGTTGCTCATCCTCACCACGGCTTCCGTCAAATCCAAGAAGGTGCGCAACGAGATTGCCTTCGCGTTGGACGAAGAAAAAACCATCATCCCGGTCCTCTATCAGGACTGCATGGTGCCCTTGCAACTGCGCCGGATTCAACACATCGATTTCCGCACCGATTACGCCCGCGGTCTGAAGGCGCTGGTCAAGGTGCTGGGCGTGGAGCAGCCGCTGCCACCCGTTGCTCCGGCTCCTCCGGCGGTACAGACACCGGGGCAGCCCGAGATCTCGGCCGCAACCGCGCCTCAGCGCGCGATGGAGCAGGAGCGGCTGGAAGAGGAGCGCAAGCACGCGCCGAACAGGCGCGGCTCGAAGAAGAGCGCAAACGCGCCGAGCAGAGCCAGGCTGGAGGAGGAGCGCAGGCTCGCAGCGGGAGCCACCGAGCAACAGCCAATCGCCCAGGAGGGCACAGGAAAAGCCCTCGCAGCAGACTTGGGGTTCCTTTCCAAGGCGCCGATTTGGGCGAAGGTCGCAGCCGCCGCAATCGGAATTCTTGTCGTCGCTTTGATTGTGTACCGGGTGTCGTCCCGCCAGCCCTCAACTGAACAGGCTACGGGAACGCAGCAACCGGCGGCCCAATCCGCAGCGTCGAGTGTTGGAGCGGGCACGGCAGCGCAAGAACCGGCGGCACCACAGTCGCGGAACGAAACCGGCGGCCCAATCCGGAACGTCGAGCTGTTGGAGCCGGCGACGGCAGCGCAGAAACCGGCGGCCCAATCCGGAACGTCGAATGTTGGAGCGGGCACGGGAGCGCCGAAACCGACGGCCCAATCCAGAACGTCGAGTGTTGGAGGGGCCGCGTGGCGATCGGGCTGGGCGGTAGGAGAAAAAGGCACCATCCTGCACACTGCGGACGGCGGCCAGAGCTGGGAGGCGCAGAGCAGCGGCACGACGAACCGCCTCTATTCCATTTTCGGCAGCAGCGATGGGGCGCAGTTGTGGGCGGTAGGACACAACGGAACCATCCTGCACTACACGGCGCAGGCGGGGCGCTGGGAGGCGCAGAGCAGCGGCACGACGAACGCCCTCGAGTTCCATTTTCGGCAGCAGCGATGGGGCGCAGTTGTGGGCGGTAGGAGACAACGGAACCATCCTGCACTACACGGCGCAGGCGGGGCGCTGGGAGGCGCAGAGCAGCGGCACGACGAACGACCTCTATTCCATTTTCGGCAGCAGCGATGGGGCGCAGTTGTGGGCGGTAGGATATGAGAGGAACCATCCTGCACTACACGGCGCAGGCGGGGCGCTGGGAGGCGCAGAGCAGCGGCACGACGAACCGGCTCAGTTCCATTTTCGGCAGCAGCGATGGGGCGCAGTTGTGGGCGGTAGGAGAGAACGGAACCATCCTGCACTACACGGCGCAGGCGGGGCGCTGGGAGGCGCAGAGCAGCGGCACGACGAACAAGCTCTGGTCCATTTTCGGCAGCAGCGATGGGGCGCAGTTGTGGGCGGTAGGAGACAACGGAACCATCCTGCACTACACGGCGCAGGCGGGGCGCTGGGAGGCGCAGAGCAGCGGCACGACGAACTGCCTCTGGTCCATTTTCGGCAGCAGCGATGGGGCGCAGTTGTGGGCGGTAGGAGACAGCGGAACCATCCTGCACTACACGGCGCAGGCGGGGCGCTGGGAGGCGCAGAGCAGCGGCGCCAGCGCCGATCTATTCTCCGTCACCTTCGTCAGGCCACAATAGGCAGTTCGCAACCAAGACAGCGCCTGTCATCCTGAGCGCAGCGGTTGCTCTTGCCCAAACAGCATCTGTCATCCTGAGCGGAGCGAGTCGAAGGACCCCTATCGCAGCCATGAAGCTCGAAGCGGTTATAGGGGTGCTTCGACTTGCGTTCGCAACAACGGCGAACGCTGCGCTCAGCATGACAGGAGTATTAACTTGACAAGCACCGCCCGGGCCAAACACTGTAAAGCCCTCGACTCTCATACACCTTCTCGGGACGACCAGATTTCATTGCCCTGATACGCCCCGGAGCAAGTCATGAAACAACCTCTCGAAGCGCCAAAACAACCGATATGTTGAGGAAATAACTTTCTCGAATCAAAACGGATCACTGCCCCTCGCCGCGCGAGATGGGCAAGCGCACTGCGGTATGATGTCCGTATGGCGCTGAGATTTCGCATTTCCCTGGCAATCCTATTGATACCTGTTGTTCTCGGATTTGGTGGCTGCAAGTACTTCAAGCCCAAACCCAAGCCGATTGTGGTCAACGTCCTCAATAACCTGTCCTCGCCGTACGGTCATGAGTTGGACCATCGCATCATTGACTTTCAGACTAGCAATCCGCGCACCAGCTCGGGCCGGCCCATTGTGGTGCGAACGGTGGAGATCGGCGACTACAAGGACATGCTGCAGAACCACATTGGGCGCGACATTAATGTGCAGCTGGTCATCCTGGACGCGCCCGAAGATGCGGCCATGAATCCTCATCTGCTGGCCGACATGGCGCGCGCGGTGAACGTGTGCGCCGCGTTGAAGGCCTGCCCCGCCAATGTGCCGGCGCTGATTCCCTCCGGGACCGAGGGCGACGAACTGGAGGCCGCCCAGCAATTCGAGCAGGCGCTGCAGAAGGGCGCGCCGTCGTAGGGCAGTGGCCAGTAGCCAGTAGTCAGTGGTCAGTAGTCAGTGGCCAGTAGTCAGTGGCCAGTGCCAGTGCCAGTTGCCAGTTGCCAGTTGCCAGAGTCGCGATGCTAGTAGCCAGTGCTGCGATGACATTTCTTGAGCTGCCTGCCGAGCGCCGCAGGCGCGAAAATCTTAGCCCAGCGCCGACCGGGGCCCCCAAGCCGCGCCGCTTTTGCGCGGATTGGGGTGGTTGAGCGCTGGGTAAGCGTGAAAAAGATCCCGAGTCCCGGTAGGGACGGCACAAGAGTTATCCAAACACGAATCGCGGATCGTAATCGACGCCTGCCTTGCGCAACAGGGCCACAAACTCCTGCTCGAAGCTCCACTTCCGGTGATGTTCTGCCTGGTTCGCGATGTAATCTGCGACGACCTGCCGCTGCGAATGGCTGACGCTGAACGCTCCATATCCTTCCTGCCATGAAAAGCGCTTACCCATTTCTCCGAGCATGCGGGATGAGTTGCCCTTGAGATCGCGCATCATCTGCGCCAGCGGCATCGAAGGCGGCAAGGAGATGAGGAGGTGAAGGTGATTTGCGGTTCCTCCCGCGGCTAGCAACGTGATGTTGTTGGCGCGGGCAATTCCGGAGATGAAACGGCACAGCGCGTCCGAGTGCTCGATGAGGTTGGCGCGATCCTTGGTGCTGAAGACGCAATGCGCCAGGTTCGAAGCGTGGGTGTGTGACATGCAGGAATGGTAACGAGGAATGTCGGATGCTACAGTGACCGCGGGCACGTCGGGATGTTTGTGCCGTCCCTGAAGGGACTCGGGGCGTCAAACTAAACGCTTACCCAGTGCTGAAGCACTGGGCTAAGATTTTTCGCGCCTGCGGCGCTACATTTGCTCGCGAGCCTGCATTTCCGCGATCGTCGAATGCGGGTCCTGACGCGGCGACGGGGAAACCTCTTCTTCCAATCCGGAGCTGCTTCCGGAAAAGAGCGTGAGAAAGACCCGAGCCTCGTGGGGACGACAGAAGCTCGTCGCGCCCGCCATCGGGTTTTTCCTCCCCGCCCGCGGCATTCCGCTTTCTTACGAAGTGCGCACCCAGGGCTTACGCCTTGGTCTAATTTTGTTTGGGCCTGTGGGCTCGAATTGTCCAGCTCGAACCGGGACACCCCTCGCACATCGCTCGGCCTTGGCCTTCACCGGGCCGATTGACGGCCCCGGGCTTTTCCTGCGGACTTCTTCTTCGCCGGCTTGACCGGCGCCTTCTTCGCCTGCGCTCCCGCCATGGGCAGGTCTTTCATCTCCGCGGCGCGCCACATGTACCAACTGGCGACGCTGCGATACGGACGCCAGCGCTCGCCGTAGGCCAGCAGCTCCTTCGGCTTGGGCAGCTCGGC
This sequence comes from uncultured Acidobacteriaceae bacterium, assembly GCA_963735855.1. GTDB lineage: Bacteria > Acidobacteriota > Terriglobia > Terriglobales > Acidobacteriaceae > Bog-257. The sequence goes on from CAVTMW010000026.1 coordinate 58,430, forward strand.
GAGTTTGTGCATTTTGGCAAAGCCCTTGCGAATGCCGTAGTCGTCCACCGCCAGCACGTCAGGACGCCCCAGGCGGAAGATGAGCAGCATCTCGACCGTCCAGCGGCCGATGCCGCGCACGCTGTCGAGGCGCTCCACCAGTTCTTCGTCGCTCATGCGATGGGCCTGTTTCACGGTCGGCACCGTGCCGTCGAGGGTCTTGGCCGCCAGGTCGCGGATGGCCAGCATCTTGGCGCGAGACAGGCCTGCCGAGCGCAGCAGTTCTTCGGAGGCAGCGAGAATCTGCTCCGGGGAAGGGAAGCCGTCCACCAGCCCGCGGCGGGTGCGGATGCGGGTGGTGTTCTCGGGGAACAGCGCTTTGACGCGCGCGGTGATGGTGGCCGCGACCTTGCCGTTGAGCTGCTGATAAATGATGGACTCCAGCAGCGCTTCGAAGATGCTCTGCGTGGTCTCCTGTTGCAGATGGCACGGGCCGGAGCGGGCAATGATGCGGGCGAGTTTGCGGTCAACTCGCGAAAGATGTTCGCAGGCGGCGGTGTGGTCGAGTTTCTTGGGCATGGGCAGTAGTCAGTAGTCAGTAGTCAGTCGTCAGTAGCCAGTAGTCAGTAGCCAGTAGTCAGTAGTCAGTAGTCAGTACTGAGTAGCCAGTAGTCAGTAGCAGTAGCAGTAGTCCTCATTTTAGCGAATTGATGAGACCGTTTAGAACCCGTCCCACTTCTGCTGAGCGGTCGAGAACCTCATTCGCCGACTCGGGACTGATATATTTTAACCGCTCCGCGATCATCGTTTGCGTTTCGAGTTCCATCAGCGAACCACAGGCTTGCCTTAGGAAATGCCTGAACTCCGCCACGCCGCGGCGACCCTGGCCCTCCGCGATATTGCTCGGCACAGAAACGGCCGCTCTCCGTATCTGCGAAGTGAGTCCGTAGAGTTCTTCCTTTGGAAAAGAGGCGGTAATTTGATAGACCACAGTTACCAGGTCCATTGCCTTCTGCCAAGCCACGAGATCTCGATAGGATTTGTTCATCTGGCATCTTGACTACTGACAACTGGCTACTGACTACTGACAACTGACTACTGACCACCAGCTTCGCTTTCCAGCGCCAGCAGCGTTTCGTCGTCCACGTCCCACTTCTTGAGGATGCGGAAGATGACGCGGCTGCCGAAGCCGGCGCGCATCAACATGCGAAAGGCGCGCGCCGCCTGCTTCTGGTCTGCCGGCTTGACGATGCGCTTGCGCCGCAGAAACTCGCGCGCCAGTTGCTCTTCGTTCACGTCGCTGTAGGCCGCGCCCACCACGCTCTCGATGATGTCGCCGTGCACGCCTTTTTGCTTCAGGTCCTGCACCACGCGCATGCGGCCGAACTTTTCGTTCTCCTTGCGGAAGCGCGCGTAACTCTCGGCGTAGCTGGTGTCGTTCAGGTAGTGGTGCATCTTCAGGCGCGCGACCACGACGTCCACCAGCAGCTCGCCGTGCGGTTGGTCGCCGACGCGGCGGCGCATCAGGCGCTTGATTTCGGCCACGGTGCGCATCTGGCGGCCCAGCGCGCCGATGGCGTATTCGTAGAGCGACTCTTCGTCGTAAACTTTTTGCGCGCGCTTGAAGGGCATGGGAAGATTCTAGCAATCGGTGACGCCGGAAAAGCGGCAACCGCGGATTTACGCGGAAGAACGCGGATCGGAAGAGAAAATCGGCAGCCACGGATTCACACGGAGGACACGGATCGGAAAGATGCAACGATCAATAACGGTCAGGGGGCCTTCGACTGCGCTGGGCTGCGGCCCACTTCGCTCAGGAGGACAAATCGATTGGCCGTTCGAAAAATCGGCAACCGCGGATTTACGCGGATAAACGCGGATCAGAAGAGAAAATCGGCAGCCACGGATTCACACAGAGGACACGGATCGGAAAGAAGCGGGAATCCAGCAGCTCGGACATTCCTCTTAAAGCTGTACTGCGCTCAGGATGACAAGCGTTTCATGCGCGCGGCCAGGCCTTGCTTCGCTTAGGGAAAGCTTTCAGTTCGGCCTGGCTTTGTGCTTACCAAAGCGCAGCGGCGAAAATGCTTCAATGTTAAAGCGAAGTGGCTGGCCGGTGAGCAGCTGCGTCATCAACTGGGCGGTGATGGGCGCCAGCAGAATGCCGTCGCGATAGTGTCCGGTGGCGGCGAAGTAGCCGGGCAGCGAAGCGGGGCCCAGGATGGGAAGACCGTCGGGCGAGCCGGGACGCAAGCCCGCCCAGGCATCGTGGACGCGCATCTGGCCGATCTCGGGGGCAACGCCGGCGGCGGCGCGCAGCAGGCGCTTGCACGGCCGCCGGGTCCACGCGCTTATCGAAGCCGGCCTCCTCGACGGTCGCGCCCAAAACGATGCGGCCATCGCTGCGCGGGATGATGTACACCTCGGGGGTGCGCACCGTGTGCTCGATCAACGGACCGGATTGGCGGGCTCCGGCTGGCGGCACGACGCACACCATCTGGCCTTTTACCGGACGCGTCGGCGGGCCAAAGGGATTGATCTGCGCGGCCCAGGCTCCGGCGCAGTTCACCACCTTGCCGGCGGCGTAGAACGATTTCGTTGTGCGCACGCCGGTGGTACGGCCGCCGAGCACCGCGACTTCGGTTACCGCGCGAGCCGGTGGCGAAATCGGCGCCGCGATTGCGCGCGGCTTTTTCCAGCGCGCTGCCCAGCTTGCGCGGATCGACGCTGCGCTCGGGCAGGAAATAGGCGCGTCCGCGAAGCGTCACCGCTGGTTCCCGGCGAGACAACTCCTGTTCATCGAGGACGCGAGCGCCGTCGCACGTCGGCGCCTCGTCGGGCGCGAAGAACGCGATGGTCCCGGCGTCACGCAGGTCGGGCGATTCGAAAGCCTCGTCGCGCAGCTCGCGTACAAATTCGGGATACATGCTTGCGCTGGCGGCGATGATGTCCGCCAGTTCGGGCGGATTGTGGGGATCGCAATGCGCGATCATGCCTCCGGCGGCATAGGTCGCCTCGCGTGCTGGTTCGCCTTTTTCGACGACGAGCACGCTCACGCCGTCGCGCTTCAAGCGCCAGGCCAGCGAGAGTCCGATGACGCCTCCGCCGATGATGACAACGTCCCAAGTCTTCACAGATTGATTGTAGTGGAGAAGTTTGGAAGCGCGGATTGGCGGGGGAAGCGAAGGGTTCGGCGTGCCGCAAGAGGAGATCAAGGAATTGGGCTGTGAGCCCTGGCTTCCGTCGTCCTGCATCCGGGGACTAAAGCCCAGATTCTAATAAGAGACCTTGTCGCCGGGCTGAAGCCCGGCGCTTCCACCGCGAAGCCATAGATTCTTTTACCGCAGCGGCTAAAGCCGGGCGCAAAATGCGATGCGAAATGCACCGCTGAAGCGGTGCTCCACCCTATACGTCTGGAGCTTCCAGATGCTTTCGTGGCTAAAGCCATTCGGGAGGAGCGACATGTTTCGCCGGGCTGAAGCCCGGCGCTTCCACCGTTCGACCCGGCGGTTTCGCACCGCGTTGTCCAGCGCTTCCACCGTTCTGACGACCACGTCTGATTGACAGAGCTGGGCCGCTCCCGGACAATTAAACCAGCAGTAGAAAGGATGTATTGATGTCACTCGTGGAACCTGAAGGTAGGCCTTACGAAGAGGCCCCCGCTCCTGCGCCCTCCCGGCGGAGCGCGATTTTGCAGTATGTGTTGATGGCGGTCGCAGCCATCTACGTGATCGCGTCGTTGTACCTGCTGTACGACCTGCGCACCCGCCTGGCGGCCACGGAGCAGAAGCAGCACGCGATGGAGCAGGCGATGGAGACTGCGCAAGCCGAGCTGAACAATCGCATCCACGCCACCTCCTCGGAGTTCAAGCAGGCGCTGACTACCGAAGTGGGCATGACCAAGCAGGAAATCGCCCAGCGTGCGGCGGAGTTGGAGCGCGCGCAGAAGGCCTCCGCGGCCAAGTTGTCGGCGGCGCAGAGCCAGCAAGGTCAGCAGATCGCAGCCGTCAACACAGAAGTGAGCGGCGTCAAGACTGAAGTCGGATCGGCCAAGACCGACATCCAGAAGACGCAGACCGACCTGGCCGCCACTAACGCCAAGTTGGAGCACGCCATAGGCGACCTGGGCGTACAGAGTGGGCTGATCGCGCACAACGCGAGCGAACTGGATATGCTGAAGCGCAAGGGCGAGCGCAATTATTACGATTTCACGCTGCAGAAGAATGCGCGCACGCCGGTCTCGACCATCAGCCTGCAACTGAAGAAGGTGGACCCCAAGAAGAGCAAGTTCACCATGAACGTGATCGCCGACGATCGCACCATCGAGAAAAAGGACCGCACGCTGCTGGAGCCGCTGCAGTTCTACACCGGCCGCGACAAGATGCTTTATGAGGTGGTGGTTTTCAAGGCCGACAAGAACACCATCAGCGGCTACCTGAGCACGCCGAAGGGCGCGCCGACGCCGGTCACGCCGTAGGCGCAGATCGAGTCTCACCCAAGGGCCCTACGATCCAGGGCCCTTTTTCCTTTTAGAGGCGGCAGCAGGTGGCTACTTCGGTTGCGCGCTCTTCTCGCGCAGCACAATCGGGTTCTGGTCGTAAGGCTCGATGGTCACATCCAAGTCCTTGCGCGCGTCGAACTGCTCCTTGGTGACGGGAAACGAAACCAGCACCGTGCCCTTCTGTTCGGCGCCGGGCGCGATCTTCATCTCGGCAACCAGGGGCTGGGTACTGTACTGGCTTGAGGTCGGGATACGCCATGAAGTAGCGGTCGTAATCGGACGGGGAAGCGGCGTCGTCGGAGAGTTCCTGGTCGGTTTTCAGATCGGCTTTGATGACTTGATGTAGAGCGTCTTGCTGCCGACATTGCGCAGCGTGACCTGCAGCAGCACCATGCCGTTGGTCATGTTGGCGGGCTCGCTGAAGTAAACGGCGTCGATGCCGCCTTGCGCCACGGGCTTGGCGCGGAAGAGGAATGCGACCACGCCCACCACAATAAGGACGACGACCAGCGCGATGACCAGCGGCACCGCCGGAGGCAGGGTGCGCTTCGGGCTGTCGAATTCTTCGGTGATGGGGACGTGTCCGGCGTCGAATTGCGGCGCGGCCGGTTTGCGCGGAGGTTTGTTGTCAGGCATGGAGTGCTCTCCGATGATGATTACAATGCGGGCGCCGGCGACGCGAATCCGTCGTTTGGGGATTCGCCGCGCGATTTCAATGGAGGCGCAAGGACCCAGTATCAAATTTCATGGATCAACCTTCATCAGCCACTGGGGCGACCGGTTCGGCCCAGCGGGCAGCACATTCGCGACGGCTGAGTGGCAAGCTCTTCGCGCCTCCATCGCACACAGCGCAGGCGAGCTTCAGTGCCACATTAGCTCGGGACGACTCAGGCGTGCGATTGATGCTGTTGCAGTGGTCCAGTCCCGCGTTGCGGGACGACTCAGTTTAGCGCCAGCGCGAAGCGCTGGGTAGAGTCGTCCAAATAAGATCGCAGCCCCGGGGAGGCGGCGCACGGTTGCGTGTCGTGCGTCACGGTAACCCGTGCGCGTTCGAACTATGTTTGTGTCATGTCGCACACTCACGCATGCCGTTCTCGTTCACTGCGTGTTCAGCGACCAAGAATCGTGCCGATATAATGCCGCCAGTCGCCCAGGAACCACGCGCACTTGCGGGTGGCTCGGCCAGTGCTCGCGCAGGTTCGCAGCTCGCGCTGGCCACCGACCTTGCGGGAGACTGAAGGCCCATAGCTCGCGCTGGCTGCGCGAGCACGGATACCGCTTTGCATGGCAGGAGGGCTATGGCGCATTCAGCGTCAGCCACGCGCAGCGCGAGGTGGTGATGGACTACATCGCGGCGCAAGAGGCGCACCATGCAAAATGGAGTTTCGAGCAGGAGTTCATAACGCTGCTGCGCAAGTCAGGCGTCGAGTACGACCCCCGGTTTGTGTTCGGGTGAAGCCGCCCCTGCCGGGGCTGGGGTTCTTTTTGGGGTGCCTACCCAGCGCTGCGCGCTGGTGCTTCCCGCAGGACGGACTATGTGCATGAGCACACTTAGGAAGACTGCTAAAGGGTTTGAATAGCAGGTCCCTCGACTTCGAACTAAGGTCGTCGCTCAGGATGACAAATCTACCTACTATCACTATCTGCTAACACCGCCGCTACCGACTACCTCGCCAACCACTACCGACTACTCACTATCCACCAATCACTAGCCACTAGCCACTAGCCACTGACCTAGTGCTTCATCGCCTGGCGAAATTCTTTTTCGGGCAGCGTATTGAGCACGTCCTGCGGCGTCAGCCACGCGCGGCGCGCCTGCAGGATACCGTACTTGATCTTCTCGAAGTGCGAGGTGTGATGAGCGTCGGTGTTGATGACGATCTTTACGCCGCGCTCGCGCGCCATGCGCAGATGCACGTCGTTCAGGTCCAGCCGGTCGGGATAGGCGTTCAGCTCCATCGCGACTTTGTTCTGCAGCGCGGCCTTGAGCACCGCGTCCATGTCGAAGGGATAGGCATCGCGCCGCAACAGCAGGCGTCCGGTGGGATGTCCGAGGATCGACACGTTCTTGTTGCTCAACGCGCGCAGCAGGCGGTCGGTCATCTGCTGCGGCTCCTGGTTGAAGGCGGAGTGCACGCTGGCCACGACCACGTCCATCTGCTCCAGCACCGAGTCGCTCAGGTCGAGCTCGCCCTCGGTCAGAATGTCCACTTCAATTCCGGCCATGACGGTGATGCCTTCGATCTGCTCATTGGCGGCGCGAATGCGCGCGATGTGCTGCACGGCTCGCTTGTCGTCGAGACCATTGGCGAAGGCCAGGTTCTTGGAGTGGTCGGTGATGGCGATGTACTTGTAGCCGCGCTGCTTCGCCGCGTCCGCCATTTCCTCGATGGTGCACTTGCCGTCGGTTTCGACGGTGTGCATGTGCACCTCGCCGCGCAGATCTTTGGCGGTAATCAGGTGGGGCAGCTTGTGCGCGGCGGCGGCCTCGATCTCGCCGCAGCTCTCGCGCAGCTCGGGAGGAATGGTGTCAAGCTTGAGCTTGCCGTAGATTTCATCTTCGGTCACGCCGGCCACGCGTTTGTTGTTGTCCAGGCGAAACAGGCCGTACTCGTTGAGGGTGAAGCCCATCTTCAGCGCGCGTTGGCGCAGCGAGACATTGTGGTTCTTGGAGCCGGTGAAGTACTGCATGGCCGCGCCATAGGATTCCGGCGGCAACATGCGGACGTCCACCTGCATGCCGCTGCGCAGCTTGAAGCTGACCTTGTTGTCGCCTTTGGCCAGCACCTCCGAGACGCCGGGGAAGCGCAGGATCTCCTCGGCGAGCTGGGCGCGCTGAGCGTCGTCCACGCAGCATTTGCCGGTGATGAGCATGTCGAGGTCGCCGACAGTCTCGCGTCCGCGGCGCAGCGAGCCGGCGGGCGTGATCTTCTCGATGCCCTTGATGTGCTTCAGATGATCGGTCAGCTTCTCGGCGGTGCGGTCGGCTTCGTCGATGAGGAAACGTCCGGTGATGCGGCGGTAATTCTCGATCGCCTTCAGGATTTTCTGCTCGCTCTTTTCGCTCAGGCGCGGCAGCTCGCGCAGCTTGCCCTCGCGCGCCAGCTTTTCTACGCCTGCGACGTCGCTCACCTGGAATGCGCTCCACAGCAACGCGATAGTCTTAGGGCCGAGTCCCTGGATCTTGAGCAGCTCCAGCATCGAGGGCCGGTATTTTTCCAGCAGTTCCTGGTGGACCACCAGTGTCCCGCCGCGACACAGCTCCTGGATGTTGGCTGCCATGCCTTTGCCGATGCCGGGAATTTCCAGCAGGCGCTTGGGCTCATCGAGCAGGGAGGCGACTTGCTCCGGCGTTCCTTCGAGCGCTTCGGCGGCGCGGCGATAGGAGCGGATGCGGAAGGAGTCGTCGCCGTTGATCTCCATCAGGTCGGCGGTTTCGTAAAAGATGTTGGCGATGGCTTTGTTGTCCACGCGAGTCCCTGAGCGAAATTGTAACGTGTGCGGTGGGGAGTGCGTAGAAGAGGATCCCAATGGTTCAGGGGAAAAGCAGATCCCTCACCGACTCAAGTCGGTTCGTGATGACAAGAATAAGGTACCTATGATTGCAGCAGCCTTCGACACAGGGCCGGTCCTGAAGGTGCGCCCCTTCAAGGCGCAGGTGATGCTGGCTCTCTTCAGTAGCCTCTTTAGCCGATGAGGTCCTTCACATATTCATGCAGGGGCATTCCGAAAAAATCGGTAATCCTGCCGGAGGGCCGGTAGCCGTGCTTCTCGTAGAAGCGCATGGCGCGCAGCAGCGGTTTCGTGGTGTCGAGGGTGATGCGCGAGCACTTGCGGGCGGCCAGTTCGGCCTCGGCGGTTTGCAGTAATCTTTCGGCGATTCCGCGGCCCTGCCATTCGGGCAGGACGGCCATCCCGCGCAGGTGACCCTCGTTTGCATTGAGGACGGCACATGCGATGGTGCCGACGATGTCTCCGGCCTCAGTGGCGGCCACGAAGATGAACATGGACGACAGGCGGTCGCGAAGGGTTTCCAGCGTCAGCACGGTGTCGGTGAAGGCCTCTGGGGTGTAGCTGGTGCGATAGGGTTCGAAGGCGATCCGGAGACAGTCGAGGATGGGTTGGGCATCGGTGGATGCGGCGTGGCGGATTGTGATCGTGTCGCTCAAGTTGACGTTGCGGCAGATGCAGGCTTGAGCAAAAGTATAGGTGGCGCGCGCAAGAATCCCGCTACGGTTTGCACGCGACGTACGAATCATCCGCACAAAGAGAAAACCCAGCCGTTGCCGGCTGGGCCGTCGGAATTGCAGCGAAGAAATTGTTGCTAGCCGCCGTTACACGGCCTGTTTGTACTCAAGTCTCGTGACGTTGCCTGCCTGAGGACCTTTCTGGCCGTCGACAATCTCGAACTCGACCATATCGCCCTCCTGCAAGCTCTTGTATCCGTCGTTGACGATCGCGCTGTAGTGCACGAACACGTCCGGGTTGCCATCCTCACGTCCGATAAAGCCGAAGCCTTTCGCGTTATTGAACCACTTTACGGTTCCTTTCAGTCTCACTTTGTCTTCCTCCGGGCGAAGCCCCACAGCATTCCACCCCGAGAATGCTGGTCTTGATTTGCGGTCAATCAGGTCGGGCCCAGGAGCCATCCAGATATTGGTCTTGCACTGGCTAGCTATGGCAGGCAGGAAGTTGGCCTGTTCAACAGCGTAGGTTTAGTGTGCTCCCGCTTGGTGGTGTTGTCAACAGAGTATATAGCCCTGTAGCCGCATTATTGGCGGGTGCGCGTCACTTTTACAAGGTGGGGGAAATGGCGACATTTGCCCCCGGAAAATGCTGGTTCTCGCGCCAGTTGTCAACGACCGGATTGGCGGCGGCGAAGGGTTTCGGCCAGCCAGAGAGCGGCCGCAATGGTTTTTCCATCCTGAATTCTGCCCGACAAAATCAAATTGACCACGCGGGAAAGTGGCATGAGTTTGCAGGTGATGAATTCGTCGGCTTCCGGCTGCGACGGGCCGGGCGTCAGCCCGCGGGCGAGGTAGATGGTCATGGTCTCGTCCACAAAGCCGGGAGTGGGATAAAAGAAGAGGGCGCGCGACCAGTGGCGGGCGCGATACCCGGTCTCCTCCAGCAATTCGCGCCGCGCACCGGAGAGCGGTGTTTCGCCAGGGTCCATGCTGCCGGCGGGAATCTCCCAGAGGTCCTGGCCGGCGGCGTAGCGGTATTGGCGCTCCAGCAGGACGAGCGGCTCCGGGCCGGAGTCGTCCACCGCGAGGATCACCACCGATCCGCCGTGGCGCACCACGTCGCGCCGGACGACGACTCCGCTGGGCTCGCGCACGCGGTCCACGTCGACGCGGAAGATGCGGCCGCGGAACACGGTCTTGGACGAGAGCACCTCGACCTTCTTCTTGGTGCGCGATTTTTGCGAGAGGGCGTTACGCTTTGCGTCGCGGGTGACCGGTTTCTTCGAGGGCATGGTGTAAACACTATAAGCCAGGGGTGAGGGATGAGGTCAGTTGGAATTGTCATCACGAGCCCGCCGCGGCGGGCGAGGGATCTGCTTTTGGTGGGGTAGGGGAAAGCAGATTCCTCCCGCCCCAACCCGCGCAAAGTCGGCGCGCGTTGGGGACCCCGGTTTCGCGCCAAATTCGGGCGCTCGTAATGACAATCTGAAGGCGTCATCCTGAGCGACGAACGCAGCGAGGAGTCGACAGGACTCATATCGCGATGCTCCCCATCTGCTATTCTCCTGCCGTGCGGAAACAATCGAAGCGCAGCGCTGACCGTGAGCATCGTCGGGGCAGGGAATCTGGGCACGGCGCTGGCCCTGACCCTGCCGGGTGTGGGCTGCGAGATAAAGTTCATCGCCACGCGGCGAAAAAACCGGACGGCAGCACATACCAAAGCTCTCGCGCGCAAGCTGAAGGCGCGCCTGGTCGAGCTGGGCAAAGAGCCGCTCGACACCGACCTGGTCTGGATCACGGTGCCGGACGACGCGATTGCGCAGGTCGCATCGCAACTGGCGGGCGCGCAGGACTGGAAGGGAAGAATCGTCTTGCACTCCAGCGGAGCGCTCACCAGCGATGAACTCGCGCCGCTGCGCGCGAAAGGCGCGCGGGTGGCGTCGGTGCATCCCATGATGACCTTTGTGCGCGGATCGGTGCCGAAGATGGCCGGAGTCTCCTTCGCGGTCGAGGGCGATGTGGTCGCAACTCGTACGGCGAAGCAGATTGTCGAGCGGCTCGGCGGACAGGCGTTCCCGATTCGCAAGCAGAATAAGGTGCTCTATCACGCCTTCGGCAGCTTTACCTCGCCGCTGGTCATCGCGCTGATGGCCTCTCTGGAGCAGGTGGCGTTGGCTGCTGGTGTCAAGAAGCGCGACATCAAGCGCGTCATGCTTCCCCTGCTGTCGCAGACGCTGCGCAATTATCTGCAACAGGATGCGGCGCTGGCCTTCAGCGGCCCGCTAGTGCGCGGCGATGTCGCGACGGTGCGAAAGCATCTTGACGAGCTCAAGAAAGTGCCTGAGGCGCGCGAGGTGTACGTGGCGCTCGCCAAGGCGGCGCTGAAGAGCTTGCCGGTAAAGAATCGGAAAGCTTTGGGAGCGGAGTTGAGGCGCGCTGGCTGGATTGGCTCCATGAAGGATTCCATGAAGATTGTGGGAGACATCGTCTCGCCGGCGAATGACGAGAATGAGTGGGAGGCACTTCGGGATTAAAGCTACTGCTAGGCGGGCACCTGTGGTCACGCTCGTAAGGCCCACTTCACCAAAGTTGCGCCGCGCACAACTCAGGAATCGCATCGGTTCGTGACAGATCGAATGACAAATGTTGCCGCATAGGCTAACGTTGAGGGATGGAAACTGTGCGCGTCGAGCTGCCCTCAGCTCTCCTGAAAGCAGCGAACCTGGAGGAGTCGAATCTCTCCCAGGAAGCGGCCCGACTGTTGGCACTGGAGCTTTACCGCGAACATAAGGTCTCCTTGGGAAGGGCGGCCGAGCTCTGCCAGACACCTCTGGCGGCGTTTATGGATTTCGTCGCGAACCACGGTGTCCCCCCCCTGCGATACGCCGTCGAGGACCTGGAAGAAGAACGCCGGTCCGGTGAACGTCTGGGCGCGTGATTGTCGTAGCGGATTCCTCGCCGCTCATCGTGTTGGCGAAGCTTCGCTGTTTCGAATCCCTTCACAAGCTCTATTCACGGCTTTACATTTCTACTGAAGTCCACCGCGAAGTGGTGGTCGCAGGCGCAGGCTTGCCAGGATCATCGGAGGTCGAGAGAGCGGAGTGGATCGAGGTAAAACCTCTCCAGGATCAAGCCAAACTCTTGACAGCCCAACAGAAGTTTCCCCTTGGCGCTGGTGAGCTCAGCACCATCCTTCTCGGAAAAGAACTTGGCGCAGACTTGGTTCTGCTCGACGACTATGATGCGCGCAAGCTGGCCAAGGCGGAAGGGTTGCAAGTTCGCGGCAGCATAGGTTTGCTGGAGGCATTTTACCGATGGGGTTATCTGGTAGATCTACGCGCTGTGTTTCAGCAGCTATTGACGCACAACATTTATATTGACCAAGAGTTGTTAGACGACCGCCTGCGATCGCTGGGACTACCGTCGCTCTAAGAGCCACTATCTCAGCTCTACCACCCGGTAAACAGGTGGCCCATCTTCTCTTTCTTGGTGCGCAGGTAGGCTTCGGAGTGCTCGTAAGGCTCGACCTCGGCGGAGACGCGCTCCACCACTTTGATTCCGGCGGCCTCGACGGCGGCGACTTTGTCGGGATTGTTGGAGATGAGGCGCACTTCCTTCACGCCCTAGCTGCCGCAGGATCTCCGCGGGCAGCTTGTACTCGCGATAGTCGTTGTCGTAGCCCAGCTCGACGTTGGCCTCGACGGTGTCGAGACCGTTGTCCTGCAACTCGTAGGCCTGGAGCTTGGCCATCAGGCCGATGCCGCGGCCTTCCTGCTGCTCGTAGATGAGGATCCCGGCGCCGGCTTCGGCGATGGTCGAGAGCGCCAGCTCGAGCTGCTGGCGGCAGTCGCAGCGCATGGAGGCGAACACGTCCCCGGTGAGGCACTGGGAGTGGATGCGAACCAGCGGCGGGGCGGAATGAATGTCGCCCATGACCAGCGCGACCGCGCCCTCGGTGGTGGATGCCGTCTTGCTGCCGTTGGGCGAGACGCCGGCAGCGTCGGACGTCCCTTCAAAGCCGTAGATGCGGAACTGTCCCCAGCGGGTGGGGAAGTTGGCCTCGGCTACCTTCTTTACTGTCAAAGCGGTCACACTTCGATTATAAGCCGCGACGACCCAGGGTGATGTTCAGCCGTCACAGCTCGATGGGTCGCGAGACACAGAAAAAGGGCGGCCGTTGCGGGCCGCCCTGCTCCAATCGTTTCGCCAATGATACTAGCGATGTCCGCCGCCACCGCCGGAATGGCCACCGCCACCTCCGCCTCCACCGTGACTGCCGCCGCCACCACCACCCGAAGCGTGATAGCTGCCGCTGGAGCCGCCAGAATATCGCGGCGCCGAGTAGGAACCGGCGGAACCGTTGCTGCGGCTCATGTAGGTCGGGCTGGAGCCGTAGCTCGCAGCTCGACCGGAGCTATAGGGCGTGACCGACGGATAGGAGGCCCGGCTATTTCCCGCGTAGGAGCTGGTGCCCGTCCGGCCCGCGGCGTAGGAGGACGAAGCCGAGTACGTCGGGGCTGGATGATACGTGTAACTAGCGGGCGGGCGCGGGGTCGATCCGTAAGAGCGGGGGTTGGAGGACGATGAGCTGCTGCTGTTACTGTGCGAATTGCTTTGCGGAGCAGCATGTTGTGACGGCGCCGACTGATGCGACGGAGCCGACGGCTGTGGGGTCCCGCTGGGCGCGTGATAGTTGTAGTTCGCAGGCGGCCGCGGTACCTGGTCGTTGTGCGCAGTTGGCGCTTGTGGGGTGGTTTGCGGACTGCTGTTCGTCGTCGCGTGGTTGTTCACGCTGCTATTGCCCGGCGTGAAGCTGTGGTTGCCGGTTTGTGGCTGAGGCACGGTGTTGTGTGCCGCCGGGTTCGCCGGAACATTGTCGCGGGCGACCTGACCGTTGGGCGTTCCACCCGCATAAGGCGGACGCGGTACGTTATGCGGCGCATTACCCTGGTTCGCGCTGGGTACGGAACCGGGTGCCCGGGCGGCATTCATGTTCCCCTGGTTGGCATTGGGTACTGAAACAGGCGCGTGCGGAGCGTTCATATTGCCCTGGGGTGCGGAAGCAACATTCGTTCTGCCCATCGGGGACTGATGCCCGTCAAAGCGCGCCGGACCAACCGGAGGAGTGGCGTGAGTAACCACGCCGCGATTCGTCGCCGTGGCCGGAGGAACGGCACGAGCGGTTGAACTGCCGGCCAGGACAGATGACCGGGTCGGAGTTACATCCGCATTGTGCAGGAGCTGACCGCTGCCCAGGTTGGCCTTCGGCACTGCCATCCCAACCTTATTAATGGCCGCGCCGGAAGTGAACGCCGACTTGGGGGCCGCAGTCACAGCGCCCGGTATGTTGCGGTTGCCGTTGATGCCGGCAAAATTGTTGTGATAGTAGTTGTTCGTAATATTGTTAATGTTGGTGATGTGGGTGTTGGTCACGTTGACGTTATGCAGGTAGCCGGCACTCACCCAGCCTCCGCCGTGGTACCAGCCGCCATGTCCCCATCCACAGTAACGCGGATAGAAAGGCGCACCCCAGCCCAGCGGGAACCAGCCGAAGCCGACGCCAATGCCCCAGCCGCCACCCCAGCCGAAGCCGACGCCGAAGCCCGCACCGCCAATCCAGCCAACCAACGCCGGAGCATAGTAAGGATTCCAGTATCCGAGAGGTCCAGGAGCCCAGCCCCAGCCGCCGTTCCACGAGACCCAGCGGCCATAGTGGAAGGGAGCGAATCCCCAGGGCGCGTCATCCACCCAGGTCCATCCCCAAGGCGCAATCCACGCCCAGTGTCCGTAGCGATACGGCGCCCAGCCGGCAGGCACTGAAGACGGCACCCAAATGTTGCCGTAGGTCGGGGCGGTCTGCCACGTGCCGTAGGCGTCGAGGTCCTGATAACCGATCACGCCCGGTGAGACGTAGCGGGCGGACAGGGAATCGGCCAGTCGCTTGTCGCGCACCTGCGCCCAGTCGTCAAAGCCGTCAGGGACGGGCGCGCTCACGGCGGTATGCTGCAAGGATTGATCGCTGCGGAAACGGACTTGCTGGCCGGAGTTGACCCGAACTGCAGCTCCCTTGCCGGTGGCCTCACCATATCCGCTGCGTACCGTCACCCAGCTCTCGTCGCCACTGGGGAAAACGTCGAAGCGATAAACACCGGTCTTCATCACGGTGAAGGCGTAGTTCGGGGTGTCAATCTCGTAAATCTCACCCTTCTCCAGGTGCTTGACCGTGACTTCGAGGGCGCCCTGGTCGAGTTCGACCTGGACGGTGCCGTCGCTGACGTTGGTCAGGGTGACGCTGGTCTCCGAGCTCATGCGGAGGAAGCCGTCGCCCACGTTCAGCTCGGCGCGCGAGTCCTTGTCCGTCCAGACGCGGTCGGAGGTGGTGAGGGGGCGATTCAGGCTGGCGGCGACCCAGTCGTTCACGCCGCCCGGCTGCATGGAAACTTCACCCGAGGTGTATTGCAAACGCGCCACGCGGCCGGGAGGATCTTGCGCGGCCTGGCCGGGCGCATTCGGCGCGGGAGCATTGTCCCCGGCGTTCGGGTACTGCTGTGGGGGAAGCGATACGTTCTCGGCATCCTGGGCCAGGACGCCTCCCGCCGAAAGTACGACAACCAGAAGCGCTGCCAATAACCATCCAAACCGCCGCTGCGCTTTCATTTTGCGTCTCCTCCCGCCTCGAAGCCAATTTACTATCCGAAGGCGAAGCCAACTGCAGCCCGGGAGAGCACTGCACCTGGTACTAGTTTAAACCCCCGAAAGCATAGCGTGTTGCGGGAGCGGTTTTTACGCAGCAAGATGAGCAAGTTACAGAGGTTGCTGAAAAAGCCGCAGTCGAGATTTCTCGTGGGCTGAAGGGAGCGCGGGCTATTGGCATCTTGGTGGGGGATTGGTCCGAGGGATATGCTTTTCCCTCGGGCAGGGAAACAGCAGATCCCTCGTGGGCTGAAGCCCACTCGTGATGACAATTCTTACGGATTGGGATGCCAACGGGGCTGTGCAGTCTCCCTACAGACCTCAGAGGCCGTAAACCTGCGCGGGAGCGAGATACTGCGGAAACTTCGGCAGCAGGGATTTTCTCGCCATATAACAAAGGTGGCACTCGTCAACATACGAGCGGGCTACTTTCAGGCTGAAGCGCTCGACCAGGCGTGCTGGCCCGCCCGCGAGCAACGGGCCTACGATAGGATGCCTGGCCGCGTCATAGTCGCGCACCAGTTCGGAGAGCGGCGTCTGCCACATGTTGCCGATGCTGATTCCCTGGCACACCTGCACATTACCGTAGGCGTCCACATGCAACCGCTCCGGGTCGGCCAGCTCTTCATGAGGGCAGGTGGTTAAATTACGCCACGGCCGCACCGGCAGTCCGTCGGTAAGCTTTTCTGCCGCGCGACCCTTGAAGAGAACAACGCCACCTGTGACCGGCTGGCCCTTGGCGCCGGAGTCGGCCCCGGGCATGACCGTCGGCGGGTCGATCCGAATCTTCGTGCAGGGCAAACCCAGCTTGTTGGCAGCACGGAAGGCAATCGCTCCCGGGCTCAGGTCGCCCTTGCTGCTGTGGAAGGCGTCATCGCTCACACTGAAGTCAACAATGTTCAAACCGAGCAGGGGCTCGAGCCACTGCTCCGCATCGTCCGGAGCGGTGGCCCAGTATCCGTTGGTCACGATGCCCGCCTGCAGGCCCAGGTCGCGAACCATTCGCAGCGCCGCCAGCAGGACTGCGTAGAACAGGAACGGCTCGCCGCCCTCGAAGTAAACCGTATCGACGGTTTTAATCCGCTTGATTTCCCGCAGCATCTGGCGAAGCTGGCTGAGGGTGAAGGTGCCCTCGCGATGCGGCCCGCAGTGCAGGAAACAGTGATCGCACTCCGAGGTGCACTGATAGGTGAGCAGGACGTGGATGGCGGTCAGCATGAGGCGTCCTTTCAGCGGAGCTTGTTTCGTAAACGCATTGCTAACGGTCGGGGCTGAAGCCCTCTCCTCAAGGCAGTGATTTGTTCGCGGGCCTGGAGGCCCGCGCTTCCGCCGAAAAGCACGGACGAGTGTTTGTGAAAGCAAGCTCTGGGGAAGCAGGCAGGAGCGGAAATCCGCTCCCGCGATGTCCCTGGTGCTAAGGGTGCTACATCGCGGGAGGTTTGTCAGTGACGTGTGCCACGCTCAGTGGTGCGACGTCTTCTACTGCGGCGGCGGGGGCGCGAAGTAGCTGGAGATGTCCAGAATCAGCTGTGTGATGCCGGATGCGTAAGCGTCCGTCATACCGTCGGCGTTCGGCACAATGGCCATGTTCGAGGTGATCGCCGAATCGACAGCGTTCAGGGTGGAGACCACGGGCTGGCCCTCCCCGTCCGGCCATAAGGTCAGATAGCCGAGCACGCCTGTCGGCACTACCGTCGCATTCAGCACGTAGGCTTGTGCCGTGTTGGGCGGCGCGCACGCGCTGTCCACGTCATCCACGGGCGGTTTCAAGGTGCCGCTAAACGCGCCGCCACCGGAACGCGTGTCAATCACCCGGCAAGGGGCCGCAGGATATAGATCCAGGCCATTTTGCCCCCCGGGCGCTGCGAAGTAGCCATTGATGTCGGCCACCAACTGAGTGTTCTGATCGGCATAAGTGGCAATCGCCCCGCCGGTTCCGGCAGGCACGATGGCGGCATTGGCCACAATGGTCGCGGTCAGATTGTTGAGCGTGGAGACCAACGGCTGGCTCTGTCCCTGCGGCCATACGGTCAGATATCCCAAGGGCTGTCCTCCGACCGGGACTACCGTGAAGTTCAGCGAATAGGCTTGTGCGCCGACACCCTGCGGAATGCAGCTACTCTCCAGCACCGGGAAATCGCGCTCCTGTTTGGCTTGCAGAGCAGGGCCTCCCAGGTCGCCGGCCGGATTACGCGTGTCCAGCACGCGGCATGGCGTAAGCGGATAAAACTGGAGGGTCAGATTGCCGGGGGGGGCGAAGTAGCCGTCGATGTCCAGGACCACGTTGCTCGCATTGCTGACATAGACATTGATCGCTCCCGAGGAACCGGCGGGAACAATCGCCGCGTTGGCCTTGATGCGACCGTCGAGCGAATTCATGGTGGACACCACCGGCCGATCCAAGCCGTTCGGCCAGATGGTAAGGAAGCCCAGCGGTGCTGGTGGAACCACAGTGACGTTTAAGGAGTAAGCGACGGCGTTGCTGGGAATGTTGCAGCCCTCTTGCTGAACCGGGAAGGTGCGGAAGGTTGCCCCCGGAATCGGACCGCCGGTTTTCCGGGTATCCACCAGCCGGCAGGGCGTTGCGGGAACGAACTCCACATTGGTATTGCCATAGCCAATCACCGATACGGTGTAGTCGTAGCTGTTGATTACGTAGATCTTATTGGTTACCGGGTTGATCGCGAGTTCGGTAGGATACCGGCCGACGCTAATGGTCTGAACTACCTGGGCCAGGGAGCCATCGATGACTGACACCGTCTGGTCGTAATAGTTGGTGACGTAAAACAGGTTGGTGATGGGGTTGACAGCAATGCCCTTCGGATACCTCCCAACGGGGACCGTTGCAGTGGTTTGACCGGTGGCGCCGTTGATGACAGTGACGGTCCCGCTGTTGGTATAGTTGGCGACGTAAATCATGTTGGTGATGACGTTCACCGCGAGGGCTATGGGGCTGTCGCCGGTGATGATATTTTTGGTGGAGTTAGTGGCCCCGTCGATGACCGTTACCTCCTGGCTATAGTAATCGGCGACATAAATCTTGTTGGTCACCCAGTTGATGCCGATATCCGAGGGGTAGGTCCCCACGGTGACGGTCGTGGTAGCGTAGCCCTTGTTCCCGTCAATCATGGTCACGGTTCCGGCGTAGTAATTGGCCACGTAGATCCGGTTGGTGACTTGATTCACCGCGATCGCATTCGGGCCGTTCCCCACCTTTACCGTGGTGATCAGGGTGTCGGTCGCGCCGTCAATGACGGACACTGTGTCGCTGCCGAAGTTGGCGACAAATATCTTGTTGGTGACCGGGTTGACCGCGACGGCGGCGGGATCATAATCCACCTGCAGCAGTTGCTGGCCGGAACCACTAATGATCGATACCAGTTTGTCGCCGTAATTGGCGACGTAAATCTTGCCGGTCGCAGGGTTAGCGGCCAACGCATCAGGCTCGGATTGGACCGAAACCAGGGTGGTGGAATTATTGTTTCCGTCGATCACCGAAATATTGTTGTCGGATTCGTTGGCGACGTAAATCTTGTTGGACGCAGGGTTCACCGATAGGGCGACCGGGTTCCGGCCTACGGTCAGAGTCGCCTCCACGGAACCCGACCCTGCGAAGAGCGGCTGGACAGTTAGAAGGAAACTGGTTGCCAGCAGGAAAAATAGCGAAGAACGACGAATAGCGCGCATGGAACTCCCCTTCGCAGAACGTTCTGCCCAAAGTTTCGCTGATCTGAATTGTCTTTCTGGTGCAATAGCCGAAACGTGCCGTGGCAGATATTAGCACGGTTCTTTTTGGTCCGACAATTTTATTTGCGGCCGATTTGGTCTTTTTCCACAGTAACGGCGAGGATAGGTTACCGTCTTATTGGGACTCCGCAGCAGCGCTCTGGATGCGCGGGAAAAATTCGCGCAGCAGGTAGTATTCGTTGACCGGCCGGTCGTCCTGGAGGGTGGGCGTGCTGGGCGAGCGAGCAATCAACGCAGTCGGGGAAGAGGGATGGGAGAGCATGCGATCAAACTGCTCCACCGGTGTGTTCGCTGGGCCCCACTCCATCATGTCGGCAATGGCGCCGTCCGGCATGCGGGCCACGAGTTCCGCGGCGGTGCGTTCCGGGATCGGGCTCATGCTGGCGAGAAAATGCTCGCCGTGGACGAATACCGAGCCATAGACGCGAACATAGGGGAAGGCTTCGGTGAGGGCCCGCGCGATGGCCGCCTGGTCGATTGCGTCGCCTTCCGGCGGCAACCACTGCTGCAGGATTCCGCCGGGACGCAGCCGCTGCTTCGCCAGTTCATAGAAGTCGCGAGAGTACAGCAGGCTGGAACCGGCCGCCGGCACCGGAGGCGGCGGGTCGATGATGATCGCATCATATTTCTGGGGTGTGCGCTCCAGATAACGCCGGCCGTCGTCAATGACAACATGCGCCAGGGGCGACGCCAGGACCTGCTCCGCGTCAGAATGGTAGTAGGCGAAGAGCCGAGGGACGCTGGGCACCAGCTCCACCACCGTGACCGGGATGTTCCAGGACAGGGCCGAGCGGAAGGTAGTGCCCATGCCGAAGCAGATGATCAGCACGTCGCGGGGTGGCTCGGGCAGCGAGGCCAGGGTGAAGTGGGCCATCATCTTGGTGATGGGAGTGAGCGACGTCATGCCAGTCCCATTGACCAGCAGCTGTTTCTCCATGCCGGAACCGGTGGCGAGCACGGTAGCGGTGCTGTCGCGCAGCACTACCCGGTCGGGATAATCGACCTCGTAGTCCGCGGTGAAAAAGAACAGGGCCAGGGCGGCGGCGACGACGAGGGTCGCCACGGCGGTTTGAAGCAGCCGCTGCGGCTTGCGCAACGTGGGCGGGATCGCCATGCCGAACCAGGGAAGAGCGAACAGCAGCAGGGAGTTTTGCTCGCCGAACCAGGGCAACAAGAAGAAGCCAGCCAGCAGCGGTCCGAGAATGCAGCCCAGAACGTTGACCGCATAGGCCCGGCCGGCGCGATCGGGATCGCCACCCGACCACCGGTCCACCAGCATGGGGGTAAGAAAGCCGATCACGCCGGCGAAGGGTGCGACTCCCAGCAGGACACGCAGGTTGCCGTTCAGCTCGATGCGGCCATCGGCGGCCAGCAGGGCGAGCAGGCCAAGAAAGGCCAACGAAATCCAGGCCAGCGGACTCTCCCTCTCGTAGCGCCGGCTCCAGATCCTATACACCTGAGAACCTAGGAAGGTTGCTCCCAGATAGGCAGCCAGGATTCTGGCAAAGGCATAAACGACCGGGCCAATGTAAGCGGTAAACAGTCGGATCCAGACTACCTCCATGCCCATGGTGGCGAGGCCCGTTGTAAAGAGAAGCAGCAGGATTGCCGAACTGCCCTCAACCCTGCTGGAGGGGATTGCGGCCGGCTGCGGTGCGGATCGTAAGGAGCGCTCGGACGATCGGAGCGTCAGGCCAAAAGCCACGGCGAAAATCAGGGTGTTCAGCACCGCGCCGACGCGCAGCGTCCTGTGGAAGCCGTACAGTTCGATCAGGAAAAGAGGAATAATCGAGCCGGCAACCGCGCCGAGGACGTTAGATAAATAGAGGAAGCTGAAAGAGCGCCGCGAGTCCTGGGCTTGTCCGCTGCGGATGGCGAACATGGCCAGCGGAATGGTTGCCCCCATGCAGGCGCACCACGGCACTATGGTCCACGCCAACCAGACCCCGGAAACCAGGTGGTAAGCGGCGGAGGAGATGGGGACCCGGTCCGCCATCCGTCCCAGCAGATGATTGCCCCACACCAGCTGCAGAGGAACGGCCAACGCCGAAATGGCGATCAGGAGTTCACTGAGGGCATACAAACGGAGAGGATGAAATCGAATCCG
This sequence comes from uncultured Acidobacteriaceae bacterium, assembly GCA_963735855.1. GTDB lineage: Bacteria > Acidobacteriota > Terriglobia > Terriglobales > Acidobacteriaceae > Bog-257. Next base: position 79,644 of record CAVTMW010000026.1, read on the forward strand.
GTCGCCATAGCGGCGGACCAGCGCCCCGGCGATCCAGGAACCGGCCCCCAGCCCGCCCATGAAGACGGAGAGCATGATCGAAACCAGCGCCGTGGTGACTCCGAATTCCGCCATCGCCAGCCGCAGCCATACCAGTTCGTACAGAATGCTGCAAAATCCTGAGAGGAAGAAGAATACGAAGAACCAAGGCATGCACGCACTATACGAAGGGGAAACGACACCGTCAACGCAGTCACGAGCACGAAGGCGAGCCGGAGCGAACCCGCTGGCGCTGGCGAGACGGCCCAAACAGGTACGTCCCAAATCGGGCCATACGGAAATAGCCCAGCGAGTAAACTTGTGGCACGCTCTCGCATCCAGCGCGTGAATCAGGTAGGATAATAAACAACTTCGTCTCCAGGAAATCTGCAGACTGCGGTAGGAGAATGCATCCGGCAGCCGGTGCCGCAGCGTAAAAGCGGGTCTCACCAGTTTTGTGGAATCAAGCCCTGAACCGATTTTGTCGAAGACCAAGTAAGTAGTTAAACCTAAGCGTAGTTAAGAGCAGGCCATACTTTCAAACCAATGTTGTAACTCGCCGATCAGGAGAGAGGATCCATGTACGTAGCTCGCCGTACCTTGTTGTTTGCAGTCACGTTTGCGGTTTTGACACTGCCACTGTTGGTCAGTGCGCAGAGTCCCCTGCAGTTCGTTCCCGTCACCCCGTGCCGCCTGGTGGACACGCGGATTACCGGCAACCCGATTCAAGGGGGCACGGCCCAGAACTTTGCGGTTCAGGGTAGTTGCAGTGTACCGCCATCGGCAGCGGCCTATTCGCTCAATGTGACGGTTGTACCTCACGGAGTACTGAATTATCTGACCATTTGGCCGGCGGGACAAAACCAGCCACATGTTTCAACCCTGAACTCGTTCGACGGTCGAATCAAGGCCAATGCCGCCATCGTGGGAGCGGGGAGCAGTGGCGGAGGAGCGGTCAGCGTCTACGCCACCGATACCACGGACTTGGTGCTGGATATTGACGGCTATTTTGCGCCCGCAAACCCTTCCACGCTCGTTTTCTATCCGGTCACGCCTTGCCGGGTCGAGGACTCTCGCGGCGGTCAAATTTTGCAGGGTGGCCAGGAAGTTGACTTCCCGGTGTCAGGCTTGTGTAACATTCCCGCCAGTGCGCTGGCTTATTCGCTGAACGTGACCGCCATTCCCCCGGCGCCGCTAGGATATCTGACGGTTTGGCCTGCCGGACAGACCCGTCCGGTCGTATCCACCCTGAATGCGCTGACAGGAACGATAGTCGCCAACGCCGCTCTCGTAGGAGCCGGGGCCAATGGGAAAGTAGCGGTGTATCCAAGCAATAACACCAATCTGGTCCTCGACATTGACGGATACTACGCCCCTGCGGCATCAGCTCCCGGAGGGCTGTCCCTCTACCCGCTGGAGCCGTGTCGGATACTGGACACGCGGCTCGGCAATGGCGAGTTCTCCGGAACCATTCTCGTGAACGCCGTGCAAAGCCCTTGCAGCATTCCCGGTACAGCACGATCCTTGGTGCTCAATGCCACGGTCCTTCCACAGCAGGCCCTGGGATTCCTGACCCTATGGCCGAACGGTCAATCGCGGCCGCTGGCCTCCACCCTGAACGCGGTGGACGGGGCGGTCACTTCCAACATGGCGGTGACGCCGACCTCGAACGGCTTCGTCAACGCCTACGCTTCGAACCCCACGCAGTTGCTGCTCGATGTGAGCAGCTACTTTGCCATACCCGGTGGGCTGAGCGGGAACTACACGTTCTCGATTAACGGTTTCAACAGCGCAGGCCCGGTTCTTTTGGCTGGAAGCTTTGTGGCCGACGGAAGTGGCAACATCAGCAGTGGTGTACTCGACCTGAACAGTGCGGGTGGCGCTCCACACGCCAACGTGTCGTTCAAGGGGACTTATTCCCTTCAGCCGAACGGCCTGGGAACCATGTCGATAACCCCGACGTTGAATAAGCCCATGACCTTCTCCATCGCGGTTTCCGCCGCCGGCGACGGCAGACTTATTCTGAATAATGAAAGCAACAGCTACCTTCCGAGTACCTGGGGTACAGGCACGATCCGGTTGCAGAATCCGTCGGCGTTTTCGCTTCAGCAAATCGCGGGTAACTTCGCTTCCGGTTTCTCCGGCGTCGATCCCAGCCTTAATCGCTTTGCGGGTGCGGGTGTTTACGGAATCGACCAAACCGGCAGGCTGGCGGGCTTTGTCGATACCAACGACAACGGGGTTGTGTCGAACAGCCTGCCAACCGCCGCCAGCTTGACTGCGCCGGACCCAACCTCTGGACGGGGGACGGCCATGTTTATAACCAGTGGTGTCACGACCCACTGGGTGTACTACGTGACCACCGCGAACGACTTGGCCTTCCTTTCCATCGATCCCATCAACAGTCCTGCCAACCTGCTGCAGGAGACGGTACTCCGGCAGGGCCTGGCCTCGTTTGCTAACTCTTCCTTGAGCGGCGTAAGCGTGCTGAGGAGCAGCGGCATCGCTCAGTCCCAGGACGGACGGAAGAAGGCCCCGAGCGCAGGCGCGCCCGATGTTGTGCTGGGCTTGCTTACCACAGATGGCAACGGTGGCGGCAGCGCCAGCATTGATCAGAACGACGGTGGGACCCTTACCCAGCAGCAAACCTCGACAGGCAACTACAGCGTTGCCACGAACGGCCGAGTGACGCTGACCGGGTTTGGCAGCAATACTCCTCCCGTGTTTTACCTGGTCAACAAGAATCAGGCCTTCCTGGTGGGACAGGACAATACGGTGGCCTCCGGTTATGTCGAACCGCAATCGGGGCTACCCTTCTCGACCGCCTCGGTCATTGGCGAATACTGGGGTGGCTCGATCATGCCGGCCACGGCGGCGGTTACCGATTCGGTCACCGGAGCCTTTGCTGACGGCAACGGCAACTTGACCGGAACGACGAGCACCAGCGGACCCGGGGGCACAGGCAGCGTACCTGTCAGCGCCACTTACTCGGTTGACGCGACTGGCAGGATCACGCTGACCGAAGGCGGGAATATAACAGCGATACTGTACGTGGTCTCGCCTACCAAGACGGTTGTGCTTCCGGCGACCGATCCAAGTCCGGTATTGGCGGTCTGGGGGTCAACCAACTAAGAGATAACGCAGTTCCTTTTGAGTCCTTCGATTGGCGCCGCCGTTGGCGCTGGTCGAAGGACTTTTTCTTGGGGCGGCACAAGAGAATTGCTCTGTGCCGTACCTGCGACACCTAGAGTCTTTGTGGCGATTCGAACGCGGGCCGTAAGAGACTATGTCGCAACCGGATGTGAGATTCGGTGGTGGAACAAAGTGTCTAACATGATCGAAATAGCCGCGCAGCGGTGGCGGCGAAGTGAGCCCGGGTGCAAACCCCGGGTGGGAGTGGGAAAAATTCACGAACCGCGTAGCGACGGCAGGGTTGCGACGCAGTCTGGTAAGACCCGCTCTCCCTCTGAACCAGTCCTCAAGACTCAACCCCAGATACTACCGTCTTCGGGTGCGTTGGAAGCGGTGGCAGTTGTTTGTATAATGAGGTAGCAGGGCCGGACTTCATAACCACGTTTAAGGGCCCTGTTTCCCGCCGCGACGTGGGGCTATAGCTCAGCTGGGAGAGCGCATCGTTCGCAACGATGAGGTCGTCGGTTCGATCCCGACTAGCTCCACCAAAATAATATCCTTAAAAATGAATAGTTTACAGGATCTGGCAGGCGGCCAAGGCGCCGCGGCCGCCGGGAAGTTCCAGAAAATTCTCCACGATCGCGCCCTCGTGCAGAACGGTCCTACCCTGCTCTGGCCAACCTCGGCCTCGCCCGGTTTCGGGCCAACTTCGAATTGGCCGACCGATCTGAGAGTTGGTGCTGCCTGTTTCGAATCGAGATGCTGGACTCCTCCGTGCAAAACGTTTCTTCCCCGATCCAATCGTGCAGATGGACTTCGCGAAGCCTGGCGTCGAGCCATGCTCTTCGTCGCCATAGACATCCTTCCAGCTTTCTTTCAGAAAAATTCAAGTTCCGTTCAAGGACTCTCAAGCCCATTCGACCGTAATCTCGCTCCAGATCGCGAGGGCAACAATGCTCCTCGCCGCGGAGGAGAGAAATGTTGAAGAGAGTTGCTGTTTTCGTATATGGAGTCGCCTGCTATGGCGTCTTCCTTGCCACCTTTCTTTACGCCGTCGGGTTTATCGGAAACCTGGTGGTTCCCAAAACGATGGATTCGCCGGCACGAACGCCGTTCCTGTACGCAGTCGGAATCGACGTGCTGCTGCTCGGCATCTTCGCCGTACAACACAGTGTGATGGCACGGCCGTGGTTCAAGCGGGCCTGGACGCGCGTTGTCCCCGAACCCGCGGAGCGCAGCACGTATGTTCTGTTATCGAGCCTGGCGTTGATCGCCTTGTTCGCTTACTGGCAGCCGTTGGGCGGAACGGTGTGGAACATCCAGAATCCGACGGCCCGATTGGTCATGTATCAGTTGTTTGGGCTGGGATTTGGCGTCGTGCTGATAGCCACGTTCCTCATCAACCATTTCGACTTGTTCGGGTTGCGGCAGGTTTGGCTGTACCTGATCGGAAAGCCGTACACACAACTGACCTTCGGTACGCCGCTGTTCTACAAGTACGTGCGGCATCCGCTTTATCTCGGATGGTTTATGGCGTTCTGGTTCACGCCGACCATGACGGGCGCGCACCTGTTGTTCGCCGTCATGACAACCGCGTACATGCTGACTGGCGATTCGTTGGGAAGAGCACGACCTGATCGAGTCGTTCGGCGAGAAAGTACGCACGTTATCGCGAGAGCGTTCCGATGCTGATGCCCATCGGTTCCTCCAAGCCAAGAGAGAGCACTGACGTAGAATCAACCCGCTGCAGAGAAAGCAGCGTAGGAGGATTACCATGTCACAGATCTCGACGACTAGCTCGCGAAAGGATCCAGGCGCAAGGATTCTGTGGTTTGAACGACGCCACATACGCGCAGATCAATTACCCCTTGCGCCTGTCTCCCGCCATCATGATGGTGTGGGTAGCAGTGGGGACGGTGCTGGCCTCGGCCCAGATATTGTGGGCCTTGGTGCCGTTCACAGCGCTGGGTGCAATTTTGACGGGGCATCCATTTGATGTTCTGTACAACTATGGCCTGCGGTACCTGATGGGTACGCCGAGAACTGCCGCGCTATGGGCTTCGCCGACGCTTCGCCTTCGCGGTGGCGACGACCATGGTCTCGGTGGCCGCAGGCGCATTTCAGGCAGGCGTGCCGTTGCTCGGCTACATCGTCGGAGGGGCAATCGTGGCCTCTACTTGCTTGCAGGTGATTACGGGGATCTGCGGCCCGGCCGTCCTGGCAGGCAGGCTGTTCGGGAAGGTCAAGTGTGAGGAACCCGAGCGGTATGTTCGACTCGAACCGACCGAGCAGGCCAGCGATTGCAGTCGGTCGCAGAGTCCTGAGCACGGTCGATCAGGGGATTCCGAATGGTTCGACCGAAATGTGAGGCTGACAATGCCGCGTGATTACTTGATGGGGGCGGACTGAGCGAGCCGCCCTTCTAGCTTGCTGCTGTGGGTGGCTCGACTGCGACATGCCCGTTGGGCCAGCCCAGGAAACGGGAGAACTCGTCAACAAAGATTTGCCAGGCGGGCTCGCCGGGGACAACCTCATGACTGCGGCTGGGGAGCTCGACGTAGCGGGCGCCGCGGATTCGCGAGGCGATAAGGCGTCCTTCGCTGGCGGGAACGACGGCCTCGTCGCGCGAGTGAATGACGAGAGTGGGGCAGCAGACCTTGGGTAAGAGGTCGGTGATGTCGATCTTGGGGAACTCGGCCATCATGAGCGCGGCGTTATCGGGTGAAGAGGTGATGCGCTGAAATTCGTTCATCCATTCCGACTCTTCGGGGCTGGCGTCTGGGCGGAAGAGCGTTGTCCAGAGCTGCCGGAAGGCGGGATTGTCGCGGCCCCAACCGAGGCGGATGAGCGTCAGCATGGCATTGAACTGCTCGGTCATCATGCTGCCGGGAGGAGGCCATCCTCGGGCAAACGCCCCAACCAGGATGAGCTTCGTTACCCGCTCTGGATGGCGAGCTGCATAGGCCGCGCCGATAGGTCCGCCCTGGCAACTGCCCACCAGCGCGAACTTGTCAAAGCCGACCGATGAGATGAGTTCCTCGAAGTCGGAGAGCGAGCGCTCAAAGGAAAAGTCATCGACATTCCAGTCGGAGAGGCCACTGCCACGCTGGTCATAGCGCAGAAGAGTGTTGTGGCTCATGATGTGCGAAAACCAGTGCCGGCGATACGGATTCTTCCACTCAAAGTCGAGGTGGTTGAGCCAATCGATGGCACGCACCAGGGGAGGGCCGCTTCCGCCGATGGTGTAGGCAAGTCGCACACCGTCGCCGGTGGTGAAGAACTGGATTTCCTGCTCGGATGGCGAGTCAGCGGCTGGAGGAGGTACGACCGTCTGTGCGGCGGGAGGGCCGGAGATTCGCTGCACCTTGGCAACAAAGCGATAGCCCTGCCGCGGCACGGTCTCGATGAACTTCTGGCCGTTGGAGCCGTCTTGTAAGGCGCTGCGGAGCTTGGAAATGTTGTGGTCGAGATTGTTGTCTTCAACGACGCTATCGGGCCAGAGCCGTTGCATCAGCTCATCTTTACGGAGGAGGCGCCCGTGGTTTTCGACCAGGAGGCAGAGGGTGTCGAAGACCTTAGCACGAAGCGGAACTAGTTCGCCCGAACGCAACAAGCGGCGTTCCGCGACATCCAGTTGGAACGATTCGAAACGAAAAACCACAGCCCACCTTCACAAAACGGCTGACCGATTCTCAGGCTGCGGCCCTGAATGAGCCAGTCCCCACGAGCAGATTATATCTGGTCGTCACTGCACCCCCCGGACGTCGGAGAATCTTCGGCGCGGGTCCTGCGTTATCAGCTTGCGGCCTCGACCGAAAGATGGCTCCGGAAGTTGGAGCTAGCCGGGATCGAAGTTTCATGGGGCCAATGGAGTCTTCAACTTACTGATTCTTTGCTGACGAACGCCGAGTCGCTTTGCCCCTTTGACGCGGCGAATTCCCCGGCCAGTTCAGGGCCCATAAGACCAGTGTCGGACGCTTCATAGGCGAGTCGCCTCACGGCAGCCAAGCGCACATTGATCGTGGACGGTGCGAGGTGTTTCTGTTCGAGGAAGAAGCGGTAGCGAAGTACAACGTTCGGTTAAAGGCCAAACGCGGTTCCGAACAGTACCAGCCAATGAACTCGTCGATGGCATGACCGTACGATTCTTGCGAACTGGCCGCGGCGAGCGAGTGAAAAACTGCGTTCTTCGACTGCTCCAAGTCGGGCAGGTGGAGTATTGTGTTAGCCTTTGAGCGTTTCGATGACTTCCGAGGTGCCATACTGGCGGCCTCCCACGCCGCGGTCAGTATGGTCCTTCAGTTGGTGGCTGATGGTCTCGCAGCCGGTTTGTGGACCACTGGCACTAGGTCCGGCGGTCACCCTCTCCTGTGAGGGCGGTCACTGTTTCACAGGACCAGTTTCATGGAACATGGAAGGTTGGATTCCTGTCAAGAACCTAAGGAGAAGATCATGCCGGAGAGCGCAGTGAGTGAACCGATCGACGTCGGTGCAGACGTACGCCAATCGGCTCCCGGGCAGCCGCCGAAGAAGCAAGCAAAGGCCTTCAATTCGTTTCAGATAGCACAGGCGCAGTTCGACAAGGTAGCGGAATATCTCGGTTTGGATCCTGCCACGCGGGACCTTCTGCGCTATCCCTTGCGCGAATTCCATTTCGCCATCCCGGTTCGAATGGACGACGGATCGGTGAAAGTATTCCGCGGCTTCCGCGTGCAGCACAATGACGCGCGTGGACCAGGGAAGGGTGGTATCCGGTTCCATCCGCAGGAGACGATTGACACGGTCCGTGCCCTGTCGATGTGGATGACGTGGAAGTGCGCCGTGGTGGACATTCCGTTGGGTGGAGCAAAGGGTGGTGTTATTTGCGATCCCCACAACCTCAGCTCGCGTGAGCAGGAGCTGGTCTGTCGCGGCTGGGTACGCCAGGTGGCCAGAAATGTCGGTCCAATTTCCGACGTACCGGCGCCGGACGTCATGACCAACGCCCAGCACATGCTCTGGATCCTGGACGAGTATGAACAGATTCATGGCGGCCGTTACCCCGGCTTCATCACCGGCAAGCCAGTCGGCATGGGCGGGTCGCTCGGCCGAACGGAGGCGACAGGCTACGGCGTCGTCTTTACTCTGCGAGAAGCTCTCAAGGAATTAGGCATACTTCCGGAGAACACCACCGCCAGCGTGCAGGGATTTGGCAATGTGTCCCAGTACGCGATCGAGCTTTACCAGCGGCTAGGAGGACGGGTGATCTCCGTCTCCTGTTGGGACCAGGCTGACCAGTGCGCTTACACCTATCGCAAGATGGACGGAATCGATCTAAGTCAACTTCTGTCGATCACCGACCATTTCGGTGGAATCGACAAGCAGAAAGCGAAAGCCCTGGGCTACGAACGGCTGCCCGGCGAGGCATGGATTGAACAGAATGTTGAGATCCTGATTCCGGCTGCGATGGAGAACCAGATTACGGGCGATAATGTTGGCAAAATCAGCCCCCGGGTCAGGATCATCGTGGAGGGTGCGAACGGTCCAACCACCCCGGAAGCCGACACCCAGATCAAGGAACGCGGCATCTTGCTGATTCCGGACTTCCTGGCCAATGCGGGTGGAGTGACCTGCAGCTATTTCGAGCAGGTCCAGAGCAACATGAACTACTTCTGGGAGAAGGACGAAGTCCTGGGAAAGCTCGACGTCAAGATGACGTCGGCGTACTTCGCGGTTTCAGAACTCTCCCGCCGCGAGAAGCTGTCCATGCGGGATGCGGCCTACGCAATTGCCATCGGCCGGGTGGCCAAAGCCTGCCACGACCGAGGCTGGGTGTAATACTTCAGGCGTTGGGTGCTGTTCCGGAGTGACGGGGGCAGCCCCTCTGCCGATCGTGGCGGCCGGAGGTAGCAATGACCGATCTTAGAGCTGCGGTTGCGGATCTTCCCTCGTTCGACCGGCATTTCTGGAATGGTACCTCTCCAGTCCACGCGGATCGGTACCGGCGCATTGGGGGGAAAGGCGAGCGGCTTGGCCTCGGCCAAGGACCTGCTGGCCCGCGCGATCGATGCCTCTGCTTTCCCAGACATTGACGTCAATATTCCCACCATGGCCGTCATCGCGACCGACTGCTTTGACGAGTTCATCTCGCGAAACCGTCTCGGGGAATTGCGCGTCGAAGAACTGCCGGACGACCATATCGCACATGCCTTTCAGCAGGCCGATCTTCCTGTAGAGCGATTGGGTGATCTCCGCGCACTGATCGAGCAAGTCAAGACTCCGTTGGCGATCCGATCGTCCAGCCTGCTGGAGGACGCTCTCAATCGACCGTTCGCCGGCGTTTACGGGACCAAGATGATCCCGAACAACCAGTTTGATCCCGACACCCGCTTCCGGCGACTGGTTGAAGCCATCAAGTTTGTTTACGCTTCCACATACTTCCGGGAAGCACGAGACTACATCAAGACAACCGGCCGCGATCCGAGCGAAGAGAAGATGGCTGTCATCATCCAGGAAGTTGTCGGAAGGCGGCATGGAGATCGCTTTTACCCTGACTTGTCCGGGGTGGCGCGCTCCTACAATTTCTATCCAACGGGACCGGCTCTTCCCGAGGAAGGCGTGGCCAGCCTGGCTTTAGGTCTTGGCAAGACCATTGTTGACGGTGGAGTGTCTTGGACATTCTCGCCCGCTTACCCGAAAAAGCCACCGCCGTTTGGCTCAGTGCAGGAATTGCTCCGCGGTACGCAAACGGAATTCTGGGCGGTCAACATGGGCAAGCCGCCTGCGTACGATCCCGTCAGCGAGACTGAGTACCTGGTAACAGCGGGTTTGAAGGAGGCCGAGGCTGATGATGTGCTCCGCTTTCTGGCTTCGACCTTTGACCCGGCTCGTGATCGTGTAGTCCCCGGTTTGGGCGCGCGTGGTCCCCGCATCCTCGACTTCGCTCCCCTGCTGGTGCTGGAGCAGGTGCCGATCAACCATCTGATCCAAGCACTGCTCAAGGCGGCGGAGGACGAACTCGGCGCCAACGTCGAGATTGAATTCGCTGTGACCATTCAGGAGAGTCGAGATCAACCAACCCGGGTACGACTGGGATTTCTTCAGGTCCGCCCCATGGTGGTGTCAGAGCAGATTGTGAACGTCAGCGTCGAGGACCTCTCGGATCCGCGTGCGATCATCGCATCAGACATGGTGATGGGCAACGGCATTGCCGAAGATATCCAGGACATCGTCTTCGTCCGGCCCGAGCGCTTCTCGCCCATGCAAACCCCCGCGATTGCCCAGCAATTGAACTCGATCAATCAACAGCTCTCGGACCAGCACCTGCCATTCCTGCTGATTGGCTTCGGCCGTTGGGGCAGTTCTCATCCCTCACTGGGCATTCCGGTGGTCTGGAGCCAGATATCGGGAGCGCGAGCAATTGTTGAGGCTACCCTACCGGAGATGAACGTGGAACTCAGTCAAGGTTCGCACTTTTTTCATAATCTATCGAGCTTTCGCACCTGCTATTTTATGGTACGGCATGACGGGGGCTTTGCCATTGATTGGGACTGGCTGAACCGCCAGCCGGTCGTGCAAGAAACCGAGTTGGTTCGCCACGTGCGCCCTGCAGGTGCGCTGACGGTTTGTGTTGATGGTCACTCCAGGCGCGGCGTTGTGCTCTCCCCCGGGCGAACGCAGGCAGGCGAGAAGGAAAAATGACCCGAGATGAAAGCCAAGTCGGCGTAATCCTTCGCGAGCTGCAGGAGCGCGCCAAGGAGTTGAACTGTCTGTACAAAGTGGATGAGCTCCTGAATCGGTCCGAACTTTCGCTGGAGGAAATCTTCCTCGGGATGATTGATGTTCTACCGCCGGGTTGGCAGTATCCGCACGACTGCCAGGCGCGAATCGTCTTCGAAGATCAGGTAATCAAACCGCCGGATTTTGTCCCTACGCCGTGGGTGCAGAGCGCCAACATCGTCGTACAGGGCGAGACGGTCGGCAGCGTGGAAGTCTCGTATCGGGCACAGATGCCCAAGTCGGACGAGGGCCCCTTTCTCAAGGAAGAGCGCAAGCTGATCGAAACCATTGCTGACCGCATTGCCAGCCATGTCATGCAACGGCGACTGAAAACGGCGTTTGAGGGGCTGTCCGCGGCAGCCGGCGATCTGGCAAGCGACAAAGGTGAGTGGCGGGTCGTCCTCGAGTTCCTACGCGACACCGACCCGGTGCTACTTCAGCGAATTTCGCGCAAACTCATCAATCACCTGAGCTGGGGTGGAGTACAGGAAGCCAAGGAACTGTTACAGCGTGACGGTGTCCCGACCCTGGCCGATGTTGCGATTCCCGGCGACGAAAATCGACCTTTGCGCCGGGATGTTCCCACCAAGTCTGTTGACCTCACTGCGGAAGCGTTTCGCATCGCCAGTCAGCACCTGAGTGAAACCGAGATCCTGAGCTGCGTTACGACCTGGATCAAGGAGGAGAAGTCCAGCTTCCTGGTGCGGGCCCTGGAGAACATGGCCACATCGCTGGGAGAAGTAATAGAAGCGATCGAACGCTATCAACACATCGCGATCGAAGAGAGCGAGCTTTCGCTTTCAACGCAAAAAGGCCTGCGCGTATCGCTTATCCGGCGGTTTTTCTCCGAGAACCTGGAATTCATCAACATCGCCAAGAACTTTATCGAGGTCAAAGACTTTTACGATCTGCTGGGAAGGATCATCTTCCCACCTGGCTGCCACGGAAAGCTGGGAGGCAAGAGTGCCGGCCTCTTCCTGGCCAAGAAGATCATCGAAAAAGCTCCGGAAGCCAGTGGACAGTTGCGTCAGGTGAAGGTGCCCCGCACCTGGTATATCACCTCGGACTGGATTCTTAACTTCGTCCACCACAACGAACTGGAGGATGTACTGAATTGGAAGTACATGGAGATTGACCAGGTGCGGCAGGAATACCCGCACCTGGTTGCGCTCTTCAAGAGCTCGTCATTTCCCTCGGAACTAGCCAAGGGACTGTCGTTGGCTCTTGATGAACTGGGCGAGCGTCCTTTGATCGTTCGCAGTTCGAGTCTTCTTGAAGACCGCGCCGGATCGGCATTCTCCGGGAAATACAAGAGTCTCTTTCTAGGCAACCAGGGAAGCAAGGAGGAGCGGCTGACCGCGCTGATGGACGCCGTCGCCGAAGTGTACGCGTCGATCTTCGGACCCGACCCAACGGAGTACCGGGCGGAGCGCGGTCTGCTGGATGTTCATGAAGAGATGGGCATCATGATCCAGGAAGTCGTGGGCCAGAGGGTCGGCAAGTACTTCCTTCCCGCGTGTTCCGGCGTTGCGTTCAGTAACAACGAGTTCCGTTGGTCGGCTCGCATTAGTCGCGGAGACGGTTTAGTGCGCCTCGTGCCGGGATTGGGCACCCGTGCCGTCGATCGGGTAATGGACGACTATCCGGTGCTGATCGCACCGGGACAACCCAACCTCCGAGTCAACGTTACGGTGGAAGAGGTACTCCGGTACTCGCCTAAGCGCGTCGACGTGATCAATCTGGAAGCCAATGCATTTGAGACCGTGGAATCGGTGGAACTGCTTCGCTATTGCGGCGCTAGCTACCCGCAGGTACGCCATTTTGTGTCGGTCATCGAGCATGATCGCATTGAGCAGCTAGTCGGCCCAGTCCCAGACTTTGGCACATGCGATGTTGTTTTTAGCTTCGAAGGCCTGATCCGGAAGACGTCCTTCGTGGCTTGGATCCGCGAGCTGCTGAATCTTCTACAAGCCAAGCTGGGCACCCCGGTGGACATCGAGTTTGCCTACGACGGTGAGGACTTTTACCTCCTGCAGTGCCGGCCTCAAAGCTACAGTGGTGACGCCGTGCCGGCTGCGATCCCTCAGAATCTGCCAACGGACAAAGTGATCTTCTCCGCCAACCGCTTCGTCTCGAATGGGAAGGTGCCGGAGATCACGCACATTGTTTATGTGGACTTGGAGGGCTACAGCCAGCTTACCGACCAGGCCGCGATGCGCGATGTCGGACGCGCGGCAGGCCGGTTGAACAAGTTGCTGCCTAAGCGGCAGTTTATCTTGATCGGCCCTGGACGCTGGGGTAGCCGCGGAGACATCAAACTCGGCGTCCCTGTCACCTACTCCGACATCAACAACACCGCCATGCTGATCGAAGTCGCGCGGCAACGAGGAAACTACCTGCCGGATCTCTCTTTCGGCACCCATTTTTTTCAGGACCTGGTGGAAGCTTCGATTCGCTACCTGCCTCTCTATCCGGACGATCCTCAGACGGCATTTAAGGAAGAGTTTCTGCGCCGCTCTCCCAGCGTGCTTGAAGAACTTCTTCCGGAGTTTGCACACCTGTCGGACACTCTCCGCGTCATCGATGTGCCGAAAGAAACGGGTGGCCTGATCTTGCGGGTGTTGATGAATGCCGAATTGGACCAGGCCGTGGCGTACTTGTCACCTCCACGACAACGAGACGGACAGCTTGAATCCGACGTCGAGGTCGTTGATCGTACGGGCGAAGAACACTGGCGCTGGCGCTTCCGGATGGCACAGAGGATCGCGGCGCAGCTCGATCCCCAACTGTTCGGGGTCAAGGCGTTTTACCTGATCGGCAGCACGAAGAATGCAACCGCCGGTCCGGCTAGCGATATCGATCTATTGGTTCATTTCAAAGGCACCGAGGAACAGAAACGGGAATTGACGTTCTGGCTGGAAGGCTGGAGTCGCTGTCTCAGTGAGATCAACTTTCTGCGAACGGGTTATCGGACGGAAGGCCTGCTCGATGTTCAGCTAATTACGGATACCGACATCGCAAGGCGATCTAGCTACGCTGTCAAAATTGACGCCGTCACTGACCCTGCAAGGAAGCTGCCGATGAAAGAGGCGTAGTCTGTACTAAAACAACCGGCGCGAAGCATCTCAGGTAACGCCGGATCGGATCGCACGACGACCAATTTCTTCTCAACCTGACAGTTATGGGCCACGACGGACTCACGTCCACGCGGGCGAGGAGTCTGGTTGTGGGAAGTGTCGAATCACCGCACGCTGCCCGGTCCCCGAGGTCACACAACCCCGTTTCTGGCCAACTCGAGTGCTGAGTGCGCCGATTCCTGCGGTTTACAGGTTTAGCCCCTAAGCCCACTGACTTCCAGTTGTCCTAGTTTTCCCGGCAGCCAAGACAGAATAGAAGTGCTCATGATCGTTAGTGTTATCACCCCGAAGCTCCGTGGCAATGCGACTCACATTTCCAAGTACCATCACTGCGGGCGGAGGAAGTGGAGGGAGCAGCGCCAGTTCTTTCAGGTTTGTCACACAAATCTGTTGCTGTGGTGAGCAGGCTTTGGAGACGATCAAGCACGAAGTTTCGTCTGACATTCCGGAGCGAGTCATCTGTTCAGCCACCTGAGCGTAGTCGTCTCCTGGCATGTAAAGCACGAGCGTCGTACGTGGATTCGTCAGGACGTCGCAGTCCGGTGCAACTCCATCCAGCGCGTAATGATTGGTGGCGATGACCAGACGTGAGGCCAGTCTTCGGTCGGTGAGAGGGACCTGCGCAGCAGCCGCAGCTCCCAGTGCGGCCGTGATACCGGGCACGATTTCGAAGGGTACCCCTGCTGCCCGTAGCGCTTCCATCTCTTCCCCGGCGCGGCCAAAGATGAGAGGATCGCCACATTTCAGCCTCACAACTACGTGTCCGGAGGTCGCGTAGGACGCGAGCAGCGCATTGATTTCGTTCTGCGAGATGCTTGGTTGGCCGCACCGCTTCCCAACATGCAGGATTCGCACGGTTGAGGGAATGAGGGCCAGCACCTCGGGAGAGACCAGAGCATCGTGAAGCACGATTTCTGCCTCACGGAGCACGCGCAGGGCTTTCACCGTGAGAAGTTCAGGATCGCCCGGACCGGCTCCAACCAGATAAACTTTGCCTTTCACCGGGAGAGTTCACCCCCGACGGCCCTTCGGCCCCTCTGACGGAACTTCTGAAAACTAAGCTCGCCCGCAATAGCATGTAGCCAGTTGCGTCGCTGGCGCGGCGAGAGGGCACGAGCAAACAACGAGGCCCTGGCCTCTCCCAACCAGCGCACCCAGCCCTCGTATTGCGGGCCGAACTGTTCCTCCAACTCGCAGCGCAACCGTTGCGCCAGAGCTGGACTGTTCCCGCCGGTGGAGATGGCGATCTGCAATTGTCCGCGCCGCACGATCGCGGGGCAGTAGAAATCACAATGCTCCGGATCGTCAACACTGTTGCAGAGAACCCCGCGTGCCCGCGCCTCTTCGAAAACCATGTGGTTAATCGTCTCGGAGTCGGTTGCAGCAATTACTAACGAGACTTGTTCCAGGTCGGTTGCTTCGAACGGCCGCATATCCCACGAGATTTTTTCTTCCCGGGCCCATTGTTCTATGGTTTGCGTGCCTCGAGGAGCAACTACGTGAATCCTCGCGTCGGTGAGCAACAGACTTTCGATCTTTGATTCGGCAACTGTTCCCGCGCCCACGACCAGACATCGCCGTGCGGCGAGTTTGAGGAATATGGGAAACAGTACCACTTCCCTTCGCAGAGAGTGGGACGGCCAGTTTGTCACCGCCATGAAGCCCCCGGAGAGACAAATGTGGGACCAAACGCCTCTCTACCAGTACGGCTATTCATACATGGGACAGGGTGAGCGGGGAAATTCGAATTATTAATGGCGTCTATACAAAAATCAGATGCGCTTTTTCATGTGGCTTATTTTCAGAGGCCTATCACAACCCGCCTTTAACTTATGCGGCGCATAGAAATTTCCTATTTCCCTTTCGTGCGGCATTCGGCAAGAGTGTGGACTCTCGGCACGTTTACGAATCGGGGAGGTACGGCAGTGCGTCCTGGCACGAATGCGGTCGAAGGCTATAAGGCGTCGAAGGGCGGAGACGGCCTCCGCATTCGCGAAGACCTGCCAAAGATCATCCAGCAGGGCCATGAACTGATGACCGGGGCGGAGAAGGAGCTGCTGAAGTGGGTTGGAGTGTTCTTTCGCAAGCCGACGCCAGGAAAATTCATGATGCGCATTCGCATGCCCAATGGCTTCGCTGAAGCGAGGCAATTCCGGGCCATCGCCGATTTATCCCGCCGGTTGGGAAACTGCGTGATCGACATCACGACTCGCCAGCAACTCGAGCTGCGCGGTTTCACATTGTCGAGCGTACCGGAGATCTGGGAGCGACTTCGTGGGGTTGATCTGCATTCTCTGCAGACGGGCATGGACAACGTCCGCAACATCTGTGGTTGCCCGCTCGCGGGTCTTACCCTCAATGAGTTAATCGACGCCTCAACCGTGGTCTTCGAGTTGGAGCGCACGCTCGTGGGTTCCGAGGGAAATTCCGAATTCACCAACCTGCCACGGAAGTTCAATGTCATCGTGACAGGATGTTTGGAGAACTGCACCCACACCGAGTCGCAAGACATTGCCCTGGTGCCAGCCTTACGTTCCTACCGGGTTGGATGCAATGTGCTAGTGGGCGGCAAGATGGGATCGGGAGGCTTCACGGTCGCGTCGAAGCTCGATGTGTTCGTGACCCCGGAAGACGCGGCGGGTGTAATTGCAGAACTGGTCCGCATCTTTCGTGATCATGGTCCGCGCGACGCCCGCGCCAAGTGCCGGTTTGCATTTCTTGTCGAGGAGTGGGGGATTCCACGCCTGCGGGAAGAACTGGCTCAGCGACTTGGTCGCGAGTTGGAACCTGCTGGTCGCGACGTCCGTGCGCACTTTCATCATAGTGACCATCTCGGCGTCACTCGACAGAGTCTGCCTGGCGCAGTAGCCGTCGGACTTCGCATTCCGATGGGAAGGATGGATCCGGCGCAACTGGAAGAACTTGCCAGATTGGCGGAAGACTATGGTAACGGG
The DNA here is from genome assembly GCA_963735855.1 of uncultured Acidobacteriaceae bacterium. Lineage (GTDB taxonomy): Bacteria > Acidobacteriota > Terriglobia > Terriglobales > Acidobacteriaceae > Bog-257. The sequence continues at coordinate 96,643 of CAVTMW010000026.1, forward strand.
GAGATCCGGCTGACGACGGGACAGAACGCGATCCTGCCTAACGTGCCCGACAGTCGTCTCGATTCGCTTCTCGACGAAGGATTGCTCCAGGAATTTACCCAGGCCCCCTCGTCATTTCGGCGCAACGTGGTCGCCTGCACCGGAACTGATTTCTGCAACCTGGCGCAAATCGATACCAAACGTCATGCCGAGCTGCTCTCCACTGCATTGGAGCAGCGCTTAGGAACAGATGGCGCACCGTTGACGATTCATTGGTCGGGCTGCCCAGCGGGTTGCGGCAATCATCTGGCGGCCGATGTCGGTTTGCGTGGGCTCAAAGTCAGAATCGACGGGCAGATGGTTGATGCAGTGGCGATTTCCGTGGGCGGGCGCACAGGCCCCGATGCAGTGCCCGGTCGCGAGATTCTGGAAGTCGTGCCCTGCGACAAGGCTCTTCCAGATGTTGTCGCCAAGGTCATCAGCAATTTCGACAAGTATGTTGAATCGCCATCAGTGACAGAGAAACACCTTCCCGAAAGCCCAACGTCCCCGAGTCTTCCGTTGACGTCAACTCCGGACTCTTCACTTCCACTCGACTAGGAGGCAGCCCATATGGATTATGTAACGCCCAAAGAAATGGTCATTGACGCGATAGGTCTCGCCAGCAAGAAAGCTGATTTGCCGGTGCAGGACCTGCTCATCCGAGGCGCGCTGGCCGGGGCGTTCCTCGGGTGCGCCACGTCCTTCGCTTTCCTGGCGCCTTCCCAGGGCCTGCCCACGCTGGTCGCGGCCATCATTTTTCCCGTGGGTTTCGTGATGCTGGTGTTGCTGGGCCAGGAACTGGCCACCGGTAATTTCGCATTGCTGCCCCTGGGCCTGATGGCGGGAAAAGTGCGCTTGGCGCGGATGCTGCGCAACTGGACATGGGTGTATATCGGCAACTTGCTGGGGAGTGTTGCGTATGCCCTGCTGTTCTATCTCTCGGTGACCAGCTTTGGCACATCCAATGGCGGCCCATTAGCAGACCTGTTTCGGCAGGCTGCGCAGAAAAAAACTCTGGGTTACATGGCAATCGGCATGAGCGGATGGATGACCGCGCTGGTGAAAGGCATGCTGTGCAATTGGATGGTCACCATAGGAGTGCTCCTGGCCCTGGGCTCGCGCTCCACGGTCGGCAAAGTTATATCCATGTGGTTGCCGATTACGGTGTTCTTTGCCCTTGGCTACGAGCACTCGATTGTGAATATGTTCGTGATCCCGACCGGCATGATGCTGGGCGCGCCAGTCTCAGTCACAACATGGCTGCTGTGGAATCAGATCCCGGTAACGCTTGGCAACATGATTTCCGGCTTTGCATTTACCGCTCTGCCGTTCCTTCTTACCCACCATCCCAGGACAACTACACACACCACAACTGCATTGATTGAAGCGCAGGAAGTAGGTGCAACATCGTAGCCCGGTGGCCTCCATGGGAGACACTCTTCTTGCCACGGAGAGTCGCATGACGGGGAGTGGATTTGGCGGACTCAGGGTCTTGGCCTTTGAGAGCCGCCGATCCGCAGAGATGTCGAAGCTGATCGAGAACAATGGCGGCAAGGCCATGGTGGTTCCGGCAGCACGAGAAGTTCCGGCGGCCTGCAGGACCGGTTTGTCCGAGTTCGCCGCATCTCTTCTCCAAGGCAACTTGGACCTCGTGATCTTCTTAACGGGAGTTGGAACGCGCGCCCTTGCGCAAGCGATGGAGCAATTCTGTACTCGTGAAGCGCTCAGCGTGGCACTGAGCCGCGTGTCCATTTTGGCTCGTGGACCGAAACCGGCTGCCGCGCTCAGGGAACTCGGAGTTCCGATCACATGGAATGTCGCAGAACCGAATACCTGGCGGGAGATATTGCAACTGTTCGATGAGAAGGGCGTCGTTTTGAAGGATCGGCGTGTGGCAGTTCAAGAGTACGGAGTCCCCAGCCGGGAGCTATTGGCGGGTTTATCGCAGCGCGGAGCCAAAATACTAACGGTTCACGTTTATGACTGGGTGCTTCCCGAAGACAGAACGCCTTTGAAGAATGCGATCACGGCTCTTGAGCAAAAACATATCGACGTGACTTTATTTACCGCTGCCGTGCAGATCCATCATCTCATCGAGGTGGCCGATGAAATGAACGCCAGGGAACCCCTAATTCGCGCACTCAATGAAACCACTATCGCTTCCATCGGTCCGGTGACCTCAGAGCATTTGCGCGAATACGGAATTCGAGTTGACCTTGAGCCTACTCATCCAAAAATGGGGTTCCTGGTCAGCGAAGCGGCGAGCCACACTGCAATTCCTCGCACATGCAGCTAGAGTGAGCAGGTCGATGTCCCCGCTGAATCGCGCCGCAGAACGCCTTTTCGAGGAGGACGGATTGCGAAGCCCAAGGCATACCAAGGGACTATAAGTCGGAGAGACTTAGAAGTAATCTCTTCGCCGTCGTTGCGGGGCGACTCTGGGGATTATGCCTGAATCATGGGCAACCATGAAGTTACACGAAAGGCGTGAGCGAGGAACAATCTCAGTGATTGTCAGCGGCAGATCTCCCAGAACAGGACTTCGGGCCCGCGTCGATGAGCTGTCACCAACAAGCCAACTCGCGATCTGAAGTTATCCTTCAGCCAGATAACGCTTGTCCACCGCGAACCAACGCACGCCGCGCGGTGTGCCAGAAGGGCGCCTGCCACCACATTTTCAACGACTTACGAGCACTCCTTAACCAAAACACTGTGATGGATGTCCTAGACTGCCGCCCTGGGATGGGGTCATCATTTCTAAGGGCATCGAGTGTCCCATGGTATTAGGGCCTGCATATTAGGGTCTGCGCTCGAGGTCTTCATCTACCCCTTCATGCAGGCTGTTTTCCGAGCCTCGGCGGTGTCGCCCCGAGGGCGGACGTTGTTTGGCGCAGGGCACGCCTGATTGAGAGGCGATTCAGTCAGGAGCCATCCCCATGCCCACTTCCAGGATGTACCCTCGGTTTCCATTTCGCGAGAAGATCGCCGATGCGAGGGTGGAGGTAATGAATTCGTACCGTCAAGCATGGTTTGCGGTCCTCGCAGGCATCGCGTTAAGTCTGCTGGGCCCGATCGCGATGGCGGAAGATCCGGCGGACTTAACTGTCCGGGACCAGACAACCACCTCTCCTGCTCCGCAGATGGCGACCGCTTCGGATGATGACAAGTGGCACTTCGTAGTCGCGCCTTATCTCTGGTTCCCAGGAATAAGCGGCACGGTCGGTGCTTCCGGTTTCGAGGCCAGCGTGCATGCGTCGTCCACCGATGTCTTGTCGAACTTCAACATCGGAGTCATGGGCGGGGTTGAGGCTCGCAGGAACCGCTTGATTGTGCCGGTCGATTTTGTGTGGGTCAGGCTTGGGGACAATAAGTTGGAGCTGGGGTTTGTCCCAGGTAGTAACCGTGCGACAACCCGGATGGTGACCGAATCGGTCCTGACGCCCAAAGTCGGTTACCGATTTGCGGATACCGAGAGATGGAAGGCCGATGCTCTGTTTGGCGTTCGCTATTGGCATTTGGTACAAACCATCACCTTGAAACCGTACGGCGTCAGTACGTCGCCCTCCGTCAACTGGGTGGATTACAACCTTGGCTTGCGCGTAACGGCGGCTTTGACGCCCAAAGCGGCGATTACTGCCTTTGCGGATGAGGGGGCTGGCGGCTCGCGGCTCGACTACCAAGCGGGCGGGTTCTTAGGGTACAAAATTAAGCCAACCATCGCTTTATTCATAGGCTGGCGCTATCTCTATGTGGACTTCCGCAACCGTGGCGACAAACGGTTCATTTACGACGCGCACCAGTCCGGCCCTCTGGTAGGGGTTACGTGGGATGTCAAGTGAGCATCGGCCGATTCGGGAGCCCGAGCCATCAGAAGCACAGCCCACTGCCCTCAGACGGAGGATTAGACACCGAGAGCCGTCGCCGCCAGTGCAGTACCCGCAACCCGGTTTCGTATCTTGGCAAACGCCGTTTCCCGCGAGGTCGAAGTGTCATCGGCGAAGGGCGAGAATCCGCAATCGTCCGTTGTGCCTAGCGACCCGATAGGAATAAACTCGGCGGCCTCCAGAACGCGGTCGCGCACTACCTGGGGCGTCTCTACGGTTGGATTGATCGGATCGATCACCCCCACGAAGACAATCTGCCCAGGCTTAATCAGTTCACGGAGTTTGGCGAGCACTTTCTTGCGGTCAGGCTCGCTGGCCAGCTGAATGTAGAACCGTCCGGCGTTGAGTTCGAACAGGGTCGGCAACAAAGCCAGGTAGTCAACATCCGCGCTGTGAGTGGAATCGCGATCTCCTCCGGGACAGGTATGCACGCCGAGTTTGAGCCGCTCGGCTGACGTGAATCGATCGAGCACGCGATTATTCAGCGCCACGAACGACTTCAGCAATCCGCCGGACGGATCGAGCTTTAAGGAAAGTCGTCCCTCCGTGAAGTCCACTTGAACACAGGCCGCGCCGGCATCCAGGCACTCGCGTATATCCCGCTCGGCCTCATTGACCAGGTCGACGATAAAAGCTTCCTGTGAATATCCGGGCAAGCCCGCCGCTGGATACAACAAGCTCAGAGCAGACGCCGAGATCACAGCTTGCTTCAACGGTCGATGGGCATACTGCTGGGCAGCTCTTCAGAAAGGACACTGCATGGGTGCCGTAGCGAAACGGACCCGAAGCCAACCGCGGTAGCTGCCGGGTGTGTCCATCGGCGAAGGGAATCACCACTCCGTCCGCGGCCAGATTTGAAAGACCGGAGAGAGGATAGGTGGCGAAGCTGGGTTTCGTTTGCTCACCATCCGTGATTACGGGTGAGCCAGTCGCTTCAAATTCGGCGATTGTTTCGCGTAGCGCAACCTTCTGGGCAGCCTGAAACTGCTCATCGGAAATGCGGCCGGTTGCGTGGTCCGCCATCGCGGACAGAAGCTGCGGAGTTCGCGGAACGCTTCCAATAGGCTCAGTTGGTATTGGCATGACGAATCGTCCCTCTCGCTGCCGAAAACGATCTTCGAAAGTCCGGCTCAGAAGCTGCGATTAAGGATAGCGCAGCGCTGCTCCAAAAACATTCCGTCAAAAAATCGAAAATGTTGAAACACAGAAACGGCGTCAAGCACCCGCGGGGCTATGACAGCAAATCGAATCGCCCTGCGACTTCATGGGTGTGACCTGCACCATTGTGACCGGGATGATAGACTTTCCAAATCCTTAAGTTTATGAAGTACAACGCCCGCGTGCGCTTCAGTCTGCGCGGGATCTGGTTCGTGCTCTTCAGCAAGACGGAGGCATTTATGAAGACGAGAGTTGCGGCAACGGCGGCTTTGGCGTTGGTCCTTCTCAGCATCGGCGCCCTGATTTCGTGCGAGAAACCCAAAGCACCAGAACAGGCACAGCAAGCTGGCGGCAGCCTGCTCCGGCCGAGCAGCGCGTCGAGAAGAATCCCGACCGCAACGCCTACTTCGGCGAGGAGCACATCCACACCAGTTGGTCGGTGGATGCCTGGCTCATGGGCAACCGCCTCACCGGGCCCGGATGATGCTCTCAAGTATGCGCAGGGCCAGACCATCAAGCATCCGCTGGGCTACGACATCAAGATCGACACGCCCATGGACTTCATGGGTGTGACCGACCACTCGGAATATGTGGGGGTAACGAAAGAAGCCAACACGCCGGGATCGGCGATGAGTAAGTTGCCCGCAGCACAGCCTCTTATTCTCAAGGACCCCAATAACCAGGCGGATATTCAGAAGGTCTTCACCTACCTCGTGAACATGCTCGCCGGACCTCCGGTGAAAGCTCTGATGAGTCCCGAGGTGGCCGGCTCGATCTGGAAGGAAAACGTCAGGATTGCCGACGAGAACAATCATCCCGGCAAATTCACGGCGTTCTGCTCGTACGAGTACACCTCCGCTCCCGACAACCGGAACCTGCACCGCAATATCTTTTTCCGCGATTGCGAGAAGGTGCCGGCGATGCCCTACAGCGCTCTGGACTCCTGGCACCCCGAAGACCTGTGGAAGTGGATGGACACGCAGCGGCAGCGCAGGCAACGAGTTGCTGGCCATTTCGCATAACGCCAACTTGAGCGACGGCTGGATGTATCCCACCGACGTGGACAGCTTCGGCAGGCCCATCGACGCGGCCTGGGCAGCCGATCGCGACCGCAACGAACGCCTGGTCGAGATCAAGCAGATCAAGGGACAGTCGGAGACCCATCCCTTGCTCTCGCCCACTGACGAGTTCGCCAGCTACGAACTCTTCACCGGCCTGCTCGGTGCGCCACCGACCGTTGGCCGGGTCGATCACATTCAAGGAAGCTTTGGCCGCCAGGCACTGAAAGACGGCATCACGATGCAGGACGTGCGCGGCTACAACCCTTACAAGTTCGGCATGGCTGGCGGCTCCGACTCCCACAACACCGGCAGTCCTTACCGCCAGGACAATTTCTACGGCGGTCACGCTCAGATCGACGGAACCGTTGACCGCCGCATGGCCGGGGTTATGGCGTTTGGCACGATTGACGTTCGCCTGGAGAACCCGGGCGGACTGACCGGCGTCTGGGCCGAGGAAAACACCCGCGCTTCCCTCTGGGACGCCATGTACCGCAAGGAAACCTTCGGTGTCAGCGGCCCGCACATCAAAGTGCGCTTCTTCGGCGGATGGGGCTACAACAAGGACATCTTGAACGCCAGGGACTGGGTACATCAGTCCTACGCGAACGGCGTTCCGATGGGTGCTGACCTGCCCGCCGATGAAAGGGCACGGCTCCGACGTTCGTGGTCTGGGCGGTGAAAGACCCGACTTCCGGCAATCTCGATCGCATCCAGATCATCAAGGGCTGGACCAAGAACGGCCAGAGCTTCGAGAAGATCTTCGACGTGGTATGGTCCGGCGACCGCAAAGCCGACAAGTGGTCGGGCAGGGTTCCGGCGATCCAGAGCACCGTGGACCTGGAGAAAGCCACCTACACCAACACCGTCGGCTCGACGGAACTGAAAACCGTCTGGACCGATCCCGAGTTCGACGCCAGCCTGCATGCGTTCTACTACGCCCGCGTGCTGGAAATCCCCACGCCGCGCTGGACCCTCATCCAGGCAGTCAAGGCCGGCGTTCCTCCGCCCGACGTGGTGCCGCTCACCGGACAGGAACGCGCCTGGACTTCGCCTATCTGGTACACGCCCAGCGCCGATGCGCGCAAGAATGCGCCCGCCGGCATGACGGTGACCGATCTCAAGGCAAAGGGTGCAACCCAGTTGGGCGATGCGCAACTGAAGGCGCTCATCGTGGGCAAAGCCTTCTGGGTGACGCAACAACGCGACCGGTGAGCAGTTCAGCATCGCCTACACGACCGAAGGCCAGAGCAACGTCTGGCATATCGGCAAGAATGCTACAACCCCCAGCCAGCTACGGCAACCCGGTCCGCGACGGCTACCAGGGAACCACGACTCCGTACAAGATCGAAGGCGGCAAAGTGGTGACGACGATTTCCCAGGATCCCTTTGCGGTCACGATCTACAAACTGGGCGACACATATTACGGCGCGCGCAGCAACGAATTCGGCTATGCCAACTACGAGATGATTCCGAGCCCGCAGTTCGTGCTCAATCCGCTGACCGCGATGCTCAACACGTTCTCGATCGAACTGGGCCTGAACGAACAGCAGAAGCAGCAGATTCTTCCCTTCCTGCAGGACGAGGTGAAGCAACTGGGGGCGCTGAAGAAGAACACCTCGCTCAAGCCTCTGGAAAAGGTTGAACAGTTGAAGCAAATCGGCAGCGCCATCGATGCCAAGATCACGCCTCTCCTCGATCCGGCACAACAGAAGAAGTTCCAGGAAATGCGCGAGGAGAAGCGGCGGGAAATGATCGAGCAGATGGGGAGCGAGGCGATTCAGAAGGCGGAAACCAAGGTAAAGCAGGAGATGTAGAGCCAGGATGAAGAGATAACCCCGAGCCAGCCAGGGTTCCCTGAAACGGTGCAATGAAGAAGCGTCCTTGCATTAGCGGCGGTGGCGGAAGCGGGTACGGGAGTGCTTCTGCTCGCGTGGCCGCCGATTGTGGTTCGCCTGCTGTTTGGCGCAGAGATCAGTGGCGCCGGCGTTATCATGAGCCGCTTCGCTGGCATTGCCCTGATCGGCTTCGGTGTCGCCTGCTGGCCGGGCAACTCCGCCTTCCAGACGCTTACGGCATGCTGACTTACAGCGCTCTTGCCATGCTGTACCTTAGTTACATCGGCGTCCGCGGTGAAGCGGTTGGGCTGCTATTGTGGCCGGCCGTTGTGGTCCATGCGATCCTCGTCGCTCTTCTCGTCGGCGCGCGATTCAAAGAACGAAAGACGTCGGCGGCATAACAACTTGAACTGATGATTTGCCGTTCCTTGGTTGGAGACCGTTGGTGAATGAAGTGTCCGTAGTTGTTGAGGCGCAGCCTGCGACCCAGAGGTCGCGGTCGCGTCAATGGTTCCCTCCTGCAATCAAACGCTGGCTGCGCGAGCCGCTGCTGCACTTCCTGCTGTTGGGAGTCGTGCTGTTTGCGGTTTACGCCTACATGCACCGTGGTCGCGGCGGAGTCGAGTCGTCGCAAGCAGATTGCTCTGAGCCTCGATGACCTTCGGCAGATGGACATGTACTTCGAGTCGCAATGGCATCGCCCGCCGACGCCCGCCGAGTTTCAGGCCATGGTGGAAGACAAGGTCCGCGAGGAGGTTCTCTATCGCGAAGCGCTGGCCATGGGTCTCGATAAAGACGACACCATCGTGAAGCGCCGCATGGCGCAGAAGATGCAGTTCCTGGCCGAAGATGTGGCCGCCGCTCACGAACCTTCCACGGCGGAACTCAAGGCCTGGTTCGAGAAGAACAGAGACAAGTTCGCCCTGCCCAGCCGCTACAGCTTCCGCCATCTTTACTTTTCTCCCGACAAGCGCGGCAAGAACGCGCAGGACGACGCCGCCAAGGCGTTGGCCAAAATCGCCGGCCAGCCCGAGGACTCGAAGCTCGCCGCTTCGCTCGGCGATTCGTTCATGTTTCAGGACTACTACGGCGACCGCGCGCCCGAAGCCATCGCCAAGGAGTTCGGGCCGCAGTTCGCGGTGGCCCTCGAGAAGCTGAAGCCCGGCTCGTGGCAGGGACCGATTGAGTCCGGCTACGGCTGGCACCTGGTGTTTGTCGACACCGTGATTCCGGGCCGCATCCCGGCGTTTGAGGAGATCGAGCCCGACGTGAAGACCGCCTGGCTGGGCGAGCAGAAGGCAGAAGCCTGGCAGAAGGCCTACGGGGAGATGCGCGCCAAGTACACGGTGCTGCTGCCCGCTCCTCCCGACAAGGACGCTCGCTGCAGGCCCCGACTCCCCCGCCCAAGAAAGCAAGTTCCGCTCCATCGGCGAGGGGCCGCTGTGAGTTGCTTCCGTGCCCGACTTCGCCTGGCTCGCGGCTTGTGTTTGCTGCTTGCCTGTTCTCGGTCGCCTCGGCGCACGAGGCGCGTCCTGCCTATCTCGAGATCAAAGAGACCGCGCCCGGCCAATTCAGCGTGCTCTGGCGCACACCGGTGCTCGCGGGCATGCGTCTTGCCGATCGTGCTCAAGCTTCCCGACGACGTGAAGAACCTGCGGGAGCCCAGCGTACAGGAACTGGCGGATTCGTTCGTGGAACGCCGTTGGATCGATGCCGGGCCCAATGGACTGGCGGGCAAGCGCATCGAGTTCCCCGGACTGCAAGTCACCATCACCGACGTGCTGGTGCGCGTCGAGATGCTCGACGGCAGGAAGTGGACGACCATCATCCATCCGTCGCAGCCGTGGGTCGAGATTGCCGCTTCGCAAACCTGGATGGGCGTGGCGGGCACCTACATCGTGCAGGGCATCCGGCACATTCTCTTCGGCGCTGACCACATGCTGTTCGTGCTGGGTCTGCTGCTGATCGTCGAAAGACCGCTGGATGCTGCTGAAGACCGTGACCGCCTTCACCGTGGCGCACAGCATCACGCTGGCCATCGCGACGCTCGGCTACGCCGAGGTCCCGGTGCTTCCGCTGAATGCCGCGATTGCGTTGAGCATCCTGTTTCTCGGACCGGAGATCGTTCGCTCATGGCGCGGCGAGACCAGCTTCACGATTCGTCATCCCTGGGTGGTGGCGTTTGCGTTTGGGCTGCTGCACGGCTTTGGTTTCGCCAGCGCGCTGACCAGCGCCGGACTGCCACGGCATGAACTGCCACTGGCGCTGGTCAGCTTCAATGTCGGCGTAGAACTCGGGCAGCTCGGTTTCATCGCGCTGATTCTGGCGCTCGAACGCTCGTTCCGCATACTCGAAGTGCGCTGGCCGCGATGGGCGCAGGCGCTTCCCGGATACACCGTAGGCTCGCTCGGCGCGTTCTGGACCGTGCAGCGAGTGGCATTGCTCTTCGGAGGCGGCGCGATGAACACCGCTGCGGCGGCGCAATCTTCGTTCCAGGCGATGACGCTGGCGATGCGCTTGTCGTCCTGTGCGCTGACGACTGCCTTCGCCCATCCCCAGAAGGGCGAAGCCGCTGGATTCCTGACCGGCTTTCGCCATCCGATCTCGGGACTCGATCACGTGCTGGCGATGGTCGCCGTCGGTCTGTGGGGCGCGCAACTCGGTGCTCCGGCGATTTGGGTTCTGCCGGTTGCGTTTCCCATGGTGATGGCGTTCGGCGGAATGCTGGGACTGATGGGCGTGCCGCTGCCGGGAATCGAGTATGGCATCGCTCTCTCGGCCATTCTTGCTCGGTGCCGCGGTGATGTTCGAAGTGCGCCCGCCGCTGGGTGTCGCGGCGGCGCTGGTTGGCTTCTTCGCCATCTTCCACGGGCATGCGCACGGAACCGAACTGCCGCCCGGCCAAAGCGCTCTGCTCTACAGCATGGGCTTCGTCATTGCGACCGGATGCCTGCATGCGCTGGGGATCGGCATCGGCACGGTCCACCGATGGGCGTGGGGACAGAGACTGCTGCGGGTCGCCGGCGCGATTGGTAGCGGTCGGTGGCGCCTTCTTCATGTGGAAGGCGATCGCATGAAACATGCGAGCCAATCTCGTCTGCCGCTGTACGCCTTCGTTGTCTTTACGTCTCGTCATGTGTCGCGCTGCCTGCCGAGGCCCACCTGAACTCCACCGGCATGGGACCGTTCTACGACGGACTGATGCACTTCCTGATGAGCCCCGAGGACATTGTTCCGGTGCTCGCCCTGGCGCTACTGGCTGGACTGCGCGGCGCCAGTTACGGACGGCGGGCACTGTTCACTCTTCCCGTTGCATGGCTGCTCGGCGGTCTCGCCGGACTAAGCGCGATGACCGCGACGCCCCATCCGTTTATCGCGGCAGCCTGGTTTCTCTTGCTCGGAGGATTGCTGGCCGCCGACGCGAAACTCTCATTGCGCGTGACTACCGCCCTTGCCGCGCTGCTCGGCGTCTATCACGGATACCTGAATGGAACCGGCATGGGGCAGTTCGACACTGCTGCGGTAGCGCTTCTCGGACTGGTGTTCGCCGTGTTTGTCCTGATCGCCCTCGCCGCAGCGTTCGTAGTTCGACTGCGCGCGCACTGGGCTCGAATTGCCGTCCGCGTCGCCGGAAGCTGGATCGCCGCCAGCGGCCTGCTGATGCTCGGTTGGGCGGTTCGAACACGCTAGGTCGCGAGCACCTTCGGTGACGGCAGTCACTGACCAATACCCAGCCAACTCGTCAATATAGAATCAATGGGCGTCTCACGCTTCCGGGAACCTCTCGATCATGAAACACTGCCTTCGCGCTACCGCGATTGTTGCTATTGCTACTGGCTCTGGCTGCTGTTCTCGTAGCATCCGGATGCACAAACAAAGAGCGGGGTTCCGCGGCAAGCGGCTCCGGGGGGCGTCCGCCGGCACCCGTGGTCGTGGCTAGTGTCGAGCAGCGAGACATCCCGGTTCAGATCAAGGCCATCGGCAATGTCGAAGCGTACCAGACGGTGCAGATCAGGTCCCAGGTCAACGGTCAGATCCAGAAGATCTTCTTCAAAGAAGGAGAGGACGTGCGCCAGGGCCAGCAGCTGTTTCAACTGGACAAACGGCCTTTTCAGGCGGACCTGGAAAAAGCGCTCGGCCAGATGAAGCACGATCAGGCGCAGGCGGAGAATTCCCGGATTCAGGCCGAGCGCTACTCCGGCCTGGAAAAACAAGGCATCGTCTCCCATGAGCAGGCTGGCCAACTGAGCGCCCAGGCAAAGGCCGATGCATCCGCGGTCGACGCCGACAAGGCCGCCGTCGACGCCGCTCGCGTGCAACTGCAGTACACCGATATCGTTGCTCCCATCGACGCACGCGCGGGAGCGTTGATGATCAATCTGGGCAATCTGGTGAAGGCGAACGACACGCCGTACCTGGTGCAGTTGAACCAGGTCACTCCGATCTACGTCACCTTCTTTGTGCCGGAATCGAATCTCGACCGGGTGCGACAGCGCTTTGCCGCGGGACAGCTCAAGGTTCTGGCTTATCCCAAGGGACAATCGGATGGTCCGGCAGAGGGCCGCCTGACCTTCATCGACAACGGAGTGGATACGACCACCGGCATGTTCAAGCTGAAAGCCACGTTTGCGAACCAGGACCGCCGGCTGTGGCCGGGGCAGTTCGTGGATGTTGCGCTGGAACTCTCGATGCAGAAGAATGCCGTCGTGGTGCCGACCAAGGCCATTCAGACCGGCCAGCAGGGCGAATACGTATATGTCGTCAGGGCGGACAGCACGGCCGAGTCGCGTCCGGTGAAGACGGCGGGGGTGTACCAGAATCTGACGGTGATTTCGGACGGATTGAACGCCGGCGAACAGGTGATTGTGAACGGCCAGTTGCGCGTCGCTCCGAACGCAAAAGTGGTAGTGCAAAGCGTCATGCCGGAACGGAAACAAATTCGGCTGCGCGCTGCCGGTGCTGCCGGGGGCGAGCTGTGAGCATCTCCGAGATCTTCATCAAGCGGCCCATCATGACCACGCTGGTCATGGCCGCCATTTTGATCTTCGGCATCTTCGCCTATCAACTGCTGCCCGTCAGCGACCTGCCGAACGTGGACTTTCCCACGATTCTGGTGAGCGCTTCTCTTCCCGGCGCGAGTCCGGACACGATGGCTTCTTCGGTCGCCACCCCGCTGGAAAAGCAGTTCTCGACCATCGCCGGCATCGACTCGATGACGTCCACGAATTCGCTGGGCCAGACCAACATCACCATTCAGTTCAACCTCAGCCGGAGCCTCGATGGCGCTGCCCTGGACGTGCAGGCAGCCATCACCGCGGCGGGCGGTCAATTGCCTCCGCAGATGCCGACGCCACCGACATTCCAGAAGGTGAATCCCGCCGATTCGCCCATCCTTTATCTGGCGCTGAGTTCGCCGACGATGAAGCTGTCGGACATCGACGAGGCCGCCGAGACCACCATCGCGCAGAACATCTCCATGGTGAACGGCGTGGCGCAGGTCCTGGTGTATGGAGCGCAGAAATACGCCATGCGAGCGCAGCTCGATCCCAGCGCTCTGGCTTCGCGCCAGATCGGGATCGACGAAGTCAGCGCAGCGCTGCAATCGGGCAACACCAACCTTCCCACGGGCACGCTTTACGGACAGAACCATACGTTCACCATCCTGTCCAACGGGCAGCGGATGAACGCTCAGCAGTTCGGGCCGATGGTGGTCGCCTATCGCAATGGCTCTCCGGTTCGGCTGAACGAACTCGGCCGCGTGATTGACAGCGTGCAGAACGACAAGACCGCGAGCTGGTTCAACGGGACCCGCGCGATCGTGCTGGCCATTCAAAAGCAGCCGGGAACCAACACCGTTGCAGTCGTCGACAGCATCAGGAAGCTGCTGCCGAGGCTGGAAGAACATATTCCGGCCGCGGTCCGAATCGATACACTTTATGACCGCTCGGTCTCCATTCGCGCATCGGTCAACGACGTGAAGTTCACGCTCCTGCTGACCATCGCTCTGGTCATCATGGTGATCTTCCTCTTCCTGCGAAACGTTTCCGCCACCATCATCCCGTCTCTCGCTCTGCCCATGTCCATCGTCGGCACCTTCTCGGTGATGTATCTGCTGGGCTATAGCGTCGACAATCTTTCGTTGATGGCACTGACGCTTGTCGGTCGGATTCGTTGTGGACGACGCCATCGTCATGCTGGAAAACATCGTCCGCCACATGGAGATGGGCAAAACGCCGCTGCAGGCCGCGATGGATGGCGCCGGCGAGATTGGCTTCACCATTCTTTCCATGACGCTGTCGCTGGCGGCGGTCTTTATTCCGCTGTTGTTCATGGGGGGAATCATTGGGCGTTTGCTGCATGAATTCGCGGTCACGATCGGCGCTGCCATCCTGGTTTCGGGATTCGTATCGCTGACCCTGACTCCGATGCTCTGCAGCCGGTTCCTTCGCCACCAGGAGGCGTCGAGCCACGGACGGCTCTTCAACTTGGGCGAGCGGGTCTTCGATGCCTGGTTGCGCGGTTACAACCGCAGCCTGAAGGCGGTCTTGCGGCACAAGTTCGCAACCCTGATGGTGTCGTTCGTGTTGATCGCGCTTACCTTTTATCTGTATCACGATCTCGAAGACCGGATTCATTCCGGACGAAGATCAGGGCCTGGTGTTCGCGTTCACCGAAGCGCAACAGGGAATTGCATTTCAGGACATGATGCAGTTGCAGCAGAAGGTCGCCGACGTGGTGCGGTTCGATCCCAGCGTCATGAACACCATGTCTTCGATCGGCAATCCCATCAATCAGGGCCGCATCTTCTTTCGGCTGAAGGACAAGAAGGATCGCGTCAACCACATGAGCGCGATGGAGGTGATTCAGGAACTTCGTCCCAAGGTCTCGCAGATTCCCGGCCTGAACGTGTTCATGCAGATTCCGCCGACCATCCGCATCGGCGGATCTCTGACCAAGTCGCAATATCAGTACACGCTGCAATCGCCCGACACGGCGGAGCTTTACCGGGATGCGCCCAAGCTGGAGAGTGCTCTCCGCGCACTGCCGCAGTTGCAGGACGTCACCAGCGACTTGCAGGTGAGCAACCCGCAGCTCACCGTGGAAGTCGACCACGACAAAGCTTACGCACTGGGATTGACGCCGGCCCAGGTTTCCGATGCTCTCTATTCCGCGTACGGTACCCGCCAGATCAGCACGATCTATACGCCCAACAATGAGTACTACGTCATCATCGAATTGCTGCCGGAATTCCAGAACAATCCTGACAAGCTCTCGCTTCTGTACGTTCGTTCCAGCGCAGGGAAGATGATTCCCCTCGACACCGTCGCGAAACTGGTACCTTCCGTTGGTCCTCTGACGGTGAATCACCTGGGCCAATTGCCGGCTGCCACCATCAGCTTCAACCTCAAGCCCGGAACGGCTCTGGGCGACGCGACCAAACTGGTCGAGCGGGAGGCGATCGGGTACTCCCCGGCAGATATCCAACGCACGTTTCAGGGGACGGCTCAAGCTTTCCAGAATTCGTTCACCGGCATGGGCCTGTTGCTGCTGGGGGCGATTCTGGTGATCTACATCATTCTCGGAATTCTGTATGAGAGCTTCATTCATCCCCTGACAATTCTTTCCGGTTTACCTTCCGCCGGCGTCGGCGCGCTCCTCACTCTCAAGCTCTTTCACCAGGAACTGAATCTCTACTCGTTCGTGGGAATCATCATGCTGATCGGCATCGTGAAGAAGAACGCCATCATGATGATTGACTTCGCCCTGGAGGCAGAGAGAACGGAGGGAAAGAGCCCGGAGGAATCCATCTATGAGGGCGCGCTCATCCGGTTCCGTCCCATCATGATGACGACCATGGCGGCCCTGATGGGAACCCTGCCTATCGCAATTGGCTTCGGCGCCGGCGCAGACTCGCGGCGAGGTTTGGGCTTGGCGGTGGTGGGCGGTCTGCTCTTTTCGCAGATCGTGACCCTCTACATCACGCCGGTTTACTACGTGTACCTCGATAAGCTACAGGCAAAGTTCCGGAAGCGGCCTGGCGGACGAAAAGCTCAAGCCGTCACAGAGGACAGGTTCAGCGAGGTCGCTTTGGTGGGACACGACCACTAAGGCGCACCCATTCCCCAACATTCGCCGAAACTCTTCTTGCAGCGGCTGGAATCTCCTAATCTTCAGCTTGCAGTGGGCGGCCCCAAGAAGGACCGCCCGATTCGCGATGGAACTAGTTGCCACCGTTCGAGGCGTTCGTTATTTCCTTCATCACCTGGCTGAGGTTGAAGCTGGCCGGCGTCTGGCGGGGCGGAAATTCCTTGAAGCTGTTCAGCCACTGCCCGACGTAGGCGGCTGCTGGAACAATCAAATAGACACGGTCAAGCCGCCAGTGGGAGTAGTCGATGCCTTCGTATTCGGCCCGCTCGAAGGGATCAGCGTGCAGGTCGAACAGCTTGGGGACGCGCAACGGAATGAACGGCGTCTCCCAGACGGCAAAGCCATGGGCAGGCTGTTCCAGGAACAACATCTTCCAGCGGTTGTAACGCAAGGCGGCAGGCTCACCATCGTCCGTCCAATAGAGAAACTCGTGACGGGGTCCCTCCGGCGTCTCGCCCTTGAAATAGGGCAGGAAGTTGTAGCCATCGAGGTGGACCTTGTAGGTCATAGCGCCCGCCTGGTATCCGGTTAACAGCTTCTCCTTGATGTCGGGCACGCCCGTCGCGGCCATCAGCGTGGGGAGCATGTCTTCATGCGCGGTGATATCGTTCACCACGGTTCCGGGCTTGATCACGCCCGGCCAGCGAATCACGAAGGGAATGCGATATCCACCTTCCCAACTGGTGTTCTTCTCGCCGCGGAAGGGAGTGGTTCCCCCGTCGGGCCAGCTCATGGCTTCCGCGCCGTTGTCGGTGGTGAAGATCACGATGGTGTTGTCGGCGATGCCGAGGTCATCGAGTTTCTTCAGGATCACGCCGATGTCGTCGTCGAGCTGGGTCATGCCTGCGCCGTATAGGCCCTTCTCATTGACCATGGCCTCGTATTTCGGCGGCAGATGCGTCCAGATATGCATGCGGGTGGTGTTGTGCCAGATGAAGAATGGCTTGCCCGCCTTGACTGAGCGATCCATGTCGTCCAGCGTCGCGGCAAGGAATTCCTCGTCGGCGGTTTCCATGCGCTTCTTGGTCAGTGGTCCGGTGTCTTCGCAGGTCTGCTTGCCCCAGGGTCCGAAACGCGGATCGGCGGGCGCGGGATTGTCGGTGGCCGTGGCTTTGCACTTGAAGACGCCACGCGGCCCGAACATTGCGGTGAAGCTGGGGTTCTTCGGATAGTCGACGTTTTCGGGTTCTTCCTCGGCGTTCAAGTGATAGAAGTTGCCGAAGAATTCATCGAAGCCGTGCACCGTGGGCAGGAACTCGTTGCGATCGCCGAGATGGTTTTTGCCGTTCTGGAAAGTCATGTAGCCGAGCGGCTTAAGCAGTTCGGCCAGGGTGGGATCCTCTTTGTGCAGGCCAATGGGCGAGCCCGGCAGGCCAACTTTGGTCAGGCCGGTGCGGATCGGACTCTGTCCGGTTATAAAGGCCGCGCGCCCTGCGGTGCAGCTCTGCTGTGCGTAGTAGTCGGTAAACAATGCGCCCTCGTGAGCGATGCGGTCGATGTTGGGCGTCTTGTAATGCATCATGCCCTGGTTGTAGGCACTGACATTCCAGTAGCCGATGTCATCGCCGAAGATGACGAGGATGTTAGGCTTTTTCGTGCCAGCTGCCTGCGCATGAGACGTCGCAGCGAAGCCGCCAAGAAAACCTGACACCGCGAGCGCGCCGAGCGCAAATCTTCGAACATCTGCTCCAAAATCCATGCTGTTCTCCTATCAAGTAATTTTCTTTGAGTCTGGCAAAGGAAGTTTACGCTTAGCGAGGACAGGTCGTGACGATTGCAGCGGTTTCGCAACTGCGACTGTAATGGGCGGGCCGGCGGCAAGATGCGCTGCCACTGTCGCAGGCTGACAAAATAATTACGGGCGGCCCTTGAGGAGCCGCCCGCGATGTTGAGTGTTTGACTACTGGCCTTCGTGCGCCTTCATCATCTCAGTGATTTTGGCTTTTATGGCCGACAGGTTGAAGCTCGCTGGATCCTGCATCGGAGGATAATCGACGGCCGTCAGCGCCAGTTTACCTACCTCTTGCTGGACGAGCACAAAACGCCAGAACTCGCGCGCATAGAAGTCATTCATGTAACCCCCGCCCATGTCGTTCAGGCTCTCGCCCCGAATAGATGGCGTGCGCTCGAACGGGTCCTGCCGAAGGTTCACAATGCCGGGCATGTCGGTGGTGACCTTTTCGCCCGGCCAGCCCCATGGCTGCTGGATGAACTGGAACTTGAAATCATCGATGCGAAGGGCGCCCAGATGGGGGCCAGCGAAGTAGAAGAGTTCATGGCGCGCGGATGGTCCTTTGCCCTCAAGCAGTGCCATCTGGTTGTAGCCGTCCAGGTGGTTCTTGTAGGTCCGGTCTCCGAGCTTCACGCCCTTCAGCAGTTGATCGGTGATGTTGGAGTTGCCGGCAGCGGCTGAGAGAGTGGGTAACCAGTCGAGGCCGGAGATGATACCGTTCTCCACTGAACCCGGCTTGACGTGTCCCGGCCAGCGGATAATCGCAGGCACGCGGAAGCCGCCTTCGAAGCTGGTGCCCTTGGTGGCCTTAAACGGAGTCATGCCGCCGTCTGGCCAGGTGAACACTTCGGCCCCGTTGTCGGTGGTGAAGATGACGATGGTGTTGTCAGCCTCACCGATATCGTCCAGGTGCTTCAGGATTTCGCCGATGCAGTCGTCCATCTGCGCCATACCGGCTTCTTCGAGGTTGTAGTTGTTGGTGGCGTTCATCATCGCCTGGTACTTGGGTGGGATGTAGCTGAAGACGTGCATGCGGGTGGTGTTGTGCCAGATGAAGAAGGGCTTGCCGTCTTTCTTGGCCTTGTCCATGAAGCCGGTGGTGTTCTTGACCAGCACTTCGTCAAAGGTCTCCATGTCGTACTTGGCCGGTTTGCCCTTCTGCCAGTTCTGCATGTCCGTCATGTTCGGGAATGGCGGCAACGGGCCCTCATCCACAATTTTCTGTTTTCCTATGGGCCCCCAGCGTGGCTGGGAGGTCGTGTCATCGGTGTCGGTCGCCCAACAATGCGTCAGATTGCGCGGCCCGGTCTTGTCGATCCAGTCCTGCGGGTAGTCGAACCAGTACGGGTCGGACATGGCGTCGAGGTGATAGAGGTAGCCGAAGAATTCGTCAAAGCCGTGCACGCACGGGAGGAATTTGTTCAGGTCGCCGAGATGGTTCTTGCCGAATTGGCCGGTTTCATAGCCCAGCGACTTGAGGACGGTGGCGAGGGTGACGGCCTGCGCCGGCAATCCCACGTCAGCTCCGGCCTGGCCCACGGTCGTCATACCCGTGCGAAGCGGAATTTCGCCGGTGATGAAGTTGGCGCGCCCTGCCGTGCAGCTCGCCTCGGCGTAGTAATCGGTGAACATCATGCCCTGCGCGGCAAGTTTGTCGAGGTTCGGCGTCTTGCCCGACATGATGCCACGGTGGTAGGCGCCGATGTTGAACCAGCCCACGTCGTCGCCCATGATGACTAGAATGTTAGGCGGCTTAGCGTTGGCTGCTTGCGCCTGTGCGGTCACACCGCCGCTCGTGAGGAAACTCGAGACGGCAAGCGCGCTCAGCATCAGTCTTCGAACTCCTGCATCAATATTCATTGTCTCTCCAATTCTTGGCCTGCTGCCGGACTGTTTCTCTGTGGGAACGGCAACAGAATCTATCGTTGGCTTTCAGGGAACTGCGACGTAGGCGATGAATCGAGGCAAACTCAAAGCCATCCTCATTTTTGCGTTTTGCGGGTGTCGGGGATTATAGATGGCGAGGGCTGAAATACCTAGCAAAAGTTCCGCACCAAGAAGATTCTTAACGTCACTTTAATATTTCAACCCCAGCCCGCCGCCATTTTCGTGGGCTCGTGCGGTTGCGCAGCCCCCGTTTTTGGCCACGATTTCTGGGGCGTACGGGACGGCCTTGGCCGCCGTGCCACCAGACTCACCCAAAAATCGTAGCCCGCAGAGCAGGAAGGTCTTACTTGGCCGCGGTCCCTGGTTTGAAAAAGAGAGCGCGGAACTTGTCCTCGCCCAGCACCCGCCGAAATTCCCGGAAGGCAAAAAGGGGAATGAAGGTGCAAAAGACTACGATACTGCGGCCGAGCAGTTCATCCACGCGTATCTCGCGGGTGGCTCCTGAAATGTCGGCTCCATGCAGGAGCCGCTTGATCACTTCTTCGACAACATGGAATCCGAACACCAGCAGGCCGAATAGAAGAGCCTTCCAGATTGCCGACAGAAAGAGCGCTCTTGCCTCGTACTTCCTGCCAACCTTCGCGTATTCTCCGATCATAATGACCTTGGTAATCACCAGAGCATTGATGAGCGCAAAGGTATAGTTCCAGTACTTGACATGGAATTCGTCCAGCAGAAGCATGTTGTAGGTCACGAGAGCGCAAAAGAAGAACGCCAGATACAGGAAAATCACAACCATCTCCCGAAACTCGTGCATGGCCTTCCGCTTCAGCTCTGCTCTTTCGGCAGCACTCTTAGTCATCGCCCTTTCTCCGAGGGTTGGTCCGCGGATAGTACGCCGAATCCCAGTTTAGCCATTAACTCGCCGGCAATCCTTTCGCCTTCTCCCGGATCTGCCGCTGCTCGAGCGCCAGCTTGTAAGCGACGTAATACTTGTAGATATTGGAAACGTAGGTGACCGTCTCCTGCCCAATGTCTTTGGCCGCAACCAGTTCCACATTACCGAACCAGACGTTCGGGTCAAGGCCCATATCGGCCGCCTGTTTGCGGAGCCTCACGATGCGATTCGGCCCGGCATTGTAGCTGGCGAACACGAACAACGTTTTGTTGAGCGGAGTCGATCTTCGGATCGTTGAAATAAGTATCATCAATGTTGCGCAGCATCTTGACCCCGGCATGAATATTGCCGTCAGCCGTACCCACGCTCGGAATGTTGATGGGAGACGCTGCCGCGTACTTGGGGATGACCTGCATGATGCCCACCGCGCCGCTCGGGTTCCTCTTGCTCTGGTCCAGCAGAGATTCCTGATAGCCCTGGGCCGCAATCATCAGGTAGTCGAAGTCGTATTCCCCGGCATACTTCTGGAAGAGCTCAAGGTTCGTCTGAAACTTCTTCATCTCCTCGCGAAGAGGTGGAATCCTTGACCCACTTGGTGTTTTGCAGATAGCGGCGAAGCAGAGTGTTGCCGAAGGACGTTCCCACGGCGTGCGACGCAATAAATTCGTCCACCAATTGCTTCAATTGCGGGTTGTTCTTGCGCATGACCCACGCCAGTTGCCCTCCACTCGCAATCACCAGGTCAGGATGCGGTTGAATGTGAGTGAGCACCTGCGACCAGAGGGCAGCCCGTTGTTTGGTCGTGACCGTCGCCGGAATCAATCCGGCGTTCACCATCTGCACCAGATCGTCGTCCATCAAGTTCTTGTCGGCCGCCTTGATGACGATCGGCGTCTTGCCGGCCTTTTGCAGCTCCGCGTTCGCCTTTTGCAGGTTTTCGTAATAGGTGGTAAGCGGATTGGCATACACCTCTTTTCCACCCAGGTCGGCGAGGCTGGAGACCGGGCCGAAATTTGGTCCGGTCACGATGATCTGGGTTACGTCTGTCTGTATCGGAGTCGAGAAGGCGACCCGCTTTTCACGGTCGGGTGTGACCACGACTCCGTAAGCGATGAGGTCTCCCACTCCTTCCGTCAAGGCTGCCTCAACCTGATCGACTCGCACCGGAAGGAACGAGACTTTCACATTCAGCTTGCCGGTCTTCAGCTTCTGGTTGGCGAACTTCTGGAACTCTTCCAGCGCCTCGTACATGACGCCTCTGGGCAGTCCTTTGTCGTAGAAGAAGCTGATGGGGTTGAGCAGGACCAGTGCACGGATGTTGCGGCTCTTCACCATCTCATCGAGGTCGCCGGTGCGACGCCCGAAAGCCTTGGGCAGCGCGACGCTGCTCGACGGCGCGGGTGGTTCGTCGGGCGAAGATATTGGCTCGGCAGGCGGCGCCTGCTGCTGTGCCTGCTCCGTTTTGGCCGGGGGTGCGGCTTCCTTCTTGCCACAGGCAATCAGCGGAAAAAGAGCGAGCAAGGAGAATAAGAACGCGAGAGCTTGACGGGACGAAGTCGAGGTTGCGGACATTGATCTTTTCCTTTACCCAGCGGAGAGAGGGCGCGACGAGCTTGATGAGTTGACGCACGACGAACCCGCGAAAGATACCTCCCGCCGATGGTCACGGGTCAACCAAACATCGAGAAATTGGCCGCGAGCAGCCGGTGATATGGCCACCGACCTAAGTCACCAGGAAGTCGCATCCCGTGGCGGCGTCTCTTTCACCCTTGTTCGCCTACCTCGTAGCGGCGAATACCTGCTTCCAATTGTTCTTCGTGCTGATCACGGTGTCGGGCAAGCCCGCGCGACGCCAGCGCCGCGAAGACATAGGCACCACCCATGGCGCCGAAGCCCTTCCAGAAGTGCGTCCACTGCATATCGCCGCCGAACAGCTTCGAGAGGTGACCAGCGGCGAGGTACACGTGCACGGCGGCGATGATCACCGCCGTGAGCGGGTGTAGCACGAAGGCGGGCAGGGGAAGGCTACGCCCAAAGAACAATGCGTCAGGCAGCTTCATTTGAAAAGCTCCACCGTCGCGAACGGCTCCGCCGACCCCGGCCGGAAGCGATTCAGCGTGAAGGCCGTCGGTTTCCCGGGCTTCACGTCTACCAGGACGTAGTTGTATTCCTCGATCGGGCTTGCGCCTTTCCAATACAAATCGGGCGGGTAGCCGTCGGGAACCTTGATGTGCGTTCTGCCGGGAAGGATCGGGTCCTGTTCCGCGCCGCCGCCGCCCAGCAGCAGGTACTTCACGCCGTCGACCTGATAAAGCTCGGTAGTGTGCACGTGCCCGTTGAAGACGACGATGTCGAGGTCCTTGGCGTATGCGGCAATCGTTTTGTGGGGATTCTGTGCCTCGGGGATCGCTCCCATGCCAGAGCGGCAGAAAACTGGGTTGTGGAACGCAATGAAGATCTTCTTGGTGCCTTTCGCTTTCGCTTCATCCAGCCACTGCTGCAATTGCTTCATCTGCGCTTCGTAGGTGGGACGGGTAGCGAGCCACGAGGTTGGTGCACGATAGTCGTAGGCGCCGGTCCACAGGAAGATGAAGCGAGCGTCCTGGTAGTCAAACTTGTAGATGAGGTCCTTGTCGGTGACTCCAAACTTCTTGAGATAAGGAAAGAACGTCAGCAAGCCTTCCACGTCGGTGTCGCCCCATACTTCGTGGTTTCCCACAGCGGGGAAAACACGCCCGTCCAGTCCCGCAGCCTTCATTGCTTTGTCCGGCGGAGGCAGTTGGCTCAACACTTCGTTGTTCACCAGTTTCCAGTACGGGCTGTCCGATGGTTTGTTGCCCTGCTTGCCCCACCAGACCAGGTCTCCGGTGCTGAGAATGAATTTGGCCCGTCCCTGCTGGACGTCTCTCACCATCTCGCGAGTAACCCAGTCGCCGCCTTCCAGCCGAAACATCTGGCGACTCACCCCCGGAAGTAGTTTCACGTCCTCGACCGAGGCCTCCGTGACCCAACCCTTGTCGAACTTCAGCGTGCTCACTTCGCTGGCAGTCATAAATGGCATGACCATTTCCACCAGTTCCTGGGTCTTCGGGTCGTAGATCAGCTTGACGTCCTTCGCGACCACTTCCGGCGCCACCTTTTCTGGCAGCACCAGTTCAAACATGTCAACCATGAGCTCGCGGGCTTGCGCCTCCTCACTCTGTTTGTAGGGGAGGTACATCATGGACCGCGAGTCGCCGTACACGGCAAAGGAAAAGCCCTTGTCGGCAGCACCCGGCTTGCTGCGCGATTGCAGCGAAGGGCTGAAAAGCGAGCACTACAACGGTTGCCAAGAACATAGACCAATGTTTCATGTCGTTTCTCATTGTCGTTTTCCTCTTCTGCCGCTTTTGTGTGCGGTTCACTTCTTCGGCGGCGGTGCCTGTGCTCCTGCTCCAACTGTTTTAGCTTCATCTCCATCATTTCCTTCTCCTGCTCCTTGGTGAACTTGGGAAACAGGAACTGAATTTGCAACCGCATGCTCCACGGAGAAGTACCGGCCGGATGCACGGCGTTGCCATAGAACTGGCCTGTGATGTTGACCGGCTGGAATCCGATCTTCATGATGCGCCCCATGCCGCCTCCGAAGGGAACGACAGCCTGGTTGCCGCTCGGAGCACGCCAATCGGCGGTGATGATCGGCGAGGTGGTGAAGTACCACCCCTTCTTCATGTTGTAGTTGACGAACCATTGCAGCAGCATCTGGTTCACTACTGCCCGTTCGTGCGGCCCTGCAACCGACCAGACGTTGTTGACCAGTGCGCCAAGTACCCAATGACCTGGAGTCGATAGCACGACAACCGACGGTCCCAGACTGAACTTTCCCTGACCGAGTTGCTCGGCGGTGGCTGTCGGAAAAACGAATGCCGGCCCGACGCCCCAGATCAACTTGCCGGGCTTGGCCGGAGACAGGAACAAGCTGGGATTCAAATCTCCAAAACCAAACCAACCTTGCGTGGGCTGGTCGTTGGGCTGCCAGACTACCGGCAGGATAGTGCGGGTAATCAGGTTCCATTTTTCCGTGATGTGAAATGGGATGACGGGCTGAATGTTCAACACGTTTTGGGCACGTTCATACGGCCCGATACCAAAGTTGGTGTTGTTCTGGAGTGGAAAGCTGATGAGGTTGGCTATTGGGTTCTGCGCCGCTTTCGCCAACGCGGCGGTGTTGGCCTCTTCAGATTCGGCGGCAGCGGCTTTTGGTCGGTGGCGGCTGGCTTTGTCTGATCGGGAGCGTCCGAAGGTTCAGGATCCGCTGGCTTTCCCTCGGCAGCGACGAGCTCTGCCGGCTCGGCAGGGCCCGATGATACAGGAGCCGCTGGCTTTTCCTCGGTGGCGACAAGCCTTGTCTGCCCGGCAGAGGCCGATTGGCGCTGCGCGAACGCATCCACTCGCTCAATGTCCGGCATTTTCCAACTCTTGTCCTCGGCTGCCTTCTCCGGGCCGTAGAAGCGGAACCACGGGAACCAGTTCTTGCCCTCCTGGGTGTACACCCAATTGGCTTCTTTGCCGGCGGGCGGCTTCGGGCCAAAGTAGACGTCCACCGAGCCATCGGGATTCTTCTGCACCCCCTTGTCCGTGGAGGAGACGACGAGCCGGTCAGCGTTGCGGAAGAGAGCCGATGTCGCCATGTCGTAAACGGTGATCGACCAGAATTGCTTCACCGGAACGTCGGCAGAAACATGCAGTTTGTAGTTATTCCCTCCCTGGAGGGGCGCACCTGTACTGTCGAAGTAGGCAGCGAGATAGAAACTGCTCCCGCCGAGCTTCGAGACCGGCCCGAACCAATCGGCCAAGGTGATTCCGCGACCATCGACGTCGAAGTAGCCGGGCATCTCCCAGAGGAATGTCGTCTTCACGCCGATCGGTGCGCTCGGTATGGCCCAATGCTCGCCCGGCCACCACGGTGCGGCGACCCGGGCGATTCCGTCCAGCAGCCAAGCGTGGGCCTCGCTCGCCGCCGAGTTCAGCGTCGCGCGCGTCGCGGAATCGGGGTCGAATGTCTTGCCCCTCTCGATCCCGAGCGGAAGGAGCATCCCCAGCATCTCCATATCCTTCGTCTGCACGGGCTCCTCGTTAATCATGCGGCTGAGACTGACGTAGAAATCTGCGTTATATGGCACTGGAGGCTCATAAAGTATGTCGGTCATGTCGATGAAGCGCTGTTTCGGCGGGCTGCCGGCCTGGCTCAGCGGGTACACCTTGATCTCATTCACCAAGGCATTGCCCTTGCGGATATCTTCTTCCGACGTGCTTGCCAGGATCGAGCGCACCAGCGTGTAGCTGTTGTAGGTCTTGAGGCGGATCGGGATATAGCCGCTCGGCACCTCGCCCTTGTAGTCCGGTGGCAGTAGCAAGTACTTGCCGCCCTTGCCTCCGACCCCCACGTCGGTGAGCGGAACCTGCCAGGCGTCCATGATCGTGCCGTAGAAGCCGGCAGCTCCGGCGACGGCAGGCGGCAGCTCGAATACGACGGGTCCGTTCTTCTTCGTATTGCAGAAGAAGTAGATGTAGCGGACGATCGTATTGGTGGCGAGCGACTGGTTCTTCCAGGTCGCTCCTTTAGGCCACCAGATGACGTCGTTGTACTCAGCCTTTCCGTCGCGGAAATAGGCCTGCCGCATCATGTCCAGGCTCACGATCGGCACGCCCCAGATGACGGCATCCACCGCGCGGCGGTAGAACGTCCGGCTGGCTAATTCCGCGGATGTGAGTGGCGCTGCAGTTTGAGCAGTCGCCGATTGGGTCAACAGCACCAGGCCGATGATGAATGTGGATACGAACGTTTTCACGGAAAACTCCTTTAAACAGACCAGACATGAACCAAGATGGAAAGCGAGGAAGGACATTTCGCCTTCCTCGCCCCCAACTTCAGTGCAGACTCTCTCAAGTCCGGGTTTGCGCTACAACAGGAATTCCAGCCCCATCCCCTCCACCGGTTCCGTCGACAGGCGCCCGGAACGAATGGCCTTCTGAAACGTCTCATAGTCGGTTTCCGCCTGGTCAGCGTAGGCCTCCGAGTACTTCGCTAAGGCGTCATCGTATTGATCGCTCGATCCCAGGTATCCGGCGATCATTGCCGCATCGCCCGACTTGGCGTGGGCTCGCGCCAGGGCCCAGCCGCACATGTCTGCGTATCCAACCAGAGTGCTGGGGCGGAAGGTCTCAACCTCGGCAGAAACCTTCATGTCGCGGAACTGTCGGACGTAGTAGTCGTGGCCCTTGGTGCGGGCCCAGCCAAGAAAGATGTCGCTTGCAGCTTGCATGACATGCACGCCCTCCACCACGCGGTAACCCTGATTCGCATAGCGACTCTTGCCGCGCGGCGACTCCAGCACCGACCTGCGCGCTTCTTTAAACTGCAGGAAGAGCGGATCATCTTCATCAGCCAGAAGCAGCGAAAGATAGCACCGCGTCCCCACGCTGCCTACTCCAACAACTTTTATTGCAGCGTCCTGAAAGCGATAGCGCTCGTATAACTTTCGTCGATCCGCCTGCAGCGATTTCTTGTACTCCTCGGTGAATTGCAGGCGCTGCTTTTCGAAGTCTCGCGAGAATTCGTCGAAATGGTAGATGACCGGAGGCTCGTCCTTAATCTTCCGACGCCCGTCCACGACTGCAGTAAGCTTGGGAACCACTGCCTCAGAGGTTCGCGAGCGGGCCTCCTTTTGCTTCTTTGCCAACCGCGCCGACATGTCCGGATCTTTTCGGAAATGCTCTTTCAGGGCGTCGATGCTCACTTGTGCGTACCACGTGTCGAGCACTGTCATTTCGGCAAATTCAGCCATCCGCTTGCGATAGGACGCCGCTGCCGCTCGCACTGCGTTGTTCGCCGCTGTTTTGGAGAAACCACGGTCCCTGGCTGCGAGTACGAGGCTGGCCCCTAGCCGCTTTATGTCCCATTCCCATGGACCGGGGAACGTCTCGTCGAAGTCGTTGATGTCGAACACCAACACTCGTTCGGGCGAAGCGAAGCCGCCAAAGTTTGCCAGGTGGCAATCGCCGCATGCCTGAACGATGATCCCCGACACTGGCGCATTCGCGAGGTCTCGCGCCTGCAGGATAGCCGCGCCGCGGTAGAACGTGAAAGGCGACACCCCCATCCGCTGATATTTGACCGGGATCAGCCCCGGAATTCTATCGGCGTCCGATTCCTCCAGTAGTTTGACTATGTCTTTAGACTTCGAACGCGGCTTCCATTCGGCCTGCAAAGTACGCGGGCATTTGTCGCGCAGCGCTTTTCCTTGCTTGCGTCTTTCACTCTTGGATAACGTAACGGCGGATTCCATTTTCATTCTCTTAACTGCAGATGCCCACTTAATGTCCCGTAAGTTCGAAACTCCAGCTCAGAACATTAGTCTCATAGCGTCCTGCAAAACTGTGTCGAATGGGATCGATGCGATCACAAGCGGGATCGCCGGGATCAGAGCGACAATTATGAGTGCATAGAGGTCGACGAGCCCCACCGGGATCACACGAATGTTGTTGATATTACCCACCACACCGTAGAGATCTGCCGTGGTGGAGAAATCCGGGACGGTCAAAACGTCTTCCTCTAGGCTGTCCGCCTGATGGAGCCACTTTTTTTCAAACTGCTCGCCGACGGCGCGCGCGAAAGCTCCGTAACTCAACATGCCATGGCGCCGCATCCGCATCAGAGTGCTGGTGAACAGGAAATAGGGAGCGACACAGACGAGAAGCACGGCTCCAACCAGGAGCAGGGGCAAGTGACGAAATGTAATCAGCTTGTGCCCTTCATGAAATATTCTGTTGGCCACGGCCCCCGCAAGTCCCAATCCCATGCAGAAGCTGAAAGGCAACTGTCCGCGCAACGAAGCCTCGAGTAATCCCAGGCCTCCCAGATTATCGGGATGGGCGGCGATCAGACGAAGGTTGTAACGCGTAGTGGTCCACAAGAACCGCACCCACAGCAGTTGCCTCCACAACCATAGATAGCCAAGGTAGACGAGAATTGGATAGCTGATAAATAGCGTCCAGGTTCCGGCCGGCGAGAACGCACGAAAGCCGCCGACTCCCCTCCACCAGGACACAAATTCATTACCCTGCGGGCTCAGGTACTGCCCCAGAAACGCTGCCGTTCCGTATGTCAGCAAGATCAGCAGGCCTTGGGCAAGTTTCGAATCCCGGAGTTTCTCGCAAGCCGTCCAGTCGGCGTGGAACTTGGAGGCTTGCTCGGGCCGGACCAGAAACCGCTCGAAATGGTGCACCACCAGATTAAGGCGCTCGCGTAGGGGCGCTTCGGCCAGAATGAGTACTGGAATGATAATGAGAAACCGCGTCATCGACGCGTAGTCCGTTAGGAACGACCGGAGCATAGCGCCTCCGCGTAGTGCGGAAAGAATGCCCGGGACAACCCAGGTGAAGCCGAGCACAATCGCCACGCGGATGAGCGTTTGCGAACTGGCGTTGCGAAACAGATCAAGAAAGGCCTGAGGGCGCCCGTGCGAGTCGAGTTGGGCAGAACTACTTCGCAGTGATCGTTTCATCTGAACCTCAGCAAGTCGCAGATTTCAAGTAATCAGTACTGTCGCCTACTTGGGTCTCCCAAGCCAGGAGTACTGCCACGCAACCGAGACGTTCTGGTAGTTGCCGCCGTACCGTATGTAGGTGCCGTCGCTGTAGCTGAATTTCAGGGACTGATGTTGAGTGATTGGGACCGCAACCGTGGCTCCGAGGCGGGAGTTCGTCTGACGTGTGAGCGGGTTTTGTACTCCATTCACAATTGTCTTTCCACCGAACCAGAAATTACCGTCGAGCGAGGCCCATAGCCGCGGCGTGAAGCTCCTGCTCAGGTGCCCTTCAAAGGCTCCAATTGGGTTTTGCGATTGCGACCTGGTGCCCGCGTAGTAGACGTTGCGCGACCAGAATTCGGGGTTCGTCGTGAAGACCCAAACTCCAAAGTACCCATCCAGTATCCAATTGCCCCAGCGTTGGGAATAGCCAAATTCCGGTTTGAAGCCCCAGCGGTTGGCACCCCAATTGATTAACTTCGTCGGATCGTACTGACCGGTCGGAGCCAACACCTTCAGACTTGCGCCCAATAGGACCTTCTGCTTCCATTTTATGAACTTCTGCGACGGCATGGCAGGGCCGCCCTTCAGGTTTACGGAGAAGCGATAGACCGAATCCAGGAGACCGGAGCGGTAAAGATGGTCTTCCGCGCCCAGGATCGTCCCCTGAAAATGCCCTACTCCGTAAGGTAAAGAAGCAACGACGTTGGCCGATCGGCCAAAGAAACTGAACGAATGATAGTAGCTGAAGATCGGCACGTTGTAGGTTCCCGTAGCGCCACTGATAGGGAGTGCGGCGTTGTAGTTAATGCTGCCGTCGTAGAATGACCAGGTCAGGGTGATGGCATTGGAATGCAGAGGGGTGATGAGGTAGGCCCGAGGCGCAAGATCCTGTGCGCTCGTCACTTTTGCACAAGCCAGTGTGAGAGCAGCCAACACTGCGGGCTTGAAAAAATGTCGCATTCTCGATTCAACACGCACTCACCTTGGCTACGACCCCGCATTAGCGCTACAAAAGGAACTCCAGCCCTGCTCCTTTCGCCGGTTCCGTTGACAGGCGCCCGGAACGAATGGCTGCCTGAAAGGTTTGATAATCAGTTTCTGCCTGGTCAGCGTAGGCTTTGGAGTATTGCGCCAGTGCGTTGTCGAACTGGTCGGTCGATCCCAGATACCCGGCGATCATTGCAGCATCGCCGGCCTTCGCGTGCGCCCGCGCCAGCGCCCAGCCGCACATGGTGGCATACCCAACCAGGGTGCTCGGCCGGAAGGTTTCAACCTCGGCGGAGACCTTCATGTCGCGGAACTGACGTACGTAATAGTCGTGCCCTTTGGTGCGGGCCCACCCAAGAAAGATGTCGCTTGCAGCTTGCATGACATGTATCCCCTCCACCACGCGGTAACCCTGATTCGAATAGCGGCTCTTGCCGCGCGGAGGCTCCAGCACCGACCTGCGCGCTTCCTTGAACTGAAGGAAGAGCGGATCGTCTTCGTCCGCCATTAGCAGCGAAAGATAGCAGCGCGTTCCCACGCTGCCCACTCCAACAACCTTGATTGCCGCGTCCTGAAAGCGATAGCGCTCGTACAATCTTCGTCGATCAGCTTGCAAGGAATTGCTTGTACTCCTCGGTGAATTTCAGGCGCTGCTTTTCGAAGTCGCGGCGCGAATTCGTCGAAGTGGTAGATGACCGGCGGATCATCCTTAATCTTCCTTCGCCCATCCACAACCGTGGTGAGTTTGGGAATTACCGCTTCAGAATTTCGCGATCGGGCCTGCTTTTGCTTTGCCGACAACCGGGCTGACATGTCTGGATCTTTTCGGAAATGTTCTTTGAGCGCGTCGCCGGTGACTCGTGCGTACCATGTATCAAGCACGCTCATTTCGGCGAATTCCGACATCCGCTGCCGATACGACGCGGCGGCTGCTCGCACCGCCTCGTCCGCAATGGACTTGGAAAAACTACGATCCCTTGCCGCCAGTACCAAGCTGGCCCCCAGCCGCTTGATGTCCCATTCCCACGGACCGGGGAACGTCTCGTCGAAATCGTTGATGTCGAAAACCAGCACTCGTTCGGGCGAGGCGAAGCCGCCAAAGTTTGCCAGGTGACAGTCGCCGCATGCCTGAACGGTGATCCCAGACACAATCGCATTCGCGAGGTCTCGCGCCTGGATGATGGCTGCGCCGCGATAAAACGTAAACGGCGATACGGACATCCTCTGATACTTGACCGGGATCAGACCGGGAATTCGGTCGGCGTCCGATTCCTCCAGTAGTTCAACGATGTCTGTTGACTTCGATCGCGGCTTCCACTCGGCCTGCGCCGCGCGCGGGCACTTTTCGCGAAGGGCTTTTCCTTGCTTGCGTCTTTCACTCCTGGAAATAGGAGCGACGGATTTCGTTGTTGTGTCTCTCACTTGGGACGACTCCTGGAGCCATGGATTTCGACACGCAACCTCAAAGCCGGCAGCGAGGAGGGCAATCGTGCCCTCCTCGCCTCCGACTTCAATTGCACGGACTCTCGCAAGTGCGCGTTTTCAAGTGCCCACAAGGGTCTTTCGACTCTTCTCGGGCTAGTCATCTCCCTTGTTTTTTTCCATTTGCTTGCAGGATGCCATTCAGGTTGTAGGTCTCCGGCGCTTGCAGCGGCGGGAACTCCTTGAACGTATAGAGTTCCTTCTCCCACAGCAACTGGCCGATGGGCAGCATGTTCCAGTCGTACAGATAGGCGGTAACTGGCGAGGCCAGTGTACCTCCCAGGGCCATGGCCGACTTTGAGTCCGAGAAGCTGATCGTCTGCTCAAACGGGTCACGCTTGATGTTACCGACCAGGGTCCAGTGATAGTTGACGAGCGGCAGGAACCAGCCGGACGCTCCTCCAGGCGCCATCGAGTAATACATCTTCCAGTTCTTGTAGCGCACCGCCGATGGCGTCGCGCCCGAGTAGTAGAAGAAGACATCACGCGCTGAGTGCTCGTCGGTGCCTTCGAGATAGGCGCGCTGGTCGAAGCCGTCGAGCATGGTCTTGACGATGCCGGGGTACTTGCCGGACTGGATCTGCTTGTTCAGGTCGTCGCCCTTGGGACCGCCGGCGATGTCAACAAACGTGGGCAACCAGTCGAGGGCCGCGAACATTTCCTTCTTGACCGTGCCCGGCTTGATGTGACCCGGCCAGCGGACGACACATGGGGAGCGGTAGCCGCCTTCCCAGGCCTCGCCTTTCTGACCTTTGAATGGGGTGATGCCGCCATCGGGGAAGCTGACCGTCTCGGCGCCGTTATCGGTGGTGAATACGAGAATGGTGTTGTCCAGTTGGCCCATCTCTTCCAGCTTCTTGATGCACGTAGCCGATGTTGTCGTCCATCTGCTTCATGCCGGCTTCGTTGACGCCCCAGTCCTTGCCGCCCGTGGTGCCCATCATGGCGAGGTACTTGTCCGGCAGCACGGTGGTGACGTGCATGCGCGCCGGGTTGTACCAGACGAAGAACGGCTTGTTCGGTCTTCTTGGGGTCGTTGCGGTCGAGGAAGTCGATGACCTTGGCGGAGATTTCCTCGTCCACTGTCTTCGACTGCGCTCCAGCGTCAGCGGGCCCTCGTCCTTGCAGGTCTGGTTCTTCTCCGTGCCGTCGGAGGAGTGGCACCAGATGACCGGACGCGGCGGTGTCAGGCAGGTCGCGGTCCTGGGATCCACTGCGCCGGGAGGATCGGAGAGGCCGGGAACCGGCGTGTTCTTGCACGGCGGCGCGATGCCCTGCACCGTCGGGCTGCTGTTGATGTCGGGGAAGCTCACCTGCTGCATCGCGTCCAGGTGATAGAGGTAGCCCCAGTACTCCTGGAAGCCGTGCGCTGTGGGCAGAGACGCGGTGTGATCGCCGAGATGGTTCTTGCCGAACTCGCCGGTGGTGTAGCCGAGATCACGAAGGAACACCGCCATCGCCGGGGTGCCGGGCCGCAGATACGACGGGCTGCCGGGCAGTTGCGGCGGAATCATGCCCGTGCGCAACGGATACATGCCGGTGAAGAACGCATTGCGTCCGGAGGTGCAGCTCTGCATGGCGAGATAGTCCATGAAGATTGCGCCTTCATTGCCGATGCGGTCGATGTTGGGCGTTTCGCCAACCATCAGGCCGCGATGGTAGATGCTCGGCTGCATCCAGCCGATGTCGTCACCCATGATGACGACGATGTTGGGTTTCTGTGTGGTGGCTGTTTGCGCTTGCCGCGAGCGCACTGCCGCTCGCAATAACACTCGACACGGCCAGCGCTCCCAATGCGAATTTTCGAACACTTGCTCCAAAATCCATGCCCTACTCCTTTCAAGTAATTCTGGGGATAGCCTCCTGGCAGGAGGGTTATGATGAGTTGATTCGCCACGTCAGCTCATGAAAGAGCTTACACTCGATAATCCGAGGTCGG
Source organism: uncultured Acidobacteriaceae bacterium (assembly GCA_963735855.1). Lineage (GTDB taxonomy): Bacteria > Acidobacteriota > Terriglobia > Terriglobales > Acidobacteriaceae > Bog-257. The sequence continues at coordinate 130,248 of CAVTMW010000026.1, forward strand.
CCAAAACCTTGGAATTTTGCCGGTGCGGAAAGTATAGCTGGCCATCGGCTTCGATGAACTCCCTCGAAGGTCGTAGGGCGGGTTGGGCACGCAGGACGGATTACTCTGAGTCCAAACCATTGCCGCGAAGGGGCAGGCCGCCTGCCGCCGACACTTCGATTCTCCAGTTGAATTCCGCGAGTTCCCGTTTTGGGAAATACCTTTGTTAAGTTTTGTTGCGAATGTGACGTTGCCCTTGCGCGAGATCGGCCCGGCGGAGTATCACTGAAGTGCGAGGACGAAGGTGTTGTGTCTCCGCATGGCCGCACCCAGTGTGCGGGCCGGGAAAGCTCTTTGAAAAGCAGTTGCCAGTGGCCAGTTGTCAGTTGTCAGACCGGGGCGTTTCGTTCTACCAGTTGATTAACCCCGCTTCTTGAGCGTTCTCAAAACGGAGAGAATTCGCGCTCGTAAGTCCTTTGAATGGAATATTTTGCCTGTAACTCCTTTCGACGGAATATTTTACGAGGATTTTTGCTCCAAGTCGATGATTCTACGTAACCGGAGGGGGGGAGGGGGTGTTAACGAACTGATAATATCGTCCCGAAATGGAATAAACACTGGATAGCGATCAGGGATTACTGGATGGTAAACAGTAATGGTCGGTGGGCACTAGCCTTCCGGAAGAATTTCGCCTTGGAGTTAATTCCTCACGCCGGGCGCAGTGGCTCTCCCCGCGCCAAACGCCGACAGATGTCTTTTACGTCGCTGTCGATGTGGTGCCAGTACTTCTGTAGTCCGCTGCACAGATAGTTCAGGCCGGGTTCGCCGTCGCGAGTGCGGATCAGGCGGTTCTTGGGACATTCACCATTGCAGGCAAACAGGAAACTGCATTCGCGGCACTGGCGGGGGAGGGAATTGAATTTGTCGAATCCAAACTTGCGCTGCGCTTCGGAGAAGACCATCCGCGAGCTGGAAGTCTCCATGATGTTGCCCAGTTTGTATTCCGGATAGACATAGTGATCGCAGGAGTAGAGATTGCCGTCGTGCTCCAGCGCGACGCCTTTTCCGCAGAACTCGTGGTAAACGCACATCTGCGCTTCCTGGCCCATCCACTGCCCAATCGCGCTTTCGAAGTGGTTGACGAAGACCTTGCCGATATCGCGTCGATACCAGTCATCCCAGACCTTGCAGAGGAAGTAGCCCCAATCGTCGGGATCAATCGACCAGTCGGTGACCACCGAATCCGGCGTGCCCGGATGCGCGGCGGAAGAGTCTTGAACCGGCAAAGAGTTCGGGTCCCACTTTTGCGGTGCGGTGTTCGTGAACACTTTCGGCTCGACGCAGGGGATGAACTGAATTTGCCGCGGGCGGACCTCATTCTTGAAGAAGCGATACACATCGAGCGGCCGCTTGGCATTCACTCGATTCACCACGCAGAGCACGTTGAATGGCACGCGATGCCGATGCAGCATCTGGGCGGCGGCAAATACCTTGTCAAAGGTTGGCTTGCCGTCTTTGGCAACGCGATAGCGGTCGTGCAGTTCCTCGGGTCCGTCGATGCTCAGGCCGACCAGGAAGCCATGCTTCTTGAGGAACAACCCCCACTCGTCGTTGAGCAGCGTGCCGTTGGTCTGGAGATCGTTCTCGACTCGTTGGTGCGGCTTCTTGTACTTCTGCTCGAGCTCAACCACTTTCTGGAAGAACTCCAGCCCGAGCAGGGTCGGCTCGCCGCCTTGCCAGGAGAAGACGACCTCATCGCGGTCCTGCCCCTCGATGTACTGCTTGATGTGGGTTTCGAGAATCTCGTCGGTAATCTGGAACTTGCTGGGGCTGCCCAGCAGATCTTCCTTGTGCAGGTAGTAGCAATAGGTGCAGTCCAGATTGCAGATCGCGCCCACCGGCTTGATCATCGCGTGATAAGCGCGCGTGGCTCCGGGCAGCCGCGGATGTGGAGACAGGTCAGAGATATGAACCAGGTCACTCACAGTTTGCCGACTCTTTCCGGCGTTTGCTCTGGAGGCAGCCAACGATGTCGGCCTGCCAGTTCCCAAGCGCGGCTCGGTAGTCACCAACACATGCCAAAAAGCGCAGAAACATACCCATCTCATGCTCGCAGACTGGGAAATAAGAATACGGTGATCGAGGTCACAGGCTGGTACGACTTATGTGTGAGCGGGAATGAACAACGAGCACGCGCGTCGGGGTGACGGCTTCGGTTTCCTTGACCAAGCACTAATCGTTAGAATGGAGCTACAACAGGGTACGCACATCTGCTGGTGGGGATTGCCAAAATGTATCGGTCGCGTGGCAGTGTTCCTGGCTGGGCCGTCCAATGGCTGCCGTTAGCGGAGTACGGAGGAGTCAATTCTTGAAGCAACAGGAATAAACGGCAAAAGAAGAGCGCGACCGCCACTCAGGCGCAGCAGGGCAAGCGCAATCTGATCCTGATTGCCTTGATCGTAGTGATTGGAATTTCAGCCTGGCTATTTTATTCACGCAAGGACAGCACGGATTCACGTCGCAGTCGCTCGCTCATCAGCCGCCCCGTCGTTTCAGCCGACCATCGCCAATCGCACTCCTGCTCCGGGAAAAGCGCCGGCGGGAATGGTGTGGATCGCGGGAGGTGAATTCTCGATGGGAGCCAACGATCCGCCGGACATGGACGAGGTCGGCATGAAGGCCACCAAAGACGCGCGTCCGGTGCATCGCGTCTATGTGGACGGCTTCTTCATGGACAAGACCGACGTCACCAACGCCGAGTTCGCCAAATTCGTGAAGGCCACGGGATACATCACGGTAGCGGAGCGCAAGCCGCGCGCGGAGGATTATCCCACTGCGCCTCCGGAAAATCTGGTTGCCGGCTCGGTGGTCTTCTCTCCGCCCGACCACCCGGTGCAACTCAACGATCACTTCCAGTGGTGGAGCTACGTGCCGGGGGCGAATTGGCGACATCCTCTAGGGCCGGGCAGCGACATTAAGGGCAAAGACAATTATCCGGTGGTTCAGGTCGCCTACGAAGACGCCGCGGCCTACGCGAAGTGGGCAGGCCAGCGATTGCCGACCGAGGCCGAGTGGGAGTTTGCGGCGCGCGGCGGCTTGGCCGGCAAGCCTTTCGTGTGGGGTGATGAGTTCCGTCCTCAAGGTAAGTGGATGGCGAACACCCATCAGGGACACTTTCCCGATCATGACACCGGCGAAGATGGCCATGTGGGCATTGCTCCGGTCGCCCAGTACGCGGCGAATGGTTACGGGTTGTACGACATGGCGGGGAATGTCTGGCAATGGACCAGCGATTGGTATCGTCCCGATTACTACGGACAACTTGCCATGGCTGGTACGGTCGCCCGCAATCCGCAGGGGCCGGCATCGTCTTTCGATCCTGACGAACCCAAGGAGCCGAAAAGGGTCCATCGCGGAGGCTCGTTCCTTTGCACGGACCAGTACTGCTCACGTTACATTGTGGGCACGCGCGGCAAAGGGGAAGTCAGCACGGGAACCATCAACCATCTCGGCTTTCGCTGCGTGATGACACCGGAGCAGTGGCAGCGGGCGCAGGCCAAGACAAGCTCCGCAAAGATGAACTAGCTGGCGTGCAAGCTGTTGACTGCTTCCGGTATCTTGAACGTTCTCGACGTAGCTGCGGATCGTTGAAATTGAATCGCCTGGGGTCGGCAGTCACTCTAATTGATGGTTGCAAGATTTCGGGAAGCAAGTTGCCGAATCCAAGTTGGTGCGCAGGCGACGTTTGCCGGCGTACTGTGATACAGTCCTAAGTAGACGCTTTTGGCTACGGCCGCTCGTTAGCGACATCCGATCCGCAGTTCGATCCGATTCCCGCCTTTCCTGCTTCCGTTTTGTTTTCAGCGCCGAATAAAATTAGAGTGGCTTCAGTTGTATCTTCGCGACTCGCCCGCCCCTAGCGGACTTCCTCGCGAGACGCCTCTCCAAGAAAGAAAGAATCGTTTGACACAATTTAAAGATATGCCCCTATCTGCTGGGCTCCAGCAGAAGCTGGCACAATTCCATTTCACCACCCCGACGCCGGTCCAGGCGTCCGCGATACCTCCCGCGCTGGAAGGTAAAGACGTACTCGCCACGGCGCAAACCGGCACCGGCAAGACGCTGGCTTTTCTGATCCCGATCATCGAGCGACTCGCACTCCAGGGTCCGACGCGCCACGTCACCGCGCTGGTCCTTGTGCCGACACGCGAGTTGGCGATGCAGGTGCACGAGCAGTACGAAAAGCTGCGCGAACGCAAATCTCCTCCCGCTGCGCTGGTCATCGGCGGCATGAGCGAGCAGCGCCAGATCCAGGCGGTTCGTAAGGGCGCCAACGTTGTCGTTGCCACGCCCGGACGGCTGGAGGATTATCTCCGCCGCAAACTGGTTGACCTCAGGAACGTGAAGACGCTTGTCCTGGATGAATCCGACCGCATGCTCGACATGGGCTTTCTGCCGGCCATTCGCCGCATCGTGGCAGCCATTCCGCGTGAACGGCAGACCTTATGCTTCTCCGCAACCTTGGAAGCTTCGGTGGCCAACCTGGTGAACGATTACATGAACAAGCCGGTTCGCGTGGCACTCGGATCCACCTCGAAACCGGCCGACACGGTTGAGCTGCAGGCCTTCGAAGTGCCGCAAGCGGAGAAGTCCGACGTCCTGCGTCAACTTCTCTATGCCGAGACCGGACAGACGCTGATCTTCGCGCGCACCAAGCATGGAACCGAACGCCTGGCCAAGAACCTGGTGCGCGACGGCTTTAGCGCGGCGATGATTCACGGCGATCGCACTCAATCCCAGCGCAATGGAGCGCTCAGCGGGTTCGAGGATGGCAAGTTCCAGGTATTGGTGGCTACCGACGTAGCCTCGCGTGGAATCCACGTGAACAATGTTGCGCACGTCATTAACTATGATTTGCCGCAAATTCCCGAGGACTTCATCCATCGCGTGGGCCGCACCGGCCGCATGGGTTCAGCCGGCCGTGCCTCGACCCTCGTATCGGGCGCGGAGATTGGCGAGTTGCGTTCGATTGAACGGGCGCTGAAGCTCAAGATCGCGCGCAAGCAGGTCAACGCCAGCGGACGAATCGCGGCTCGCGCAATCCAGAACACGCTGCCGACCCGCACCCTGTCCTGCATGCCGGGGGAAGTATTCTCCTAGGACCGAAGCCGAGTGCGGGTTAGCGTCGCCTTGGGCCATCTCTCAAAATCGGGATGGCTCTCGACGCTTCCACCGAACATCCAAGGCCGTAAGTCGTACACTTATACAGTGCTGAAATCACACAAACACGCGATCGCCGACATCAAGTCGGCTCAACAACGAGTCCGGAAAGCCACAGAGGAGCGCGACAAGCTCAAAGAAAAGTTGAAGAAAGCCCAGGCGCGACTGGCAGTGGAGAAGGAGCGCCTTCGGAAGAGTCAGGAGATCCTGGAAAGCTAGGCTTGACGGCTGATCTGCCGTGCGGTGCCGTCCGTCCGGCAGTCCTTGAGTTCAATACTATGTGCGGTCTCCAAACTAAGGTTTCGCGTCGCTGTGCCCCTCCAACCCAGTAAGTAAGCCTTGGCCGCCAGGATGGAAACCTCCGCGACCACCAAACCGCCCAGCACGTCCACAAAATAGTGCCAGCCGGTTGTCATAGTAGAGATCGAAATCAAGGCCGCCAGAATGCCAACCGGAAACCGCAAGCGGCGGAATCCCCATAGGGCCCGGGCTGAGAGCACCGCCCAGATGACATGGAAGGACGGGAAGCACATGATGCCTGCGTCCTGTCCCGGCATCGCGAGGAAGGTGCCGGAATTCCGCAGAGCGAGAAGAAGACTTTCGCACTGTTGCTGGTCAGGCCGGGCAGGGAAATGATAGATGGCCCAAGGTCCGATGGCAGGGAACAGTGCAAACAGCGGAACCGCAATCGCAAAAGCAATGCAATTTGCGACCAGGAATTCCTGCGCCGCTTTGCTTCTTCCCGCCAGCGCAGGCAGAAAGATCGCCAGAAGCAGCAGTGGCAGGAGCAATGCGTAACTCTTATTGAGCAAGGTCCCGGCCCAGCCGCAGCGGGCCGCCCATTCCATCACCGCAGGAACATTGACCCCGAGGGAGCGATCGAGGCCGGCAAGCGCCGACGTCCCGAAGAGGCATGCGGAGACGCGCCCCGATTAGCAGCGGATAGCGCAGGATGGCGGCCAACACCACTGTCCAGAGCAGGACAAGCATGGCCTCCCGCCGATCTTCCTTGCCCTTCTCGTGCCAGTAAACCGGAAGCGGCAACAGCACAGCGAGTATCACCACGATGGCGATGAGAACCCCGCCAACTCCTGCCGCGGTGATGGCCGTGAGCATGCAACCGGACACCGACACGCAGAGCACGGTCACACACGCGACCGTCATGAACAGGTGAAAACGGCTTACTCTGGGCACACTGGTATCCCATTGTGGTTATCGGCTGCGCGGGCCGGTGGGATGAGGCGCGGCCGTGCTGCAGCGCAGGAAATCTGCTAATCTGCCCAATTGCATTTGAGTTTTGAATGGAGCCGTGACCCCGATGTCGAGACGATTCGAAAGCGTGTTCAGTACTGTCCTCGTAATTCTTTTGTTAGCCTTGTCCGCCGTGGCGGAGAGCAATCCCAAGAACCCGGCGGATGCCAGCCGTCCCTCGTACGAAGCGCCGCAACCCGCGCGGGAGACCCTCGACCTCAACATGTACCAACTGATTCGCAATGAGGGCATTGGCCATTCGCATGTGATGGAGTATGCCTCGGCTTTGGACGACGGCATTGGGCCGCGGCTGACCGGCTCTCCGAACCTGAAGCGGGCCAACGAGTGGACACGCGATCAGTTGACCGCAATGGGCTGCAGCAACGCGCACCTCGAGGATTGGGGTGAATTCGGAATGGGCTGGCAGCAGCTGAATACCTGGGTGCGGATGACCTCGCCGGACACGGCAGTCTTGATCGCGCAGGCTGGGCCGTGGTCGCCGGCGACCCAGGGCGCGGTCAGCGGACCGGCGATCTGGATCGAAGTCAAGGAAGAGAAGGATCTTGACAAATACAAAGGCAAGCTGGCCGGCCACATCGTGATGTTTGGCGATATGCGGGAGGTGAAGCCGGTGGAGAAGCCGCTATGGACGCGGCTAGACGATGCCGAATTGAAGAAGCTGACCGAGTATCCCACCCACCCGGAGGGAGAAGACTACATCGAGCGCTTCAAGAAGCGGATCGAGTTGCGGCAGAAGATCGGAAAGTTCCTGGCGGCCGAGCATGCGCTGGCGGTCATCATGCCCAGTCGCGACGGGCGGGACGGCGGCGGCTCTGGCGGCACCATCTTCGATGACAACGGAACCGCTTTCGGCTGGGAGGTTTACCACCGCGAGAGTGCGGATCCACTGCCGGTCGTGGTGATGGCCATCGAAAACTATGGCCGCATTTATCGCCTGCTGAAGGCGCGCGTGCCGGTCAACCTTGAGATGAATGTTGACACCAAGTTCTTCGGCGATCACGAGCACGGATACGACACCGTGGCGGAAATTCCCGGCACCGATCCCAAGGTGAAGGACGAGATCGTCATGCTGGGCGGCCATCTTGACTCCTGGGCTTCGGGGACGGGCGCAACCGACAACGGCGCTGGCACCGTGGTCGCTCTCGAGGTCATGCGGATTCTGAATACCTTGCAGGTGAAGCCGCGACGCACCATTCGGGTGGCGCTGTGGACAGGTGAGGAGCAGGGAGAGTTTGGCTCCTATGGCTACGTGAAGCAACACTTCGGATTCGTGCCGCTGTCCACCGCTCCCGACCAGCTTAAGCTACCGGAGTGGCTGCGCAAGCCGGCCGGCCCCATCGAGCTCAAGCCGGAGCAGGCAAAGCTCTCCGGCTACTTCAACGTGGACAACGGCAGCGGACGAATCCGCGGTGTGTATCTGCAGGAGAATGCCGCCATGGGACCCATCTTCCAGCAGTGGATCGAGCCGTTGAAGGACCTGGGCGTTTCCACCATTACGCTGCGCAATACCGGAGGCACGGACCATGAAGCCTTCGACGGAGTCGGCATCCCCGGCTTCCAGTTCATCCAGGACCCGCTGGATTACGAATCGCGCGCGCACCACTCGAACATGGACACCTACGAAAGGCTGTCTCCGGGAGACCTGGCGCAAGCTGCGGTGGTGGAAGCCATCTTCGTGTACAACACGGCCATGCGCGACCAGATGCTGCCGCGAAAACCGCTGCCCCATCCCGAACTGGAAGAGAAGCTGAAAGCGCCGCTCAGGAACGTGATGCCGGGCGCGGAAGCGGAGAAGGACAGCAAGGAGAAGGCAGACCAAACACCGCCGCAGCAATAGCGGTTTTCAGTCCTCCGCGGCGCGGCGTTCTCGTCGTTCAGGACAACAGAAGCTCGATTTACTTCGCCAGAAAGGTTCCCCGCTCGAGTTCGTCGAAGGCCTGCCGGAGCTGTTCCTGGGTGTTCATGACGATCGGCCCATACCAGGCGACGGGCTCTTCCAGCGGCTTTCCTGAGACCAGCAGGAACCGGATGCCGTCGTCCCCGGCCTGTACCGTGAGCTCATCTCCGCGGTCGAAGAGGACGAGCGACCGGTTGTCTGCCTCTGCGGGCGGAACGGTTTCGGACCATCCAACCCCTTCAGTGGGGACCGCAAGCGGGCCGGATGCGTTGCAAAACTTACCCGCGCCGCCGAAGACGTAGGCGAAAGCGTGACGGCTGGTCTCCACCGGAAGGGTCTTTCTTCGTCCGGGCGCCACCGATACATCGAGATACATCGGGTCGGCGGCGATGCCGTCCACCGGACCGGTCGCCCCCCAAAACTTTCCGCAAACAACGCGAACTTCCGTGCCATCGTCGTCCTTCACCAGCGGAATATCGAGCGCTTTCACCTCCTGGTAACGCGGGGCCGTCATCTTCAGCGACGACGGAAGATTGGCCCACAGTTGGAAGCCATGCATGCGGCCTGCTGGGTCGCCCTTGGGCATTTCCTGGTGGATGATGCCACTGCCTGCGGTCATCCACTGCACATCGCCGGCGGCTATGGCGCCGTGGTTCCCCATGCTGTCGCCGTGTTCCACCGTCCCAGCGAGGACGTACGTGATGGTTTCGATGCCACGGTGGGGATGCCACGGGAAGCCCGCCAGATAGTCTTCGGGAACATCGTTGCGGAAATCGTCGAGCAGGAGAAATGGGTCGAACTCAGAGGTGTTGCCAAAGCCGAACGCCCGGCGCAAATGCACGCCCGCGCCTTCACGGGTTGGCTTGGACTTGATGAGCCGTTTTACAGGTCGCAACGACATGTCGATTCTCCGCGAGGAAGATTTCCGCTTTTGAAACGCTGCACCACCATCTGGCGCCTTGTCAATGAGCACGCCAACGGATGTTCTTGACAGCGGGCGCTGCCCGCAACCAAAATGGCGAGGTCTGCATAAACGAACGAAAGAGGCACGGCATGCGTGTGATCGTGATCGGGATTCTTGCGGCGTTCCTACCCTTTGCGCTGGCGCTCACTCCGGCAGCCGACACTCCATCGAATCAGGCTCCGGCGGCGTTTGATGACAAGAGCAACGGCCTGGTTGACGACGCCACCCATCAGGCAGACCAGACCACGTTCGAAGAAACCGAGGCCATCAAGGACGGACTTGGGCCCCCTGTATAACGCGCAATCCTGCCGCGAGTGCCACCAGAATCCGGTTTCGGGTTCGGCCAGCCAGGTCAACGAACTGCGCGTGGGACATGTCGGCCCGAATGGTGAGTTCGAGAACCCCTCGATTCCCATCGCCGGCGGGAAAGAGGTCATCACGGGCCGCACGCTGGTCAACGACCGCGCCATCTGTCCCAATGGGGCGTACCCCGACACCGAGATCCAGGAGCGAGTGCCCGACACGGAAACGGTGCGTACCTTCCGTGTCTCCGTCAATCTTCTTGGTGACGGATTTGTGGAGGCGGTGTCCGACCAGGCGCTGATCGACCTCTCCAAAGAGCAATGCAAGAAAAGCCGCGGCAAGATTTGTGGGCTGGTCGTGCACGTTCCCATCCTGGAGGCTCCGGGCGAAACTGGTGTCGGACGCTTTGGCTGGAAGGATCAACAAGCCAGCCTGCTGTCGTTTGCCGGGGACGCGTACTTGAACGAAATGGGGATCACGAGCCGCTTGCAGCCGGACGAGGTCACCAATCTGTGTAACACTGCGTCGGAGCCCAACGATAAGCCGGGTCCCGATGGGCTTTCCGATATTGACCACTTCGCCCGCTTCGTGCGCGCCACCAAAGCGCCGCCGCCGGACGCGACCCTGGCGGCCACGGACAAGGCAAAGCACGGGTCAGAGCTGTTCGACAAGATCGGCTGCAACGATTGTCACGTCCGCACCATGACCACCGCGCCGGCCGGAACCAAGGTCAACGGCGGTGCGTTCACCGTTCCCGACGCGCTCGGCCAGAAGCAGTTTTCTCCCTACAGCGACTTCCTCATGCACAACGTGGGCACCGGAGACGGCATCGTCATTCCAGTCGTCGAACACTATGGCCGCAGGTTCGCCTCTCACACCTGGAGGGAATATTCACCCCAGAATTTTCAGGAGACGCGCTATCGTATCCGTACCGCACCGCTCTGGGGTGTTCGCACCCGCAGCCGACTGATGCACGATGGGGCCTCGCTCACCTTACGCGACGCGATTACGCGGCATGGCGGCGAAGCCAAAGACGCGGCCAAGAAGTTCAAGTGGCTGAACGCGGCGGATCGCGAAGCGCTCCTGACGTTTCTGCAGTCGCTGTGAGTGGTCGGTTAGCTCTTGCGGCGGCGGAAGTGGGCATGCGGAACGGGCTTTCGCCGCTTGCGCGACATCCAGCGGCCCAGCGTGGCCGGGGAAGGCGCGAAGGCCGCCAGCACCAGGAAGGCGCCTCCCACCGCAAGGATTTCCGGAGAATAGCTACTGCTTGGCGTGACTGGGCCGTTTTGCAGGTTGATCAGCTCGGCGTGTCCCTTGTGCCAACCGAAGTAAATCAACCACGCGCCCAGCACAAACACGGCAATCCGCACTGCAATGTTCTTCAAGTCGCCGTCCTCCAATGCCGTTCAGCCCGCGGCCGGTGTCCATATTGCTATGCCCAGATTCTCACGCCGCGGTCACAAATTGTGACGCATGTCATTGAATCACGTCCCGGAGAGGATTATAGTGACGGGTTCTTTCATACCAGTGTCACACCCCGGTGTGACGTGTGAGTCACATTTATGCCGCAGAACTACGTACCCATCTTCATCTTCGCCTTTGTGGCGTTCCTGGTGGCCGCCGGGACGGTGGCGCTTTGCGCGCTGATTCGTCCCAAGAACCCGTTCAAGACCAAGCTGATGCCGTACGAGTGCGGCATCACGCCCTTCGATAGCGCGCGTGGCCGCTACACGGTGCGCTTCTACATTGTCGCCATTCTGTTTGTGGTCTTCGATGTGGAGACGATCTTCCTGTTTCCCTGGGCGGTGCAGTTCAAGCTGCTGGGGCTGTTTGGGCTGCTGGAGATGATGATCTTTCTCGGCATCCTGATCGTGGGATACATCTGGATCTGGAAGAAGGGCGCCCTGGAATGGGTGTAAGCAGTCGCCGTGGCGCCGGTTCCAGCGCAGCATGAAGTTGGCCCCATTCGCATCGCGGGATGCGGATGGGGAATTTTTTTGGCATGCGGAATCAAGCCGGACACCAATTTTGTGACTGCGGTCACAGCGCGACGTGACCCTCGCACCAGATGATAAGTGCGCCAAGCTGCTAAAACTTAGAGTGCCGGACGATGTGGGATCGGCACCGCAGGGAAGCAGAGAAAATGCCGGAAGAAACCAAAGGACCAAATCCCGTCTCTCCCCCGCCAGGCGGCGACAAGCCGCCCGCTGCGCAGACCGCCGAACCCGCTTCTCCTCAATCGAATACCCCAGCCCCCAAAGTGGAGACGCCAGCCGCGGCCAAGCCCGCCGAAGCAGCGAAACCTGCTGCTGCGGCTCCCGCTGGTGAGAAGCCTGCACCGGCAGCCGCCGCGGCGAAACCCGCTGCACCGGCTGCTGCCAAGCCGGCTGCTCCCGCGAAGCCCGAAGGGCCGAAGCCAGAGCCTTGGGAGTCCGAACTGGTCACGCGCCTGCGCAGCCAATATGGCTCGGGGATCAAAGAAGCCAGTACCTACATGGGGCAGAAATACTTCGTCGTGGAGAGCTCGATCGTCTACGAAATCCTGTTGCGGATGCGGGACGACGAGCTCTTCGATTACTGCGTGGACATCACCGCCGTTCACTATCCCAAGCGCGAGGCGCAGTTCGACGTCGTGTACGTGCTGTACTCGTTTCCCCACAACGAGCGCATACGGGTAAAAACGCAAATCAAGGACGGCGAGAGCCTGCGCACCGCGGTTGGCATCTGGGAGACGGCCAACTGGCTGGAGCGCGAAGTCTATGACATGTTCGGCATCACCTTCGACGGGCATCCCGACCTGAAGCGCATCCTTCTGCCCGACGGCTGGAAGGGCTACCCGCTGCGCAAGGACTACCCCATCCTGCAGCAGGACCAGGAATGGGTGCAGATCAACCTCGGCATCGAGAGTGGACAATGAGCGACAAAAACGACCGCACCGCCTATCTCGATCTCGATACCAAGGACGAAACCTTCCTCGATGCCACCGAACTGGTCCTCAACATGGGGCCGCAGCATCCCTCCACCCACGGCGTGTTGCGCGTCATCCTGAAGCTGGACGGCGAAAAAGTTCTGGGCACGGAATGTGTCATCGGATACCTGCACCGCGGCGTAGAGAAGATCGGTGAGAACCGCACCTACACCATGTTCAACCCGTACGTGGACCGCATGGACTACGTGGCTTCGGTCTCCAACGGGCTGGGTTACTGCGAAACGGTGGAGAAGCTGCTCAACGTGGAAGCGCCGCCGCGCGCGCAATACATTCGCGTCATCCTCACCGAGCTGTGCCGCATCGCCAGCCACCAGGTGTGGCTGGGCACGCACGCGCTCGACATCGGTGCGATCACGCCATTGTTCTACTGCTTCCGCGATCGAGAAGAGGTCCTGAGAATCTTCGAGAAGTATTGCGGCGCGCGCCTCACCACGCACGCGTTCCGCATCGGCGGCTGCATCTATGAGGCCTATGACGGCTTCGAGCAGGACTGCCTGAAGTTCTGCGACTTCTTCCTGCCCAAGCTCGACGAGTACGAAGAGCTGCTGACCACCAACCGCATCTGGGTGGAGCGCACCAAGGGCGTCGGCATTCTGAATCCGGAAGATTGCATTGCGCTGGGCGTGACCGGCCCGGTGCTGCGCGCCAGCGGCGTGAAGTGGGACCTGCGCAAGGCGCAGCCCTACGAAGCCTACAAGAATTTCGATTTCGAAATTCCCACCGGGACTGAACGGCGACACCTACGACCGGTACCTGGTCCGCATCGAGGAGATGCGGCAGGCAGTGCGCATCATTCGCCAGGCCGTGGACGGCCTGCCGCAAGGCCCGATCATGGCCAAGGTGCCCAAGGTCATCAAGCCACCGGTGGGCGAGGTCTACCACTCCATCGAAGCGCCCAAAGGCGAGCTGGGATATTTCATCGTCAGCGACGGTTCCACGCAGCCCTATCGCGTGCGCGTGCGGCCGCCGTCGTTCGTCAATCTGCAAGCCCTCGACAAGATGGTGCGCGGCCTGCTGGTGGCCGACGTGGTCGCGGTCATCGGCACCCTCGACATCGTGCTCGGAGAGGTGGACAGGTGAGGAACGGTGAGGGAGATTGCAGAGCGTCTGCCTCACGACGTTAGTTTTGAGAACTGCAGCAGGCACTCCAGTAGACGAGTGCCGTAGGCACGGAACAGTTTAGCCCAGCACGGAGCGAAGCGGAGTGCTGGGTGGGGCAGGTAAAGAAACCCGAGTCCCGTAGGGACGACACAAAATCTGCCGCCGGCTGAAGCCGGCTAAACGCCGGCTGCCGGTGGGGGAAATATCACGGCGGTTACGCGGGCCTGAAGGCCCGCTCTACCCGACCCGGACAGAAACAATGCTTGACGCAATCAAAAGTTACTTAGTCCACGAGCACCACCCCCGGCGAAGCCGGCAGCATGTTCTGGGCGACCATCTACATCCTGCTGATCACCGTCGGGGTGTCGCTGGCCGTGATCTGCATGAACTGGCTGGAGCGCAAGATTCTGGCCCACATGCAGATTCGCCTCGGGCCCATGCGTGTCGGCCCGCACGGATTGCTGCAGCCCTTCGCCGATGCGCTGAAGCTGCTGATCAAGGAAGACATCATCCCCCACGACGCCGACAAGCTGGTCTTCTGGAGCGCGCCGGTGGTCGTCACCATGACCGCCTTCACCACGTTTCTGGTGGTGCCGTTCGGGCGCACGCACGCCGTGACCGACATGAACATCGGCATCCTGTTCATGCTGGGCATCTCGTCGCTGGGCGTGCTGGGCATCATCATGGCGGGCTGGTCGTCGAACTCGCATTACCCGCTGATGGGCTCGCTGCGCTCGAGCGCGCAAATGGTCTCTTACGAAATTGCCATGGGGCTGGCCATCGTCTCGGCCGTGCTCATGACCAGCCTGCAGACCGGCACCGGCACGCTGAGCATGATCGGCATTGTGGAAGCGCAGAACGCGCAGCAGACCTGGTTCATCTTCAAGTTCTTCCCGCTTGGCTTCCTCGCGTTTGGGGTGTTCGCCATTGCGATGGTCGCGGAAACCAACCGCGCGCCGTTCGATCTGCCGGAAGCGGAGTCGGAACTGGTTGCCGGCTTCCATACCGAGTACAGCGGATTTCGCTGGTCGCTGTTCTTCCTGGCGGAATACGCGGCGATGCTCGCGGTCTCGTCGATCGCGGTCACACTCTGGCTCGGCGGATGGATGCGGCCATTCCCCAACTGGTTGAGTGGCAGCGCCTGGGACCTGGCGTTCTCATTTGTTCCGGCTCTGGCATTCTTTGTGCTCGCGGGCCTGTGCTTCCTGGGAACGATTCGCATGCCGAAGATCCCGCAGATGAAGATCCAGACCATCGGCCTGGGAACCTTCGGCGCGTTGCTGGGATTCGTAGGGCTGGTGCTCTTAGTCCCGGGCGTGCGCGAACGCGTTCAGGACATTTTCTGGTTTGTCGCGAAGGTCGCATTCTTCATGTACTTGTACATCTGGTATCGCGGGACCTTTCCACGCTACCGCTTTGACCAGCTCATGAAAGTGGGCTGGAAGGTACTGCTGCCGATCGGCTTGGGCGTCCTGATTGCCACTGCGATCTGGGGCCTGTTGCCGCAACTGACATCGGCGATTCTGGGGGTGTTGCAGTGACTTTGACGCCGTTGCTCCGCAAGATATTCCTGGTCGACCTGATCAAAGGCTTAAAGGTTACGTTTCACTATCAGCCGCCAAGTGAAGCAATCACAGAGCAGTATCCGTTGGAGCGTCCGGTGATCTTCGAGCGCTTCCGGGGCCAGCCACGGTTGAATTCCAATCCCGATACTGGCGAGTCGCTGTGCATCGTGTGCAACTTGTGCGCGCTGGCCTGTCCCGAGCAGTTGATCGTGGTGAAGGGCGAGCGCAATCCGGCGACCAAGCGCAAAGAAGTTGTCTCGTGGACGTACGACCTGAGCCGCTGCATGTTTTGCGGCCTGTGCGCCGAGGCTTGCTCGACCGATGCGCTGGAGCTGACCCAGGACTACGAGATGGCGCTCTACAGCCGCGAGGGCATGGTGCTGGACCAGGCCGCGCTGGAGCGCGGACCGGAGCCGGTGAGGTATGTGAAGTAAGTGGCTGGTGGTTAGTGCTCAGTTGTTCTGGAACGTGTTGACGAACCTTGCTTTGAGATTTGAGTTGGGACCATGAGGGTCCAGTCCCGCGGAGCGGGACGGCAGATGATAGCCCAGCGCTTCAGCGCTGGGTAGGCGTAAGAGGAAAATTGAGTCCCCTTTAGGGGACGGCACATTTGGACGCGAGATGCGCGTCTGGTTTTGCAAATATGAATCCTGTCGCCACAACATTCTTCTTCTACTTTCTCGCGATCATGGCGATCGTGTCGGCCATCGCGGTGATCACGCGCCGCAATCCCGTGCACGCCGCGCTCTCGCTGATCGTGACGCTGCTCTCGCTGGCCGGCTTCTACCTGATGCTGTATGCGCCGTTCGTGGCCGCCGTGCAGATCGTGCTCTACGCCGGCGGCATCGTGGTGCTGTTCCTGTTCGTGATCATGCTGATCAATCTGGAGCAGAACGTCCGCGAGTACCAGTTCAACAAGCAGTGGATCGTCGCCACCATCGCCGCGCTCGCGCTGGGCGGGCTGCTGCTGTTCGTGTATCGCACCGGCCGGGGCGCGTTTCCATCGGTTTTCTACCAGGGGTATCGCGGGCTTGAGGCGGACAACACGCAGCAGATCGGCCTCGCCTTGTACGGCCAGTACATGTTGCCGTTTGAGATTGCGTCGCTGCTGCTGCTGGTGGCCATCGTAGGCGCGGTGGTCATGGCGAAGAAGAGGATTTGACATGGCTGAGATCACCACACTGCATTACCTGGTTGTTGCGGCGGCGCTCTTCATCACCGGCACGATCGGCGTGCTGACGCGGCGCAACGTGGTCATCATCCTGATGTCGATTGAGCTGATCCTGAACGCCGTGAACCTGAACCTGGTGGCGTTCTCGCGGCTGTACGGATTGCAAGGCCAGGTGTTCACCGTTTTCGTGATCACCGACGCCGCCGCCGAAGCTGCGGTCGGCCTGGGCATCATCATCGCCTTCTTCCGCAACAAGGAGACGGTGAACGTGGACGAAGTGGATCTTTTGAAGTGGTAGAGCGGCGCTTTAGCGCCGCGTAAGATGCGTTCTTTCGATACTGGGCTTTAGCCCTGGAGTTCTTGATAAGTATAGGGGTCCTTCGACTCCGGCGCGCAAACGCGGCGCGCCTGCGCTCAGGATGACAACATTTTAGGGCTTTCACCGAGGTCGAAACTGACGGCCGGTTGCTAAAAGCTAATAGCTAACGGCTAAGAGCTAATACATGTTCTTTCTTGACCACATCTGGTTGATTCCGCTGTTCCCGGCGATCGGTGCGGCTTGCATGTTCTTCTTCGGACGCAAGCTGTCGAAGTCGGCGGTGAGCGGCATTTGCGTCGGCATGGTGGTGCTGGCGTTCGCGTGGGCGTGCCTCGCAGTCTGGCAGTACACCGGCTACAGCGCGTCCAATCCCGGCAAGCCGTTCGAGAAAGTGATGTACACCTGGATGGGCACGGGCGATGGCGTCTCTGCGCTACGTTACCCACGGCGGCACCGCTGAGTTCCGCGCCGATGCCGGCTTCCTGCTCGATCCGCTGTCCGCGATCTGGTTGCTGTTCGTGACCGGCGTGGGCATGCTGATCCACATCTACTCGATCGGCTACATGGGGCATGAAGGCGGCTACTACCGCTTCTTCGGCTACCTCAACCTGTTCATGTTCTCCATGCTGACGCTGGTGCTGGCCAACAACTACGCGGTGATGTTCGTCGGCTGGGAAGGCGTCGGTCTGTGCTCCTACCTGCTGATCGGCTTCTACTTCCAGCGCCATTCCGCCTCGACCGCAGCTAACAAAGCATTCATCGTGAACCGCATCGGTGACGCCGGATTCATTCTCGGCATGTTCACCATCGCCTGGTACTTCGGCTCGATGCAGTACACGAAAGTCAATCTGCTGGCGCGCAGCGGACAATTCCACATCGGCGATCCGGTGATTACCACTGCCTGCCTGCTGCTGTTCGTCGGCGCCTGCGGCAAGTCGGCGCAGTTTCCGCTGTACGTCTGGCTGCCGGACGCGATGGAAGGCCCGACGCCGGTTTCCGCTCTGATCCATGCTGCGACCATGGTGACCGCGGGCGTGTACATGGTGGCGCGCTCCAACGCGCTGTTCGTGCTGGCGCCCAATGCGATGAAGACGGTCGCCATCATCGGCGCGCTGACCGCCATCTTCGCCGCGACCATCGGCCTGGTGCAGAACGACATCAAGCGTGTGCTGGCGTACTCGACGGTATCGCAGTTGGGATACATGTTCCTCGCGCTCGGCGTCGGCGCATTCGCGGCGGGCGTCTTCCACGTCTTCACCCACGCCTTCTTCAAGGCGCTGCTGTTCCTCGGTGCAGGCTCGGTGATTCACGCCATGAGCGGCGAGCAGGAAATGCAGCACATGGGCGCGCTGCACGGCAAAATCAAGACCACCTTCGGCACCATGCTGATTGCGACGCTCGCCATCTCGGGCATTCCTGGATTCGCCGGCTTCTTCTCGAAGGACGCCATCCTGTGGGAGACGTGGTCGCGCGAGGCAGGCGCGTATCGCTATCTCTGGTACATCGCGTTCCTCACCGCGCTGATGACTTCGTTCTACATGTTCCGGCTGATCTACCTGACGTTTCTTCGGCAAGCCGCGCATGAGCCACGAGGTCGAACACCACATCCACGAATCGCCCAAGTCGATGACGGTGCCGCTGGTCATTCTGGCGATCTGCTCGGTGGGCGCTGGGTTCCTCGGATTGCCGCACAGCCTGGGCGGCTCCAATCGCTTCGAGAAGTTCCTCGAGCCGGTGTTCGCCAAAGAAGCAGTTGTGCTGGAGGAAGGCGGAAAGGCGGCCCAGGTCGCGGCCGGCGAGCAGCAGGTCGAGCACACCGATCCCATGGAATACACGCTGATGTTCGCCTCGGTGGGCGCAGCGGTAGTGGGCTGGTGGCTGGCGCAGCGCGCTTACAAGAATGCCGACAAGGGCTACAAAGAGCCGATCGACGAAATTTCGCCGCGCTTCTACAAGACGCTCTTCCGCAAGTGGTACGTGGACGAGATCTACGACTGGGTCTTCACCGGCCGCAAGAAGGTGGGACCGGTGCGCCTCGGCGTGATGGGCCTGGGCGACGCGGCGTGGAAGTTTGACGCCGATGTGATTGACGGCGCGGTGAACGGCGCGGGATGGACCACGCGCATGAGCGGCACGCTGTCCGTGCTTTGGGACAAATGGATTATTGACGGCCTCTTCGTGAACGGGGTGGCCCTGGTGACCCGCCTGGCGTCGTATCCGGTGCGCCTGGTGCAGTGGGGCCTGGTGCAGTGGTACGCGCTGGTGATGGTCGCCGGGCTGGTGGGTTTCGTCTTTTATTACGTGATCAAGTGGTAGAGCAGCCTGAAAGCTGACGGCTGAAAGCTGAGAGCTAAATAAATGTATAACCACATTCTTTCCATTATTTTATTCACGCCGCTGGTGGGCGCGATTCTCCTCATGCTGATGCCGAAGGAGAACAAGGACGCCATCCGCTGGGTCGGCAACATCTTCGGCTTCCTGGGATTCGCGGTCTCGCTGCCGCTGGTCCCGTGGTTCTGGGCGCTGAAGGACCATGCCGGCTTCCAGTTCGTCGAGGGCTCGCCCAACAACTGGATCCCCTCCATCGGCGCAGGCTACGTGATCGGCATCGACGGCATTTCGTTCCTGCTGATCATGCTGACCACGCTGCTGGGCGCGATCTCGATCCTGTCGTCGTGGAGCGCCATCCAGGACCGCGTGAAAGAGTATTACGTCTGGTTCCTGGTGCTGCAGACGGGCATGCTCGGCGTCTTCATGGCCAACGACATGTTCCTGTTCTTCGTGTTCTGGGAGGCCATGCTGGTGCCGATGTATCTGCTGATCGGCATCTGGGGCGGCCCGCGCAAGCTTTACGCCGCCATCAAGTTCTTCCTGTACACCCTGTTCGGCTCGGTGCTGATGCTGCTGGGCATCCTGTTCCTCTACTTCCATCACCACACCCTGACCGGCGTGTACACCTTCTATCTGCCCGATCTCTACGCGACCGCGCCCAAGATCGGCGGGCATGCGGCCATCTGGCTGTTCTTCGCGTTCTTCGTCGGCTTCGCCATCAAGGTGCCGATGTTCCCGTTCCACACCTGGCTGCCCGACGCGCACGTCGAGGCGCCAACCGCAGGCTCCGTGATTCTGGCGGGCGTTCTGCTGAAGATGGGAACGTACGGTCTCATCCGCTTCTCGCTGCCGTTCTTCCCGGCGGTCGCGATGACACCCTGGGTACGCCAGTTCGTGATCGTGCTCTCGCTGATCGCCATCATCTACGGCGCGCTGGTCTCGCTGATGCAGAAGGACATGAAGAAGCTGGTGGCGTACTCGTCGGTCAGCCACCTCGGCTTCTGCACGCTCGGCATCTTCGCGCTCAGCCCGCTGGGACTCAGCGGCTCGGTGCTGCAACAGATCAACCACGGCATCTCCACCGGCGCGCTGTTCTTGATTGTCGGCATCCTGTACGAGCGGCGGCACACGCGCGAGATCGCCGAGTACGGCGGCATCTCCAACGTGATGCCGGTGTACGCGACCATCACGCTGATCATGTTCATGTCTTCGATGGGGTTGCCGCTGCTCAACGGCTTCGTCGGCGAGTTCACCATCCTGCAGGGCACCTTCATGGAGAACAAGGTCTGGGCGGCCTGGGCGGTGCCGGGCGTGATTCTCGCCGCCGCGTATCTGCTGTGGCTCTACCAGCGCGTGTTCTTCGGATCGGTAAACAATCCCAAGAATGAGAAGCTGCGCGATCTTTCGGGAAGGGAACTGGCGACCTTCATTCCGCTGGTGATCATCGCCTTCTGGATTGGCTTGTATCCCAAGCCGTTCTTCCAGATTCTCTCGACGCCGGTGAACAACCTGGTGGCGACCGTGCGTCCGGATTATCCCGGACTGACAAAGCCGGTGGTCGCAGGCCAGCCAACCGGCGAGCCCGAGACCGAGACGCGGCGACTCGTTCCCGAAGCCGCCGAAGATCACCGCAGACACAGAAGCCCGCAGCGACTGGCGACCCCACCGAGACCGGGCGTAGCACCGGCAGGAGAAGCCTGCTCCGGTGAAGACGGCGCAGACCAACTGTAGCGGCGCAGCTCCGCCCGCGAGCGGCAAGTGAGGATGAACTTGTGACCACCTCGCTGACACAATACTTTCACCAGCAACGACTACCTGCTGGCGCTGCCCATGCTGCTGCTGACGGTGTTCGCGCTCGGCATCCTGATGATCGACCTCGTGCTGCCCAAGCAGTGGAAGCAGGTGAACGCCATCACCGCGCTGATCGGCATTGCGCTTTCGGCGGCTGCGGTGGGCAAGCTGCACTACGCGTACAACGTGGCGGCGCGCCAGGGCATTGCCTTCACCAGCACGGGATTCATGAACTCGCTGCTGGTTGACCGCTTTGCGCTGTACTTCTTCTACCTGTTCCTGCTGGGCGCGGCGATCGCCATCCTGATGTCCATGCATTATCTGGAAGTCGAGAAGGAAAATCACGGCGAGTTCTACGCCCTGCTGCTGTTCTCCGTTGTCGGCATGATGTGCATGGCCGCCGGCTACGACATCGTGCTGATCTTCATCGGCCTGGAGTTGATGGCCATCTCGACCTACGTTCTGGTCGGCTTTCTGCGCCGCGACAAGCGGTCGAACGAAGCCGCGCTGAAGTATCTGCTGCTCGGCGCGTTCTCGTCAGGAATCTTCGCCTACGGCCTGTCGCTGTTCTACGGACTCACCGGCAGCACCAACCTCAAGGTAATCGCACAGAAGCTGCAGGAGAACCTGGCGGCCCGGCCCAACGATCCGGTCGTGATCTTCGCTCTGCTGGCGACCGCGACCGGTCTGCTGTTCAAGATCGCGGCGGTGCCGTTCCATCAGTGGGCGCCCGACGCCTACGAGGGCGCGCCCACCAGCGTCACCGGATTCATGTCGGTCGCAGTGAAGTCCGCGGCCTGGGCGATGCTGCTGCGCATCTTCCTGTTCGGTCTCTATCCGCTGCGTTCGATGTACGTGCCGCTGCTGATCTTCGTTTCCATCGCTACCATGACCGGCGGCAACCTGGCTGCCATCACGCAGAACAACCTGAAGCGGCTGCTGGCGTACTCGTCCATCGCGCACGTCGGCTACATGTTGCTGGGCCTGATCGCCAGCGATGGCCAGAACAACTCCACCGGCATCGTGGCGATCCTGGTTTACCTGCTGGTGTACACCTTCATGAACCTCGGCGCGTTCGCGGTCATCACCTCGCTGCGCCGCCGCAACATCATCGGCGACGAGATCGACGACATCGCCGGCCTCTACTTCAAGGCCCCGACGGAAGCCATCCTGATGCTGGTGTTCCTGCTGTCGCTGGCCGGAATCCCGCCGCTGGCGGGCTTCTGGGGCAAGTACTTCATTTTCCTGTCACTGATCCAGACGGGACACTACACGTTGGCGGCAATCGGCGTGCTGTACTCCGTGGTGGCCCTCTACTACTACATGCGGATCGCCAACTCCATGCTGATGCGCCAGCCCATCGATGCCGAACCGGTACACACCAGCCCGGCCATGCGTCTGGCGCTGACCATCACCGCAGCCGGCACGGTCTGGATCGGCCTCTTCCCGAACTTCTTCATCAACGCGGCCAACTGGTCGCTGGGATTGGTGGAAGGCTCGCAGCACATGGCGCTGCTGCTGCGCTGAAAGGCCGTGGATAGCGACCGGGAGTGCGCTTACGGAGCGGCTTCCACGGTGAGTCTCAAGCCGATCGCCTTGGTGACGGCGACTAACGTCGATAGGCGAGGGTTGCCGCGGGCCGACAAGGCCCGATAAAGACTCTCGCGCTCGATTCCCGCAGCTTTCGCGACCTTGGCAATACCTTGAGCTTGGGCGAGACGGCGCAAGGCAAGAAGCAAGACCCGAGGTTCGTCTTCATCTTCTAATGCGGCCTTGAGGTACTCCGCGGCAAAGTCTGGATCCTTACGAAGGCGGCGGACCATCGTCTCATCATGGGAGACGCTAACTTTACGTTTCATTGGATTCCGGTCCTTTCTTTGTAGTCGGTGAGAAAACGTAATGCGCGGTCGATGTCAGACGACTGCTTTTTTTGTCACCTCCACAAAGCAGTAAAACGCAGGCCCTGCCGATCAGCGCATAGTAGAGTCGATAGCCGGGGCCCCAACTGATTCGCAACTCCCACAAGCCTCCGCCCAACGGTTCGCAGTCCCCGAAATTTCCCAACACAAGCCGGTCGATCCGCGCGGCAATTTTCGCCTGCGCGCGAGCATCTGCCAGTTGTGACAGCCAATCGTCGAACACGCCCTTTCCGGCGCGGCTGACGTAGTGGCGAATCTCGATCACACCGCTCATTGTAACTTATATGTTACGGCTTTTCGACGCTTGACACTGAACCGGAAAGCCCGAAATCTCAGTTCTTAGCGATTTTCTTAGCGGTCGCTAAAACGAGCTAGATTTCGACCCGCACAGTCTGTTACTTTCTCTCCGACTTTAGGGTGCGCGATGGCAGACCTCTCCAGCACGGAACCCCAGGCCAGCTCGGACCGCTGGCATGCAATGGGCGCAGGCTTTCTCGGCTGGACGCTCGACGCCTTCGACTTCTTCGTCGTCATCTTCCTCCTCGACACGCTGGCGGCACATTTCCGCGTTCCCAAGCGCGACATCATCCTCAGCATCACGCTGACGCTCGCCATGCGTCCCGTGGGCGCGCTGATCTTCGGCATGATGGCCGACCGCTACGGCCGCCGCCGTCCGCTCATGGTCAACGTGCTGTTCTTCGCGACCATTGAGTTCCTATGTGGCTTCGCGCCCAACTACACGGTGTTCTTGGTTCTGCGGGCCCTGTTCGGCATCGGCATGGGAGGCGAGTGGGGTGTGGGCGCGTCCATGGTTATGGATCATGCGCCGGTGCGCTGGCGCGGCGTGCTCTCGGGAATTCTGCAGAGCGGATATGCCATCGGCTACCTGCTCGCCGCCGTCGCCGCGCGGGTGGTGCTGCCCAATTGGGGATGGCGCGCCATGTTCTGGGTGGGCGGCCTTCCGGCGCTGCTGGCGCTCTACATCCGCACCAAGGTCCCCGAGTCTGAAGCCTGGAAGCAGCACCGCGTGGCACGAACCATCGACGGCCCGCGCATTGCCTGGCAGCACAAGTGGCTTAGCCTGTACATGATCGCCCTTATGTTCATGATGAACTGCCTGTCGCACGGCACCCAGGACCTCTATCCCGACTTTCTGAAGCACGCCCACGGCATCGCGCCCAACACCGTCGCCTATATCACCATCCTCTACAACGTGGGAGCGGTGACGGGCGCCGTGATCTTTGGCCTGCTTTCGGAGCGCATAGGCCGCCGCTACAGCATGCTCGCGGCGCTGGCTGTGTCGGCCGCGATCATGCCAGTTTGGGCCTTCGGTGGCACGCTAGCGATGCTGGC
The DNA here is from genome assembly GCA_963735855.1 of uncultured Acidobacteriaceae bacterium. GTDB lineage: Bacteria > Acidobacteriota > Terriglobia > Terriglobales > Acidobacteriaceae > Bog-257. Next base: position 154,422 of record CAVTMW010000026.1, read on the forward strand.
CGTCGGCGCGTTCATCATGCAGATGGGCGTGCAAGGCGCGTGGGGCAACATTCCGGTTCACCTCAACGAGCTTTCACCGGACGCGGTGCGCGGCTTGCTGCCGGGTTTCACCTACCAGATCGGTATTCTGCTTGCCGCCTCCACGCCGACGGTCGAGTTCGCGCTGCGCGATCGCCTCGGCTACGCGTGGGCGCTGGTGGCCTTCGAGTTGGTCGTGATGGCCATACTTTCCATGCTGCTCATCTTCGGCAAGGAGAAGCGTGGGCGTAGCTTTGTGCGCGACCCGGAAGCCGTCGCGGCCTAACTGACAACTGGTTACTGACTACTGAGAACTGTTTCTGGAGCGGGAGACGGGGATCGAACCCGCGACCAACGGCTTGGGAAGCCGTGACTCTACCACTGAGTTACTCCCGCTCTGCGAGCAGATTATATCGCAACCATCTTGCAGGCGTTGGCATGGGGGTGGATCGGCAAGCAGATCACATACCAGGGAACCTTCCCGGAGGTAGAATAATCGCCATGAGCCAGGATGTTTCCGAATTGCTAAAAAAGGCGCTCGCTCTTCCCGCCGAAGCCCGCGCTGCATTGGCCGGATCTCTTCTCGAAAGTCTCGACGAGACCCTGGACACGTCGGCGGAGGAAGAGTGGAACAAAGAGATCGCGCGCCGGATAGGCGAATTAGATTCTGGCAAGGTGAAACCAATTCCCTGGTCGGAAGCGCGTCGCCAAATCTCGGCCATTCTCAATGGGCGCTAAGCCACTGGAGATTCATCCCGCGGCCCTCGCAGAATTGAAATCAGCACTGTCTTGGTACTTGGAGCGGAGCGAGGCTGCAGCTGTCAAATTTGCTGCCGAAATGGATCGGGCAATAAACTTAGTGAGCGAGTCACCAGACCGTTGGCCACCTGGTGAGCACGCGACTCGGAAGTTCGTTCTGCAGCGCTATCCTTTTGCAGTCATCTACCGGGAGAAAGAGTTAGTCGTGCAAGTGCTGGCCGTGGCCCACGGGCACAGGCGACCGGGATATTGGAAACAACGGCAGTGACTCTGGGTGCTCCGACAATTGTCCGCCATTGAAGTGCGTTTGTACTGACACCGGCGCTGTCAGTTAACGATTCCAAAGGATTATCAATGCTAAGACATCTGCTCCTGCTTACTGTGCTGTCTACCGCACTCCTTGCTCAGAACACTCCCGCTCCAGCAGCGACGTCACCCAACTTCGACGGTAAGACTTGGTGGGACTACGTCAAAGTTTTGGCCGCCGACGACATGGAGGGCCGCGAGACCGGCAGTGAAGGTCTGCGCAAGGCTGCCGCGTACATCGTCGAGCAACTTAAAGCTGATGGTCTTGAGCCCGCTGGCGTCAGCGGCTTCTATCAGCCGGTCAAGCTGGTGAGTCGCCAGATTGACGAGTCCGCTTCCAGCCTCGCGCTGGTGCGCGACGGCAAGGATGAACCGCTGGTGCTCGGCCAGGACGCCATGTTCAGCACCCGCGTCGATCTTGCTCCCGAGGTGGATGCGCCGCTGGTGTTCGTCGGCTACGGTCTGCGCGTGCCGGAAAAGGACTATGACGATTTTGCCGGCCTCGACCTGAAGGGCAAGGTTGCGGTCATGATTTCTGGCTCTCCCTCGGAGATGCCGTCGGCGCTGGCATCGCATTATCAGTCCGCAGCGGAGCGTGCCAAGGCGTTGCGCGAGGCAGGCGCGATCGGCATTATCTCCATCCCCAATCCGGCTTCAATGGACATTCCCTGGAGCCGCATGACGCTGGCGCGTACGCGACCCAGTATGGCGCTGGCTGATCCCAAACTCAACGAGACGCAAGGTGTCAAGCTACAGGTGGTCTTTAACCCGGCCTATGCCGACAAGCTGTTTGGGGGATCGCCGTACAAGTTTCAGCAGCTCGCCGATCTCGCAAAAGATCGTAAGCCGTTGCCGCGCTTCCCGCTGACCGCCAGCATCAAGGCGCACGCTACGGTGATCCAGAAAGACGTCGAATCGGCCAACATTATTGCCAAGCTCCCGGGCTCCGATCCCAAGCTGAAGGATGAGTACGTCGTGCTCTCCGCCCACATGGACCACCTCGGCGTCGGTGAGCCGATCAATGGCGATCGCATCTACAACGGCGCCATGGACAATGGCTCGGGATCGGCGCTGGTGCTCGACATCGCCAACTCGCTGCAACATTCCCAGGCCAAGCTCAAGCGCTCGGTGCTGTTCGTCTTCGTCACCGCCGAGGAGAAAGGCCTGCTGGGGTCAAAGTACTTCGCAGCAAATCCCACGGTGCCGAAAGGCTCGATTGTCGCCGACATCAACACCGACATGTTTCTGCCCATCTTCCCGCTGAAAATCCTCACCGTTTACGGCCTGGACGAGTCCAGCCTGGGCGGCATGGTGCGGCAGATTGGGCAGGAGTCTGGCGTGCAGGTACAACCCGATCCTGAGCCGCTGCGCAACTCATTCATCCGCAGCGATCAATACAGTTTCATCCGGCAGGGAATTCCATCGCTGGCGATGAGTGTGGGCTTCAAGCCGGGATCTCCGGAAGCTGCAGCCCACAAGCAATGGCTTACCGAGCGCTACCACGCTCCCTCGGATGACGTGAATCAGCCCGTCGATCTCGCTGCGGCCGGCAAGTTCGAGGACATCGTGCAGGCCCTGGCGGTGAAGGTCGCGGACGATCCCCAGCGTCCACGCTGGAACAGTGACAGCTTCTTTCGCCGCTTTGTGGTGGCGCCGGGAATGGGGCAGTAGTGTAGGACTGCATGCCGGCGCACGGCGACTCGCCCCCTGGGCGCTTTACAAATGGCGCCGCCGCGCATCCACGGACAACGTTCCCGCTCCCGTGATCAGCAGAAACACCAGCCCCAGCAGCATGCTGAAGTCGGTGCGCGCCTCGTGCAGCATGGCCCACATTCCGTTCTTGGCGATCATTGGAATCTTGGTTGTAGCGATCGCGACTGAAATGACGGCGAGCAGCGGAACCGCCGCCAGTCGCGTGAACAGTCCGATCAACGAGCAAGCGTCCCGCAGACAATCTCGACCGTTCCCACGAACGGCGCCATGAAGTGCGGCGATGGAATGCCGATCTTCTCGAATCGTCCCACGCCCAGTTGCGCCGGAAAGAGGAACTTCTGAATGCCTTCCGACACGAACACCCAGCCCACCAAAATGCGAATGAGCAGCAGCGCCTTGGCGGTGCGCCTCGCCCACTCCGGGCTTTCGTTGCGTGCCATGCCTAACTCTTGATCGCCGGCGGAGGCGGCGCCGTGAACTGACTCAGATCGCCGAAGCCAAGCGTGGTTTCAATCGCGCTGATTTTCTCCACCGCGTCGTCGAAGCCGTCTTTGCCGAACATCTTGTGCTCGATGTCCTCGAATTGATCGGACAACTCGTCGAGCTGCTTGTTGGTGAAGTGGGTCTTCCACGCAGGAAAGACGACCGTGTCTTCGCGCGCGGCGTGGTTGCGATACATCAGGACGAACGCTTCCAGCGAGCGCGCCAGCGGCTCGGCGTTGGCGGTCGCGATGCGGCCGCCTTTCGTCACCGCCAGCAGATAGCTGGTGATCTCGCGTCCGCGCGCGTGCTGCGCCAGCAGGATGTCCACCAGCTTTGGCGCTTCGCCCGTGCCCTTCCGTACTACGGGAAAGATGTGTTCTTCCTCCAGCATCTTCTCGTGGTAATTCTCGCCAAAGTCGCGAAACAGGATTCCCGTGCGATACAGCGCGCCGGCGTCGAGCGACGCGGCATTGCTCCGTGATCTTCGGGATGCTCTCGGAGTAAACCAGCAGCGCACGGCGAAGCACGCCATGCTCGCGCATCAGGTCTTCGGTGGCAGTGACTTCCGGCTCTTTGGCCTCGAGGAGTCGCCAGAAGCACGCTTGGAGTAATCAGGGTGGCGGTGGTGACGGCTGTGGCTTTCGCGATCAGCTCGCGTCGCGTGAGCTGTTGGGCGCTCGGAGACATGGAAACCTCCACGCGTCCATGATAGTTCCAGTTTCGAGGTTCAGGGTTTCAAGTTTCGAGCGCCGGATCGCGATAAGGAATTCGTTGTGGAACCGCGCTCTCACTCGCACCTCGAAACCGGTCCTACTTCGTCGCGATCATCAGGGTGGCCGGCCCGGGAACGCGCACGCGCTTGGTCTCGGTGAACCCAGCCGCTTTCAACCAGGCCTCGTACTCCGGCTCGCTGTAGCTTGCGCCCGCGCGTGTGCCCACCAGCATATTCAATGCGAACAGAGCGGCGAATCGCGGCGCAGTCTTGTCCGCCTCCAGGATGAAGTCCGACACCACCAGCCGCCCCTTCGGGGCAAGCGTCGCATAGGCGCGCTCAAACAGTTGACGGTTCTCCTCCGGCGAGTACATGTGGCAGATGGCCGACAGCAAAACCAGGTCGTAGCGGCCGCTCTCCAGCGGGATCGTCAGCATGTCGCCGGCGCGGGTGCTGATCCGATTGCTCAACCCTGCCCTGCGGATGTGCTCCTGGGTGATGGGCAGCACCTCGGGCAGGTCAACGATCTCGGCCTCCAGGGCGGGCGCAGCCTTGGCAAAGGCAATGGAATACGCGCCCGAGCCTCCTCCCAGATCGAGCATGCGCTTGCCGCCGTTGACCTGGACCGCCTGCACCACGGCGCGGGCCCGGCCGCGGGCGGTGTGGTCCATGGCGGCGATGAACGGCTGCACCCAGCCATTCTCGCGGCGGGGAGCGACGGCCGCTCCCGCGCGCACCGCATCCGTCAAGGTTGACCAGCGCTTCCATATGTTCGCGATGTGCAACTGCGCGCAACGGGCGCTGTCGGGCGTGCCGCCGACAAAGAAGCGCGCCGATATCGGAGTGTTGGTGTAAACGCCGTCGCGTTTTTCCAGCAGCTTCAGGCTGACCAGCGCGTTCAGCAGCATCTCCGTCCCACGCACCGACGCCTGAATCTTGGCGGCAATCTGCTTGCGCCGCTGCCGCCCTCGCCAACAGCGGTGAACACGTCCAGCTCCAGGGCGGTCAGCACCGCGCGGCTGGGCATGAATCCGCGGATCAGTTCGCTCACATCGTCGGGCAACACGCCCGCGAGCGTCCTTCGCCTCCAGCATCGCCAGATACTTCAGTGCGATGATCGAGGATCTCCGCCTTCATCTCCGCGGAATCTTTGCGCTCCAGGCGCGCGACCTTCTTGCCTGCCTGGAAGTGCGACGACACAATCTCCGCCACATCGCTGGGGGTCAGCTTGGTGTACCACGTGCCCTCGGGATAGACGATCATCACTGGCCCGCTGTCGCAAATTCCGAGACAGCCGCAGGTCGAAACCTGGACGTCATTGGCCAGACGCTTGGCCCCGAGTTCGTCGCGCAGCGCATTCAGAATGCGCGGTGAACCGGCAACCGAGCAGCAGGGAACTCCTTCCCCTTTTTCCTGGGTGCAAACGAAGACGTGATAACGAAATGGCTCCATGGAGGACCTCCAGATCAGTTGCAATTATTCAGTTGTTCGTCAAGGATCACTCTTTATTGTGAGGCCATCTCTGCGCCTCAGCCTAGTGCGCGGCTCACACCCGGCTGTGATGAGACATTGTGAATCGCAAGGATCGACCGATGGCTGGCAGAACATCGGCGACAAGGGACGTGCCAACACCAGACGCAGGGTCACGACATGCGAACCTCTGCCGCCGCTACGGGGCATCTTCGGTCGCCGCGAACCCACCCCAACCCCGCCACATTACAACCCGGCAAATTCTTCCTGCATTCACCTGTTGGTAACCAGGGTCGTCAATAATTCATCTTGACACTACACGTACCTGCACTATGATGTTTCAAACATTCTCTGTGGGATTTGTTTCGGACCGGAACGAGGGATGCAGCAGACCTTCACATCGAACGAGGTGATCGCGCTGACGGGAATCACCCCCCGCCAACTGCAGTGGTGGGACGAGCGCGGCATCGTCGTCCCTGCGCGGCAAGGGCACAAGCGCATCTATTCGCTCGACGATCTGGCTGAAGTCGCCATCCTCTGCGAGCTGCGCCAGCGTGGCTTTTCGCTGCAGAAGATCCGCTCGGTCATCCGCTTCCTGCAGAAAGAGCTGGGCAAGCGCCTGGTGGAGACGGTCACCGCCGCCTCGGAATACCATCTGCTGACCGATGGCCGCCACATCTACCTGGAAGATTCGGCCCGCGCCGTGGTTGATCTGCTGAAGAACGCCCGCCAGCCGATGTTATCAGTGTGCCTCAGCGACGCCATTCAGCGGGTGCTCCATCCCCTCGAGCGCAAGAAGGAAGCTCGGCGGGGAGAACGGGTAGAGCCGGCCTTTAGGCCGGTGTCAAAGCGGTCGCAGACATTCACGGGCTTTAGCCCCGGTCGGCGTGGTGTTTCCGCTGGTCGAAGCGACTCGGCAGCAGGAAAACATGACGGTTCGGTTCGTCATCTAAGCGTAGTACGACGTCGTAGGGCTTCTTAGGTCCTGAAGGAGGGCACATGACCGGAGAACTGAGCGTTCTGAGCGAGTGGATCCCCGAACAGATGGAACCTGGAACCATTTTTGTGCTGGAAAACGCCGGCGAGGTCGGCGAAAGCGAAGATCCCTACTGGGCTGTCCTGTCATGCCCCACCTGCGGGCAGCTTGGCCTCGTCACCCGCAAGCAGATCTCCGGCCTGCTGCCGGTCATCTGCGGCTCCGAAAAGTGCTCCGCCCAGTTCTTCATTCGCGATGAGGAGATCGTGCCCCGCAAACCGAACTAAGCAGTCACGTTTCAGTTGAATGCCGCGTCAGTGGACAGACGCTTGGCCGCAGCAGTATTTGTACTTCTTGCCCGAGCCGCAAGGACAGGGATCATTGCGGCCGGTTTTGGATTGGACGCGGCGCGGTGCAATATTGCCGTGGGCCGTCGCAGCCATGCGACGATGGGGTGCAAAATACCGGTATATGATGGTTACGCCAGCCGCCGCCCCCACAATCAACTCTTCACGCAGTTCCGCGCTGACCGGCTCCTCGTAAGGGCGCATCTCCGGATCAGGGTCATGTTCATGGAACAAAACTAGAATCGGGATGAGTGGTCCTGCCTGATCTTCATCGTTGAATAATTCCACCCATGCGTCATGCCGCATCTCGACGCCCCGCATGAAGCCCCACGCCCAATCATTGGCACAAACGACGCCATCGTCGTTCTCTTGCAGGAACGGCAAAAATATCTCGCCGGAAGACAGGGTGTGGACGATGTTGTTCCAATGGCGCATGAGCAGGTCCAGGAACTCCTGAAGCTCCTCCAAATCTTCAAACGCGAAGTCGGCGTCATTCGATTCGAGACCGCAGATTTCTGGGAGGTACTCGCTGGGCATGACGATCTCCGGCCCGCAGATGAGTGCGGCAAAGAAACCATCCAACTCCTCCAGATTCATGGCGCTTTCGCCACCCGATCGAAAGAGTAGTTCGTCAAGGCGGTCAAACTCGTTGTCGGCGAGCTTTTGCGAAGCAGTTTGCATTTGAGAGAGATGGAGGCGAGTTCGTGGTCCTCGTCCCCGCAAGAGACTATACCTGAACAGCCGTTCACCGCGCGACGAATTGAAGAGGCGTGGCTTGAAGCCGCGCTAACCAATGGGGTGATCTTCAGCCGGACGACACCCAAACAGCGGCTTCGTTATGCTTGACCGAACGCGTGTTTGGCCGCGATGCTAACCTGTGATCGTCAGCTATCGCGGAGAGATGCCGTGGCAAGAATTCCCAATCCACCCGGGTGAACATTTTGCGGAAGAGCTGAAAGAGATGGACATGAGCGCCGCCGAACTAGCGCGGCAATTGGATGTCCCTACCAATCGCATCACCGAGATTCTGAACGGACGGCGCGCCATCACCGGCGACACCGCCTTACACCTTGCCCATTTCTTCGGCACGACTGCGAAATTCTGGCTGAATTTGCAAAGTCTCTACGAGATCCGCCTCGCCGAGTAGACGTCCGGCAAGTCCATCAAGGCGCTGCCAACCCTCAAGCGCCTCGAACAGTCGGCTGCATAAGAGATCGCGGAACAACGGCCCGACGCGATATCGGATCAGAATTTTGCGCCCAGCCTTCGCCAAAGGCAGGTGAAAGGCTGGGCAAGGGCATCCCGATAGCTACGGTGCAAAATAGCTGGAGATATCCAGGATCAGTTGCGTGATGCCCGAAGCGTAGGCATCCACCTTGCCGTTCGTGCTCGGCACGATCGCCAAGTTCGAGGTGATGACCCCGTCGACGGCATTCAGCGTCGAGACCAGCGGCTGGCCTTCACCGTCCGGCCATAAGCTCAAGTAGCCCAGAGCGCCCGTGGGCACCACGGTGGCGTTGAACACATGGGCCTGCGCCGTGCTGGGTGGGGCACAAACACTGTTGGTGACATCCACCGGCGGACTCAGCGTGCCGCTGAAAGCGCCGTTGCCGTTGCGGGTGTCAATCACCCGGCAGGGCACCGCCGGATATAGCGACAAGCCACCCTGTGCCGGCGGAGCAAAGTAGCCGTTGATGTCCACCACCAGTTGCGTGTTCTGGTCGGCATAGGTGGCGATTCCGCCGCCCGTGCCCGCCGGTACGATAGCGGCATTGGCCACAATCGTCGCCGTCAGATTGTTTAAGGTCGAAACCACTGGCCTGAGGACGCCCTGGGCCCACACCGTCAAGTAGCCCAGAGGTTGTCCGCCCACAGGCACCACCGTGAAGTTCAGCGAGTAGGCTTGCGCCGTGTTGGGAATCTGACAATTGCTCTCCAGCACCGGGAAATCACGCTCCTGGCCGCCGGTCAAGGAAGGTCCGCCCAAGTCTCCGTTCGCCTTGCGCGTGTCCAGCACGCGGCACGGCGTCAGTGGATAGAACGCCAGCGTGGAGCCGCTGGCGGGCGCGAAGTAGCCGTCGATGTCCAGCACGGCATCGGTCGTTTGAGTGACATAAACACTGACCGCGTTGGATCCAGCCGGCACGATTGCCGCGTTGGCCTTGATGCGCCCATCCACCGAGTTCAGGCTCGAGACATAAGGCTGATATCCTCCCTTGGGCCATATCGTGAGGTACCCCAATGGTCCGTGCGGCACCACCGTCACGTTCAGCGAATAAGCCGCGGCCGCGAACGGAATATTACAGTTCTGGTTGTCAGGAATAGTGAAGCTGCGGGTGCTGTTTGCTTGCAGTGCTGGCCCGCCGAACTCCCCATTCGGATTGCGTGTGTCCACAAGACGGCACGGACTGACTGGAACGAACTGAAGAGGCCCAGTGACCCAGAAGCTCCCGTTGCTGGTCAGCGTGCCGCTGGGTGTCATAACCTGGACCGCGCCACTAGTCGCGCCAGCCGGTACGTTGGTTGTGATTTCGGAATCCGAGACGACGTTGAATGGCGCCACCGTTCCGTTGAAAGTTACACTGGTCGAGCCCGTCAGATTCGTCCCGAGGATAACGACAGGCGCCCCGACCATGCCGGAGGTCGGCTGTGTTTCCACGAACGGGTCTAGCCCCACCGACAGGCTGAAAACGCTCCCAGCAGCGTTCGTGCCTTCATACGTGGTGCCGTAGAAGGCGCCATCGGTTCCGAGCAACAGCGGCGTTTCAGGGATGCTGTTGTTGTTTCCACCGAGGTTGGGAAAGTTATAGATGTCGGTGAACACGCCCCCGCTGGTGATTTTGAAGATGTCCGCATCGCTGCATCCACCTCCAAAGCAGCCGGTCGCCACTCCATAGAGGTTTCCGTCGGTCCCCAGGGTCAGCGGCAACTCCGGATAGGCCCCGTTGTCTACGGTTTCATTGAAGTTGTGAAGCACCGTATAGGTCCCGCCCGGTGTCACCTTGAAAACGACGCCTTGGTTGTTGGTCCCGCCACTTAGCGCCGTCCCGTAGTAGTTTCCGTCCGTGCCCTGTACCAGTCCCGCCGCTGGATTGCAGCCGGTAGTCCCCAAGCCGCAGGCCGCAAACTGATAGACGACCGTGACCTTGCCCGCCGTGGTCATTTTGAACACGGTACCGGAGCCGGTTGGGCCGCCGGTATAGGAGGTCCCCCACAGGATGCCGTCGCTGCTTTGAATCAGCGCCCCTTGCGGATTCTGAGCATCGGTGGTTCCCCCGGCAAAGGAGTGGATTGCCGTAAATGCTCCGGCCGTCGTTATCTTGTACGCCATGCCGCCGTTGTCCAACCCGCAACCTCTGGCCGTGCCGTAGAAATTTCCGTCCGTCGCTTGTACCGGCACGCCATCCGGGTAGCAGCCGTCGGATGTGCCCGAGGACAGTCCATCGAAATAGTGCAGAACGGTGAGCGCCCCCGCCGGCGTCACCCGGAAGAAGGTTCCGGTCGCGTTCGTGTTGTTACCGCCGTTAAAGCAAGAACCGTAGAAATTTCCGTCGGTCCCCAGCACCAGGCCATTGCAGAGTTGGCCATCGGCATACACCATCGAGTGCAGCAGCGTGAAAGCCCCAGATCGCGAGACCTCGTAAATCGTCCCAGGTTCGGGTCCCGTGGTCATGCCGTAGTAGTTGCCATCCCTCCCTTGCGCGATAACCCCTTGCGGATTCTGGGAGTTGCTGCTGCCCACGAAATCATAGACGGTGGATAAGGTCTGGGCCCGCGCCCGGCTTGGCATTGCCGCGACAAGGGCAGCAAGCGCGATGGCTGTGCAAAGAATTGCATTCTTGCCCTGGAGCAGGGCGTAATTGAGCGACGTCGTAACTGTTTGCACAGAATTTTCCACCTTTACTTCTCCTTTGGGATTGCGATCATTCAGGGCACAGTTCCCGTTTCGACTGTCAAACCCGCAAACCTCCGAGGACAGTCGTTGGCCCAAGAACCAAGTTGTTCCTTAGTGGAACGGAGCTGCTGGGGCATCTTCGTTGGGGACGAATCTCCGCTCAAGCCAGATATACTATGCTGGGCCGCGTGTTTATGCGGCAAGCGGTAACCCATGACATCTCAGGGCATTTCGTGACGGCCTCTTACAACGGGCTCCCCAAGAACACGCGTCTCGATTCCTGGAAAGCGATAGCAGCCTTTTTCAGCAAGGACGAGCGGACGGTCAAGCGCTGGGAGAAGGGGCGCGGCCTGCCGGTACATCGGCTTCCGGGCGCAACCAAAGGATCAGTCTTTGCCTACACAGAGGAACTGGAACGCTGGCTGGCGGGCGGGGCGAATGACTCTGGTCCGGGGATCGCTGCGCCCCCCGCAGGCGAACTGGCGCCGGGCGGTAATGGAGCTTCGCCCGCCGGGGGCGCGAAAGCTGCGGGGGAAATTCGTGCCGTGCCCGAGCCTGTACCCGGCGCCGTGCCTCTTTCCCGGACAAGAGTTTCCGGGATACGGGCCCTGTTGTGGGTGTTACCGGTGCTGGTGGTGGTCGGGTTTTTGGTTTATTCATCCACGGGGCGCTCCCCGATTCATTTCGGTACGGCTCAGGCAGCGCACCGTCCGCCGGACTCAGTGGCCCAGGATTTTTACTTGAAGGGCAGGTTTTATTTCGAGAAACGAACGCCCGGCGATCTGAACAGGGCGGTGGACGAATTCACCGAAGCGATCGTCCGTGATCCAGGCTACGCGCAGGCGTACGTGGGGCTTGCCGATTCTTACAGCCTTTTGCGGGAATTCAGCTCGATGCCAGCGCTGGAGGCGGAGCAGCGCGCCCGCGCAGCCGCCCAAAAAGCAGTGGAACTGGACCCAAACCTGGCCGAGGCGCATACTTCGCTGGCATTCGCGGAGTTCTGGGGATTCCTGGATGCGGCCGATGCCGACCGCGAGTTCCGGCGTGCCATCGAACTGGACCCGAATCTAGCCCGCGCTCACCACTGGTACGCCACGTTCTTAATCCAAGTCCTGCGGCCGGAGGAGGCGCTGGCGGAAATTGAACGAGCGCGTCAATTGGATCCTTCATCCAAGGCCATTCTGGCGGACAAGGGTGTGCTGCTGATGCGGGCGGGACGCCGGGAAGAGGCGCTCGCGTTGCTCAAGCAGATGGAGGCGTCCGATCCCAGTTTCCGGTCTCCGCACGCGTACCTTGGAGCGGTCTACTGGGACGAAGGCAACTATGAGGACGCCTTGGAGGAATTCCGCAAGGCGGCGTCATTGCGCGGAGAAGACGAGGTGGTGAAGGATGTTACGGCGCAGCAGGCGGCTCTGCGAGCCGGCGGGGCACAGGGTCTGTTTCAGTACCGACTGACCACGGCGCTCCGGGCGTATGAACATGAAAATGGATCGCCGTTCAACGTTGCATCCGCCTACGGTTACCTGCGCCAGCGCAATGGGACGATGAAGTTCCTCGAAATAGCCCGCCAGCGTCACGACTCTTCGCTCACCGACGTGGAACTCGCTCCGCAGTTTCGCTGGCTGCACACGGACCCGGAATTCCGCCAACTTGTGATTGATCTTGGCCTGCCTGCTGTGCCTTGAAAAAGAGGATCGTCGGAAACTCCAGCAGACGAGTCCGGTCTCGACCAGCTTGGGATGTCAAGTGACGACGTCGATTCCGCGCTTCAGTTGTTCGCGGTACCAGGCCTCGCGTTTGTGAGTGGGCATGCTCTCCCGGAGCCTGTTGCCGCAGGTTCGCGTCCTTCGCGCGGACGCTGACCTGGGCAGAGGAAGATTCGGGCGGGCCCATCGAAGATTTTCGACTCACCACACTAGCATCGACACCGGCCCGCCCGACGGCATTGATCCAGGCTATGTGCCCGACCCCTTGGCCGCTGCAATCAACGGCTGTATCAAGGTGAACACAAAGCTGGCGTCGCCCTTCAGTGGGACGAATTGATACCTTTCGTGGACCCCAGCCGCCGGAAGTGGAATCGGGCCGGAGTGGCTGGTAATGATGGCCTCGGTCGCGAACGCTTCATGATCGCCGAAGCCATTGAGGCTGATCGCCGGAATCAATACGCTGAACGATGTCGATCCGCTGTCGATCGTGATATGCGTCGTGACCGTGACAAGGGTCCCGACCTCCGTCGCCAGCGTGCGGACTTGCGAACCGGCGAAGTGCCTGGGCGGCGCTGGCGCCTGGGTAAGGTTCAAAGCTGGCTGGCCGACAAAAGTAGAAGTCTCATAGTCGACCTTGATTTTTCCGTCACTGCTTTGCAGGACGAATCTGTTGGGTTGAATGTTCGCCATAGCAGACTCCTTTTGATTGGGGCAGCTCCCGGAACAGGGCTGCGTGGAAGGGTTCAGACTCTGTTGGGAATTTACCTCTTTAGCGCCCGACAACCCGACACTATATGCTCCTTTTGGGGCTCCGGCGCATATTTTTTTTTGCCGGGAGAGATGAGGAATCAGTTAATGACTTCTGTCTAGCGACCGGCAGAGGCCGGCCGCGCCCTCAGCCGCGAACTGCAGGATGGCCATGAGCTGTTGCAGGGTGAGTCCGAAGACCGTGGCAATTTCCAGAAGTGGGTGCCCGTCGATTGCCTTTTCTAACTGTTATGACTTCTATGTAAAGTATGATACATACTTTTATGTATAGTATGTATATGCGACCCCAAAAACGGCGATTTCGTGCTTCTAAACCTTTATTTAACAAATGGATACATATAAACCGCGCATAATCAGATATTTGCGATGTATTTGGTGGCTAAGTGATTGATTCCAGGTGGAGGGCGGTCTTGAAGGCATAAGCAGAGCAAAATCCGGGTTTATCCGTGAATCCGCGGCTGCTTCTTGATCCTGATTTTTGGAAAGGCAGGTCCCTCAACTCGCTCCGGATGACAATTTGAGAATGGTGAAGTCCTCGCTCCAGGATGACAGCGCAAAGAAGCGAAAAGCCCAACGCGGATCCCTCGCTGCGCTCGTGATGACAACGTAAGAGGAAAAGGGAAGAGCGAAGAGCGAAACGCGGGGTTTAACGCATGAAAGCGGTTCCAGCGACGGAGACTGGAACTTGCTCCACGATCTCGATGCCGAAGCCTTCGAGGCCCGCGACTTTGCGCGGATGGTTGGTCAGCAGGCGAATGCGCTTGAGGTTCAGGTCCGACAGAATTTGCGCGCCAATGCCGATCTCGCGCTGCGTCGTCCGCTGGCTCTCGGGCAACGTGGGCAGACGCTGCTCGTGATGGAACTGAATGGTCATGCGTTCGCCGAGCCGCTCGACGGAATAGCCTTTCGAGGTCGAGTGGAGATAGATGAGTGCGCCGCGACCTTCTTCCGCAATGCGCCGCATCGCGCCCTCGATCACTTCGTGGCATCCGCACCAGCTCGCGCCGAAGACATCGCCCACCAGGCAATGCGAGTGCATGCGCACCAGCACCGGTTCTTCGCCTGCGTTCTCGACGTCGCCTTTGACCAGCGCGATGTGCGAATCGCCGGTGATCTCCGACTCGTAGGCGATCATGCGGAAGTCGCCGTAAGCGGTGGGAACAATCGATTCGGCCAGCCGCTTGACGTAGCGTTCATGCGCCATGCGATAGCGGATGAGCTCGGCGACGGTCAGCATCTTCATGTTGTGCTGACGGCAGAACTCGGTGAGCTGCGGCACGCGCGCCATGGTTCCGTCGTCGTTCATGATCTCGCAGATCACGCCCGCGGGGACCAGACCGGCGAGCCGCGCGAGATCAACGGAAGCTTCGGTTTGTCCGGCGCGAACCAGCACTCCGCCTTTGCGCGCGCGCAGCGGGAAGACGTGTCCCGGGCGCGCGAGATCGTTCGGGCGAGTGGAAGGATCGATGGCAACCCGAATGGTCTCGGCGCGATCGTAGGCTGAGATGCCGGTCGTGACGCCGTCTTTGGCGTCGATGGACTCGGTGAACGCAGTGCCGAAGTTGGAGGTATTCTCCGCCGACATTTGCCCGAGACGAAGATATTCCAGCCGCTCCTCGGTCATGGCCAGGCAAACCAGGCCACGACCGTATTTGGCCATGAAGTTAATGGCTTCGGGCGTGATCTTCTCGGCGGCCATCGTGAGGTCGCCCTCGTTCTCGCGGTCCTCATCGTCGATGACCACGATCATGCGGCCGACGCTGATCTCCTGCAGCGCGGTCTCGACATCGCAGAATGGGCCGTGAACGGACATGAGGGCTTGGGAAGATTTTAGCAGCAGGGGCTATTCGCCGTTCGCTTTTCGCTCTTCGCCAAAGCGGAGGAAAGCAGGCCTCTCCGCTCGGACTAAAGTCCTCGGTCGAGATGACAGTTTCAAAGGGACGACAGCCTGAATGGATGACGGTCTTGAGGAACAACGGTCCTTACCAAGGAACGCCGGGCCTAGGAACGATCGGCGATAAGCGAAGAGCGAACGAGCGAACAGCGGCCTTCTCACGCATTGGGGTTAAACACGCGAATGAGCCAGAACGTCAGCATGGCGACCAGCGCCGAGGCTGGAATGGTGAGAATCCAAGCCCACACGATGCGGCGGGCGACGCCCCAGCGCACGGCGGAGATGCGATGCGTAGTTCCGACGCCGATGATCGCGCCGGTGATGGTGTGCGTCGTGCTCACGGGAATTCCAGCCAGCGCGGTGCCGAACAGAGTGATCGCTCCGGCCGCTTCAGCGCAGAATCCGCCAACTGGCCGGAGCTTGGTGATCTTTGAGCCCATAGTGTGCACGATGCGCCATCCGCCCAAATAAGTGCCCAGGGCAATTGCCGCGTGCGCTGCCAGAATGATGGGCCAATGCCAGTGTCCCCAGTTGGCCTTGAAGTCGTGCTCGCTCAAGACGCCCGCAGTATAGAGCGCGCCGGCGACGATGCCCATGGTTTTCTGCGCGTCGTTTCCGCCGTGTCCGAGGCTGTAAGCCGCAGCCGACAGCAATTGCAGCTTGCGGAAAATCCCGTCTACCTGGCGCGGCGATCTGCGCTGGAAGATCCAGGAGATCGCGACCATGAAGCCGAAGCCCAGGAGAAACCCGATCACCGGTGCGAGGACGATAAAGATCAGGGTTTTGGTCCAGCCGTTGGGAACAATGACATGCGGCGCGTCGCTCCAGCCGTGGAGAATTGCGGCCCGCGCCATCGCCGCTCCCGCGTAACCACCGATCAGCGCATGCGACGACGAGGTTGGCAGGCCAAGCAGCCAAGTCAGCACGTCCCACACGATCGCGCCCACAAGTCCGGCCAGGACAACGTATTGGGTAACGATGTCGAGACGGATCATGCCCGCGCCGATGGTTTTGGCCACCGCTGTGCCGAGAAGAAAGGCGGCGAGAAAGTTGAAAACTGCGGCCCAAAGCTACCGCCAGTCTGGGCGAAAGAACGCGAGTGGAAACGACGGTCGCGATGCTGTTGGCTGCGTCGTGAAAGCCGTTCAGGAAGTCAAAGATGAGCGCCGTGACGACGGTGACGATCAGCAGCACCAGTCCTGGGCTCATGAGCGCTCGTCCTCGGCTGGATGTTCGGTTTGATCGCACAGTCGGCGCCTCAGGCGTGCTTCAGGACGACGGTTTCCAGTACATTGGCCACGTCTTCGGCCTTGTCGCTGGCTTCCTCCAGGATTTCCAGCAACTCCTTCAGCTTGATCAGGGTGATGGGGTCGTATCCGCCATCGAAGAGCCGGCCAATGGCTTCGCGGCTGACCTGGTCGGCTTCGTTCTCCAGACGATTCACTTCCACGCAGTGCTCGAGCAGACGGTGGTCCTTGCTGAGGAGGCCAACGGCTTGCTTCAGCTCTTCCGCCTGTTTGAGGATGATTCCAGCCAGTATCTTGGCCGACGGCGAAGGCTGGGTGATCTTGTAGGTCACTAGACGGTCACTGGCGCTGAAGACAAAGTCGAGCAGGTCGTCGAGCGACGAAGCCAGCAGGTGAATGTCTTCCCGGTCGAAGGGCGTAATGAAGGTCTGGTTCAGCTTGATCAGGATGCGGTGCGTCATGTCGTCGCCGCGGTGCTCGATCTCCTTGATCTTCTGCACGGAAGCGGGCATCTGCTGATAGTCGTAGTTATGCAGCAGGTCGGACAGGACCTTCGCGCCCTCGACCACGTTGTTCGCAATCTCAGCGAACATGTCGAAAAACTTGGTGTCACGCGGAATGAGGCGCATGCGAGGCTCCAAGCCAACAGGCGGTTGTCGGGAGATCCATAAAGGCAAATATTAGGAGTGCGAAAGTATTACAGTCTTATGAAACAGCTAACTATCGCATGGGGCCGCAATCAGGGTCAAACGGTGGCTGGAATCCGCATCACAGAGCGTTGTGACCGTCGTTAGCCAGGCAAACAAAACAAAAGGGCCGCTGACGCGGCCCTTGGGGAAGCTGGCGTGAGTTAGAGAGTGGACTCGATTTCAAATCCCCAAGCTTCCAACAGAGGCTCAGGAATGTACTTGGAGTTTTTGTTCTTCCGCGCCCATTCACGCAAACGCGTGGAACGAATGTACTGGTCGGGCTGGAGCTTGAACTCCTTGACTACCTGCTCGAACTCGGTAATGGTCGGTACAATCGGACCAATGGGTTCCGGTTTACCCCAGTTAGGATTGCCGCGTCGCTTTGCCATAGTTCAGGTTCTTTCTGCGGTTAGGATTTGATATCAGGTTGACGCATTTTGCCTCAGCGATATCTCGTGGCCGCGTGTATCTAATTGGATTCACTATACTTCTACAACGATTCAAGGGCGCCGTTTCAGGTTCGTTTCCCAGGGCCCAAACACGAGGTAAGGGGTTCCGAGTGTTGCAATAAGACTAACCACTATAGCCCGGTTTGGCCTGCACTTCAAGCTTAAATCCATGCTTTCCAGGGAGTTCCCAGAAGGGTAACGCCCGGCTGCAAGAATCAATATCTCCTTTGGAATCAGACGAATTGCGCCTCAAAAGGTAACCGCGGATCGTCGTACGGAACCCCTAAGCGGCAGAAAAAAAGCTGTTTGCCAGCTGTGGATAATTAGGCGGCATCCGCACTTCCTGAATCGGGAGCCAAAGTTGGTGCTTTCTGTCGCTTCCAGTACTATCTGGGCATGAAACTATCGCTTTTTCGGCTAATTGCCCTCTCTATGCTCTTCGGATCGGCATTCGGGTTGCAACCATCTCCTTACGCAGCAGAGACTTCCGGAGCTTCAACGGGCACGTCGAACGTCTATCCAATCCAACAAGGTTACGTAGACGCTCACGGGGAAATGATCTACTACGAGATCGTCGGTCACGGGCCGCCGTTGATGATCGTTCATGGCGGTCCCGGCGCATCGCATGATTACTTCCTGCCCTATTTGCTGCCACTCGCGCGGCAGAACCGGCTCATCTTCATTGACGAGCGTGGGTCGGGACGTTCCGAGAAGCTCGACGAGCCCAGCGGCTACACCGTTGAGAACATGGTGGAAGATGTCGAGGCAGTGCGCCAGGAACTTGGGTTAGGAAAGATCAGCCTGCTGGGCCACTCTTATGGCGGAGTACTTGCACAAGCGTACGCCCTCAAGTATCAGCACAACCTCACCCATCTCATACTGGCCAGTACGTTTGCGAGCACCAAGGGGATCAACGAGGTCTTTGTGCAGATGAAGCAGAAGATGTCGCCCGAGGTTCGCGACCATATCAATCAACTTGAAGCGCAGGGCCTGTTCGATCACGGCAAGCCTTGGGAACACGGCCGTTACACGGTGGATTACATGAACGCAGCGTGGGGAGACGGCTATTTTCCTTATCTTTACCAGCGTCACCCCGATCCCAACTACGATCCAGTCGCGCAAGGTGTCACATCCTGGGACCTCTACCGCGAGATGTGGGGATCGCATGGCGAGTTCGTGATCGACGGCAACCTGAAGTCAGTGGAATACGTCGAGAAGCTTCCTGCTATCAAGATCCCGACCCTGATCATCGCCGGCGATCACGATGAGAGTGACCCTTCGCTTTCCAGGCAGATGAACGGCAAAATCGCGGGCTCCAAGCTGGTGATTCTACCGGAGAGCGGACACATGACCTTCGTTGACCAGCCGATTCAGTTCAACAAGGCAGTGGAGGAGTTTCTGCAGTCGAAGTGAGGCGGGAATGAATAAAGGAGCGCCACTCCCGGGCGCTCCTCACAGCTCCCATTAACGTTCGGCCTTAGTAGCGTTCGGCCTTGAGGTGTTAATCCCTAAACTCCTATTGCACGGTCAGCACTATTGTGTTGCTGGTGACGCGGATGCCGGAGGAGGTGTTTGTAATGGTCGCGGTGATGTTCGTAGTTCCGGCCGCCACGCTCGTCGCCAAGCCATTGCCGCTGCTGAGACCGGAACTGATGGTGGCTATGCTCGTGTTTGACGATGTCCAGCTTACGGCGTCTGTCAGATCGTTGCTACTCAATCCATTCCCGTAGGCATAGAACTGCAGGGTTGCCGGCGCCCCGGAAATCGTAGCCGTGGTTTGGGGAAGGGTACTCCCCTGCGTTGTAGTAATCGATAGCGTTGTTATATTTGTGGGGGTAACGGTAACGGTGGCAGTCGTGTTCACACCTTGAGAGGTGACCGTCATGGTTGCAGTGCCGGTGGAGATTCCTGTGACCAGGCCACCGGGCGAGGTGACCGTCGCGACCGCCGTATTCGAACTTGACCAACCGACCGACGATCCCGAAATTGCCTTTTGGCTTCCGTCCGAATAGACGCCCGTTGCGATCAGCTGGACCGTATTGTTGACGGCGATCGTAGACGAAGGGGGGGTGACGAAAATCGAACTTAGTGAAGGGTTAATAAAAAAGCCACTACAGCTCCCCAATGTCATGCAGAGGAGCAGGGCGAAGCCGGAGCTTAGCCCTAACTGCTTACGGTTCAACAGCTGGAGAACTCTCCCGGCTGACGCCAGTTTCGATTGGATTTTGCCTGTCAGAGCTAATCTTGCCTCGGTATGACTAGCAGTCACCTTCTTCTCCTGGCCCTGGGATGACAAGACAAATGGAACTGTGGGTTGCGTTTCCGCCTGTATCATTCATCTCCATTCTCGAGATTAACCCCGGTTTGAACACTGAGTTGCCAAGGCCGGGTTAGTTTAAGCCAATTGCAAATTTCCTCAGACACCAGTGCAGGATCCGGCGGCGAATGAGAACCGTTGCACGTTGAATATCCTACCATCTCAAATGACTCGCGTTGCATGTTACAGTCAGACGCCGGGCCGCCGATAGCGTTAGCTCTCTTCGAGTTGCAGAGTCCAACGTTAGCGATCAGCCAGTAGATACGATAACCGCGATTCGACAATTTGAAACCGTACTCTACTCACGAGCCTCAAGCCCCGCCTTCCACGCCGGGCCTCTTGCGCCAGGTGGGCCTGTTCGACGCCACCATGATCGTTATGGGCGGCATTATCGGCGCAGGTATTTTTATCAATCCCTACGTAGTTGCGCAGCAGTTGCACACTCCGGTGCTGATTCTGGGTGTGTGGATCGCGGGCGGATTTGTGGCCATCCTCGGGGCGTTTATCTACGCGGAGTTGGCTTCTCGTATGCCCCAGGTCGGCGGCCAATACGCCTATCTCCGCGAGGCTTTTCATCCTGCCGTTGGATTCCTCTACGGGTGGGTCCTGCTGCTGGTCATCGAGGCGGGAGGCATGGCGGCAGTCACCGTGACCTTTGCGCGCTATCTGTTGGAGCTGACCGGATGGCGGCTGACGCAGCGCACGATTGTTATCGTTACGCTGGCCGTTCTGACCTTGATCAACTGTCTCGGGGTGCGTCTCGGCAGCCGGGTGCAGAGCGTCTTGATGGTTATGAAAATTGGCGCCATCGCGACCTTGATTGCGGCAGGCGTGTTCCTGATAAAGGCGCCGCATCCACTCTGGCATCCGGTGCTGGACCGCAAACCGTCGCTCGACCTGGTGACCGCCGTCGGTGCCGCCATGGTTCCGGTGCTGTTCGCCTTCGGCGGGTGGCAGACGGCAAACTTCATCGCCGCGGAGGTGAAAGATCCAGCGAAGAATCTGTCGCGTGCCCTGGTGATGGGCGTACGTGGCGTCATCGTGCTCTACGTGGGCGTGAACTTCGTCTGCGTTCGCACTCTGGGGCCGCAAGGGTTGGCAGAGACAACGGTTCCTGCTACTTCCGTTATGCGCATCGCGATGGGTGATGCCGGCGCCCGGCTGATCGCGTTGGGTATCGCGGTTTCCACCCTCGGCTTCCTGAGCCAATCGATTCTCACCGCGCCTCGCGTGTACTTTGCCATGGCGCGCGATAAGCTATTTTTTCAGAGTGTGGCCAAAGTAACCGAGCGGACGCATGTTCCGGTGGTCGCCATCGTCCTGCAAAGCGTGTGGACGCTGGTGGTCGCGCTTTCGGGGCGCTACGAGCAAATATTGAACTATGTGGTGTCCATGGATTTCATTTTCTTCGGCCTGACCGGCGCAAGTCTGTTCGTGTTTCGTAGAAGGGAAGGCTCTGCGCTGGCCGAGGGTTACCGGGTCCCGTGGCACCCGTACACCACCGGCCTGTTCGTTCTGAGCTGCTGGCTGGTGGTGGCCAATACAATTTACAAATATCCCATGAACAGCCTGCTGGGTATGGCGATTCTGCTGCTCGGTATTCCGGCGTACGCCGTCTGGGCGGCGAAACAGAAAACACAGAACAGGGAGCAATGATGCCGCTGCGAACCCAAAGCCGCTCGCCCTACATGGAGTTCTCCAAGCTGCACACCGGCGCCAGGTTCAACCTTGCAGCCAGTGGCGTTACGAGCTATCCGCTCGCCGAACTTCCAGTGCGGCTCGAAGACCTGGAGATCAATGGTCCGGATGTTTATGGTTACGCCCCTTTGCAGGAACGCTTGGCCAGGCTAAACGGCGTGCCGCCAGAATGTGTTGTGGCGGCGGCTGGAACGTCGATGGCCAATCATCTCGCAATGGCAGCGACAATCGAGCCTGGCGATGAAGCGCTGGTTGAACATCCAACCTACGAACTGCTGGTGAGCGCTTTGCAGTACTTGGGGGCTAGTGTCCGTTATTTTGAGCGGAGGGTCGAAGACGGATTTCGGCTGGATCCCGCCGAGGTGGAACGGCAGATCACGTCGCGCACCAGGTTGATTGTCATCACCAACTTGCACAATCCGAGTGGAGCCCTGGCTGATGAAGAGACGCTTCGCGCGGTCGGCGACATAGCGAAACATCACCAGGCGTTCGTGCTGGTAGACGAAGTATATCTGGAGGCGATGTTCGATCGGCGCCCGCGTCCGGCGCTGCATCTCGGAGAACAATTTTTGGTGACCAGCAGTCTGACCAAGGCCTACGGGTTAAGCGGCCTGCGCTGCGGCTGGGTACTGGCTGCTCCCGAACTGGCGCAGCGCATGTGGCACATCCATGACCTTTACGGAGTGAATGCGGCCCATCCGGCGGAGCTACTGAGCGTGATAGCAATCGACAACCTGGAGCGGGTGGCTGGCCGGGCGAAGAGAATTCTGGAGACGAACCGGCGGGCAATGGATTCGTTCCTGGCATCGCGTAGCGATCTCGAGTGCTGCCGCCCGGAGTTCGGCACCATCGTCTTTCCCAAGCTCTCGCACGGCAGTGTCGAGGAACTCCTTCGCCTGGCGAGGGAGAAGTACGAGACTGGGTTCGCACCGGGCAGCTATTTCGACATGCCGCAGCATTTCCGGCTGGGAATTGGTGGCGACACGGAGATGACCCGCGTGGGGTTGGAGCGTCTTGGACTGGCGCTGGACGACCTGGGAAAGTCGTCCAGCTGAGGCTGGCAACGATCATGAGGCCCGCACCATATTGCACGCCACTGCACCTTGGTTGAATATGAACCTAGCATCACAGTGACCCTCGCGACATCTCCCTTCAGGCCATTCCAATTGGGCTACGATTGCGGATACATTGGTAGCACTTTGGGACCCCAGAATCTTAAGAACTCTAGCTCCGAGGCCCGATCTGTTTCGGAAGAGCAAGGCGATCCCGCCAAGTGGGCGCAACACATCCTCAGATGCATCGGCGACGCCATCATCAGCACCGACGACTCGGGAAGGATTACCTATCTCAATCCCGCTGCCGAAAGGATGACAGGGTGGTCGGTTCACGAGGCGCTAGGTCTACCTATGGCAGACGTGATGAAGATCATCGACGCTCCTGCTTGCGGATCTGCCGAGCCGCTGACCGACGCGGCGAATGACTGGGACGCGGTAGGCGACCTCGCTGCGAACCGCATTCTTGTCCGGCGCGATGGAATCGAGACCGCAATTGAAGACTCAGTAGCCCCAATTCGTGATCGGGAAGGCCGCTCCACCGGTGCGGTGATCGTGTTCCGCGCCTTGAGCGAAGAAGCGCGCGCGAGGGCGCTCAGAATATCGCGCTTGGCTCAACACGATTGTCTAACCGGCCTGCCCAACCGATTGCTCCTGAATGATCGGCTCGGTCGAGCAATTGCGCTGGCGACCCGCCATCGCAGGCCGCTTGCGGTGCTCTTTTTGGACTTGGATCGTTTCAAAGACGTCAACGACACCGCTGGACATGCGATTGGCGACCGAGTGCTACAGTCCATGGCCAAGCGCATGCTAGCTAGCGTACGCAGTTCAGACACAGTGAGCCGCTACGGAGGCGATGAATTTGTAATATTGCTGCCGGAGATTGACCATTCGGGAAGCGTGATGCCCATCGCGAAAAAGATCCTCAGTGCGGTCGAGGCGCCCCACAACCTCGCGCCTCACGTTTTTCACATCACCGCCAGCATCGGAATCAGTTTCTTTCCACACGACGGTCAGGATGGGGAATCCCTGATCCAGAGCGCCGACGCGGCCATGTATCGCGCCAAGCAAGATGGAGGGAACAGCGTTCAGCTCTTTGCGGAAAGCGACAAAACCTAGCGACCGTCCCGTCGACCCCACCTAGTCGCCACAGTCGTGTCCACGAGGGTCTAACGTGGTGCCGAGAGGGGGACTCGAACCCCCACAACCCTTTCGGGTCTGCGGATTTTAAGTCCGCTGCGTCTGCCAGTTCCGCCATCCCGGCCCAAAGCGCCCTGCGTCCGTGCGTGAAGAAATATCAGCCGTAGTGCCCGGGCAGGTGTCGCCCATGGTGAGTTTCGCACAGCGGTGCACTCGGAGCCAACGAACGCTAGGCGATTGAACCCTGCGCACTCCATTCTAAGAGAAGGCGGGGAAGCTACATGCGAAACTGGGAAAGCGCGTTGAACGCCCCAGGACCGCGGCTGGCCCGCTTGGACTCGTACATGGCCTGATCGGCGGCCGCATAGAGGTCATCGGGAGTACGGCCGTCATCAGGATACAACGCCAGTCCGATGCTGAGGCCGGTGTGGATAATTTTGCCTTCCATCTTGAAGGGAACGGTGAACGCCATTTCCAGGTTTGAAACCAGGACCTGCGCGCCTTCTGCATCGGCTACATCGCTGATCACCGTGAACTCGTCTCCTCCCGAGCGCGCCAAAGTGTCGGAGACGCGCATACGGCTGGCCAGCCGCGTCACAACCTGCTGTAGGGTCTGGTCTCCGATGCGATGTCCGTAGTTATCGTTCACCTGTTTGAAATGGTCCAGATCAAGTAGCAGGACGGCTACCTTGTTGCCCTTGCGGTTGGCGCGCGCTAGAGCCTGGTCGAGCCGGTCCTCCAGCAGGCGCCGGTTCGGCAGTCCGGTAAGTTCGTCATGGTAGGCCAGATAGTCACTCTTCTCTATTTGGTCTTCCAGAAGTATGACGATCATGCCAACGGCAACGAAGTACTTGGGGATGTTCCATACTTCGGATTGGACATGGATCGAGGGGGCGAAGATAACCAGCAAGGTTCCGATCGGGAATACGGAGCCCCAGGCAATAAAGCCAAAAACGGTAGTCAGGACGCCAACCGTAGCACGGCTGAAGCGGCGCCAAAACAGTGTCGCGACAATGTAATTTAGCGCCGCTAGAAGGAATATGATGCCGAGATCAGCTTGGTTGCGGGCGACCGCCCAGACCATTCCGCATGCCACAACCACGCATCCAGCCGACAGGGCGATGACATAGGGAGTGGTCTTGCGGTAGAAATTCCACACAACCAGCACCGCTCCGGCAAACGCAACGGCAATTACGATGTAGTAAAAGATGTGGCTGGAAATGTCCCAAACATTAGCGTCGGTATAGACCAGCGCCGGAATTCCAATTACCGCGGCGAGCAGAAGTTGGCGGCGACGGTCGGTCGCAACCAGAGAAACTGAAATTAGGAAGGCAATACTGGCGAGTTCGAGCGCGTTGAGACTGACCGCGTATGCCAAGAGACTCCAAAGACCTTGACCGGTGTCCAGGAACTGCGCTACGAAGTGTATCGAGAACAAGAATCCAACCCGTCAGCCAGAGGTGGAGAGGTTCGCTGGTGCCTTGGCGCAAAATCGCCCGGAACACTACGACTAGGATGGCCAGTGCGATAAGACTCGGAAGGGTTTCGAAATTCATGCCGCTGGGTTCCGTGGCGCTTTCGAGCACGGAGTATTACGATAACAGCCTGCAAGCAATTTATCAGAAAAATAGGTTAGAATTCAGGAAAATCGACGAAGCCAATAGTAGTTAAGTCTACTTTGGTAGATGGCTTGTTTGAGGTCGAGAAACCCGCCGCCAGCAAACCCGTGCTGGATCAGGGTGTTGAACGAAGGCTGCAGACATTCAACGCACCTTCACGTCCGGCTCGACCGACATGCCGGGACGTAGCAACCCGTCCTTGTTAAAGTCAGGCTTATCATTGCCATCGAAGTCGATGCGCACCGGAATGCGCTGGACCACCTTGACGTAGTTGCCAGTCGCATTCTCTGGCGGCAGGAGGCTGTACTTCGCCCCGGTTGCGCCTCCAATGCTGGTGACGTGGCCGTCCCACTTGCGGCCGCCGTACGTGTCAACTTTAACTCTGACGGGCTGTCCTGGCTGCATGTGAGCAAGTTGCGTCTCCTTGAAGTTGGCTGTGACCCAAACGTCCTGCAGCGGCACGATGGCCATCAGGTCTTGCCCCACTCCCACGTTTTCGCCAACTTGCACAGAGCGCTTGCCCACGACTCCGTCCACCGGAGCGACAATCGTCGTGTAGCCCAAATTCAGTTGCGCCTGGTCGAGTGCTGTCTTGGAACGGAGAGCTTGTGCGGCGGCGGAATCAGCCTTCGACTTAGTAGCGGCTACCGTGTTCGGTGTGGCCTGTGCATTCTTAATTTCTGCATTGGCCTGTTCGATGCGCGATTCGGCTATCTTCACTTGCGCCTGGGCCGATAGAAGTTCTGCCTGTCGCGCGCTGACCGTAGCATTGGCGGCCGTGGCGGCGGCTGTGGCCTGGTCGAATTGCTGCTGCGAAATCTCACGCTTACCCAGCAGCTGCTGGTAGCGTTCCACGTCCTTATTCAACTTGACGGCGTTCGCCTGCGCCTCCAGTATCTGCTGTTGAGCGGCGTCCACCTGCTTCTGAGCGGCTGCCACGCCGGCGGTGGCGGACGACATGTCCGCAGTGGCCGAACGGATCTGGCTGACCGAACCTACACTCTGCACCGGCACCCCGTATTGCGCCGCTTGCGCTTGCGCCAATGCGTCCTGGTAGTCAGCCTTGGCGCGATCCAATGCTACCTGGTAGTCCGTCGGATCGATTTGCACCAGAACGTCGCCCTTACGTACCACCTGGCCATCATCAAAGTTCACCTTCTTAACCTGCCCACTTACCCGTGCACTGATGGGATAAATGTGCCCATCAACTTCGGCATCGTCCGTGCTCTCCCAATGGCGGCTCTCCCACCAGAACCAGCCCACCAGCAGGAGCGCGACAATGACCACCAGGAAGACGATGGGTTTGGCTGCGCGATTCTTCTGGAGGAAGCTGCGGCGGTCCTCTTCATGCCGGATTACTTCCGGATCATGATGCTCCTCGTGTTCCTGGCCTTGCGGCCCATGCCGTTCGAGATCGGGTTGCTCAGTCGTGCTCGGACTCATTTTTCACTCACCTGTTAGTGACTATTTATGAGGAACTGGATTTGCGTCTTGTTGCGGGGCAGGAGGCGTCGCCTCTCCGCTCACCCCTGCCGACCCGGGTCGCTGGATTGCCGGTACCGCTGGGCGGCGCGACACCATTCGGCGCCGTGCTGCCCGGTTCTGCCAGATATTGCTTGACCGCCTGCTCGGCATTGCCAATGGCGCGGGCCAGCAGGACCTTGGCAATGTTGTGGGCGTACAAGCTGGCGATATATTGGTCGTTGGCCCCTGCCAACTGCTGCTGGGCCTGTATCACCTCAACGTTGTTCGTCACGCCGGCGGCGAAGCGGTCCTGCGATTGAGCCAGCGCCTGCTGCGCAAGATCCAGTCCCAACCGCGCCACTTCAACCTGTTGGGCCGCCGCTTTCAAATCGAGCAGCGCATCTTGAACGTCCTGTTCGATGCGGCCTCTCAAGTTGTCCACTTGCGCCTGACGCTGCTTCAGGATGGCATCGGCCTCCTGGACATCGGACTCCACCTTTCCGCCCTGGAAGATAGGGATTCGCAGCGTTGCGGCCGCTGACCAGTTCGGGGACATGGCATCGGGAGTGGTGCCCAACACGCCGTATTCGCCAGCCAGGCCAATCGAGGGCAAGCGCTGCTTCCACGCCGCCTCGCGACTCAGTTGCGCCGCTCGCAAGGAAGCCAATGCTGCCTGGTAGTCGGGCCGGGTTTGCAAAGCCTGCTCGTAAGCGGTCTCCAGCTCCATCTGGGGAAACGGATGATAGGGTACGCGGTTCACCAGCCGAAATTTCTGCTGCACCGGCAAGCCGATGACGCGCGCCAGGGCGATGCGCTGCTTTTCCAGATCGTTTTGCGCCTGGATGACAGCCTGCTGTTGAGCTTGCAATTGGACGCGAGCACGCAGATGTGTCAATCTTGGGCGCCAGCCCCGCGTTCTCCTGGTCCGCCGCCAACTGATACAGCGCCTGCGCCGTCTTGAGCTCCGCTTCCGTAGCTATCACGCGGGATTCCTGCGCGATGGTGAGCAGGTAGTTCGCTCCCACGGCCAGCACCACCGTATCGCGCGCATCATGATAGGTGAACTGCGCAGCTTTCACATTCTGCGTGGCCGCCTGGATGCTGTTGATGGAATGGAAGTCGAGGACGGTCCAAGTTCCAGTAGCCCGAAGATCGGAGATGCCGAAAGGACCCACCGAGGTCGGAAATCCGGGAAATGTGAAGCCGAACTGCTTCAAGTTGAGCTTTTGCTCTTCCTCGGTGAACGAGCCGTTCACCACCGGCAACAGATCGCTAAGGGCGTGAAGATGAGCGGCCCTTGATTGTTCGGTGACGCGAGCGGCCAGATACAAGCCGAGGTTGTACTTCAGGCCCCGGTCGAGCGCTTCCTCAACCGTAAGGTCGAGCACCTCGGGAG
This sequence comes from uncultured Acidobacteriaceae bacterium, assembly GCA_963735855.1. Taxonomy (GTDB): domain Bacteria; phylum Acidobacteriota; class Terriglobia; order Terriglobales; family Acidobacteriaceae; genus Bog-257. Next base: position 182,540 of record CAVTMW010000026.1, read on the forward strand.
TGGCCTTGCCCTGCGGAATCGAACCGGCATAGGGGTCCTGGTTGCGATTGACGACCTGCTCCGCGGTGGGAAGAGTTCGACAGCTCCGCGCCGCTCTGTGCCCAGCAGGACAGGTCCCGCCAGCAGAAAAGTCGCTAGGGCAACAAGGACTGCGCAAAGGGGGTCGGGACAGCGTGAGGTCTCGCACGCCATCCCGCTGGCTCGACATTGTCTTTAGGACACACATGTATGTATTCCATCTTGCAAGCCGTTCGTGTTTAGATGAGGTACCAGAGGGCAGCGTTGCGCAAAAACGCATCAACCTGCCGCACGATTAGATGTCGTTCACGGACTTCCGCAACCGGGTACTTACGACTTAATTTCTGTATAGCCCCACCTCGCTGGTCGAGGGCCGGCCCATCAGGTCGCGGATCGCGTCCTGCACCGATTTCCCTTGCTGCAGAATGGCGTGCATCTGCTCGCGTGATGGGCATCTCGACTCCGACTCTGTGCGCCAGCCCGACTGCCGCATTCGTGGTTAGGACACCTTCGGCCACCATGCCGTGCATCCCGGCAATGATGTCGTCCAACTTGCGGCCGCGGCCTAACTCGACGCCGACGCTGCGATTTCGCGAGAGGCCACCCGTGCAGGTCAGCACCAGATCGCCGAGTCCAGCCAGCCCGGCCATGGTTTCGGATCGCCCGCCGCAGGCAACTACCAATCGTGTTATCTCGGCAAGACCTCGCGTGATGAGTGCCGCCACCGTGTTGTGCCCAAGATTGAGCCCCGATAACACGCCGGCCGCAATCGCGACGATGTTCTTCAGCGCGCCGCCCAGTTCAACGCCGATCACATCGTCGTTGGTATAAACGCGAAACCGCGGATCGCTGAATTCCCGCTGCACCATGGCCGCAAGCTCCCGGTCCGAGGAGGCGATGGTGATCGCCGTCGGATCGCCCTTGGCTACCTCTTTGGCAAACGTCGGGCCGCTCAAAGCACCAATCCGTGGAACGAAACCCACGGCCGCGCCGCTCAACACTTCGGTTATGACCTCGGTCATGCGTAGCAGGGAATCGTTTTCGATTCCCTTGGTCGCGCTGACGAACAGCATCTCCGGACGAAGGTGTGGCCGCATCGCCTGAAACACGCGGCGGGTGTGATGGGAAGGCATGACGCTGACCACGATCTCCGCGCCGCGCAGCGCCTCTTCGAAGTCATTCGTTGCCTGGACCGTTTCCGGTATCGGGTCTCCCGGCAGGAACAGATCGTTCACGCGGCGCGCGCGAACGCTTTCGCACACTTCACGCTCGTGCGCCCACAACCGCACCCGATGCGTCTGCTTGCGCCCCAGGACGATGGAGATTGCCGTGCCCCACGCACCCGCGCCAATGACTGCGATTTCGCTCACCAGCAGGCCCTCTTTCATCGCCAACGATTCTCCGTGCCGGCCAGCAGGCGCCGGATGTTGTCTCGGTGCCGAATGATGATCAGAAACGAAGACGCCGCGATCAGCAGCAGGATCGGCGCGGTTGTGCGCTCGGCCGGGTTGAGCCACCACACCAGCAACGGAAATACTCCGGCCGCAACCATGCTGCCCAGCGAAATGTAACGGGTGACCGCGACCACGATCACGAACAAGACAAGAGCGACAACAATGGCGCGCGGCGCGAGTGCCGCGAACGCTCCCACCGCGGTCGCCACTCCCTTTCCACCTTTGAACCGCAACCATACGGTGAACATGTGTCCCAGAATGGCGCAAAACGCCGCCAGCGCCGCCAGCAGAAAGACGGTTTGGCTGTCCATCATCGGTTGCGCCTCTATCGTAGATGCTCGTCGAAACCCCGTTTTCGAAGCGGTGCGATCCGGCCAGCCGGAATGCAAACGCTACCGCCGCATATCCCTTTAGTGCGTCGAGGAGCAGCGTCGCAACCGCGAGTCCCTTCGATCCAGTGCGGGCAACATTCGTGGCTCCGATGTTGCCGCTGCCCGTCTGGCGGACGTCCTGGCCGCGAAAGATGCGTACCAGGAGGTAGCCGAAAGGTATCGATCCCAGCAAGTACGAAACTACAGCGATGATGAGTGTTAGCTTGGTCAAAGGTCGGTCAGGCGCGAGGCTGCTCTAGCGGATAGCGCGACAGCTTGGTGTACTGCGCTCCCGCGGGCGACAGCTTGCTTTCGTAAAGGTAGAACTCGCGCGCCGTCATTGTACCGAATTCGAGTGACGGCATGGTTTCGACTGTGGCGCGGACCTGCTGCAAGCCGGACGCAGAGCGTTCATCCGGAACCGGACGCGGACGCCCGCTTCCACTGCGCGCCAGCGTCAAGTGCGGCTGGAACGGGCCCTTATCGCGCTCGAACCCGAGCGGACGGAGCGCTTCGGCGATCGACTTCACGAGCTCCTGAAGGCTCTGGTCAAATTCAATACCGACCCAGAACACCCGCGGCGATTTCGGATTAGGGAAGAACCCCGTGTTGCGAAACGTAAGGTTAATCTGCGAACCCTTCACCTGCCGCAGGGCCTGCTGGATCTGCTCCAGCTTTTTCGTCTCTCCGAGAAACTGAAGCGTGACATGAAATGTTTCCGGTCCGACCCATCGGACATCCGGTGCAACCCGGCGCATTTGGTCGCGGAACTCGCCAATCCGCTGGCGAATACTGGCGTCAATGTCGAGAGCTACAAACAGGCGCATACGATCACATCAGCATGCGGCGCACCAGGTCCAGCGCCTGCTGGCTGGCCCAGCGCCGAATACGTTCGCGGTCTCCGGGGAATCGACGCTGGACGACTTCCTGCTTGCGGCCATCGGTGACGGCGACATACACCAGCCCCACCGGCTTCTCTTCCGTGCCGCCGCCGGGACCTGCGACGCCAGTAACACCAACCCCGATGTCGGCATTGCAGATCTCGCGAATGTTATCGGCCAGGGCCAGGGCGACTTCCTTGCTCACCGCGCCGTGGGCTTCGATCATCAGCGGTGGAATGTCGGCGAACAACGTCTTCAGATCGTTGGAGTAGACCACGGCCCCGCCCAGGAAATAGCGCGAACTGCCGGCCACCGACGTGATCCGTTCGGCGACCATTCCGCCGGTGCACGACTCGGCCACCGCCAGCTTGAGATTGCGCATTTGCAGGTAGTAGCCGACGATCTGCTCCAGCGATTCTCCCGAGGAAGAGAAGACAGCGTCACCCAGTTCATCTTCCAGTTCGCCGGCCAGCTGATCGACGGCAGCTTGTGCGTCCTCCTGCGTCGCCGCCGGTGGCGCGCAGATGAAACTCGACCTGCCCTTGACCAGCCAGCACCGTGGTTTCGACTTTCGGGTGCTTCTTATAAATGGGCGCGGTGCGCGCGTCGGCGGCCGACTCGGGCAGCATGGCGGTCTTCAGCACGCGGGTGGCGATTGCGGCCGGTGGCACCAACGCGCGCAAACGAGGCACACACTGTTTCTCCCACAGTGCCTGCAATTCGTGGGGCGGGCCGGGAAGCAGCACGACGATTCGCGATTTCCCGTCGCACACCGTTTCCAGCCACTGTCCCGGAGCCGTGCCCCGGTTATTCGGCAGCACCACCGCTCCCCGCAGAATGTCGGCCTGCTGGGCATTGTTATCCGGCATTTGCAGACGACGCTCCGCAAAGCGCTTATACATGGCGGTGACGATTTCGTGATCGCGTTTCAGTTCTACGCCCAGCGCATCGGCCACGGCTTCGCGCGTGAGGTCGTCTTCGGTCGGACCCAGCCCGCCCATGAAGATGGAGATGTCGGCGCGGCTGATCGCCGTCCGCGCGACAGAGACGAGGTGCTCGCGATGGTCGCCGACAATGGTCTTGAAGGCGACGGAAATTCCCAGATCGTTAAGCCGGCCGGTGAGGAAGAGGGAATTCGTGTCTTGCCGCGACGGGGTAAGCATCTCCGACCCGACGGCAATGATTTCCGCGATCACGAGTTCAGTCTAGCAGGGAGCGTTTCGCACTTAGCAGTTGGCTTTTAGCAATTAGCCTTTTACCTGCGGCTCAACCTGCTGCTGAGGGACAATCATCCGTAGATTTCCAAGAACCAAATGCCTAAGTGCCAGTGCCAAATGCTAAAGTGCTAAGTGCAAAATACAACCGCTAGCTTTCCGGCGTCAGGCGCCGGCCTTCGATGTCCCACGACAGGTGATGCACACCGCTGGTGGTGGCAAGCACGGCGGAGCCGCCGGGAGCGAATGCCAGTCCCACCAGATTGTGTCCTGAGACCACCAGCGAAGCCTCGTGATCGGGCGTGATCTTTCACGATCCCGCGCCGGCCATTCAGCGACGCCGCCACGTACAGATTGCCGTCGACATCGACTGCCAGCCCCTGCGGACGGCCCAGTCCGCGATAGAAGACGCTGACCTCGCCGTGCGGATCGATCTGGTGCACGGCATCGAAGCTGGACGTCGTCGGGCCGGTGACATAGAGGTTTCCGTTGTTGCCGAACGCCAGATGGTAGGCCGACACGCTGGGCTCCAGCATGGCGAAGACAAAAATCTGGCGGTCGCGGCCGATCTTGAAAATGGTTCCGCTGCGATCGCCCACGTAGAGATTGCCCTCCGGATCGAAGGCGATGCCCGTGGCGATGCCCATGCCTTCGGCGTAGGAAGTCATGGTGCCGTTCTGCGCCACGCGGTACACCGTGCCGTCGTAGCGCGAAGAGACGTACAGGCTGCCGTCGCGGTCCAAGGCCAGCCCGGTGGCGTTCATCATCTCGTGCAGGAAGGGCTTCACGTTGTAGTTGGTGTCGATGCGGTAGATCGCGACCGGTACCTTCTGACCGCGCGAACCGGAAAACGTCACGTAGACATTGCCGTCGCCGTCGATCGCCGGATTGGCGACCGGATGCAGGTTCTCGGCGATGGGCACCGCGACCCGCACCTCGCCGGGATTGCTCTTGTGGCCGTTGCGTGGCCACCACAACTTCACCGGAGGCGGCACCGTCGGGGACGCGCGCCACGATGAACTGTTCGGAGCTGATGATGATCGATCCGTCCACGTCGCCGAAACGAACACTGGGGCGGCGCAGTTCGGCCGGGCGCAGGCCGCTGCCGGTGATGCGGACCTCGCCTCCGGGCAGAGCGCAGGCCGGATCGATGCCATCGATGTGCGGCTTGCCATTGACGTTCTTTGTGCCTGTTTTTCGATCCATCATCCGTTCCTTACGGTCGTGCCAGTTCCGGCCGCGTTAACTCGCCCTGAGCTTTGCACCAGGACCTGTCAGCGCACAGCAACGATCCGAAAGTGCAGCAGCAAGCTGCAGCACGATCAGGCGCGTAAACGCCCGCACCGAGATCGTCCACCACGATGCCCGTGCCTTCCGGCAGCCGTTCCAGGCTGCGCACCGGCGGCGGCTTCACAATGTCGAACACCCGGAAAAGTATAAAGCCCGCCAGCAGCGCTTGCCACCCGATGGGACAGGCGATCAGCGTGACCAGTTGTCCCGCGACTTCGTCGATCACCACGTGCGACGGATCTTTCTTGCCGCAGCCGCGCGCTTCCAGCGTCGCCGCCGGAATGCCGACCGCCACCGTGATAACGATCAGCAGTATCAGGACTGGCAGTCGCGCCGCCGGCGGAAGGTGCGACGCCAGCAGCCACCACAGCAACGCCGTGGCCAGCGATCCCCAGGTCCCCGGCCCCGGACGCAATCGTCCCGCGCCGAAGAAGGTGGCGACCAGCGTGGCCCAGTGGCGCCGCAGCGAGCTCAGACGACGCTTCACTCGGACTTCTTGTCGCGCTCATGGAGTAGTCGAATCGTCGTCTCCGGATCGTTCAGCGGGCTGGAGATGACGTAGCGCGCCGCTCGCCCACTTGCCCAGGTCAATCGAACGGCAGCGCTCGCTGCAGAAAGGGAACTCCGGATCGCGCGCCAGCACAATCTTCCTGCAGGTCGGACAACGTAAGCTGCGAACTCGTTTCTTCGGCATGATTCAGTTGTCAGTGGCCAGTTGTCAGTTGTCAGCAAAGTCAGAGGACCCGGCATTTCGATCCGGTTTGTTTCAGGGACTTGGTCGAGTACAGTTCTAATTCCGGATTTTCCACTACAAACTGGCAACTGACCACTGGCCACTGACAACTGTCGTCACACAATTCGCGCCACCAGGTCGTAATCGTGCGCTTCGGTGATTTCGCAGCGATAGAATTCGCCCTCGCGTGCATCTTCGCGATCGCCGAAGTCGTTTACGTACACCGTGCCGTCAATCTCGGGAGCATGCATCGCGGTCCGGCCTTCCCACAGCAACTCGGTTTCCGCCGACGGCCCTTCCAGCAGCAGATCGAATTGCTGGCCGACCAGCGCGCGCTTTTTCTTGCGGCTGATCTGCTTCTGAAGCGACATCAGCTTCTTGCGACGGCGCTCAATTTCCCGTGGCGGAACCTTCTCTCCCAGATCAAACGCCTTCGCGCCCTCTTCGTCCGAGTAGCCAAAGACGCCGAGCCAGTCGAACTGCGCCTCGCGAACGAACTCGCAGAGCTGCTCGAAGTCGGCTTCGGTCTCGCCCGGAAAGCCGACGATGAACGACGTGCGCAGCGTGAGGCCGGGAATTTCGCGCCGCATCTTCTCGATGGAGCGCAGGAAGATCTCTGCGCCTGCGCCGCGCTTCATGCGCTTCAGCACCGCGGGCGAGGCGTGCTGCAAGGGCACGTCGATGTACGAGCAAATCTTGTCGTGCGCGGCGATGGTCTCCAGCAGCTTGCCGGTGATCTTGTTGGGATAGGCGTAGAGGAAGCGCACCCAGCGCAGCTCCTCGATCTGCGCCAGCCGCTCCAGCAGCAGCGCCAGCCCATCCTTCAGGCCCAGGTCTTCGCCGTAGCAGGTGGTGTCCTGCCCGATGAGCGTGATCTCGCGCACGCCCTGTTGTCCAAGACGCTGCGCCTCGGCAATGACCGACTCGAACCGCCGCGAGCGGAACTTGCCGCGCAACTGCGGAATGATGCAGAACGAACAGGGATGATCGCAGCCCTCGGCGATCTTGATGTACGCCGAATACTTCGGCGTGGCCAGCAGGCGCGGCGTGTTCTCGTCGTAGAGATAGTTCGGCAGGTCGGCGATCGCGCCGTCCCAGGCTTCTTTCGAGAAGCGGCCGGCAGCTTCGCGGGCATCGCCTTCGGAACGCCCATTCAGAATGACGAACGGCGACGTGCGTCCTGCCCGTTTCGGCTCGATTCCGGCGGCGTTGAGAATTTGCTGCAACTCGCCGGTGCCGACCACCGCGTCCACTTCCGGAATGTTCTTCTGGATCTCGTTGCGGTAGCGCTCGACCAGGCAGCCGGCGACGATCAGCTTCTGCGCCCGCCCCGCAGCCTTGTGCTGCGCCATTTCCAGGATGGTGTCCACCGATTCCTGCTTCGCCGAATCGATGAACGAGCAGGTGTTGACGACGATGACGTCGGCGTCTTCGGCGCGCGAGGTAATCTGGGCGCCGCCCGCCGAGAGCAAGCCCCATCATCACCTCGCTGTCCACCAGGTTCTTGGGACAGCCCAGGCTCACGAAGCCGATTTTCTTGGGAGCAGCGGCGGGACGCTCCGCGGAACGGTCGTCCGCAAGCGGGGCCACATTAGGGTCATTCGAAGCGAAAGGAGCGTCCAGCAGGGCCACAGAATCAACTTTGGAGTGCATGCAATCTCTTCATTCTAGCATTGTTTTCTGCGGCTTCCGCAGCAGCAAGAGGGCGCTGAAGGAGTTCGTTGCTGCCCGGCATAGCCGCGCAACGAAATGTTATATTGACTAGTCGGGCGCTGGTCCCGCGCAACGCAATCCTGTGAAACCCGCCAGGTCCGGAAGGAAGCAACGGTAGCAGGCCAGTGCGTGTGCAGCGGTCAACTGGCGCCTGGCTTGTTTGCGCTTGCCATAGCCGCTGTACGGGCTCGCCTTCTGCTCATCTCTGCGCTGGGACGTAGATCATCGTCGCCAGCATGGTCGCAATCAGCTTCTCGCCCTCAGGCCGTACTGCGAAGGCATCTCCTGCGCACACCGCGATGTCTTCCCCGCACGCTTCACCTGGGCGCGAGCCACAAACGACTCGCCCACCCCAGGAGCCAGCAGGTTGACCTTGAATTCCACCGACAACACTTCCGCGCCCTCCGGAGCAACGGTTAGCGCCGCGTATCCGCAAGCTGAATCCAGGATTGAGGTCACCGCACCCGCATGTATATACCCGTGCTGCTGCGTGAGGGAGGCAGCGTAAAGAAAGCGGATTTCCGTCGCTCCGCTGCGCACCTCTGACATTTCTGCTCCCAGCGTCTTCATCATCTCCTGGCGGGAAAAGCTTTGCCGCACCCTCTGTTCCCAACTGTCCAAGCCGTACCTCCACGACACAAGCTGTTCCCGAAGGTATCCCACACGCCCATTTTTTGCGAGGCGAATGTTCCTCTCGTCATTGCCCAACACACACTGCATGGACTTTCCGATTCGTATCGTTGACAATAAATGCGCTTCCAGTTATTGACGTTGTTATTCCGGAGATCTCTATTGACGAAACCTGTTCGCGCCAAGATCACCGCTCTTGGAACCTATGTCCCACCCCGCGTACTTACCAACCAGGACCTGGAAAAGATGGTGGAGACCACCGACCAGTGGATCCTGGAGCGCACCGGCATCCGTGAACGCCACCTGGTGGACAAGGGTATCGCGGCCAGCGATCTGGCCGTCGAAGCGGTGAAAAAGCTTGTCGAGTCCCACCCTCTCGATCTGCAACAGATCGACGTCATCATCGTGGGCACGGTCACCCCTGACATGATGTTCCCCTCCACCGCCTGCCTGGTGCAGCACAAGTTGGGAATCAAACGCACCTGGGGCTACGATCTGTCGGCGGGATGCTCCGGCTTCCTCTACTCGCTCAACGCCGGGTCGGAGTTCATCGCCTCCGGTCGCTATAAGAAAGTGCTGGTGATCGGCTCCGATGTGAACTCCTCCATGGTGAACTATGAAGACCGCGCGGTGTGCATCATCTTCGGTGATGGGGCCGGCGCTGTGCTTGCTGGAACCAGCGGAAGAAGGGGAAGACGGGATCATTGATTACGAGGCCCAGGTGGAAGGCTCGGGTGGACAGTTTCTGTACATGCCGGCCAGCGGCAGCTTGAATCCCGCGACGCATGAAACTGTTGACAAGAAAATGCATTATATTCATCAAGATGGGCAGCAGGTCTTCAAGTATGCAGTGAAGAAAATGGCGGAGATGACCGAGCGCGTCTTGCAGAGAAATCGGGCTCACCGGCGCCGACGTGGATTGCTTCATCGCTCATCAGGCCAATAAGCGCATCATCAATGCCACCGCTGATCGCCTGAAGATGCCCATGGAGAAGGTCATCATCAACATCGATCGCTACGGCAACACCACCGCCGGCACCATTCCCCTCGCCATGCAGACCGCCTGGACGAAGGCAAGCTCAAGAAGGGAAGTCTGGTGCTGCTGGCGGCCGTGGGCGCGGGATTCACCTCGGGCGCCACGTTGCTGCGCTGGGCGTACTAATCGCGATCGCCTGCGCCTATCTTGAGCCCGTTTGGCGAACCAATCTCATCCCGATTGCGTAGTAACCATCATGCAGCCACAACGCCGCAGCCCCGGGATGTTTGCCTGGCTGTTTGCCTTCGTCGTCGTGCTGCTGCTGGTGCTGTTCGCCTTTTCGGCGCGCTCGGAGCCCGCGAATTCCTCGGGCGATCTGGCGCTCGTCGGCGGCAAAGTTTACCCCACGCCGCAAGCCGTGCCCATCAAGAACGCGGTCGTTCTCATCCACGACGGCAAGATTGCGGCCGTTGGCAAGGACGACGACATCGAGATTCCCAAGTCGGCTTACATCATTGAGTGCGGCGGCAGGGTCATCGTTGCGGGCTTCTGGAACAGCCATGTGCACTTCACCGAGGATGTATGGAAAGACGCGGCCACGGCCCCGGCGGCGAAGCTCGAAGAGCACCTGCAGGCAATGCTGACGAAGTGGGGCGACACCACCGTCTTTGACATTGGCTCGATCCCCCAGGACACACTCGCGTTGCGCCGTCGCGTGGAGAGTGGAGAGATTGCCGGCCCGAAGATCTACACCACCGCCGGAACGATCTTTCCCGAGAATGGCATTCCGGTTTACATACCCCAAGAGCTGGCGCAGCAGTTGAAGCCGTTTGAAGCGGCAACCCCTGCCGACGCCACCCGGCTGGCAAAGCAATCCCTGGAGATGGGCGGCGACGGTATCAAGGTGTTCGCCGGAGCCATCGTGGGTCGTGGCAAGGTCTTGCCCATGCCGGTGGACATCATTCGCGCCGCGGTGGATGTGGCCCATGCGGCAGGCAAGCCGGTATTCGCGCATCCTTCCAACCACGCCGGCACCGACAATGCTCTGGCGGGCGGAGTGGACATCCTGGCGCACACCATTCCCATGGAATACGACTGGACGCCGGAAGAGTTGCAGCGCATGAAAGACCAGCATGTGGCGCTCATTCCAACCCTGTCGATGTTTCCCGATGAAGTGCGCAAAGCCGGCGGCAGCGAGGCCGAGAAGGCGAAGATAGCGAAGGGCGCGGTGGCCCAGCTCAAGAGCTACTTCGACAAGGGCGGCACCATTCTCTTCGGCACCGACGTGGGCTACACCCAGCTTTACGACACCACCAGCGAGTACGACTACATGCTCAGCGCCGGCATGAACTGGCGCGACATCCTGGCCTCGCTCACCACGACTCCTGCGACCTTCTTCAAAGCCGGAAAGACCGGCAGGGTGGTCAAAGGTGACGCCGCAGATCTGGTCGTGCTTGGCGGCGACCCCGCACTCGACGTGCGCAACTTCGCCAAGGTGGAATACACCATCCGCGCCGGCAAAGTGATCTACAAGAAATAAAACGTCGGGAGTCTCACCTAGCTTGTAAAGGCGCTCGCCTCCCCAAATTTGATACCCTTGCCGGATGGGGCGTTAACTGCCGCTCCGCAAACTTCCCTCCGGAGAGGTTGTCATGACGAAACGTTTGCTGACTGTTTTCCTGATTGCTGCCTTCTCCTGCGCGTTGCTCAGCGCGGAAGAGCCCTCAAAAAATCATCAACCCACACTGACTCCGCAAAATAGCGGCACGACCAACGGCTTAATCGCCGTCAGCCCGGTGAACCCGCAAGTAGTCTGGGCGTCCGGGCGCAACGGCACCTTTACCCTCACCACCGACGGCGGAAAGACCTGGAAAGCCGGCGTGGTGCCGGGAGCCGAAGCCCTGCAGTTCCGCGACGTCCAGGGCGTGAGCGCCAAGGTCGCCTATCTGCTGTCCATTGGAACTTCCGGCAGCCCGACGGATTTCCGCATCTACAAGACCGAAGATGGCGGCGCCACCTGGACGATGCAGTTCGAGAACCAGAATCCAGCCGCGTTCTACGATTGCTTCGCGTTCTGGACGCCGAAGAAGGGCATTGCTCACAGCGACTCGGTGAACGGAGTGTTCCCCGACCTGCGCACCACCAATGGAACAACCTGGCAGGACATCAGCGGCAATATGCCGCCGGCTTTGCCGGGCGAGGCTTCGTTTGCAGCCAGCGGTACTTGCGTTGCGACCCAGGGTGGACAAAACGCCTGGATTGCGACCGGAGGATCAAGCATCGCCCGGATACTGGCCACTCGCGACGGCGGCGACACCTGGAACGCGTATGACACGCCTCTGGTGAGTTCGCCCAGCGCAGGTGCGTTCACGGTGGCCTTCCGCAATCCCTGGAACGGTATCGTGGGCGGCGGCGATTTGGACCCGAACGATCCCAACAACGCTGCCACCGCAACCTCAAGCGATGGCGGCAGAGACCTGGAAGCTGACCAACCCGCCTCCGGTGACCGGAGCTATCTTCGGCCTGAGCTACGTGGGCAACGCCGATGGTGACGAGAACCGCAAAGGGGGCGACGACGATGGAGGCCGCTCGGTGGTCATCACGGCCAACGCTGGTGGCGCCGCATGGACTCCCGATGAAGGACATACCTGGTACACGCTGCCGGGTGTGACCGGCTACTGGGCAGTCGCGTTCGCCAGTCCTAAAGCTGGATGGCTGGTGGGCGTCAACGGGACGATCCTGAAGATCAGCTTCTAGCGGCGGTCGGAGATCACACGTTAGGGTGTCCCTCTATTAGAGCGCCCTTCTAGGGTGCGTTCTAACGTTTGTCATCACGAGCGCAGCGAGGGATCTGCTTTTTCCGAACAGCAGATTCCTCGCGCCCAAAACAATAGGGCTCGCCATCAGCTGGTCGCTAATCACCGCCTAAGGACAGCAGCGTGGTAAGTAAGCGGGATGACGGTAGTTTCTCGTTGATGCTTTCGAGCAGCTTCACGATCGCAAGCAGTGCTCGATAAACGAATATCCCACCGCCGACGACGGCCAACAGAATGGCTGCGAGCAGTACTGCAATCATTGTTCCTCCTCCGCCATCGGATCGCCGGATGCTGCGATCGGCACCGAAACCCATCGCCAGCCTGCCGGGCAACTTAAGAGTGCCGCTTCTCCCAGCCCCGCAAGCGCGGCCACCAGCGGCGTACGTTCCGGCAATACTCGTCATAGTCGGCGCCGAACTTCTTGCGCAAAGTCGGCTCTTCATAGAAGACCACAAACAGATGCACGCCGAGAGCGACGGCGGCTACGGCGGCGATCGCTGCCAGGTTGGCATGTCCGAAGACCACCCACAGCCCGATCCACCCAGCGGCGAATCCCACGTACATGGGGTTTCGCACGTAGCGGTAAAACCCGACTACCACCAACCGCTGTGGGCGGAGCCATAGGCGCGGGCGTGCCGCGTCCGGTCCATCCGAAGTCCCAAACGCAGCGCAGGGCCACGGCAAATCCCAGCACCGACGGAACCGCCGCCAGCCATCGCCAACGAGATTCGCCCGCAATCTCCACCCTAAAGCCGAGCCACCCGGGCAGCAGCCAGAACCATAAAGCAAAGAACCCCGCGCCTACGACCAGCGAAGCCACTGTCGTCAGACCATTGAGTAACGCGCGCGTCTGCTCGGTCGCCTCCAGGCTGTTCATCTCGCCATAAATCCTTCGTATCTCCGTTGGGAATGATTTTCGACGGAGCGGAGACGGCCAATCCGCCAGCTACTTCGCCTTGATCTTCTCCCGCTCTTTGGCTGCGTCTAGCGGGCGAACCGGTTCGGTCATGCGCGCCGGATCGAGGATCTCTTTGATCTGCTCTTCGGTCAGCTCGCCGCGCGAGCGCGCAATCTCAATGATGGACTTGCCGGTCGCAACCGATTCCTTGGCGATCTCCGCCGCCTTGGCGTAGCCGATGTAGGGATTCAGCGCGGTTGCCAGCGAGACCGTGCTCTGCACGTAGAAGTCGGTGCGCTGCTCATTCACCGTGATGCCCTTAATGCAGAACTCGGTGAGCTGCCGCAGCATGTTGGTCATGATGGTGATCGACGTCAGCACGCTGTAAGCCATGGTCGGCATCATCACGTTGAGTTCGAGCTGACCGGCCTGCACCGCGAGCGCGACGGCGGTGTCGTAGCCGACGACCTGGAAGGAAACCATCGCGGCCAGTTCGGCCATCACCGGATTGATTTTGCCTGGCATGATGGACGAGCCCGGCTGCAGGGCGGGCAAATTGATTTCTGCCAGGCCCGTGTTCGGCCCCGAGGAGAGCAGTCGAAGATCGTTGGAGATGCGGATGACCTCCAACGCCAGGTTGCGCAGCGCCGAGCTGACACTCGACATCGCCAGATTGGACTGCATGGCGTAGCGCATGTCGTCCACCGCGTGCAGCTTTTGTCCCGAGATGCGCGACAGGTTGGCGATGGCCTTTTCGCGATAGTCAGGATGGGTGTTGATGCCCGTGCCGACCGCCGAGCCGCCGAGCCCGATTTCGCGCAGAAATTCTGACTGCTCCTGAATCGCTCTTCTTCGCCCGCTTGATCGTGGCCGCGTAGGCGTGAAACTCCTGCCCCAGCCGCATCGGAACGGCGTCCATCATGTGCGTGCGGCCGGACTTCAGGATGTGATGAAACTCTTTACCTTTTTCTTCCAGCGCTGCGATGAAGCCATCGAGCGCGCCGTACAGTTTCTCCAGCTCGAGCAGCGCCGACAAACGCATGGCAGTCGGGAAGACGTCGTTGGTGGACTGCCCGTAGTTGACGTGATCGTTGGGATGAACGTGCTTGTACTCGCCGCGCGCGCCGCCCAGCAACTCGGCTGCGCGGTTGGCGATGACCTCGTTGCTGTTCATGTGGAAGCTGACGCCAGCGCCCGCCTGGAAAACGTCCACGACGAATTCCTGGTCCCACTTGCCCTGCTGAACTTCCTTGGCGGCTTCGATGATCGCGTTGGCGGTCTTCTCGTCCACCAGGCCGAGTTCGCGGTTGGCAAGCGCCGCGGCTTCCTTCACCATCGCGATGGCGCGGATAAGCGTCGGATGCGCGCGCAATCCGCTGATGGGAAAATTCTCCACCGCGCGCGCCGTTTGAATGCCGTAGTAGACCTCGGCGGGGATTTCCTTGTAGCCGAGTGAGTCCTTCTCGTTGCGCGTCGCTGGCTTGGTAGGAGTTGACATGAACGCGTCCTCTATAGCAAGAGATGATCATCGGGGTCGCCACGCTTCGCTGATCCAGCGCTCCCAAGATGGATCACGACGGCTCGCCTTCGGTCTCGTGCGATGGCGCCTGATCTCCGTTGTACGTTGGAACGATGAAGCGCAACGGAGACCGAAGCGCATCGACGATGAGGAAGCGAAGAATGCCCCACTGCTCGCGCAGTCTGACATCGTAGGCGCGCAGCGCGACAAACGCGGCAATGGCGAAGCTGACAAACAGGTTCAGCACGAAGATGACGCCGATTCCCACGACTGCGTGGAGAAACCATCGGTTGCCCAACGTGCCGGTGCCGAAGCGCGCCGCCGCCAAAGCCAGCGTGCCGCTGGACAGCGTGACGTGCCGCACGTCGAGCGGCAATCCGAAGAACTCTCCCAGAGACTGGCGTGAAGCCCAGCAGATATCCCAGCACGATGCTAGTGGCCCAGCCGCCGATGTTGTGCTTCACGATGCGCGCCGTCTTCCGGGAAAACGCCTCGCCGATTCGCAATCCGAGAGGATGTTGCGCCAGCGCTTCGGTCAGCCGGTAATAGACTGCGGCGTTCTCGATCCAGCTTCCCGCCAGCGCGGCCAGCCACAGGATTACGCCGGTTTCCATCGCATACAGCGCCGTGCCCGAGCCAAACGGATTGAGGGTGTCATACACATGGGTCGCGCTCAGCTCCGGCAGATACGATTCGCGGAAGATCACCCTCCACAGCATCTCGAACAGCACCGCGCCGGCCGATACGGCCAGGACGTTGCCGAGGGCCGCAGCCAACTGCGTGCTGGTGATGCGGGCCACGAAGTCGGTGAGCTTGCTGGAGCGCTGCAGGCCGCGATTGTCGCGGATGATGCGCGCGAAGGCGGCCGCGGTGGTTGCCGGCTGCTTGGTGGCCAGCACCAGTCCGAAGACCTGCAGCAGCACGAAGCTCACCGCGTAATTGGTTCCGCTGGCGAAGCCCTCGACGAATGGCGGCAAATGCGCTTCGATGATGCGCAGCTTGACGGCAGCGGTGAAGACCGTGAGCAGCCCGCCGCCGATTGCGGCCCGCCACATCAGCCAGTATTCCGGCTTGCTGTTGGCAATGTAGTGTTCGCCGGTGTCGCCGGTGCGGTCGACGACCTTGCGTGCCAGCAGGTTCAGGTTCTCGCGCAGCAGCGACGAGACTTGCTTGTCGGAGACGTTGCCTTCAATCAGCCGGACCAGCAGCGCCTGAATGGCCGCGCCCAGCTCACGCGGGTCGGTCGCGGTGAGGACCTTGGCGATGTTCTCCATTCGCACCAGGCAAGCCTGAATGGTCTTCAGGTCGAAGACCAGCTCGACGCTGATGCCCGCCGACTCCATGTGCTCGTAAACCACTTCCATCTCCGCGCGGCAACGGGCCACGACCTGCTTCCAGGCATCGAGCGCCGCCGGAGCGGACTCCGGAGAACTGGGCGCTACCAACTCTTCGGTCGCATGTACCAGCTCGTAGAAGGGCGAGTGCGCGATCCCTGAAGCCGTCGAGCGCTCCCGCATCTCCGGCTGCAGCCCCAGGCCGCTGATCCGCGCCGACAGCAGACGCATGGCCTCGTCCAGATCGCGCTCCTGGCGCTGCCAGAACTCCGGCGCATCAGCCGGGCGTGAGCACGCTCACGATGCGCTCGAAGAGTCTCGGGAGACAGGGCCGCGAATTGCCGCGCGTATCGTCTCCGAGGAATACAAGTCGATCAGCAGCTTGCGCGCATCGGTGTCCTCGCGGGCTGAGGGCACAACCTTGGCCGCCAAGCGCTGAACAATTTCGGTGGTAAACGAATGGACGGATGGAAGACCGGTCTCGGCGAAGAGCGAGAGGAAGTCCATCTCGGCGAGCATCTGCCCGAGAGAGTGCTGCACGCGCTGGCGCAATTCGCCGTCGCCCTCGAGAAGCTGCTACCAGGGTGAGCAGGCGCGGCTGCTCCATCCGGCGCCGGCCTTCGCGCGTCCAGCGAACAATCTGGACGAAGCCGGCGTGGCGCTTGCGCAGCGTCGGTGCATCGCAGAAGGCGTCAATCGCCTGCCGCAAATCGGCCGGGAGCTGCGCAGAAACGTCGAGCTTGGATGGGCCTTTGTCGGGTGTGAGCGCTTGTGTTGTGCCGTCGGTCAACGCAATCACCTGGTGTAAGAACTGGGCGTGCCCGGCTGAGATTAGCACAGCAGAAAGAAAGCCGCTGGCGTTGACGCCGGCGGCTTGGATCGTCAGCAAATTCAGTCTTTATGCGATCTCCACCAACTCCGCGATCCTGGCCTGCCACTCCTTCGGGCCGCTCTCGTGCACCGAGTTGCCCTTGGAGTCCACCGCTACCGTGACCGGCATGTCCTGCACCTCGAACTCGTAGATGGCTTCCATGCCGAGATCGTGGAAGGCCAGCACGCGCGATTTCTTGATCGCCTTGGAGACGAGATACGCCGCGCCGCCAACCGCCATCAGGTAAACCGCTTTGTGGTCGCGAATGGCTTCGATCGCTGCCGGTCCGCGCTCCGACTTGCCCACCATGCCGAGCAGCCCGGTCTCTTTCAGCATCTGGCGGGTGAACTTGTCCATGCGAGTGGCAGTTGTTGGACCTGCAGGGCCAACGACTTCATCTCTAACCGGATCAACCGGTCCCACGTAATAGATAAAGCGATTGGTGAAGTCTACGGGAAGCTGCTCGCCCTTGCTCAGCTTCTCGGTCATGCGCTTGTGCGCCGCATCGCGGCCGGTGAGCAGCTTGCCGCTGAGCAGCAGGACTTCGCCGGGCTTCCAGGTCGCCACTTCCTCGCGGGTGATGGTGTCGAGGTCCACCCGCCGCGCGCCCACCGGATCGTAGGTCAGGGTCGGCCAATCGTCGAGCGACGGCGGTTCCAGCGTGACTGGCCCCGAACCGTCGAGAACGAAATGGGCATGGCGCGTCGCGGCGCAGTTGGGAATCATCGCCACCGGCAGGTTCGCGGCGTGGGTTGGATAGTCCTTCACCTTCACGTCAAGCACGGTGGTGAGTCCGCCCAGCCCCTGCGCGCCGATGCCGAGAGCGTTGATCTTCTTGTAGAGCTCGAGCCGCAACTCCTCCGCGCGATTCGATGGCCCGCGTGCCATCAGTTCCTGGATGTCGATCGGCTCCATGAGAGACTCTTTGGCAAGCAGCATCGCCTTCTCCGACGTTCCGCCGATGCCGATGCCGAGGATGCCCGGAGGACACCATCCCGCGCCCATCGTCGGAACGGTTTTCAGCACCCACTCGACGACGGAATCCGACGGATTCAGCATGGCAAACTTCGACTTGGCTTCCGAGCCGCCGCCCTTGGCCGCCACGATGACTTCCACTTTGTCGCCCGGAACCAGGGTCATGTTTACCACTGCAGGCGTGTTGTCCTGAGTATTCCGGCGGGCCCCGGCTGGATCGGCCAGGATGCTGGCGCGCAGTTTGTTGTCCTCATGCAGGTACGCGCGGCGCACACCTTCATTCACCATGTCCTCGACGGACATAGTCGCGTCCCACTGGACATTCATCCCGACCTTGAGGAAGACCGTCACGATGCCGGTATCTTGGCAGATAGGCCGATGGCCTTCGGCGCACATGCGCGAGTTGATCAGGATCTGCGCCATGGCATCGCGCGCCGCCGGCGACTGCTCTTTCTCGTAGGCACTCGCCATGCTGCGAATGAAGTCCGGCGGATGGTAGTAGGAAATATATTGCAGAGCGTCGGCTACGCTCTGGATAAGGTCGTCCTGCTTGATGATCGTCATAAGTTGGCTCGATGAGAGGTTGTCAACGAAGGAATTATACTGCCGGGACGACCCACGGTTTGTGATCCCCAGCACATGCTGGCGGGTTGTGGTTGACTCCGGCAGGAGGCTTCGCGCTTACGCCGGTTGCAATGGAGGTTAGTCATGCTCTCGATTCGCCCTGCCCGCAAGGAAGATGTTCCGCTGCTATTTGAGATGATTCGCGAGTTGGCGATCTCCGAACAGTCGCTCGATAAGCTGACCACGACACCGGACGAACTCGAGCGCGACGGCTTCGGCCCGGAACCAAGGTTCCGAGCATTGGTCGCGGAGTGGGAAGGGAAGCCCGCGGGGTATGCGCTCTTTTTCGATTGTTACAGCACTTGGCGCGGCCGGCAGCTGTTCCTCGAAGACCTCTTCGTCCGCGCCGAGTTTCGCGGCAAAGGAATTGCCACCAGCCTCTTGGCCCAAGTCGCTGAAATCGCCGTGCGTGAGAATTGCCGTGCCGTGCGCTGGGAGGTGCTGGACTGGAACAAGCCAGCCCTCAACCTCTACACATCGATTGGCGCGACGTTTCTGGATGAGTACCGCATCGTCCTGCTCAAGGACGACGCGCTGCGTAACTTGGCCGCCAAAGCGGCTTAACCCGCTTGCACCAGTTTGCCGTACATGGACGTGTAGCTCAGTCCAATCTCGCCGCAGCTGCCTCGCTCCACCGAGTACACGATGCAGGAGTCGAAGGGGCGCGAGTAAATATGCAGGCTGACGGCGCGCTCGCCCCATTCGCGACAGTTGCGGACGTCGTGCACCGGATTCAGGGGATCGACCGCCACCGGGTTTGACGGCGTGATTTCGACCACGTCCGTGGGCACGATGTCGCAGCACTGAGTGGCGAGGTCCTCGGAGATCACGCGATAGTTCTGTACCGCCAGACGGCCGATGGGAGCGGCCATCCAACAGTTCTGGCCCCGGTGGTTGTGGATGGAGCTGCGCATACCCACGTCCCAGCAAATGGCCAGCAGTTCATAGAGATCGGTCTTGTCGATCAGGTTGCGGGTGTAGTGCTGAGCATTCCAGAACAGATAGCGCTGCAGTGACTCCGCGTCTACCGGATTCGCCGTCAGGTACTGCAGCGTGCCGCTCACTCCGGCAAAGTCATCCTCACGAAGTTTGCGCAGCCCGGTGACAAATTCCTCAATCGAGACCCAGCGTGTGGCCTTGTTCGAATCTGCTGACGCCGCTGTTGCCATGCTACCCCCTGTTGGACCGAACCGTTCATTCTAACGTTTTGTGATGGATTGGCGTCTAACCCTCGAATTGAAAAAGTTTTGTGTCAGAGCCGAAAACCGGGAATCCTATGCGCCACAAACCGGCTCCAAGCATATAATGAGCGCAGAAGCACCCAGCTAGGTGGGTTCAGCGCAAGGCACTGGAGTTTCTCATGAAGTCGCGCGCTCTCGCAGTTGCGAACGCAATGCTGCTGAGTTTCTGCCTTGCTGTGCCTACGATTGCTCAGGACAGCTCGCAATCGCAGACACCGTCCTCGCAGGCCCCAGTCAATTCTCCCGATCAGTCTCAACCTTCCCCAACCCAAACCCCGCCTACCGACGCCACGGCCAACACGCCCCCCGCGCCGGATGCGCCCGGGGCCACCCACGACAAGGGCAAGAACGACATTGACGACATCGGTAACCGCAATGTTGGCAAGGCCGGGTCGGGCAAGAGCATGGGCGACTGGTACTCGTACGACACCGAGATCAAGATGGGCAAGCAGTACGCCATGATGGTCGAGTCCAGCGCCCGCATGATTAAGGACCCGGTCGTCACCGAGTACGTGAATCGCATCGGTCAGAATCTGGTCCGCAACTCCGACGCCAAGGTGCCGTTCACCATTAAGGTCATCGATTCGGACGACATCAACGCGTTCGCCCTGCCGGGTGGGTTCTTCTACGTCAACAGCGGCCTCATTCTTGCCGCCGATGACGAGGCCGAACTGGCTGGGGTGATGGCGCATGAGATTGCTCACGTCGCTGCCCGCCACGCCACCCGCGAGCAGACCCGTGCCAACTACGCCCAGATGGCCACCATTCCGCTGATCTTCGTAGGGAACTGGGGCGTTTATGAGGCGGCAAGTTTAGCGATCCAGATTGCACTGCCGCTCACCTTCATGAAGTTCTCGCGCGGCTTTGAGGCGGAAGCCGACTATCTCGGCCTGGAATACATGTACAAAGCCGGCTACGATCCGCAGGCGTTCATCTCCTTCTTCGAGAAGATCAAGGCCCAGGAGAAGACGAAGCCCGGGACCCTGTCGAAGGCGTTCGCCAGCCATCCCCAGACGCCGGACCGCATTGAGAAGAGCCAGGAGGAGATACGCAACGTCCTTCCGGCGCGGCCGGAATATATTCTCAACACCTCGGAGTTCAACGACGTGAAGGCGCGGCTGGCGTCGATCGAGAACCGCAAGAAGATGATCCAGACTGAGGACGTCAACAAGCCCTCGCTGCGCAAAACCCAGACTGCCGACAGCAACGCCGGGCAGAATGGCCAGCCCTCGAATCAACCAGGGGACGACCGTCCCACGCTCTCCAAGCGTGATGATGACTACAGGTCGAATCCGGGGGCGATTAGCAACTGATCGGCAGCTCATCTCGTAGGCTTTTGCGGGATGAGCCGTAGTTGCCTGTGCCTACAGTTTGTTCAGCCCATCCAGCGCGGCGACCTTGAAGGCCTCCGCCAGCGTGGGATAGTTGAAGACGGTGTCGCGGAAGTATTCGATTGTCCCACCCAGCGCCAGCACAGCCTGCCCGATGTGGACGATCTCAGCGGCGCGGTCTCCGATGATGTGCACGCCGAGAAGCTTCAGGCTGGAAGGATCGAAAATCAGCTTCAGAAAACCTTGATCGTCGCCCAGCATCTGCCCCTTGGCGAGCTCTGCATAGCGGGCAATGCCGATCTCGTAGGGGACCTTGTCGCGCGTGAGTTGTTCTTCCGTCGCGCCGACCATGGAGATTTCAGGGATGGTGTAAACGCCATAAGGAATGAGGTTAGGCGGGATGCTGCTGGCCACGCCGAAGATATGGCAGCTTGCAAGCCTACCTTGCTCCATGGAAGTGCTGGCCAGCGCGGGGAAACCGATGACATCTCCGGCCGCGTAAACATGCGGAACCGAAGTACGGAAATTTTCATCCACAATCAGCTTGCCGCGTCCGTCGGGAACCAGGCCAATTGCTTCCAGATTGAGTTGGTCGCTGTTCGCCTGTCGTCCGACGGCGTAGAGCAGCGCCGCGCCATGGACTGTTTTCCCGCTCTCCAGCTTGGCGAAGACCCGATCGCGCTCCGCGTCGAACCCGACGGCGACGACTTTTTCTCCTAGGCGAAACACTGTACCTAGCTGCCGAAGTTGAAACAGCAGGCTCTCGACAATCTCGCGATCGACGAAGTCCAGCAGCGTGGGACGCTGGTCGAGTAGCGTAACCTTTACGCCCAGGGCCGCAAACATGGAGGCATACTCCAGTCCGATGATTCCCGCGCCGACCACGATCAACTCGCGCGGCAACTCCTCCAGCTCATGCACCTGGTCGGAATCGAAGATGCGTTTGCCGTCAATCGGAATCTCGGCGTCGTGCGCCGGACGCGTCCCGCAGGCGATCACGAAGTTCTCCCCGCGCAGCGTCGTCACTCCCTCTTCGCTAACGACTTCGACCGTATGCGGATCGAGGAACCGCGCGTTGCCCTCATAGACCGTTACGCGATTGCGCCGCAGTTGGGCCTTGATGACCTCGATCTCTCGGGCCATGACAGCGTCAGACCGGAAGACCAGGTCCTGCATGTCAATGTTTTCCTTAAGCGCATATCCACGGCCATAAAACGTGCGCTGCCGTAGCCCGCTCAGATAAAGAATGGCCTCGCGAAAGGTTTTGCTGGGGATGGTCCCGGTGTGCACACAAACGCCACCGATGGTGCGCTTGCGTTCCACGATGGCCACCTTCTTGCGCAACTTAGCGGCGCAAATGGCGGCCTTCTGTCCGGCAGGACCGCTGCCGATCACCACCAGATCGTAGGTGTTGTTCTTGCTCGCCTCCACCAGGCGTGAGTTAGGCGCAGGCTGCGCGTTCGTTAGTGTTGCCATGGGATCGCGAAAACGAAACTACCACCGATGGGTCGGGAATGGAAGCAGGGCAAGCCAGAACCGGGCACGATTTGTCGGTTTCCGCTGTGAAATTCATTGTGCGTTCACCTTCAGAGCTCGATTGCACCGAACGACAGATCACATGTTGAGCGTTGCTAATTGATCTGCTTAGGCTCACCTAGCCAATAGGGAATTCAATTGTTCCCGTAGTAGCTGTCAGCAACGTACGAATAAATCTCTGCCCTTCCGGGGGAGGGACTTTTGCTAAAGAGAATACAAAAATGCAATCCTCGAAGTACACGTTTCCGATCAGTTGGGCAGGATTCGCAGGAGTAACTTTGACTGGGAACAGTACAATGGTCCCTCCGTTGTAGAACACCGTGCATCGTTTAAACAAAACGTCAGACCAGCTTAGATCTGGGCTTAGCTTGAATGTGGCTGCTGGCGAGTCTAAGATAATTTTGCAATCATGAAGCTCAAGCGGGCCATGAGTCACCTGATTGGAACCATGCGTTACTGAAGCCTGAAAATGCTCTGCTTGTTCAGTACACAGCGGAAGACTTGTCTGTTGCCATTTGTCGAGGACTTGTGAACGATACGTTATGAAATCTCCAATTACAGCCCACGTCTGAGGGAGGTTCTGATGTACCCGGGCCATTTCATTCAACGTGTTGCCGGTTTCATTAACTGCGGTAATCGGAACGGATGTCTTCGCGGTTTGAAGCTGTTCAATAATCGCGGCAGCAGACGCCAATTTAGGAGCTGCTTCCTTTCCCGGGAGAGACAAAGCCGAAGCCAAGCTATCGCTCACTCCTTTGTAAAGTTGTGGAGCAACGGTTTCAGTTAAGAGGCGAATTGTAGTTTCAATTTTCCCAAACCGAACATCGGCTGATGCATTGCTGCGGCTATCATGCCAAATTTGGTATCCGAGTCCTCCTCCCATTATCAGTGCGACAATGAAGCTTACAATCAGGGACACAATCGAAATCCGGAAATTCCTTCGCTCCTCATCCTTCTTGGACATGTCGTCTTCCAGTGAAAACTCAGGAAAACCATTGTGCGTCTCCGGGGGGCTTTCGTCCACTCCTGTTTAGGACAGTGCCGAAAGCGCAGAGCAAAAGAACGAAAGCTCACGTCCGGCGTGGACCTTGTGCAAACGGCAGCGACTCGCCACGGCTCACTTGCCGGCGGACATTTTCCAGCAGCGATACGCTAGCTTTGGCAGAGAAGTCGCGCTCGATTTCGGCGTCCCACACTGGGCGGTCCCGTTCCGCCATCCACGTCGCAAGCTGTGTCTGTTGGTCCTCAGCCAGACCTTCGATCGCCCGCTGGATCTCGGCGAGAGTCATGATGCTGGTATTTTACCGCGAACGGCAAGGGGCTGCGGATGGCGGGCCTGACGAGCGCCTTCTGTTGTCACCAGAACTCATCCGTTTCTGCGATATACTTTTCAGTTCGCCCATCCTCATTTGTTCTACTAGGAAGGAGTACTCCCATGGCAACTACCGCCGTGTCCTCTGCCGTTTCCTATGCGCGCGAGAACCAGAAGCGCTTCGTTGACGAGTTGAAAGACCTGCTTCGCATTCCCAGCGTCAGCACTGCCGAAGAGCATAAAGACGATGTCCGTAAGGCCGCCGAGATGGTGGCCAACGATCTAAAGCGCATCGGCTTTGAGCATGTTGAGATCATCCCCACCAAGGGCCATCCACTGGTTTATGCCGACTGGCTGCACGCTACGGGCAAGCCGATTGCCTTGTGCTATTCACACTACGATGTCCAGCCCGCCGAGCCGCTCGACGAGTGGAAATCGCCACCGTTTGTGGACAAAGATGCCTATCCACTTAAGGACGAAGAAGCGCGAGCTGCGAGCAGAAACTGGACGGAGCCGACGGAACGCAACAACAATGTTTACGCGCGCGGCGCGGTGGACGACAAAGGCCAGCTCTGGATGCAGCTCAAGGCCTTCGAATCGCTGTTCAAGGGGGGCGATGGCAAGCTGCCCATTAATGTTCGCGTGCTGATCGAAGGGGAAGAAGAAGTGGGCGGCGAAAGCATTGAAGAATACGTGCTGAAGAACGCCAACACCGGTAAGCTCAAGGCTGACTTCTCGCTGGTCACCGATACCGAGCTGTTCGCGCCCGACACGCCGACGTTGTGTGTCGGCCTGCGCGGGCTGCTGTACACCGAGATCGAAGCGCAGGGCGCGAAGACTGATCTCCACTCCGGCGTGTACGGTGGCGCAGCGCCCAACCCTCTGTTTGCGCTGGTCGAGATCATCAGCAAGCTGAAGGACGCCGACGGAAAGATTCTTATTCCCGGCTTCTACGACGCTGTGCAGAAGCCGACCGACGATGAGCTGAAGGCTTGGGAACGTCTCCCGTTTAACGAGGAGGACTACCGCAAGGCTGAAGTCGGCTCCAGCGTACTGACCGGCGAGCCGGGATATTCGGTCCTCTATCGCACCTGGGCGCGTCCCACGCTCGAGGTCCACGGCATACCCGGAGGCTTCACAGCTCCCGGCGCCAAGACCGTGATTCCGGCTCGCGCGTCGGCAAAGGTTTCCATGCGCCTGGTGCCCAACCAGGATGCGGACAACATCCTCAAGAAGTACACCGACTACGTGAAGAAGCTCACGCCCAAAGGCATCGCGATCAACATCAAGGTGCACAGCAAAGGCCCGGCTTGCGTGGTCAACACCGACAACCCCTACGCGCGCGCCTCGGTCGCAGCCATGCACGAGGTCTTCGGGAAAGACACTGTATATATCCGCTCCGGGGGCTCCATTCCTATCGTTACCCAGTTCGACAAAGACCTGAAAATCCCCAGCATCATGATGGGCATGGGTCTGCCTGACGATAATCTGCATGCGCCAAACGAAAAGTTCCACATTCCCAACTTCCACCGTGGGATTGAATCGATCATTCGGTTCTTCCAGATTTTGGGAGAGGGCAAGTAGACAACCGGCAACAATTTGCTACCAGCGGCGGGAGGGCACGAGCTCTCCCGCTTTGTGTTTCTTGACGGAATCAACCGCACTGCTCGCTGTGAACAACTTTCTACAAACTTGTCACATTTTTTTGACAAATCGAGCAGAAGGCGCCATGCACCATTCTCGTCCAGAAGGCTTTGGAAGGAGTTTTCCCGATGAAAACATGCGAACATAGTCTTGACCGTTCTGTTGCTCACGACGGTCTCGTTTGCACAACCCGCGTCACCCGGCATTTCGCAGGTGCTCGCTTTCTTCTGCAACCAGAACTTCACCCAGTGTCCCAACGGTTTCGATCCCACGCTTCCTCCCATCCAGCTTTCGGATGGCAATCTGTATGTCGTTACCTGGTGGGCGGGCCAGGGCAATCCGAATGCAGGTGGCACGGTGTTTCGGGCGGCGACATCGGGTCAGGGCTTCGTAATTCACACCTTTCAGCCGGTTTCCCTCAACGGAGGTTTCCCGAACGGCGACCATCCGGTGATCTCATTCACTCAGGGTACCGACGGGAACCTCTATGGTGTTACGGAACAAGGCGGCGCGCATAACCAGGGCGTGATGTACAAGCTCGCGCGCAATGGTAGCTTCCAGGTCCTGTACAACTTTTGCTCCCTTTCAGGATGTCCGGACGGACCGGGGCCGCTGACTCTCGCCAACGACGCGAACTTCTACGGCGCCGCGTTCCAGACCATCTTCCGCATCACGCCACAGGGATCCTGGAGCCTGGTGCACGCACTGGATCCATCCACCGAGGGCACGGCGAGCACGTTGATGCAAGCCTCGGATGGAAACTTCTACGGCACGGGAGCACTCAGCGGCGATCAGGGGACGATCTTCCGCGTCACTCCGGCGGGCCAGTTCACCATCGTTCAGCAATTTGCTTACCCGCAAGGGGTCACCAGCCACCTGATCCAGGCGTCCGATGGGTACATCTATGGGGCTACCAATGGAAGCGGTCCGGGAACGGGCATCTTCCGCTTGAGTCTTTCCGGCGATTTTCAGTTCATCCATCAGATGACCGACAACGAGGGCTACGAACCAATTCAATTGCTGCAAGCGTCGGACGGCAACCTTTGGGGGCTGTCCGATTTCCGCAACGGTTCCTTCTTTGCGATCACGCTCGGCGGCGCCTCGCTCACCAGCGGCGCGTTTAACTGCAACACAACCGGCTGCCAACCGCAGGGGATGATTGAAGGCAAAGACGGCAACTTCTACGGGACCGCGATCAGCGGCGGCAATATGCCCGGAAAGAACCCCGAAGGAACGGTGTTCAAGATTGCCGCCGGGCTCGACCTGAAGCTTGAGGGAACGGCAGGCCAATAGCGCCGCGGCGAAAGCGCGCGCTCCCTCTAGTTCGTCCGATTCACCTGGATCTTGGCCATCATGCCCCCGTCCTCGTGGTCCAGGATGTGGCAGTGGTAGACAAAGGTCCCGGCGATAGTGGGATCACGGAAATCCATGCGCAACGTGACGCTCGGATAAGGACCGCTCCCTGTCCAGTTGGGCACGATGACCGTGTCCTGAAGATCGGGATTGGGCACAGGCACGCCATTGATCGCCATGACCAGGAAATGAATCTGGTGGATGTGGAAGGCGTGCACTTCTCCTGAGTGGTTCTCGATGGTCCAATCTTCGACGGCTCCGGTGTTGGTCACAATGGCTGGCGGATCCGACATGTGGAACACTCGGGGCTTTTGTCCTTCTACGGTGATGAAGAACTGAGTTCCCCCGTTGGTGCCGATGCTCTGCTCCGAAAAGTAAAGGCTGCGGGTTGTGGTGGGGACTTGGGTGGCCAACCCCGCAAAACGCATCCGATCCGCCGGCGGTTTGACAGGGTGCGCTGGAGATTGAGCCGGATGAGGACTTCCATCGGGTAACACCTGAGCCAGGATTCGATAGCCGTTGGGATCGCCGATTGCTCCGGTGTCATAGCCCAGAGTCAGGAAAGTCCCGGTCTGGTCAACGGGAAGTCCCGGAATAATAAACTCCACCCGTCCGGCAGGCGGCACGTAGATCGTCGATTCGTAAACCGGGGATTGCAACGGAACGCCATCAATCGCCAATACCTCGAGTTGCTGCGCTGTAACCCCATACAGGAGCTGTAAGGACGCAAACTGTTTTGACGACGAGTTGAGGAAGCGCCAGTATTCTTGCTTTCCCGCCTGCACATTAATCGTGTTCGGATTGGCGCCCTCCGGGTAGATAGCCGGGGCAAAGTTCAGCGTCAGTTGGGTGTTCGCGTCCGGATCGCGCGCCGGACCGGTTTTCACCTGCTCGCGCAAAATCAACACTCGTTCGGTCAGTCCCTGCACCAGGGGGTTGTTGCCTTCCACGATCAGCGCGCCGGTAGCCCCGCCGATCACCTGAGTGGTAGTGTTGCCGTGGGGATGCGGATGGTACCAGTAGAGCCCCGGCGGTTCGTTGCTCGGAATCTGGATGGAATACTGGAACGGCGGATCGCCGGCTTGCAGCAAGGTGTTGATCACGTCGTCCTGGTGGCACACCGGCGGAACATTCAGGCCGTGGAAGTGCATGTTCGTGGACGAAGGCAACATCTGAGTTGGGTTGCAGGGATCGTCGGGATCCTTTGCCCCGGCAGCCTTCATCGTTCCGTGCATGTGGGTCATCTGCTTACGATCAAAAGGCGCGGAAATGCTGTCGGTAAGATCCAGGACGAGTTGATCGCCGGGATTGAGACGCAAGGTAGGCGCTTCGATTTGCTTCCCCTGGTACAGATACACGTAGCAATAGTGCATGAAGCCATTGGAATCAGCCCCGTTTTTCAGAGCCAGATCCAAACTCAAAGTACCGTTCTGGCTGTAGAGGTCAACGGGATTGTTGATCTGGCTGCCGGCTGGCGGCCGCAAGGGGCAGGGGCTTACCTGGGCCCAAGCACTGACCAACGAAACTCCGCAGAAAAGAAAAAACAAAATGGCTTGATACAATGAACGCATTTTTCTAACTCCAAAATGTCCTAAAACACCCGCAACGCACAACCCCTAGAATGGCCGCGGCGGAAATACCTGAATGGACAAAAGCCCCCCGCTGAGTTGATCGAGGGCCGGAGAGTTCGAGGCCTCCGACAAAGCACAGGTCAGACCATCCGACTGCACCTGAAGAAACCCGATGTACGAGGATGTGAAACCAAATTCCGCGACGTACAGTACTCCGCCCGTTCCGGTTGGATCACGGGTAGCGATCGAGCCTACGAAGCCCCACGGGTCATAGAAAAAGCGAAGCGTAGGAGACGTACAGCCGCGAGTGACTCTGCCCGTCCGCTTGTCGAAGAAGGCAGCCGACACCGTGCCGCCATCGTTGTTCGTAACGTACAGCAGCGACTCATCCGGACTAAGCCGCACCGAAGCTGAGTTGAGCCCCGACCCGACCGCATTGGTGGCCGTCCCCACGGTGTACATAACGGTAGGTTTCAGCTTGCCCGAGGAAATGTCCGAAACCTCGACCGTCGTCGGCACCGAAGAATCGCCGAAGATTGCGAAGTGCCCGTCCTGCGTGATGTCCACTCCTTCGGGGAAGTAAGCCTGGGCAAAACCGGCAGAATTCTGGGCATCGCCATTCGAAACCGGAACTCCACCTGCAATGTTGAATGACTCAACAGACCCGTCTGCGTAGGCCAGCACCAGGATGTTGCCATGCAGGGCCATGCCTGACGGCGAACCTCCGTTCAGGCCGGCCGCCGGCACGTCGCTGACGAAGGAAAGCGCACATCCCGGCAGGACAGAGAAGGTGGCAACCGTGTTCGAGGTACTGTATCCGGCATACAAATAGTTGGCGTTCAGCACCAATCCAATGCCGTTGGCGTCTCCCACGTCCGTCCGGGACGCGGGGAACACTCCAGCCAGGGTCTGCGTCTGGATATTGATGCCGGAAATATCGCCCGTGGTGGCATTCGAAGCGTACACACACTGCGCAGCAGCATCGGGTAACAGGTTCACACGCGGAGCAGCGAAAAAGCCGCCGCCTATGCCTTTCCCTCCCGTGTTGACCGCGTTTTGATAGGTCAGGGTCGGCGCGCCCTGTGTGCCTCCAGCCAGGTAGAAGCCGACATAGTTGTGCAGTATGCCGTCATCGTTAGTCAGAACGTAGATCGGAGTATCAGGGGGCCTTGACGGATTATTGCCAGCCAGACACAACGTCGAGGGCACAGTGAGAGCTACGATCATCAGCACTTTGAGAAACATCTTCATCGGTGGTGCCTTAGTCAGGAGGGGATAAGCGCTAGGCGAATCGTATCTCAGAGGACCTTGTTTCTACAACGCGAAGTCGACTCAAATGCAACAGAACTTCCGCAGATGCAACACAATCGACCTAGAATGCAACATAGCTAGAGGAACTATTTGGGTAGCAGTCAATCACGTCTACCTTTCTATCGCGCAGCCTGTTGCCTTCATCGAGTCGGCGGCAGGTCGCGAGTGCCGGCCAAAACGAAACGAGTTCTACAATGATGAGCACGGAAACGGCCCCTGACGCTCCGGTCTTCCAGAAACCTACGGCGATTGAGAGTGCCTTCAACCGCTTCTTCGGGTTCCTGGTTGGGATTGGACTGGGAACCAAGCACAACTATCTGCTGCAGGTGCGCGGGCGCAAGAGCGGCAAACTGTATTCCACGCCCATCTATTTGCTGGAGATTGACGGCCGCCGGATTCTAGCAGGATGCTGAAAAAGTACTCCTAATCCACAGGCACGTGTGCTAAGAAAGCAGCATGCGAGGCACAGATCATCAGCAAAGCCACATGTTCAGTTATTTGTCGCCCGAAGCGCGGGTGCGGAAGGATCATCCGCTGCGGGTCATCCGCACGATGGTAGACGAAGTTCTACGGGCACTGTCGTCGCAGTTTGATCGCATGTATGCCAGCGAAGGCCGGCCGTCGATTGCGCCCGAGAAGCTGCTGCGGGCGCAGTTGTTACAGATGCTGTACTCGATCCGCAGCGAGCGGCTGCTGATGGAAGAGATCGATTACAGCGTGCTGTTTCGCTGGTTCGTAGGGTTGAATTTGGACGAAGAGGTGTGGGACCCGACGGTGTTCACCAAGAACCGGGACCGGCTGCTGGAAGCCGAAGTGGCCAAGCAGTTCCTGGCGCAGGTGGTGGAGCAGGCGCGTGCGAAGGGCTGGACCTCGGATGAACACTTCACGGTGGACGGCACCTTGCTGGAAGCCTGGGCAGGAGCAAAAAGTTTTCAGCGCAAGGATGGCAAAAATCCGCCCTCTTCCGATGATCCCGGCAATCCCACGGTGAACTTTCACGGCGAAAGGCGGTCCAACCGGACGCACGCGTCGAAGACCGATCCCGAGGCCCGGTTGGCACGCAAGGGCGAAGGCAAGGAGGCGAAGTTG
This sequence comes from uncultured Acidobacteriaceae bacterium, assembly GCA_963735855.1. Classification (GTDB taxonomy): domain Bacteria; phylum Acidobacteriota; class Terriglobia; order Terriglobales; family Acidobacteriaceae; genus Bog-257. Next base: position 213,245 of record CAVTMW010000026.1, read on the forward strand.
AGCTACAGCGGCAATTTGCTAGTGGAGAATCGCAACGGACTGATCGTGAATGCTATGGCGTGGGAAGCCAGCGGGACGGCCGAACGTGACACGGCGCTGCTGATGCTGGAACAGATTGCCGGTACCAAGCGGGTGACCGTGGGCGGTGACAAAGGCTTTGACACAGCCGACTTCATCTCCGAGTGCCGCCACATGCAGGTCACACCGCATGTGGCCCAGAATGACGGTCGGCGCGGCGGCAGTGCCATTGACCAGCGGACGACGCGTCATGCAGGCTACGGCATCAGCCAGAAGAAGCGGAAGCGGATCGAGGAATGTTTCGGTTGGCTCAAGACCATTGCCCTGCTGCGGAAGGTACGACATCGCGGGTTGTTCAAAGTGGATTGGGTGTTCACCTTCGCCTGCGCGGCCTACAACCTGGTCCGCCTGCGCAACCTGTCCATGCAGGCGGCGTAAGCCGGGCGAGGTGCGTCTGCTGAATGCAAGAAAGCTTCAGCAGATAGCAGAACAAAGCTAGAACGAACTCTTTCCCTTCTCACTCGGTGACCAAAGCAAGACAGAGTTCGCATAAATCAAAGGTTTTTCCGCAGCCTGCTAGTGGCTCCTCGTGGACAGACGCAGTGGGTGCGCAACGCCGAGGCCGCGGGAGAGGTGACGCTGAAGAAGGGCAGCTTCAACCGGACTTTCCGCCTGCGCGCCATCCCGGATTCGGACAAGCCGCAATACCTCAAAGTGTATCTTGACAGCTTCAAGACCACGGTCCGGCGATACTTCACGGTTCCTGCCGGTTCCGATGAGCAGGCATTTGCCGGTGTCGCCGCCAACTATCCGGCGTTTGAGTTGGTGAGCGAGTAGAGGCAATCGATCGATGACCCTGGATCAATTTCGTGAATCGCTGACGGGCGACGCTCCGCCCGCGGAACTGGACCATGCGCTGGCGGGCTTGTGGTGGGATGCCAAGGGCGACTGGACCAAAGCTCACGAGTCGGCGCAGCAGGACGAAGGTCCGCGAGGCGCGTGGGTGCATGCCTACCTCCATCGCAAGGAAGGCGACGCCGGCAACGCCGCCTATTGGTATGGCCGCGCCGATCGAGCCGCCAATCACGGCGCTCTGGCCGACGAATGGCTGGCGATTGCGACCGCACTGCTTCAGCCTTAGGCAACTTGGTAAGGCCTATATGAGTGCTCCCTGTACGCGGCTTCGGTGGAAGAGTTGTAAGCGGTTCGGGTGGAAGAGTTGGAAGTGGTTCGGTGGAAGAGCTGGCCTTTAGGCCAGCGTCCAAGTTACTCATTATAATCAGGGCTTTAGCCCAGGTTTCAGATGCCGGGGCTGAAGCTCCTGATCTGAAGCGATGCCTTCGCCGGGCTAAAGCCCGGTGCTTCCACCGGGATACAGCAACTATCGGTCGCCCCCCCGCCCACGAAGTGCACGATCTCCAACCGGTCGCCGTCGTTGAGTTGAGTCTCCGCCCACTGCGCGCGCGCGACAATCTCGCGATTGAGTTCCACCGCCACGCGATCGCCCTTCATTCCCAACCGCTCGATCAACTCCGCCAGCGATAATTGACCGGCAAACGTCTTCTCTTCGCCATTGATAAACAAGTGCATGCAATCAATGTAACTCAACAGAAATGGCCCGGTGTCTTCCTGCTGGGTGCCCACGTTCCAGCCGTCTGTTGGGCTGGGGCGGCACTGGGCCGCCCACCCCGAACTCCTGTGCTCTCCGTTACAGACAAGCCTGCGGCCGTTCCGCTAGGCTGTGCCACAGGGTCGATGTTCCCCGCCCGCGTGACGAGACGAGCAGCGCCTAGGGCGCGCCGTCCAGCGAAGCGGAGAGACCCGCAACAAAAGAGACCAGGCAGGTAATCGTAACTGAAACGAGCCCTGCAACCTGGCGCGGGGCTTTTTGCATGGGAGAAGCGGAGACGGGAATTGGAGAAAACAATGTTCGATCCGATAAGTGCAGCGCAGGCTCTTAGGCGCGCTGGTCGCGTCGTAGCGCCAAGACCCAGCCCGAAGGGCGACATAGGGGCTAGCCGTGGGCGTGAAGCCCTGCCGGAATAACAAAAACAAAGGACTTGTAACGGCGCACCTAGAGGTGTGTCCCTTCGAAACGCGTTCGAAGCGAGTTTTTCCGCAGCCTGTGGAGTCGTGCCCTGATACAAAGCGATTTATCGCCGTCTTCTAAACGCCTACATAAGCGCTTCTGCGTTCCATCAGCACGGTGTCGCGCCAGCGTCCGTCCATGCAGCCGATCCTCTCCCGACAGCCAACGATTCGAAAGCCTGCGTGCTGGTGAAGCTGGATGCTGGCCGCGTTCTCGGGAAAGATTCCCGCTTGCAGCGTCCAGATACTGTTTTGTTCTGAGGCCCGCACCAGAGCGGCAAGCAGTCGGCGACCGATGCCTCGTCCCCGCGCTTCTCCGGCAACATAGATACTTACTTCGGCGACGCCCCCATAAACGCATCGGCTGGAAACGGGACTGAGCGCCGCCCAGCCGAGAACTCCGTTGTCCGATTGCGCCACCAGCCTGCACGACGGCAGATGGCGTTCGTTCCATTCTTTCCACTCGGGCACAGCGGTTTCAAAGGTGGCGTTGCCGGTCGCGATCCCCTCTTGATAGATCACGCGGACTGCTTCCCAATGTTCTTGGGTCATGGGCCCGATTTCACAGCTCCACATGTTGCTCATCACCCTGCAGTGTAGAACAGCGCAAGCCAACCCCCGCACGGGGTTACGTAGGTCACGCCCGCAGAGTAGAATGAAGGGTTCCAGGTAGGAGAAAGTTATGTCAGAGAACAACGGTAACAACACCAGTCTGCGCCTGAAGACCGGGCTGGCCGAGATGCTCAAGGGCGGCGTGATCATGGACGTGATGAGCGTCGAGCAGGCTGAAGTCGCCGAAGCGGCCGGAGCGGTCGCGGTCATGGCGCTGGAGCGCGTGCCTGCCATCATTCGCGCCGAAGGCGGCGTCTCGCGCATGGCCAATCCGAAGCTCATCAAGCAGATCATGACCGCGGTTTCCATTCCGGTGATGGCCAAGTGCCGCATCGGCCATTTCGCCGAGGCGCAAATCCTACAGGAAATCGGGGTTGATTACATCGACGAATCCGAGGTCCTGACTCCTGCCGACGAAGAGCACCACGTAGATAAACACGCCTTCAAGACGCCGTTTGTCTGTGGAGCGCGCAACCTCGGCGAAGCTCTGCGGCGCATCGCCGAAGGCGCTGCGATGATCCGCACCAAGGGCGAAGCCGGCACTGGCGATGTTATCCATGCTGTCAAGCACATGCGGCAAATCGTTAAAGAAATGCGTCAACTAACGGTGATGAGCGAAGAAGAGCTGTTCGCGGCCGCCAAAAACCACCAGGCGCCATATGAGTTGGTGCGCATGGTTGCCAAGGCAGGGAAGCTGCCGGTGCCGAATTTCTCCGCTGGCGGCATCGCCACCCCGGCCGACGCGTCCATGATGATGCAGCTCGGCGCGGAGTCGGTATTCGTCGGCTCCGGAATCTTTATGAAGGGCGGAGCGATTGCGCTCGACCTTAAGTCCAAGGTCGAACGAGAAGAGGCCGAATCGCGCGCCCGCGCCATCGTGAAAGCAACCACGCATTACGACGACCCCAAGGTGCTGGCCGAGGTCAGCGAGCAAATGACCGGCGCGATGAAGGGACTGGCCGTCGGCGCCATCGAGGAGAAGGACCTACTGCAGACGCGGGGATGGTAGAAAGGCAGCCGTCAGCAATCAGCCATCAGCTTTCAGTTGGGCGCGCTTTGCCGCGCCTTTTTTGCGGTTGATTCATCTCTACCAAGTAAGTGAATCGTTTCCTGTCGGTTGTCTCCCATGTTTTGGCTGATAGCTGACGGCTGATAGCTGAGAGCTAAACGGAATGAAAATCGGTGTCCTCGCACTGCAAGGTGATTTCGATGCGCATCGCCGCCGCCTGGAAGATCTCGGCGCGGAGGTTGTGCTGGTGCGCAAGCCCGAGCAGTTCGACAAGATCGACGGCCTGGTGATTCCCGGGGGCGAGTCCACGACGTTCCTTAAGCTCCTCAGCGAGGAATGTTTCCGCAAGCTGAACGAATTCGTGCACAGCAAGCCGACCTTCGGCACCTGCGCGGGCGCAATCATGCTGGCCCGGCAGGTTGAGAATCCACATCAGCCAGGCTTGGACGCAATAGACATCACCATCCGACGCAACGCCTACGGACGGCAGATCGATTCCACAATTGTCGAAGCGCCCAGCTCACTGGGCACAGATCCGCTGGAGATGGTCTTCATCCGCGCGCCGCGCATTGAACGCGTCGGGGAGGGCGTCGAAGTTTTGGCGAAACGCGATGGCGATCCGGTGCTGGTGCGGAAGGGAAGTGTGATGGCGGCAACTTTCCATCCAGAGTTGTCAAATGACAAGCGAGTGCACCAGGCGTTCTTAAGACTGGTAAGCAACGGGACATAGCGCAAACCGATTTACCAGTTAATAGAAATTTCCTTTGCAGAGACCAAATGCCAGCTGCAAGACTGTCGCTCACGCGGAAGCGTGACCGGCAGCGGAGAACAAGGCGAAAACGCTGAACGCGAAGCTCACCTCTCGACGGAAGTCTCAAACAATCTACGGGGTAATCTGGAAGACAACTCCGTAGCCGCTCGCACCCCCCGACTGTGCCGTGCCATAGAGGTTGCCGCTCGAATCAAAGACCAGGCTGCTGATAGGGAGTCCCCCATCGCTGCCACCGGTGAAGTCGTGGAGGGAAGTGTAGGTCCAGCCTCCGTTCGAGGGTGTCAGCTCGAAAACTGATCCACTTCCGAAGGCGCCTTCGCTGTAGGTTGTGCCGTAGAGGTTGCCAGCGGCATCCATGACCAGCTTGTCCTTAGGCCCGGTGAAACTGCTCCCAGAGAAGCCGTAAAGGGCGTTGAACACCCAACCGCCGTTGGCAGGCGTCAGTTGGAAAGCCGTGCCGCCTCCGCCGCTGCCGCCGGATGTAGTGGTTCCGTAAAGATTCCCCGACGAATCCAGGATCAGCCCACCGTACGGGTATCCGCCATCGTTGCCGGTATAAGTAAAGCCCTGGATGGTCTGCTCTGTCCAACCCGATCCGGACGGTGACAACTGGTACACGGCACCGAAACCGTTGGGACCGTTGTCCTCGAATACGCCGTAGAGATTGCCGGCCGAGTCCGACACCACACCGCCCCAAGGTAATGTTCCGGTGGAGTCTTGGGCTGTGTAGAGAACGGCTTGCGTCCAAGCCCCGCCCGAGGGCGTCAGTTCGTAAACCACCCCGCCGCCAGTGCCTCCGCTGCTTGCCGCGCCATAGATATTTCCTGATTCATCGATGAAGAGGTCGCCTTGGGGCTTCGCTCCATCGCTCCCTCCGGTGAAGCGATACAGCACGCTTTCACTCCATGGAGCGAGCGCGTTTCTTGGAGCCACGGGGCCCGGTTTCAAGTGAAAAATCGTGCCGTTGTCGCCGAGGCCTCCTGCTTCGGTCGTGCCATACAGGGTTCCGTCGTGGGCAAGGGTGACCCTGCCATAGGGGTAGGCACCATCATTGCTTCCAGCAAAGCGATACAGTGGAGTTAGGACCCACCCCGAGTTGGAATGCCTAAGTCTGAACACTGTGCCGTAACCTGCGCCGCCGTTGAAGGTCGTTCCATAGAGATTCGCTGCAGCATCAATCGTCAACCCGGTGATGGGATTTCCTCCATCCCCTGCGCCAGTGAAGCTATGGAGTACGGTGAAAGCCGGCTGTGCCTGCGCCGCTGGTGTTGCGGCGATTGCGACAAAGGCAAGAGCCAACGACAGCCAGGGAACATTCATCCTAGCGACGAGGGTTGAGGATTGCTTGAATGTCCCAAGAGGGGAAGCGTTCATTGTGGCCTCCTTATATTTGTCCCGGCTAAGGCACGAACGTGGCATTGATGGAATAACGGAAAAGCATGTTGATGCTATCACGCGTAGCACGGTTCGGGCTGCCTTTTTGTGGAGGCCGTCGCTCGGTTTCGTTGGGCGCATTGCCTCGGCGCTGAGCGTACTTACCTGTCCAGTTCTTAACTGGCTTGGTTAACCCGAGTCGTCGAACGATCCGCGGGTGCATGCCGAATTTCTCAGACTAGTGAAGGATGCGGCGAAGTAAGCCTGCTTCGTCGTTGGCTGCTTGCCTCGTCGGTTCTGGCCGCAGATGAGTCCCCTCCCCCTACCCCGGTTCTTTAGAATCATCGGATTACGGAGTTTTTCCAGGCATCTTCTTGAGCCCTAAGGACTTATATGTATCTTCTTATACCGCAGGCACTTAGTCTAGTAGCATAATTGACCCCTTACGCTCGCAATCCGAGGAACCACCTACTTGCGGACTCGGCGCTAAATTGTCAAAGAGCCATTCACCGCCCTGGGGCGGGTGAGGGACACATCTCCGCGCAGGTCGCAAGGGCTGCCCGGAGTTCCAGCGTAGCACCGTGAAGCGGTCTGTCAAGATTACGAAGGTACAGGGTAGGGTAACTGTACTTTCGTCACTTTTTGGGTGCAGGGTAACCAGGAGGCAGCCTCGGCGCTCGATTTTCACGCCAACGGTTCGATCCCATCATGGTTCGGGTGCGGCATGCTTGAGCGGATGCCGGGTCTGCATGGGGTGAGGGCCGTAGGCGCGACATAAGTTAGCCCAGCCGTTCACGGCTGGGGTAGCGGAGTATGGGGGAATCCGAGTGCCGTAGGCACGGCACACATAGATGTGTGGCGTTCGGTCATGGCATTCAACGGCGGTCTTTCGGGCCCGGCGGAACAAGAAGTGGAGCTTCGAGCAGGAGTTTCTGACGCTGTTGCGAACGTACGGGATCGAATACGACAACCGCTTCGTATTTGGGTAGGAGCTGTGCCGTGCCTACGGCACTGGCGATTTGTTTTGTTTCGCCTATCCAAGCCGTAAACGGCTGGGCTAACTTATGTCGTGCCTACGGCGCTAGCAAAGAGGCCAACATCCTGACGCGAGGATTGTCGGCCTCGCTTGGAATCCCGAAAACGACGCCTACGGCGTAATTTCAAAGACAGTGCCGGCGTTGTAAGCGCCGCCACGGTATGTCGTTCCATAGAAGTTGCCGTTAGCATCCAAAACCAGGTTGCTGACCGGTTCTGACCCGTCACCGCATGGGAAGGTGCAAAAATCGTGCAGCGAAGTGTACGTCCAACCGCCATTGGAGCGTGTCAGCTTGAAAACGTTACCGTATCCATAAGCGCCGTCGTTCAGCGTTGTGCCGTAGAGGTTCCCAGCTGCATCCATAACCAGCTTGTCCCAAGAACCGCCCCCGCCGGAGAAGCCGTAGAGCGTGTTGAAGGTCCAGCCGCCATTGGTGGGCGTAAGTTCGAAAACCGTGCCGCCCCCGCCACTCCCGCCAGCCGACGTTGTTCCGTACAGGTTACCGGAGGCGTCGATGATCAGCCCCCCGATCGGTTCTATTCCATCGTTTCCACCAGTAAAGCTATAGAGGGTGTGCTCTGTCCAACCCGATCCGGTCGGTGACAACTGGTAAACGGCACCATAACCGGACGCGGGAAAAAAGTCACTGGAGACACCGTAAAGGTTGCCGGACTTGTCGAAGATAACACCACCCAAGGGTCTCGCGCCGTCATCAGTGCCTTGGAAGGAGTAAAGAACGGTCAACACGCAGCCGCCGCCCGAGGGCGTCAACTCATAGACGACGCCGTTGCCCGTGTTGCCCCCTAACCACGCCGTGCCGTAGATATTCCCAGATTGGTCGAAGGTGAGATCACCTTGAGGCCCCTCTCCGTCGTTCCCTCCAGTGAAGAGATGAAGCACAGTTTCATTCCACAGGGCCAGCGCTGCCGGGGAAGGTCTTAAGTGGAAAACCGTGCCACCACTCACACCTCCGTAGTCGTTTGTGGTGCCATACAGAGTCCCGTCAGGGGCAAGGGCCACCCTGCCCCAGGGGAAACCACCGTCATTGCCTCCACCGAAAAGGTATAGTGGATTTAGAACCCAGTCAGAACCGGAATGATTAAGCTTAAAAACGCTGCCGTTGCCGCCGCCGCCCCACGTCGTTCCATAGAGGTTTCCTGCAGCATCCATGGTCACGCCGGCCATTGGCAGATACCCATCCGCTCCGCCGGAGAAACTGTGAATTATCGTTAACGTCTGCGCCTGCGCCGTAGGCGTTGCGATGATCATCAGCGCAAGCAATATCGCCCACGCCAGGGCGGCAGCAGCCGTTCGAGCGGGGTGGGTTGAGGTTTTTTCGGAACTGCGAAGAAAATTGGCGTTCATTGTGGCCTCCTGTTGTGAGCTGCTGCGGCAAGAGCAATCGTTGATGAAAGAGCGGCAAAGAGGCGGGTTGGGCCGCAGAATCTCGGCTAGGGCGTGATTTCCCAGACCACACCGCCGTCGTAGTCTCCACCAAGGTAGGTGGTGCCGTAGAGATTGCCTTTCGTGTCGAAGTTGACGTTGCTGATTGGCAATCCCCCGTCGCTGCCGCCGGTAAAGTCGTAAAGTGAGGCATACGTCCAACCGCCACTTCCGGGACTCAGTTTGAAGACATTTCCTTGCCCATAAGCGCCATCCTCGACTGTCGTGCCGTAGAGACTGCCAGCCACGTCCATGGTCAGGCTGTCTACAGGCCCGGCTTCCCCCTCAGGAAAGCTAGCCAGCAAGGTAAACACCCAGTCGCCGTTTGAAGGCGTGAGTTCGAAAACCGTGCCGCCGCCGAGGTCGCCAAGAACCGAGGTCGTTCCGTACAGATTGCCGTATTGGTCGAAGATGAGGCCAGCCGCAGGTTGGCACCCGTCGCTTCCTCCACTAAAGTTGTACAGGACTTTCTCTGTCCACCCGGATTCTGAGGGCATCAATTCGTAAACCGTGCCACAAGGGAATGCACCCGTCCCCCCTTGCCAAGTCGTGCCATAGAGGTTGCCAGCGTGATCGAAAATCAAAGCCCCGTAGGGCCACCTTCCGTCACTCCCGCCACTGAAGCTGTGAAGAACTGTTTCCTTCCAACCGCCAGCAGAGGGCGCTAGCTCATAAACTGCACCGTAGCCGGAAGCACCGCCGTAGTTCGTCGTGCCGTACATATTGCCCGCCTGGTCGAAGACAACAGGACCGATTGGCTCAAATGCATCGCGCGCTCTGGATTCGAAGCGGTAAAGCACGGTTTCCGTCCAAGGATCGAGTATGGAGTGTGGGGGAGTCGCTGACGGTCTTACCTTGAACACCGTGCCGCACATGGTGTACGGGCCGCATCCGGTTGCTACTCCTCCCAAAAAGGTCGTACCGTACAGGCTCCCGTCTGTGCCGAACACTACTTCTGCGGAGGGTTGGCCGCCATCAGGGGGACCGGTAAAGCTGTAGAGGGTTGTGAGGCGCCAGCCAGAGCTGTTGTACGACATCTTGAACACTGTGCCGCAAGGGTAGTAGCAACTTCCGCCGTAAGCGGTCGTTCCGTAGAAGTTTCCCGCTGCATCCATCGTCAGACCGGCATAAGGGCTGGATCCGTCCGCTCCGTTGAAGCTGTGAATCACTTGGTAGGTCTGGGCCTGCGCCGCTGGCATGGCGATGATTGCGAGGGCAAACGCGATCGCCATCGCCAGGGCGGCAGCAGCCGTTCGCGCGAGGTTGGTTGAGGTTCTTTCGAAACTCGAAAGGAGATTGACGTTCATTGTGGCCTCCTGTTGTGACCTCCTGAGGCAATAGCAACTCGGTCGATGAGAGAGACGGCAAAGAGGCGGAGATCCTAACGGGGGATACCCGGCCTCGCCTGGAATCCTTCGCCGACGCTTACGGCGTGATCTCAAAGACCACACCACAACCAACATCACAAAACCCTGTGATGCTGCTGCCACCTTCCGATGCCGTGCCGTAGAGGTTGCCATTGGCATCGAAAACGAGGCTGCTCTGCGGCAAAGCTCCGTCGCTGCCGCCGGTGAAATCGTGGAGCGAAGTGTACGTCCAGCCGCCATTCAAGGGTGTCAGCTTGAAAACCGACCCATAGCCATAGACGCCGTCGCCAGTGGTTGTCCCGTAGAGCTTGCCGGCCGCATCCATGAGCAATTTGGCTTCGGGTCCTCCATTGCTACCGTACGGCTGCTGGAAGACGTAAAGCGTTTTAAAGATCCAACTGCCGCTGTCGGGCGTGAAGTCGAAAGCCGTGCCACACTGCTGAGACCCGCCACCCGCAGTCGTCCCGTACAGATTGCCGAATGAATCGACGATGAGCCCGCCGATTGGATACGCACCGTCATCTCCTCCAGTAAAGGTATGAAGGGTCTGCTCGGTCCAACCCGATCCGGAAGGGGACAACTGGTAAACGGCGCCGTAACCGATGCTGGCATCCCCGAACGGGTTGGAGCCACTGAGCACACCGTAAAGGTTGCTTGATGCGTCGAAGACAACCCCGTCAAAGGGATACGCTCCGTCACCATTATTCTGGACTGCGTAAAGGACGGTCTCTGTCCAGCCGGCGCCCGAAGGGGTCAACTTGTAAACGACCCCGCATCTGTTGCCCGAGCAATTAAAGACCCCGCCTTCGATAGTCGTGCCGTAAATGTTTCCTGATTGGTCAAAGGTTAAGTCACCCTGAGGAAATTCTCCATCGCTTCCTCCTGTGAAGCTATAGAGAACGCTTTCGTTCCACGGGGCCAGGGCTGTTTTGGGAGCCGTCGGAGCTGGCGTCAGATGGAAAACCGTGCCGGCAACACCTGACTTGCAGGCGGGCAGCGTTCCACAAGAAGTGGTGCCGTACAGGGTTCCGTCTGCAGCGAGGGCCACTCTACCGAAGGGGTAACCTCCGTCGTTGCCTCCCGTAAACCGATAGAGCGGATCGAGAATCCAGGCGGAGCCTGAGTGCCGAAGCCTAAAAACGCTGCCGTAGCCGCGTCCGCTGCCGCCGGCGAACGTCGTTCCATAGAGATTTCCCGCTGCATCTATGGTGAGACCGGCTTGTGGATTTGCTCCATCAGTCCACTGAAAGCTGTGGATTACCTGAAAGGTCTGCGCCCGTGCGGTTGTCGTTGCGACGATTGTAAGGGCAAACACGATGGCCAATGCCACGGCGGCAGCAGCCGTTCGCGCGAGGCGGGTTGAAGTTTTTTCGAGACTCGGAAGAGAATTGGCGTTCATGGTGGCCTCCTTTGTTGCGATCGAAGGCAAATATCAATTCGTCAAGCCAGGAGGTAGTGGCGAACAGCCTTGTTCCTCGACCGACGCTCACCAGAATTGCACACCTGCGGCGACACACTGGGAAGTGATCTACGGCACTGATGCGAGTGATGCAAGTAAAGGAGGAACACTGTTACCGCGATGGCTTACCGAGGGGCATACAGAGAATAACGCTCCGTAAGATTTGTCATCACGAGCGAAGCGAGGGATCTGCTTTCTGCTGGTCAGCGGAAAAGCAGATTCCTCGCGCCCAAGGTCGGGGCGTCGTAATGACAATTCTTGAAAAGGGCGAGGTCATTTCATTGCCGACATGTCAGAATAATTCGCAACGCTTAGTAAATTCTCCTTGCTCACCGTGTGCTCCGTGGTGAAAACCAGTCACCTGTCATAATCTAGAAAGTCCACTTATTCCATACGAAAGAGCATTCATGGCCGAATCTCCGATTACTGCCCGCACCGCTGATTTTGCAACCTGGTACCAGGACGTGGTTCTGCAAGGCGACATGGCCGAGCCGGCCGAGATCGTCAAAGGCTGCATGGTCATCAAGGCCAACGGCTACGCTGTCTGGGAGCTGCTGCAGCGCGAATTTGACGACCGCTTCAAGGCCACCGGACATCAGAACGTTTATTTTCCGCTGCTCATCCCGCAGAGTTTTCTGCACAAGGAAGCTGAGCACGTCGAAGGATTCTCGCCGGAGCTGGCGGTGGTCACCATCGCCGGCGGCAAGCAACTGGAAGAGCCTTACGTCATTCGTCCGACGTCGGAGACCATCATCGGCCACTTCTTCGGCAAGTGGATCAAGAGCTGGCGCGATTTGCCCATGCTGCTGAACCAGTGGGCGAACGTGGTGCGCTGGGAACTGCGCACGCGCATGTTCCTGCGGACCACGGAATTTCTCTGGCAGGAGGGCCACACGGCGCACTCCAATCACGACGAGGCGCTGGAAGAGGTGCTGCGCATTCTCGACATTTATGCCGCAGTCGCTGAGGACGTGATGGCCATGCCGGTCATCAAGGGCATGAAGACGCGGGCAGAGAAATTTGCCGGCGCGGTGCGCAGTTACTCGATGGAGGCCATGATGCAGAACGGCTTCGCGCTGCAGGCAGGCACCAGTCACGATCTGGGACAGAACTTCGGCAAGGCCTTCGACGTGCAGTTCCAGAACAAGGAAGGCCAGCTCGACTACGTCTGGCAGACCAGTTGGGGCGTGAGCACGCGCCTGATCGGAGGACTCATCATGAGCCACTCGGACGACAAGGGCCTGGTGCTGCCGCCGAAGCTGGCGCCGGTGAAAGCGGTGCTGGTGCCCATCTACCGCAAGGACGAAGAGAAAGGCAAAGTTCTGGAGGCGGCGCACCGCATCGCGAAGGATGTCGGCGCGAAGGTGGATGACCGCGAAGCGCAGAGCCCGGGCGCGAAGTTTTTTCACTGGGAGCGGCGCGGTGTGCCGGTGGTGCTGGAGCTTGGGCCGCGCGACCTTGCGTCCGGCAACATCGTGCTGAAGCGTCGCGATACGGGAACGAAGGAGCCGCTGCCGCAAACTGAAATCGCTGCGAAGCTGCCGGCGGTGCTGAGCGAAATGCAGAAGAACCTTACGACGCGGCAAAGCAGCGCCTCAAGGCCAACACGGTGCTGGCCAATTCGATCGAGGAGGTCGAGTCGATTCTCTCCGACGTGACCGCGGAAAAAGGTGGAGGAAAGTTTGTGATGGCGCACGTCAAGGACGATCCCGCTTGCGATCAGCGCATGAAGGACTTCAAGGCCACGGTGCGCTGCATCCCGCTGGTGGACGAATACGATGGGGCAGGGAAGTGCATCGTCACCGGCGAGACGGTGGACCGGCGGGTGGTGATTGCGAAAGCGTATTAACGCAGTGGCCAGTGGCTAGTGGCCGGTGGCTAGTTGCGGAAAAGTGGGGGAGGTGTGTTGATTGCGTCGCTGCAGAACCACGCCAACCTCTTCTAGTCACTGAACGCTGGCCACTAGCCACTTGTCGAGGTACGATATTGCTAGGTTCTGCGGGGGTCAAGGAGCGTGACCCGTGCAGTTGAAGCACTATCAGCAGTTGATTGCCTGGCAGAAGGCAATTGCCCTGGTAACCGAAATTTACTCCGCAACCAAGTCTTTTCCGAGCGACGAGATTTACGGCCTGACAAGCCAGCTTCGTCGAGCGGCCGTTTCAGTGCCGAGCAACATCGCTGAAGGTCAGGGTCGCGCAACCAGAGGAGAATTCGTTCAGTTTCTCGTGCCACGCACGCGGCTCGTTATACGAGGTGGAAACGCAGATCGTAATCGCAACAAATCTGGGCTACATTGCGCTCCGACAGAAGAGATGTGCTCTCGGACCGAGTCGCCGAACTCGGACGAATCCTGAACGGATTGATTGCGTCGCTACAGAAGAAAACGATGTCGCCTTCTTCTGGCCACTAGCCACCGGCCACTAGCCACTTCTTTCAGGAGCTCTACTGCATGACCCTCTACGACCTTTCCGCCAAGCTGAACAACGGCCGCAACAAGAAACTCGCCGACTACAAGGGCAAAGTCCTGCTCATCGTCAACACCGCCAGCAAGTGCGGATTCACGCCGCAATACGAGGGCCTGCAGTCTCTTTATTCCAAGTACAAAGAGCGCGGCTTCGAGGTGCTCGGCTTTCCCTGCGACCAGTTCGGACATCAGGAGCCCGGCTCCGACGACGAGATCAAGGAGTTTTGCCAGTTGAATTATGGCGTCAAGTTTCCGCTGTTCTCCAAGATCGAGGTCAACGGCGCGGACACGCATCCCGTCTTCAAGTTTCTGAAGAGCAAGAAGGGCGGCCTGCTGGGCGACAGCATCAAGTGGAACTTCACCAAGTTCCTGGTGGACAAGAAGGGAAGTGTCGTCGAGCGATTTGCTCCCATGACGCCGCCCACGGCGATTGAGTCGCAGATCGAGAAGCTGCTGGGGAAGTGAGTTTTGGGTGTCATTTGAGTGAGCTAGCAACAGCGGTGCACCATGAAGCTTTCCTTGCAGTCCGGAAACCGAGCGCCTGATCGCAGAAAAGGTCAGCAGCGGTCGCTACACGTCCGCCGATGAGGTGGTGCGTGAATGCCTCAAACTGCTGGATCAACGTGACAACGGGAGTTCGCCGCCATCCCCGGAGGAAGGTAAGCCGGCCCCGGAGAAGCCCGAGGAAGTCACCGACCTCGTGAAGCTCTTTGAAGGCATCGCAGCCGAGGTGCCTGATTCTGTATGGGAAACCGTTCCTCGTGACCTTGCGCAGAATCACGAGCATTATCTATACGGCAGTAAGAAACAGGCGTGACGCACCGGCGGGTATTCGCTGACGCAGGTTATTGGATTGGCCTGTTTAACCCTCTTGACGATCTTCACGACAGGGCGATCGCGGCCTCTGGCGAGTTCCAGTCCCGTCAGATTGCTACGAGTGAAATGGTCTCACGAATTGTTGAACCACTTCAGCGACGCGCCAGGTGGCAACGAGGGAAGTCTGGAGCCTGCGCCAGACCGAGCGCGACGAGGCGCGATTGAGAACTGCTGGGATGGTCACTACGAGCGAGCTTCTTATGAGTTGTCATGACGAGCGAAGCGATTCACCTGCTTTCCAGGCGCTGCTGCGGCAATCATTTCGGGCGCTTCGAAGTGAATGGGCTGGGTTGCGCTTACCCGCGCTTAACTCTTACGGTGTAAACTCCCACACTGTTCCCCATCCGTAGGCGCCGCCGGTTGAGGCAACGCCATAGATGTCGCCTCGAGCGTCGAGCAGTAGCTTGCCGACCGGCAAGGCGCCGTCGTCCTTGTCCTGGAAGTCGTAAAGGTCGGTGAAGATCCAGCCACCATTGGACGGCGTCAACTTAAAAATCGAACCAAACTGATGACTACCGCGGCCCAGGTTATGCCGTAAAGATTTCCGGCGGCATCGCAAAGTCAGTTGGCTGGAGCTGAAGTCTTCCAGCAGATTGTAGATCCACTGACCGCCGGAGGGTGACAACTCCCAAATTGTGCCCTGGCCGTTGCTGGTCGCACCGTAAATATTTCCCGCCGGGTCGAGAGTGACCGGCCCGGGCAAACCTACGTCTAAGCTGGCGAACTTGTAAAGAGTGTTCTCAGTCCAACCGCCTCCAGTGGGCACTAGCTGGTACACAGTGCCGCCGTTCTGATTGCCTCCGGCCGTGGCAGAACCGTACAGATTGCCAGCCGCGTCCCATGCAAGGCCCCCCGGCGAGCTCCATCTCGGCCGGCGAAGCTATGAATGATGCTCTCGGTCCAGCCATCGCTGGTGTGGGTCAGCATGAAGACGGTTCCCTCGTTGGCAGGTCCGCCGTAAGAGGTAGTTCCGTAGAGATTGCCGGCGCTGTCGAACAGAGGTTTGTCGCTCGGCCCCTCACCGTCGGATCCACCGTTGAAGGGATACAGGACGCCTCCTGACCAGTCGCATAGAGCCGATTTGCAAGCCGTCTGTGGCGGCCGCACATTGTAAACCGTGCCGCATCCGGTTCCGCCGCAGTTATAACTTCCACCCGCGTAAGTAAGAACGTAGATCGTACCGTTCGGGCCAAAGGTCACTCCGCCCGACGGGCCGGCACCGTCATTCGGGCCGCCGCGGAATGTGTGCAGCAGTTGGAAAATCCACTGGCCGCCATTGGAGGGTTTCAACCGGAAAACCATGCCGTAGCCGAAGTAACCGGAAATGGTCGTACCGTAGAGGTTGCCATGTTGATCGAACACCAGCCCGGCGAAAGGTTGTCCTCCGTCCTGGTCGCCGGTAAAAGCGTGGAGTACCTTGAAGGTCTGTGCCTGCGAGATCTGAACGGCAATCACCGTCAATACGATGGTGAGCAGAAAGAATGCGAAGGTGAGGGTGCGAGGACGTGCTTTCATGCGCGCGGGAACGATGTCGGAAGTCACCCGGACGTCTCCTCTTTGTGGATCCCCAAATGGCGGGGTACCAGCAGTGTTGTTCACAATTATTGTGTCTGGAATGGTTTGAATGCAAGGTGGATTGACCGCGGCGAAGTCTGCCGCATCCCCACCGCGATATACTGAATTTCACTGGGGTATTCGTGAGCTTCGCGCAAAAGACGTTTTACATCGAGACCTTCGGCTGCCAGATGAACTTCCACGACTCCGAAAAAGTCGTGGGCACGCTCATCTCGGAGGGGTACGCGCAGGTGCAGCGCGAGGAAGAGGCTGACCTCATCCTGTACAACACCTGCTCGATTCGCGACAAGGCCGAGCAGAAGGTCTTTCACCGCCTCAACGACTTCAAGAAGCTGCGCAAGGAAGGGAAGCGCTTTGCCGTGCTCGGCTGCGTCGCCCAGCAGGAGGGCGAGAAGATCTTCGAGCGCGCCCCGCACGTCTCCCTGGTAGCCGGTTCGGCCTCGTACCGCAACCTGCCGGAGATGCTGGTGCAGATCGAGGCGGGCGCGGATCGCGTTACCGGGCTCGATGACCGCCAGACGGACCAGGCCTTCGAAACCGAATTCACCGCCCGCACCAATCCGCATCGGGGCTACATCACCATCATCGAAGGCTGCGACAAGTTCTGCGCGTACTGCGTGGTGCCGTACACCCGGGGCAAGGAACGCAGCCGTACTTCGCAGTCGGTACTCGAAGAAGCCAGGCGCATGGCCGACAGCTGGGTTTACGGAGATCCAACTCCTCGGCCAAAACGTGAACTCCTACCGCGATCCTGCTGGAAAGAAAAGCTTTGCCGAATTGCTAACTGCGGTTGGCGAATTGCCAGGCATGCGCCGTGTGCGCTTTACCACCTCGCATCCGCGCGACTTCACCAAGGACATCGTGGACGCGATCGACGCGGTGCCGACGCTGTGTGACCACGTGCACCTGCCCGTCCAGAGCGGCTCTTCGCGAGTGCTGGAGTCCATGTTCCGCGAGTACACGCGCGAGCAATATCTGGAGCGCATTTCCTGGATGAAGTCCACGCGCAATCGTGAAATGAGCATCACCACGGACGTCATCGTCGGATTCCCGGGCGAAACCGAAGCGGAATTCGGCGAGACGCTCGGGCTGCTCGACGAGGTCGGCTACGACGGCGTCTTCTCGTTCAAGTATTCACCGCGTCCCAACACGCCGGCATTGCAGTATGCCGACTCCATTCCGGATGCGGAGAAATCGCGCCGCCTGCAAATCCTGCAGGAGCACCAGCGCGAATTGCAGAGGTCAAGTTATCGCAGGCACATCGGGCAGGTTCTTGAAGTGATGGTGGAAGGGAAGAACCCGGCCCGCGGACAGGTAATCGGCCGCACCTCGCAGAACAAGACACTCAACTTCGTGGTCAACGGCCAGTCGGAGCCGTCTGTTGGCGAGTATGTGCCCGTGCGAGTGACGCAAGTTTTCCCGAACAGCCTATTGGGTGAGCTAGCCGTCTAACCATCCAAAAAGAGGTTGCGCACCATACTGTCGAGGGAGTATTACAAGGCAAGTACCCTGGAGGGAACATGATGGAAGTCGAGATGAAAATTCGCGGGCTCATGATGGATCCCGTGACCAATATGCCCATCGTGATCCTGAAGGACCAGGGGAGCGACACCGTGCTGCCCATCTGGGTTGGCGTGTATGAGGCCAACGCCATTGCCCTGGAGATCGAGAAGGTCACCACGCCACGGCCCATGACCCACGACCTGCTCAAGAACCTGCTGGTCGGGCTGGAAACCACGGTGCGCAAGGTGGTCGTGACCGAGCTGCGCGACGACACGTTCTTTGCCGTGATCTGGCTGGAGCGCGAGGGGCAGGCGATCAGCGTGGACTCGCGGCCCTCCGACGCGCTGGCCCTCGCCCTGCGCATGGATTGCCCCATCTTTGTCGAAGACGATGTGCTCAAGAGCAGCAAGCAGGTCACCGGGGCCACCGACCGCGTCTCCAGCGACGAGATGCGCAAATGGCTGGAAGGCCTCGGCGAAGACGACCTTGGCCGCTACAAGATGTAGACGGGGGGCGGGCCTTAGCAATTAGCCATTTGCTGTTCGCTAGTGGCTTAGCTGCCAGTTGCTGCTTTTCCATGCCTACGAGCCTACCCGCCGAGCAGCTCCAGCGCCTTTATCTCGCGGGCTTCGAGCTGCAAACCTTCGATCGCTATGCTAACTCTGTAGGCGTCCTTCGCGACGGCTGCATCGCGCTGTTCCGCGCTACGCCGCTCGGACTGGAGATGATCGGCGCGCCCGGCTGGCGCATGGGAGAAGTGCTGGGCGTGCTAATCGAGCGGGACGGCAGACAGGTCTTTCAGGCGAAGGCGGAGATCGTCGAGGCTACACCGGAGAGGCTGGAAACGCTGCGGCGGTTTCGGGAGGACTTGGAGCAGTTATTGACGGCGACGGCCTGAGCGCGCTTTAGGCTCACCCTCAGCAGCTACCGACTCTTGCTTTGGGATAGGTATAAGTTTGGCAAACGGCTCACCTTGGCGAGAGGATAATTATTTCCTCACCGGCGGCAGCACGCTCAACCAGCTCCTCGAACTGCTTTCTTGCATCTTCTTCATCCAATGGCATGGTCACCTTGTTCGCCCAGTCCTACGGCAATCTAGCATTTCTCGCGAAATTTAACATAATATCTGTTATCGGACATTGCATCTATCATGCGCCCGAGGGACACCTCAGCCTCATCTGTGACCTTCGTTTTTATCCCAGCCTCCCCTCGAACATCACCAGAAAGGCCACGTTCATCGCGAACAGCGTGCCGCCTCCGAGCCACTGTGCCCACGGCTTGGGCACCGCCAGCGCCAGTATGAGCGGTGGGAACATCAGGCAGCCGGACAAGGTTTTCCGCCATCAGTTTCGATGCGTTAGGCGTGTCGCGGAACAAGGCATTGGCGACAATGGCCAGGATTTCGCAAGCAATCCACGAGCAATAGAAAGGCTTGCGCTGCTGCCAATAGAACGCCTCCATATCGGTTGCGCCATCCGCAGCGGTGTGAGGCGCCGCTAACGTACAGGTGAAGCAGATCGATAGGGCGAAGAAAAATGTCACGGTCATCGAGAGCAGGTTCCAATCCTTAGCACCGCGCAGCTCCCACAGCGAGAGCCAATTAAGGTAGACCAGCAGGATGGCGCACGCCATCGCCAGACACGAAAGTCCGGAGAACGTTACCCTCTTGCGCGCAACCACCAGTGCACTGATCCGCAGGAGCAATTGTGCCAGCGACACCGCGAACACGAACGCCATTAACGACGGAAATGATTGAATGTCTCCACTCAGCCTCCACTCCATCTCCAAACCGCCGAGCAAGAACCGTCCCGCTGGACGACGATCTCTCCGACCCGCCCAGTGAGCTGGCTGTCGTACCCGAATGGACCTCGAATGCTGCCCTGCTCTCAGCCCTCCAGCACGGTCACGTACTGCCGATAACTCTCCCCCGCCAAGACCTCAATCCCGCGGTCCAGCGTGACCAGGCGTCCCTTGTTCTTTATCGCGAGCCCGAGAAGGTAGGCATCCGTCACCTGGCGGTGGCCGAACAACCGCTCCCGGAACGGCTGCACCGCTTCGGCCAAGCTGATGTCCATCGGCCAAAAGCGATGACCCGGACACTGGGTGATGGCCGTAGAGCAATTCGAAAGCCTCGGCGACACTTACCGCTCGCTCGTGGAACCCGCGATTAGAGATGATCCTAACGAAACCCGCCTGCGCCAGCGGGCACGTAGCCCCAGTGCCTCCCGGCTGATTCGCGCAACCAGGCATGGACTGTTTTGTAGGCGACATGCTCTTGGTCTACCGATGCTATTAGGACGTTTACGTCGAGAACAAGGGGCGCCGCTACCACTCCTCGTCCTCCAACTCCCGTACCCGCTCAGTTGTAAGCGGCGCTCCCCGCTTCGGAAGATCCAACACCGGCCATCCATTCACGTACTTTATGCGGGCCCGGGGGCGGAGGCCGCGCTGGACCAGCTCCGAGATAGCTTTACTGAGAGACAGGCCACGGCTCCGCGCATATTGTGCAGTTCCTTTGGCCGTCTCCTCGTCCATGGTGATTGTGGTTCGCATGTCAACAGTATACACCACTTCTTGCGATATGATGCGCCGCTAGATAACATGCATCACACCCTCACAACAGCACCACCTTGGGATGGAACAACGTGCCCGCGCCCTCCTGGCGATCGAGATCAGCTCGGACTGGCCGGCGAACACCTTTACGAGCCGCGACCACCGCAGACATCTCCGGAAGGTTTACGCTGCGGCCGTGGCGGATTTTGCCAACGGCCTCGTCATCGGCGGTAACGGACGGAATCTCTGGCAGTATCCGGCGTGGATGTACCAATAGCTCCTCGACGCGGCCTTGGCGGGCAGCTTCCTCCACCGCCTCCAAGGTGTGGCTCTGTTCGACCGAAAACTCGGCGACGGCGGTGCGGCGCAGGCTGGCAAGGTCAGCTGCCATTGCCCAGCCTTTGTCCCAATTCATCGGCAGGGCTACCGAAGCATCGGTTCCCGACGACACTTGGCAGCGAAACTCGGACAAGTCGCCGT
>CAVTMW010000027.1:0-102719 GCA_963735855.1 uncultured Acidobacteriaceae bacterium
GGATCAGTTGGGTGATGCCCGACGCATAGGCGTCAACCTTGCCGTTGCTGGTTCGCATGATCGCCATGTTTGAGGTGATTGCACCATCGATCGCATTCAGCGTCGAGACCACGGGCTGGCCCTCGCCATCCGGCCACAAGGTCAGGTAGCCGAGTCCACCCGTAGGCACCACCGTCGCATTGAGCACGTAGGCCTGCGCTGTACTAGGAGGCCCGCACACGCTGTCCACTACATCCACCGGTGGACTCAGCGTTCCACTGAACGGCTGCCCGTTGCCAATCTTGCGCGTGTCGATTACTCGGCACGGCGCCACCGGATACAGCGACAGGCCACCTTGTCCCGCCGCCGCGAAGTAGCCGTTGATATCAATCACCAGGTCGGTGTCGTTGCTGGCATACGCTGTGATGTCTCCACCGGTACCTGACGGCACAATGGCCGCGTTCGCGACAATCGTCCCCGTCAAGTTATTCAGCGTAGACACTGGATTCTGCGGCTGCTGGTTCGTCGGCCATAGCTCCAGATAGCCCAGCGGATCTCCCATCGCCGGATAAGGCACAGCCGTGAAGTTCAGCGAATATGCCTGCGCGCTGGATGGGATGTTACAAGACGACGCGTTCAGCACCGGGAAATCGCGCGCTACCGTGCCCGACAGATGCGGTGAGCCCAGTCCCTGAGGGAAGTTATTCTTGCGGGTATCGGCCACGCGACACGGCGTCAGCGGATAGAAGGCGAGCGTCGAGCCGCTGACGGGCGCAAAGTAGCCGTCGATATCCAGCACCACGTCGGTCGTGTTGCTGACGAAAACGCTGACCGCACCCTGAGCCCCGGCGGGAACGATCGCCGCATTGGCCTTGATGCGGCCATCCAGCGAGTTCATGGTGGAGACCAAGGGCTGGCTCTCGCCCGTGGGCCAGATGGTCAGATAGCCCAGCGGCCCGGGTGGAACTACCGTGACATTCAACGAATAGGCAGCGGCGGTGGTGGGAATGTTGCAGCCGCCGAGCTGCGGAATGATGAAGTCGCGGGAAGTATTGCCCTGAATTGGCCCGCCACTCTTGCGCGTGTCCACCAGACGGCAAGGGGTCCCGGCGACGAATTGCAGTGCCGTGGCCGGTGCCAGGGTGGCGAACAGCCCGTGGGTTTCGTCAGCTCCTCCGGCTGTGAAGTAGAGCGTGTCCGCATCGGCGGGAGTTTGACCAAACACCAGCTCCCAGAGTCCGGGGTTCACCAGAGCCTTGCCTGCGGAGTCGGTGAGCTGCCCTATCCCGTTGCCGGCGGTATCGAAGGCGCTGATGGTGCCATCGCCGAAGTTGCCAACCAGGATCGCATTGGAGAACTGGCCGAAGTTGGCGGGAGCTATGGCGACTCCCCAGGGAGAGTTCAGGGTCCCCCCGGACGTAAACCTCTTCAGGAAGTCTCCATTGACATCGAAGATGTCGACCACCTCCGTTCCCCGGGCCGTTCACCGGGTCATGCTTCGCCGCGTCCTGCAGCGCATAGGCTACATAGACCTGGTTGTTGAGCACGTGCACTCCGTGGGGCGAATACCCTGCGGGCAGGTTGGGGTCGGTAAATGAGCCCGCCAGCGACGTGGCCTTAAACGCTGGATCGAAAACGTCGATCATGCCGCTGCGGAAATTGGCCGCCAGCAGGAGGTTGCCGGAGCTGTTGTTCAACAAGGCAAGAGCTTTATAAACGGCGCCTGCGGGAGAATTATCCACGACGGTGGCGCCGGAGGTGCCCTGGCTCCAGGCGACCAGGATGCCGTCTTCGGTATCGAACACGAAGAGTGCGCCGCCAAAGTCGCCGGTGGAATTGGCGATGATCCCGGTCGGGCATCCGGGATTGCACGGATCCATCGAGGCCGATGGTATCTGCACCACCAACGGAATCTTATTGCCGCTGGCATCGTAAAGCGTCGAGGTCCCGCCGTCATTGTTAGCGATCCAGAACGGTGCGCCGGGAAAGAAGGCAATTCCCCAAGGATTCAACAGTTGCGGGTCCGTATTATTGGCGATGCCCGACGTGTCGGCTACCAGGTTGGTTTGTATGTAGCCGGTTTGCTGAGCCTGTACGAAGCTGGCCATCAGGCCTATGACGAGTGACAACAGAACTTTCATCGTGTTTCTCCCGGCGGTCGGATTGTACCCGAGGAGGCACAGTTGCCGGACTTTGCCGTGTAAACAAGATGTCAGTTATTTGTCACCAACTGGGAACAAACCGCTTCCTCGCAAAGTCCGCTTCCGTCGGCACCACCGAATGGCAGGCGGGACCGTCCGCTCCGATTGCAAGAATGCCCTTACGGCGTGAACTCGAAGACGACGCCGCACACATACGGCGGGCAGCTTCCTCCGCCGGTGGTCGTGCCATAGAGGTGGCCGTTGGAGCCGAATATCAGGTCGCCGAACGGTTGCGCTCCGTCCGCGCCGCCGGTAAAGTCGTGCACCGAGGTGTACGTCCAACCGCCGCCGCCGGTTGGCGTTAGCTTGAAAATGTTGCCTTGCTGATAAGCGCCCTGGTAGCGCGTGGGGCCGAAGAGCTGGCCGCCTGAATCCATAATAGGATTCGCGCTAGGTCCGCCGAATCCCCATCCCGAGCCACCGTTCCCGAGGAAGCTGTAAAGTGAGTTGAACGTCCAGCCGCCGTCTCCCGGCGACAACATGAAGGCCGTGCCGCCCTGGCAGCAACCGCCAGCCCCGGTCGTGCTGTAGAGACTGCCCGACGGAGTGAACATCAGCGCATTGGGGCCGGCGCCGTCGTAGCCGTCAAAATGGTGGAGAACATTCTCGGTCCATCCACCCGCAGAAGGCTGCAGCTGGTAAATCGTGCCGCCGGTAGAGCCGTAGAGGTTGCCGTCTTTGTCGAAGATGAGGCCGACAGGATTCTGACCGTCGTCACCGCCGGCGAAGCTGTAAAGCAAAGTCTCCGTCCATCCGCCCTGGGAAGGCGTGAGCTGGAAAACCGTGCCGTTGCCGTACTGTCCGCCGGACCAGGTCACGCCATAGAGGTTGCCCGCCTGGTCGAAGGTTAGGTCGCCCGGGCAAGCTGCATCGGTGCCTGCGGTGAAACGATAGAGCACAGTTTCGGTCCAGGGACAGAGTGCAGTTTTGCAGGCGGAAGCCGGTGGTCTGAGCCGGAAAACTGTGCCGCACCCTTGCTGGTAGAAGCAGGTGCCGAATCCTCCATAGGTCGTGGTGCCGTAGAGACTGCCGTCGGGGCCGAGGACCACCCGCGATATCGGGGTCGCGCCGTCATAGCCGCCTCGGAAGTTGTAAAGCGGAGTCAGGACCCAGCCCGAGCCTTTGTGCGACAGCTTAAAGACGGTACCGCAGCCGTAGTAGCAGTTAGCTCCCGTGTAGCCACCCTGCGACGTCGTTCCGTAGAAATTGCCGGCGGCGTCCATAGTCAGTCCAGCGTAGGGCAGTTTCCCGTCCGCCGCGCCGGTGAAGGTGTAGATGACGTGGAAGCTTTGGGCCTGCACCGGCTGCGCGATGAGCGTCATGAACAGCAGCACGAACAGGAGGAACAGGAGCAGGAACATGACGGCGAGTGCGGTGCCATCCAGTCGCAGGCCCGCGCCGAAGATCATGTTGGGAAAACGGTGTTTGCTGTGCATGGGATTCGCCTCCTCTCCATGCGGTTTCGGAAGGGACGGGGAGCTGGGCCTGCGGGGAAGTACGACCAACGGTCTGACCTCCCGCCGCGCGGATCATGGGGCGGCAAGACAAGAGAAGGCCCACGATCCTCTCCCAAGGGTTCGAGACAATTTCATACTGTCGTCAAACATTTGTCAGTGACGGATGCCGCAGCGGCACGTGACGTTTGGCGAAACCAGAAGCGCTGGGCGCGAGGAATCAATCCGAACTTTTACGACTGGCGGTCGTTGTTCCTTATTCTCTGCCCCTGCAACGGCTTAGACCGTAATACGGAATTCAGTTGACATGGTGTGCTCTACGGCGCGATAACCGCAGAACGCCCTGCGGAGCATGTCCATTCCGAGGCCAACACATCATCCGATAGAAGTCCGCGCACGCGGAAAACATCCCCTGCGAGGGGTTATAGCTCGATTCGGCGGCCCGGCGCCTTTGCCGTGGAAAGGGAGAATCTTGATGTCGTGCCTACAACAGCAACGAATTTCGGCCCTTGTGGTTAGTGCTCGCCCGGTGCAGTTCACGGTCGCACTGGCGGTCGCGTTTTTGCTGGCACTCGTGACAATCCCGGCGCGCGCGCAGACGTTCAGCGTGCTACACAGCTTCACTGGCCCCGACGGAGCAAATCCCTTGGCTGGCTTGACCATCGACAAGCAGGGGAATCTCTACGGAACAACCTGGGCCGGGGGAACTGCCAATTGCTACTTCAAGTTTGGATGCGGCACGGTCTTCAAGATGAAGCACGCCGGGGCCGGCTGGGTCCTCACTCCGCTGTACAGTTTCAGCGGAGGCGACGGGCTGGGTCCCGAGGACAGAGTCATCTTTGGCCCCGACGGGACTCTGTACGGCGAGACCGCCTACGGGCAGGGGGATTACTGTAGCTGCGGCGACGTGTTCAACCTGAAACCGCCACCGACCCGCCCCGCCACTCCGTTCAGCCCTTGGAACAACACCGTGTTGCATCAGTTCTACCCCGGCGCGGGAGAGGGAAACGATCCAACGGGTGACATTGTTTTCGACCCGGCGGGCAACATTTACGGCACCAGTTCGGTAGGCGGAAATGACCGGTTTTGTGGTGGCATTGGCTGCGGAACCGTTTATCAACTGACGCCCTCCAACGGCGGTTGGACTGAGACGGTCATTTACGAATTCACGGACGCGAACGACGGCGAATATCCCAGCGGCGGCGTCATCGTCGACCAGGCCGGCAACCTCTACGGTACGGCGTCTCAAACCGGCTTCGGAGCGGAAGCAGGATCCATCTTCCAGTTGATCCCATCCGGCTCCGGGTGGAAATTTAACCTCCTGTACGACTTCAGCGGCGGAAATGACGGCGGGTATCCGGTGGCCGGGCTGATCTCTGATTCTTCCGGCAATCTGTATGGCGCAACCAGCTATGGCGGCGTTAATGGCGGCGGGACGGTGTTCGAGCTCAGTCCGTCCAACGGCGGATGGACGCTTAACACCCTCTACAGCTTTACCAAGGTCAACAATTCGTTCCGACCGGGCCCAGTTGCCAGCCTGATCATGGACGCAGCCGGCAATCTCTACGGCACCACCAAGGCCGACGGCGCCTATGGTTACGGCAACGTCTTCAAGCTGACGCGCTCCAACGGGAGCTGGAGCTACACCTCGCTGTACGACTTCACCGGCGGCAGCGACGGGGCCAATCCCTATAGCAGCCTAGTGCTGGACGCGCAGGGCAATCTCTACGGCACCACCTATACCGGGGGACAGAGCGGGGAAGATTGCCTGTTGAACGAGACCTATACATGCGGAGTGGTGTTCGAGATCACGCCGTGAGCAGTTGTCAGTAGCCAGTGGCCAGTTGTCAGTTAAGGAGGTTTCGTCATGACGAATTCAGCAGAGTATCGTCGGGAACCCGTGTTGGTAGCGAAGTCGCAAAGTGTAGGAATAGCGTCGCAACAACTTGTTCGGAGAGTAGAGGTGTTATGACCGGCCAAAAGCGGAGGAGAATCCGAATTCGGAAGAGATCGATGGGCTGCGATTCCCGCCCGCGATCGCGCTGCTGATGATGGCGTTCTTTGCCCACCGGCAATCCGTCCGCACAGGCGCAGAGCTTCACTGTGCTTCACAGCTTCACTGGCGGGGCCGATGGGGCCAGTCCTGCTGCGGGCCTGACCCTGGATAAGGCCGGCAACCTATACGGGACGGCCTCGGCTGGGGGAGCGGGTTACGGCACCGTGTTCAAATTAACTCACTCCGGTACGGGCTGGATCGTAAACCCCCTGTATCAGTTTCAGGGAGGCGCGGACGGGGCCACGCCTGTCGCCGCGCTGGTGTTTGGGCCGGACGGCGGCCTGTACGGGACAACCCAATTGGGCGGGAATAACATATGTCAGTACGTCGGGGGCGAAACCGGCTGCGGCACGGTGTTTAACCTGAAGCCTCCACCGAACCGTCCAAAGTCGTTCTCCAACCCTTGGGTTGAAACCGTAATCTACCGTTTCGGATTTTGGACGGATGGGTCGGATCCTTATAGCGAAGTGATCTTCGACGCCGCCGGCAATCTTTACGGAACTACGGCATGCAGGCGGCGAAAACAACGATTATGCCCGCATCGACGGCGGCGGCGGCGGTTGCGGCAATCACTGCGGTGTTGTTTATGAGCTGAGTCCTTCGGGTGGTGGCTGGACGGAGTCCACCATCTTTCAATTCACCCAGGAGACGGGCTCGAATCCTCAGGCAGGTCTGATCTTCGATCAGGCTGGGAACCTGGACGGAATTACGGGCTATGCGGGGCAGGAGGGCCTGGGCTCGATTTTCCAGTTGCAGCGCTCAGGCTCCGGGTGGATCGAGAAGACATTGCACTCGATGCAATGGACAGACGGAGCATACACCTACTCCACGCCGATTCTCGATGCATCCGGCAATCTATACGGCGGCAATACGGGCTACTGCTGTTATTACGGAAGATATGATGGCAACGTCTTTGTTTTGACTCCGGCCCGAGAATTTAGCTCAATTTACGCGTTCCCGCCACAAACAGGGCCATATGCCGGACTCACCATGGACGCGGCGGGCAATATCTATGGCACCACGGACATCGGAGGCGCCAATAACTACGGAGTGGTCTTCAAGCTGACGCCCACGGGCGGAGGCTGGAACTACACGTCACTCCATGATTTCGCTAAAAGCGACGGTTGCCATGCAACCGGAAAGGTCACCGTTGGCGGGAATGGCAACCTCTACGGAACTACTTCCTCGTGTGGAGCAAATGGCTACGGCAGTGTCTGGGAGATTACGCCGTAAAGACGTTGTCAGTGGCCAGTTGTCAGTTGTTAGTTAAGGAGATTTCGCCATGACGAATTCGGCAGAGTATCAAAGTTGGACCTTCAACCTGAGCTTCCGGCCCGCAGCTGCACTGCTGACGATCGCGATCGCGTTTTCGCTGGCGGCGGTCGTACCTGAGGTGGCGCAGGCGCAGACCTTCACGGTCCTCCACGATTTTACCGGGGCGGAGGACGGGGGCACGCCATTTGCCGAGCTGACCATGGACCGCGCTGGAAACCTTTATGGCACGGCTTTCTATGGAGGAGTGCAGAGCTGTCACACAGTTAGCGGGACGGGCTGCGGTACGGTTTTCAAGCTCACCAAGAAAGGCTCAGGCTGGGTCTTCACTCCGCTCTATGATTTTGCCGGAAGCGGTGACGGCGCCCATCCTGCGGGCAAAGTTGTGTTTGGCCCAGACGGCACTCTGTATGGCACGACGAATGTCTTTGGTGGATATTCTGGCACCGTCTTTAATCTCAAGCCCCCACCCACATCGTGCCGGGCCGCGCTCTGTAGCTGGAACCAGACTCTACTTTACGGGTTCAGTGGGGAAAGCGACGGCGGTAATCCCTATGGCGGCGTGGTCTTCGACAAAGCAGGCAATCTTTACGGCACGACGTTCAGCGGAGGGCAGAAAGGTGGGCAGGTCTGCGGCGATGGCTCAGGCAGCACATGCGGAGTCGTCTATGAACTGACTAAGTCGGGCTCGATCTGGACGGAAACCGTGCTGCACACATTCACTGGCGGTGCAGACGGATCAAACCCTGGGAACGGCTTGGTTCTGGATGGCGCGGGTAATCTCTACGGCACGACGACTACCGGCGGTTCGGGGCTATACGGCACGGCTTTCCAATTAAGCCCTTCCGGTTCGGGGTGGACGGAGAATGTGCTCTACAGCTTCGGTTGGGATGGCGGCGCTCAACCTTGGGGGGCGCTGCTCTTCGACGCCGCGGGAAATCTCTACGGCACCACCGCTTATGGAGCCCCAAGCACAGTTTTCGAGCTAACGCCCTCGAACGGGAACTGGAACTACTGCGTCGCTTTACGGCCTGTCCCTGGGCGGCGTTGCCGTCTTCACCGGTACGCTCGCGATGGACGCGGCCGGCAATCTCTACGGTACGACCTACAACGGCGGCAGCAACAACTGCGAGTATGGATGCGGCACTGTATTCAAGCTCACTCCCTCGGCGGGCAGTTGGACGTACACCTTGCTGCACGAATTTAACTTCGACGATGGAATGAATCCATACGCCGGAGTCACTCTCGACGAGGACGGCAAGATCTACGGCACAACCAGCGGAGGTGGACCATACTTCTGCGGGGGAGCAGGCTGCGGGGTGGTTTGGGAGATCACACCGTAGGAACCGTGCTGGACTGCGGACTTGTGCTAAGCTTTCAGCTTTTCGTCACACGTCACAGACTCCGTTATCGCCGCGGGTGTATCCTGCGTTCGGCTGGGCACTCTACTCATGCGCGCCCTTGGGAATGTTCGTGCCGTTCGCAGACGCGCCGTTGCCTCTTGAGGAGGAGTCATGAAAATTCTCATCGGAATCGACGATTCGAAGTCCTCCGGGGATGTGGTGAAGGCCGTGGTCACGCAGTTTCGCACAGAAAATACCGAAATCCGGGTCTTGCATGTGTTGCAGCCGTTTGTGCCCGCTCCGCCGCAGATGGCGGCGGACTACGCACCCGAGTTGGAACTTCTGCAGCAGCCCGCCCATGAGTTGGTCGAGCGAATCGCAAAAGAGTTGCGCAGCGCGGGCTTCAAGAAGGTGGACACCGCTGTCGAGATCGGCGACATCCGGGAGACCATCATCGATTCCGCCGACGCGTGGCGTGCCGACCTGATCGTGGTTGGTTCGCACGGGCAGCGCGGCATCCAGCGCTTCCTGCTGGGTAGCGTGGCGGAATTCGTCGCCCGCCACGCCAAGTGCTCGGTGGAAATCGTTCGCGCGCCTGCGAATTGACGGGTTACCGGCGCCACCGTCCTGAAGGTAGTCTGCCTTTCCACAGCGCTAAGGGCAGGCTGTAAGCCTGGTTTTGCTGGGATGAGGATTTATCGTTATGTCGCGAACTCGCCCACCCTCTGCTACGGGGCGCGGACCGACCTCCCACTTTCCCCGGCATTTCCTTATGCAGTACGCCCCCTTTTTCTCCTTGATAAGTCATACTAGACGCATACTGTTCAATCACTTAGACCGTAATGCACAATTAAGTTGACCTGCCTCCCAAAGAGGCGGAGAACTGTACCAATGCAAGCCTACCGGCGGACATTCTTCGCTCTGACAAGGGGAGATTTCCATGACACGCTCAAAGCAAAGTCGAAATTGCATAGGTGGAATCGGTTTCTGGATGACAGTCCCGGCTGCTTCTCTAGTGCTATTGCTAATCGCGTTCGCGAGCCCGGCGCAGGCGCAAACCTACAAAGTTATCCACGACTTTACCGGGGGAAACGATGGGTCAGATCCTCAGGCTGGCCTCGCCATGGACCGGGCCGGCAATTTGTACGGGACGGCATCCGAGGGTGGCAATGCCGGCTTCGGCACGGCTTTCAGGTTGGTGCACTCTGGCTCCAACTGGATCTTCTATCCTCTCTACAGTTTCAAGGGAGGCTACGACGGAGGAAATCCCTTCGGCCCGTTGACGATCGGCCCGGACGGCGCTTTTTATGGCACAACTCTCGACGGTGGTTCCGCCACATGCGGCGGCAATTGTGGCGTGGTCTTCCGCCTCAGGCCTCCGGCGACGGCTCCTCCCTCCGCATTTACTCCCTGGGATGAGACCGTGCTATACGCCTTCACCGGTCTGGATGGATCCCAGCCGGTCTACCCCCAGTTGCTGTTTGATCAAACCGGAAACCTTTACGGCACCACTCAATTTGGCGGCAGTAATCAGGGAGGAGCTGTTTTTGAGCTGACCCCATCCGGGGGTGGCTGGACGGAGAAAGTTCTCTACGGCGGCTTTATTGGAAATGGTGCAAGCGGCTCACAACCTTATTCCGGAGTTGTCATGGACAGCGCCGGCAATCTGTATGGCACGACCAGCATCTCAGGAGACGGTGGGGAGGGCGTGGTCTACGAGCTAAGTCCCACCCAGTATGGTTGGGTTCAAACCATTCTGCACAGTTTTAGAAACGGATCCGACGGGGGCCTCTCCTTCGGCGGCCTGGTTATGGACCAAGCCGGTAATCTCTACGGAGGTACGGTCTCGGGAGGTACGGGCGATTGCGGTGTGATCTACGAATTGTCGCCTTCGAGCGGCGGATGGTCCTTCGCGCCCATCTACAACCTTCCCCCTTGTGGCGGCGGTCCCTTTGAAACTCTCACCATCGATGCTTCAGGCGATATCTACGGCACGGCCTATGCCGATGGCGCAGGTGGTGGTGGGATGGTTTTCAAGCTGAGCAAGTCCAACGGCACCTGGACCCTGACCGATCTTCACGATTTCTCCTTCCACACCGAATATTTTCCTTACGGCGCGGTGACCATCGGCGCCAACGGCAATCTCTACGGCACCGCATCAGGAGGTGGAGCATACGGCCACGGAGCTGTGTGGGAGATTACGCCGTAAAGCCGTTGTCGGTGGCCAGTGGTTAGTTGTCAGTCAAAGGAGGTTCGCCATGACGAATTCGGCACAACATCGGAGTTGGACTCGCAACCTAGGTTTTCGGCCCGCAATTACGGCGCTGGCGATGGCACTTATGTTTGCGTTAATGGGGGTGACGCAACCTGCCCAGGCGCAGACCTATCAGGTCCTTCACTACTTCCAGAGTGGAGGGGACGGGGCCAATCCCGCGGCCGGAGTGACGATTGATCCGGCGGGCAATCTCTACGGCACCACCTACAACATTTTCGGCACCGTCTTCAAAATGCGCCTTGTCAACTCCGGTTGGATTTTGACCCCGCTGAAAGAGCTGGGATTCGAGAAGGGGGCGTTCCCCCAGGCGGGGGTAATCAAGGGTCCCGATGGCACTCTTTATGGCACCACCAGCAAGGGCGGTGGAAACTGCTCTTGCGGGGTGGTCTTCAGCCTGAAACCGCCGCCCAACGGTACGTCCTATGTGTTGGAAGGATGGAAGGAAACCATCCTCTATTCGTTCAACGGAGGTTCCGACGGAGCGACCCCCGGATACGGCAACCTGGTCTTCGACCAGGCCGGCAATCTCTATGGCACCACTCAGGCTGGCGGCGCCTACGGACAAGGCACCGTCTTTAAGCTGACGCCTTCCAATGGCGGTTGGACGGAAAGCATTCTTTACAGCTTCACGGGATATGCCGATGGCGGCACTCCGTATGCGGGAGTCATCCTGGACAAAGCCGGAAACCTCTATGGCACAACCTCGGCGGGCGGCGAGGGCAACAACGGCACGGTCTTCGAGTTGACGCCTTCCGGGTCAGGCTGGATCGAAATTGTTCTCCATGCCTTTCAGGACGCCAGCCAGGGAACGGTCCCCTATGGGGGCTTGATCTTCGACGCCGCCGGCAACCTCTACGGCACCACGCAGCTTGGAGGTTTGGAGGGGTATTCCGGATCCGTCTTTGAGCTCTCACCGTCGAACGGCAGCTGGACCTTCTCCGTGCTGCATCTCTTTGACTTTTCCAAGTACGAGGGAGCCAGTCCCCTCGCCGGCGTGACCATGGGTGCTGACGGCAATCTCTACGGCACTGCGCTAGGAGGCGGGGTTTACGAGTCGGGCGCGATATTCGAGTTGACCTACTCGGCCGGCTCCTGGACCTATAAGACGCTACACGACTTCGACAGCAACACCGGCGACTCTCCCTTTGGCGGCGTAACCTTCGACGCCAAAGGCAATCTGTACGGCACCGCGTTTCTCGGTGGCACCGGAGCGTGCAACTTGGGCTGCGGGGTGGTGTGGGAGATTACGCCGTAAGGCTGGGATGAGCTGGTGTCCTACAATGTGGGACTTGAAACAAGCACTGCGGCATCAGCGATGCGTACAAGGAGCATCGTCATGACGAATTCCGAGCAACAGAGATTTTTCAGCACTGGCCGCCGAGTGGCGATGGGCGCTCTTGCATCGGCCGTTGTGTTTCTCCTGGTCGCGGCAACGCCGACGGCGACAGCGCAGACCTTCACCGTCGTCCACGCTTTCACCGGCGGAGGAGATGGCGGAGATCCGATGGCCGGCCTAACCGTGGATGCTGCGGGAAATTTCTATGGGACCACCTGGGGTGGCGGCGTCGGGTACGGCACGGTCTTCAAGCTATGGCACGTGGGCGGCGGCTGGCGCATCTCCCCGCTTTACAGCTTCGCAGGCGGCTATGACGGGGCCGGGCCCCAGGCCAGATTGGTGTTTGGGCCCGATGGCAGTCTCTACGGGACGACCTCGTCTGGGGGCGGGGGCAGCTGCTCCGTTATACGGCTACCAGGGCTGCGGAACCGTGTTCAAACTCACGCCTCCAGCTACCGCGTGCAAGGCAGCACTTTGTCCGTGGACGGAAACCGTTCTTTTTCGTGCCGCTCCTGACACCGGAGGATACCTCGTGGGTGAGGTGGTCTTCGATAAGGCAGGTAACCTCTATACCACAGTGGCCTTGGGAGAACAGGGCGGCGGCGGTTATGTCATCGAGTTGACGCCATCGTATGGGGGCTGGACGGAGACAACCATCCACACCTTCCAACCCGAACTAGGGGATGTCGGCCAACCCGAGTGCGGTTTGGTGTTTGATAGTTCAGGCAACCTCTACGGGACGGGGAATCTCGGCGGCGCTAGCGCAGGTGGAGTGTTCCGGCTAACTCCCTCGGGATCAGGCTGGACAGAGAGTGTCATCCACTCCTTCCAGGGAAGCGATGGTAATGGGTCAATGGCCAGCTTGACGCCCGACGGTTACGGCGACTTCTACGGCACGACCTTTGACCTGGGGCCCAATTCCGGCGGAACCGTTTTCGAACTGACTCCCTCCGGCAGCGGATGGAACTTCTCGCTGGTTTACGGCTTTAACTTCTACGACGATAACGGCTCGGTCCTGGTGGCTCCCGTAACTCTGGATGCCAGCGGCAACTTGTACGGCACAACGTTCGAGTGTCTTCACTGCCGCGGGGTGGTTTACAAGCTGACGCCCTCTGGCGGCGGATCTGGACGGAAACCGTGCTGCACCGTTTCGCCGGCGGAGATGACGGGAGCATTCCGTGGAGCAGTGTGCTATTCGACGCCAGCGGGAATCTCTACGGCACGACCTCCGGGGGCGGAGCCTATGGGCAAGGTGTTATCTGGGAAATCACTCCATAGAGCAGGGGCCAGGAATTAGGTGTTGGGAACCGGTTACAGATGTCCCACAACGTGGGACTACTGTCTGACACGCTTAGTCTCACAATGTAAGACAGCGCGATTTTGCCCAGCTGCTTGCATCCTCGCCCACGCGGGTTAGAATTGCAGCGCGCCGCGATCGGAGATCCTTCCCTCTGGCGGATCTCCCGGTTGCCGGCGGGGAGGCCCGTTTCGTGGACAGGCGATCGATCACCATTAAAGACGGCAAAAAGCCGCCGCTCTTTTGGGTGACCCCCGGGGTCCGTCAACAGGACGTTATTCGCCAAGTGGCGCCGGACCAGCCCATCATTGGTCTTTACTCTCCTGAGCTGACGGTGAACGGGTGTCCGCTCGGGTTCGAACAGATCGCGGCCTACTACACCGAAACCATACGCAGCCTTCGCCCGTGCGGGCCGTACGCGCTGGCGGGCTGGTGCGCCGGGGGTGCTTTCTCGTTCGAGATCGCACGCCAGTTGCAATCCCAGGGCGAAACCATCTCGGCGCTGATCATGATCGACCCGCTCGATCTGGCCATCTCCAGCGCCGGGCTGGCACGCGAGCCTTTCTTTTTCAAGGCCCGATTCAACTTCCACCGGGCGCTCTACCACCTCCACGAGGTGACCGGTCGCGATGTGAAATCCGGTCTGGCCTATTGCGCGCAAGCCGAGGCGCTCGCCGCCGCCCGCGTCAAGCGTTATGCTGGCCCATCGCTTCCACAAGCTTCGCTTCGATTCCGGCTGGCGGCTGCCGGCCAAGGTTTTGGAGATCGAACGACCGGACGACTACGCTTTCCGCAACTACGTCCCTCAGCCGTATGCCGGCTCCGCGGTGGTTATTCGGCCCACCATGTTTAAGTACGCCTTCGACTATCCGAACCGCCGCTGGTCGCAACTGATTACCGATGGCGTGGACGTGCAGGAAGTCCCGGGCGACTACGAGAGCATGTGGGTCAATCCCGGTGCGCGCGCCATGTCGCAGATCATCAACTCGCGCCTCAACTGACGTACGCCCAAGCCAGTCGAGGGAAGCCTTGGGAAGGCACTGTGCCATTAACTACTTAACAAACTTTGCCCACGATTCTTGCTCTTCCCGTTTTGGGATGACCTAGCGCCAGTCTGGCTACCCCCCTCCCCCCACGTGTTGTTTAGAATCATAGGATTACGCAAGTTTTCCCGGCAAATAATAGAGCCCCAATGGTTTACACGTTAATGTTTGAGCCACAAGGACTTACCCGCGGGAATTCCGCTTGTTCTCAGAAATTCGGGATGGGGGCGTCGGGGCTGCGTTTATTAAGTGGATAATAAGCACGACCTCATTCTGCCCACTGACGACTGGCTACTGGCTACTGACAACTGCCTACTGGCAACTGAATTTTCAAAGATCATCGGCCTCGGCGGGCCGTTTCCGCCCTCACTTGGGCGGTTGAGACACTAGGCCTCACGTTGCCAAGTGTAGCGCCAGATCGGTCAAAGTCAAGTTACGAAGGTACAGGTAGGGTAACTGTACTTTCGTAACATTTGGGCGGAAGGTAACCTGCGCCCAAGGCAGTGAACGAAAGTCTATCTTGTTGGCCCGTATCGCGTTTAGGAACTCCATGCGGTCATCAGTGATCATTCGACTTGACGGCTGTTTGTCAGCCTCGGACTCGCGTTTGGACCCGTCTTCATGGAGATTCGTTCCCCGCATCTCCGCTAAGCGCTGGTGCGGTCATGGCTTGAAAACGTATCTCGACGCGCCAGTACACTGTGATCTTTCTCACCAACCCGCGCTTCAAAGCCGGATTACGGTGGATGAAGCACAATTTCTCTGACACTTTGTCTTGCGCATTCAAGTCCATCATTGTAAATCGGAATACTCAAGGGCCTGCTCAGAAGCTGCTAGCTCGGTCACAACTAGCCACGCGAGACGGACTGCTTGATAGAACTGGGCCTAAGGTCTTGCTGGGGCCAGCAGCTGTGCTCCGGTTCGCTGTCAGTAGCCGTGTCACGTGCTTTCTGGTACCTGCGACTACTGCAGCCGTTACACTACAGACGGTGAGCGGGCCTTCGGCTGCAGCTCCAGCCGACTTCGAACAGGTCGCTCGCACGGCCGACTGGTCAAGCATCAAACAGTCGCAAGATGCTAAGCTGAAGGTGCGACGGGCAATGAACCGAGCCAACGCGGCTATCCAGCATAGGCGCATGACGCCTAAGTGGCATAGCTCAGCAGCGATCAAGCAGGGATCTGCGCAGGACTGTCAGCAGACGGCGAATACGCGGCAGACGCGAACAGTCACGCTTGAGCAGAACGGGCTAGACGGGGACCCGCGACAAGATAAGTTCGAAATCGGGCTAGGCGATCACAGGACGAGATGACAGGCACTGCCCAGCAAGTCGAAAATGACGTGACATGGAGCAAGCGAGATCAGAGCGATGATAACTGCAATGTGCGCCAAAGGCCAAACCAGAATACTTGACAATTGCGGGAACAACTCGCAACCTGCGGTGTGCCTCCGGTTGCCAGGCTGCAGTTTGTGTGCCCCATGAGCGGGGCAGTTAGCCTACCCGCAAGTTGTGGGCTCCGTGAGCTTCACTCGCGGCACGGTTCCCCTCGGCGTATCGCGTTCTTCGGCCCGTCCATGGAGATCATTCGATGTTCCACAACGCACTTCTCCGCGCCAGTGAGGTAGATGGCGAAAGACTGCTCCAACGCCCAATCTTGCGGTTTCTTCGCACCAACCCGCGCTTCACCGGAATTACGGTGGATGTACGCACAATTTGCTCGACACGCTATGCGCTTCAGATCGCACATACATTCGGAAATCGTAATACGCGGGGCCTGCCAGAAGGTGCTCTCGAGTACCAACTAGGCACCTACGCGAGACGGACTAGCTGATAGGCGTTGGTAAGGCGCTGGCGACAGCGTTTCACGTGGCTGCCGGTTCGCTGATCAATAGGTGTACGTGTTGGGCATCGCCACGTAGCCGATTACATAAAAGCGGTACCGCCTCCGGCTCAGCTCCAGCGCGACTTCAAACAGGTGCATCGCGCGGGGACTGGCAAGCAGCGGCTGTCGGTGATAGCAGCTGAAGGTGATGAAATGAAGGTCGCGTGCTTCCTGATAGCGCTTCAGTCTGCGCGGCATAGTAAGAGAATAGTGGGTCTGGGAGGACTGTCAGTGATGGGTGATACCTGCGGACGTGACAGCCCCGCCCTAGCCAAAACCGGGCTAGAACGGGGCACCCAGACTTGATTTTGTGATCGGGCTGGGTCTTCGGTCGGGATGGCAGGGACTGTTTTGCATCGAAAATCACGATGACATGGAGAAGCGAGATCAGAGGATGACCCGCTCGTCGCCGACGCGGCGCGTCACTCGTTCGCGGTCGAGGTATTCGAGCAGCGGGATTGCGTACTTGCGCGTGATGTCGAACAGGTCCTTGAACTGGGCCACGTTCAGCTTCGGGGTCTTGCTCTTGTTGGCGACGACCTGCCGCCGCAGTCCATCCAGCGCGTCGCGATGAAACACCAGGTCGTCCGATAGCTTTACCAGCACGCGATCGCGCAGCAGCAAGGTGACAATCTTCTGCGCG
Source organism: uncultured Acidobacteriaceae bacterium (assembly GCA_963735855.1). Taxonomy (GTDB): domain Bacteria; phylum Acidobacteriota; class Terriglobia; order Terriglobales; family Acidobacteriaceae; genus Bog-257. Next base: position 16,781 of record CAVTMW010000027.1, read on the forward strand.
CGCACTTTGTCCACCGGCAACGACGCCAGCACGTCCTTGAGCAGCGGGACCTTCAGGCCAGCCCTGGCGAAGGCCTGCTCGATCTGCGCCTTCGACTCCGCCTCGTCGTCGCGCAGGACGACGCCGCGACCCGGAAGACGCAGCAGCTCGCCATCGGCCTCGAGCTTCTTCTCGCGCAGCAGCGAGGCCATCACGCCGTCGAACAGCTCGTCAGGTCCCCAAGTTCGTTCGCGAAGTTGCTGCCTGTTGATTCCCGGCAGCAGCGGATTCTCATCGTGGAACTGACCGACGCAGTCGACAGAATGTCCTGACGAACTCTCTCCAGCCAATGGTGGTGATCAGCACGCCGCCAAAGATGGTTATCAGCGACGCCTGCTTCAGCTCCGCCGCGAGTTGCTGCACGCGAGCCGGCAAGCCAGCCGGTTTCCGCCACTGCATCGGAGATCGACAGCCCGAAAATCCAGCGCCGATTGACGCGCGCCAGCAGCGCTTCCGGTGGAGTGGCGTTGGCGATGGCCTGAAGAAACGGCAACTGATCGCGGCGTTCGATGCGGATGGGCGGCTCGCCCGCATCGAGCACGCGGCCGCCGCCCATGGTGATGACCGGCGAATACTGCCGGATGATGAAGCGGTCGCCGGGGAACAGCACAACCGGCCGGTCAAGCTTCAGGCGCGCGAATCCAGATTCGCCGGGCAGAAGCTGCTTCGCGCCAAGCAGCGTCACTTGCGCGATGGTCTCGGCGGTGAAGGCGTGCAGATGGACGCGCGCGTACTGCCGCAGCGGCTTGGCCGAAGGCAGCAGGTCAAGCTGCACGCCCAGCCGCGTGACCGGATGCGAACATCTGCGCCGGGGTCAGCATCATGCCGCGAGCCAGTTCGGTGGTCTCCACGCCGGCCAGATTCAGGGCGGTGCGCTGTCCGGCGATGGCTTCGTCGGCCGGCGTGTCCGTGCACCTGCACGCCACGCACGCGCAGCCGCTTGCCCGTGGGATGGACTTCGACCTCCTGCTCCTTGCGGACGGTGCCCGAGATCAGCGTTCCCGTGACCACGGTTCCGAAGCCCTTCATGGTGAAGACGCGATCAATGGGCAGGCGGAAGACCGCGGTGGAATCCTTGGCCGGAACTTCGGCGGCCAGCCGCGCGAGTTCGCGTCTTCAGCCGGTCAAGTCCCGCGCCGGTCTTCGAGCTGACGGGAATGATCGGAGAGGTTGCCGGATCGAGAAACGAGCCCTTCGAGGTACTCGGCCACTTCCATGGTCACGACTTCGAGCGTCTCGGCGATCGACCAGGTCGGCCTTGGTCAGCACGGTGATGCCGCGCTGCACCGAGAGCAGGCGGCAGATGTCGAAGTGCTCGCGGGTCTGCGGCTTGATGGATTCGTCGGCCGCCACCACCAGCAGCACCAGATCGATGCCGCCGATTCCCGCCAGCATGTTGCGCACGAAGCGCTCGTGGCCGGGAACGTCGACGAAGCCCACGCGGATCGGCTCTCCGGCCGGCCCGGCGAGATCGAGGTTGGCAAAGCCGATGTCGATGGTGATGCCGCGGCGCTTCTCTTCTTCCAGGCGATCGGGGTCGATGCCGGTGAGCGCGCGCACCAGGGCGCTCTTGCCGTGGTCAATGTGCCCGGCGGTGCCGACGATGACAGCCTTCATCGCCAACAGTGTACCGAACCTTTCGTGGAACTCCTGCGCAGCGAGAAGTGAATCGCATTCAGGGACTCTATGTATGCGAAAATAGTGGCAGGAAACTTGCAACAGAGTGCCGGGTTTACTACGGTTGCTCCATCACCAGGGAAGTTTTGTGCTTCCGGAGGGTCGAGGGGCGTCTAAGTGGTTGAGCTCAAGGCGTACTTGATCCAGACGGATGCCTTCCATCTTAATACCGCCGGACACACCGCCCCCGCTTCCTTCCAGCCCGAAGGAAGATGGCCAGCTTGCGCTGTGGAATAGTCGCCGATCTTCCGGACGTCGAGCTCACACCGCACATCCTGATCCAGTTAGAGGACGACATTGAGCGCTCGCGCATGCGCGAAGCCTACTGGATTTCCGTGGTCGTGCACCTGGCGCTGGTCATTTTTCTTTTCATGTCGCCCAAGATGTTTCCCGACATCCAGGGTCAGTGCTGATCTCGCCCGCAGGACATCATGCGCAACCAGCAGCTGACCTATCTTGACCTGCCGCCGGACGCGCAGAAGGCGCCCAAGCCACCGCCCGAGGCGAAGGTGCTCTCCGACAAGAACCGCATCGCGGAGAGCCGGCATCCGAGTCTGGACAAGAAGACGCTGGAAGAGTTGAAGCGCGCGGGCCCGCCGGGAATGCAGGCTCCGCCATCGCAGTCGGCGCAGATGTCGCCGCCGGCGCCGCAAGGCGCGCCATCGCAGCAGCCCAACCCATCGCAGAACCAGCAGATGGCGCAGCTCGAGCCGGTGCCCGAATCCCAAGCTGCCAATGCCGTCGCAGGGCAGTCAAGGCCCGGTTAACTTCGCTGACATGATGAAATCGCCCGGCGATCTCACCGCACAAGCGGCGCGCGCGGTGGCTGCACGCCGCGGTGGCGGCTCCTACGGCGGCGGTGGCGATTACGGTGCAGGTCCGGGCGGGTCGGCGCGGACCCTGGGGAACCTCGAAGTTCTCAGCGACACCCAGGGCGTGGATTTCGGTCCCTATCTGTCGCGCGTGCTCGATGCCGTGCGCAGCAACTGGTACATCCTCATTCCCGGAAGAAGCGCGCGCGCCGCTGATGAAACGCGGCAGGCTGGCCATCGAGTTTGTGATCCTGCCCGACGGCAAGATTGCCGGCATGAAGCTCGTCGCGCCTTCGGGCGACGTTGCCCTGGACCGCGCCGCCTGGGGCGGAATCACCGCTTCCAATCCGTTCGCGCCCTTGCCCGGCGAATTTCACGGGCCCTACCTGGCGTTGCGCTTTCGCTTCTACTACAACCCGCAAAAAGGCGATATGGATTAAGTTCTCACGCGTAGAATTAGCCTGTGAATCCGGGTCCACCCAACGATCGCAAGTCCGATTCCGACACCGCGCCTGACACGCAGGCCGAATGGGAAGCGCGCTTCCGTTCGCGTGAGCGCCGGAAGCTGGTGGGGATCCTGGTCGTCGTGCTGTTTATCCTGGCGCTGGCGTTCCTCCGCTTCGGCAAGACGATTCCCTGGGGCGCCCGTTGACCCCATCTGCGAAGCCATGAACGCGCAGCCGCCTCCGCAATCGGAACCGCTCCTGGTGGTAATTCTCGGACCAACCGGCCTCCGGCAAGTCCGCACTCGCCATCCACCTTGCGCAAGCAGTTCGCGGGCGAAGTCGTCAGTTGCGATTCGGTCGCGCTCTATCGTTATTTCGAGATTGGCACGGCCAAGCCGACGCGCGAGCAGCGTGCGCTGGTTCCGCATCATCTCCTCGACGTCGCCGAGCCGGACCAGCCATTCACTGCCGGCGAGTATGCCCGGCAGGCGCGGGCCATCATCGGTGAGATTGCCCGGCGCGACCACCTGCCAATCGTGGTCGGCGGCACCGGTCTTTACCTGCGCGCACTGCTGGAAGGACTCTTCCCCGGCCCGCAGCGTTCTGAAGATTTGCGCGAGCGGCTGCGTGCAAGCGCGGCCGAACGCGGCTCACCTTATTTGCACCGGCTGCTGACGCGGCTCGATCCGGAAGCCGCTGCGAAGATACACGCCAACGATCTGCCGAAGCTGGTTCGCGCCATCGAAGTTTGCTGGCCTCGCGGGCGCAGATGAGCGAGCTATGGAAGCAGCGCGGACGCGATCCTCTGCGCGGCTTTCGGATCCTGCGGATCGGGCTCAACCCGCCGCGAGAGAAGCTGTACGAACGCATCAACCAGCGCGCCGCGCGGATGTTCGAGGCTGGGCTGATCGAAGAAACGAAGTCGCTGCTGGAGCGATATGGTGGAAACAAGAGCGTCACGCCGCTGGATCGCTTGGCTACAAGCAGGCGGTGCAGTTTCTGGGCGGAGAACTCACGCGCGAACAGGCGATCGCGGCGGCCCAGCAGGGACATCGCAACTACGCCAAGCGCCAGATGACCTGGTTTCGCCGCGAGCCCGATGTTTTGTGGCTGGAAGGCTTCGGGGACGATCCTGCAATTACAAAGCAAGCTGTCGAAATGATTTCAGCCGCGCAGGAGCCTGCGTCTTGAGTGAGTAGGGATTTCCATTTCTAGTTTCCAGTGGTCTAAACCTTATTCCGTTTTGGTCGAGCCATAGTCGGTCCGTAGCTCGCCGTTTCGGATTTGCTCGATGAAGATAGGAACCTCCCGGTTGATCAGATCAGCCCGGTCGATTGGTAGATGGTGTCCGCTCCCTTTGGCAATGATTCTACGGCTGCGGTTGGACAAGCGTTTTAAGCCCTCCTGGTCTTGATCCCACAGCACGCTCGATTCGAGCGCCAACTTAGGCGGGAGGTCCGTACTCTGTCTATCCAGTTGAGGATCTCGCGAAAAGATCAATACCGGCAGGTCTCCATATGGACCAGTGTTGATCGTCTCCTCGCCAGACCGCCGATCGGCCGTGTACTCTCTCCAGACCTCGCCCAATAACATACCGCAATCGAGTTGCCCTTTCATTCTTGCAATTTGCCCTTCAAAACGAGAGTCAACCGAGCAGTCGCCCGTAAGCCGCGGTATACCAAGAGCAATGAGCGCAACATAAGAATAGTACTGAGACGCAGAAGGGAGCGTGTGGGCTTTCAGTTCGGCAGATTCGTGGTCTTCCTCCAAGGGGGTGGCGCCTTCAACGAAGATTAGCCCAACCAAGTCCTGGGGGTAATGCGTAGCGTAAGCGCGTATGTTGATGCCCCCCATCGAGTGTCCCATTAGGACAATGGGGCCACTAACCCCAGCTTGCTGCAACAGAGCATGTAATTCACTGGCAATGTTATTGGCGTCTCGCGGATCGGGCCCCGGAGTACTCCAGCCCATTCCGGCGCGGTCATACGAGCAAACTCGCGTAGTCTTTGAGAGTTCCGGTTGCACCTTGGCCCATGCCAGCGAATCATTTCCCATGCCTGCGTCGAGCACAATCGTCGGAGAGCCCTCACCCGTGCAGTAGATATGCATGTCGTGTCCGTTGACAACGTACATCTTCCCGGGAGCCGGGTAGATCGCACGGTAATAGCGAAGGGCAGCCGCATTGAATATGGTGCTGCCGGCGGCTGTCACGCAAAGAAAGATGATCAACGAGAGCAATACCCGTTCGGTAATGCGACGCCACTTGCGATGTGGGGTACGTTGAAGTGTGCGCAGGCGCCGGATCGAGAGCGCGACGATCAGAATCGCGACCAGAACGATGGCAATGGGAAGAGTCAGTGGGTTGGCGTTCAACAGGGCGCTCCTTAAGGGAATCCCTAAACAACGACTGCCGTTAATGCAGGTTTCCGTTCTGTGCGCGAGAGGGCGATCGGCTTGCTTGTGACTAGCGCCGTAATAATGATGGTGAGCCTAAACTATAAACCTCGCGGGAGATTCACGGCGAGATGTCTGATATTGTTCGGGTGAATGGGCCGCAACAAGAACCGAAGGGATTGTTCGGGGACCAGTGCCGCAGGCACGGTAAATCTTAGCCCAGCGCTTCAGCGCTGGGAAGGCGTAATACTCCATCGCGAGTGCCGTAGGCACGGCACAAGTCGTTGGAGGCGTGCCGTCCCTACGGGACTCAGGGTTGCAACACACATCCACCCAGCGCTGAAGCGCTGGGCTAAGATTTGTCGCGCCTGCGGCGCTGGTTCACAATCGTGCACGAGCGTTGCGTCATGGCCCAGTCGTTCACCCCTCGCCTGGCTGCATTGGGCCTGCTATCCTATTATTTGCGATGCCTCCGACTGCCCACGCCGAGGATCGACTTCCAATCCCCTGCCCCGGTACATCTCGACAAGAAGGGCGAGAAGTGGGCGCGCGAGTCGCTGAAGAAGATGTCGCTGGAGCAGAAGATCGGGCAGATGTTCATGATCTGGTCGCAGGCGCGCTTCCTGAACGTGGACAGCCCGGACTACATCCGGCTGCGCGACACCATGCGCAAGTATCACATCGGCGGCTTCGGTCTGACCGTCGGCTTCGAGGACGGCTTCCTCTACAGGAACGAGCCGCTCGAAGCCGCCCTGGTGACCAACCAGTTACAGAAGGACTCGGAGTTCCCGCTGATTTTCGCCGCTGACTTCGAGCGCGGGCTGGCCTTCCGCCTCAAGGAGGTCACCGAGTTTCCGCACGCGATGGCCTTCGGCGCCACCGGCAACGTGGAATTCGCGCGCGAGGCCGGCCGCATTACCGCGCAGGAGGCGCGCGCCATCGGCGTGCACTGGAACTGGTTTCCCGTTGCCGACGTGAACTCCAATCCGGCCAATCCCATCATCAACACGCGCTCCTTCGGCGAAGATCCCAAGCTGGTCGGCGACATGGTGGCCGCCTACATCGAGGGGGCGCACCAGTACGGCATGTTGACCACGGTCAAGCATTTCCCGGGACACGGCGACACCGACACCGATTCCCACACCTCAGTCCCGGTGGTGCATCAGGACAAAGCTTACTTCGAGAACATTGCGCTTCCACCGTTTCAGGCGGCGATCAAGGCCGGCGTGGACGCGATCATGGTGGCGCACATCCTCGCGCCGGCGCTCGATCCCGGCCCCGATCGCGTGGCATCCATCTCTCCCGCCATTGTGACCGGCCTGTTGAAGCAGCAGATGGGCTTCACCGGATTGGTGGTGACCGACGCGATGGACATGAATGGTTTGACCAAGCTGTTTCCGGAGGGTGGTTCCGCGGCGGCGGGCCGGGCCGCGGTCGAAGCGGTGAAGGCCGGCAACGATGTGCTGTTGATTCCCTCCAACCTCGACGGCTCCTACAATGGATTGTTGCGCGCCGTGCGCAGCGGGGAAATTCCGCAGTCGCGCATCGATGAATCGGTGCTGAAGGTCCTGCGCGCCAAGGCCTCGGTTGGACTCGAACAAGGCGAAGCTGGTGGACATGAGCGCCATCCCTGATATCGTGGCGAAACCCGCGAGTCTGGCGACCGCCCAACAGATCGCCGACAGCGCCGTAACCATGGTTCGCGACAACCATCAGGTCCTGCCTCTCAAGGCCACGCGCACCGGAACCAATGTGCCGCAGAATACGTATCAACCGGTGGCGGAAACCCACAACCGCACCCTTGTGCTCATCTTCACCGACGACAGCCGCTCCGATTGGGGTCGGGAGCTTGACAAGCAGGTGCGAATGCGAATTCCCGACGCGCACGTTATGTATATTGACCCACGCGATGCGGCAGGACTCCACCAGCCTGTCATGGACGCAGTCCAGCAGGCCGCGGTGGTGATCGCGGCTGTCTATGCAGTCCCCACGCCGGGCAAGGTGGCCAACGCAGCGTCGGTACAAGATGCATCGGCGGCGCTGCTGCAGGAAGTGCTGCACACCGCAGCCGCTAAGACGGTCGTTGTCGCCATGGGCAATCCCTACATAGCCGCGCAGTTCCCCGAGCTGCAAACGTATTTGTGCACTTACTCCAACGCTCAGGTTTCTGAGATCAGTGCAGTGAAAGCGATGTTCGGCGAAATTCCCATGCCCGGCCGCCTGCCGATTACCATACCGAACATTGCCAACCGTGGCGCGGGCCTGGGCGGCCCGGCGCCCGTTCCCAGCGGAGGTCCAAAATGAACAAGATTTCACTGGCGTCTTTATTAGCGATCATCGCAGCCCTGTTGCTGGCCGCGTGCAGCATCAACGTTGACGACAAGGACAAGAAGAACCCCAAGGTCGATATTCAAACTCCCCTCGCCAACCTGAAGGTCAACACCGACGAAAAGGCCGCTACGGACAACGGCATTCCGGTTTATCCGGGCGCGCATTTGCGGCCGACGGAGAACGGCGACAATCACGCCGCCAACGTCAACATCGGCGCTATGGGCTTTGGCTTGAAGGTGGTCGCCGCGGAATATGAGACCGACGATTCTCCGGAAAAGGTCAAGGCCTTCTACCAGGACAAGATGAAGACTTTTGGCGATATTCTGGTCTGCAGCGGCCACGGGGGCGGATCGGACGTTCACTTTAATAAGGATGACAGCGGCAGCACCAAGCTCAGCTGCAAAGACACTCATGGGGACGGATGGGAGATTAAGGCCGGCACAAGTGACAACGAGCACTTGGTCTCGATTGAGCCGCACGGCTCCGGAACGCGCTTCGGCACGGTCCTGATCCAGACCCACGGGAAAGACAGCACGCTGTAGGGAGCCGCTGTTCGCTCTTCGCCTTTCGCCATGTGCTATTCGTCATCTTCCGACCGACTCGCGCACCGCCAATTACGGCGAAGGGCGAAAAGCGTAGAGCGAATAGCGACCTGCGGCCGCTCCGGTTGCGTCCGTGGCGTCTCTGCTGGTAGGTTCGGCTGGTGGAACATCCCTGCTACCGATGCCAGGCCCTGATCGACGAGGGCATTCCCTTCTGTCCGCACTGTGGCGCGCCGCAAATCCGGGTTGTTCCTCCCGAAGAAAACATGCCGGCGTCGCCGCCGGCCGCGCCCGGCGAATTCCCTCTTGCAGCGCAGCCACCCCCATGGTCATCGAACGCACTGCGTTATGGACCGGTCACTGGCGTTCAGTGGAACCTTGCCTGGCGGGGCGCTCTGCTGGCCGGGGCCGGGGCCGCCGTCCTTACCGCGATTCCCTACGTGTCGCTGGGTTGCTGTCTGTGGATGCTGGGCGCGGGCGCGCTTTCTGTCGCCTTCTACCAGCGCCGGGTTCCAGGCACCGTGATTACGCCGGGCATGGGCATGAAGCTCGGCGCTCTGGCCGGAGTGTTCGCGTTCGCGATCAACGCCTTTGTGACCACGCTGTCGTTCGTGGCCTTTCGCTCCAGCAGCGACTTCCGCCGCACCCTGCAGGAGCAGATGGACAAACAAATTGCCGGCGCCTCCGATCCCAAGGCGCAGGAGATCATGCAGAAAATGTTTGACTGGATCAACACCCCGCAAGGTATGGCGACCTTCATGGTGCTGCTGCTGGTGGTTCTGGCGATTATGTTCGTGCTGTTCACTGCCGCCGGAGGGGCCTTCGGCGCTTCCATGTTTGGCAAACGGCGGGAATTTCGTTGATCACCGTCCCCTGTGTCCTGGATCACAACCCAAGGGTCCAAGGTTGCTCCGGCTTTGGCCTTCTCGTATCATTGCGAGCGGCATGACGAAAGCCTCCACGCGTTCTCCGAACCTTCGCGAGAAGTCGCAAATCCTTTCCGCATCTGAAATCGAGCGCACCCTGGTCCGGCTGGCGCACGAGATCGTCGAAAAAAACAACGGGGTCGCCAACCTCGGGCTGGTGGGGATCATGCGCCGGGGTGTGCCGCTGGCGCAGCGGCTGGCAAAGCTGCTGGGACGCATCGAGAAAACCGAAGTGCCCGTGGGCACGCTGGACATCACTCTTTATCGCGACGATCTTTCGACCGTCGGTCATCGTCCTGAAGTGCGCAAGGGCGAGATGGCATTCGACATCCAGGACAAGAACATCATCCTGGTGGACGACGTGCTGTACACCGGCCGCACCACGCGCGCGGCGCTGGATGCGCTGTTCGATCACGGCCGTCCGCGCCGCATTCAGCTCTGCGTGCTCATCGACCGCGGCCATCGCGAGCTGCCCATCGAAGCGGGCTTCGTCGGCCGCACCATTCACACCACCAACGACGAGATGATCGAAGTCAAATTGCAGGAGACCGACGGCGCCGACAAGGTGCTGCTGGTGGAGCGAGTTCCCGAGGGGCAATGAAGCCGCAATTGCATTCGCTGCTGGGCATCGAACAACTTACCACCGGACAGATTGAGTCTATTTTGGCGCTGGCCCGGCGCATGGACCCCAGCCGCCCGTCGCAGTTGCTGCACGGCAAGCGCGTGGCGCTGCTGTTCTACGAATCCTCCACCCGCACCCGCACCTCGTTCGAGTTTGCCGCCAAAACGCTGGGCGCCGCGACCACGCTGGTAACGCCGGTCTCGTCCAGCATCGAAAAAGGTGAATCGCTGATTGATACCGGCTGGACGGTGGCCAGCCTGGGCGCGGACGCCATCGTCATGCGCCATGCCAACAGCGGCTCGGTCTATCTGCTGGCGCGCTATGTGCGAGTGCCCATCGTGAATGCGGGCGATGGCATGCATCAGCATCCGTCGCAGGCGCTGCTCGACGCGTTGACCATCACCAACCACAAGAAAAAGCTGAATGGATTGCGGGTGGTGATCGTGGGCGATGTCTATCACAGCCGAGTGGCTCGCTCGAACGCCGAGCTACTCTCGCGCTTCGGCGCGGACATCGTCTTCAGCGGCCCGCCCGATTTCGTGCCCGAGATCTCGGCCACCATCGCGCCGGGGGTGACGGCCTGCCCCGACCTGAATATCGCGTTGCAGGGCGCGGACGTGGTCATGGCGTTGCGCGTCCAGCGCGAGCGGCTCGCGGGCAAAGACATCAGCGTGGAAGACTACGTTGCCAACTACCAGATCACGCCGCAGCGCATGAAGCTGGCCAAGCCGGACGCGATCCTGATGCATCCCGGGCCGGTGATTCGCGGCATCGAGTTGACCAGCGAAGTGGCGGACGGCCCGCAGTCGTGCATTCACGAGCAGGTCCGCAACGGAGTGAAAACCCGCATGGCGATTCTGGCCATGCTGCTGGGGAAGGCGCGGTCGTGAAGGACATGGACGCATTGCTCATCGTACGCGGACGCGTCGTCGATCCGGCCAGCGGCGTCGATCAGGAGATGGACGTGCTGCTGCGCGACGGACGCGTGGCTGCCGTGGCGGCGCCCGGTAAGCTTCGCGGTCAGTCCGGACGCACCTTCAACGCCCGGGGATGCATCGTCGCTCCCGGCTTCATCGATCTGCACGTGCATCTGCGCGAGCCCGGACAGGCCCACAAGGAAACCATCGCCACGGGAACGGCGGCGGCGGCGGCTGGCGGATTCACTTCCGTCTGCGCCATGCCCAACACCGTGCCGGTCAACGACTCGCCGGAGATCACGCGCTGGATGCAGTCTCCGGAGCGCGGCGCGCTGGTCAACGTCTTCCCCATCGCCGCGGCGACCGTCGGCAGCCTGGGCGAGAAGCTTACGAATTTTGCCGCGCTGAAGCGGGCCGGAGCGGTCGCCGTGACCGACGATGGCAAGCCGATTCTCGACGATCGGCTGATGCGCGACGCATTACGCGCTGCGTCGCGGCTGAAGATTCCGGTGGTGCAGCACGCCGAAGACACGCGCATGACGGTCGGCTGCTCGATGAATCTGGGTCCTACGTCGTTCCGTCTGGGCCTGCACGGCATGCCCAACGCCGCGGAGGCCAGCATTGTCGAGCGCGACATCGCGCTCGCGCGCGCGACCAGGGGGCACGTCCACGTGGCGCATCTCTCGACCCGCGAGGCCCTGGATGCCGTGCGCCGCGCCAAGAAGGCCGGGCTGCCGTGTGACGGCCGAAGTCACGCCCCACCACATCACGCTGGTGGACGAGAACGTCGGCGACTTCAACACCCACTTCAAGATGAATCCGCCACTGCGCTCGGCCGCCGATCGCGAGGCCCTGATTCAGGGCATCCTCGACGGCACGATCGACGCCATCGCCACCGACCACGCGCCCCACGCCTTCCACGAGAAGCAGGTCGAGTTCGAGCGCGCCGCCTTCGGCATCACCGGCCTGGAAACCGCGCTGCCCATCGCCATCACCGTTCTGCATCAGCACTTCAAGCTGCCGCTGTCGCGGATTGTCGAACTGCTGTCGTCGAATCCCGCGAAGATCTTCAGCCTCAAGGGCCGGGGCAGTCTGGCGAAGGGAGCCCACGCCGACGTCACCATCTTCGATCCGAGGAAGAAGTGGACCTTCGACGCCTCGCAGTCACACTCGAAATCGAAGAACACGCCCTTCGACGGTTGGAGCTTCAGCGGCAAAGTTGTGGCGACGATTGTCGGCGGCAACGTGGTTTACGAGGGATGAGCGGTTAGGTAGTGTTGAATCAGTAGTGCGACCTTGCAACGAAACTGTCCGGCACGGGCAAATCAGATCCGCCCAGGGCGCCACGAGTCTCTGTGAAAACTGTGTTATGTTTGCGGCCGTGGAATGAAGTGGCAAGCACACCAGCCCCGCAGGGGCGGCTCAGTTTAGCCCAGCATGGAGCCGCAGGCGGAATGCTGGGTAACGTCGCAAATTAATCTGAGCCCCGTAGGGGCGGCACGCATTGACTCTGATCCACGGAAGACGCGATCAGCAGCGCCCCGCTTGCGCCGAGCACAAATCCCAACGCAAATCGCACTGCCCAGCCAATTTCCGTGCAGACCTGCCAACTCGGTGCCACATCTAGGAGATTGATTGCGGCCGCCGCCATCATCACGCGCAAGCGCAATCGTGCGTGACAGTCCGGAATAACAGCCCGATCGCCGCTCCCAGATAGATCCCCAGACATCGCGAGCACACGGCTACGCTGCCGCCGAAGATCCACACCGACCGCTCCGGCCGCTGATGGCAGACGATGCGCGAAGCCGCGCTGCAGCGCCACGCCGATCAGAGAGCCATGCGTGAGCAGATATGGTGTTGCAAGCCGCGCAGCGCAGGCGAGTGGAGCAAGCCCAGCCATGCCAGCACCCAGCCGAGTAGTGCGCAGCTCCGCGGCTGACGAACTAACCATGTTCCCGGTGCTGTGACGAGCTCATCGATGGTCTTCGGACTGACCGGCCACTCGCCGACTTCGCACCCCTAGCCACTTCAGACGGCTACCAGATCCCCATCCGCTTGCCCACCCGCTTCAACGTCTCCAGCGCCTGGTCCAGCTCCTCGCGCGTGTGGGTCGCGGTCATGATGGTGCGGATGCGCGCCTTGCCCTCGGGCACGGTCGGGAACGCGATGCCCGTTCCCATCACGCCTTCCTTGAACAGCTCGCGCGAGAAGTCCATGGTCAGGCGGCCGTCGCCCACGATGATCGGCGTGATCGGCGTCTCGCTCGCCGGCGTGTTGACCCCGCCGATGTTGAAGCCGAGGTCGCCCAGCTCTTTCTTCCAGTAGCGCGTGTTCTCCCACAGCTTCTCGATGCGCTCCGGCTCCTGCTCCAGCACGTCGAAGGCGGCAATGCACGTGGCCGCGACGGACGGCGGATGCGAGGTCGAGAACAGGAACGGCCGCCCGCGATGGTAGAGGAACTCGATGAGATCGCGCGTGCCGCAGACATAGCCGCCCAGCGCGCCAATGGCCTTCGACAGCGTGCCCACCTGAATGTCCACGCGGCCGTGCAGCCCGAAGTGGTCGATGGTGCCGCGCCCGTTGCGGCCCAGCACGCCGGAGGAGTGCGCGTCGTCCACCATCATGATGGCGCCATATTTCTCGGCCAGCGCGGTGAGCTGCGGCAGCGCGCCGATGTCGCCGTCCATGGAGAAAACGCCGTCGGTGATCAGCAGCTTGTGGCCGGGCTCGTTCTTGATCTCGTTCAGCAGCTCTTCGGCATGCGCCGCATCCTTGTGGCGGAAGACCTTGATCTTGGCGCGCGAGAGCCGCGCTCCGTCAATGATGCTGGCGTGGTTCAGCTCGTCGGAGACGATGAAGTCTTCCTTGCCGAGGATCGCGGAGACCGTGCCCGCATTGGCGGTGAAGCCCGACTGGAAGACCACGCAGGCTTCCACGTTCTTGAAGCGCGCAATCTTCTCTTCCAGCTCCATGTGGATCTTCATGGTGCCGGCGATGGTGCGCACCGCGCCCGAACCCGACGCCGTACTTGCGCGTGGCTTCCAGGGCGGCTTCGCGCAGCTTGGGATGCGTCGTCAGCCCGAGGTAGTTGTTGGAGGCGAGGTTGATGACCTTCTTGCCGTCGAAAGTGCAGACCGGCGCCTGCTCATCGTCGAGCACGCGCAGCTTGAAGTAGGTGCCCTTCTGCTTCAGGTCATTCAGTTGGTCGGTGAGAAAGGTAAGCGGGTTGGTGCGAGTGGTGAGAGTTGCCATGAAGGTCTCCGGACGCGAATGAATATTTTATCGCGGCCGGGCGGGAGTGTGCGGACCCGGCTCGACGAGCACGGCGGGCATCAGCCACGAGCCGAGAAGAGTATTCATTCGGCGGTGCATGGTGATGGCGGCGCGCCGTTTGTAAGCCCCCGCCAATCGGCTCCACGTTCGCGGACCTTCGGAACCGGCTATCTTATCGCACGGCGATCATGTAGGATAAAAGTTCGCAAGAGCCAGCACGATCCTCGAAGAGACTAATGAAACATTTAAACCTGCGATTGATTCGCCGGGCCACCAATTCCCGCTTCGTGCTTTCAGGCGAAACGTCGATCCCGAAAACTCTACCGGTAGGCATACAGGTCATGTAACACCAGTGAGAAGGTTCACGCGGTCCAGGTGGTCAATGGAATTCGGCCATAGACGGACGGATGTGTTGGGGCAAGACTCCATTTCGTGCCAAGCATTTCGTAGCGGCCTACGACCATAAATCCGACCGAAACGCGACTGAGTTTGTCGTCTTCGATCGAATGGCTTGTAACTCGCGACCAGCGAGCCGGCGTGATCGGCGAGGTGAAACAGCTCGTCTCCCCATTCTTGATCGCACATCCACCTCCGGTCCCACAGACGTCGCGCGAAATGCTCCCGCAGTCAAGACATGTACACCCGCTTCTTCTGCATCTACAGACCGCTCGGTCGTATGACGATGCAGGTTAGGCGGAGAAACTATATCACCACGCGCCGCGGTAATCTCAGCACTTTCCAAGGCGGAGAATTACGGGGGTGGAAGGGATAGCCGGACAATGCCTCTGCCTGTTACGACCTGACATTGTGTACGCCGGCGATCCGTGCCCCCATCGGATTGCGCGTTCATGTAGGAGCGCAAAATGGCGTTAATACGGGTCTGGTAGCCGCTGCCTTTTTTCTTCAGCCATTCCACGACATCGTGGTCAATCCGGATGGTCAGGCGGTCCTTGGGCTCCGGCATGGTGAGCTTCGCGGTCTTCCAGAACGACTTGCCCAGCTTGGGAATATCGGAGTAGTCGATGTCCGCATCACGCATCCGGCGCAAGCGCTTGAAGTCAGTCTTGCCCTTGCTCCGCGCGCCTGAGGTGGTTTGCGTAATCTTGCCTTTCATCGCGATGTGCCCTCCTTGCTGAAATAATCCGCCGACGTTTGCCGCGCATCACATAGACCACCACGATTTCAATGCCTTCCATAAGACCGATGGCGAATACGCGGTCTTCACCGTGACGGCTCTCAGCTCTCTCGACACCGGCCCGTCGAAAATCCGTATGGCATCCTGAAAATCGATGTGGTGCTTTGCGAGGTTCGCCTGCCTCTTGCTCTCGTCCCACTCGAAAAGCATCTGACCCCTCACTAGGCGGGCGTTCTCAGATATGTACAGTCGTACATATAATACCACGGTTCCGGATGAATCGGGCGCTAATTGCTGATCGTTCGCCCTACCGCGTCCCGTTGGGATACACCAGGATCTTGCTGGCCTCGCCGGTCTTCAGCAGTTCCATGCCGGAAGCGAAGTCCTTCATCGCAATGCGGTTGGTGATCACGGGATGCAGGTCGAGCTTGTTGGCCTTGAGCAGCGCGGTCATCTGATACCAGGTCTGGTACATGCGGCGGCCGTTGATGCCCTGCACGGTTGCGCCTTTGAAAATGACTTCTTCTGCGAGGTTGAGTTCGACGGGGCGGGAGGGAATTCCGAGCAGGGACATGCGGCCACCAAGACGCAGGATTTTGAATCCTGTTCGAATGGCCTCGGTGCGCCCGCCATTTCCAGCACGACGTCCACGCCGGTGCCGCCGGTGTTGTCCATCACGATGCCGTACACGTCGTCCTTGGTGGGATCGAGCACGAAGTCGGGCTTCATCTGCTTGGCGATCTTGCGGCGATGCTCGTTCACTTCGATGGCGTAAATCTGGGTGGCTCCGCAGGCGCGCGCCACCGCGATGGAGAACAGCCCGATCGGCCCGCAGCCGGTGATGGCTACGCTCTTGGCGGCGATGTCGCCCGCCAGCACGGTGTGCACCGCGTTGCCCAGCGGATCGAGGATGGACGCGTACTCCTGCGGGATGGAAGGATCGAGCTTCCAGATGTTCGACTCGGGAATGACGACGTATTCGGCGAAGGCGCCGTTGGTGTCCACGCCGATGATCTTCACGTGCTGGCAGATGTGCGCTTCGCCGATGCGGCATTGCAGGCACTTGCCGCAGGCCACGTGCATCTCGGCGGAGACGAAGTCGCCTTCCTTGACGCTGGTGACCTCGTTGCCGACCGCTTCGACCGTGCCGCAGAACTCGTGCCCGGGAATCAGCGGCGGATGAATGCGGCGCTGCGCCCACTGGTCCCATTGGTAAATGTGCAGGTCGGTGCCGCAGATGGACGCCATCTTGACCTTGACCAGCACGTCGGTCAGGCCAATTTGCGGTTTGGGAACTTCGCGAATCTCCGTGCCCGGCGCGGGCCCCGGCTTTACAACAGCAATCATGGTTTCAGGCATTTGGATGGCTCTTAGGGTCAGTTTCCCACCCTTTCGCCAAAAGAGGGCGAAAGAATGGGGCACCCGCGGCATGTCAGCCCAGTCGTGAATTAAGAAGGGGCGGGCAAACCGACAAGTTTAGCACGCAGCTGACAAGTTGGCGGTGACGCCGAGGAAGCTCTACTGCGGCGGTGGCGGATAGGGGCGCGCCTCCAGCGGTGGGGGCAGGATCGCCTGTAAATCCAGCTCCAGTCCGCCAATGGTCTGCGCCGCAAAGTTATACACGAACGCCCAGATCGCGCCCAGCACGAACCCCAGAATTCCATAAAAGACCGGCATCAGGACGGCAATGATGATGATGCCAAGCATGCCGAGCTTCCGCTCACCGGGGACGAGGGCAGCCCCGATAGCACCGAACACCAGGAAGAAGAAACCGACCAGGACTCCGATGGCCGCCTGGACGACGGCGAAGATCTTGGCGCACGAAAGAACGCCAATCGATCGCAGATGAAACATGGCTTACCTCAACCTTTCTTAGCTTGCTTCTGCATCATCTTGGCGTTGACCTGCTCGCTCTGGCCCCGGGGAACGCTCAGCGTCTTCCACTCCGCGCCCTTCCAGTGTTTCGCCAGAAAGACGATCTGCCCCACGTGATAGGCGTAGTGCGCCACCTGGCGGTTGATGGCCTGCAGCACGGAATGGGGCTCGCCGCGAATGGTGACGGTGCGCTCCAGGTCTTCGGGATGCAGCGAGTTCAGGGTCTGGAAGACCAGCTCCCAATTCTGCTCCCACGATCTGAGCACTTCTTCGCGCTTGGCGTCGTCGTGCATGACAAATTCGCGGTCGCGATTGCGGTCGGGCTTCTCGCCGTCGCTGGTCAGAAAATCGGTGAAGCGCGAGCGCATGTTGCCGGCCAGGTGCTTCACGATGATGGCAACACTGTTGGACTCGGGACTGGGCTCGGCAAAAAACTGCTCGTCGCTGAGCTGCGCCATGGCGTCGTCGGCCAGGCGCTTGTGACCGCGCAGGCTGCGAAACGCTTCGTCAATATAGAGGGCAGGGAAATCGCTCATGGCTGATTGTCTCCTGAATGCTCTGGCCGCGCCAGCAGCAGGGCGGAAGCGCGATCTGGAACACACCGCTCGCGGGCGACGAATTGCCGCGAATTGGGCGTGGCTGGGCCCGTCGCGGCCTCAAATTCCGCCTCCCAACCCGTCAACTTTTCTGGCAGCGCCATGTCCCGGTTTTCGCTAATTCACCAAATCCTCCACCGCGCAATACTTTTTTGCAAAATATCTGTTGACATTCCCGCGCAGTAACCGCAATATCTTGGGTAAGACCTACTGCTCATCCAAGATGTAGGGCAGCTATGGCAGTTTACCCAACCTTCAAGGGAGAAGGTTCTACAAGGAGGCAACACCTAATGGCAACCAAGAAAGCTGCAAAGAAGCCCGCCAAGAAAAAGAAGAAGTAACGTAATCCGGCGAGGCATTGGCCTCGCTTAATTTTTGCCTACAATCTGGCCTCCGCGATTGCTGTTCGCGGAGGCGTTTTCGCGTGGGCGGGATTCCTGCCGCTGTCCACGCCCGGAGTTGGTTCCGCGCATGGGTTCGTGCTACAAGTATCCATCCGTGCTCTCCGTGCTTCTGTCATGACTGCCGAGAAGAAAAAAAAACGCAAGGGCAGCAGCGCTTCCGATCCGGTGATCCCCGACAAGCTGTATTTCCGCATCGGCGAAGTCGCGCGCCTCTGCCGCCTGCCGGCCTACGTGCTGCGCTTCTGGGAGACCGAGTTCCCGCTGCTCAAGCCGGTGAAGAGCGGTACCGGGCAGAGAATGTATCGCCAGCGCGACGTCGAAAACGTGCTTCGCATCAAGCGGCTGCTTTACGACCAGGGTTACACCATTGCCGGCGCGCGCCAGCATCTCCGTGCCGAAGCCAAACCCGCGAAGCTGCAATCCGGTTTGCCCTTCCCCAAGAAAGGCTCGCCCGACCTTAAGAAGGTGCGGCAAGGCCTGGAGGAGATTCTCGGGATCCTCAAGAAGAAACGAACCTAGTCACGCGGCCGGCGTCTGCGTCGAGACCCGGCTGGGAGCGTCAGGCTTGGCAGCAACGGTGGGAGACGGAATCCAGGTGCGTCCGCGAGCGTGCGTCGGCTTCGACCGGGTAAGGCTCAATACACGCAGGGCGCGGCTCCTTTCTCTGGCACTGTTGGTTACGCTGATCTCCTTCGGCTTTACCCCATCTGCTGAGGCAGCGTCCAGGAACAAGTTCCTGATCGCGTCGGACCTGCACTTCAATCCCATGTTCGATCCTGCTTTAGTAGCAGAGCTCGCCGCCGCCGATCCCGGTCAGTGGGAGACCATTCTGCAACGCACGAAGCCCGATCGCTTCAGCCTGTACGGACAGGACACGAATTGGTGGCTGCTGCAATCGGCCCTCGACCAGATGCGCAAGACCCTGCCTCATCCTGCTTTCATCATGATCAACGGAGACTTGCTGGCACATCGCTTTCCCAGCACCTATCGCAACGCCACCCACGACGCGGACCGCGAACACTATCGGGCCTTCGTACGCAAGACGGTCGAGTTCCTGGCCCTGGAACTTCGCAAGCGATTCCCGGACACGAAGATTCTGCTGACGCCCGGCAATAACGATGAAAATTGCGGAGACTACAGCATCCGGGCCGGCGGGATATTTCTGAGCGACACCGCCCAATTGGTGCGCGACCTCGCGGGAGCGGATGAGGAGATGGTCAGCGACTGGAAGGCCTTGGGCAGTTATAACGTACCGCATCCAACCATCCCCAACTTCCGCATCTTGTCGTTGAATACGATTTTCTTCTCCAACAATTATCACGCCGCAAATTTCAACGATGCCTGCGCGACCGTGCCTTCGACCGCCGCCAGCGACCTTCTCGCCTGGCTGGAGGCGAACTTGACACAAGCCCGGCTGACCAGGCAGAAGGCGTGGCTGATGTTCCATATCGCTCCCGGCATCGACGGCTTCGCCACCATCCAGAACCGGGCCACGCGGTCGGAAGCGACGTCCCCATCGGCGGCCGAGCCATGTGCCAAAACCATCGTGCCCATGTGGGTGCCGGAGTGGACGGCGCGGTTCGATGGCTTGCTGGAGACATTCCACGATACCGTCGTCGCAAGCTTTGCGGGCCATACCCATAGCGACGACTTCCGGCTGATCAACACCGCCGGCGTCAACCAGGCGTTCGTCATCATCACTCCGGCGATCTCGCCCATCTACGACCAGAATCCCAGCTTTCGCGTCGTCCAGTACGCCGACGACGGTGCGCTCGTCGATCAGTCTACCTACTATCTGACCAATCTCAAGCAGGCCAGCAGCAGGGTCCGCGGACGATGGAAGAAGGAGTACAGTTTCTCGCGCGAATGGCGAAGCCGGCGGCTGAACCTGGCCAGCTTGGGGACGGTTTACGAACAGGTCCAAGGCACAGAAAAGGCTCGCGACCAGTGGCTGAAGCTGTATAACGTCTCCAGCACGGCCGCGGTCGTGCCCGGCAACGACGATCGCGGACTCTATTGCGCCGTCGCCGCGCTCGATCCCGTTGCCTATGCAAGCTGCTACTGCCGGACGACGGCTCCACAGCCCTGATCCAGGAGCAACAACGTGAATACCTTCCCCAAGTTCATTGACGACCGCCTTCGGCAAGGTTATGTGTTGGACTGCTGCTCTGCGCCCCGCTCGCCTTCGCCCAGGACGTCGCCACCATGCTGGCGCAGAAGGCCGACTCGCTGGTGCAGGACGAGATGAAGAAGCAGAACATCGCGGGCCTGTCGCTGACCATCGTGGTGGACAAGAAGATCGCGGTCTCGCGCGCCTACGGCTTGGCCGATCTCGAGAACCAGGTCCCGGTGAGCACGGCCACGCTGTTCCGCACCGGCTCCATCGCCAAGCCCATGACCGCGACAGCGGCGATGGCGTTGTACCAGGCGGGCAAGCTCGACCTCGATGCTCCGGTGCAGAAGTACTGTCCCGCGTTTCCCCAGAAGCAATGGACGATCACCACCCGCGAATTGCTGGGCCACCTGTCGGGCATTCGGCATTACCGGCAGGACAATTCTGACGTCTTCAGTACCAAACATTACGCTCATGTGAGCGATGCTTTCGAGATGTTCGCCAACGACCCATTGCTGTTCGAGCCGGGCACGAAGATGGAGTACACAACCTTCGGCTACGACGTGGTTGGCTGCGTCGTGGAAGGCGCTTCGGGTGAGGACTTCGTCACTGCGCTCAACGCGCTGGTGCTCACTCCGGCGGGCATGACCTCAACCCGCACCGATGACGCGTTCGCCATCATTCCGCATCGCACGCGCCCCTACACGCGTTGTCCCCGGCCACAGCATCGAGAACGCGCCCTTCGTGGACACCAGCAACAAAATCCCCGGCGGCGGCCTCATCTCCACTGCCGACGACCTGGCGCGCTTCGCTATCGCCCTGGAGAGCGGGCGCCTCCTCAATTCGGCCACCACCGCAACTTGATGTGGACTTCGCAAAAGACCTCCGATGGCAAAGCGACCGGCTACGGCTACGGGTGGGGCGTCCACGAAGAGAACGGTGTGCGCACCGTGGGACACACCGGCGGGCAGCCCGGCTGCAGCAGCGCGATCTGGATGCTGCCCGGCCAGGGCTTCGCCGTCACCATCATGGCCAACACCGACGAGGTGAAAGTGCTGCCCATCGCCGAGGCGCTGGCCCAGGCTTACCTGCACACACACGGCAACAACGGCAAATGAAAATGGCCGCGCAAGAATGGCTGAGGTTACGCTATCCTTAGTACAGGAGTCGTCATGCTTGACAATCTGTTCCAGCCCACTCACCTGCTGGTGATCGCCTTCATCGCGTTGCTGGTCTTCGGACCCAAGAAGCTGCCCGAACTCGGCAAGGGATTGGGCGAAGGTATCCGCAGCTTCCGGGAATCGATGAACGCGAAGCCCGAGAGCGCGCCGCCAGCGGAAGAAAAGAAGCCGTAGTTCCCCTTCCGAACTTGACATTCTGGTTTACCAAGCCTCGCCCTAAGCATCCGCGCTACCCGCTTACCAGGAGCGGCCATGGTCTCACTCGACCATCCTGATAAAATTCCGTTCGGAGTTAGGGCAGTCGGCAACTTGCCCCAACCAGCGGAATAGCTATGCAATTTGTTGTAAAGGCGGCACCGATATCCAAACCAGGCGCCACTTCGTATTCGTTCAGCGAAAAGACGATGTATCGAGGCAAGGAAATCCGCGTTCATGACGAGATATTCGTTTTCGCCTCGGACCACATGGGCGGCCAGGGATTAGTCGCGAGAGGGGTTGTGACGGCGGTTGACCACGGACCGGGCACAAGAGTGAGCATAAAGGTGAGACGCACTGACGTGGCCCGGCGCAACCTTGGAAGACGCGAGCTAAAGCCATTTTGTGACTTGGACGACGATCAGCCTCAGACAGAAATCGCTCGCAAACTGTATCGGCAGGCTACCAACAAGATTGCCGGTATCTCGGACGCGGCAGCTAAGTTTCTGAATACTTACTTCTAGGAAGAGAAGCACACCGACCGTCCAACAAGGGGTCCTTTGTGCAACGAGGCCCAGCCAAACATCTGCAGTCCCTTTTGCAGGCCCAGAGCGCGGATTACTTACGACATGGCCTGTTGTCAGCAGCTATTCGAATGAAAAGACCCTTTGCCACAATCGCAGCCATGACAATTTGGCCGATTGGGTTGCGGCGTCTGTCATGCCATCCCAGCCCTGAGCAGCCACGCATCGGCTGAGCGCAAACTCCTTGCGGTGTCACACCCTGTTCCACCCGCTCCTTTAGCTGGGAAGTAACCACTGCATCACCAGAACCTGTGACTGGCTTCACTGACAATTGTGCGCAGAAGGCTAAACTCGCCGATAAAGGCGGTTTGCCCATGTTGGCGAAAGCCCCGGACCACACTCCTCCTCCCAAACCGGGCCGGGCAAGGTAGCGAGGTGGCATCGTGAAGAAACTTAGCTCATTCAAAACGGTCTGCATCGTCTGTGTGTTTTGCGTCGCGACGACGATTCCCTTGCCCGCGCAAGTCTTCACCACTCTGCACAGCTTCGACCGCAGCGACGGCGTTTCCCCATGGCCGGGCTTATCCAAGCCAGCGACGGCAACTTCTACGGGACAACCAAAGAGGGCGGGGCCAAGCAGTACGCTGGCACGGTCTTCAAAATCACTCCCAGTGGCACGCTGACCACGCTGTACAGCTTCTGCCTCAGGTAACTGCGCTGACGGCGCGTACCCTTACGCCGGGTTGGTACAAGGCAGCGACGGCAACTTCTACGGGACAACCGAGATGGCGGGGCCAGGCTGTGACTATGGCTGTGGCACGGTCTTCAAAATCACCCCCAGCGGAACCCTGACCACGCTGTACAGCTTCTGGCTCAGGAAACTGCCCTGACGGCGCCAACCCTTACGCCGGGCTGGTGCAAGGCCAGCGACGGCAACTTCTACGGGACAACCTACTATGGCGGGCACGAATGACTGTGGGCACGGTCTTCAAAATCACCCCCAGCGGCACGCTGACCACACTGTACAGCTTCGCCGGTAGCTGACGGCGCCCAGCCTCTATGCCGGGCTTAGTGCAAGCCACCGACGGCAACTTCTACGGGACAACCGACTTATGGCGGGGCAGACGGCGAGACGTGGCACGGTCTTCAAAATCACTCCCAGCGGCACGCTGACCACGCTGTACAGCTTCGCTTCGGTATTGACGGACGGCAACCCTCTCGCCGGGTTAGTGCAAGGCAGCGACGGCAACTTCTACGGAACAACCGTCGATGGCGGGGCCAATGTGACGACTTGGCACGGTCTTCAAAATCACTCCCAGCGGCACCCTGACCACGCTGTACAGCTTCGACGGCGGTGACGGCGCCCAACTGGCCGGGCTTTAGTGCAAGGCAGCGACGGCAACTTCTACGGCACAACCACGATGGCGGGGGACATGGCCTCGGCACGGTCTTCAAAATCACCCCCGCCGGCACGCTGACCACGCTGCTACAGCTTCGACGGTGGGAACGGCGATCTACCTGAAGCCGGCTTAGTGCAAGGCAGCGACGGCAACTTCTATGGAACAACCTTTAGTGGCGGGGCAAATGACGTCGGCACTGTCTTCCGTCTGGTTCTCCCGCGCAAATGTATCGTTTGCCGTGCGGCGGAGTGAAGATGACCCGTCCTCTGCGAACAAACTGCGCTCGGCGGCACAATATGCCTGTTGAAGAACGCCGGGGGAACGTACCGTAAGTTCCTGTTGACAACAGCAATCTTAGAGTGGGATGACTCCGCGCCCAAATAAGTGTGGCGTGAGGCTTTGACAAAATGAGCCATGCGCCATCTGCCATAGTCGAACCGTATGAGAGCAGCTTACGCCGATTGCTGTTGTAATATCGCCATTACGCTCGTGATCCCCAACTCAGGCTCCGTTATTCGGATTGGTTGTGTAACGGCCTGTTTTCGCCAATTACCCGATCACAGCGTAAGATGCTACCTCATTGAGATACCGCCATGAAAACGTTTGAGCAGAAACGCCGATCCTTCCTCTACACCGTGGGTGCCGTCGGCATAACCGGATTGTTACCGCAAGGCATCATCGACGCTCAGAGCACAGCGCGACAAGGATATGTGCTTGGCCCCACCGAAGGCGAACATCTCGTTCATTTTCGTGACCATGGAAATATCTTCATCAAACTCGGCTCTGCAACAGGCTCAGAGGATCTCGCGATGGGAACCCAGCAGGTAATGGTCGGTACCGGCATTCCGATCCACCGTCACTTCAAGATGGACGAAGCTTTCCTGGTTCTGGAAGGCAGCGGAACGTTCGTACTGAACGATGTACGCCATTCGTTTGAGAAGGGCGGAACGATCTTCATTTCAAGAAACTCCTGGCATGGATTTGAGAATCCCGATCACGAACTCCTCCTGCTCTGGGTTGTGTCGCCTGCTGGCCTGGATGGCTTTTTCCGTGACACTTGCACCCCGCCCGGCGTACCGCCAAAACAACTCACGCGAGAGCAGATCAAGGACATTGCCTTGAAAAACTATGCCACGGAATTCAAGTAGTTGACACGCTGTCGCAGCGCAGCCGAATCGCGTTGAGGTAAATTGGCGCAAACCCTGATTGCACTCAAAATGCCTGAGCAGGGGCTTTTGAGCGCTAAGGCCTGTTAACAACAGTTACTTACGGTTTGCCCGTAAACCGTCCGGAGCAGACAAGCCGGTAACGCTGCCCGAGTTCTGAGGAGTGATAGTGTCATGCGCAAGACGTCGGCAGCTGTATTGTGCTAACAAGAGAGCGGGCGCAAATGACGAAGGCCTAGGGTTTTCCTTCTGGCCGCGCTCGTTCTGGCCTCTGCGCTTGCGACAACGGCCGAGGCTAAGGCGTCCGGCGGG
Organism: uncultured Acidobacteriaceae bacterium; assembly: GCA_963735855.1. Lineage (GTDB taxonomy): Bacteria > Acidobacteriota > Terriglobia > Terriglobales > Acidobacteriaceae > Bog-257. Next base: position 41,661 of record CAVTMW010000027.1, read on the forward strand.
CCTGAAACCGTCGCAGTGCACAACGGGTCGGTCACGCTGCACGCGCTGATCTGGCGCCCTAAGGGGCGCGGCCCGTTTCCCGCAATCCTGCTCAATCACGGCAGTGGCCGCACCCCTGAAGAACTGAAACGGCTCGGACCGTACGAGCAACAGGCTTACCTACTCGGACCCATGTTCGCTCGCCATGGATATGTGTTCATGTTTCTATTCCGGCGCGGCGTCGGGTTGTCCGCCGATCAAGGCAAGAACGCCGTCGACCTGATGAACATTGAATCCGCCGCGCACGGGCAGGAGGCGCGGAACACACTGCAGCTCCAGTTGCTTGAAGACAGGGACATGAGCGATGCCCTTTCTGGACTCGCTTTTTTGCGGGCACTCCCTAAGGTAGATGCGCACGACGTGGCAGTGATCGGGCACTCGTTTGGAGGATCGCTCACATTGCTTATGGCTGAGCGCGAGCCCGACCTGCGGGCGGTCGTAATCTTCTCGGGAGCCGGCTATAGCTGGGACCGGTCTCCGGAGTTGCGAGCGCGACTCCTCACCGCCGAGGAGCACATTGGGATGCCAGTATTCTTTATTCATGCCGCGAATGACTACTCGGTTGCATCGGGCAAGGCGCTGGACGCGAAGCTGCAGCAACTCGGTAAACCGCATCTGCTCAAGATCTACCCGCCAATCGGGCAGACGCCCGACGACGGGCACGCCTTTCCCTTTCTCGGCGTGAAAATTTGGGAGCCCGATGTGTTCGCCTTCTTGGACATGTACATGCGCAGGTGACCTCGTTGTGGTGGTTCTTGTCTTGATCGAGACGGCTCGCGTTAGATGCCTACTGTCGAACGGAGTCGCTCAACTCCCAGATGGTCGGCAGACAGGAAGCCATTCGGGCCGACTGGTACGGCAATCTCTCAGTCGGCGTAATCGCCATGTCACAAGTAATCGTTTCGCCGTCCAACAAAGGTTCCTTTGTGAGACGCTTGCCACAACAAGAATCCAAATAGCGATCGCCCGGAACCTGCTCCAACGCGACGGTGTTAAAGTGTCTGCATCCCCTCAGGAGGAAGCGCATGTCACTGTCTGTGGAGGCGCGTCACTGCGGCGCCGTGTACGTCATCCGGTGCAGCGGCCGGATCGTCGCCGGCGAAGAGGTTGCGATGCTGGAGACCGCCATCCAACGCGGCTTGCGTGAGTTTGTCCGCGTCGTGCTGCACGTCGGCGAAGTCACCCGCGTAGACAGCACCGGCATGGGGCTGCTGGTGCGCTTCCTGTCGCACACGCGCAACCGCGGCGGCGACTTTCGCCTGGCCGCTCCTCCGCCGTTCCTCACCAGCCCTGCTGCAACTCACCAAGCTGGCGGGCATTTTCCGTATTTACGATTCGGAAGAAGAGGCCATCGTCTCGTTCCTCAAAGAACCGCGGGCGGCGGACCCGGGCGACGCCAGCGTGGGACCGATGGTCCTGTTCGTGGACCAGTCTCCCGACCTTTGCGCGTTTGTGCGCGCGCTGCTGCATCATCATGGATATGAGGTGCTGTCCACCTGCCGCGTTCACGATGCCAGGATGCTGCTCACCGCGACCAAGTTCGACTACATCATCCTGGGGCCGGACAATTCCAAGCTCACCTCTGACAATGTGGTAGCTTCGCTGAAATCCCTGGCGCCAGGGGCGGCCACCGTGCTGCTGCCCGCAGAGTTCAAGCACGAAGACCCGGAGCGGGCGGGACTTGATTTGCTGGGCATGCTGCAGAGCGCCGGGAAATCGTAGGGTCGTCGCATGAGTGCCAGCAGAGTGCACAACAAAACTATGCTTGTCACCCTGAGCGAGCGGCCGGTTTTGCCGCGAGTCGAAGGGCCCCTATACTGCGCCATATATTCGAGGCCGAATAGGGGTGCTTCGACTCCGCCTGCCAAGACCTGGCAGGCTGCGCTCAGCATGACAGCTAGTTATTTCGGGGGAGTGCCTTCTCCTTGGAACCTGGTAGACCTAATGGAGAGAATCAAGATGGGCTACGGTGGTATCCACTCCACGCTTGAACTCTGCGGCCTGACTGAATGGAATCCCGATCCCTACCGGCCCGGTATATATGGTGAGCATCTCCTTCGCATCGTCAGTGGAACGAAAAGCCGAAACTCTAAAGTCGTCCTTTGATTGGAATGCCGCTTTCTATGTGATCCGAGTTCTGACCAGACCGCCATGGGTTACCCGGATCCATGAAATACGACAAGGCAGAGGAAAGGTCTCTCAGTTCATCGATGTCGAGATATGATGCGCCCTCGCGGCCCCCGTTCTTAATTCCACTAACTCCCACAGAAGTAGGTCTCCATCAGGTCAAAGCGGGCCCCCTTCTGCCCTTGTACCTCTTTACCTGGTTCGTAAAGCCAAACTCCGGTGATGCTGGCGTGCCCCGGAACAAGCGCCTTGTATTTGGGGTCCTGAGTTTCGCTAACGATGCCCCCTGGATAAAAGTGCTTCACGAGCACGATGTCCCGGCGTGAAAGGAAAGATTTCAGTTTTGGGGACTCTGCCACTTTCGGCTGCACCTCCGCCTCCTTAGGGCAACCGTAATTCAACACGCAGGCCATGGTTGAAATTGCCAGTAGCAAGGGCCGCAGCGTCATCTTTGTTTTCTCCCTAAACCGACCTCATTCCAGCAGCAGGATACACTAGGCCCTCCTTCTGGTAGGGTGACGCCCCGCCGATCGAAGAAAAAGAACGCGGACTAGGATTTCGCTTTCCTGCTCCCCACCCGCCCCATAAACCCGCACACCTTCCGCTATAATCATCCTCCCAGGGAGGACGAGTGACGGCTGTTGGTTTGGGCCCGGCGCAGCAGATTTCGCCTCCCCGCAAAAGTCTCTTCTCTTCGCCCGGAAAATCGGCCCTCGCGCTCGGCTGCCTGCTGGTGTTTGCCACTCTCGCGCTCTATCACCCGGTCAGCCACTATCCCTTCGCCAACGCCGACGACGACTCCTACATCGGCGACAACCGGCATGTGAAGTACGGGCTGGAGTGGGACACCGTGACCTGGGCCTTCACCACCTTCCATGACGCCAACTGGCATCCCCTGACCTGGCTCTCCCACGCGCTCGACTGCCACCTCTATTCTCTCGATGCCGGCAAGCACCACCGCACCAACGTCCTGCTGCACGCGGCCAACGTTGCACTGCTGTTCTGGGTGCTGCTGAGCGCGACGGGCTACGCCGGCCGCAGCGCCATGGTGGCTGCGCTGTTCGCGCTGCATCCCATCAACGTCGAGTCGGTGGTTTGGATCTCCGAGCGCAAGAACGTGCTCAGCATGTTGTTTTTTCTGCTCGCCCTGGGCGCTTACCGATGGTATGCCGCCAAACCTCGCGTGGGCCGCTATGCCGTGGTCGCGGTGGCGTTCGCGCTGGGCTTGATGGCCAAACCGCAGATCATCACCTTGCCGTTCGTTCTGCTGCTGTGGGACTACTGGCCGTTGCGACGAATGTTTGCCGGCAACGGGCAATCTTCCGGCACGGCTGCCGCCGGCGCGATACCGCCGCAAAGTTTTTCCTGGCTGCTGCTGGAGAAGCTGCCGCTGTTCGCGCTTGCGGCGGCGAGCGCCGTCATCACCGTCATCTCGCAGCGGTCGGGCGGCGCCATGAGCGGACCCCTGAACACCTATCCATTTCCTCTCCGGCTCGAGAACGCCATCGTCTCTTACGTGCGCTACATCGGCAAAGCCATCTGGCCGTCGCAGCCTCGCCTTCATGTACCCGCGCACCTCGTGGGCGCTCTGGCAGGTGGGTGGCGCGCTGGTGCTTTTGCTGGTCATTACCGGCATGGTGCTTGCGGGCCGCCGCCACCGCTATCTGCCGGTAGGGTGGTTCTGGTTCCTGGGGACGCTGGTGCCCATGATCGGCCTGGTGCAAGTCGGCGCTCAGGCCATGGCCGACCGTTACGCCTATCTGCCCTTGATCGGCCTGTTCATCATGATCTGCTGGGGCGTTTCCGATTGGGCCGGGCAGCGCCATCTCTCCACTGCCTGGCTGGCCGCCCCCAGCCTGGCCGCGCTCGTCGCATTGACCATAGTCACGCATCGCCAGATCGGCTACTGGAGCGACAACGTCACTTTGTGGGCGCACACCGTCCAGGTCACTCGCGGCAATTGGATCGCCGAGAACAACCTGGGCGCGGCCTTCATGGACAAAGGGCAGATGGAAGACGCGATCGTGCACTTCCGCGCGGCCGCGGCCATTTTCCCCTCCGATCCCCGCACCTATCTGTTCATCGGCTTCTATGAGCAAAAGCGCGGCAATCTGCGGGCCGCCATCGAGCAATACCAGCAGGTGCTCAACGTCACCCAGAATGACATTTGGAACAACGCCAAGCTGCGCGACGATGCTTTGGTGAACATGGGCTATGTCTATCGCGACCTGGGAGATCCGGTCCGCGCCTCGGAGAGCTTTGAAGCGGCACAGAAGCAGCGCCAGGAGTTCCTTCGCAGCCTGAAGCGACAACCGGCCACCAGCCAGCACTAGCCGCGCGTCACTGAAGTGCGTCAGCCACCGCGCTATAATCCGAGCGAGTTCCCGGGCCCATGTCTTCGGCTGTCGTCAACGCGACCGAAACCCTTGCCTCCCGCCCCCGCGTGGGCCTGCTTGCGTCGCCCGCTGCGCGTACCTTTCTCTTCGGCCTGGTGCTCGCCCTGCTTACGGTTGCCGCCTATTACCCGGTGCACGGCAATCCCTTTGTCAACTTCGATGACCACGATTACGTCACCGAAAATCAGCACGTCCTCAAGGGATTGAACCTGGAGCACGATCAAGTGGGCGTTCACTACGTTCCATGCCGGCAATTGGCATCCCCTGACGTGGCTCTCGCATGCCCTTGATTGCCAGTTGTTCCAGGCCGATCCCGCGGGACATCACGATATGGACGTGCTCTGGCACCTGGTCAACGTGGTGCTGCTGTTCTGGGTGCTGCAGCGGGCGACCGGTTATCGGGGCCGCAGCTTTGTGGTGGCGGCGCTGTTTGCCGTGCATCCTCTGAATGTCGAATCCGTGGCCTGGATTTCGGAACGCAAGACCACGCTCAGCATGGTGTTTTTCCTGCTCGCCCTGGCCGCCTACCGATGGTATGCGCGCGAGCCGCGGGTGAGCCGTTACCTGCTGGTAGCGTGGTTGTTTTTCACTGGGATTGATGGCCAAGCCGCAAGCCATCACTCTCCCCTTCGTTCTCCTGCTGTGGGACTACTGGCCGCTGGGGCGAATGTTCGCTTCCGCTCCGGGCGCTGATGCCGGCCGGGCCACGCCAGCCATCCTTCCGCCGCGAAGTCTTAAGTGGCTGATCTGGGAAAAGGTTCCGCTTGGTTTGATCATTGCGGCCGACTCCCTGATTACGATGAAAGCCCAGGGCGTGGGCCGCCCCGCCGGTTGGTATTACCCATTTGGGGTCCGCCTCGCCAACGCCATTGTGTCTTATGCACGTTATGTGGAGAAGATGTTCTGGCCCACGCGCCTCGCCCTTTTGTATCCCCATCCCGGCAATTCGCTGGCACGCTGGCAGGTGGCCGGCGCCCTGATTTTCCTGCTGGGTACAACCGCGGTTGTCGCGCTCTGCTGGCAACGCCGGTACCTGACCGTGGGCTGGCTTTGGTTTCTGGGCACCATGGTGCCGATGGCCGGCCTGGTGCAGGTGGGCCGGCAGGCCATGGCCGACCGCTATGCCTATCTTCCGTTCATCGGACTCTTCCTCATGATTTCCTGGACCGCGGCTGAATGGGCGGGGCGGCGACGCATTCGCAATGCCGTGCTGGCTGGGGCCACGGTTCTGGTGTTGCTCGCCTTGACCGCGGTCACGCATCGCCAGTTGGCCTATTGGCGCGACAACGTCAAGCTGTGGTCGCACACGCTGGAAGTGACCGACCCCAACAACTGGGTGGCCGAGTCTCTCCTCGGCGACGCGCTACGCAAGCAGGGCCGCGGAGCGGAGGCGCTGCCGCACTTCTACCGCGCACTGGAAATCCATCCCAACGATACCGTAAGCCACCTGGGTATCGCACTTTACGAGCACGAAAACGGAAATTTCACAGCCGCCATTGCGCACTACGAGCAGATGATTGACCGGCAGCCCAACAACCCCGACAAGGTCCAGATTCTCGTCAATATGGGCCACATCTATGGGAAGCTCGGGAATGCCCAGCGGGCGCGAGAATGCTTTGAAGCCGCGGGAAAATTAAAGCAGCAGGAGTAGAATCGCTGCCCCCGCTGTCGGCCTCCAAAAGGAAGAGAGACCTCAAGTTGATAGTAGTAGTACACTTTACCATGTCTAACTGTTGGCCTTGGTTAGGGAAACTGCCTAGAACATAATCGCAAACAGCTGCACACATACGTGACTAGCAGTAGCTCTATGTGGCACTTACAGTGGCATCTCAATTGCTCGTAGGACTGTGACCCCCATTAATAGGGGTAGTGGGGTCAGTTCGCGAATTGAACCTAAAGGAGGGTTCGATCCTTGAAAATGCGTATCGCTGCTCTAACAGTCCTGTGCCTGGCGCTGGCCGCAATTCCAGCTGTGGCGCAATATGACAACGGTCCGATCAACGGCACAACCGATGCCTGGACCATCAACTTTGGTTACGTCGTCAGCGACACCTTCACCACCTCGGGTGGCAGTGTAAACAACATCAGCTTCGGCGTCTGGGAATTCCCGGGCGACACCATGTCGACCGTTGACTTCTCCATCACGGCGACCGAGAACGGTACCGGCGTTGGCGGAACCCGCAACGTTACCGACAAATTCATCTCCACCAACCAGTATGGCTACAACATCGACGTGATCAGCTTCAACACCGGTGGCGTGCCGTTGAATGCCGGCACCTACTGGCTGAACCTGTACAACGCGGTCGTCCCCAGCGGCGACCCGGTTTACTGGGATGAAAACAGCGGCAAAGGCTGCGGTGGCAGCGGTTGCCCGTCGAGCGCGTCCGAGAGTGCCCTGGGCACGATTCCCTCGGAAGCTTTCACCATCGGCGGCAGCGGCACCTCGGGAACCACGCCTGAGCCCAGCAGCATCATGCTGTTCGGTTCTGGAATCCTGGGTCTTGCCGGCGTACTGCGTCGCAAGCTGTTCTAAACGAATCCGACCCTTCCCCCAGGTCTTTTCGAAAAGCCGGAGCTTCGAGCTCCGGCTTTATTTTTCCTCCCGCATTCTCCAGGGGCCGCGCTCCGTACCGCTTCACGGGTCGCTCAAGCTCGTAATGGTCTCGCGGCCAGTCCACCATTCCGGCACAACCGCGCCGGACGCGGTAAAATAATGTCAGACACCATCTAGTATGGAATCATGCGGAGCTTTGCACCGCAGCCTTGCCCGATCAGGTTTTTGATGAAGAAATTTTTTGTTCTTTTTTGGATGATGACCGTCGCCGTTCCCTTGCTTCTGGCCCAGAACGACACGGTAGTCGAAGAAATCATTGCCCGCATCAATAACAACATCATTACCCGAGCGGACCTGAAGCGCGCCCGCGACCAACTGCTCACCGACATGCATCAGCAGGAACCTAACGCCACCGGGGCGCAGGAAAAGGACCGCGAAAAGGACCTGCTGCGCGACCTGATCGACCAGCAACTGCTGCTGCAAAAGGGCGAAGAGCTCGGCATCAACGCCGACACCGAACTGGTCAAGCGGCTCGATGAGCTGCGCAAGCAGATGCACGCCGAATCCATGGAAGACCTGGAGAAGGCCGCCCAGGCGCAAGGCGTCTCCTTCGAAGAGTTCAAACAGAACATGAAGAACGGCCTCATCACGCAACGGGTCATCGGCCAGGAAGTGGGCAGCCACATCAGCGTGACCCAGCAGGAAATCCAGCAGGCCTACGACCAGCACAAAGCGGAAATGGAGCGCCCCGAGCAGGTGCGCCTGAGCGAGATCCTGATCTCCACCCAGACGGCCCCGCCGGTCAAGACAGAAAAAGGGACTGAGGTGCTGCCCCAGACGCCAAGTCCCGATACTGTGGCGAAAGCCGAGGCCAAAGCCGACCAGGTTTACGCCCTGCTGCAGAAAGGCGGCAAGTTCGACGAACTGGCCAAGCAATATTCGGACGGCCCCACCTCCGCCGTGGGCGGCGACCTGGAATACTTCAAGCGCGGCACCCTCTCCAAGGAACTGGAGGAGCAGGTGTTCTCCATGAAGGCCGGCGAATACACCAAGCCCATCCGCACCAACCAGGGCTTCGTCATCCTGAAAGTCACGGAGCACCAGCAGGCCGGCATTCCTCCCCTGAAGGACGTGGAGAGCCGCATCCAGGAAAACCTTTACATGCAGAAGATGCAGCCCTCCTTGCGCGATTACCTCACCAAGCTGCGCGAGGATGCCTACATTGACATCAAGCCAGGCTACATCGACACCGGCGCCAGCCCCAACGAGACCAAGCCGATCTATACCACTGCCGCCTCACAGGATTCCTCCAAGACAAAAAAGAAGAAAAAGCTGGGCCTGTTCTAGGCTGCTCCATACTGCGGAAGCTATGCGCACGGGTAGAGCGGCGCTTCAGCGCTGCGTCCAGACGATCTTTCAAGAGAGAGCCGGGTTTCAACCCGGCGAAACGTCCAGCTTCTTCGATGGGCTTCAGATCTCTGTGCGTACGATGTTCGGTTCTCACCAGTGGAATGAAGTGGCAACAAATCAGCCCGCGGGTATTGAGCAGCAGCAGAGCCGCGGCGGATGCTGGTCGAGGGAAATTAATCTGGCTCCGTAGGGGCGACGGTCTCACAGCAGACTCTTCCGCTCGGCGAAGTGTCAACGTCTCGGATGGAGCTTTAGCCCCGGTTCCTACCGCCGCAGCTTCCACGCGATCTGCCGCAACATCCCCAGCACCAGCTCCGCATCCGGCGTGTCAAGTTGCAGACGGCGGACGAGACGGCGCACTTTCTCCTCGCTCGCGCCCGCGGCGCCGGGATTCACGTAGCCGCTGGCGTGCAACGCCTCCAGCAGTATCGCGGTGATGCGCTCCGCCTCCCCCGCGCAGGCCCGCTGCTTTTTCTCCGCTGACGGAGCAGACTTCCCGTCCCGCACCAGCTCGTAGAGGCAAACCGCGACCGCCTGTCCCAGGTTCATCGAGATGTGCTCTTCGCGCGTGGGAATGTGCAGCAGCCAGTGGCAATGGCTGAGATCGTCGTTCGCGAGCCCCACCTTCTCCGACCCGAACAGCAGCGCCACTCGCCCTGATGCGAGTTGCTTACGGATGAGACGCGCACCATGCTCCAGCCGGCGCAGCGGATGTTGCAATTCGCGGTGACGCACGGCCGTGGTGCCGACCACGAGCGCGCAGTCGGCAACGGCGTCGGCCACGCTCTTGTACTCTTCCGCACGTCGTCAGCACGGCGCGCAGCCCCCACCGCCGACCGCGCCTCGCGAAAGGCGACCTCGTAGGGATTCACGACGCGCAGGTGAGCAAAGCCGAAGTTGCTCATGGCACGGGCGGCGGCGCCCAGGTTGAGCGGGTTGCGCGTGCGCACCATTACCACGCGAAGATTTTCCCGCACATCCCGCATCCATCCAGATTAACGCATTAGAATTGGCGAACCCCAGGAGGAGAGATGGCGCTCGCGAATCGCCCCCGATGGATGCAGCACCTGCCTCTCGCGCATGCCAGCCGCAACGCAATCGCGGCCGTCGCGTCGCTGGCCATAGCCCGCCTTTTCCAATTGCCGGAGCCCTACTGGGCGTGCATCACGACCTTCGTCGTTTTGCAGTCCAAGCTGGTCTCGACCTTCACCGTCTCCTGGCAGCGGCTGGCCGGCACCGCACTCGGGGCTGCGATGGGAGCCTTGCTGACCATCTACTTCGGACCGAAGCTCCTGGTGTTCGCCGTGGGTGTGTTCCTGATCGGGTTGATCTGTGCCGGACTTCGTCTGGAGAATTCCTCCCGCCTCGCCAACATTACGCTGGCCATCGTGATGCTCGTCGTGCACACCGAGTCGCCGGCGGTGATCGCGATTCACCGCTTTCTGGAGGTGGCCATTGGAATTGGCGTGGCGTTGGCGGTCACCGCGGTATGGGAGGAAGCGGAGCCTGTGGCAAAAACTTGACGGATGTCTAAAGCGCCGTGCAACAGTTCCGACGTGTCATGCTGGGTGTCACATGGGCCTGCGGCCCACCTATAGAGACGAAAACCGGTGGAAGCGCCGGGCTTCAGCCCGGTGAAATGTCGACTTCTCTTGTATGGGGCTTCAGCCCCGGTTCCTTGGCCCAGACTGAAGGCCCGGCTCCCTTACGCGGTCTGCAACACCCGCGCCAGGCAATCTTCGCAGAAGCCGCTGTCCTTGATGTCGATCCACTCCACCGCGTGCGAGGGCGCCATGGCGCAGCGATAGTCGCGGCAATGGGTGAGCCGCAAGGTGTGTCCCAGCTCGTGCACCGCCTCAATCAGCAGGCGATTGGCCAGCAGATCGAGATCGGCGGGCAAGCCGTAGAACTCCTGCTTCAGACGATGATACGAAACCACCGCGCCGCTCCCGCCCAACTGCGCCTCGCCAAACACGAAGGTCAGAATCGGGATGTAGAGATCGAGCTCGGTCACGCCCAGCAGCCGCCAGGTGTGGCTGCCGACGTGCCGCTGCATGGCGGCGAGGATTTCCGAGGAGTGATATTGCTGCCGCTCGGCGTGCAGCGCGAACCCGGGATCGAGCGCCGGCGAAAGGACCTCCGCAGGCACACGGAATTTCTCGTAGAGCGCCTGCTGCAGCCATTCGAGCAGCCGGGCGTCCACCGTGCCCACCGGAAGCAATTGGAGCTTCTTCATAGCAAGAAGAACTAGCAACTAGCGACTAGCAACTAGCGACTAGGTGAAGCGCAACAGAAGATCCACCCTGGGCTTGCAGTTGCTAGCAGCTAGTTGCTTGTTCTCAACCCGCGCCGCGCACTATCAACCTTTCGCAGCAAGGATGCCAGCATCCGTTGCACTTCGAGAACCTCTCCTTGCAGCTTCTCGTACACTTCGGCTGAAAGGAAGCCGAGGTCGCGCGACAACAGCAGAAAATACTCCAACTCCACTGCCGAACCGGCCGCAGTGTTGAGAAATCGATGAAACTCTCCATCCCCAGTACGGCCGCATCCTTCGGCGATATTTGCAGCGACTGACGCGCTGCACCTACGCATCTGGCTCGTGATTCCGTAAAGCTCTTCCCGCGGAAAAGTTGCCGTAGCACGGTATATCCCAAGCGTCAGCGCATGCGCTTTTTCCCAAACGTTAAGCCGTCTGAAATCTTTCATAGAACGCCGTCCTAACTGCTGGTTGCTAGCTGCTAGTCGCTAGTTGCTAGTTGCTAATTGCTAGTTGCTCTTTTTTCCACCCATACTTCTTCAGCTTGTGGTGCAGCGTGACCCGGTCGATGCCGAGCACCTCGGCGGCGTGCGTCTGGTTGCCGCCTGACTCTTCCAGCACGCGCAGGATGTGCGCCTTCTCCACGTCCTCCAGGCTGCGCGCATCGCCCAGCGCGACGCCGTTCCGCGATTTCAGCACAAAGTCCTGCTCGCGCAGCTCCGGCTCCTGCGCCACCACCATGGCGCGCTCCACCGCGTTCTCCAGTTCGCGCACGTTGCCCGGCCAGCCGTACTGCTGCAGGGCATTCATCGCCGCGGGCGAGACGCGCGTGATCTTCTTGCTCATCTCGCTGGAGAACTTGCGCACGAAGTGGTCCACCAGCAGCGGAATGTCTTCCCGGCGTTCGCGCAGCGGCGGAATCTCGATGTGAAAAACGTTCAGCCGGTAGAAAAGGTCAGGGCGGAACTTGCCTTCCTCGATCAACAGCTCCAGGTCCTTGTTGGTGGCCGCGACCACGCGGAAATCGACCTTGATGGTCTGGTTGCCGCCGACGCGCGTGATCTCGCGCTCCTGCAGCACGCGCAGCAGGTCGGTCTGCGTCTTCAGGCTGATGTCGCCAATCTCGTCGAGAAAAACGGTGCCGCCCTCGGCGATTTCGAACTTGCCCTTCTTGCGATACTGCGCTCCGGTGAACGCGCCTTTCTCGTGGCCGAACAGTTCGCTCTCCAGCAAAGTTTCCGTCAGCGCGCCGCAATGGATGACGACCAGCGGATGAAAACGCCGCGTGCTGCCGGCATGAATGGCGCGCGCCACCAGCTCTTTGCCGGTGCCGCTCTCGCCGGTCACCAGCACCGTGGCGTCGGTGGGCGCAACGGTTTCGATGGCGTCGAACACATGCTTCATGGCGGCGCTCTGGCCAATGATGTCGGAAGGATGCGCGATCTCCGCGACCGTCTCTTTCAGCCGCGTGTTTTCCTGCTGGGTGCGGCGATGCGACATGGCCTTGGCGATGAGGTGCGCAATCTCGTCGGGATCGAGCGGCTTGTTGACGTAGTCATACGCGCCGTTCTTGAGCGCGGCGATCGCCGTCTCCACCGAGGCGTAGCCGGTCATGATGATGACCAGCATGTCGGGATAAATCTCGTGCAGCCGCCGCTGCAATTCGATGCCGTCGGTGCCGCGCATCTTGATGTCGATCAGCGCGACGTCGAAGGCCGTCTCGGCCACGCGGGTCAGCGCCTCGTTGGCGTTCTCGGCGGTGGCCACGTCGTAGCCTTCCTCGGCGAACCACTTGGCCAGCGAGTCCCGCACGCTGAGCTCATCGTCCACGATCAATAATTTGCCTTGCGTCATCTCTCTACCTCATTTCGGTGGAAGCACCGGACTTCAGTCCGGTGACCTCCGCGCTCTCAGATATCACGGGCTTTAGCCCCGAGCGGTGGAAGCGCCGGGCTTCAGCCCGGCGACTAGGGCGTCACTTGTTATCGAGGGCTTTAGCCCCGGCGGCGCGGGATCGACCTCGATGCTGCCCGCCGCCGACCCGTACGGATACGCGGCCGCGTCTTCCGCCAAGCCCTTCCGCACCGGATTCTCGCGGATGTACACCGCATGGCGCTCGAAATCCTCCGCGCCTTTCACACGATGCTCGGTGAATCCTTCCTGCCAGATCTCCGCATTTGACCCCAACTCGCGCTTGACTCGAAACGAAAACCCGCCCTTGAGCAGTTGCAAAACCTTCTCAAGCGAAATCTCGGGAGCTGGAGTGAGCAGGAGGTGGAAGTGGTCTGGCATCAGAACAAATTCGTGAATCAGAAACCGCCCTTGGTTGCGGTAGCGCGCGAGCGTATCGAGAAATAGGCGCGCCATGGGCTCTGCGCGAAACAGGGGACGTCGCTGCCAGGTGACGGCGGTGACGAAGAACGTGCGGATTTCTTGCGGAGCTCGCCGCATCGGTCGTGTCCCTTCCGGGGCTAAAGCCCCAATCCTTTTCGTACCTCTATTCGCCGGGCTAAAGCCCGGCGCTTCCACCTCAGGGCTAAAGCCCTAATTCCTACCCGTCCCTATTCGCCGGCCTAAAGCCCGGCGCTTCCACCGTGGGCCTGAAGGCCCGTTGTATCCAACCTACGGCTAGCGCTACCCAACACTCACGGTCGCGCCCGGCTGCTCCGCCGCGAAGGCCGGCCCCTGGCTGTCCACGGGAAGCACAATCTTGAACGTCGTTCCCTGGCCCACCACCGAGTTCACCTCGATCTGTCCACCGTGCCGCTCCACGATGTTCTGGCTGATGGCCAGCCCCAGCCCCGACCCGCCGGCCTCCTTGGTCGTGTAGAAGGGCTCGAAGATGTGCGGCAGATGCTCAGCCGGAATGCCGATGCCGTCATCGCGGATGACCAGCTCCATCGTGGCCTCGGCGGTCACGCGCGTGCTGATCCACAGGTTGCCCTCCTGCGGCATGGCGTCGATGGCGTTGATCACCATGGCCAGCACCACCTGCTCGATCTGCGCCGGATCGCAATGCGCCGGCGGCAAGTCGGCGGCAAGCTCCAGGTTGAGCTGAATGCCCGCCATGTCCATCTTGTGCTGCACCAGCCGCAGGCAGCGATCGATCACCTGGTTCAGGTCGCACCACGCCAGGTTCATGGGCGAGACCCGCGAGAAGCTCAGCAGGTTTTTCACCAGCTCGCCGCAGCGCTTGCTCTCGCTGGCGATCAGGTCGAGCGATCCCTGCATCTCGTCCTTGCGGGGCGCGTCGGCGGCGTTGTTTCCGATCCAGCGCTTGACCAGCTTGGAGTACGTCAGAATTCCCGACAGCGGATTGTTGATCTCGTGCGCCACCACCGCCGCCATCTTGCCGATGGTCGCCATCTTTTCCACGTGCAGCATGCGCTGGTGCGCCTGCTTCAGCTCGCGCGTCTTCTCGTCCACCCGCTGCTCCAGCGTGTGCGCCCAGGCCGTGATCTCCGCCTGCGCCACCTGCAGCCGGTTGCTCATGTCGTTAAACGAGTGCGCCAGCTCGCCGACTTCGTCCTGCGAGTGCACCGGAATCTGATGTCCCAGATCGCCCCTTGCAATGCGCTCCGTGCCCGTCTTCAGTTCGCGCAGCGGATTGTGGACCACGATCCACACGAACAGTCCGCTCAGGAAGACGACCGCGAGCAGCGCGACCGCGGTGTAGGCCAGCATCTCGCGGCGCTCGTGCGCCAGGCTGGCGTCAACTTTGGCCAGCGACAGGTTGGTGTCGAGCACGCCCAGGATCTGCGTGCTCGCCGGATGCGCGTGGCAGGCCGCATTCGAGCACGCCGGCTGGTTCTCGATGGGAGTGATGACCCCGAGGATGCGGGTCTGCTCCGCACGATACACGCGGAAGCGATCGGAACGGTTCAGTCGCGCCAGCGGCTGCGATTGCGCGTGGCAGCCGTAGCAGGCCTCGGCGCCCTTGTCCACCATGTTGCCCACTTCGGCCGGCGCCGTCGAGTAGCTGATCACGCCCTGCGGGTTCAGGATGCGCACCCGCATCACGCCCGGCTGGTCGGCCATGTTCAGCATCATCTCGTACAGGCCGTTGCGATCGTTGTTCAGCATGTAATGCGACGCGCTGCGGCGCAGCACTTCACTCTGCTGTTCGGCGCTGACCAGCGCCGCGGCTTCCAGGTTCTTGCGATGCAGCCGGATGCTGAAGTAACCCAGCAGGGCAAAGATGAGGAGCATGACCACGAAGATCGAAACCATCAGCTTGGCGCTGACGCTGCGTCCCAGCCGCTGGATCCAGCGCGGATGAAACACAAAGGCGTCCTCCAGTGACTTTGAGGACGGGCGCGACTTGTCAGTCTCCTGCATGGACAGGCACCGCGAGTTCTGCGTACACCGGTTCGCGGAGTGCCGGGAGATGTGCCTTCTCCTCGGGGAAGATAGGCAGGTACTTGGCCGCCAGGCCGAAGATGGCGAACCCGAGCGCGACGAACATCGCGGTGATCACCACTTCGGTCCACTTGGGGGCATAACGGCCGCCGACGGCGTTTTCGACTCCGGTGATGGTGACGTTCAGCCGATTGGTGACGAAGCCCAGCAGCGTCAGCACCGCCGCCAGATACAGGCCTTGCGCGCTCTCCCGGATCTTCGGCACCAGCAGAAGACCCAGCGGCGCCAGCACCGACAAGAAAATTTCCAGCAGGAAGAAGCGCTGCTCGTAGCCGGGCACGAACATCAGCTTCAGCACGCCGCGATGGTAGAAGTCCTCGAACTTCAGGATGCCGTAGAGCGCCAGCACCACCACCAGCACGCGTCCCAGGTCGCGCAGGATGGGCAGCTCCAGCTCGCGGCCAAAGTACTTCGAGCTCATCGACGACTCGAAGATGGTCATCGCCAGGCCCACCGCAATCGCCGACAGGAAGAAGAACACCGGCAGCAGCGGGCTGTACCAGAACGGGTGCAGCTTGTTGGGCATGATCAGGTACAGCGTGCCCAGCGACGACTGGTGCAGCGTGGACAGCAGCACGCCGAGAATCACGAACACCACCATCACGCTGCGCACGATCTTCAGCGCGCGATGCAGCTTGAAGTGCTCCAGCACGATGGGCGAGAACTCCAGCGCCAGCACCGTGGTGTAGAACATCACGCAGTAGGCGACCTCGAACATCACCGAGTGCGGGTTGCGCATGATCAGCGGATGCCAGATGTTCCACGGCAGGCCCAGGTCGTACATCAGCGCCGCGCACACCAGCAGATAGCCCAGGAATGCGGTCAGAATCGTCGGCCGGACGATGGAATGGAAGCGCTTGATGTTGAAGATCTCGACCGCCGCGGTCAGGGTGAAGCCGCCGGCCGCCAGCATCACGCCGCACATCACGTCAAAGCCGATCCATAGGCCCCAGGGAAATTGGTCGCTCAGATTGGTGGAGGCGCCCAGCCCGCGGAAGAAGCGCAGGTACGTGCAGTAAACGCCGGCCGCCATGATGAACAGGAAGATCGCCTTCCAGAAGGTGAACCGCACTCTCGGCATCGTCATCGCCCACCGCCGTTGTGCCGTTTCTCTTCGGCCTCGGCTTGCGCCACGTCCTCGCGGCGATGCGTGATCCAGTACATGCCGCCCAGCAGCGTGCCGAACAGCGGCACAAAGTCGGGAATGCGCGACAGCACCTGGTAGGTGTACATGGGCAGCGCGCGCTCGGTCAGATCGGTGCGGTAGCCGAACTTGCTGAACGGGATGGACGACAGCAGCATGACCGACGTCCCGCCCACCTCGGTGTCGCCGAAGATGTGCGGCAGGTAGGTGCCGGGATTGTCGTGGATGCGCTTCTTGGCTTCTTCCAGCAGCTCGTCGCGATCGCCGAACTTGGTGGCGCCGGTGGGACAGATCTCCGCGCAGGCCGTCGGCTTGCCCGCCGCCACGCGCTTGCTGCACATGATGCACTTGCGCACGCCCGGAACCGCCTTCTCCCACTCGTACTTGGGCACGCCGAACGGACAGGCCGCCATGCAGTAGCGGCATCCCATGCACTTGCTCTTGTCGTAGGTGACCGGGCCCGAGGGCGGTCTTCTTCAGCGCGCCCACCGGGCACACCGAAGCGCAGGCCGGATCGTCGCAGTTCATGCACAGCTTGCGCATGAACTTGTCGTCCTTGGTCAGGACGGTGGTGTATTTGTGGGCCGACGTAACCTGCTGGTCGGCGATCTTTTCGTCGTAGGGCAGGCCGTTTTCGGTGGCGCAGGCCTGCTCACACTGCTTGCACCCGATGCACATGGTCGCGTCGTAGAGGATTCCCTTGCTCATCGGATTTTCTCCAGGTCGCCCTGGCGGCCCCAGTTTGGACCTCGGCGGGAGGAAGCGGCGCCAAGCGAGAGCGCCGTCGGGCGACTGCAGAACTCAGGGGAGGTTGCCGCTCCAGGCCGGCCCAGACGCGGACGGTCTGGAGTGCAGCCCCGTGAACCGCGAAAACTACTTTAGAGTCTTCACGTAAGCAGCCAGCTTCGCGGCATCCGCCGCGCTCACACCCTTGTTCGCGAAAGCGTGCGAGGCCTTCTTCTGCGGCCCGCCGTTCTCGATAAAGTCGGCAATTTCGCTATCGGACATCTTCTGCACGGCGGCGGACGAGAACTCCTGGGCTCCCATCTTCTTGCCGGCGGCCGTTCCTTTTCCATCGGGGCCGTGACAGCCGGCGCACTTCGCCTTGTACAGCTCTTCGGTGCCTTGCGCCCACGACAGGCTGGGCAAGACCAGGAACAGCGCGACGGCGATCAGCAGGACGGCCAAGATAACTTTCTTCATGATTGCTCCTATGAATGCCTATGAAAGCTGGGCTCTGCGATCAGAAGCGGTTTCTTCGAAATGGCGCTTGCCTCTGGCTCGGCCCATGTACGCATACAACCTTCTATTACGTACGATTCGATTGTGTTCCTTGGACTTAGGTGGGCGCTGTGACGGGGGTCACTGGGGGACGTGATGCATAACGCAACACTCAGACGCCCGTTCGAAACCGACTGTGGCACTTCGCTACAGCAGAAATCAGCGGTGAGGGGACCCTGCCCTCGCTTGGCTTGTCGCTCAACGACAGAATTTCTAAGGTGTCATGTTGAGCGAGCGCGGACTGCTTCTGGCCGCTCGGTGGAAGAGCTGGCCTTTAGGCCAGCGTCCAAACCGTCCTAGAGACCCAGGGGCTTCAGCCCCGGAAAATACAGCGTGAAAATCCTGTTCATGATCGTGCCCTGTCATGTTGAGCGAGCGCGGCCTGCTTCTGGCCGCTGGGCTGAAGAGCTGGCCTTCAGGCCAGCGCCCAAGCCGCATAACAAATCGGGGATTCAGCGGTGGAAGAGCTGGCCTTTAGGCCAGCGTCCAAGCGCCCCCAAATGATCGGGGCTTCAGCCCCCTGATAGAGCTCTTTTTACCCGAGCAGGGGCTGAGCCCCTTTGAAACAAGGCCTGGATCTCGTCGGGCTAAAGCCCGGCGCTTCCACCTTGCTAACTCAATCCCCGCCCGTCGGCGCCAGAGCTGGCGCCCGGCTGGCCTTTCGCCGGACCCGCGCAGGATGGAAGAAGTGCAGGACTCCGCAAATGGCCCAGTACCCCAGCGCAATGCCGAAGACAAATGCCGACACAATCGTGAACAGCAGCAGGAACGAGAGCATGAATGCGGTCATACGTTCTTTCTTTCGGTGGAAGCGCGGGCCCCTTCGGCTGCGCTCACGGCGAGCTTTCAGGTCCGCCTCCCATCTGACTCTGGATGCGTTTCGGTGGAAGAGCTGGCCTTTAGGCCAGCGTCCAAGCCGATCCTAAGAATTCGGGCTTTAGCCCCGACGAGCGGTCTGGCGCTAAAGCGCCCTAAGAAGGATTGCTATTTCGCCGGGCTGAAAGCCTCCCTGAGCGCGACCAAAGGGCCCGTCGCTTCCATCTCGCTACATCAATCGCCGTCCGTTAACGTTTGTCATCACGAGTGGGCGAATTCAGGGCCCCCAACGAGCGCCGCCTTTGCGCTTGTTGGGGTGACATCAGCCCGCGAGGGATCTGCTTTCGCCTTCTCCATCGAAAGAGCAGATTCCTCGTAATGACAACTCTTAGCCGAGACGCCAATCCCACTGTACCTCGCGTTGACGCCTCCGGATGTTGGCAACTAAGATACGTGAGTAGAGTTGCGCTTTCCCCCTCGCCGAGCATCTAGTGCAGATTCACGATTGCTAGGCTTGAGGGAACGGCTAGCCGTGCCGGGAGGGCCTTTTATTATCGTCAATCTGAAGGAGCACGCAGGAGGCCTCCGAGGTGACCGACCGAGCGCGGCTGAGGGGTGTGCGTTTTCTTCGGAATTCCGTCTTTGGAAGAAAGCGAGGGCGCCGCTCGAAGATTTCGCCAGCGTATTGTCCGACAGCCACGAACGCGACTACGACTTGTCGATCTCCTCGATGTCCTCGTACGTTGCTCGATATATCGGAGTGCTGTAGTACGTTATCTGATCCGTGGCGGCAATTTGCTGCACAATTCCAGCCGCCTCCAGTTTTCTTAGGTCTGAACGGGCGGTCGGATAGGTGACGTTGAAGGCTTTCTTATATTGATTAACCGTTACCACTGGACTCGAAAAAAGGCGGTCCACCAGCTTCGACAGCCGAACACTGCCACCCTTTAGCCGCTCATGGAAATCGCGGTGTAGCGCCAGCAGCTTATCGCAGCGTTTTTCGGCATCAACGGACTGAACCACTACGCCTTCTAAGCAGAAACGAATCCATGCCTCCCAATCTCCTTTGGTACTGACATTGAACAATCGGTCCATGTATTCCCTTTTTCGCTTCTCGAAAAAGGCGCTCATGTACAGCCACTGACTCGACAAGCCGCACCATTCTGCGATCGTCCAGGAGAGTAGCAGCCTGCCAACTCTTCCATTGCCATCGCGAAACGGGTGGATGGTCTCGAATTGGTAGTGCGCGAGGAATGCCCGCACCAGGCAATCGAATCCGTTGTTCGCGTGCATGTACTTCTCAAATTCATCCAAAGTCGTTGTAAGATGCTGGGGCGGAGGCGGTACAAATCTCGCGGGAATACCGATTTGGTTCTGGATGGTTCTAAACTCTCCCGGTTGCTGCTCTGCTCCTCTAACTCCATCCATGAGAATTGCATGAAGCTTCCTGATGAGGCGCAAAGAAAGCGGGAGGGTGTTCGTCGTGTCCAGTCGCAAACGCAACGCTTTCCGGTAATTGAATACCTCCCGGAACGCATTCTTTGGATCGGTACTAGATGTTGGGTAACTCGGATCGGCCTGAAACAGAACCTGCTGTTGCGGATCGGTGAAGGTTCCTTCCAGTTGAGACGAGAGCTGCGCTTCTCTTCCTTGAAGTGGTTGTAACAGGATTTCCGGGTTCGGCAGGTGTTTGCCTGTTCCGTCGAGACTCGAAAGGGATTTCCTCGCCTCAACTAGCAATGGCCAGAGGCTGTCTGGCCAGTCCCATTTCGGCGGTAGGGGGTTCGGTACGAACGCGACTCTCACATCGGGCGGCCCGTTCGGAACTGGAATCAAACGCCCAGTCATATTCTCAGTAAAGTCGTTTGGATCCATAACTTTACTTTACGACAGTACAGTAAAATAATCAAGTAAAAATTTTAATGTATTCTTTACTGTTAAAGACATACTCGCGATAATGGTTCATCATCAACTCTGGATCTCATCCATGGGCCTTACCAGCATTACCGTGCGCGGGGCGCGCCAGCACAATCTGAAGAACATCAACGTCGAGATTCCCCGCAATACCTTGACGGTGGTCACCGGGCTCAGCGGCTCGGGCAAGTCGTCGCTCGCCTTCGACACCATCTACGCCGAGGGCCAGCGCCGCTACGTCGAGACGCTCTCCGCCTACGCCCGCCAGTTCCTCGACCAGATGGAGCGGCCCGACGTGGACAGCATCGACGGCCTGAGCCCGTCCATCGCCATCGAGCAGAAGACCACCAGCCGCAGCCCGCGCTCCACCGTCGGCACCATCACCGAAATCTACGACTACCTGCGGCTGTTGTACTCCTCCATCGGCGTGCCGCATTGTCCGCAGTGCGGACGCGCCATCTCGCGGCAGTCGGCCGACCAGATCGTGCTGCAGGTGATGGCGTTGAAGCCGGAGGAGCGCGTGATGGTGATGGCGCCCATGGTGCGCGGGCGCAAGGGCGAATTCAAGAAGGAACTTGACAAACTGGTGCAGCAGGGCTTCACCCGCGCCCGCATTGACGGCGAGCTGCGCAACATCGCGGACGAGGAGATTAAACTTGACAAGCGCAAGAACCACACCATCGAGCTGGTGGTGGACCGCCTGCTGGTGAAGCCGGGAATCCAGGGCCGCCTGGCCAGCGCGGTCGAGCTGGCGATGAAGATGGCCAACGGCCTGGTGCAGGTGGCGGTGGTGGGCGGAGAGGAACACCTGTACTCCTCCAAGCTGGCGTGCCCGGATTGCGGTGTCAACGTACCCGTGCTGGAGCCGCGCTCCTTCTCCTTCAACAGCATGTATGGGGCGTGTCCGGAGTGCAACGGGCTGGGCAGCAAGTTCGATTTCGATCCGGCGAAGGTCATCAGCGACTGGTCAAAACCCCTGCTGGACGGGGCGTTGGGGCCAGGCTCGGCGTCGCAGAACCTGATCCACATGCTGCAACTGGCGGCCGAGGCCTACGGCTTTAGCTTGACAACACCGTTCGAGCAATTGCCCCGCAAGACCCAGGACCTGATCCTCTACGGCCCCGACAAGAGCGAGAAAAAACGCGGCGGCTTCCTCGGCGTCTTCGCCTATCTGCGGCGCAACCTGGAAGACAGCAGCTCTCAGGGCTATCGCGACTGGCTGCTCGACCACATGTCGGCGACGACTTGTCCCGCGTGCCAGGGCAAGCGTCTGCGGCCGGAGAGTCTCGCGGTAAAGGTGAATGGCATGTCCATCGCCGACTTCACATCGTTGCCGGTATCGCGCGCCGTCGAGGCCATAGCGCAGATCACGTTGTCGGAGCGCGAGGAGCGCATCGCCGGACGAATTCGCAAAGAGATTGCCGAACGCCTGGGCTTCCTTAACGCCGTTGGACTTGGCTACATCTCACTCAACCGCTCGGCCATGACCTTAAGCGGCGGCGAAGGCCAGCGCATTCGGCTGGCAACCCAGATCGGATCGAAGCTGCGCGGCGTACTCTATGTCCTCGATGAGCCATCGATTGGACTGCATCATCGCGATAACAACCGCCTGCTGCAGGCGCTGGTGTCGCTGCGCGACTTGGGCAACACCGTGCTGGTGGTCGAGCATGACGAAGACACGATTCGACGCGCCGACTACGTCATTGACCTTGGCCCCGGCGCGGGACGTCATGGCGGCGAACTCGTAGCCAGCGGCACGCCACAGCAGATTGAAGCTGAGCCAAGGTCGTTGACCGGGCAGTACATCTCCGGCGCCAAGCAGATTACCTATCGCTATGCGCGACGCCAGCCCAACGGCAAGGCCATCGTCATACTGGGCGCTCATGAGAACAATCTGAAGAACCTGGACGTCAGCTTTCCCCTGGGCGTGATTACGTTAGTAACCGGAGTCTCCGGTTCGGGAAAGTCCACCCTGGTCAATGACATTCTTTATCGCGCGCTGGCCAAGGCGCTCTATGGCTCGCGCGAGGAGCCGGGGTTACACAAGGCGATTACCGGTACCGAGTTCATTGACAAGGTCATTCAGATTGACCAGTCGCCGATAGGGCGTACCCCTCGCTCCAATCCTGCAACCTATACCGGCGTCTTCACCCAGATTCGCGATCTCTATGCCATGCTGCCGGAGTCGCGCCAGCGTGGCTATAAGCCGGGACGCTTCTC
Organism: uncultured Acidobacteriaceae bacterium; assembly: GCA_963735855.1. GTDB lineage: Bacteria > Acidobacteriota > Terriglobia > Terriglobales > Acidobacteriaceae > Bog-257. Next base: position 64,238 of record CAVTMW010000027.1, read on the forward strand.
CTTCAACGTTGCCGGGGGACGCTGCGAGGCATGCCAGGGAGAAGGACAACGCCGTATCGAGATGAACTTCCTCCCCGACGTCTATGTCCTGTGCGAGGTGTGCGGCGGCAAGCGCTACAATCACGAGACGCTGGCGGTGAAGTACAAGGGCTACTCCATCGCCGATCTCTTGGAGATGCCGGTGGCCGACGCCTTGCCCTTGCTGGAGAACTTTCCCCAGGTCAAGCAGAAGCTGCAGACACTGGTGGACGTTGGCTTGGGGTACATTCATCTGGGACAGTCGGCAGTAACGCTGTCAGGGGGAGAGGCGCAGCGCATTAAGCTGGCGCGCGAGCTGAGCAAACGCCAGACCGGGAAGACGCTATATCTGTTGGATGAGCCTACGACAGGGCTGCACTTCGACGATGTCAGCAAGCTGCTGGAGGTGCTGCATCGTCTGACTGACCTGGGCAACAGCATCATCATCATCGAGCACAATATGGACGTCATTCGCAATGCCGACTGGATCATCGATCTCGGGCCGGAGGGTGGAGAAAAGGGAGGACGCATCGTCGCCCAGGGGACGCCAGAGCAGGTTGCTAACGTCAGGAAGTCCTATACCGGAGAGATACTAGCGAAATTGCTGCCGCGTGCGTCCAAAGCCAAGGGCAATGGGGATGGGGTGGAGATAGCTGTTGCCGAGGAGGGTGTTAGTTCTCGTGGTGCCGACCCTCTGTAGCAGCGCTACGAATTTGCCAGCTGTCATGTTGAGCGAGCAGCGGCCCGCCTTTGGCCGCGCGAGTCGAAACACCCCTATATGACAGTGCATGGAACATGGATCTGGCATAGCTAATGGCACTGGCTTCGACATAGGTATCGTCATAGAACAAAAGCACTTGGCGGCTTGAGCGCTCCAAATTGAGAAAGATAGGTGGTGTTTGTATGAACCACGATTTTGCCATCCGCTTGCCTCCGTAAAGTGCTAATTAAATGCGCTAGGAAGCTCCAGGATCGACGAAAACGGGTCGGATGGTACCTAGGGGCCGAAGAAGAATTGAAGTGGCTTAAATCGCTCGCCAGTGGCCCTAGCGTCGAGTTTCCCGATTCGGGAAACTTTCGGGGCTCAGATATCAATTCGGCAGCCGACTTCTAGCCTGAAAGGCACTCTCGACGGAACGGATATGATAAGGCGTACTTCATTGATTTATAGAGCTACAGGCCATCTCGTAGATCTTTACGGTTCGTATCAGGGCACGACTTTTAGTCGTGCCGAAAAGGTGGTAGAAAAAGCCGGGGCTTTAGCCCCCGCACCTGTAAGACAAAGCTCCATCAGGGGCTGAAGCCCGCGTTCTTGGTTGACGGGGTGTTGGCACGGCTGAAGCCATGCCCTGATACAAAGCGATTTATGAGATAGGTTCTGGATAATCATGTCTCTGCCATTGAACCCGCTGCCGGAGCCCAGCGACAGCTTGCCTGATGCCCTCGCCGATCGCTTCCCAGGACTTCGGCATCGTCTCGGCTCCGGTACAGCTATCGCCGTTGGAGCCCGCTTCCGCCAATTCCCATGGAGCCGCGTTTCCCTGCCTGGTCGTGGTGGGACACGCTGGCTGTCCTGGGCTTCACCATATTCGCGGTATTCCTGTTCAGCATTGTCGCGCTGGCGATTGCGCGTCACTTTCCTGCCTATCGGCACATGCCTCTTACCGATCTCGCTACCGATGCCCGCATCGTGGTCGGGTCGCAGGCCGCGGCCTATCCTCTCGTTCTCGTCTTCATCTACATGCTGGTGCGTAGCCGGAGCCGACAGCGTTTTCGCGACGCGATCCATTGGAATTGGCCGGGCATTACTGCGCCGGCATTCTTTGTGGGGGGAGCCCTTCTGGCGGTGATCGTCGAAAGCTTGTCAAGCTATTTGCCCATCCCCAAGTCGTTGCCCATGGACAACTACTTCCACAATGCCTCCAGCGCCTACCTGCTGGCCGCCTTTGGCATGTCGCTGGCGCCGTTGATGGAAGAGCTGTTCTTCCGGGGCATGCTGTACCCGCTGATGCGGCGCGCCTTCCGCCTGAGCTATCGCCGTGCTGTTGACGGCGGCCGCGTTCGCCGCCATCCATGGAGCGCAACTGGGCTATGCCTGGGCGCCCATCCTCAGCATCTTCGTCGTCGGCATCGTCTTCACCGTCACCCGGGTGCGGACGGACTCGGTGGCGGCGTCGTTTCTGATGCATTGTGGCTATAACTTCGCCCTGTTTACGGCGCTGTGGATTGCCAGCGACCATTTCCGCCACCTGGAGAAGGTCGCGGGGTGAAGATGGTATCGTTTAAAGACTGTGTCCTGTGTCCGGGAAATGAAATCTGTGCCTCACGCGCACAACTGTTGTCCATGCTGGCGGAAAAATCGTTTCGCCTGGGCGAGTTCAAGCTCTCCAGCGGCGGCACCAGCGACTACTACATTGACTGCCGCCTGACCACGCTGGACGCCACCGGCGCGCTGCTGACCGGCGAGACCGTGCTGCAGGAAATCCGCGACCGCGGCTGGCAGGCCGACGCCATCGGCGGATTGACCATGGGCGCCGACCCCATCGTGGTGGCGACGTCGGTGATCAGCGCGCAACAGGGCAAGCCGATCAACGGCTTCCTCGTCCGCAAAGCCGAGAAAGCGCACGGCACCGGGCAGCGCATCGAGGGCTTCCGCCAGAAGGCGGCGCGCGTGGTGATCGTGGACGACGTGTGCACCACCGGCGCCTCGACGGTTCAGGCAATTGAAGCGGCGCGCGAGTTTGGATTCGAGATTAGCGGCGTGTTGTGCCTGGTGGAGCGGCAGGAGGCGGGCGGACGGCCGAACGTCGAGAAGGCCGCGTCGCCGGCGCCGTTCGTGGCGCTGTTCACCGCGAACGATGTTCGCGCCGAGCATGTGAAGAGAGTGTCAGTGGCCAGTGGTCAGTGGCCAGTCAGTGCCAAGTGCGAGCATCTGCGAAGCAGATGCGACACGCGGTCTATCGGATGTCACCGGGCAACCGCTTGACCGAGTCGCTTGCGGCCATAAGCTGACTCGCGCTAGCCCTGGTGCAACTTCGTTCGGATGTTGCACGGGCCTCGATGCAAGATCCGTTCATCGCGATCCGGCGGTCGGCTAGCCTCGGCTGAACTTGGACCGGCTGCGATACAGCTCCAGATGTGCGCCGAAATTGCAACGGCCTCACCTGCACACTGACTACTGGCAACTGACTACTGACTACTGGTTCTCATGATCAAGACCCTGGAATGGACAAACGACGGTGTGCGCTTCATCGATCAGACGAAGCTGCCCACGGAAGAAACCTACGTCACCTGCAAGAGCTACGAAGAGGTGGCCAACGCGATCAGGACCATGATCGTGCGCGGCGCGCCCGCGATCGGCGTGACGGCGGCCATGGGCGTGGCCCTCGGCGTCCGCGATTCGCAGGCGGCCAACTACGCCGCACTGAAGCGCGATTTCGACCACATCTGCGAGGTGCTGGCGGCCACGCGGCCGACCGCGGTCAATCTGTTCTGGGCCATCCGGCGCATGCGGACCAAGTTCGAAGAGCTGAGTTCGCTAGCCCATCCCCGAGATCAAACAGGCAGCTCGTTACCGAAGCCCAGCGCATGCTGGTGGAGGACATCGCCGCCAACCAAGCCATGGGGAAACATGGCGCGGTGCTGCTGCCCGCGAGCGGCGGGATTCTCACCCATTGCAATGCGGGCGCGCTGGCCACCTGCGGCTACGGCACCGCGCTGGGCGTGATTCGCGCCGCGGTGGAATCGGGAAAGAAGCTGCACGTCTTCGCCGACGAGACCCGTCCGTTCCTGCAGGGCTCACGTCTGACAGCGTGGGAGTTGATGAAAGACGACATTCCCACCACGGTCATCGCCGACAACATGGCGGGCGCCATCATGCGCCAGGGCAAGATTGACGCGGTGATTGTGGGCGCGGACCGCATCGCCGCCAACGGCGACGTGGCCAACAAGATCGGCACCTACACCGTCGCGGTGCTGGCCCGGGAGCACGGCATCCCGTTCTACGTGGCCGCCCCGTTCTCGACGGTGGACCTGGAAACGCCCGACGGCAGCGGGATCCCGATCGAGCAGCGCTCTCCTCGGGAGGTGACCCACCTCGCCGGCAAAGCAGATTGCGCCGGACGGGGTGAAGGTGGAGAATCCCGCGTTCGACGTGACGCCCCACGAGTACGTGACGGCGATCATCACCGAGCGGGGTGTGGCGCGCGCGCCCTATGCGGAATCGTTGCGCGAGCTGGCGGGGGTGAAGGTTGTCGCCTAGGGGCGAATTGATCCAGTCCCGCAACGCTCGCAATGGGTGTTGGCGTGCCCCGGTCTAGCCTTCTTTGGCTAGGGCGCAATTGGGTGGAGCACCGCTTTCAGCGGTGCATTAAAACGGCAGGGTTGGAGCCCGGCTTTAGCCGCTGAGGTAACAAGCCCTTACCTCAGGCGCTAAAGCGCAAGCCAGAAACGCATTCTAGATGCACGCCTGGAAGGCGTGCTCCACCCCCATGCGTGGGATGCTTTTGTGCCAGGTTGCGTGCTCCACCCCTCATCCTGGCGACCCGTGGGGATCCTTGTGGCAGTTTGCATTCGCAATGTCTCTCTTACTTCCGCAAGGGTGGAGCACCGCCCTTCGACTGCGCTCGGGGCAGGCTTTCAGCGGTGCATTACAGCAGCAGGATTGGAACCCGGCTTTAGCCGCTGAGGTAACAAGCTCTTACCTCAGGCGCTAAAGCGCAAGCCAGAAAAAGCGCAGCCTAGAATGCACGCCTGGAAGACGTGCTCCACCCGTCTCCTATACACCGAGTGTGACTGCTGTAGGCATCCGATCGTCGATCCGCAACCACTGTCCCACCCGGCCGCCAAAGGAAGGGCCCTGGGTGGAGCACCGCCCTTCGACTGCGCTCGGGGCAGGCTTTCAGCGGTGCATTACAGCAGCAGGGTCGGAACCCGGCCTCTAGCCGCTGAGGTAACTGATCCGTCTCAAGGATGGGTAGCGATACTCTATGGCGGAGGCTGGCGGTTGGCGGGGTTTAACTGCTCCTGCATGAGCTGCTGCTGTTGCTGCATCTGCTGCAGTTCCTGCAGCAACTGCTCCGGCGTCTTCACCCCGGGCTGAGTGCTTTCGTTGCTGGTGTCGGGTGTTGGCATAGGCTGAGGCTGCGGCGGCTGCGGCTGAGTGAAGGCCTCGGGCATGCGGCCCGGCATGTTCGGCCGGTGGCGGAATTGCGGCGGTACCGGCTGCGCGGGCTGGGGCTGAGGTTCAGGCTCGCCGTAATTGTCCTCGTCCTGCGACTCGTCCGGCGGAGGCGGGTTATTGTTCTGCGCCGTGTTGACCGGGGTCGCCGGCTTGGGGGTGGTCAGGATGACCTTCTGCACCGCGCCCGGATTGCCGTTCACGCCCAGGATGATGTAGTTGAACTTGGAGCCGTTGAGCAGGGAGTTGAGCACGTCGCGCGGCTGTCCCGGACCGAGCTGCCCTACCACCCGTTCGCTGGATGCGCCCGCCGGCATCTCGATGGACGCTCCGGTCAGCGACTGCACCGAGCGCAATACCTGCGACAGGGTGGCATTCTGGGCGAGGATGGTGAGCTGTCCGTTGCTGTAGGTGACCTGGGCTGGGGTGGGAGGCGATTGCTCCAGCGTGGGCGGCGGCGCGGGCGCTTGCGGAGGCGGAGGCTCGGGCGCCGCTTTCTTGCGGCGGGCATGAGCCTTAGGCTGCGTAGTCGCCGGAGCAGCGCTCTTGGCGGGCGCGCTCTGGGCCATGGATTGAGCCAGCGGCAAGCAGAGGCCGGCCAGCAGCAACCACGTCCATCCCGATTTTTGCCGGCGGCGTACCATAACAGTTGGACGGGCCTGCCCCAGTTAAGTTTTTCGGAGTAGCGGTGGTTATTCTAAACCCGATAGGGGGCGGCCGGTTGCGAATTCGTGCGGGTGAGTTCAAGCGGAGGGCAAGGAATAGACAGCTTTCGGCGTTCGGATGTTCAAATCCGAATTGATGTTCCAATCGGACTACGAATGGATGACTCGCAGCCCAAGATGTTTCTCGAAGGGATCGAAATCGTGGTCGCGGTGCAGCAACTCATGGCCGGCTTTAAGGCAGAAGGTTGCGATCAGACAGTCGATGGTCTTACGCACCGTATGGCCAGTTGCCCGCAACGAACGGTAGTTTTGCGCGGCGGCCACCGCCATTTCGGTTCCGCCCGTGTCGAAGAGCCGGAATTTCAGAAGATCGCGCCGCGCCTGGGTAAAGGCGGCGTCATTGCGAATTCCTTGCAACACTTCGCAGAGGATGAGGTCGGTCAGCCCGAGGCGCTGGTGACCCAATTCACGATCGAGCCACGATGTCTGCCAGTTGGAGATGCCACCCAGATAGTCAATCCACACCGTGGTATCGACGATGACCATAGCGCCCGCTATTCCCGGCTTCGTCCCAGGCGGGACTCGGCCAGGTCGCCCTCCCAGCGCACTTTACCGCGAAGCCGGCGGATTGAGGTTTGCGCTTGTGTGTTTACCAGCAAGCGGAGGCCCTTCTCCACCGCAGCCTTCTTCGTGGTCGATCCACTGCGGCGCATTGCCTGGCGCATCAGGCGATCATCAATCTCGATATTGGTTCGCATTCTTCCAGACTCCCGATGTGTAAATATCTCACAGATGTGTGTACCGCTCAAGCGTCGCCAGTCCGAACGCTCCGAGTTGCAAAGGGAGCCGGGAGGCGAAAAGCCGCTAAAATCAAGAACGATCGTGCGGGGAAGTACGCAAAGGCTGGACCTGTAAGAACATGACTCAACGGACGCACACTTTGAACCCGATCCGCCGCTGTTACCTTTGGGCCGGCTTCGTGCTCTTGCTGGTTACTTCGGTAACTTCGGCCTGGGCGCAGGTTTGCTTCAACGGCCCCGATCTGGATGCCCCGACCAGGACAGCCATCGAGGGCGCGGCCCGCAAGTATCTTGACATGTCGGTGCACGGCGATGTGGCCGGGTTGAAGGCCAACGCGATTCCGGCGATTGCCGGGGACTTCAGCAGCATCGAGCAGGCGGTGGTCACCAACAAAGATTTCCTGGCGGGAGGTCAGGCGAGCATCACCGGGAACTTATCTGCTCGACGCCTCGCAGGCCAAGGCCACTCTGCCGCGCGCGGATTTTTATTGCGGCATCTTCAACTCGGCCGACCGCATCGGCTTCTTCATTCCCAACCTGCCGCCGGGCCGCTACGCGATGGTCTTCCAGAAGATTGACGGCAAGGACCCGATCACCCTCACCCTGATCCTGCAGGAGATGGGCGGCGGATGGAAGCTGGCGGGATACTATCCGCGGCTGGACGCGATCGGCGGCCACGATGGGCAGTGGTATCTGGCCAAGGCGCGCGAGTACAAGGGCAAAGGGCAGGCGCACAATGCCTGGTTCTACTATCTGACAGCGTGGGACTTGCTGGCGCCGGTCAACTTCATGAGCACGCCGCAACTGGACAAGGTGTCCGACGAGATGCAGGCCGCCCGCCCCGCCGACCTGCCCAGCAACGGAAGCACCATGAGCCTCTCCACTGGCGGAGGGGTGTTCAAGGTGGCGGAAATCGTGCCGGTGGCGATCGACGACAACCTTTACCTGCGCATGGTTTACTCAACCGCCGACGTGACCAACCCCCGCCTCGCCAACCAGGACAATCTGGCCGTAATCAAGGCGCTGGTGGCGAAGTATCCTGAGGTGCGCGAGGCTTTTTATGCGGTGGTGGCGCGCGCGGTGGACGCCGGCGGCCACGACTCCACGTCGGTGCTGGGCATGAAGGAGATCAAGTGAGACAGGCCGCAGACCTATTAGAAGTTTAGGCGCTCACGTCATGCAGGTGGGAAAAAGAGGATTGCAGGTCAGCAACTGATCCGGGAGAGGACGGCAAGTTTGGAATCGTCGGTTTTCACTTTGGTTCGTTCATATCCTCGCTATCGGTTCCTAGAGGCAATGGCTCGGATTTTGGCCTCTTCGCCAGTTGCTTCTTTACCTTCTGAATCGACTCTTCGACGGGCAAGTCCTCCGGAAGAATTCCGCCGATCCGTCTAATGGCTGCCCGCACTTCTTCACCAACGCTCTGATGAGTCTGCATCGCGGCCCGTTCCCCTTGGATACGCTCCCGTTCGAGTTTTTGCTGGGTTTGCGTGATTCTGAATTCGTTAGCGGCCAGCTCCGCCCGACCAGCGCGGTCGAGCAGATGGTCCTTCGGGGGAATCTTCTTCCGTCGTTTTATGTCTGCGAGTCCCATTCCGTAAAGACCGCGATACCCGGCGTCGTTGAACAAGGCGAATCGAGTAACGCCCGCTCCTCGCGCAGTTCCGGCAAGCACCCTGTTGCTCATTTGCACTCTCTCGCGCAGAGCAACACGCTTTTCTTGCTCACTTAGCTCCTGCCGCCTTGTTTGCACTGCGAAGTACGCTTGCGCCGTGGCGACTTCCGCCTTGCCGGGATCACCATTCATTGCAATGAGATAGCACGCATATCTGGTTAGGTAGCAGTCCGCCCGTTCTAACTCTGCTCCGTTTCCTGCGCTGATCACCTTGTTGGTTTCAACAAAGTGATATGTAGAAGGCACACCCGACCCATCACAGGCCATCTTCGCTTTCTTAATCACTGACTCAAAGTTGCGCCATTCGGCATAGCCCAGGACAATCTGAATGTCTCGCCCCATCCAATAATCCTCCCCGTTTGGGGCGGTGCGTTTCTTCTGATCCAATGCACGCATCACGAAATCGAGAGGTTCCATCCGAATAAACTCCTTCAAGCCCGCATTATAACGTGGATTGGCAAATAAATCACATTCGCATCCAATCATTGCTTTTTAATTCCCATCCGTGTATATTTTCTCGGGATTGGGAATCATATGAGAGTTCGGGAAAATTTCCAAAAGCTTATCAACAAGAAGCGCCAGGAAGTGACTGAGCTCGAGCTTCAGATTCGAGAGGCCAAAGCCTACATCCAAGCTCTTGAGGATTCAATGAAACTGCTTCCTCGCGAGAGCGCTCCAGGTGGCGTTGATCACAAATTGCGCCCAGGCAGCAGTCTCGCTAAGACGCGTGATGCGATCAAGGCGATGGGAGTTGCGATGCCCATCGCCGACATCCTCAAGGCCATAGGAAAGCCGCAGGACAAGAAGCATCGGGTTTCCCTCGCCGGCACGCTCTCAGGATATGCCCGTGACGGTAAAGTATTTACGAAAACAGCTCCCAACACATTTGGGTTGCTAGAATTTGGAACAATTTCCGCCGAAGAAGTGGAAGAATTGCCGGAGGAATTTGGGAGTATGCATTGAGAATTCTCGGCGCTCACGCATGTTCATTCCCATCAGCCCACGAGGCTCGATTCGTGACACACTGTTCATGTCATACCTCGTCCTCGCTGAGAACCAGATCGCCCATGACCATCGCCTGGTCACCCATTTTCTTGAAGGCCAGCCACGAACCCAAGGCCAGGCGGAGCTTTGATGGGAATGCCATCCACGACGACATGCAGGTCGCTGCGCGCCATTCCGAACTTATACACGTCGCCCGGTTGCAAGCTTGCCTGAACGTCCCAAGGCTGCCTCGACCGGCTTCCAGGCGGCGCCAGCATCGGCTGCGGCGGTGGTCTGCGCTGGTGAAGCCGAAGCTGAGAGGGCGAGAGGAAGCTCGGAACGAGGATTGAAGCGGCATTCTTTTGTCTGCCAGCGATAAACATGGTTCACCCCTGTTGCATCATTTTACGGAAGCCCCCGGCTGATGAGAGGCAGGCGCGAGCTGTTCTTCGGGCGGCTTCAAGTGGCGGAAGTTGCGATAAAGCAGCAGGTCATAGGCGATCTTCAGCGTGCCCCCGATGACCAGCGGCGCTGAAAACGCCAGACGTTGCATGACCAATCCCGACAACGCGGCCGCCGCTGCCCAGGCTCCGGTTCGAGTGATGTTGGTAATCCCGCTGGCGTATGGACGCTCCTGCGGTTTGACCAGCGCCGCCACGTACGACTGCCGCGTCGGCACATCCATCTCCACGAAGGTTTCCCGCAGAAGAAACAACGCGATTGCCAGTTTCGGGCCGGAGGCGAGTGGAACGGTAATGAGGAATATGCTCGAGGGCAAATGAGTGAAGACCATGGTGTTCACCAGCCCAATCCGTTGCGCGATCCACGCCGCTCCCAGATGCGATAGCAGCGTTCAGTACATGCACGGCGAAAAACAGAATCCCCAGCTTCTGCTCGGCGATGCCAAAGCGGTGAAAGAACCAGTAGGCAACCAGCGCGTCGGTGAGAAAGCCGCCACCGAACGCGTCCATGGCGAACAGGGCTGCGATGCGATGGACAATCCTCCGGCTTTCCAGGGAGACGGTGGGACCAGGCCCGGCAGGTTCCTTCGCTTGCAAGAGCTGGCTGTTCGCGGGAAGCAGAAGATACAAACCTGCAATGACAACCTGGAGCGCGTGTAGCCAAGGAAGACGTAACGGTAGGCGGGGAGTAAGTTGACGTGCGCCCAGACGCTCACCGCCAGAGGCAGAGCCGCGCCCAGTGCGCCGAGCGCTCCACCGCTATCGAGCACGACGTTGTACCACGACAAGCCCCAGGTCCGGCTACGTTCCGGAACCAGGCCGGGGATGATGGCCTGCTCCAGCGCGAAGGCTGCGCTGCGGTCGGTCCCCATGCCGTTGACCATGCCGAGGAAGATCAAAAGCAGTCAGGACGGGGAAGGAAGGCAGTGCGGCGAGTGCGACGCCGCCCACGGCCGCCAGAAGCGACAGGGCCACAAGCGCGCTCCTGTATCCGACTCGCGCCCCGGCCCACGCCACCACCGCGGTTGCGGCGCAGGCTCCGAGCAATCCCGCGCCGATTACGAATCCAATGCTGGTGGCACCGATGCCAACCCGCGAGAGGTACACGCCAAGAATGACACCCAGCAGACCCACTCCGAGCGAGCGCAGAAATCCCGCCACGTAAATCACCAGGAGTGGGCGGGACAACCGCATTTACTCGCTCTCCGCTCGACGTGCGTATTCGTAGAGTGCGTCGTAGATGGGGAAGCCTCGGGCCAACTTCAAGCGACACCTCCTGGCGCCGTCGGCTTCCAGCTTACCGGGCGCTCGAACCTGCACTCCTCCGGCTTCTTGTCGAAGCGCAGACCTTCGAACACCGGCGCGCGCATCTTCATGCCGCCGCTCTGCCCTTCGTGGGTCCACTCGGTGAACTTGATTTCGGCGACCAGCTCGGGCTTCACAAAGTGTACGGGCCGCGTGCTCTCCACCTTGCCGAAGAACGGACTGCGCTTGATCTCCAGCGCGTGCAGCCGCTTCCAGAGCGCCGCGTGCGATTCCTCGGTAAAGCCGCTGCCGGCGTGGCCGACGTGAATCAGGCGTGCCCTGGTCGTCGTAAAGGCCGAGCACAACGGAGCCAAAATTTTCGCGCGCGCCGCGCGGATCGGTGTAGCCGCCGATGACGCACTCCTGCCGCCGGACGATCTTGATCTTCAGCCACTCGCGGCTGCGCTTTTGCAGATATTCACTGCTGCGGCGCTTGGCGACGATGCCCTCCAGTTGCTGCTGCGGCTGCGGCGGCAAACAGCGCCTTGCCGTTGCCGACGTAGTGGTCGGAGTAGCGAATGAGGTCGCTCGGGCGCCAGGATCGAGGCCAGCAGTTCCTTGCGCTGCTCCAGTTCGGCGTGCATCAGGTTGTAGCCGTCAAGATACAGCAGGTCGAAGACGTAATACACCACGGGAATATCGTCGCGGGTGCGCTGGATGCGATGGCCGCCGGAGCCGATTCCGGTGCGCTGCTGCATCAGGCCGAACGACGGCCGGCCCTGCTCGTCGAGCGCGACGATCTCGCCGTCGAGGATGGCGGTGCGCGCGTTGACGTGGTCTGCGATGGAGCGCAACTCGGGATAGGCGGCGGTCAGGTCGTTCTGGTTGCGCGAGACCAGGCGGAGCGCGCCGCCGTCGAGGAAGGCGATGGCGCGATAGCCGTCCCACTTGATCTCGTAGAGCCATTGTGGATCGTCGAAGGGGCCGTCCACCAGCGTGGCCAGCATGGGATGGATGACGCGCGGCATCGGCGCTTTGTGGCCGATCAGCGCGGCTGGGGAGCTTACGGCTTTAGCTGCCTGGGCGCGTGCGGAGTTTTTTTTTACGGCGCTCGCAGCGGCCGGCGCGTCAGCGGGTGCCCCACTCAAGCTTCTTTTGCTTGGGTGCGACTCGCCGCTCGCATCTCTCGCTCGAGCGGTCTTCGCCTGGTTGAGTCTCTGCCGAGTTTTCTTCGCGGCCTTCGCCTTCTTCGCATCCGCCTTGGCAATGGAGTCGGCCAGCCAGTCGTTCTTACTCGATCCGCCCGCGGCGGAGACCTTGCGGCTGCTGGTCCACTCCGCCGAGCCGGCATCGCCGGCGATCTGGTCCATGGTGCGCTTGGTCAGCACCGAGTAGTCGTACTGGTCGATGTCGTAGCCGGGCTGCACGTAGGCGTCGCGATGCTTGATGAGCAGCCACTCCGTGCCCTTGGTGCCCGGCCGGCGCGACTTCATGTGCACCAGCGCGAAGTCGCCTTTCAGCTTCTGGCCGTCGAGGCGGAACTTGAGGTCGCCCTTGGCGAGCATCTCGGCGGCATTGCCCTGCGGCTCCCACGTGCCCACGTCCCACACCATGACCGTGCCCGCGCCGTAGTTGCCGGTCGGAATGGTGCCTTCGAAATCGAAGTAGGAAACGGGATGATCTTCCACCTGCATGGCGAGGCGCTTGTCGGCGGGATCGAGCGACGGGCCCTTGGGCACGGCCCACGATTTCAGCACGCCCTCCATCTCCAGGCGGAAGTCATAATGCAGGCGGGTGGCGCGGTGCTTCTGCACCACAAAGCGCCGCTGCTTGCCCTTGCCGAGCTTGGGCGGCGGCTCGGGCGTCTGCTTGAAATCGCGTTTCCGTTTGTATTCTTCAAGCGCCATACGCACCTTAGATGAACACAGGCGGCGTGCGCGCTGCAACGATTTCAGCGCGGGCGTCCCCTGACATTTTCGATTTTCTCGATGGCGATGATCGCCACCCACTCGTTATTCCAGTTGCGGTAGCGCACCACGCGGCCATGGAGAAGATCGGCTGCCGCCTCGGGATCGAGGTCCTCGTGGTAGTCGAAGAACAACTGCTGCAGCCTTTCACCGAAGGGCAGAGCCCGAAACAGAGGATGCGGCGGCTGCCACTTGGTGGTGAAGAGTAGCACGACATCAAACTCGTCGGTGAACTGCGCCGCCTGCGCCATCACAAGCGGCGAGAAGTTTTCGATGCGCGCCACCTTCAGCGGCTGTTTCACATAGCCGAGGAATGGACGCGTGAGCTCATCCGACGCGGGCCAGGCCGTGAGCACGCGCGCGTGTGGATAGCGCGCTGTAAGCTCGTCGGCCGCCAGCTTGTGCAGGATGACGTAGTCGCGATACAGCAACGTGTCTTCGGGAGCAATGCGGTACGGTGGCGGGATGAACAACTGCGCTACGAAGGCGGCACAGGTGAACGCAATCCACCACGTCCAGCGCCGCACGCGCCGGCGCAGGGTGGAGACGCATATCAGGATTACCAGCGGGACAACCGGAAGCATGTAGCGCGCCAGCACCGCGCCTCCCGCGATCGACAGCGCGACGATGTAAGCGAGGATGACCACAGCGAAAACCATCTGTACGTTGACGGGAATCCGTGGCCGCCGGCTGCCATCCGGTTCCGTCAGCGGCGGGCGGCCCATCGCGTACGCTGCCGCCAGAGTCAGCAGGAAGAGATTCAGGTATCCGAGCACATGCCATAGCCGGATCAGCATCGCCAGCACAATGCGCAGCGGACTTACGGTGGCCTGCAGGTTGTAGCGCAGATATTGCGGATTGCCGAGGTAGAACCCGGTGCGGTGATGGTGATAGAGAAACCACAGCGCCAGCGGCAGCAGGCACAGCAGAAACGAGAAAGTCTGCAGTCGGCTCCGGCGGTACAGGCACAGAGATTCGCTATGCGCTTTCGCCAGCAGCGGACAAACCAGCTCCCAGGCCAGCAGCGCCAGGGGCGCGATGATGGCAGTCTCCTTGGCCAGCGGCGCCAGCGCCAGGAACATGATCGTCGCGACCGGCCTGCGCTCGACGTACATCGCTAGTCCCCACAGGGTGAAAGCGGCTGCCATCATGTCGAGGTGGGCGAGCGAACTCTGCGCGAAGAACACCGGATAGAGCGCGGTGCACATCACCGTGGCCACGGCGACGGCTTGGCCGGCCACGTCGCGCGACAGCCGCCACAATCCCAACAGCGCGAAGGCCGCCACCAGCAGCATGGCAGTGCGCGTTACCGCCGGCGTGAAGGCGCTGAACTTCCACCAGAAGGCCAGCCAGATCATCACCAGCGGCGGATGCGCATTGGACAGCGTGGTGTGCGGCACCAGCGAGCCGGTCAGCAGCAGATCGCGCGCCGCCGGAATGAAGTAGCCGGCTTCGTCCCAGAAGTAAGGCAGCCGCAGCAGCGGCAGGTGGGTGACGAACAGAAAGGTGAAGAGGAGGGCGTAGGCGAAGAGATATTCGCGCAGACGGGCCGTGAAACCGACGCCCGGAGTTGTCCGCAGAGCTTTCATTTCTCGCAAGTATCAGGCGACAGCCCGAGAGCTCTCTTGCAGAGAGGGAGATTGGTTCAATCGCCGTCTCCCGCAGGCTGCGCACTCGGTTGACCATCCAGAAACACCGGAGATAACATTACGCCATGGAAGGTGTCCAGAGCGTGCTTGGCTATGATCGCATCACCCTCGACCCGAATCAGATGGGTGGGCAGCCGTGTGTTCGGGGTATGCGATTGACTGTCCGGCGTGTTCTGGAGGCAATCGCTACTTATCCTGATCGAGAGGCACTGTTTCGCGAGTATCCGGAGCTTCAGGAAGAGGACATTAAACAAGTCCTGGAATTCGCGGCCGCCAACCTCACAGATGAAGCTCTCGACTTCCGGGTCGCATGAAGGGCCTGCTCCTCGACCAGGGGCTGCCGCGCTCCACAACCAAGCTCCTCATCGAATCGGGTTTTGCTGCGCTTCACGCAGCGGATGTTGGCTTGTCGCGGGCCTCCGACCCCGAGATCCTGGAATATGCGCAGAGCGCGCGACCTAATCGTGGTGACGCTCGATGCCGACTTCCACCTGCTAATCGCCTCAACGGCGCAGTCGCCCCCTCGGTTATTCGTCTGCGACGGCAGAGACTCAACGCTGACGCAGGCAGCGACCGTCATACAGTCCGTACTTGAGCTCGGCTACGAGATACTGGATGGCGGAGCTGTCGCCTCCGCAACCGAAGACGTCATTCGCTTTAAGCGGCTTCCCCTGCAACGGCCAAAATAACCAGCGCGGCGATCGATCTAGTGGATCGGACCTGCACCCGGGGTCACGCGGGGATCCAGCTTGATGTCGCCGAAGGTGTTCTCGTAGTTGACCAGGTTCTGCTGCAGGATGGTGTACAGGGCCTTCGCCTGCTGCGGGCTCAGGTAGATTCCCTGGAAGTTGCGCACCTCGACCCGGGTTTCGTCCTGCTGCTGCAGGGTGCCAAACACCAGGAAGAAGTCCCAGACGTTCACCCGCACCTGCACACTGTTGGCATAGCTTTCACGGTAATCGGGAGTATTCGTCAACTGAATCGATGGCTGCGTGGGATTCTGCATTATGACCTCGGAAACCGCAGTGTACCAGAACAGTAGCCAGTAGCCAGTGTCAGAGCCAGTAGTCAGTTGCCAGAAGAAGAGCGAGGAATGGGCAAGTCGTATCGAATTCTTGAACTGTCTGATAACTGGCAACTGACAACTGACTACTGGCTACTGACTACTGACTACTGGCCACTGGCTACTGGAAAAAAAGGCGACCCCGGGAGGGGTCGCCGCAAATACAGCAGAAGTGAATGGTTAGAACGTGATCTTGCCCGAGATCTGCACCACGCGCGGGGACGAGTCGAATCCCAGGAAGGACCCATAGGGGCTCGTCGGCATGTTCTGCATGGTGTTGATCATTCCGAACGTCGAGTCACCCAGATAGTTGTCGGGGTTGGAGAAGTTCGGATGGTTGAACACGTTGTAGGCCTGCGCGCCGACTCCGAACTGGACCCGCTCACCAATCTTAAAGGTCTTGAACAGAGCCATGTCCATATCGAAGAAGTGCGGCCCACTGTACTGGTTGCGCCGCTGTGGCGAGAAGCCGGGGTAGGTGGAGAAGTCGGGAGAGGCGGAATCGATGAACGCCCCTGCATTCAGGCACGGCGTCGCGGTCCCGTTGACACTGGCAGCGCCTTCGCCGCAGCTCATCTGACCCGGAGCGTTGCCCGGAGCGATCGGGTAACCCAGGGTCGAAGCAAAGGTGTTGTTAGGAACGCCGCCGCTGGTGTTGCCGTCAATAATCGAGAACGGCAATCCGCTGCGCCAGAAGACCTTGCCCGACCACTCCCATCCACCCAGCGCGTAATTCAGAATGCTGTTGCCGAAGTGATAGGAGGGGTGGACCACGAAGTCCGCGTTGAAGTTGTTGCGAATATCGTAGTCCGAGCTGCCGTAGTTGCACTGCCGCAGGCTGCCGGGGCACTGTTGGGTCAGAGACAGCGAGTCGCCACTGAGGTCCGAGGCGAACAGGCCGCCGTTGGACAACTCATCCATGTTGTGCGCCCAGGTGTAATTCGCGTGGGCCGAAACCCATTTCGAGAAATTACGCCGGATGCTGAATGTGATGGCGTTGTAGTTCGACAGGGCGCCGCTCTGGATCTGGGAGGCAACCCCATAGTTGGGTACCGGTGGATTGTCAGGCAGCAAGCCCTCCGGGTAGAAGCCCGGATTGGCGGCGTTGTACCAGGAATTCGTGTAGGGGATGCGAATGCCGTGGTTGCCGACGTAATTGACTACCAACGCGGTGGAGTTGCTCAACTGTTGTTGCAATTGTATGTTCCACTCCTGCCAGCGCGGAGCATGGAAGGTGCCGGTGATGGCGGTGAAGTTGGGAGGCGCGAAGGGCACTCCCAGCTCGCCCAACGCCGCGGCGATTTGCGAATAGGTTTGCCCCGACGTAAAGCCGGTGTTAAAGGCGTTGGCAGACGCCTGGTAGATGGCATGCGAACCGTTCGGTCCGGGATCGAAGGCCAGCGTGCCACCTTTCGTCGGCTGCACGTTGAGCAGCACCGCCACCGGAGGATTGGCCAGCAGGCTGTCCACTGCGCCAGCCGCCGGGTTGTCGTAGAACAGGCCGAAGCCGCCGCTGATCACGGTCTTGCCATTGCTGTAAGGCGACCAGCTAAAGCCGATGCGCGGCGACCAGTCCATGCCGTCCACGCCCGGGTAGGCCTTGTGCAGGTTGAAGGCGATGTCTGAGGTGTACGGAATGTTGCCGGCGTTATCGCCCGCCACCACGCTGGGTAGGTTGTTCCAGGACGTCTTGTAGTTGGCAAAGCAGTTGATCTGGCAAACCGGGTTGGAGTTGTACTCCAGGCGCATCGCCAGAGTCAGGGTCAGGTTCTGCTTGACCTTCCACTCATCCTGGGCATAGACGCCGAGGCCCCACAGGGCGATCGGCACGTTGCTGGCCTGGTTGTCAGACTGACGGTAGCGGCCCGCCAGACCTTCCGAAAACCCTTGCAACGTTCCGCCGGGGATACTGCTGCCCGCCCCGAAGAATATGCGGGGATAGTTGTAGAAGAAGTTGTGGTCGCTCACGTCGTAGCGGCGGAAGTTGCCGCCGAACTTGAAGCTGTGCTTTCCATGGTTCCAGGTGTAGTTGTCGATGAACTGGTACTGCGTGATGTTACGTCCCTGCGGGAAGGAGCTCATCGGGTTGAACGAGGTGAACGGCACGTTTCCGGAAAAGCTCAAGCGGGCCGGAAATGTGTTGAACGCCAGGGGCTGCTGCTGCGTGAACTGGGCCACGTAGTGGCTGCCGGAGCCGGTGAATTCGTTGGTGGAGTTGGGTGAGAAGATGTGCGTTTCCTGCACCTGCACGTCCCACGAAGGCTGGTTGGACAACGCGTCGAAAGCGGGGCTGATGGGATCCAGGTAAGTGGGCTGGACGCCGCGGTCCTGCTTATAACGGCCGAACAGTTTGTCGTTCTGGCCGATGTTCTGGTCGATCTTGAAGGCCAGAATCCATTCCGATCCCAGCGCCGTTGGAGCGGCCTGGAAAGCGGCGGCGCAGGCTTGGGTCTTAGGATCGAAGCCTGGCAGTTTGATGTTGTTGCAGGCAGAGCTATTGGGAATGGCTTGCGCACCGCTCGCACCGGGTGCGCCGGCAAATAGTTTGAACATCTGTGCGTACAACGGCGCTTCCGCCGGCTGTTGGGCCTGCACGTTGGCCAGCGTCGCGGCGGCGAAGGCCGGCGTCGGAATGGTGGTGTTAATCACGTTCGGCAGAACGAAGCGTAGACCTTCCGTGTCGAAGAAAAAGAAGGTCTTGTTCTTGAAGATGGGACCGCCGACCTGGCCCATCCACTGATTGGCATTGGAGAAAGGCCTTGGAGTCGCCGGGTCGCTGTTGTTGTTCATCCAATCGTTGGCGTTCATGGTGCGCCCATTCCACCAGTACTGGAGCGCGCCGTGGAATTGGTTGGTGCCCGACTTGGTCACATAGGTGACCTGCGCGCCCGCAAGCTGGCCGTATTCGCCCGAGTACGCGTTGGCGATCACGGTAGCTTCCTGAATTTCGCCGGAACCGATGGTCAGGTTGGTTGCGCCCGTGTTGTTGATGTTGAAGTACGGATCCATGTCATTCTCGCCGTTGACCGTGAACAGGTTCGAGGTCCCCGGCAAGCCGTTGATGGTGAAGTTTCCGTAGCCGCCCTGGTTGTTCAGCACCGCTCCAGGAGCAGTCTGGGCGATGTTGGAGATGTCGCCACCAGGACTGGGCAGTTGCGCCATTTCCATCGCGGTATAGGGAGTGGCGATACTGGCGCTGGTTGTATCCACCACTGGCGCCGCGCCCGTCACTTCGATGGTTTGCGCCGTGCTCGACAAGGTCATGGTAACGTTCGCCGTAGTGGTCTGGCCTACCGAAACCGTGACCGGAAGTTGCGCGCTGGCGAAACCAGTTTGCTTAACGGTGACCTGGTAGCCGCCCGGTCTCAACAGCGAAAAACGGTAGAAGCCGGTCGCATTAGTCGTTGCCGTTTGCGTCGAGCCGTCGTCCAAGCTCTTGAGCTCGATGCTCGCGCCGGGAACCACCGCCTTGCTGGGGTCGGTAACGGTGCCCGCGATGTCGCCGGAAATCAGCGACTGGCCGAACGCCACCGGTGCCATCAGGCTGGCTGCCAACAACACCAATATGACAGCGTAAAATTTTTTCATGGAATGAACCTCTTCTCCTGTTGCAACGACATCGTTGCAGGCTGCCAAGGACGTCGTAGGGATTCCCCTTGGCTATGTCTAGCCGGGATTTGTGCATGTTATCTGCCATTTGGCAGGGCCCTAATAATCAAATTAAGTGCTTTAGCATGAATATGATAGACAAGGTCAATTTTGCGTTATTCCACAAAAGTATTACTTTTCAGAGATTCTGGTGCCATAAATCTACAATTTCTTGAAGATTTTCGCGTCCTGTCACGTTGTCAGCGCCGTAGAGCACTCGCGGAAAGCGCCTCGGCCCGAGGTGGCCGCGGACGAACACGATGCTAGCTTCGGGCGACACGGTTCTACCGCAGACTGGCGCGAGTTTTGCCATCGTCATTTCGAGGGGATATATCCTGCGAAATCGGCTTTTTTCTCAGGCAATGGAACAGCGGATCCCTCGCGGGCTGGCCCACTCGTGATGACAATTCGCAAGGGGTGGAATCTCGACAGAGCCACACAGACTCTACAGCCGAAGATAACCGATTAGTTACTACCAGCCCGCTCGCCGCTGTTGGCGAAGCCCGACATTTGCGGGCTCCCGCCGTACGCCTATTGCAGGCTGAAGGTGTGCCGCCCGATTCCTGGTCGTGAGCTGGGTTTTCGCAGCCGCAAACGAAAAGGGCCGTCCCCTGCAGTCAAGTGGCGCGGCCCCTCAAGCGAGTTACGTCCAAGTGATGTGCAACATTAACCTTACGACCGCCGGAAGGTCAAGAACTACGTAGGCGGTAGAAGCAGATTTTGTTGCAAGTGCGTGGCAGCTACTTGCAACTTGGAACTTGACGGCTGGCGGTCCTTATCCAGGCTGTTGATTCTCAGACAACGGCCCTGAAGCGCCCGATACTTGCTTACCTTTATCATGCTCATTTTCAGCGTGGTGAACCTCAAGGCGCATCGCAGAATAGATTACTGTACGGTTAACAGTTCTACTTCGCCGGCATGGTGTAGTAGCCGCTGCGATAACGGACCTGCAGGTTAGCAGGGTCGGGGTAATCCTTGGTGGTGGGATCGACCTTGATTTCGATGCGCCGGTAGTCGGAGTCGGCCAGCCGGGCACTGGGATAGTAGGCGATCAGATACTGGGTGCGCAGCTCGTCGCTGATTTTGCGGAAGGCGGCGTCGAGCTGTTCCAATCCGCTGGCATAGAAGTATTTTCCGCCGGTGTCGCGGGACAATTGAATGAGCGCATGCTCCCCGCCGATGTCGCGGCCGGCGCTGTTTTCGATGGGAACAATGATGATGCTGTACAGGATGACCTCGGCTTGCTGGGCTTCGCGCACCGCCTCCTGGTAACTGGTCTTGCTCATGGTGTCGCCGCCGTCGGTGATCACCACCATGACCTTGCGCCCGCGCCGGTCCAGCAGTGCGTCGGAACCGAGATACAGCGTGTCATACAGCGCCGTCGCTGCCCCCGAGTGGACGTGATTGATGGCGCGATCGATCACGCGCAGGTCGGAGGTGAAAGGCGTGACCTGGTCAACAATTTCGCTAAACTGGAACAGCGAGATGCCATCAATAGGGCGCAGGATGGTATGGGCAAAGCGCCGCGCCGACTCCAACTCCAGCTTCTGATCGCCGCGCGTGCTCAAGCTGGTGTCGATGGCGATGACGATGGAGAGCGGCAACTCCGATTCACGATGAAACACCGCGATCTTTTGCGGCTTGCCATCCTCGAATACCTGAAAGTCTTCCTCCTTCAGCGACGAGACTGGAGAGCCGCCGCCATCGGTCACCGTGGTAAACACGTTTACCAGCTTGACGTTCACTTTGATGGTCGTGTCGGGTGGCTCGTCGGACTGCGCTCCGGCGGTTTGCTTTTGGAAGTCCGGAGGATGCGGAACCGTGGTGGATTGCTGCGGCTTTAGCGAATCCGGGGGATGCGGAACGGTACTCTGCGAGGTCTGGGCCGGCAGTTGTGTGACGCAGGTCGCGAACACTGCTGCGAGCGCGCCGACCCGGGCCATGCCGCGCAGGGAAATCTTGGCGATATTAGGCATTGCTTAGCTGAAACCCTAATCCTGCCGCTTTGACGCGCCCCCGCCCGCGAGCGGCACTTCCGGCGGGAAGGGCTCGCCATCGGCCCAAACCGCGCCGTCAGCGAAGTACTCTTTCTTCCAGATGGGCACCGTCTTCTTCAATGTATCAATTAACCAGCGGCAGGCGTCAAAGGCGGCGGCGCGATGCGCGGACGCGACTGCAATATAGACGCTGGCCTCGCCGATCTGTAACCGTCCCAGGCGGTGCACCAGCCGCACATCGCGGATGGCGTAATTGGCCAGCGCCTGCTGCGCCAGTTGCTCCATCTTCCGCAATGCCATCGCCTCGTAAGCGGTGTAGTCAAGGTACAAAGTAGGGCGGCCGCGCGAGTGGTTGCGCACAATGCCGTCGAAGGTGACGATCGCGCCGTCTGCCGGATGCTTGATCGCCGACAGCACGACTGCCGTCTTGATTGGTTCCCGCGTGATCCGGGCATGCTCCGAGATCAGCAGTATGGGAGTTTCGGCGGTCGAATCGTCGTCCGAGCCGCCGCTGACGGGAGGAAGCAGCGCGACTTCGTCCTTGTCGTGCAGCTCGGCGCCGGCATCTGCATACTCCTGGTTCAAGGCCAGGGCGAGAGAATTGCGAAATCCTTGCAGCTTGGGAAAGCGGCCCTCCAGGTTGGCGTAGAGGTCGCCCAGCCGCGAGCCTTCGGCCAACGACACGACTTCATGACCGCGGCCAGCCACGTCGCGCAGCATCCCCAGATAGACCACCCGGACTTGCATGCAGCAAGGATAACGCAGCCCGGCTCGAAAGATTTTTCTTCCTGGTCTCCAATTAGTCACTTATGTGGCAGGCGAGAAAGCGTCAAAATAAGCGACACGGTGCAAGAGAACGACTTCCTTCTTGATAGGCTTGCAGCGGATAGCGACGTCGCGCCCGCATTGCCATCAATTCCCCTTCGTTTCACTCATCGCAGGTCTGGCGCGGGAGGTGCCGCACCGCGTGCACTTCTGCGGGCCGCAATCTCGCTTGGCTCGCTGCCCTTGATGTTGGCCGTCTTCGGCATGGTTTCGTTTTCAGCCGTACTCCCGTATGCCTCTGGACAGGCAAACCCGCAGGATCCCCAGAAGGCGCAGGATTATGAAAGGTTGGCGGCGGCCGGCAACGCGACCGCCATGACCAACCTCGGTTATCTCTACGACCGCGGCCGAGGCGTGCCCCAGGATTATCAGAAGGCCAGACAGTGGTATGAAAAAGCGGCCGCCGCGGGAAGCTCGACCGCGATGAACAATCTCGCCTTTCTGTACTACCAGGGCCACGGAGTGCCGCCGAGTTACGAGAAAGCGAGGGAGTGGACGAGGAAAGCGGCAGCGGCCGGAAGCGTCGTGGCCATGGACCGTCTGGGCGCTTTGTACTATGAAGGGCAGGGCGTGCCGCGCGATTACCGGAAAGCGAAGCTCTGGTATCAGAAAGCCGCAGCCGCCCGCGACCCGGACGCCATGACCAGTCTCGGCCTTCTTTATTACGGCGGTCACGGAGTGCCGCAGGACTATCGCAAAGCGAAGCTGTGGTATGAAAAGGCGGCGGTGGCCGGAAATCCTACGGCGATGACCAGCCTCGGCTATTTGTACTATCGCGGTGAAGGCGTGCCGCAAGACAATCAGAAGGCGCGCGAGTGGTACCAAAAAGCGGCGGCGGCCGGAGACCCTACCGCGATGACCAATCTCGGCTATCTCTACGACCGCGGCCAGGGTTTGCCGCAGGACTATCCCGAAGCGCAGCACTGGTATGAACAGGCCGCGGCCGCTGGTGACCCGATCGCGATGACCAATCTGGGCGATCTGTATTACCGCGCACACGGCGTGCCCCAGGACTATTCCCAAGCCAGGCAGTGGTACGAAAAAGCCGCGGCGGCCCGGAACGCCGAGGCGATGAGCGATCTGGGCCTTCTGTACGAACACGGCCTGGGAGTGCCGCAGGACTACGAGAAGGCCCGCGAGTGGTATGAGAAAGCGGCGGACGCCGGAAGCGCCACGGCGATGAACAGTCTGGCTTTCCTGTACTACCAGGGCCAAGGGGTGCAACAGGATGAGGGGAAGGCGCGCGGGTGGTACGAGAAAGCGGCCAACGCTGGACAGGCTGACGCCATGAACAGTCTCGCTCTCATGTACGAGAAGGGCGAAGGTGTGCCGCAAGACTGCCTGGCAGCCAGGCAGTGGTACGAGAGAGCGGCGGCGGCCGGCAATCCCGGTGCGATGAACAGCCTTGGCTACATGTATCACCAGGGAGAAGGTGTACCAACCGACTACGTGCTGGCGAAGCGGTGGTACGAGAAAGCGGCGGCGGCCGGAAACGCCGATGCCATGACCAACCTCGGCTATCTCTACCGCAAAGGGCAGGGTGTTCCGCAGGACTATCAGGAGGCGAGACGGTGGTACGAAAAGGCAGCGGCCCACGGCACTGCCGAAGCCATGACCAGTCTCGGCGGTCTCTACGCCCGCGGCCAGGGTGTTCCCCAGGACTATCAGAAAGCCGAGGAGTGGTACGAGAAAGCAGCCGCCGCTGGAGATGCTACCGCGATGGCCAATCTCGGTTATCTCTACGATCGCGGCGCCGGTGTTCCTAAGGAATACGCCAAAGCCAGGGAGTGGTATCAAAAGGCAGCGGCGGCCGGCAGTACCCAGGCCCAGCAGCGGCTGCAGACCTTGTCAGGCGCGCAGCAAAACCCGCAAAGCGAATCGCACTAAGTCAGCGCGAGTCTGCGAGACGCATTACAGTTTTCCAGCGTCACTTGCAGTTGTCCTGGATCATCTGGTCTGACTTGGGGACGTACATACTGAATACGGTACCCAAACCGTGGCTTCCGCCATACAGGGTAGTCACATACGCGTAGTAGTTATTCGCATCGAAGGCGACACCGCCATAGAGATAGGCTCCATCGCTGCCTCCTGCGAAGTCATACAGTGTGCGAAACGTCTGGTAGCAATAGCATCCCTCGCAGGTCCAGGCCCAGGAGAAAATTGAGCCATAGCCGTAGCGGCCTTCCTGGCACGTGGCGCCAAAATAGTCTTGCCATGCATAGTCATAGGCGCTTTGCCGAGCTGTCAGGCTGGCTCGCGGGCCGGAGTAATACGATCCAAGCAGGTTCCCGGTGAAGTGCTGGAGGGCCCGAAACTGCGATCCCAAACTGAACAAAGTACCGGCTCCGCTCCCGTCCGGACTGTCATCGCTGGTAGTGCCAAGCAAGACGCTGGAGTATGGATCAAAGACCACGCCGCCCACAGGGTTTGCGCCATCGCCATTCCCTTGGAAGCTGTAGAGAGTTTTCCTGGTCCAGCCGGATTGCGAAGGCAGGAGTTCGAATACCTCGCCGGGAAGATATCCGCCGAACGCAGTGCCGTAAAGATTGCCGGATTCGTCAATGATCACGCCGCTGACCGACGTACCAAAGTTATAGATAACGCTTTCTGTCCATCCGCCGCTGGCTGGTGTGAGCTTGTAAACGGTACCTGTCGTGTCGGTTCCGCCATAGAGGTTGCCGGCCTGGTCGAAAAGCAGGTCGCCGAAGTAAGGATAGGCACCATCGCTGCCGCCCGTGAAACGATAGAGCACAGTCTCGGTCCAGCCCTCCATCGCCGTCGGGGAGGTCCGGGCTGGCGGCGTGAGTTTGAACACAGTACCGCAACCATTGCCCGCGGGGCATGGATAGCCTCCACCCCAATAGGTCGTGCCGTAGAGACTACCGTCCGGGCCAAAGATCACCCGTGCCATGGGAGTGGAACCGTCCGACCCACCTTGAAATCTGTAGAGCGTGGTAAAGACCCAACGGGAGCGGGTCGGGGACAGTCGAAACACGGTGCCGTTGCTGCCGGTTCCGTCACCACAGAAGCTTCCGCAGGTTGTGCCATATAGATTTCCTGCCGCGTCAACGGTCAAACCTGCGACCGGGTAGGCCCCATCGGCTCCGCCCGTGAAGTTGTAGATCACGCCTTGCGCCTGCGCCGACCCGGTTGAGGCAAGCAGCAGCAAAGAGATAACTGCGATTGCCAGCGCCGCCGTGAGCGACTTTGCGCCGAAAGAAAGATTTGTGACTTGCCGGTTGTTGCGCATGAGATCGCCTCCTCGCCACGTGGTCCTGAGATGAGCACCAACGAGCTTGCGCCCGGGAGGGCCGAGAGAAGGCAGCTGGAAGGTGCTCTCGCCGCGGCTCTCTAACCGCACTGTGAAGGGCCGAGAGAATCCATCCGGATTCCGCTGTAAATACTGACAGCCTGTGCAACCGTTTGTCGGTGACCGCGGGCACGTAGCGAAGTGACAAGCGGGAAAGGCGAGGGGCACGTTAGAGCATCAAGGGATCCCTGAGGAAATGAACTGTGCTTGCAGTCCGGGACATCCCAGCACAGATATGAACTAACTCCTCTTCTCTCGCTTGTACTCGTCGTAGGCGTCGAGATAGCGGTCAATGTCCTTCTTGCTCACATAGTAAGGTGTGGACAATCGCAGCTTCGACGGCGCTCCACCGCGGATGCGGATTTTCTTCGTCTTCCACAGCCAGTTCTCCAGCTCCATGTTCTGGATCGGCGGAACATTCACGGTCACGATGGAGCAGCGCAATGCGGGATCGGGCGAGGTCCACGACTGGACGCCGCGCTTGGTCATGCCCGCGAGCATGTAGTCGCCCAGCTCGCGATGGCGGCGCTCGATGCGCTCCATGCCAATTTCATTGGCCAGTTGGATGGCGGCGCGGAGACCGCAAAGAGCGGGCACATTCGACGACCCGATGCGCTGGAAGCGCTCGGCACGAAGCTTGTTATCGTTCCAGCCTTCGGTTACAACCGTGCTCCAGAGGGAATCGATCACTTCGTCACGCACGTAGAGATAGCCGGAACCCTTGGTTGCTTGCAGCCATTTGTGCGGACTCGAACTGTAGAGGTCGCAGCCGAGATCGTGCAGATTGAGCCGCATCATGCCGGTGGCGTGAGCGCCATCCACTGCCGACAGAATGCCCTTTGAGCGGGCCAGCGCGCATAGCTCTTTGGCCGGCAACACCACGCCGGTCACGGTTGTGACATGGCTGAAGAAGATCACCCGCGTCCGCGGCGTGATGGCGTCGCTGAACAGGTTCAGGACCTGGGCGGCATTCGCGACCGGCCGGGGCAGCGTGATTTTTCTGATCACGATGCCATAGCGTTTCGCCTTCAGTTGCCACGGCTGCTCGCCGCCGGGATGCTCCTGGTCGGTCATCAGGACTTCGTCGCCCGGCTTCATCTCGATGCCGTTGGCAATGTAGCTGTTGGCTTCGGTGGCATTGCGCAGCAGCGCAATTTCGTCGCGGTTGCAGCCCACGAACGCAGCCAGGGGATCGCGAAATTGGTTCCACGCCGCATAACCCCAGATGGGATAGTCTTCGGGATCGGACTCATCCAGTTTCTCGGTGCTGGTATAGCCATCAAAAATGGCGCGCAACACCGGTGCAGGACTGGAGCCCACGGTGCCGTTGTTCAAGTAGATTTCGTCTGCGGGAATCAGGAACTGCTTGCGCAGCTCCGCCCAGTATGCCTCTTCATTGTTGGTATACTGCGTGGCATCCGGCAACGAGGACGGGAGATTTTGAAGCTGGGCCACAAGGTCCGTGCGAAAGGCAAGAGCGGCAGCAAACCCCGTAGTGGTTGCAAGAAAGCGGCGACGGTCGAGCACCAGACACCTCCAACGAACAAAGGCATCATGGTACACCCGTCACGGGCGAATCGTAGGCGATAGGCGAGGTGACAGCTGGAACGCAGGCGTGAGCGCAGGACCTCTGCGAAACAAGAAATGCTCGGGATTCAAGGATGGGCGCTACAGGATTCGAACCTGTGACTTCCACCATGTGAATGAGTGATTAACCAGGAAGAAGCGGCATGCCGAGTCGCCATCGCGTCCTCGCTGCAATCTCAACAACGCTTCAATTCATGAGAAGGCGATTTTTCGCCAAGTGAGAAGGTCGATGCGATTAATTTCCGGATCGCCGATGATAGAGTAGCGAATCGCGTGGTGGCCCCCAAAAGGCCGACACCCAATCCAGGATGCCAGCCGCTGTTGGCCCGCAGAATTTGGGCTACGCCGCTCGATGCCGTACCGTAGAGAGTCCTCGGCGATTGCCGAGTGGTGCAGGCATTCCGGCAATCTGCGCTCTCTATTCCTCGAAACAGGGACCGCCCTTGTGGCCAGCCGTCTGATGTTCCTTAATGGTGTGGCTTAGCTCGGCGTAGGCTTTTTCCAGAGTCCTTCGCTGCTCGTCGGTTAATGCCGGGTCCTCCAGCGCGGTTACAATCTCGTCGAATTCTCCCTCAAGCAGTTCAAGTTCTTCGCAAAGCATGGCGACCTCCGTATCATGAGCGCCGTTTGCGCCCTGGAATATTGCTGGTTGAGCCACATGGCGCGGCGGTCGCGCCGTGCACGACCGCCTCGCCCCACGGATGCCGAAGTCACAAAGTCCCGTGCGACCGCACGATACCGGCTATGCGCCCACCCTGGCGAGCAATTCCTTCTTTCCGAGCCCCAGCACGCCGTGCTTCTTACCAACTTTCTTGAAGGCTTCGATGGCAAAGTCCAGGTGACGCTTTTCGTGCGCAGCCGACAATTGCGTGCGAATGCGCGCCTGTCCTTTAGGCACGACGGGAAAGAAGAAACCGACTGCATAGACACCCTCGTCGAACAAATCACGAGCGAAGTCCTGCGCCAGTTTGGCGTCGTAGAGCATCACGGGCACAATCGGGCTCTCGCCTTCCTTGATGTCGAAGCCGGCATCCTGGAGCAGACCGCGCCAGTACTTGGCGTTCCACTCCAGCTTGTCGCGCCGTTCGGTGGTCGCGGTGATCAGTTCCATCACTTTCAGCGCCCCCGCCACAATGACCGGGGCCACTGAGTTGGAGAAGAGGAACGGACGCGCCCGCTGGCGGCACATCTCCACGAGTTCGCGCCGTCCGCTAACGCAGCCGCCGGAAGCCCCACCCAGCGCCTTGCCCAGCGTGGTGGTAATGACGTCAATCTTTCCGAAGACGCCGCAATGCTCGTGGGTCCCGCGTCCGGTGCGGCCGATGAAGCCGCTGGCATGGGAGTCGTCGAGGAACACCATGGCGTCATATTTCTCGGCCAGTTCGACGATCTCGTCAAGCTTGGCAATGTCGCCGTCCATGGAGAAGACGCCGTCGGTGATGATCATCCGCGAGCGCTTGTCCATGTGCTCCTGCGAGCTTCTCCTCCAGGTGCACCATGTCGGAATGCTTGAACGTGTCTTGCATCGCCTTGCAGAGGCGCATTCCGTCGACAATGGAAGCGTGCACCAGGCGATCGGCAATCATCACGTCCTGCTCGTTCAAGCAAGCCTCGAAAAAGCCGGCGTTGGCGTCCATGCAGGAGGGAAACAGCAGTGTGTCTTCAGTGCCGAGAAACTCCGTCAGCCGGTTCTCAAGCTCACGATGGATGTCCTGGGTGCCACAGATGAAGCGCACCGACGACATGCCGTAGCCACGACTGTCCAGCCCGGCGTGCGCCGCGGCGATTACCTCGGGATGGCTGGAGAGCCCCAGGTAGTTGTTGGCGCAAATGTTGATGCACTTCTTGATTGCCGAGCCGACCGGAAACTCCACTTCAATTTCCGACCACTGCGGCGAATGGATATAACGTTCTTCCTTGAACAGACCAGCGGCCTTGATCCCCTCGATTTCGGTCTGGTAACGATTGCGATATTTGTCCAAAAAGGCCATAAGGCTCCTCGCTGAATGCACTCTCAATACCCTGTCCGTTGCCGGAAGGCGGGCCTCCGGCGCGGATCAGTCTCGTCGGCAAATCCACGTGGTGCGCTGCTGCCTCACACCCCAACGGTGGCGGGCTTCTGGAAGCGTTGCACCAGAGCGACAATGCGCTGCACACTGTCGAACGCGTCAGGCGTGGCGTCAGCGTCGGGAATTTGAATGTTGTACTTCTTCTCCAGGAAACGCTTCAGCGACACCATCGAGAAG
Organism: uncultured Acidobacteriaceae bacterium; assembly: GCA_963735855.1. Classification (GTDB taxonomy): domain Bacteria; phylum Acidobacteriota; class Terriglobia; order Terriglobales; family Acidobacteriaceae; genus Bog-257. The sequence goes on from CAVTMW010000027.1 coordinate 93,557, forward strand.
GAATCCACAATGCCGCCGGAGATCAGCGGCGTGGTTTCGGTGATCTCGCGGTCGTCACCCTCTTCCAAATATTCCCGGATCACATAATTGCGAACTGCTTTGCTGATTTCATCCATGGTGGTTGTGTCCTGTTTGCATCGTCTTCAGTCATCCATAATGGTGGAGAGGTCCCCCACCGGTTCGTTGAATTCCTTGCAGCGCAGTACGCGGCGCACGATTTTGCCGCTGCGCGTCTTGGGCAGCGAGTCGACAAACTCAATCTCCTGCGGCATGGCCAGCGGCGAAAGGTGCTTGCGGATGTGGTTCATGATTTCCAGCTCCAGATCGTCGCTGGGCTCGTACCCGCGCTTCAGAGTCACGAAGGCTTTCACCACTTCCATGTTGACCGGATCGGGCTTGGCGACCGCCGCTGACTCATAGACAGCCGGGTGCTCCAGAAGCGCCGATTCGATCTCAAACGGCCCCACCAGATGCCCACCGGTGTTGATGACGTCATCGTCACGACCCATGAACCAGAAGTAGCCATCCGAATCGATGGAGGCGCGATCGCCGCAGAGATACCAGCCGTTCTTGAACTTGGCCTTGAACCCCGCTTCGTTGTTCCAGTAGCACCGGACCTGCGACGGCCATCCCGGACGCAGTGCAATAAGTCCGGCAAGTCCGGTTTGGGTGATTGGCTCGTAGGTCTTGGTGTTCAGGACCGTCGCAGTGATCCCGGGGAATGGCTTGCCCATCGAGCCGGGCTTGATCCGCATGCCGGGAAAATTGGTGATCACGATGCAGCCGGTTTCGGTCTGCCAGAAGGTGTCGTGAAAAGGCTTGCCAAAAGCCTCTTGCGACCAGATCACGGCTTCCGCGTTAAGCGGCTCGCCCACGCTCGCCAGATGGCGCAGGCTGGAGAGATCATGCCGCCGGACAATCTCTGTGCCTTCCTTCATCAGCAGGCGGATGGCGGTGGGCGCGGAATACCAAACCGTAACGCGGCGCCTCGCGATGAACTCGTACCAGCGTTCTGCATTGAAACCGGAATCGAGCACCACCTGGGTCGCGCCGTTCGACCACGGACCGATAATGCCGTAGGAGGTGCCCGTCACCCAACCCGGGTCGGCGTTGCACCAGTAGATGTCGTCGGGATGCAGATCCAACACCCATTTCGCCGTCAGGTACTGCGAAACGATCGAGTAATGAACGTGCTGCGCGCCTTTGGGCTGGCCGGTGGTGCCGGAGGTGTAGTGCAGCACCGAAGGCGACTCGGCCGTCGTCGGGTAAACGGCGAAATCCTCGACGCGCGGCGTCTCCTCCATCAGGAACTTTACTTCGCGCGGCTGCAGAGCAGTTTCGATGGCATCCACGATGATGATGTGCCGCAGGCTGGGAAGCTGCTCGCGGATCTTGCGGACCTTGTGCACGTGCTTCTTCTGGGTGATGATCGCCGAAGTGCCGGCGTTCTGCAGCCGCACCAGGAGGGATTCTTCTCCGAAGGCAGAGAACAGAGGCTGCGCCACGGCGCCTGTCTTCAAGATGCCGAGGAAGCCGATGTATAACTCGGGTACTCGGTCCATGAACAGGCAGACCCGCTCGCCGGGCTGAATGCCGAGTTGGCAGAGAAACTGCGCGACGGTGTTGGATAGAACGCGCAGATCGTCAAACGTGAACCGACGCTGGTTGCCCTGGTAGTCCTCCCAGTCGAGCGCTATCTTGTCTGCCAACCCCAGGCGGCAAATACGGTCGCTACACATCCACCCGATGTTGAGCGGATCTCCGGGCTGGTAGCCCAGTTCCCGCTCGGCGATGGACCAGTGGAAGTCTGCGGTCAGTTCCTCGTAGGATTTGGTGGCGAGTTCTTCGCACAGCGCCGGGTTGCTCATTATCTATCCGATCTTGGCGCCCCTGATGCTCAAGACTCCAGAATGACCATGGCGCCAGTTTGTCTCTTGGTGGCAGCGATCGAGAGATTGATCTGCCTGACGCCCAACCTCCTGGCGTCCACTTGCAATCGATGGTGCAGAACGATCCCGGGCTTGCTACCGGTGCCGACTTTGACTTCCACTTCACGAAAAATGGCCAAGTCCCCAACTCCGGCGCCGAGCGCTTTCAGGGCAGCTTCCTTGGCCGCGAAGCAGGCCGCGTATCGGCGTGCAGGTTTCTTGCCCAGACTGCAATACCTGATCTCCGCGCCGCTGAATATGCCGTCCTCCCGCACCCATTCGCCGCGCGCCAGTTCCTGCTCTACCCGGCGGTTCTCGATCAGGTCAATTCCAAGGCCGACGATCACGATGTCGCCCTTTCGCGTTCGGCGATATGCGTCCAGCAATCGTGCAGAAGTTCGCCATCGCACGGAAACTCTGGAGCTACTAGCACTTGTGAAGGAAGAAGAACGGAACAGACGGGAGCGCAACCACGACGAGGATTGGCTGCGAACAAAGTCCTTCCGAGTAATCTGCGAGGGCCCTGCGGGGATAACATCGCAAACCTCTATGAAGCCGGATGAATGGCAATCCCTCGCAGCCCTATCCTCTGCCTAAGGGTTCCAGGAAGTCGGTGACCGGAATCACCTGAAGACGTGATTGCCGGGAACAAGGGGGGAGACTTGCCGTGGTTTCCAAACGGGGTCCACGAATGTTGCTTTCATCCTTCAAGAAATCATTTGTCGAAGTTCAGCCCGAACACCGTAAGGCTGCGGCTGGCTGCCCTGCGCTTCTTCCACATCCACGTATTGAAGAGAAGCTGGAGAGACGCCCTATCCAAAGAAGGTGTTTCATCTTCCGGAGATACTCAGCCAGGAAGAGGTCGCGCGGCTGATCGATGCGGCCGAGCTCCCCTTTCATGCGGAATCGGCGTGCGCCTCCTCAGTCTTCGGTAGCGATTGCCGAAACGGGCGACAGGCAGTCAGCCGTGCTTTCCAGGTGCAATCCTTTAGGAAGCGATTCGCCAAAGGCCAGAGATACATCCAATCGGCCAGGCGTGACGAATTCCGTCAAGACACCTGACATTGGTTCGTTGATCACGCCTTCAGCTTTCAGAAGCTCGACGGCATGTTTCCGCAAATCTCGGCTGATGTCGCGTGTTCGGTCCTCCGTCAGCCTGCCGAGTTGAACTATCGCCTTAGCTGTCTCCTGATTTAGGTCGCGCAAAGCGAGCAAGGCTGAGATCCACTGCTCTGCGGTTTCCGTCGGCACAACACAAGCCAGTGAGCCATACAGCGGGATGCGCGCACCAAATCGCCCGAGGGACCACAACCAGGCGCTATCGGCAGGCTCCTTTTTGAGCTTGCGCAGCAGTTCGCCGCCCAAAGCGGCACGAGTGGCGCCCGACAAGTGTTCCAGGCTGGCCAGCAGCCGCCAGCCGTCGCGCTCAAGTTGCGCGTTCAGGCGGGTGCCGGACTTCTTTCGTCCGATCCCGATTCCACCCAGGTAGTTGCGAATCTCGTGCTGGTGCGCAGCACTCAAGCCGCCGGCAGTTCGCCGCCAAAGCACCAGCCAGTTGACTAAATTCTGCAAGTCACCGGGAAACGCCAGTCCTGCTTGATACACCTTACGCGTCAAATTCATGCGCTGGCTGTCTTGCGCGTCTCCAAAACCCGGACGCAAGCAGAAGCCGAGCAGGTTCAGCCATCGCGCTTCATGCGGCGCACTCAATTTCCGGCCGTCGGCAACTTCGAGCAAAACATCGGACAACGCCCGGAGTAGCGGCATCGGCCACGACTCTTTCTTCAGGCCAAGCCCTGCTTCCAGATCGCTAACCAGCGACGCGTGTGCGCTGGGGTCTCCCTGTCGAGCGAACGCCGCTTGAATTGCCTCTTTCGCGGCTCGAAGCGAGTCTTCGGAAATCTCCGGGGACGATGGAGCTATGCCCGCATGCGGAGTCGACTCGACGTATGCATCGCCGGCAGGGGCGTTGCCCCGCAATTCGAACTGTAACCGCCAACGATGTGGCGAGCTCACCGATTGGCACCAGAGTTCCAGCGTGCCAACCTCGGTGAAGCTCACGGATAATCGCACCGCGAGATCCATCTGTTGCAGCTTTTTCCCATAACGCAGCAGCGTCACCAGTGGCGCATGCCGATGCACTTGCGCCGGATCCAGTTCGGCCAAGGCCCCGTGTGGGTCGTGCCGCACGGTCGAGCTGAAAAGGTTGAATGAGACTGGCCGGTTCGCCAGCACCGAAAACTCACGATTCAACTCCAGGGTCGTCCCCTCGTCCGTTCCAGCCGGCAATACACAAACAGCAGCCCCCTCGATGCGCGTTCCTACGTAGTAGGTCCGCGCACTGCCCGCCTTCACCCGCAAACCTTCGCCGCGCCGCACGCGACCGTAATAGGCGGCTCCAACCGCGACAGCATTACCCATCGCGTCACTGCGTAGGACCTTGGGACGCCAGCCGCTTTCCTGACCACCAAACCAACCGGCGATCGCTTCAACGATTCGCTCACGCGCCGCCGCAGGAATGCAGAAGCCTCCATTGAACAAAATCGCATCCGGTCTCACCATCGATGACCGCCCTGGCTTGCGCGAAGCCGCACCAGTTTGCCGGTTCATCGCAGCCCCCGCTTGCCGCAGGAAGGCTGCGAGATGCTTTGTAATCGCCGGATCACTCGCATACGGCAGGCCAACTTCACGGAGCCCTGCAGATCGGCTGCGCTTTGGCATTTCTTCCGGGGATGTCAAAGGAAGGAAACCGCTCATGAGCAATTCCAGCACTTCGTCGCGACTCAGTTCGCCCTGGAGCATCTGGCCCACTACAGCGCGTCCCGAGCCCAAAATGCTGATAGGGAGACGGTCAAGGTTCGGGTCGCCGAGCAGGCCTTCCTTGGCCGCACGGCACGCCGTTGCAAGGGCGTGCCGCTGCCGCAGACTGAGCCTGGTATTGAGTCTTTGCTCAACCCCGCGCGCCAGGGCGAGATCGAGGTTCTCTCCCCCCAGCAGGAGGTGATCACCGATGGCTGTCCTCTCAAACTGAAGGTCGTTACCAACGACGTGCGCCTGCACCAGGCTGAAATCCGAGGTACCGCCACCGATGTCGCAGACCAACACGAGGTCGCCGTCCTGCACCTGCGTCGCAATTGTCTGCCGATGAGTTGCGATCCAGGCGTAGAAGGCGGCCACCGGTTCTTCCAGCAACGTCAGGTGCTCAAGGCCGGCCCTCCGCGCGGCCTCCACCGTCAACTCTCGGGCCTCTTCATCGAAGGACGCAGGCACCGTCAGAACGATCTGCTGGTTTTCGAAGAGTCGCTCGGGAGTGCTTCCTTCCGCCGCGGACATAGCATGGTTCCAAGCGCTGCGCAGATGCATGAGGTAGCGCGCCGACGCCTCGATTGGAGAAATCTTGGGCTCCGGCGGTTCGGCTTCGCGCGGCAGAATTTCAGCCTGGGGATCGACCACATCCTGGCATAGCCACGATTTTGCCGACGAGACCAGCCGCCCGGGAACCAGCACGCCGTGGTCACGAGCCGCTATTCCGGCGATCACGGGCGGCCCGTCTTCCCAAGGCAAGTCAAACGCCCCCGATTCGATTTCGCTTTCTGTCGGGAAGTAGAGGAACGAAGGTAGCGCCGGCACTGCGCGGACCTCACCGGGAGCGACGACCTGGGCGACGTCGAAGACGTGAATCTCCAGTGAGGTTTCACCTGGCGTGGGTGACGTATCGATGTAGGCCACCACGGAGTTCGTCGTGCCGAGATCGATGCCAATCAGATAACGGGAAGCGCGGTTCATGACTGCAGGTCTAGCGATCGCCCTTTTCCCGGATGTTCAGTTCCAACTTCCAGCGCTGGGCGCCGTCGCGTGAAACACACCACACCTCAAGTGTGCCGATCTCCGTGACCCGCGATTCCAAGCGGACCGGAAGAACGGTGCCCTCCTGACCGTCGACGTTCAGGGTCACTTCGAGCGGGCTCAGTTCTTCGATTTCGTCGGTCCAGTTCTCGGTTAGATCGCCAGCGCGGTCCTGCTTGCGCACCGAAGAACTTAGGAAGCGGAACTCCGCAGGCTCGCCGACAATCAAACCAAATTCGCGACCCGGAATCTGCATCTCCGTACCCTCTTCCATTCCGAATGGCACGACGCACAGCGCCTTCATTGGGGCTTCCATCCCTGGGACGGCTGGCATTGCGCTCTCGATTCCAATGTAGTACGTCCGCGAGGCGCCGCTGCGGATGCGCACTCCGTGTCCACGCCGCACTCTCCCGTAGTAGGCCGCACCGCGCGCCACCGCATGCTCAAGGTCAGGAGCATCCAGCACCTGCGCCGGCCCGAGTGTCTCGAACCCTGCCTCCGTCAGCCAGCGGTTCAACACGCTCACCAGGCGGTCGCGCAGCACGGCCGCCTTCATCACACCTCCATTGAAGAGAACATGCGTGGGGCATGCCAGTCCGTTCTTGCCGCGCCGAGCTATGCCGGCTTCGGAACTATTTCGCATTCCTTGCGACAGAAAACGGGCGAGGTGTTTCGTGATCGCAGCATCGGCAGCGTACGGCAAACCTAATTCTTGAAATCCGCTTCGGCGCTGGCGCATCGGCATCTCGCCGCTGGCTACCTGCGGAAAGAAGCCTTCGACCAGCACGCGGTCCAGATCTTCACGCAGCAATTCCGTCTTGATCGTGCCGCCGACCAATTTGCGTCCCTTGCCCAGCATCGTTACGTCCTGCTTCTGGGATTTGGGATGCTCGAACAGATACTCCTTCGCGGCCCGGCATTGGTGCCAGAGCCCCTGGAGTTGATACGTGTCGATGCGATGGCCCTCAGCCTCCAACTTCTGCTGCAGTAAGCGTGCCAGGGCGAGATCCATGTTGTCGCCGCCCAGCAGGATGTGCTCTCCAACCGCAACACGCTCTAGCGCCAAGTCGCCATTTTCTTCCGTTACCGTGATCAGGCTGAAATCTGTGGTGCCGCCTCCGACGTCGCACACCAGTACGAGGTCGCCGACCTTGATGCTCTTGCGCCAGTTGTCCCCCTGGCTCTGGAGCCACGCATAGAACGCCGCCTGTGGTTCTTCGAGAAGGGTCACGCGCTCGAAACCCGCTTGCTTGGCCGCGTGCAGCGTCAACTCGCGCGCCTCTTCGTCAAACGACGCTGGCACCGTGAGCAACACATCCTGCTGCCCCAGGCGGGAACCGGAGCCACCGCTTGCGTGCTGGGAATCCCACGCCGAGCGCATGTGCTGCAGGTATTGCGCGGAAGCTTCCACCGGCGAGACCTTGATAACTTCGTCTGGCGCCTGCCACGGCAAAATCGATGCGGTGCGATTTACGGCAGCATGCGACAGCCATGACTTCGCGGACGCAACCAGCCGCGCTGGGTTTTCAGCGCCGCGTTTGCGGGCAAGCTCTCCGATTACGAACTTCGGCGCGGCATCCCACGGCAAGCCGAGGCTTCCCGCAGGAAAATCGAGTTCGCCCGGGACATACAGGAATGAGGGCAGAAGCGTGCGGTCGGCAACTTCATGGGGATTTGCAAGCTGCGGGATCTTCTCGCCTGTGATCTGTCCACCTTCATCCGCAACTGCACAGTACGATAGTGCGGAATTCGTCGTGCCTAGATCGATGCCGACGATGAATTCTGAATCCAACCGAACCTCCCTCAAACAATCGTGGAATCAAGAACGAAATGTGATGACAAGAGCGGGGACAATACCTAAGGAATCTCGACCTCTGCCGGAGCAACAATCTCCCGCCCCACACCCTGTGGCAGGGACGGCAAACTCACTTCCGTTACCCGCCAGCCCCGGTGACGCAGCAATCCCTTGATCGGAGGCGGGCCGACTACGTTTCCCAGGAGTTTCACCGTGGCGGGATCGAAGTCGGCGGGGACAGTCACGGGCTGGTCCTCTTCCGAAGAGATGACTGGTTCAAGTTTCAGGTAACGATCGAGCACCTGCCGGCAGGAAGTGTGAATGGTTCGGACCGCCGCCCCTAGCTGGCTGTCCGCATACGGTGAGACATCTTCGGAGAGGAAATCGATCAACCTTCCATCCCGTTGCAACAAGGCCAGCATCTGCACCGCCCGATCGAAGGACTCAACCCGAGGATTCTCGCTGGGCTTGGGCTTTGCGGCGGCTGGCACATTTGTCGCACCTGCGCCAGTCGCGATAACCATGACGCGCCCGATGTCCTGTGGAATAGTTCCGCTGAACAACAGCGAGAAGAAGCAACGAAATGCGTAAGAGAAACGGGTTGAGAATGCCGTCATAGGTTTTTGTGCTCCAAACTTGATGTTATGAGTAGAGGCTGCGGTCACCCAGCCATTGGTTTAACGTGGAGGCCTTCGTTTCGCATTGTCGTTGGCGGACTCTGTCATCACGCCTGCGAGGCAGATTTCCCAGATCTACAAAGACGGGGCCTGACCAGAAGACCTTACGAATCTACCTAATTTTATATGAGATATCGACTCTGTTGCGAAGGCAACGTCAGGTTTGTCGGCCCTCCGAAAGTTGGCGGCTGCATGCTTGCACTGGCCTGCGACTACAGGGTCATGGTTGGAAGCTGGTGGGAGATGCGAGAAGTGGCAAAGCGCTTGGAAGGGCCTAATTGGCCTCGCTAGATATGATGAGATCTTGGGGGAGTTTGCTTTTCAGGAAAGCCGATTTGTTGGTGACGTGGAAGCGATGACCTGCACGATTGCGCGGAACGAAGGAGTTCGTAAGCTCGCCGAAACTTTGGGCACGCGGTATTTCTTCGCCGATTTTGTGCGCACCCAAGGATTGTTTACATGCAAAAGTAGTTATTGCCAGACGCGCCAACAGCAGCATTTCCCTGATCCCGTAAAGGAGTCGGCGTGTGACTTAGATCGCGGTCTCTCATAGCGGAATGGCATACCATGCAGGACTGCTGCGTGCTATTTCCCTCCTGGGAACGATTGGCCACCTGCACTGCTGAAAGCCGATGGCCAGGACGTGAAGGGTTGTCCAGGCCCTCTGCCGCTATTGCCAATCCGAAGACCAGCCTTGCTTTCTACGCCCAAGCATTCACCGCGGACGCGAGGCGGGCACAGGGCCGGGTGGTGACGATGGTGTGGAACGCAGCATTGCCGGGCAATAGAGAAAAGGAAGAACAGGGCCGCACAGCTAATGTGCGTTAATGTGCATAAACGGATGGCCGATTTCCGCCGTAAGCTGAACAAAATAATGGTGGGCGCTACAGGATTCGAACCTGTGACTTCCACCGTGT
>CAVTMW010000028.1:0-136662 GCA_963735855.1 uncultured Acidobacteriaceae bacterium
GGAAGGAACTGCCGTGCGCATCCAAGTGAAGGCGTCGAAAGACGTCGCCACGGTCACGCTGCTTGCAAGAGCCAAACTGTGCAGCTGAAAGTCGAGCGATCGATCACGTCCAGAACCGCTGCGTGGACCATGGATTGGAACATTGTGCGGTACGTCGGCAGGGCCGTGCCATCATCGCCCCTCAGCAAATATCCGTAGTGGAGATCACCATCATGCTGCGCGACCTGTGTGATCTGCGATCCGCCGCCCGGAGCATAAAGGTACTTCGGTCGCAGTCGTATTCTCCACCATCCGCACTAGCGAAAGAAGGCCATCCATCCCATCATAGGTGAGGCCCAGGTTAGCGTCCAAACGAGGGACGCGAACCTGATGGATATAAGAACGAAGGCTTCAGCGGACTCGGTATGCTTTGGTTTGTGAGGACCAAGCTCTGAGTCAGGAGAAGCCTTCATGATTATTGTAGGGTGTGATTTCCATCCCAGTTGGCAGCAAGTGGCGATGTTGGATGCGGCGACCGGTGAGTTGGTAGAACGCAAACTAGTCCATGGTAACGGCGAGGCGGAACAGTTTTACCGCAGCTTGCCGATACCTTCGTTGGTTGGGGTAGAGAGTTGCGGGAACAGTCAGTGGTTCATGGATCTGCTGCAACAGCTGGGACACGAAGTGTGGGGTCGGGGATGCGGCCCAGATTCGGGCCAGTTATGTGCGCCAGCAGAAGACCGATCGCCGTGACGCGGCGCACATACTGAAGCTGCTGCTGGAAGGACGGTTTCCGCGGCTGTGGAGACCGGATGCCGAGCAGCGCGATCTACGACAACTGCTGATCCATCGTCATCGCCTGGTGCAGATTCGCACGCGGGTGAAGAACGGGTTGCAGCACCTGGCGATGAATCGCGGGATGCAGAAGAAGAGTAAGTTGTGGAGCGAAGTTGGACAGCGTGCTTTTCTGGAGTTGCCGCTGCCCGGGTCGGGCGGGTGCCGGCGGCAAGATTTGCTGGCGCTATTGGCCAAACTGGACGAGCAAATCAGACCCCTGGATGCGGCGGCGGAAAAAGCAGCGTGGGCGCATTCGCAGGCAAGGCTACTGATGACGCAGCCGGGAGTGGGTGCGATTACGGCGCTGGCGTTCGTGGTGACCATCGGCGATGCCAGCCGGTTTCAGCGGGGCAAGCAGGTAGCCAGCTATCTGGGGCTGATTCCGCGCGAACACAGCTCCGGCGGCAAACAACGGCTGGGGGCGATCAGCAAACAGGGCAATGGTTTTCTGCGCCTGTTGCTGGTGGAAGCGGCGCAAACAGCAGTTCGCCTGGATGAAAGTCTGCGCAAGAAGTATCAACACCGTTGCCACCGCAAGCCCAAGGGAGTGGCGAAAGTGGCAGCGGCCCGCAAGTTGGCGGTACGACTCTACTGGATGCTGCGCACCAACACTGGGTATCCGGAGATCGTTCATAACGAGAGCAGCTCGCGGTGCCCCATGGCGGCGCAAGCTAGGCCGCGAACCTGATTGGGCGCTCTCGCATCCAGCGGACCGGTGCAAAAGACGCGCTGGCGCGCTTGAAAACCAGAAAACGGTTTTCCACTTTCGCACCGGCGACGGCGGCTGGAGGTTCGCATTAAGCATCATGGCGGAAAGCAAAAGCCGTATCGATGGGTGGTGGAACGAGTGGTTCCACCGAACATGAGCAGCGAGTGATGTTCCAGAGTCTTGGTCCTCACAATCCAACTCTGGCGTCAAACCCAGCGGTCCTCGCGCATCGCGAGGAAAACCTCGCTCTTGACAACGCCTCCGTTCTTATCGATGGGGCACCAGCTCCAGTTGGTCTACCTTCGATCGAATTGGCCTGAAGAATGTGGGTATTTGGGTCTCTCCGGTCTTTTCCTCCCTTCCGCAGGCACTGTAAGAACGCGTCAGGGATTTCTGTCCAGGGTTGGTTCGGAAAAAACTGATCATAGTACGGCCGAGTTAGGGGGCACAAGGTAAACATCTGGTCATTGCTTGCCCAGTAGACTGTGTACTGGCTCTCGAGATTCGACCGGTACAGTTGCCCCGGCACGATCCGTATACCGTCAGGGAGAGCATATTCCGGTATGGCATCGTATGCGGCGGCCGGTATCTGCTGTGCGCCATAGAATGGGAGCTTGTTCTGGCACTCTGGCCTGAGATACTGGAAGGTATTCCAATCGCTCAGGACATAGCGGATTCCGTCGATAAACAGAGCGACCTCGGGGTTATTTGGGTCATCGCTTCTGATGGGCAGAACGTTCTTTAACTTCTGGTTGTTACTGGTAACCGCGTAGTCACTCCTCAACAATTTGTTAGTCGGAATGTTATCGACGTCATTACGCGCGGATTTCGTCACTACGCCTTCCTGGTTAACCTGCTGGTCCAGAAACTGCGTTAGAACTGTGCTTCTTTGCAGAAACCCCTCAGCATTCTGGACAGGGTACTTGGCACTATTCGGTACTTTCTGCCCCGACGTAAGTTCGTAGTAACCGTCGGAAAGACTATGTAATAGCCATGTTCATCCTGGAAAACGTTTCCGTTTACGCGTGAAGGAACCATGACTTCGTCCAGCGGCAGCAAGGCTATCACCGGATCCATGTTCTGGACGATTAGCTTGTCGTGTTTGGGGTCAAGGAAGTCCAATGTGGTTATATTGGGCACCCAGCGCAGATTCATCTGGTAGACCTCGTACACAGGGGCGGCGGTACCCCTGATCAACGCGTAATCCTTGAAAAACAGGCTTGGCTTTCGTTTCTTGTTCTCACCGAAGAACCAATCAGCGAATTCCTTGAAGTAGTGGACGATGTCGTGGACGCCGATCGTGAACGCCTTGCCCAGCCTTCCCATCTGGTCGATGAAGTCCTTGAAGATGTCATCGGCCTTAGCGGCGATCTGGCCGGCAATGGCGTGCACCAGATCGTCAACGCTGCCCAATGAGACATCCACCGAGAACGTCGGGACGGTGAAGGTGATGTCCTCGAAGTCAAATGTGGCGCCGACTTTCACGTCGAAGTCTGCTTTTTGCGGATTCCATCCGGCAGCGATTTCGGCCTTGAAATTGGAACCCCCAAGGCTCAATTTCTCGCCGTAAATCGTTACATCAAAGGCGTCCAGTTTTCCGCTGCAGCGGAACTTGAACTGCTTGCCGCCGGGGTCCAGCCGGCAATCGAAGCTCGAACTGGCGAAGGTGTTTTTTGAATGGACCGAGAAAGTAAACTCTGTGCCCGTCAGTTTCACGGCCACGGTCTGGGTGTCCAAATCCAGCACCTTCACGGACCAGTTCGCGTTCAGATACGGCTTGGTAGGTGGAGTGTTGAACTCGATAATGGGACCACCGGGCTTAACACCGGGCACGGCCTTGCCGTCACCTGTAATCGAAAGGATTTTGCCGATCTGGATTGGGGAGGTGGTGAGTTCACCATTGCAGTTGGGCCTGTCCCCGGAAATGTCGACGGTGATGTCGGCAAAGGCCTGAAATGAGCCCCATTTTAGGCCACCCTGAAAGACAAACCCTGTGGCCAGGGCGGTGCCATCGGGCAGGTTCAGATTGAGCCCTGCGAAATTGCCGGGCAGGTCATCGCACCAGTAGATCAGAATGTTGTCGAGCGATATGCCGTCGAGTGTCCGTACGAAATCGTCCGGGAGCGTTAAGGCGAGCAGGTAGGCGCAGATGTCCGCGAGCGAAATCTGGTTTACCGTCAGCAAGCCCAGGTCCAGGTCCACAGCACCGAAGGGGTCGATACCCCCGATGAGCGCGCACTGAAAGGACGAGAGCGAGGGCAGAGAGGTCGCGCCGGGGTAGCCAGGCAGCAGCCCTTTTACTCGATCGGTGGAGGGCGCACTGCCGGAACTCGGCGGGGCGCCAAGGCTGAAGCGTGCGACAAAGCCGGCCGTGGCTTCTGCCTTGTCGAAGTCGACTCCAGCAGCCCCGTCAGCGAATCGATGTAGAGATTCGAGAGAGGCGCGGGAAGCGGAATGCCACCGGACGAAGCGAGGGTCAGAGTGCCGAAGACCTGCTCGTCGGTGAGGTTTATCCCGACATCGAAAGTCAGGGTCCCAAAGGTGATGGAGCTGTTCAGGGCTATGCCGACCGTCTCTCCCGAGGCATAGATCTCCAGGGTAAGGTCCAGCAAGCACTGGCTGGTCAAGGGGCGTGTGCCCAAGTCCGCGGTCAGACTCACCTCGGCGGCGCTCAGGTCGGCCGTGATCAAGATGGTCGTGTCATTGCTCGTGTTTTGACTGGGAGGATTGTTAAAGTTAGCGAGGTTCTGCGCGCAAGTGTTGGTGGGATTGCTGACATCGAGCAGCCCGGCAATCATGATGCCCGCCGCAACCACGTGGATGGGATAGTTTTGGAATGGCGAGCTTGTCTGCCCTTTCAGCGGCGGGATGTTCAAGGTGGAAATCGCGCCAGTGGAGACCAGGGCAAAGGCTGCGGCCAGATCCAACGGCACCTTGGAACCGAGAGTAGATCCGATGACCGGGAAATCACTGAAATTCTTGAGTTCGCCTCCGAAGGCCAGTGCCCACCCGCGGACAGGGTCCTGCGTCACGGTCACGAAAGCGGCGCCAGTGAGTTCGCCAGCCGTATACTGGGCCGTAATCTGCACCGTGTCGGTCGCATCCGTGAAATCGAGTTCAAGAGAAGCGCCGGTAAGGGAGATATCCGAAACATCGTCCCATAGCCGAGGCATGGTGACGTCGAAGGCACGACAAAGGGCCTGAAGCGAGATTTGGTCGCCCGCCGAAAGCTCGGCCGTGAATATCTGGTCCGCGGCCGTGAAATCGTACTCGCCATCAAAGTGGAAGCCACCAAACTCGAGGCTGGAACTCAGCTTACCGTCAGCATCACGGGTACCATCCTGTTGCTTGGAGCTAAGGGTAAGGTCCGTACTCCAGTTCACAGGCTGGTTTCCAAGTTGCAGAGGTACGGTCACCGATCCGTTGAAGGCAAAGGTTTGTCCCGCCGCCGGGTCGTAGGTGAAAGAAAGCGTGTTCAAAGTGATGTGCGACCATTCTGAGGGCAGCGAGATATCGCTTGGAAAGAACGGAGTCAGAAGAGCGCCCAATGTTGTCGATTGGTCGCCTCCCAGCTTGAATCTCCCCCCGTTCAGTAAGGCTTGCGCGATGATCGAAGCCACCGGAGACGGGACCGAGTAGTTTTTTGTGAGGGCATGCTCGATCTGTTCTTGGGTGTACTTCTGTGCAATGTAGTACGCTAGTTGGTCGAAGAGCGACGAGGCGAAAGTGGCAGTGGCAGTGGCGGCTGACATGGGCCGGCATTTTAGCACGAATTAGGATCTAGTGATTAGTCTCCTTCCGGCCATAAGAAAATATTTCCTGAATTTTGCGACAATACCACCGGCAACCGGGCATTGATCATTTAAACCTGCTGCGTGGCGCCGAACAACCAGAAAATCAGCCTCCGGATTACCTTCAACCTACGAGACTGAAAACTAGCCTGGGCTGATTAGATAACCGTGTCGGCTCCCGGCCGCCGGGTAAACTTGGTGTGCTCAGCAACCAAGGCTCGGAGGAAAGGAGCCGAGCACATGAAGATTGTAGGTTGTGATTTACACACACGCTACCAGCAGATCTTGGTGCTGGACACCGAGACCGGCGAACTGATCGAGCGGCGCCTGGAGCATGCCAACGGAGAGGCGCGGGCCTTCTACGCGGGTCTGCACTGAAGCCCGCTCGGGATGGGAAAGAGGAAGCCTCATCGGCACGACCGAACAGAAACTCCGTACTGGCAACAGTTCGGGTAGTGCGGGCCTTGAGGCCCGCGTTCAATTGGTTTTGTGAAGAGGGCTTTAGCCCTGAGGTACGTTGTCCGCAGCCGCTGTTATGGCCGCTTCTAACAAATGTCCCCAGGCCTAAAGGCCGTTTCACTGTACTCGCTTGACGCGGCGCTGAAGCGCCGCACTACTCGAACTCGCTCCTGAGAGGACTTTTTCAGCAGCCTGTGAAGTCGTGCCCTGACACAAGGCGACTGAGTGGAAAGCGAACCGCAGATCCCTCCGCTGCGCAAAATCGTGTCGCGAACGACACGATTTTGCTCCGGTCGGGATGACAAAACAGAAAGGCTGCGGTCGGCGCAGCTAAAGCTGCGACCCTTCAAACCGGCTGCGGCGGAGTTTTTCAGCGGCCTGTGAAGTCGTGCCCTGAGACAAAGCTCACGTCGGATGAGTCGCTCAGTCACAGAGTCGCTCAAATGAAAACGGGACGCTCATCGCGTCCCGCCGGGGCTAAAGCCCCATTGTTAGATTTCCCGTGCGACGCGAACCCTTCGACTTTGCTCAGGGCAGGCTCTGAAGGCCCGCTCTACCTTTGAATCGTCTTCTCAGATTTCAAACTGAGACACTACCGGCACGCATAGGACGCAGGCCAAAATAGCACCAAAGCTCTATAATTGCGCTAACACTTATTTCCAGAATTCGGACAACCTTCCACCTGACGAAGCTCATCTAGAGTCGTCTAAGCCAGAAGTCCATACTTGGGGTGATTCGATGTACAACCGCTTGAAAGTTACCTTGTCGTTCCCGCTTCTCGCCGGCCTGCTGCTGCTTTGCGGTCGAGCTGAAGCCGCTTCCCCAGCCAACTCTCCATCGCATGAAGCAGCTGTCCCTGCAACGGCCCAATCAGATAGCCAGGATGTTCAGCATGGCGCGCCATTTGTAGGATACGCGGGCGACGTGGTGACCTATCACTACAATCCGTCCCGCCAAGGCGCAAATTTACAGGAGACAACTCTCACCACCGCGAATGTCAACTCCACCTCCTTCGGAAAAGTCAGATTCTTCTCCGTCGATGGCAAGGTGGATGCGCAACCCCTCTACGTTTACAAACTACCCGGGACCCTGCGTGTACAAAACACCCTGTTCATAGTGACCGAACATGGGAGCGTCTACAACTTCGACGCCGACGCGGGGACGCAAACCTGGAAGGTCTCGGCCATCCCGGCGGGCGAAACCACCAGCGACAATCACGGGTGCAGCCAGATCTCCCCGGAAATTGGGATCACGGGCACGCCCGTGATTGACCGCCAGCGCGGACAATTCGGCGCTATATACTTTGTCGCCATGTCCAAAGACTCTTCCGGCCACTATCACCAGCGCTTGCATGCTCTCGATCTCAAGACCGGAGCAGAGCTGTTCGGCGGGCCTAAGGAGATCACGGCAACCTATCCCGGTACCGGCGACGGCAGTCAAGGCGGGCAGGTCATCTTTGATCCTGCGCAATATGCTGAACGGGCTGGTCTGCTGTCGTTCGGGGGAACCATCTATATAGCCTTCACCTCGCACTGCGACCAACGTCCCTACACCGGGTGGCTGATGGGTTACAACTCCCAGACCCTGGCACAGACGGCCGTCCTGAACGTTACTCCCAACGGGAACGAGGGCGCCATCTGGATGGCCGGCGCGGGTCTGGCCTCCGACAGCCAGGCGCTCTACTTTCTTGACGGGAATGGAACCTTCGATACCACGCTCACCAGCCAGGGATTCCCCGTCAATGGCGACTATGGCAATGCGTTTGTGAAGGTCTCCCTCACCGGAGGGTTCACCGTGGCGGACTACTTCACCATGCACAACACGGTCCAGGAGTCGGGCGCCGACCAGGATCTGGGTTCGGGCGGAGCGATGATCCTGCCCGATTTGACTGACACCGGTGGCCAGGTCCATCACCTGGCGGTCGGAGCAGGCAAGGACACCAACCTCTACGTGGTCAATCGCGACAATATGGGGAAATTCAACCCGAACAACGATGACGCGGTCTATCAGAAGCTGGTTGGGGTGCTTCCGGGCGGTGTATGGTCCATGCCTGCCTACTTCAACAACACCGTCTATTACGGATCGGTCTCCAGCACGCTCAAAGCTTTCTCGATCAGCAACGCGATGCTCTCCGCCTCTCCTACTTCACGAACCAACAATTCGTTCGCCTACCCCGGTACCACTCCGAGCGTGTCCGCCAATGGCACGTCGAACGGCATCGTCTGGGCAGTCGAGAATAGCAGTCCGGCCGTCCTTCACGCCTACGACGCTACCGATCTTTCGCATGAGCTGTACAACAGCGATCAGGCGGGATCGCGCGATCAATTCGGAGCCGGCAACAAGTTCATCACTCCGCTGATCGTCAACGGCAAGGTATTCGTGGGCACGCCGAACGGAGTCGCGATGTTTGGACTCCTGCAATAGCAAGCAGAATTGCCGCTTCCGGTCGCATGTTGAACGTCTGCATGCGACCGGATGGTCCTCCTCATCGTCGAGGGCAATGCCCTGCTGGTGGCGCATTACGGTGCCAACAGCCTGGCGCCTCCGGCTTCGCGGAAGTGACCCCGAAACATAGTGGCGGTCACGGCACTGAAAATTCCCGTCGTTGTCTTTGTGATCAAGGACGGGAACTTGTCACCGCGACGGGACCGCCGGTCAGCGCGAAAAGGGCCGACGTCACTTCGGATTCGGCATGTTCGAGCCGCCGGGGCAATAGGTCACTACATAGCCCCGGCTTGCGTTCACCGGGCAGGCCACCTGCTTGTCGTCGGTCGGATGCTGATAAGCATCGGGACAACTCGCCGCAATGCACTTCCCACCTTTTACCTGTGTCCCCTTCGTAGTGAAAGAACAATTGAGGTTCGTTGTCCACGCGATGGGGACGTTGTAGAAGATGACGGCTGCTTTGTCCACACAGTCGTCGGGGCCACCCTTTGGACAAAGGTTGGGCGGCGAGTGAGGCCCCGAGCCGTAGTTCGTGCTCAGGTTGACGAAGTCGTTCGTGGGCGTACCTTTGGGCGTGAACTCAAAGTGCGTGCCGAAGGTCCCATCCTGTACCATTCCGGCCCCGCAGCAATTGTGCTGCTGCACACAGATCCCGCGTCCGCTGAGGCTGGGGTTGCAGTACGCCGCATATTTCGCGTCATTGCCCTCCCACATCCAGCCTTCACGCTGCTTGGTCCCAGGCGGTCCTCCTAAGTCGGTCCAGCCATCGCAATTCGGGCATTGACTGTCGGTCAGGTTCGGGTACGCGATGATTCGATTCTGCCCTCCTTGGTTGAAGGACGAAATCGCGACCACCTTTTGCCCACCGGCGGCCAAGGTTCCGAGCTGTGGGCCGGTCGAATTAAAGGTCAGGCTGTACTTGCACGAGTTCACGAACTTAACCTGCCCCGCATCCTGGCCGGCCGCGCGCAAGGGAATGTAGAGAGCCGTGAGGCCCAATGCCAGGAATACGACTACGCTCTTGCCATCCTTAACGCGACTAACCAGAGAACGTGTTGCTTTGCTCATGATTATGTCCTCTTTTCGAGAAACAGCCAGGCGATTTCAGACCGCAGATATCGCCGGCACGGAAGGTATCAGAGCGCGAGCGGGGTGTAAATCAAAAACCAGGAATTCCTAGCGATCCAAAATGCACCCATCCAACGCAATCCGCGTGCGCATTAACAGCGTCGGTTGTAATTTTCTTGCGGCGGCGTACGTCACTGTAACAATCAAACGGCTTCGAACGCCCGTCATAGGCCATTCGAAGCCGTGATTATTTCGTTCGCTCGCCCCCTATCGGGCTAGTTCACCCTTTTGGCTCGAGGTTATGCCTGCTTCTTCTGCTGGTCCTTGTTGTACTGGTCACGGTCAGACTGAGGGCTCTTCTGTTGACCGCCCTCCTGCTGGTTAGGGTTTTTCTTCTTCCAATCGTCCTGCTGGTTTCCCTGGTTCTGCTTGTCGGTAGTTTGGTCTGACATGGTTTCTCCTTGTTGGTCGGAAGTACTCTTATGTCAGATGGGGCGCGTGCCCGCGCAGGATGTCTGCGGCAACTTGATTCCAGAGGTTTGTTTCTCCGTACAGCAGGCAACCTCTGCGCGGGTCCCTCATATGCGATTCGAATGCGCGAACAACCCACCGCGGAAATACCGCTACAATGAGTCATGCACAAGTATCGTCTGGTTAGGGACCGCTCGGCTGTTCAGGTTTTTGTGGATGGAATACCCAAGATAACGGTGGACGCGAATCAAAGAAACGAATTGCGCAACTACATGGTTTCGACCGGACTCACCCCCGACGAGGTCAACCAGAAGGTGCACGAACTTTACATCACCAACACCACGGAATTCACGACCGGCCGTTGATCTGGGGCTACCGGCAGTCTACTCGGCTTTCAGGAGGGGCGACTGCGGAATAGGGATCAGTACCCTAAACTGATTGCGCCCTTGGTCTCTTCGAACGTCCAGGAAAGCCGCGGCGGCACGGCCTCGTACGCATCTGGCCGCCGGCACCTGCACTGCTCAGCCCGCTTATCGGACTAGGCGGTGACTTTTCGTGATCCTGCCACTAACAACACCACTCCAGCGGCACACAGTAGGCCGCCGATTGCAGGGGAAAGCTTTTCGTCGTGGTGGGTGGTGACGCCCACTGAGGTATCTCCGATCTTGACGCCATGGGATTGGCTAGTGGGGACAGGCACAACGAACGAAAGAATTCCTAGTACCAGTACAACAATTCCGATCCAAGCTAAAGGGCGCATCGATCCTCCGGTTTGGTAGGATGCAGTTCTTGCTCATAGGTATGCCCGCCCCCGGATAAGCCGCATTATGACGGCGCGCGCCCTTTTTCGCGCCGGCCTCCAACAGCTGTTTGGCGATCAAGACGGGCCCGAACATCTGCGTCCACTCTGAGACGGTCCCGCGTAAACCATGGGCCAGAGCGCAAGTCTTCCCCATCGAAACCCCTCGTCACGCAACCTTGTGAGCCGCGTCACGGTGTGGCCCGGCATTCTCTTCTAGCCTGAAAGGTAATTTGAAAATGAATTTCAATTTCAAGTGATCCAGGCCGAGGCCGTCATGTCATTCCTGAAAACCCAGACCCTCACCGTACTCTTCCTCACTCTATCCAGCTGCGCCTTTGCCGGCGCCCCCGGCAGCGACTCGAACGTGTCCCAGGGGCTGCCGCCGGTGGCGGCCATCCGTGTCGAAGAGAGCTCCGCGCCCCCACCCATCCAGGACAACAGCTTTCTCATCGAAGAAGCCTACAACCAGGAAGACGGCGTCATTCAGCACATCAGTTACTTTCAGAGGCTCACCACCGGAGACTGGGCCTTCACCCAAACCGACGAGTGGCCGTTGCGTTCGCTGAAGCATCAACTCAGCGTTACTGTGGCGGCCACTCATGCCGCCGATTTTGCATCATCGGGTGCAGGTTGGGGCGACACCTTCATCAACTACCGCTATCAATTAGTGGGCAACGGCGAAACTCGCGTTGCCGTCGCTCCCCGGGTTTCGCTCCTGTTGCCCACGGGAAGTCAGGTCGAAGGCCGCGGCATCGGCGGCCCCGGAGTTCAAACCAACTTTCCCCTTAGCCTTGTGGTCAATCGCTACATCGTGACGCACTGGAACGCCGGCGTGATGTGGGTCCCTCAAGCTCAAAATGAACGCCAACAGAAGGCAAGCGCGGTTGGTGCGAACCTCGGCCAGTCTGTCGTCTGGCTCATCAAGCCCCGCTTCAACGCCCTGGTTGAAACCTTGTGGACTTCCAACGCCGAGGTGGTGGGTGCCGGCAGAACCACGCAGCGGCACGACTTGTACGTGAGCCCGGGCATACGTTGGGCCTACAACTTCAAGAGCGGCCTTCAGATTGTTCCCGGCGTCGGATTTCCCGTCGGAGTCGGTCCCAGCGCCGGCGACAAGGGGGTACTTCTTTACTTGAGCTTTGAACATCCCTTCAAGTTCGCGCACTCACGCCACGAGACAGCCATCGCACAGCAATGAGAGATGGCAATACGCTATCCTTCCGGGATGGACGTTTTCGCCCTCACTCGCAAGCTGATTGATATTGAATCGACGACCGGGCAAGAGGCCGTCGTTGCGGAGGCGCTAGCCCACGAACTCGCGCGGCTTGGCTACGACGTGGAGCGCATGCCGGTCGAAGGAAACCGGTTCAATCTGTGGGCGACGCATCCCGGTCATGCTAGGCCTGAGCTGGCGCTCTCGACCCACATGGACACGGTCCCCCCATACATTCCGTCTTCCGAGACTGAGGAGCGTATCTATGGACGCGGCTCCTGTGACGCCAAGGGCATCATCGTGGCCCAGATAGCAGCCGCGGAAAAACTGAAGGCCGAACGCATCCACGTTGGGCTCCTGTTTCTGGTCGGCGAGGAGCGCGACAGCCAGGGTGCGCACACGGCCAATCAGCAACCGCGCGGGACCAGATTCCTGATTAACGGCGAGCCAACCGAAAATAAGCTCGCGGTCGCCTCGAAAGGGGCCTTGCGTGTGGAAGTGGCGGCGCATGGCAAGATGGCTCACTCCGCCTATCCTCACCTCGGCGAGTCGGCCATCGAAAAGCTGCTGGACGCGCTGGAGAAGGTCCGCGCCCTGAAGCTCCCGACGAATCCCAAGGCCGGGCCGTGCACCATGAATATCGGCATGATCGAAGGTGGTCGCGCGCCAAATGTCATTCCCGACCAGGCCCGCGCTTATCTGCTGTACCGTCTCGTCGGGCCTTCGCAGAAATTGCGCCAGGATATTGCCGCGGCCGTTGCGGGTAAGGCGGATGCCAACTTCACTCTGGACATTCCCTACATGGAGTTCGACCCTGTGCCGGGCATCGATACCATGATTGCCGCCTTCGGTACCGATATCCCCGCGTTGACGAATTGGGGAAAGCCGCTGCTCATCGGTCCCGGCTCCATTCACGTGGCGCACACCGAGCGCGAGTACATCGAGAAGCGGCAGTTGCGAGATGCAATCGATCTTTATGCGCGGATCGCCCGCGACCGGCTCAAGCGAAATTGAAGCCGGCAAGCGCAATTTGACTATTTGCCTGGCGATCCGGCTTCCGGCAAGTTGGCTTCGGAGTTGCGCCTGTGCGGAAGGCTCTGCCGTCCCTTATCGTCCCGGGGTTGTAAAACGGCAGTGCCGGCCTTACGTTCGGTGTCCTGCCAGACCTTGTCGAAGAGTGCCAGAAGCGAGGCGACGATTCCACTATCGCGCGTGTAGAAGGCCTGGACCAGCCCGCGCTCGGTGTGCGTGGACAACGCGAAGACTGCTTCCGACTCGTCCGCCACCCACATGTAGACATTGATCGTCTCTTCCGTCCGGCATACCAAAGCACTGCGAAACTCATGCTTCAGCGCATCCTGGTCATCCGAATCCACCAGTTCAAAGAAGCGTTCGCGAGTTGCAGCCTTTGGATCAATCTTGTATTTCTTTAGAAACTGCCTCGCCAAAGCTCCTGAGCGGCTTTCCGACAATCTGGCCTCATCCCAGTTCTCCAAAAAATCGGGATACTGTTGCGTAAATTGTCGTTGGCGGCGCTCGTCGGTATACGTGATCAGCCGGATCTCGGTATCGTGGCCACTGGCATCCTCGACGGCGCGCTTGACCTTGACCCAATGCTCGGGGGCAGTGAAATTACCATGCGCGATGACACTGCACATGATATGCAGCCGATTGGTCGCATGGCTGGTCACTTCTGCGACCTTGGGAAGATAATCCGGAAAGTGCCCGAGGTAACGCGTGGAAAGAGACTTGCTGATTCGCCGCAGGCCGTCGGTTTGCTCCTCCAGCCGCTGAGAGTGTTTTACCGCATCTTCTCCGATGCTCTCGAGTCGTTTGGCCAGTAAATTACCGTTTTCGTTTGCGACTCTCATGGTCGCGACTAGTTCCCGCCCGTCCTTGACGGCTTTTATCGCGTAGTAAAGCGAAATCACTGCCAGAACCAGTGACAGAAATGCCAGGAGGTCGCTGTAATGCGCTGAGATCCAGGGTGGCGTCCATTGAGCTATCACGGCAGACGATTATATCGTCCCACCTCATCTCTCCCGTCGCCCGGCTCAGCCACAACGAGCTTGTCTTGCTGCTTCTCCGAGTGCCAATTTGGAGGTAAAATGTCGGCGGCTGCGGCGTCGCGGATAGAATAGGCAGATGCGAATTCTTTTTTCGATCGTCTTGTCCCTTCTCGCGGTGGCGTCGGTTCCCGCCCAGACGCCGTCGTCGCCGATTCCTGCCCCATCCGATGTTGCCGCGCCGCCGGCGGACGCCACCAAGACCCCGTCGGGTCTGGCGACGAAAGTGGTGAAGCCCGGCACCGGCAAAGGGCATCCCGCCAAGGACGATATCGTCACCGTCGATTACACCGGCTGGACGGCCGATGGAAAGATGTTCGACAGCTCGATAACTCGCGGCAAGCCATCCACCTTCGCGGTTAACCACGTGATCCCCGGCTTCAGCGAGGGCATTCAGGAGATGGTGGCGGGCGAGACCCTCCGCATGTGGATTCCCGAGTCGCTCGCCTACAAGGGACAGCAGGGGAAACCAACGGGCACACTGGTGTTTGACGTGACACTAATTGAGATGCCAACCCACGCGCCGCCTGATGTAAAAGCGCCTCCAGCCGATGCCAAGCGGACTCCCAGCGGGCTCGCGTACAAAGTGCTGACGCCGGGAACCGGCACCCGCCATCCTAAGAAGATTGACGAGGTCACCGTACACTACACCGGTTGGTCGACCGACGGGAAGATGTTCGACAGTTCAGTCGTTCGTGGCAAGCCGTCGACCTTCCCGCTCGATCATGTGATCGCCGGCTGGACCGAAGGCGTGCAACTGATGGTCGAAGGCGAAAAAACGCGCTTCTGGATTCCGGAGAGACTCGCGTATCAAGGCAAGCAGCCGCCCTTCGGGATGCTCGTCTTCGACGTGGAGCTGATCAAGATCCAATAGCTGCGAAGCAGAATTGAGTTGCCAGGCCGGCGAACTACGCGATCGCACCCGCCGCCGATGTTGGAGGCGGACGTGGCGCCAGGTTCGACGGCCTGCCGCTTTTCCTTGCTGTTCTCCCAGCTTTCTGCTATCCATCCTGATGGCCCCGCGCTCTAGCCGGTCAACTGCACATGCCCACTAAGTCGTTCACCCGAAGCCAGCCCCAAGCATCTTCCACGACATCCGTTGCCGGCTACAGCCTGCTTCGCGGAGTCCCGCTTCCCCTGGGGGCAACCCTACGCCGCACCGGCGTCAACTTTGCCATCTTCTCCAAAAATGCTACGTCGTGCAGGCTGGTTCTATTGCAACCGGGAGCGGAGCACCCTTTTGTTGAGTTCCCGCTCGATCCGCACTCGAATCGAACTGGACAGGTGTGGCACGCCTTCGTGGAAGGCCTGGACGCGGGCATCCAATACGGGTATCGCTTTGACATGCAGCCCAATCCGAACCCTCAGGTATATCGCTTCAACCCAGCACATGTGCTGCTCGATCCATACGCGCGCGTGGTCTCCAATGGTGGAGCATGGGGACAGTATCCGCCTGGGAAAAGGCCTTACCGAAATGGTGTGGTGGTGGAAAACCATTTCGAGTGGGGAGACGACCAACCGCTCGATACTCCATTGGTGGACAGCGTCATCTACGAAACCCACGTACGCAGCTTTACCCAACATTCGTCCTCAGGGGTCGCGCATCCCGGCACCTTCGCCGGCATTATCGAGAAGATTCCCTACCTCAAGCAACTGGGAGTGACGGCGGTCGAACTTCTTCCGGTCCACGAGTTCGTGGAGGGCGACACCGACCGTGTAAATCCTTTCACCAGCGAGAGGCTGCTGAATCTCTGGGGATATCAGCCAACGGCATTTTGTGCGCCCAACACTGCTTACTCATCGAACCGGGCCGACGGCGAACAAGTCCGCGAGTTCAAGCAAATGGTGCGCGCCCTGCATCAGGCCGGCATCGGCGTCATTCTCGACATGGTATTCAACCACACTGCGGAAGGTGACGAGAGCGGTCCGACGTGGTCTTTCCGCGGCATTGATAACTCCACCTACTACATTCTCGATCCCTTGACCGGCAAGTATGTGAACTTTACCGGGTGCGGCAACACCGTAAATTGCAACAATCCCGTAGTGCGCGACTTCATCGTCGATTGCCTGCGCTACTGGGTGCTGGAGATGCACGTGGACGGCTTCCGCTTCGATCTCGCTTCCATTCTCGGCCGCGGAATGGATGGCCGGGTGCTCAAAAATCCGCCACTTCTGGAAAGCCTGGCCTACGATCCGGTGCTGGCCAATACCAAGCTGATTGCCGAAGCATGGGACGCCGCCGGTCTATACCAGGTCGGCACGCTTCCTTCCTGGGGACGTTGGGCGGAGTGGAATGGCATCTTTCGCGACGATGTGCGGAAGTTTGTGAAGGGCGATGCCGGCATGACGTCGGCACTTGCGACCCGATTATTGGGGAGTCCTGACCTCTACGAGACCAGTGCTCGCGAGCCTTACCATAGCATCAACTTCGTGACCTGCCATGACGGCTTCACGCTCAACGATCTGGTTTCCTACAACGAGAAGCACAACCTGGCCAACGGAGACAGCAACACCGACGGCTGCAACGCCAACTACAGTTGGAACTGCGGCGTCGAGGGCCCGGCGAACGATGCGGCCATCAACCAACTGCGTGAGCGCCAGCGCAAGAACTTTGCCGCCATTCTGCTGTTCTCGCACGGCGTTCCCATGATCCTGGCAGGCGATGAGATGGGACGCACCCAGCAGGGCAACAACAACGCCTACTGTCAGGACAACGAAGTAAGTTGGCTGGACTGGCGTATGACCGAAAGCCATGCGGGTCTGGTGCGGTTCTTCCAGCAGATGATTGCGTTCCGCAGGCGCTGTCCCCTGCTGCGCCGCGACAGCTTTCAGCTTCATGGCGAGGGCGGCTTCCATATCACCTGGCATGGGGTGAAGCGCATGCAGCCCGACTGGGGACACAGAATCACGCACCGTGGCGGTGCAACTGACCCAATTGCACGACGACGGCTCACGCGACGACGTGCACTTCATTGCCAACTCCTATTGGGGAGACCTTGAGTTCGAACTGCCGCAGATCGGCGAGCGCGAGTGGTTCCGGTTCGCCGACACCGCGCTGGTTTCTCCGCTCGACATCGCCGAAGAGGGCCTGGAGTTTCCGCTACTGTCCCAGGAGACCTACCTCGTGCACGCCCACAGCGTAGCCATCTTCGTCGCCAAGTGAGTCCTGACCCTGTCGGCCAGAGTCTTAGCCAATTTTTGTGAACTTGCCAGTCTGAGGATCGGCCGCCGAAATCGAGCCGTCGCCAATGTCGTAGACCCAGCCGCGAATGTCCAGATCTCCACCGATGACGCGCGATTGCACGCTGGGATGGCTCTTCAGGTTCTCGATCTGCGCCAGCACGTTGTACTCCGTGATGAGGCGCAGCTTGTCGCTTTCCGTGGCGCCGCTGTGATCGCGCATAGACCCGGATGCCGGGCCTCGGACGCGTGCCGCATCCATTCCTGCACCGCTGGCAAGCCGTTCACCTGCTCCGGATGCAGCAGGCTCTTCATCACCCCGCAGTCGGTGTGTCCGCAGATGACGACCAGAGGCACCTTCAGCACGAGCATTCCATATTCAACGCCGGACGAAACGCCACCCACGAATTCACCGTAATGAGGCACCAGGTTTCCAGGGTTGCGTTCGATGAAGATATCGCCCGGTCCAGTCTGCGTGAACAGGTTGGGCACAACCCGGGAATCGGCGCAGGTGACAAACATCACCATGGGCTGTTGCTTGCTCTTCAGGCTCTCGAACATCTCGCGTTGTGCGGGATAGACCTCGGCCTGGAATTTCTTTACCCCCGCTACGATTCTTGCCAAAGCTTCCTGACTCTTCAATGGCGGCTCCATAATCCGAAGATCGGAATGTCTCACTCAAGCATCGCCGAGCAATGCAGACTAGATAGTTTACTGAGAATCTGGGGTTAGGTTCACATCCGCCCCAAACTGCCTGCACCCACGCCCTCTGCTCATCCCTGCTAGACTCAAAGTTCATGTCTGAAGCGACCAACTCTCTGTCGCAAGCCTCTTCCGCGTACCTGCGTTCGGCGATGCATCAGCCCATCCAATGGCATGAGTGGGGCGAGGAAGCCTTCGCCACGGCGCAGCGCGAGAACAAACCCATCCTGCTCGACATCGGCGCGGTGTGGTGCCACTGGTGCCACGTCATGGACCGTGAATCCTACGAGAGCGCCGACACCGCCGAGATCATCAACCGGCAATTCGTTGCGGTCAAGGTTGATCGCGACGAGCGGCCTGACGTGGACAGCCGCTATCAGCTCGCTATCTCCGCCATATCCGGTACGGGTGGCTGGCCACTGACCGTCTTTCTCACGCCCGATGGCCGTCCCTTTTACGGCGGCACATATTTTCCACCCGATGACCGTTGGGGCCGTCCCAGCTTCAAGAAGATCCTGCGGCGATTGCTGCCGCCTATCGCGAGCGCCGCGACGAGGTATTGAAGTCTGCCGATGAAGCTATGAACGTGCTGGCCAATGCCGAGGGCTTTGCCGGGCGACATGAGGAGCTGTCGCCGCGGCTGGTCGGCATCATGGTGCAGTCGGCGCTGCCTATTTTCGACGAGAAGAACGGCGGCTTCGGCAGCGCACCGAAGTTCCCTCATCCCGGTTCGCTCGATCTGCTGATGGATTGGTACGTACGCACTCGCGAAGAGCGCGTCGCCACCGTCGTAACCACGACGCTCACCAAGATGGCGCAAGGCGGAGTCTACGATCAGCTTGCCGGAGGCTTTCATCGCTACTCGGTCGACGAGCGCTGGATTGTGCCGCACTTCGAGAAGATGTCGTACGACAATTCCGAGCTGCTGAAGAATTACGTCCACGCTTACCAGGTATTCGGCTACGAGTTCTACGCGCACGTGGCCTGCGATATTGTCCGCTGGATGGATGAGTGGCTCAGCGACCGTGAACGGGGCGGCTTCTACGCCTCGCAGGATGCGGACATTAGTCTGGATGACGATGGCGACTACTTCACCTGGACTGTAGCAAGAGGCCAAAGCGGCTCTAAGCGACGAGGAATTCCAGGCGGCCGCTCTGCATTACGACATCGAAGCAGCTGGGGAGATGCAGCATGACCCGACCAGGAACGTATTGTGGGTACGCGCGCTGCCCGAGGAAGTTGCGTCGCGCATGGGCGTTGACATCTCCAAGGCGCTCGACTTGCTCGCGTCGGCAAAGACGAAGATGTATGCCGCGCGCCTGCAGCGCCCGACACCCTTCGTGGACAAGACCGTATATGTCAACTGGAACGCGATGTGCATTTCGGCATACCTGCAGGCCGCGCAGGTGCTCGATCTCGAAGACGCGCGCAAGTTTGCGTTGCGCTCGCTAGACCGCATTTTGGCGGAAGCGTGGGACGCCGAACGCGGCTTGTCGCACGTAATTGCCTATGCCGATGCCACGGCCGCGGAAGCGCGTCGTTCGCGGATTGTTGGATGACTATGCCTTCACCGCAATCGCCTGTCTTGACGCATACGAAGCGACCGGCGACATGAGCTATTTCAGGTTCGCGCAACAGATTGCTGACGAAATGGTTCGCCGCTTCGGCGACGCCACCTCCGGCGGCTTCTTCGACACCGAAGCTACTCTGGAAGAGAAGCTCCAGTTGGGCGCGCTCTCGGCACGGCGCAAACCGTTTCAGGATGCTCCCACTCCCGCCGGCAATCCCAGCGGCGGCGATTGCTTTGATGCGCTTGCATGCTTACACGAACGATCCCGAAGTATCACGACAAAGCGGAAGACACGCTCGAGGTCTTTGCCGGCATGGCAGAACAGTTCGGGATTTATGCAGGAACCTACGGAATTGCGGCGACCTGGATGTCGCGGCCGCACACGCTGGCGGTTGTTGTCGGCGAAGACCAAAAGGCGACGGAACTGCTGAAAGCGGCAACTGCCCCGTTCGCAGTGAACAAGTCGGTGGTTCATCTGACTGACAGCGAAGCCGTAGCTCAGAATTTGCCTCCGGTGTTGGCGGAAACCATTCCGAATCTTCCGGCTTTGAAGGCAAAACAGCCGGTAGCGATTGTGTGTACGAATTTTAGCTGCCGCCCACCGGTCGACAGCGCGGAGGAATTGGCAGCCGTATTACGCGTCGCGCTGTCAGGCGTCTAAGGGATTATGAAAGAGTTGCCGATAAAAGAACCAGCGGTGACAGCCCGCCAGCCAGAGGGCGGGGTAGGACAGCCTATGGCTGCGTCAAAGCGAGCGGGCGGCACGAAACGGTGTCGCCCGTGACCTCCGTCATCACCTACTCATCATTTCAAGGTCAGGACAATTATCTTGCCTCGCAAACTAAGAACTAAAACATCCTCGAAGACGATTAGCGCTGTCAAGAAACTTCGCGGCTCATTGGGCGCCCGCAGCGCTGCCCGCCAAGAAGAGCGCCATCAAAGCTCCGAGAAACGCCGGTGACAAGAAGAAAATCAACGGCTTTCACGGCGGCAGCTACGTCACCCCCAAAGGCAACGTGACCATCGGAATCCCCGCCTTCTGGACGCTGCGCCAGACCAACGACGATCTGGAGGTCGAGAGCCCTTCGTGCAAGACCTCGGTGATTGTCACTGCATTTCAGCGGGAGAATGGCGTGGCAAAGCTCAATGCGCGCCAGTACCTGGAGCATTTCCTCAAGAGCGCGTCCATCAAAGGGCGGGCCGACAGAGGCAAGAGCGGCCCCTCGCGCGCGCAATCCCGTTTCCGCGATCCTGAAGGCGATCACTGGCACATCGAGGTCCTCACCAACGGAGATACATTGCTGCTCGCCACGTTGAACAGCAGCCTGCCACCACGTTCGCAGGAGCCGAGGGTAGGAGCAGAGGTCTTGAGGACGATCAGGCTGAATAGGAAGTAGCCAGATTACGGATTTGGCCTGCTCCGGTAGGGCCGGCCTTCCAGCCGGAATTTTCATGCGGTCGTTGACGCGGGCCTGAAGGCGCGCACTACCCAACCCGAGAGCACTCGGGAACTGCTCTACGTCAATACGCCTCGTCCAGCAGCTCCACCACGTGCGCTACTCTGCTGTTCAGTCCCTTGCGTTTGGCTCCCGCCGCGAGCTGTAACATGCAGCCTACATTCGCGGTGGCCACGATTTCTGGCTGGACGCCGGCGATGTACTCCATCTTCTCGTCGAGAATCTTCATCGAGATCTCGTTCTGCGTGACGTTGTAAACTCCGGCGCTCCCGCAACACGAATCGGCGCGCGGCGACTCCACCACCTCAGCGCCAATGAACTTCAGCAACTGTCGCGGCGCACTGCGCACGCCTTGCGCGTGCGCCAGATGGCATGGGTCCTGATAGGTGACGCGCGCCTTCAGAGCACGCGCCGGCTCGACCAAGCCAACCTGCGCAAGATACTCGCTGATGTCGCGGACCTTGACGACGAACTGTTGCGCCCGTTCAGCATACTCAGGGTCGTGCTCCAGCAGCGCAGCATATTCCTTCATGGTCGAACCACATCCGGCGGCATTGGTGACGATCGCGTCGAACTCGGGCTTCAGCATGGCGTCAATATTTCGGCGAGCTTGAACGCGAGATTGCTCCAGATAACCGGCATGCAAGTGCAGAGCTCCGCAGCAGCTCTGGCTCTTGGGGATGTGAACTTCGATGCCGTTCTTGGTCAGAACCCGAATCGTGGCGCGATTCAGTTCGGCAAATGCAACGCTCCCAATGCAGCCGATGAGCAGAGCCACGCGCCCACGCTGTTTACCTGCTGCTGGATAAACGCGGCCAAGATCGGCAAAGGAGAAGTCGCTATCCATGCGCGGCGAAAGCGCATCCAGGTCGGCGATCCCCAACAGCTTCAGCACTCCACTGGCGCGCGCCAGACTTTGCAGGCCGGAGCGTTGATAGAAGCGTACCAGCCGCGCATGTCGGGCTAACCGACTGAAGGACGGCAGGATCTTCTCGTAGAAGTGCGAGCGCACTCTGCGTTGCAGCCAGCTACGCTGGTAGTTCTCTTCGATCTGCGAACGCGCGCGCTCCAGCAGGCTTCCGTACGGGACGCCCGAGGGACAGGCGGTCTGGCAATTCAGGCAGCCGAGGCAGCGATCAATGTGGGTGACGAAGGACTCGCCCAGCGCCAGCCTGCCCGCGTCAACCTGCACCATCTGGTAAATGCGTCCACGCGGCGAATCCATCTCCGTTCCCAGCGCGCGGTACGTGGGACATTGGTCCAGGCACAATCCGCAATGAACACATTTCGAGTACAGGTCCCACGTGGGCTTCTCGCCCGACGAGAAGTTGGAGACCGGCTTTTCCGCCACTGGAGTCGCGACTGTCAGAACAAAAACCTCCCGCGATTCAGAACGTCCTTCGGATCGAGCGCCATCTTGACTGCGCGCATGCTTTCCAGATGCGTCGGCATCGGACCCCATGCGCTGACGTGATGCCGCGTCTCCTGAGGACAGCTTAGTACCGCCATGCTGACGTCGTGAGGCAAATGGTTGCGCAATGCCGAAACCGTATTCACGAAGCTCACCAGCGACACTTCAGCGTCCGGCGATTGCCACAAGCTGGTTAGCAGATGACCAACTCCCACCCGGCCGACGGCCGCAAAACAGAACCGATTGGCGGCAGCGACGGCCGCAAGCTTGTTGAGGACCGGCTGAACCTCGCGCAGGGGCATCGTCATGGAAATGAGCAGAGAACGGGGACGCCGCTCACAGGCGATGTGCGAAAAATCTGCGACGGTCCGCCACAGATCAACGTCGGCGGTGCCTTCGACTTCGTGAGAGATTGCCGTTCCGAGTTCGGTTCGATATCGTCCGAGCACCGCGTCACTGCCAGAGGCGCGAACCAGGATGAACCAAGCTTCCTCATTTGCGCGGTCCGGCAGTTCCAGCAAGGCCGTGGTTTCGGGAGAAACAATTTCCAGACAGACGGGCGCGAGCGGCGAGTGCAGCACCTGGTTGCGAAAGTCGATGGCCTCATCCGCGCTGCTGAATGCTGCTACGAAGGTCCGCATCTGTTGCGGGGCCGGGAACAACTTGAAGCTGGCGCTGGTGATGACGCCCAGTGTTCCCCAACTGCCGATGAACAGCTTCATCATGTCGTAGCCGGCGACGTTCTTCACCACGCGCCCGCCGCCTTTGGCCTTGCGGGCATCGCCGGTAACATAGCGCACTCCGATACAGTAGTCGCGCAGCCCTCCGTATCCATGGCGCCGTGGGCCGTGCTGATTGGTGGCCAGCAAGCCGCCGACCGTGCATCGCTCTCTCTGTCCGGGATCGCCGGCGAAGAACAATCCATCTTTGCCGACCCTGTCACACAGTTGCGCAACCGTACAGCCCGCGCCAATGCCAATGGTGAGATCGCCGGGGTCGTAATGCTCCACTTCGGTCAGGCGCGACGTGCAGAGCAGCACATCAATCTGAGGCGGCAGGTTCCCAGTCTGCTGTTGAGTGAAGCCTCCGGCGGGAACTACGCTCAGTCCATTTTCATTCGCGAAGCGTAGGACCGCAGCAACTTCGTCGGCTGAAGCCGGCGTCACCGCGATGCCTGGAACCATGCCGAGAATGCTCCGCGTCTGCAACTCCGCCGGATCTTCATTGACGTGTTCCTGCCCGCAAATGGCGCGAAGCTCGGCTGCAAAGCGGGTCGCGGTCGCGGTGCTCACAGGCCCTCCTGCATCAGCACCGGGTTCTGCGACGGGCCGGTAATTTCGCGACACATGCGCGGCGTGGGAAATATTTTCTGCGGGTTCAGCACGCCGCCGGGGTTGAAGGCATTGCGCAGGCTGATCATCACGTCCAGATCTTCTTCGGTGAACAGCAGCGGCATGAGTTCGCGCTTCTCCATGCCGACGCCGTGCTCGCCAGTGATGGAGCCGCCACATTGAATGCAAAACTCGAGGATTTCTCCGCTCGCCGACAGGACGCGCTGGAATTGTTCGGCGTTACGCATGTCGAAGAGGATCAGGGGATGGAGGTTGCCGTCGCCGGCGTGGAAGATGTTGCCGATAATCAAGTCGTACTTTTTGGCGACACCCCCGATGTGCCGCATTACGGCGGGTATCTGACTGCGCGGCACCACGCCGTCCTGGGTGTAGTAGGACGGGCTGACCCGTCCGAGCGCCGCAAAGGCCATCTTGCGTCCCTTCCACAGCAGGGCGCGCTCCTCGTCGTCCTTGGCGCGGCGCACCTCGCGCGCCTTCTGAGCCAGACAGACTTCCCGTACCGCTACTGCCTGCTCTTCCACCACCTCGCGCAGACCTTCCAGTTCGATCAGCAGGACCGCGCCCGCATCCAGCGGATAGCCTGCGTGGCAAAACGCTTCTACGGTGCGCAAGGTCCAACCATCCAGCATTTCCAGCGCGGCGGGAGTAATACCCGCAGCGGTAATTGCAGAAACCGTGAGTGCCGCGTCGTCTACCGATTCGAAGACGCCAAGCAAGGTGGCGATCTTTTCCGGCTTGCGCAGCAGCTTCACCGTAATCGCAGTCACAACGCCGACCGTCCCCTCCGACCCGACAATGAAACCGGTCATGTCGTAGCCGTAGGACTCGGCAGCCTTGCCCCCGAAGTTCACGATCTCGCCGCTGGGCAACACGACCTCGACTCCGGTCACGTGGTTCACGGTGACACCATGCATCAGGGTGTGCGGTCCGCCTGAGTTTTCGGCGACATTGCCGCCGATCGTGCACGCCTTCTGGCTGGACGGGTCAGGCGCGAAGTACAGTCCCAGATGGCGCCACGTGCTCGGAGAGTTGCAGATTGACAACGCCCGGCTGCACCACCGCACGCTGGTTCTCGACGTCGATTTCCAGGATGCGGTTCATGCGCGAAAAAGCGATGACTATGCCGCCCTCGGTGGCGAATCGAGCCACCACTCAGTCCGGTGCCGGCTCCGCGCGCGACCACGGGAACATTCTCCGACGTGGCCAGCCGCATGATTTGGGAAACCTGCTCTGTGGTTTGAGGAAAAACTACAGCGCCGGGCGTGCTCTTGCGGACGCCGGCGTCGTACTCGTACAACATCAGGTCTTCGGGACGGTCCAGGACGGCGTCGCGTCCGGCGATCTTGCGGAGATGATCGACAAGGCCGGGCAAGTTCACAGGCAAGTGTAGCACCGCCTGCCAGGGTTGCTATCCCACTATCGGGCTAGCTGGAGGAGGTCTGGATGTAGGCCCGCATGGAGTCGGCCTCCATGGACTTCTCGTCGAGATGGCAACGCAGCAGGTCGCGCAACGAGAGGAAGCCGACCAGCATGGGGCCGTCGCACACCGGGAGGTGGCGAATGCCATAGGTTTGCATCAGGCACATGGCCTCTTCCGAACCCGTGCTGGGAGTCACCGTACGCAGGTCCGTGCTCATGACCTCGGCAATATAGGTGGACTGCGGATTGCGCCCTTCCGTTACCACCCGCCGCATAAGGTCACGCTCGGAGAAGATGCCGACGAGTTGCGTGCCGTCGAGTACCGGAACAGCGCCTACGTTGCACTCAACCATATAGTGGGCGGCCTCGGAAACGGTCTGGTCAGGTTGGACGTAATGAATGGTGCGATTGCTCAGCAGCTCCCGGATGGTCGCCATAGCGCCTCCATGTAAGATGCAAGGTCTTGCCCCGGCAAGCGTTACCTCCGGGGACGTCGCCGGAAAATACTCTAGGCTCTCCGACGCCAGCGAATTCGCAAGCTGCGACTTCTATCCGGTTCCCTGGGCGAGCCTGACCCTCGGGAGCGTGGAGCGAGAGCGAGTATATTACCAACGCCAAGCCGATGTGAAGCGGAATTTCAGCAGCAGGGGCCGAAAAACAGGGGCCACGGGAATGCGCCGAAGATCTTTAGAGTAGTGCGGATCTTCAGGTTCGCATTGATGCGGCTCATGAGAGTCCGCGTGCCGGGAACTCGCGCATTTACAATCGACCACACACCCGGAAACGCCGGAATTCCACCAGGCAGGAAGTGAAAGCATGTCCGAAACGACGCAAGCCCAACGGGTTGCCATTCTTGGTCTCGGCAAAATGGGTAGCATTCTCATGCAGGCATTCTGCCGTCAAAGAGTGCTGCAGCCAGAGAACATTTCTGCCACCGTGAATCACGCGGAGCGGGCCGCCTCGCTTTCCGCCAAGTACGGCATCGAAGTGACTACCGACAATCGTGCCGCCATCCGCAATGCCGGTGTCATCTTGCTTTGCGTCAAGCCGCAGACCCTTGGCGACGTGGTGCAGGAGATTGAGCACGATTTGCGCCCGGACCAACTGGTGATCTCGATCGCGGCTTCAGTTCCCACGTCCTACATCGAGCAGCGCATCCCCGCCGGCATCGCGGTGGTTCGCGCCATGCCCAACACGCCGTCCATGGTCGGTGCGGGTATGACTGCCTTCTGCTGTGGCAAGGCCGTGAAGCCTGCCGATCTGGAAGTAGTGCGTACGTTATTTGGGACGGTGGGAGAAACGGTTCGAGTCGACGAGAAACACATGGACGCGGTCACCGGACTGTCGGCGAGCGGGCCGGCGTACATCTTCATGATCCTGGAATCGCTGGCCGAGGGCGGCGTCAAGATGGGCTTGCCACGCGACATCGCCATGAAACTTGCCGGGCAGACCGTGATGGGCTCCGCCAAGATGATGCTGGAGACCGGCGATCACCCTGCCTTGCTCAAGGACGCCGTCGCGACTCCTGCGGGGTGCACGGTGGACGGCATCCTGGAACTGGAAGAGGGCGGACTTCGTGTAACGCTGATCAAGGCGGTGGTCAAGGCCTCGCAGCGCGCCAAGGAATTGCTGTTCAGCTGAGGCGTACCGTCGGGCAAAGCGCCTCGACTTTGCCGCCCCAGCGCGAGACATCCCGGGCCGTGGCTGATATTCTCAACCGTTTGGCGTTATTGCTCGCGGAGGACTGACAACGAATGTCGATTAGTTTAGAGGGCCGTACGGTGGTGGTGTTTGGCGTGGCCAACAAACGCAGCATTGCCTGGGCCATTGCGCAGCAGATGCAGCAGGCCGGAGCGCAACTGGCCATCACCTACCAGAACGAGCGCCTGAAGCAGGAAGCCGACGACCTGATTGCGGCCCTGCCCAACGCGCAGGCCTTTCAGTGCGACGTCAGCCGCGACGAAGAGATCGCCCAACTGTTCGAGCACCTGAAGTCGCGATACGGCAAGCTGGATGCTCTGGTACACAGCGTTGCCTTCGCGCCCGCCGAAGACCTGAAGGGCGAGTTCGCCGCCACCAGTCGCGAGGGCTTCCGCGTTGCGCTCGACATCAGCGTCTATTCGCTGGTGGCCCTTGCCGCTGCCGCGCGGCCGCTGATGACGGAGGGCGGTAGCATCATGACCATGACGTATTACGGCGCAGAAAAAGTTGTGCCACGATACAACGTGATGGGCGTGGCCAAAGCCGCGCTCGAAGCGAGCGTCCGCTATCTGGCCTACGATTTGGGCAAGAACAAGATCCGCGTGAACGCGATCTCTGCCGGGCCGATCAAGACCCTGGCCGCGCGCGGCATCTCCGGCTTCGGCGACATGCTGGGCGCTCAAGCCGAGCGCGCTCCCCTGCAACGCAATGTGGATGTGAAAGAAGTCGCCTCGACCGCCGTCTTCCTCGCCAGTGACGGGTCTACCGGCATCACCGGCGAGACCATTTACGTGGATTGCGGATATAACATCATGGGGTTCTGAATGAGCCATTAGCAGCTAGCGATTAGCACTTAGCGAATCGCTGGCAGCCACTCTCCAACCTTAAGTGGGTCGGCCTGTAGTCGGAGTGGAGGATTGAATCATGTCTGGAACCGAAGAGCCGAAGCCGGTTGCAACCGTGTTTGAATGCATTAATCCGATCTTCACAGTCGCAAACCTGCAGGCGAGCCTTGACTATTACGTGGGCGTGTTGGGGTTCAAGGTTGACTGGCACGAACCCGGGATCATGGCATCGGTCTCGCGTGGCCGCGGTTGCATCATGTTGTGCGAAGGCGACCAGGGGCATCCCGGCGCATGGGTGTGGATTGGCGTCGGAGATGCCGCAGCGCTCTTTGAAGAGTACAGCGCTAAGGGAGCCACGATCCGGAATCCTCCCACGAACTACCAATGGGCGTACGAGATGCAAGTCGAAGACCCGGACGGCAATGTGCTGCGTTTGGGTTCGGAGCCAAAGGAGGGCCAGCCCATTGGTCTATGGCTCGACATGCGAGGGGTTCGCTGGGCCAAGTCGCCCACCGGCGGATGGACGCGAGTGGAATAAGAGTACGGTCGGAAAAACTAACGAGTCCCTTCAGGGACGACACAGTTGTCACGCGCTCCGCGCCCCAACTTCTCGCCAGGGAAAGTCATGAAGAGGCTTACAAAAGGACAGAAGCGCGAAATCGCGGCCATCGCGGCAAAGAAAGACGAAGACATTGATGTATCCGAGATGCCGGAGGTCATCGACTGGGGCGGCGCCGAGACCGGCAGGTTTTATCCAAGCCATCCCACGAGTGGCAGCTAGGGCAAGCAGCAAGCAGCAAACCGCGCCGCGCGTAGTCGATTCGTATATGTTGCCGAGTCGCGTAGGCGGCCGCATCAGGCATCAATTATTCAAGCCGCCCCATTGTAGTGGTTTCACGCTGTGGCTCTGCAAATCAAGCAGATACATTTTGCCTTCATTTTCGAAGGTGGCGGACGTGCCATTCGGACTGGCTTGCACCCCCGTTGTCATTCCAGTCAATTTGGTGAGTTGCTCGATAGTGCCGGTAACGGCGCTCATGAGATAAACATTGTAGGCATAGTTGCCACCACCTTTGTTGCTCGCGGCGATCATCAGAATGTTTAAGCCATCTGGCAAATAGCATGCGCCTCCGAATGCGGGCGAAGGTCCTGTAAGATTCGGTTCGTCGGGCACATGAGGCTGAAACACGAGTCTTGCAGATTGCAATCTTGCAATTGGGTAAACCTCAAAAAGGTCACCTACTGGATATCGAGTAGTACTGATCAGTAGCTCTTTGCCGTCGGGCGAAAGGCTTAGGGACCGCAAGTCATAAAGACTTTGGTAAGTTAGCTGCGTTACCTTGTTGGTCGTTAAATCTACGGCGAACAGATCGAAATCGTGTTGCCTTGAGGCAGCAATAGGAGAGTGGTGGCCGAAGTACCCCGATCGCGCAAAATAAACAGTGCTGTTGTCTGGTGAGAAAACGGGGTAAACGTCGTCAGTTCCGAATGGAGTAATCTGTCTTGAACTCGATCCGTCGGCATTCACGACGAACAAAGACGACCTACGGTCATTCTGCGGAGCATAGGAATAGACAATGAACTTGCCGTCTGATGAGAAACTAGGATCGGCTTCACATCCCGATCGCACTTTTGTCAGGCGCTTCGCAGTCCCGGTACTTAGCTCCCCCAAATATATGAAACAGGCTCCGCCCTCCTTGTACGAGAAGGCAACCGACTTACTATCGGGTGAAAAACTGACACGACTGAATGCTGGACCACCTACTGAACTCCGGCAGCTTGAGGTCAAAAGCATTACGACCAGTAATATCAGCAATTTTGAACATCTCATCATCGAGTCCGCACCTTCCTGCTAGAACCCGCGGTATGCTGTATTTCCGCCTACTTCCTCTTCACCACGATCTTCCGCTCCTGGTCGCCGTTGCGCTCGAGGCTGATTTCCACGTCGCACTCCTTCTCGAAGCGCGGGAATTTTTCGCCCCACTCCAGCAGCACCAGGTTGCCGGGCTCGGCGAAGAGTTCGTCGAGGCCAAGCGTGTCCAGCTCACGCGGCGTGTCGATGCGGTAGAGATCGACGTGGAACAGGTTCACCGCCGGGCCGCGATATTCGTGGATGAGGGTGAAGGTGGGACTGGTGACATCGTCCTGCGAGGCGGCCTGCAGACCTTCGGCGATCCCCTTCACCAGCGTGGTCTTGCCGGTGCCGAGATCGCCGCGCAGGATTACCATGCGCGCGGCAACTTCAGCGGGGCGCAGCTTGCGGCCCAGCGCCATGGTTTCTTCGGCCGAGTGCGTGATGTGCTCGTGGGCGGTCATCGCCGGACGAAGGCAATTCTAGCAGGGGCGTTGTAGCGGCAGCGGCACGAGAAGGTGGTCTTTCGTCCCGACTGCCAAATTCAATTTTGTCATCCTGAGCGGAGGTCCGTCCTGACTGGACGAACCGGAGTCGCCACGGCAACCTCGTCGCCTAGGATGACACCTAAGAAACAAACCGGTCAGCCGATGCGAATCGTGCTCTGCTTCGACCACTCCGTGGCGCGACGGAACGCTTCCGGCAGGGCCCCCAGCAGATCGGTCGCCACCAGGGAATGCTCGCCCACGTTTCGGCCGCGACGTCGCCAGCGAGTCCGTGCAGATACACTGCGGCGACGGCGGCCAGCGGAATGTTGTTCGGCATCTGTCCAATCACTCCGGCGGTCATGCCGGTCAGGATGTCGCCAGTGCCTCCGGTTGCCATGCCGGGATTGCCGGTGGGATTGACCCACGCGGTGCCGTCGGGCAGGGCGACGATGGTGCGGTTGCCTTTCAGCACTAGGACCAGGTGATGCTCGCGCGCGAAGCTGCGCGCAACGTTGAGCCGATCGGCTTGCACCGCCTTGATGGAGATGCCCGCCAGCCGCGACATTTCGCCGGGATGAGGTGTCAGCACCAGCGGACGCTCGCGCCCGTCGAGCCAATCTGTATGACCGGCAAAAGCGTTCAGCCCATCGGCATCGATGACCATCGGAACCTTGGTTTGGCGCACGGCTTCGTGGACGAAGCGCACCGTTTCCGGATCGCCGCCGATGCCCGGGCCGACGGCCATCACGGTCATCGGCTTCACCAGCTTCTGGAAGCGGCCACTCTCGATCGCCGCCATGGCGATGCCGCCGCCTTCGGTTTCCGCCAGCGGCTCGGTCATAAGCTCGGCGGCGAATGCGGCCACGCTGGGAAGCACGCGCGCAGGTGTTGCGACGGTGCTGAGGCCGGCTCCGGCGCGCAAGGCTGCCATGCCCGACATGGCGGCGGCTCCCGACTTACCTAGCGATCCGCCGACGATCAGAACATGCCCGTACATGCCCTTGTTGCTGTCGACTGGACGAGGCGCGAGCAGCGAGCCAAGTCGCGGGGTGTGGTGAGGTCCAAGCCCAAGCTTGCTGACGATCGCGTCCGGCGGCGATCCGATGGGCGCAACCACGATGGGCCCGCGCGTAAGATTGCCGAAGACATGCGCCGGACGCGGTGCGGTGAAGGTAACGATCGCGTCGGCACGCGCGATCTCCTTGTCTGTTGCGCCAACATCGAGTCGGAGTCCGCGCCCGAAGGAATGTCGACCGCGACCACCGGCTGCCGCTGTCGTTCATCGAGCGCGATGGCATCGGCATAGAAGCCTTTCACCGGCGGCCGAAATCCGGTGCCGAGTACGGCGTCGACAATGCAGGTCGCAATTCGCCAGACTGCGCGACGACTCAGCCTGCAGCTCCTGCGCGTTGCTGCAGCACGATGGGACGCACCGGCAGCCGCTCGAACATGGCCAGCGCATCGCCGTGCAACTCGGCGGGAGCGGCCAGCAGCAGCACTTCGACTACGCGTCCGGCGCGGTGCAGTTTGCGCGCGATCACGAAGCCATCGCCGCCGTTGTTGCCCTTGCCGCAAATCACGGCGATGCGATTAGCGTGGCGATAGTGCTCGAGGATGAATTGCGCCACCGCGGAGCCGGCGTTCTCCATCAGGGTGAGCGAAGGCACGCCATAGCGTTCGGTGGTGGCGCGATCGATCTCGCGCATCTCGTCGGCGGTGGTGATTTTCATGCGCGCTCCGCGGCCGAGTGTTCCAGGCGGCGCAGACCGTCGGGTTCGCCCATGGCGATGAGATGATCGCCGGAGTTGATCACCTCGTCGGGCGCAGGATTGAAGCGCATCTGCGAGTCCTCGCCCTTGATCGCGAGCACGATGACGCCCATCTCCTGGCGGATGCGCGAAGCCTCCAGAGTCGCCCCCACGAAGCGCGAGCCGGCCTGCACCTGCACCTCTTCGATCTCCAGGGGTTTCTGCTGGTTCATGGCGGTGTCGAAGAAGTCGACAACGTGCGGCCGCATAAAGGTCTGCGCGATGCGGTATCCGGCGAAGTTATAGGGCGAGACCACGTGGTCGGCGCCGGCGGTCAGCAGGTGCTTCTCGGCATCTTCTTCGCTGGCACGCGCAATGATGTTGAGCTTGGGGTTCAGAGCTGCGCGCAGTCAGAATGATGTAGATGTTGGTGGCGTCGGTGGTCGTAGCGGCTACCAGTCCGCGGGCGCTTTCGATGTGCAAGCTCGCGCAGAACATTCTCCTGCGTCGCGTCGCCGACCAGGGTGAGCCAGCCTTTGGCGGAATAGCGCGCCAGCTTGGCTTCGTCGTTGTCAACGATGACAAAGGGCACCGGCTTGCGCGCCAGTTCCCGCGCCACGCTACGGCCGACGCGGCCCGCGCCGCAGATGATGTAGTGTTCCGACAATCGGCTGATCTCACGGTCCATGCGTCTCCTGCCAAATACCGATTGCAGCTCGAATTCTAGCAAAGCCCGCGAAGCGCCACCGACGAACATCAGCACCAGGCCGACCCCGGTCACGATGATGAAGCTGTTAAAGAAGCGGCCATTGTGCGACAAAGGATGAATCTCTCCATACCCGATGCTGGTAATGGTGGTGAGCACCATGTAGAAGCCGTCGAACAACGTCCAGCCCTCGAGAAAGTGAAACCCCAGCACGCCAATGACGATCAGTAGCAGCAACGCCAAAACCAGGAATCGCAGCTTGGGGAGGATCTTCATCGCAGCCATTCTTTCGTGTTGCTGGTTCTAGCGCAAGGAAGGCCGACCGCAAGAAAAAGGCGCTCCCGCGGTCAGGCGAGCCGCTGAAGACATGGTCCTCGTTATCTCAGTCGCCCGAGGACTGGCACCTTTACTTCTCACACCGTCGTTCTGCACCCGGCTGTGCTTTTGGCCATAGCCGAAGTAAATGGCCATTCCGATCACCAGCCAGACGAACAGGCGTAGCCAGGTATCGAATGGCAGGCTCGCCATCAGGGCGAAGGAGATGGCGATGCCCAGGATCGGTACCAGCGGGACCAGGGGTGTCTTGAACGGCCGATGCAGATCGGGGCGGCGCACCCGCAGAATCCAAACTCCAGCACATACAATCACAAATGCCAGAAGGGTTCCGATGCTCACCAGTTCACCCAGAATTCCGATGGGAACGAGCGACGCAAAAATCGCCACAAAGATTCCGACCGTGATCGACGAGACGTACGGCGTACGAAATCTGGGATGCACTCTGCCCGCCCATTCGGGCAGCAAGCCGTCGCGGGACATGGAGTAGAAGACGCGCGACTGCCCCAGCAGCATCACCAGCATGACGCTTCCCAGACCGGCGATCGCGCCCAGTTTTACCAGGACCGAGCCCCAGCGCACGCCGGTCGCATCGATGCCCACCGCGACAGGGTCGGCCACGTTCAGTGCCGAGTACGGGACGATGCCCGTCAACAAGCCGGAAACTAATATGTAAAGGACGGTGCAGATCACGAGCGATCCGAGGATTCCGATCGGCATGTCTTTCTGAGGATTCTTGGCTTCCTGTGCCGCCGTGGAGACCGCGTCAAATCCGATGTACGCGAAGAAAATAACTCCGGCCGCACGTGCAATTCCCGACCAGCCATACTCCCCGAATGAACCCTGATTCGGCGGAATGAAAGGGTGCCAGTTTGCCACGGCCACCGCCGGATGCCTGACGACATATGCGCCGGCGATCGCGATGAAGATCAGAACAATCGCGACCTTCACGATCACAATCGCCGAATTGAAATTGGCTGACTCCTGAATGCCTATGACCAATATCGTGGTAATGACACAGATTG
Organism: uncultured Acidobacteriaceae bacterium; assembly: GCA_963735855.1. Classification (GTDB taxonomy): domain Bacteria; phylum Acidobacteriota; class Terriglobia; order Terriglobales; family Acidobacteriaceae; genus Bog-257. Next base: position 33,630 of record CAVTMW010000028.1, read on the forward strand.
CCAGAAACGCAATCAGGTTAAAGACACCTTGCATCTGCGGCAGGGTCGAAGGATCGACGCCATTCTGCTTCAGAATCGGCGCCATGGTCGTCAGCAACTCCCAGCGGCCCTGGTACTGCACGATCATATTGGGTACCCACTGGTGGCCGACGTGGGTATAGGGCGTTGCCGTGAACTGGGGCGGAATATGGATCCCGAAGTCCTGCAGGAAGCTGACGAAGTATCCGCTCCAGCCCGAAGCGACCGTCGCCGCTCCGAAGGCGTACTCCAAAATCAGATCCCAGCCGATGATCCAGGCGAAAATCTCGCCCAGGGTGGCATAGCCATAGGTGTAGGCCGATCCTGCGATGGGAATCAGCGAGGCAAACTCGGAGTAACACAACCCGGCAAAAACGCAGCCCAATCCGGCAAGAATGAAGGAGAGCACGATGGCTGGTCCCGCGTATTGCGCGGCCGCCGACCCGGTGAGCACGAAGATTCCCGCGCCAATAATGGCGCCAATGCCCAGAGTAATCAGGTTCAGCGGGACCAAGGGCCCGTTTCAGGCTGTGTTCGCCCGTCTCCGATGCCTCGGCCATCAGCATGTCGAGGGGCTTGCACTTTAACAAATTCGCCATTCAGCTTTGCCTCTTCTTCGAGATCAGACTCGTGAAGTCACTTGCTTGTTCTGCTGCGACCACAGGAAATATACGGGTATGCCCAAGCAACACGATAATCAGGCCCGGCCATGTGTACTGGGGCTTGTAGCGCAGTAACACTATATCAATGAAGACCGCCATCACGATGTAGATTGCGGGCAGCACCGGATATCCAATCGCGCGATAGGGGCGCGGCTCATCCGGCCGTTTAAAGCGCAACACGAACAGCCCGCCGATGGTCAGGATGTAGAACACCAACACCGCGAAGATGATGTAGTCCAGCAATTGCCCGTAGCTGCCGGAGATACAGAGAACGCAGGTCCAGATGCACTGCATGACGAGCGAGTGCGCCGGAGTGCGGTACTTCGGATGCAATTCAGCGGCGCGGCGGAAGAACAGTCCGTTTTTCGCCATGGCGTAGTAGACGCGAGCGCCCGCCAGGATCAGTCCGTTGTCGCAGCCGAAGCTGGAGACCAGAATGCCAATCGCCATCAGGCTGCGCTCCACCCGAGCCGAAGATCTGCTGGAACACCGCCGTAGCGACCCGGTCTTCCGAAGCATACTGAATGCCGCGCGCCATGCTGGTCCCATGCGGATCGCGACGAGGTAGCACACAAGGTAAACTACGTTCGCCAGCACATAAAGCAGAATAACCGCGCCCGTTCCCAGCGCGAGGGAGAGCGGCAGATTGCGCTGCGGATTCTTGACCTCTCCGGCGGTGAAGGTGACGTTATTCCAGGCATCGGAGGAGAACAGCGATCCCACTTGCGCCACTGCCAGGATGGTCAGCATCCCGACCATCGCGGTTGGGCCGCCGACACCCACCTGCACCGGGTGCAGCGAATTCCACCCGGCGTTGTGCCAGAAGTTGGCCCCGAAATTAGCGGCGATCGCCTGGGCGTTCCGTCCGACAAAGATGCCCAGCAGCACCAGCCCAAGCAGCGCCGCCGTCTTGGCGAAGGTGAAGATGTTCTGCACCGTCGCTCCGGTCCTCACGCCGAAGATGTTCAGCACCGACAGAAAAACCACGATCACCATGGCAACCAGGTTCTGAGTATTCAGGCCGACATCCATGTTGCCCAGCACCATGGGCCCGATGCGAATTGGCGGCACATGCGCGATATGGAGGAGCCAATGCGACGACGAGACTGCAGGGAAAGAAGACACCGAGAAACTTGCCGAAGGCCACTCCCACTGCGGCAATGGTTCCGGTCTGAATGACGAGAAACAGCGTCCAGCCGTAGAGAAATCCCCACAGCGGCCCCAGCGATTCACGCAGGTAGACATACTGCCCACCCGCGTGCGGCATCATGGCAGCCAGCTCTCCGTAGGCCAGCGCGCCGGTGATGGTCATGAATCCCGTCACCAGCCAGGCGCCGATCAGCAGCGCGGGAGAATCGATCAGCCGGCCGATCTCTGCCGAGACAATGAAGATGCCGGAGCCGATCATCGAGCCCATGACCAGCGTGGTGGCGCTGGTCAGGCCTAGGCCTTTGACACATTCGTTCTCGCTGGAGAGTGTCTTGGTTTCAGTTGCCAAAGGACCTCGTGTTCGGATATAGAGCATTACCTCGGCCACATCGACGACCAAAGGTCTGAGGCGCGCGACAAGTGTATAGGGTAGAGCAGCGTTCTAGCACCGAGTTGAGGTTCGTTACGGAACCCGGCTTCAGCTGCTGAGGTATTCAAACCGATTTACCCTCAGGCGCTAAAGCGCAAGTCCAGAAACTGCACTCCACAATGCACGCATGAAGGGGTGATCCACCCATTGCTCGAAAGAATTTACACCAACAGGCGCAGGAATTCCTCTGCAACTTTGGTGGCGAGCTCAGCAGGTCGGAAATGACCGCAGCGGAATCCGCTCCGGCCTCGAGCACCGATCGCACATTCGAGCGAGTGATGCCGCCGATGGCCACCAGCGGCTTATGGGTCGCAGCGCGGGCGGCGCGAATTCCTTCGAGACCGACGACTGGATCCGCATGCTTCTTCGACGACGTGGCGAAGATCGGACCGTAGGCGATGTAGTCCGCCGGCTCACCGTCCGCTTCCTTCACCTGTTCGAGATTATGCGTCGAGACGCCGAGAATCCGCTTCTCGCCAATCACGGCACGCGCGCCTTCCGCCGACGAGATCGTCTTGTCCAACGTGAACGCCATCATAGTCGGCGGCCATGCAAATGTCAGCGCGGTCGTTCATGATCAGCGTCACATCGTGGCCGAGCACGCGGCGCAGTCTCGCGGGCGTGGCTCAGCATCTCCCGGGTGTGCCCTACTTTGTTGCGGTATTGCAGCAGGTCGACGCCGCCCTCGGCGAGCTCACGGGCATAGTCCACGATCGCAGCGGTAGTACGGAGCGGCGGCGCGAAGCAAGCGACATCGAGGATGGCGTACAGCTTGGGCAGGGACCAGGCTCAGACATGGCAGGCGCTACTTCACCGCCTCCTTGGCCGGGGCCAGGAAGCGCTCCATGAACTTGGTGTCGAAGTTGCCGGCGCGGAAGTCGGGGTCGCCCATGATGCGCTGGTGCAGAGGAATGCTGGTGTAGATGCCCTCGACCACGAACATCTCCAGCGCCCGCGACATGCGGGAGATGGCCTCGGCGCGGTCGCGGCCCCGCACGATCAGCTTGGCGATCAGCGAATCGTAGTAGGGAGGTACCACGCTCTCCGAGTAGGCTGCGGTATCGACGCGGACGCCGGTCCCGCCCGGAGTGTTGAAGGCAGTGATCTTGCCCGCCGAGGGCGTGAAGCGCTCAGGATGTTCGGCGTTGATGCGGCACTCGATCGCGTGCCCGCGAAACGATACCGGAGCGGTGAGGATATTGCTCAGCTTTTCGCCCGCCGCAATCAGGATCTGCGATTTCACCAGGTCAACGTCGGTGGTCATCTCGGTGACCGGATGCTCCACCTGGATGCGGGTGTTCATCTCGATGAAGTTCAGGCAGCCGTCTTCATCCATCAGGAACTCGATGGTACCGGCATTCATGTAGCCGATGCGGCTGAGCGTCTTTACCAGGATGCCGCCGATGCGCTCGCGCAACTCGGGCGTGACCTTTACCGATGGCGCTTCTTCCACCAGCTTCTGGTGGCGGCGCTGAATGCTGCACTCGCGCTCGCCCAGGCTGATCACGTTCCCGTATTCATCGGCCAGCACCTGGAACTCGATGTGGCGTGGGCGCTCGATGAACTCTCTCCATGTAGAGATCGCCATTGCCGAACGCCGCCGCCGCTTCCGATTGTGCGGCGTGAAACAGATTGGGCAATTCGTCGGCGCTGCGAATCACCCGCATGCCGCGCCCGCCGCCGCCTGCGGAGGCCTTCACGATCACCGGAAAGCCAACACTGCTCGCCCATTCCAGCGCTTCGTCGGCCGAGGCGATGATGCCGTCCGATCCCGGCAGGATCGGCACGCCTTCCTTCTTCATGGTGGCGCGAGCCTTTTCCTTCTCGCCCATCAGCCGCGTGACTTCCGGCGGTGGCCCGATGAACTTGATCCCGCAGGTCTGGCAGACTTCGGCGAAGTTGGCGTTCTCGCTCAGCAGCCCATAGCCGGGATGGATGGCGTCCACGTTGGCGATTTCGGCCGCGCTGATCACGGCCGGAATGTTGAGGTAGCTTTCGTTCAGCCGCGGAGGACCAATGCAGATCGCCTCGTCGGCAAAACGCACATGCAGCGAGTTGCGGTCGGCTTCACTGTAAATCGCGACCGCCTTGATGCCCAGTTCCTTACAGGCGCAAATGATGCGCAGGGCGATTTCCCCGCGATTCGCAACTAGGATCTTCTTGAACATTGTTTAAGGGCTTGCCTGGCCGGCGTCCTCAGCGATCGCTATTGTTTGGAATGCCGAACAGCGGCATTCCGTATTCCACCGGGCTTCCGTTGGGCACGTACATTTTTGCGATCTCGCCCGACACGTCGGCTTCAATCTCGTTCATCAGCTTCATCGCTTCGATGATGCACAGCACCTGTCCCTCTTTCACCGTGTCGCCCACCTTCACGAAGGGAGGCGCGCCCGGCGAGGGAGCCTCGTAATAAGTCCCAACGATCGGAGACTTGAGGACAAACAAATCCGCCTCGGCGGCGGGCGGCGGGGCCGGCGTGCTTGCGGGCCCTTTGACATCAGGCGCGGGCGGGGCTGGCGCTGCCGGTCCGGCACCGGGCACCACCTGTGTCGGAACTACCGCCGGCACGACCTGCACGACGGGGTGCGAACTTGTGCCACGCTTTATGAGCAGCTTCACATCGCCGCGCTGCAGTTCAAACTCGGCGATGTCCTTCTCCACCAAAAACTCGATTAGTTCCTTGATTTCTTTCTGATTCATCTTTTTCCGTTCGGACTAATCTTGCCGTCTTTTGTGCCGTCCCTGAAGGGACTCAATCTCTATTGTCAACTCTACCCAGGGCTCACGCCCTGGGCTACGATTGCTCCGCCCTTGCGGGCTGGACTGCAGCGCTTCAGATTGCGTGGGCAGCTCCAACTTGGTATTGAGTCTCGAGCCCTTATCCCGTTCCCGGCAAAGCGGGGTAATCATCAGGCTCATCCCGGCTTCCAAAGCCGCGGCCCTAAATCTCAATTAGTTCTTTGGTGACCGGGGTCAGGACCTCGCAACCCGTGTCCGTGACCACCACCATGTCTTCGATTCGAATGCCGCCCTTGCCCGGGACATAAATTCCGGGCTCGATCGTAATCACCATACCCGGCTCGAGCCGTTCTGACTGGCCTTTGCCAAGGCGTGGCGGTTCGTGAATCTCCAACCCGACTCCGTGACCGGTCGAGTGCGTAAAATAGCGGTCCAGCCTGGCCCGGCGGAGGGCCTGACGGGCAGCTTGATCCACTTCGCCCGCTGTTTTGCCCGGAACTACCGCCGCGACCCCCGCTAACTGGGCTTCCAGCACCGCTTCGTACCACCAGCGCTCTTCCCGCTTGACCCGGCCCACATGCACAGTACGGGTCATATCGGAACAATAGCCCCGAAGTATAACACCGGAATCGATCACGACGAACCCGCTCCGGGGGATGGGTTGAGCCGAAGCACGGCCATGAGGCAACGCCCCCCGCTTCCCTGCCGCAACAATGGTATCGAAGGACATGCCGTCGGCTCCGGCGCGTCGCGCGGCATACTCCAATTTTCCCGCGACCTCCGACTCCCGCGCCCCCGGCCTGAGGAAGGTCTTCGCCTCCTCGTAGACGGATGCTCCCAGTTGGACGGCGTCGCGGATGATCGCCAACTCCTCGGCGTCCTTGATAATTCGTTGCTGCATGATGAGGCCAGCCAACGGCTTCCAGCGAATCCCGCGAGGCACCAGCTTGTGCATAGGTGCCGCTGCGGCGACCGAGATGTGGTCGGACTCGAAGCCGATGGCGGCCGAGGGCAGCTTGCCGATGATCTTGCCGGCGTCCACGAACAACGCGCCTTTGGCGATGACCACGCGCGCACCTTGGACCTCCTCGTGTGCCTGTTCGGTATAGCGGCCATCGGTGAAGAAGACACGCCGGCCGGCTAGAAACAGCAGCAGCCCGTTGCTGCCGGTATAACCGCACAGGTAGCGGAGGTTGGCCGGATGAGTGACCACGAAGCCATCGAGCTTCCGGCCATCCAGGGTCTGTTGGAATTTCTTTTGCCGCGAGAGATAGTTCATTCGTACCTGGCTAGTTCTCGGTGATTGATAAAGGCTGCGAAGTCTGCTTGCGGGCACGATAAATATGGTGGCCGCTAGGATGATGCGCGACCGCATCGGCATGGACTACATAGTTTCCCGGACCGGGAGATGCCCCGAACGGGATCACCGGGCTGGACTTCTCTGCGCCCAGCGTGAAGTGCTGATACCCCAAGGTCGTCGCTCTGCCGATGCTGTTGACCGCAACTACAACAACGGTGAGATCAAAATCCTGCCCTGTCTGATTGGCGACCACCACCGATCCGGAGAGCGCAGTTCCCTGCACCTTGGGAGGCTGTTTCCAGTCGATGGTCAAGCCGGCGGTCACGGTGATGGTCATGGCCCGCTGCTCTTGCAAAGGAGGCGCGCCCGAGTCGGCCACCGCCAGCATAAAGCGATACTCGCCCGCCGTGGTCGGCACGCCGGAGATCGATCCGGTGTGCGGGTGCAACTTAAGGCCAGGAGGAAGCCTTCCGTCGACAAGGTGCCACGTGTAAGGGGCGGCCCCTCCGGTGGCGACCAAGGGGAAGGTGAAGTCCCGGCCAACGATGGCGCTCGACGCAGCTTGCGCGGAGATGACAAGTCCCGGCTGCTGACCTGCGGCCGAGCCTCGCCCGAATGCGATGAAAAAAACTAAAGCCACGAGCACAAGGCCGCGGATCGCCGGAACGTTTCGCATAAGAAGCATTATAGGGGCCATCTCGACAGGACTGCCGAGAGACAAAGCGGTGTACAAACCAGTCGGTCCGGACTAGAACAGATCAGTATCGGATTTTGGGCCGTGGGAGTACGGTTCAAAGGAAACGGATGCGATCGTCGTTCGCCGTCATCGTGATTTTGGCTGTACTGGCGGGACTGGTAATCGGGCTGGGCACTTATACCTTCATCTACGCCAAGGGCTATTCCTACCTGACCAACAATCCAGCAGCCTGCGCGAACTGCCACGTTATGCAGGCACAGTATGACGCGTGGATCAAGTCCAGCCATCGCTCCGCCGCGACCTGTAACGACTGCCACACTCCGCATAACATCATCGGAAAATATGCGGTGAAAGCCAACAATGGCTTCTGGCATTCGTTTTACTTCACCAGCGGCCGCTATCCGGACACCATCGAGATAACCAAGTTCGATCACCAGGTGACGGAGAACGCGTGCCGCCGCTGCCATGAGAGTATTACGGCCGCAATCGACGGTAACGTCGTGCACGGCAACGCGGAAGGTCTGCAGTGCACCCGCTGTCACAGCTCGGTCGGACATTCCGAAGCGGCAGCCTCTTTGACTTCACCCCTTCATCCTTGGAGCAATCATGAGTTCCAGCCCAACTGATCGCGGCAGCGCTCCGCCGCGAAGAACGTTGATTGCCGTGGTTGTGCTTGCGGCCGTAGCCACGGTGGCGGTCACAGCGCTGCTGATCAATGTTTTCGAGCGCAAGCAGGAAGCTAAGAACCCCTTCTACCGCGTGGTCGAATTGAACGATACGGTGGACGATCCGGCGACCTGGGGCAAGAATTTCCCGCTGCAATACGACCTCTACGCGCGCACCGTGGACATGGAGCGCACCAAGTACGGGGGAAGCGAAGCCATGCCTCACTCGCCGAGCGCTGCCGATCCGCGCTCGGTGGTGGCGCGTTCAAAACTGGAAGAAGACCCACGACTGAAGACGATCTGGGCGGGATATGCGTTCTCGGCGGACTATCGCGAGCGCCGCGGCCATGCCTACATGCTGGAGGACCAGACCTTCACCGAACGGCAGAACTTCAATCCTCCGGCCATGTGCATCAACTGCCATGCCTCGCTGGTCACTACTTTCCTGAAGCTGGGCGATGGCGATCTCACCAGGGGGTTCAACTTCATCAGCGACACCCACATGACGTACAAGCAGATCCGTGAAACGGTGAAGCACCCGGTGGCGTGCATCGATTGCCATGATCCCAAGACCATGCAGCTGCGGATCACGCGGCCGGCATTCATGGAGGGCATTCGTGCCCTGAAGGCGAGCCAGGGCATACAAAACTACGACGTGAACACCATGGCGACGCGCCAGGAGATGCGCTCTTATGTCTGCGGCCAGTGTCACGTGACGTACTACTTCCAGCCGCCAAATAAGCGGCTGACGTTCCCGTGGGCCAAGGGGCTCAAGGTCGAGGACATCATTGCCGTGGAAGACGAGAGAAACATCAACGAGTGGACACATGCCGACACCGGGGCCAAGTTGATCAAGGCGCAGCATCCCGAGTTCGAGATGTGGAACCAGGGTGTTCATGCGCGCTCGGGCGTGGCCTGCGCCGACTGCCACATGCCTTACATGCGGCAGGGTGGGCTCAAGATCAGCGATCACCAGATCAACAGCCCGCTGCTCAAGATCAACCGCTCGTGCCAGACTTGCCACCACTTCCCCGAGGAAGAACTAAAGGCGCGCGTGGAGGACATCCAGGACCGCTTCTTCAATTTGCGCAACGCGCGCGCTGGACGCGCTGGTCGATCTGATCAACGACCTGAAGGATGCCAGGCAAAAGGGGCGACCGACGCGCAACTCGCGCGAAGCGCGCGCCTATCAGCGCAAAGGGCAGTTCATGATCGACTTCGTGATGTCGGAGAACTCGATGGGCTTCCACGCGCCGCAGGAGGCCACGCGCATTCTGGGCGACGCCATCAACCTATGCCGCCTGGGACAGTTGAGCCTGCATGGCGGTCCGCCGCCCAGTCATAATCCGCCGAACATTGAGAACGTGCCCACATCGCCCGGGCCGGCGGGAGCGCCGGTGAAGCAGAGCAAGATGACGGAGAAAGCGGCAACCGTGGCGGAGATGAGGAAGTAGGAAAACCCGTCGAGCTTCACTCTTTTTCGTAGTGCATGGGCCGGTCGTCGTCCCAGTGCTTCATCACCAGATCTTTTCCGTCGATGGCGAGGTGTTCGTTCTTGAAGTGCACCTGGGTGATGGAATCGCCGTTGATCTCGAAGTAGAAGTCCCGGTCCGCTGCGTTGCCTTCAAAGGGACCGGCCTGCAGCGAGTACACGCGGACCTCGAAGCTGACGGCGCGCGTACCTTTGGCGTCGGGAAAGACGGCCGCACCGTCGGAATCTGTGGTGGCCTCGGAAGACTGCTCGCCTACCTTAAGCTGCACATGAATGTTGGCGACCCCGTGGCCATTCTTGCCCATGACCCAGACGCGGATCCGGCCGGGCTTGCCGGCCTCGCTGCGTAACAGGCGGAAGGGAGCCTCTTCCTTGCCGGCACTGTTCAGAATGACGGCATTGCCTTCGTGGGTCCACGTACCTTTGTCCCAATAGTCTGCCGCGCCATAGGCGAGCATGTATTCAAAAGTGCCATCGGGCTTCAGCAAGAGCTCGGAGCCAACTTCCATGACCCCGCGCAAAACGTAGTGACCAGCCGGGTCGTCGCCCCGCGCCGCGAGCGGCGCCAAAGTCAGCAACAAAATCAGCAAGGCTTTCATGATGGTCGCCCCTCGATCCAACGGCTCAAACTCAGGAAAACGTTTCCGAGTGTATCAAGCGGGGAGCACTAGCGATGCGTCGCGGGGATCTCCTTGCCAACACTGGCCCACCGCGACTACGAACGCAACACGATCAACCAGGTCTTATTCTGTTTCCGTGGAGCCGTTGTTCGCAGCCGGTGGCGAGCCGTTTCGAATTTGCCAAAACAATTGTAGAAGCCTGATCGGGATGATAGCCTTGGCCGTCCAGCCAGACCCGATGTTCCGATGCAAGGAGACTCTCATGACGTCAGGTATTGCGGTGTCGTTGTTGCAGGATCAGCTCAACAATCCTTTCGGGATGTTCTTCAGCACTGGAGCGGTGCTGTGCTGGCTGGTGGTGGCGATCCTGGTCATCATCGGCGCGTGGAAGGTATTTGAGAAGGCCGGACAGCCGGGCTGGGCCATCCTGATTCCCATCTACAACGTTTACATCATGCTGAAGATCGCGGGGCGGCCCTGGTGGTGGCTGCTGCTCTACCTGGTCCCGCTGGTCAACATCGTGATCGGGATTATCGTGGCCATCGATATCGCCAAGGCCTTCGGCCAGAGCGCGGTCTTCGGGTTCTTTCTCCTCTTTCTGTTTAGCTTTATCGGCTACCTGGTCCTCGGCTTTGGAAACTACCGTTACCTAGGGCCACCGAATACGCCGACGGCGTGAGATCGGGGTTCTCTCTTCGCCAGAGCGGCGCGAGGTTGACGCGGACAGACAAATCCCCCGGGCCGACGACTGCGTCTGTCCGGCTGGGACTTGGGTTCCTTCAATTCCATCCTTTGTCCGACACGAGGGTGGCACCTAGGGGCCCTGAGAAATTTGTTATTCACAAGTGCAGTTCCTTGCACACTCGTCATCTTGCGAGAAAAGAAAGTTGTTTTGTTTTCAATGCTTTCAGGGAGATTTTGCTTGGAGTGCGAATTGCAGCACTCTATAGCAGTGTGCATAGCGCTTTCGTGGTATTGTCATCAGACGCCCCCGAGTTCCGTCGCTCGGCGGATCGTTTGTTGACCATGCGATCGGGCTGAGCTGCTGTACACACGGCTAAATGTGCGCAACTTCAAATGGGACTACCGGGGGCTTCACAATGAAACTGAACATCTTACAAGTATGCGCCCTTGCATGCTTGCTTCTTCTGGCTAGTGTTTGCTTCGCCTCACCGACACAGCTGATTCTGGGTAACAGCACAGGCGATGTTCTGTTCAGCAACGTCGGGGGCACCGTAGACATGTCCTTCACCGGCTGCGGAGGCGGTTGCCTGGAGGGATTTGGGTACTTCGGATCGGTAGTCGGAAATTACAACATCACTCTGGCGGGTAGCCCTACTCTCGGGAGTCCCACAGGCGGCATTTACCCGGTCAACATGAATGGCTCGACCATCGACTTTAGCTGGTTGTCCCAGGATCATTCCCTGTTTCTTGACGGCACGGTCACTCTCGACAACGTGACCGATGGAACCCAATACCCCCGTTTCATCGGCGGCTTGTTTGTCACGAGCACCGATCTTCCCGGCTATACAGATGGGACCTACGACAATCTCGACTTCATCGTCTACCTCGGGAGCAATCCGAGCATCGATTATGTCTATGGCCATTCGGGATCTTCGACCCAGGGCTACCTCTCATCGGGAGAAGTTCCTCCTGGTACGACTCCGGAGCCGAGCAGCCTTGTCCTGATGGGATCTGGAATCCTGGGCCTGGCGGGAATTATTCGGCGGAAGTTAACGTTGTAACCCAGTCTCGCGCCCGTGGCATCGCGCTGCGGGCGATCTCGCGTGGTTCAGTCATTTTAGGGAATCCCGGATGGTGGCCCATCGGCTTGACCGTCCGGAGATTCCCGATTCCTTCTTGGAGCTCCCAGCGCCGATTACAGAACAGACCACACCACCAGACTTCAACGCCTTTGAACGGGTACCTTCGGAGAGTCAAAAACAGTGAGGGGGCCCGCACGGTTTCCCGTGTAGCGAACCCCACGTCTCACTTGTCGCTTGATCGACGGCCAGCATTATGCCGCCAATCGCCAATTGAAAACATCCCCCCATTCGGTTTATTTAGCAGGTTTCCGACACAGTTTGCGCTGGGCCTCGGCGCAACTTAGACCGGTCCTTGATTGCGGCGCAGCCAGACTGCGCCTGCGAGGAAAGCCGCCGCAACCATCAAGCCGATCCACAGGCCGGGGCTGATCAGGAAGCTAACCGGAGCAAGGTGGGTCATCGACTCCATCGAGCCGCCGGCCGGCAGTGGGAAGGGAGCAGCTTCGCCACCGCCGCCTACGCGGCTCCCCAGCATCGAGAGGAAATGCGAAGTGTTGAACGCAACCTTCTCGACGAAGCCGATCGCGAACAGCGGTAAGGCTGCCCATAGTACGGGCGCTCGCCGGGCCCAAGCCGATACCAGCAGTAGCCAGGCGAAGATGGGTGCGTAGTAGAGCGAATGCACGGCCACGAGGTGGTACAGCAGCTCCAGCGACATCTGGAACAACGGCAGTTGCGACAATGGACTGAGACTCAGACCGCTTCCCGTCAGGACTACGGCGCTCACCAACAGCATGAGCAGCTGCGTGACAACGGTAATCGTGAAGGTCAGCAGCGGGAGGACCACGAGCGGAATGCTCGCCTTCGAGAGCACGGTGGTGAGATCGGAAACCGGCAGCGACTTCCAGAACAGGATGCTGCGATCGCGCCGTTCGCCGTACAAGGCATCGAGACAGTAGAAAATCCCGATCAGGGCCGTGGTCCCCATGATCAGAAGCGCGGCGAAATCATACGGCTGCTGAATAAGCGCGTGCTGCCGCATCGGGTCGAGCGCCGACAAGGCACGCATGCTGTGCGGCCGACGAGTCATGCTGATCATGAATCCGAGCAGATACAGCGCCGCGACGGCCAGCGGCGCGATATAGATGGAGCGGTATTCCCACAGTTCGCGGCGCACCAACCAGTACAATCGCCGACTCTCCGGGATCACCGTGGGAGCAATGGCGTGGGTTTCGAGGTGGGACCCGGGTATGGTGTTCGATTGAGTATTCATCGAGCCGCTCCTTGTGCCTGGCTGGCCTGATTACCCATCACGGCAACGAACAAGTCGGCGATGCTGGGCGTGCGCACGTCGCCGAGCGCGGCGAGTTGCTGACGATCGGCACGCATCGAACAGCAGGATGCTGCGACCGAACACTTGGCGCTCGTGCATGGGCCTGAGCGCCCTGGCCGCGGCCACCTGCTCGGGATTCACCGTCACTTCCAGATAGCGCGACTCCAGCTCTTCCATGCTGCAATTGAATACGATGCGGCCGCGGTCGATGAACATGACGTCGGTGAGGACGTGTTGGATCTCCTCCACTTGATGCGTCGTCACCACGATGGTGCGGCTGCGATCGAAATAGTCGTTCAGCAGAGAATCGTAGAACTGCTTGCGATACAGAATGTCGAGGCCAAGTGTGGGCTCGTCGAGCACCAGCAACTTCGCGTCAATCGCCATGACCAGTGCGAGGTGCAGTTGCGTCACCATGCCCTTCGACAACTCCCTGACCTTGCTGGTGCGCCGTATGGTGGTCTTGGCAAGAAAACTTTCCGCCTTTGCACGATCGAACCGCGGATGAACCCCGGCGACGTAGTCGAGCGCCTGTGAGACCCTTATCCAGCGTGGCAGGACGGCGACGTCGGCGATGAAGCAGACGTCCCGCATCAGTTGATCGCGCTCGCTCCAGGGGTCGCGTCCGAGCACGCTCAGCTCTCCCTGATACGGGGTGAGGCCGAGAATCGCGTTAAGCGCAGTGGTCTTGCCTGCGCCGTTGGGACCGATGAGTCCCAGGATGCGGCCTTCTTCGACGCGCAAGTTGACGCCGTCCAGCGCCATCGTTGCTCCGAACGCCTTGCGGAGGCCACGTGCTTCTATGCATGCCATGGCGTTAGTGTTCCTCCTCGGGGGGATTCGACTTGGGGGTGTTCGACGCTGCGGCATCCGGCGACGCTCGGGGGCTGCGCCATCCAGGAGTTCTTCCGCCTTCAGGCCCAGCCGCTGAATGGTTGCGTAGACCCGGGGCCATTCTTCGCCAAGAAACTTCTGCCGTTCGCCCTGCAGCAACAGACTGCGCGCGCCGGCGTTGATGAACATGCCACGGCCTCGTCTGGTCTCGACCAGCCCCTCGTCCACCAGTTGCTGATAGCCCTTCAGGACCGTGAGCGGATTGACTCGATATTCGGCCGCGACATTGCGCACGGAGGGCAGCGGATCGCCTTCCTTGAGAATTCCGTCGAGTATCATCGCGACCACGCGGTCGCGAAGCTGGCGGTAAATCGGCTGACTGTCGTTCCACTCACGGTCCATCAGGTTTTCCAGGTAGCCTCTTGCCAGAATTGCGCTGCTGTCATTTTGCTCGCTGCAGGTCGAAGTGCGCGTGGATCGGCTTGTCACCCGGCAGAATGTAAGTCCAGTCCTCGGTGTGATGGTTGGCGTCGATATAGGTGAACACGGCATGGTGCATGTGACCATGTTTCATGCCGCCGGAGATGTCGACGAACTCGAATTCCACGGTCTTGCCGTCGGGTGACATCTTACCGATCATGTGCGGTCGATTGCCCGCGTCACAGTAGTGGATCAGGTTGAGCTGGTCGCCATCCACATAAAGCATCGTGACCGGATGGTCGTACTTTGTCGGCATCGAACGGCGTGTTGGCTTCCTGCAATTCATGCACGATCGCGTTGCCCCTGGAGGTCACGCGAAGCGAAACGTGGAGGGCCTTGCCGTCTGTCATCTCGGGCATCTCCGGGACCACCACAGCACCTTCCCACTCACCCGCGAAGGTCTTCATGGTGTCGAACGACTTTTGCGCCTCGGTCGGCGCGGGTTTGTCGGCGGCCTTGTGCATATCGGACTGCGCAAAGACCAAGGTGGACAGCGACATCAGAACAACGTACAGCAAACAACGAGGGGATTTCATTTTCATTCTCCTTGGGAAACGCGTCTTCCGTGCTCTCGGGCAGGAACCATCTGCCGATACGCTCGATTGCGGGCGAGCAGTTGAAGTGTCACGCGATCCATACTGTTATACTTAACTATAACACTACTTCACATGTCAAGCTTTTTCTGATTTTTGTTGCTGGCCCGGTGTTCGCCACTCTCGTGCGCGCTTTTGTGGTGGGGACCAACTGAACGGGCCCGTCGCAGGATCCCCACGGTTGAAGCGGTTGTGGCAAGTGGCGATTGCTGCAATCGTGGGCCTCAATGACCAACGACGGGCCAGCAGGTTCCTCGCCTGCAGCAACTGCCGGGAACCAGCCGGGTTTCATTTTCGTAGCCGTGTACATGCTCAAGTGGTGCTTGCTCTTGACGCTTCTTTTGTCTTGTCTTGCGTTCGGCCAGCAAGCCACGCCGCAATCTCCGCAGGCTTCGCTCGCGTCGCCCGGTCTTTCTCCTGATCGCATCCAGGAGTTGATCCGTCAGACCGCCGATAACGATCTAGAAAACGATAAGCGCCAGCACAACTACACCTACACCCAGCGCGACGTACAGCGTCGGCTCGATGGCAAGGGGCAGGTGAAGTCCACGGAGACCAAGACCTACGAAGTGATGGAACTCTACGGGGAACAAGTCCAGAAGCTGGTTGCGAAAGACGACAAGCCGCTGCCGGAGCAGGAGGCCAAGAAGGAAGACGAGCGAATCCAGAAACTGCTCGAGAAGCGCAAGAACGAATCGGAGCGGGAGCGCAACAAGCGCCTGGAAAAAGAGGAGAAGGAGCGCGCAGAGAACCGTAAGTTCGTGTTGGAGGTGGCAGACGCGTACGATTTTCGTTTTGTAGGCATTGAAACTCTGGAGGGCCGTCCCACCTATGTCATTGACGGCGACCCGAAGCCCGGATATGAGCCGCAGATGAAAGAAGCGAAAATCCTTCCCAAGTTCCGCTTTCGCGCCTGGATTGACACAGAGGAAGTCCAGTGGAAGAAGTTAGACATCCAGTGCATCGACACGGTTTCCTTCGGACTTGTCTTGGCGCGCGTACACAAGGGCTCACGCATCCTCATCGAGCAGACACGAATCAATAACGAAATCTGGCTCCCGCAACATGTCGCCGCCAACGTGGACGTACGCGTGGCCCTGGTGAAAGACTTCGACGTCACTGTAGACAGTACCTTCAGTAAATACGAAAAGTTCCGCACAGAGACCAAAGTCGTTCCTCTCGCCGACGTCCAGGAACAGAAGCAGTCTCCCTCTACGCGAGGTATCGTAAGATCCCCACTCAAGTAAGGGAAGCTTGCGTAGCGTTCCCGCGTTAGAGAAAACTGGCGACTCTTTTCTGCAATCGGGTGCCGTCATACTTGGGGAAAAGAACCTGACCCTTGGCACAGCGCATCAGTTGGCACGGTGCGACGCAGTAGTTTTCGTCTACGATGCACCTCTGATGGCAAGACAGCGCAAAACGAAAGGGGCGAGTTCACCATGGACATGAAACTAGAAATTTTGGTGGTACCTGTCTCGAATGTCGACCGCGCGAAGCAGTTCTACGGGAACCTCGGGTGGAGGCTCGACGCCGACTTCGATAGCGGCAATGACTTTCGCGTGATCCAATTCACGCCGCCGGGCTCCGGATGCTCGGCCATCTTCGGCAAGAACGTCACCGCAGCAACACCCGGCTCCGCGCAAGGCATGTACCTGATTGTCTCCGACATCGCGTCTGCGCGCGACGAGCTGCTCGGTCGCGGCGTCAAGGCCACCGAGGTGTTCCACGACGCCACTGGCGTGTACGCCGGCCCGGACGAGCCCTACCTGTTTGGGCGGCTCCGGGTCAGCGGTCGGGATCCCGAGCGTCACAGTTACCGCTCGTTCGCCTCGTTCAGTGATCCAGACGGCAACGGCTGGCTGTTGCAGAAGATCACGACGCGACTGCCCGGGCGGGTCGCCGGCGACACTACTTACGCGTCGGCAAACGATCTGGCGAGCGCACTTAGGCGTGCAGAAGCCGCCCACGGCGAGCACGAGAAGCGCAGCGGGGGGCAACGCGACGAGAACTGGCCCGACTGGTACGCCGAGTACATGAGACGCGAGCAGGCCGGCGAAGAGCTGCCCCAATAGACGACTACGTGATCGTTATTGGCACGCCGGCAAGCCACTCCGTGCAGAAACAGATATGCTTCGATGTAGAATTTCGCAGTACGGGCGTCCCTGGCCGCGGAGCATATGGGTGTTGCGTATGTGGAGAGTCCTTTTAACGCCTCTGCTTGTCTACGCGTCGTGTCTGGCGGCACAAGAGGCGCATTCCCATGGCGAGCCTGAGAAGTTGGGACAGGTGTCGTTCCCCGTCTCCTGCAATCCTGCGGTCCAGCAGCAGTTTGATCGCGGAGTTGCGCTGCTTCACTCGTTCGCCTACGCCGCCGCAGAAAACGCCTTCCGCGACGTGGCGCAGCGGGACCCTCATTGCGCCATGGCCCATTGGGGCATGGCCATGACGCATTTTCATCAGCTCTGGGAGCCCCCCCTTGCTCCGGCTGCGATTTCAAGTGCCCAGAAGGAAATCGGGCAGGCGCAACAGGCTGAGACCGCGTCCAAACGAGAGCGCAAGTACATAAACGCACTTGGCTTGATCTTCGAGGACGCGGCCACCGTTCCTTACCCTGTGCGGGCGAAGATGTACATGGACGCGATGCGCGATCTGGCCGCAGAGAGCGGAGCAGATTCTGAAGCGCAGGTCTTTTACGCGTTGGCACTGCTGGCGAACGCCTCGCCGACGGACAAAACGCACGCAAAGCAAAAGCAAGCAGCCGAGCTGCTTGAACCTCTTTATCGAGTCTATCCGCAGCATCCGGGAATTCCTCACTACCTCATCCATGCCTACGACAATGCGGAGCTCGCACCCCGAGGCTTGTCTGCAGCACGAGAGTACTCCAGGATTGCGCCTTCGGCTCCTCATGCCTTACACATGCCATCGCACATCTTCACGCGACTTGGTTTATGGGACGACTCCATAGCGAGTAATCTCGCCGCACGGGACGCAGCCCACCAGCAAGGGGATACGGGAGAAGAATTTCACGCCTCGGATTACCTTGTGTACGCCTATCTGCAAAGCGGGCGCGACAAAGAAGCCGCTCAGGTGATTCAGCAAGCCAACGCCACGTCGAAGGTGGAGTCTGGAACCTTCAAGACTGCGTACGCTTCGAAGGCGATGCCGATTCGTTATGCGGTTGAGCGTGGTCAATGGGACGACGCAGCCAAGATTGTTCCTTCGACTGGGAGCCCGGCCCATGTTGTCGCCATAGCGGTATGGGCACGGGGACTGGGACTGGCTCGCGGTGGTCACGCCGCTGAAGCGCACAACGAAGTTGATCGCTTACAGCAGATCGAAGCGCAGCTTCGAACCTCAGGTAACGATTATTGGGCCAACCAGGTGAGCATTCTGGCGCGGGAAGTAATGGCGTGGTGTGCCCTGCAGAATGGTAAGCCAGACCAAGCTGCAGTTTTGCTGCGCCAGGCGGCAGATGAAGAAGATGCGATCGAAAAACTCCCCGTGACGCCGGGACCTATTCTTCCGGCTCGAGAACAGCTTGGTTCTCTGCTCCTCGAGCAAGGTCATGCGGACTTGGCGCTCAAAGAATTCCAAGCGGCACTGGTCAATGCTCCCGGCCGACGTGGAGCGCTGCAAGGCGCTTCGCAAGCTGCTGAGCTCCTGCGGCAGAAAAACCCTTCGGCGGCTGTGCGGTAGCTATCAGTACCAGCCGTCTTTGCTTGAACATTCCCACCCAAGATCTTGCTTGGGTGGAATTCTTGTTTCCGATGGGTCGGGTAAGTAGATATCTCGCAGGGTGAAGACCCGCTGGGAATAGCAATTCTCAAGACTTCTCAAGTGCCCCTCGGGGCTGCTCTCAAGCCTCAGTCCCGCCCCCGCATCTGGATGCCCGACGCCTTCGCGTGGGGCGCTTCCTGATGCTGCTTCTGCCAATCCGACTCGCTGATGACTTGAATAGGTTCCAGCTTCTTCTGCTCCAGCGCGCTGTTAATGCCGGGCAGTTGGTCCGCGAGCTGCGTCTGGAATTTCTTGATCACGTCTTCCAGTTCGCGGCCCAACACTTCCGTGCGCTCAACCTGCGAAGCGGTCGGAGGGCCCGCGTATCCGTTCACGTCTCCATAAACGGTGGTCAAGAACTCGCGCAGTCGTTCCTCGCCGGTGATGGCGCCGCCTTCCTTGGTAGCGACAATCTCCGAACGGATCTTGTCCACCGAAGCCGCCAACTCAGTAAGGCGCTGGCGCAACGGATCGCCGGCCGGCAGTTGGGCGGCGCGTTCATTGGCTGCATTGCGGATTCCGATGATCGAATCGACTGCCCAGCTCATGTGGTCCAGCATGTTGTAGAGCTTCATGGTCAGATCAAACTGTGCCTGGCGCTCCGCCATCGTGTACCTGTTACGCGGATCTCCGACGACCTTCAGTTCGGTGGTGTAGACCTCATCGCCCTTGGTCATCTTCACGGTGTAGGTACCCGGCAGGACAAGCGGTCCCTCGATGGCTCCAAAGGCCGCGGTTGCCGCCGGCGGCACACTCGGAGCTTTCAGCCTCATCGACCAGGTTGCGCGGTTCAGTCCGCGATGCTTGGTCCCGCTTATGGTGTCGAGCAGCTTACCCTGCTGATCGAAAACCTCGATCTTCATGTCGCCATAGATATGGCGTCCCTTCTGGTAGTAAGTGATCAGCGCGTCCGTTGGCCGGCTGGGGCCAATGAAGGTCTCGTCGCCCTCCGGCCAGGATGCATTGGCGTCGATGTATTGCCTGGCGGGCCTGCTAGTGATGAAGGCCGCGGTTTTCGGCATCAGGTCGGGGGTCAAGGCACGCAGAGGAGAAATGTCGTCGATGATCCAGATCCCGCGGCCGTGTGTAGCCAGCACCAGATCGGACTCGCGCGGTTGCACCACAATGTCGCGCACCGCAACTGCCGGGAAATCGCTACCTTTGTACTGTGCCCACTTGTTGCCGCCGTCGACCGAGATCCACAAGCCGAACTCAGTGCCCAGAAACAGGACGTTCGGGCTGACCGTGTCCTCCGCGATGACATGCGCATAGCCACGCGCTCCGCTCTCCTTCGCCGACAACGCGGTCCAGGTCTTGCCATAGTCCGTGGTCTTGTAGACGTAAGGCTGCATGTCCCCAAAGGTATGGCGATCGAAGGTCACGTAGGCGGTGCCTTCATCGAAGCGGCTGGCCGCGACGGTAGACACCCAGGAATTCTTCGCCACGCCAACGTTGCCGACAACGTTGGTCCAGGTCTTTCCGCCATCGCGGGTGATCTGCAGATTGCCATCGTCGGTGCCGACCCAAATAACCTGCCCGTTCTTGGGCGACTCGCTGATGGAGTAAATCGTGGTGTGCATTTCCGCCGCAGAGTTGTCCACCGTGATGCCGCCGGACTCCTCCTGCTTCTGCTTCTCAGGGTCGTTGGTCGTCAGGTCAGGCGAAATCCGTTCCCAGGATTGTCCATGATCGCGGGAACGGAAGAGGAACTGCGCACCCATGTAAATGGTGCCTTTTTCGTTCGGGCTCATGGCGATGGGCGTGTTCCAGTTGAAGCGCAGTTTCTTCTCGCCATATTGTGGATAGGGCGTAATGGTTCGCGTTTCGTGGGTGTAGCGATTGACTCGGCCAATCGCCCCGCCCTGTAGTTCTGCATAGATGTAAGCGGGATCGGCGGGGTCTTCGAACATCCAGAAGCCGTCGCCGTTATACATATTTTCCCAACGTGAATTACTGACACCCCCTGGGTAGGACGAATCGCTGACCCAGGCGCTGTTGTCCTGCAGGCCGCCATAGACGTGATACGGGTCCGCGTTGTCCACGCTGACGTGATAGAACTGCGAGACCGGCAGGTTCATCTGGTGCTTCCACCGCGTGCCACCGTCTTCACTGCGCCACAAACCGCCATCGTCTCCGGCGTAGACAATGTTTGTATTTGCGGGGTCGATCCAAACCGTGTGGAAGTCACCGTGGGCCGCACTGGAGACCGTGCTGAAGCTGCGACCGCCATTCACGCTGAGCAGTAGCGTAAGATCCGGCTTGAAAATCTTGTTTTCGTCCTTGGGATCCACGATGAGGTTAGCGAAGTAAAACGGACGCCACACCATGAACTGGCTGGCGTCTCTTTTGGCCCAGGTCTTGCCGCCATCGTCGGAACGATAGAGCGCGCTGGCCGACGATTCGATCATGGCATAGACCACGCTCGGTTTGCCTGGCGCCACTGCCAGGGCGATTCGACCATAGGGTTTCGCGGGGAGGCCATTGCTGTTGGCGTCCGTGAGTTCTGTCCAGTGCTCACCGCCATCGGTGGACTTGTAAAGCCCGCCACCCGGACCACCGGAGCGGAAGGTCCAACCCTGACGGCGAAAATCCCACATCGAGGCGTAAATGGTTTTCGGCTCCAGCGGGCTCATGGACAGCATGCCGCAGCCGGTCGAGTCGTTGTTGCCTGCCAGCACCTTGCGCCACGTTTTGCCGCCATCGCTGGTCTTGTAGACGCCGCGCTCCGGGTTGTCGTTCCATAGATGGCCGGTGGCGCAAGCGATGACGGTGTTGGAATCCTTCGGGTCCACCAGGATGCGGGCGATATGCTCGGAATCCTTCAAGCCGACGTTGGCCCAGTTCTCACCACCGTCGCTCGACTTATAAATGCCGTCACCCACCGAGACGCTGTTGCGGGTCCAGGACTCACCGGTGCCCACCCAAACGATCTGCGGATTGGAGGGATCGATGGTAACGGCACCCATTGATTGGACGTCTGGTTTGTCGAACACCGACTTGAAGGTGGTGCCGCCGTTGATCGACTTCCACACGCCGCCGCTAGCGGAGCCGACGAAGACCGTCAGCCGGCCCTGGTCATTGATCGCGTCTACAGCGGCGATGCGGCCACTCATCCTGGCGGACCCAATGTTGCGTGCGGCCAATCCGGAGATGGTGGACGAGTCAAACTTGACTGGCGCTTGAGCCAAGGCTGTGAGCGCCGACAACAGCGAAAATGCGCACACCAAACAGAGAGTTCGAACAGTCTTCTTACTACAGGAAGTAGCAATCATTTCGATTCAATCCTCTTGCTCGAGATCGTGTAGACCCACAAGGTAGGTGACTGTTCACCTGGATTGTCATTTCTTCGGTGCCGGCATCTTGAATTGTGAATCTTCGATGGGGACGTTGACTTCAATTTTCTCGATGGTGATCACAGCGTGCTGGCTGGGATCGTTCCTCACGCCCGCCTCGATGGAGTAGGGGTAATAGACGCCCGCCACCGCTTTGTACGATCCCAGGTCCTCTTCGGTCTCGCGCACGGAACCGCGGATGAACTGTTGTTTTTCGCGCCTGATCTCCAGGTAAGTATCGGGATCGAGATAGTAGTAAACGACGTCTCCGTTTTTCAAAGTCACTTTGAGTTGGTAAACGTCATCCCCATCCACCGTATCGTGGCCGAGATATTCGATCTTGTTGCCTTTGGCCTGGTAGTCGACAAGCGGTCCATCGATGTCAGATTCCTCCATCAGGTCGCGGGTGTCATCTTCACCCATTAGCTCGGGGTCCTTACGGCCCCCGAACGGACTAATCTGCCAACCGGTCGAGCTGTCATAGGCCTGGATCTGGGTCATACCCTGGACGCTGAAGGTCTGGCGGACCAGGTTGCCCCGTTTTTTCTCCACACCGATAGCGGCGTAAAAGCCATTGACGTAGATCTTGCCCGTCATCCGTATGGTATTCACCGCCTTGATTTTTTCCAGGCCACCGCGGGCCTGAATATTCTTGGCGACCAACTCCTCGGCCGTCTGGGCCGAAGCCGCCGCCGTAAGACAAAGGATTCCGAGCACTATCTTCAAGACTGCGCGCATGGCTGGTCGCTCCTCTTTACCGACTAAGCTGTCGACGTCCACGGGGCCGGCACGCCTGTTCGACGCGCAGCAGGGTGCTTGGTAAGTTACGGTATGAATTCCGGCTTGGGCTAGTACTACGGCTGTCTATTGTAATGCCAATTGGCCGTCGGTGACTCCGGGCGCTCGAACCCGGGGCCTGTCCCATGGTTCGCGGGTCCGGACCTTTTGAAATTAGCGCAACTTCGGCCTTGAACTACCCACTACCAGACGACACACATTTTGTCGGCCGGGCGCACCATGGCAGAATCCGGTTTGCAGGAAAACGCGCTGGCAAATGGTGGGAAGTTCGAGAGCGGGCCAATCACGCGAAACTTGGCCACCGGATGGGGATCACCCTGCACCATAAGCCGCTGGGTTTCCGGCCGGGTCTCGTCACCGCGGAACTGTCCCCAAGCAATGAAGAACTGCTGATCGGGGGTAAAACCGTCGAGGGTTGGCGCCGGGGGCTTGCCTTGCTGCGACTTCTGGAATGCGAGGTAGGCAATCTTCACGCCGGCGAGATCGCCGATGGATTCACCCAGCACCAGCTTGCCATTGTGGTGAATGTTCGGCTCGATGTAGTAGCCGTCGAACTGGGTTACGACACACTGGGTCTTCGACTGGAACTTCTTCAGATCATCTGCTGTCCACCAGTTGTTCAAACGCCCAATCGAATCGTACTGCGACCCCTGATCGTCGAAGCCATGGCTGATCTCGTGTCCGATGACTACGCCAATCGCGCCGTAATTGACAGCGTCGGTTGCTTTCACGCTGAACGCCGGTGGTTGCAGGATTCCGGCAGGAAAGACAATTTCGTTCAACAGCGGATTGTAGTAAGCGTTCGAGGTAGGGGGTGTCATCCCCCAGCGTCCGCGATCGACCGGCTTGCCGATGGTCGAGCGGTCGTCGTTCACAGCGAACTGGGCCGCGGCCATGACATCGTCAAAGTACGAGTTGCGAGTGATCACAACCTGGCTGTAATCCTTCCACTTGTCGGGATAGCCCACTTTGACGTTGAAGGTAGCGATCTTCTCCATCGCTTTTTTCTTGGTGTCGGGGGTCATCCACTCCAGGCCGTTGATTGTCTCCCCCATCGCGGCCAGTATGTTTTTCACCATCTCCTGCGCACGGGCCTTGGCTTCAGGGGGAAAGTAACGCGCCACGTAGTCTTTACCCAGTGCTTCGCCCAGAAACTGGTCGGTCGATTCCGCGCATTGTTTCCATCGCGGCTTCAGTTCTCCCACTCCGCCGAGCTCCTTTTCGTAGAAGTTGAAGTTCTCCTGCACAAAGGGTTGTGAGAGGTAAGGCGCCGATCCATGCAGGAGCTGCCAGGTCAGATAAGTCTTCCAGTCGGCCAGCGCAGCCGACCCGAGTTGCCGGTCGACCTCTTCCATAAACTTCGGCTCCTGGACATTCAAATTGACCTTGGGAATGCCGGCATCTTTGTAGTAGGCGTTCCAATCAAAATGCGGCGTGAGCTGTTGCAGTTCGGCGTAAGTAGTCTTGTGATCGATGGCCTGGGGATCACGACGAGCGACGTTGTCCAGAGTGGCCTTGGCCAGTGCGGTCTCGAACTGCATGACCTGGTCTGCCGCCTTGCGGGAGTCTGCTTCGCTGTACCCGGCAAGCTGGAACATGTTGGCGACGTGTACGAGGTACTTCGCGCGCGCATCCTTGAAGCGCTCTTCGGTCTTCAGATAGTAGTCACGGTCAGGAAGGCCCAACCCGGACGCTTGAACATCGGCGATAACCTGCGAAGGGTTGTGATTGTCGGAGGCCGCGTTCACGCCAAACGGGACCTGAATGCCGAGGTTGGAAAAGTGAATCATCACCTTCTGCAACCCTGCCTGGTTCTGGATGGCGTCGATCTCGGCGAGCAGCGGCTTGAGCGGCTTCGATGCCAGCCTGGTTGACGCGCGACTCGTCCATGCAGGCGGCATAGTAGTCCCCGATTAGCTGATCAACGCTGCCCTTCGGCTGGTCGTGCTTGGCCGAAGCCTCCTCCAGGATCACCTTCAACTGGTCCTTGTTCGACTCGCCCGCAGCCCAGCGACGACTCCACCGGTCCATGGTGGCAGGAATTGGATTCGCGGCCCGCCACGCTCCGTTGGAATACTCGTAGAAATCGCTACAAGGATTGGCCGAGCGGTCAAGATCGGCTGTTTGAATTCCGACAGGAGCTTGCTGTCCGAAGGCAGCAACTGAGAACAGTATGGCGAGAAGAGAAAGGCGGATAAGTCGCATGGATGTCCTTCTTTGCGCGAGATGAATGGCGAACCTATTCTACGCAAGTTTCAAACAGACTGCGCAGCCGGCCTCTGAACGGCGAGCGTTCTGCGGCCCCGGTCGATTTGCTACCTTTGTCAGGATGGTGTACGCGGCCTCAACCCAGGACGGGACGACGCCCTGATGACGCAGCGATCTGGAAGACGCCGTGTCTCTCGATCAGGGCAAGCTCGAGTTGCGAATCGGGTGTTGCCGGTGTTCGGGGCGTTATCTGGAAGACACCAACGACTGCATTCGCTGGGTGACCGCCGCCTGAATGAACGACACCTCTCGGCTGAGCATGTCGGTGGCTTCTTGGCAGAGTACGGGTTGTTCCTGCATCAAACGGAGAAATTCGTCCCGGGTCACGCACGTCACTTCAGCTTTGGTGGCCGCAATGGCAGTCAGGCTGTACTCGCTCCCGGTGAATGTAGCCGGCAAGCCCAGCAGTGAACCAGCCGGAAACACGCGATCCAACTGGGGAAAGTCCTCAACCTGAAGACATACTTTTCCCTTGCGTACCAGGAACACACCGAGGTTCTCGTCGCCCGCCTTGAATATGACGCTTCCGGCGGGAACTTGTTGCGCTTGCCCCAGCGCCACCAGGCCATTCTGCAAGTCTGACGACGCATTGAGGATGTTAGAAGCTGGGCCCACATTTTTCATTGAGTCTTTATGCCAGAACATAGACCTGCTTTGCGGTGACCGAGATCACACATGGTTGTGAAGCTCGCCGGGCGCAGCCCCCTTTGCGCTGGCGCCGAACCAGGTTGCGAACCAAAACGGCGCGCCGTTTTGCGCCGGGCGGAACAGGGGGTCTGATTCGCCCCGGCAACCAAAACGGCGCAACCATCGAGCGAGTACAACGCGATCATCGTAATTGCCGCTGACACAAATTGCAGGGACGACGGTCACGCTCCAACGTGCGAGATTGCCCAGGAGAGTGTGCTCTGCGTCGCGTGGCGATGTGCGCCGGTAAAGCGGGCCGCACCCAGAAGGAAAAAGCCGCGGCTAGAACCGCGGCTCATGGGAATCCGAGTTTCACTACCTGCGCCGTCCTTTGCCCTTCTTGGCTGCTTTCTTCTTGGCACCGCCCGAAGATTTCCTGGCGGGCTTCTTCGATGACTTCTTTGCCGCTTTCTTCGCCGCCTTCTTGGCGGGCTTTTTCGCAGCTTTCTTGACCGCCTTCTTCGCCGGCTTCTTTGCGGCCTTCTTCTTGGCCTTTTGGGGGGCTGCCTTCGCTGCCTTCTTCGCAGCTTTCTTCGGGGCGCTCTTCCGCGTTGGAGCCGCAGCCGGTGCACGCGATTCCGTAGTCACCTCCGGCTCGGCTTCCTCGATGTCAACTTCTTCAATCACCGAAACAGATTCCGGTTCCTCTTCTTCTTCTTCTTCCTCTTCGTATTCCTCGTCCTCGAGGGAATCGCCGTAGGAACTGTCTCCGTAATCATCCATTTCGTCGTCTCGACCGTAGAGCGTCTCATCGAAAAACGTCATGTGTCCTCCTAATGTGCCCGACTCCGCCGAACTGAACGGAGGCAGCTCGCAAGGCTGAATTCAGATCAATGCCAGAAAATAACACCGCCGCAGTAAGCGCGCGATTATAGCACGGGCCAGTGGTAGGTCCGCCGCCGTCGCGCAGCCTCAAAAAACTCGTAACGGGCTTGTTGTAACAGAACGTGCGCAGGAAGGGAAGAGAGCAAATCGAAAATGATGGTGAATCGCACGGAAGACGGCGCAACCGCTATTCCTTGCGAATGACCAGCACGTCGCCGGCGCGCAGGGAGGCAGCCAGCTTTGGGTTGTCGCGTTTCAGGGCGGCCACCGAGGTGTGGTTCGATTCGGCGATGCCGCTGAGGGTCTCGCCTTTCTTGACCTTGTGATACTTCGCTGCCGATGGGTTCGGCGATGACTTGGACGCTGATTTGCTCTTGGCTGTCTTGACCGGAGTGCTGCCACGAGCGGAAGAGGCCTCTTCCGTGCCCGCCCCAGCCATTGGTTTGTAGATAACGAGACTCCGCCCGGGAGCAACCGCAGTTCCCCGCAGGTGGTTCCACTTCTTCAGTTTATCGACGGGGACCTCGAAGTCATCGGCGATGGAGTACAGGGTGTCGCCCTTTCGCACTTTGTAATGTGTAGGATGCCGCGAATAGGAGGCGGTTTCAGTGCCGGAGTGTCCCGGCGCCACCGGAATGATCAGTTTTGAGCCAACCTTGACTTCACCACCGCTCAGGCTGTTGGCTTCCGCGATCGACGAGGGTGAGGTGTGATATTTGTGTGCGATCGAGGCCAGAGTGTCCCCAGACTCCACGTGGTGGTAGCGCCACCACACTCGCATGTCAGGCGGTATCGCGGCCATGGCGTCTTCGTACTTTTCGTGCGATCCGGCCGGGAGGTTGAGGGTAAATGTCTGGTCCTTGGGGGTCGTCATCCGCAACAGGCTGGGATTCAGTTCCTGCAGGTAGTTGACCGAGGTATCTACGCACTCCGCTACCAAACGCAAGTCCACGGGATAATTGATGGTTACCTGATCCATTTGCGGCGCGGGGTCAGGAGTGACCCGAGCGAGCCCATATTGCTCCGGATTCTTGGCCATAATGGTGACCGCCAGGATGATGGGCACGTAATTACGGGTCTCCTGGGGCAGCACGCCGCGCTGGTATAGCTCCCAGAAGTCGGCATAGCCTGTGCGTTCCACCGCGTGTTGCACGGTGCTGGCTCCCGAGTTGTACGCCGCCATTGCCAGGTACCAGTCCCCGAATTGTTTGTAGAGGTCTTTCAGGTTGCGGGCCGCCGCACGTGTGGCCTTCTCCGGATCCTGGCGGTCGTCCACCCACCAGCTCCGTTGCAGGCCGTAGAGCACTCCCGACGCGGCCATGAACTGCCACATTCCGCGCGCGCCCGCCCGCGAAAGCGCCAGCGGCTGAAATCCAGACTCTGCCTGCGCCAGATAGATCAGGTCTTGAGGAACGCCTTCCTCCTTGAGAGTCCGCGAGATCATCTCGCGGTATCGGCCCGACCGGGCCCATGCGTGCTCAAGGGTGGCGCGCCCCCTGGGGCTTGAGAAATAATTGATGAACATCGCCACCTGGTCGTTCAGCACCAGCGGCAAGTCGGACTTGGTGGTCTTAATCTCGGCTTCGGCCTTGGCTCTGATGTTGGGATCGACCGGGAAAGTAATGTCGTTAGCTTCATCAATAGGCGCCGGTTCGGAGCGGGGTTCGGTGAAGCCGTCTCCCTGTTTCACCGCTGCCATCTCCAGTTCGTGCACAGCCTCGACGATCTTGTCGAATTCGCGCTCCAGCCGCTCATCGTTTCGAATGTCGAGATTGCTGGACAGGAGCGTGTTGAACGCCTGGTCGAAGCTCTGTTTGGCAGCTTCCAGGTGGCCGGCCTGGTAGTTGGCCTGTCCGGCAGCATATTGCTTTTCAGCCTGTGCGATCAGCGCGTCCGCCGGATCAGGCTTGAGGCTTCGGATAAGGCTGGCTTTTGGGCTTGGGATCGGTCTCCTGGGCGACCGGAGCGGTGATTTCGGGGGCTTTGGCTTGTGCGGGAAGAGACGCCGCGGCTGGTTTAGGCTGAGAGGTCTCGCATCCGGTGCTGAACAACAAGGCTGCCAGGATGGCTGCCGGAAGCATGCCGCGAAAAATTCTCATTACTTCGGAACAGCCCTCTCTCACTTCACCGTCGGCGGTGTCTGTGATGTTACTACGCGTAGAAATTCGGGGTCAACGGAAGCCAAATCCATCGATAACTGTTGCTTGCACAATCGTTTGACGGCTGAGCCGCCCACACGTTTGGCTCAGCTGCGGGCCAATGCCCGCTTCAGATCGGAGATCAAGTCGCCCGCGTCCTCGATGCCGACCGACAGCCGAATTGTTGCCGCCGACACCCCCAGAAGCTTGAGGCGCTTAGCGCCTAGACCGATGTGCGACGACAACACCGGATACGACACTGTGGACTCGACGCCTCCCAGGCTGGCCGCCAGATACCAGAGCTGCAGACGGTCAATGAATCGCTCGGCAGCGCGTTCGCCGCCCCGAATATCGAACGACACCATCATGCCGAAGTCTCTCATCTGGCGGCTTGCCAGTTGATGCGCCTCGTGACTCTCCAAGCCGGGATAGTACACATGGGCCACGTTGGGATGGGCCTGCAGCGCCTCAGCAATTTGTGCAGCATTGCGGCAGGCGCGCTCCACGCGCACTTGCAGGGTCTTCAAGCCACGCAGCAGCAGGTACGCGCAGCCTGGATCGAGACACCCGCCGGTGAGGATCATGGTCTGACGCGCAGCATCCATCCACTTCTTCGAACCGGCCAGGACGCCCGCGGTTAGATCGCTGTGGCCCCCGAGATACTTCGTCGCCGAATGGATGACAATGTCGGCTCCCAACTCCAGAGGCTTTTGCAGCACCGGCGTGGCAAAAGTGTTATCGGCTACGACACAGCACTTGTGTTTATGGCCAACCGCGGAAAGAGCTGCCAAATCAACGCAGCGTACCGTCGGATTGGTCGGCGTCTCCAGGAACAGCATTCGCGTCTTACGTGTGAAGTAGCGATGAGCATTCCCGATGTCGCGATATGGGATGAAACGCGTCCTGATGCCACAGCGCGGCAGCACCTGTTCGAACAACTTCAGCGTCCCGCCGTAAACGTCAAGCATGGAAACGATCTCGTCGCCAGCCTGGCAGGTTATGAGGGCCGCTACCAGCTCTGCTGCCATCCCGCTGGAGGTTACGACTGCGGCTTCCGCTTCCTCAAGCGCGGCGATCTTCGCTTCGGCCGCCGCGACGGTTGGATTGCCATAACGCGAGTAGAGATACAGGTCACGATCGCCCTCGGCGTAGCGGCGCAGAGCTTCGACGTTGGGGAGCACGAAGACGGAGGTTTGCGCGATAGATGTGGTCAGTGGCGCCGCCTGACCGTGACGTTCTTCGCCGGAATGCACGCAGCGCGTGGCGTCGGCGCGCCGGTCTTTCCTGGT
Organism: uncultured Acidobacteriaceae bacterium; assembly: GCA_963735855.1. Taxonomy (GTDB): domain Bacteria; phylum Acidobacteriota; class Terriglobia; order Terriglobales; family Acidobacteriaceae; genus Bog-257. The sequence continues at coordinate 63,522 of CAVTMW010000028.1, forward strand.
CATCCGTAATCCCCTCGAAGATATTTACAGCAGAGGAAATGCGATTGTAATCGAGGATGAACGGGCGCGTAGCGGTTAAGAACTCGTAGTCCTGACGTCGATACCCGACGAGTCGCCGTCTTTCGTGTTCAAAGACCACGCCATGCGAGGCGTATTGTGCGCCAGGCCAATTCTTCCTCTGGTATCCACGATGATGATTCCCCCATGGCCGTTCAGGCGGGCCTTCAGATAGTACAGCGCGCGTTGCGCGGCCTCCTGGGGGACAAGCCCATCCTCCACCCGGTCGGCAGCCCACTTGCTGAGGACCAGCTTCATCATCGGTTCGCCCCACCCGGTAGTGGAAACGGCCGCACTTCGATTGTCGGCATAACAGCCGCACCCGACCAGGGAGGAATCGCCGACTCTGCCCGGAGCTTTGTTCAGAGTTCCGCCGGTCGACGTGGCAGCCGCGATATTACCGGCGACATCCAGTGCAACCGCCCCCACGGTGTCGTGCGAGCGCATAGGGCCGAACTCATCGGGCATTTCGAGATAGCCCTGTTTCTTGGCTTCGCGCAAACGCAGCACTTCCCGCTCGATGATCAGTTCGTCGTTGGGGCACAGCTCAATACCGTGCTGCTGGGCGAACCGCTCTGCTCCAGTTCCGACGAAGTACACATGCGGACTCTCCGTCAACACTTTCTTGGCAGCCCGGATCGGGTTGCGGATGTGTTCCACGCAGCCCACGCCGCCGGCACGCAGCGTTGCCCCGTCCATCATCAGCGCGTCCAGTTGCACTCGGCCGTCCATGTTGAGAAAGGAACCGCGACCGGCGTCGAAGGTCTCGTCTTCTTCCATGGCGACCACTGCCGCCTCAATCGCATCCAGGCAGCTTCCCCCGCGCTGCAGCACTTGCCAACCCACCCCGGACGCGGCTTGTACACCGTGCAAGTGCGCTTCGAGAGCGTCGTCTGGAATCGCCCAAGCGCCGCCGTGGACCAGAATTACAGGATTGACCGGCAAAATCAGTACCATCCGTTCTTGAATCTTGCGCACACAGCGACAAACTCGACAGCATACCAGAAGGGCTGGAGGTCAAGGGCTAGGTTTGTTAAGGTCTTGTGATTTCTTGTCCGAGGAGGTCTTTAGAAGCCCTGTGTTGTGATAAAACCTGACGTTATGAACTACCGGCTGTTCATACGCACTCTCGCCGTTGCAGCAGTATTCACTTTCTGCGTTGTTTCTGTATTTGCACAGGCAAAGCCCGTCAAGAAGAAGACTGTCGAACTGAATGACGCGAAGGGCAATTCCGTCGGGACTGCAACCATCGTCTCCAAGGGGCCCGGCGTGGAAGTGAAACTCGACCTGAAGAACCTGCCTCCGGGCGAGCACGCGGTGCACTTCCATCAGAATGCCAAATGCGATCCACCGGATTTCAAATCAGCTGGGCCGCACTTCAATCCCACAGGCAAGCAGCACGGTCTAGAGAACCCGAACGGCCACCACGCCGGAGATATGCCGAACTTCACGGTCAAGGAAAACGGCACGGCGAAGGCGACCGTGAAAGATGAGGACGTGGTTCTTGGCACCGGCAGCGAGTCGAACTCTCTGTTCGCCAATGGAGGGACGGCGATCATGGTCCACGCCAAGGCTGACGATATGAAGACCGATCCTGCAGGTAACGCCGGCGACCGCATTGCGTGCGGGGCGATTACGCCATAGGCAAGGGTTTCTCGCCCAGCGTTAGCCTCCCGTCCACGCTGGGATCGAATGCTGTACCCCGCATCTGGTCTAATACTGCTATGGGCGATCTTGGCCGCGCGCTGGTCTTTGTTGGCGGGTTGCTATTCATTGTTGGGTTCATCCTCATTCTCGCGGGTAAGGTGAATCTCCCGATTGGCCGACTGCCCGGAGACATCGTCTATCGCGGCAAGAACACGACCTTCTATTTCCCCTTGGCCACGTCCATCCTGTTGAGCGTGATCCTCTCGCTGGTGCTGTATTTCGTAAATCGGATGCGGCGATAGCCGCTATTCGCCTCTCCCTATTTGCTGTTCGCAATCGGCTCTTAGCTTTTGCCGTTCGCCTCCAGCAAGCAGAGAACCTGTCGAGGCTCTCCGGAAACTCTACTTACTGACCAAAGGTTGCTAAGAGCTAAGAGCCAGGAGCGAAAAACCAGTAGCCAATAGCGAAGAGCGGATGGCGAATATCCTCCGCCCTTGCGATACACTGCCTCCAGACGCTCTTCCATGTCCGACACGGAACAACTCGGGTTAGCCTTTCAGGCGCCGTCGCGCAAGATCTATCCGGTGCGCGAACTGGTCGCCGCGGTGCGCACCCAGGTGGAGCGCGCCTTTACCGACATTTATGTCGAGGGCGAGATATCCAACTACCGGCCAGCCGATTCTGGACATCTTTACTTCACGCTGAAGGACGGCACGGCACAGCTGCGGGTGGTGATGTGGCGGACCCAGGCGAGACTGTTGCGCTTTCGTCCGGAGAACGGCCTCCAGATCATCGCTCGCGGCCGCGTCACCATTTACGACGAGCGAGGCGACCTGCAGTTTCAGGCCGAGTACCTCGAGCCCAAAGGGGCGGGCGCGCTCCAGATTGCCTTCGAGCAGTTGAAGGCCAAGCTGGCCGCCGAGGGATTGTTCGAGTCCAGCCGCAAGCGGCCGATCCCGGCCCTGCCTCGGCGAATCGGAGTGGTGACCTCACCGCGCGGCGCCGCCATCCAGGACATCCTGAACATTCTGCGCCGGCGGCATGAGTCCGTGAGCGTGCTCATCTATCCCGCGCAGGTGCAGGGCGAGGGTGCGGCGGCGGAAGTGAGTGCGGGCGTCCGCTACTTCAATCGCCATGGCAAGGTGGATGTGATCGTGGTGACGCGCGGCGGAGGTTCTTTCGAGGACCTCTTCGCCTTCAACGATGAAGGCCTGGCGCGCACGATTGCAGCGGCGCACGTTCCCGTGATCTCGGCTGTGGGCCACGAGACTGATTTCACCATCTGCGATTTCGTCGCCGATCTTCGCGCGCCGACTCCTTCGGCCGCGGCGGAACTGGTCATTGGGTCCAAGCAGGAACTGGCGGAGAAGCTGGCTTCTCTGCGCCGCCGCATGGGGCAGGCGGTGAACTACAAACTGTTGCGCGCCCACAATGCTCTTTCGCGTCTCGCCCAGCATGCGGTTTTCGCGCGCATGCGGGACAGTATCGCCCGCCGCCAACAGCGGGTGGACGACCTGGTATTCCGCATGGCGCAGTCGCAATCGGAGGCCTTGAAGAACCTGTCGCGCCGGCTTGGGGATGCTGATGCCCATCTCCGCCGCCATGATCCCCGGGTGCGCTCTGGGCTTGATGCGCCGCCGGCTCGATGGACAAACTGCAACGCTGCATTCCTCAGTGATGCGGCGGTTGGTTGGACGACGAAACGAAATCGACGGGCTGAGGATCGCTTTGGGCCGGGCCGGTGAGACCGTGTTGTTGCGCCGGCGGTCTCAGTGGCAGCAGCTGCACAGCAGTTTGGAGGCGCTCTCGCCCAAGGCGATCCTGGCCCGCGGTTATGCGCTCGTTTTCGACGATGAGGGCCGCCTGGTGAAGACAAGCCACACAGCTCAAGCCGGGCAGCCGGGTCCGAACCCAGCTCGGTCGTGGTGAGTTCACAGCCAAGGTTGATCAGGTCAAGGATGAGTGAGATCGCGACTGATCGAGGCAGTACGAAGCGCCGTCATGCCAGGGCACGAAACCAGCCAGGATCCGGGCCAACTCGCATAGCTCTGGCAGATCCCTCGACCCTTGTGTCTAAGTCGATTTGCGAGCCACTATCCGCTGACGTACTTCTTGGCGCTCTGCATTAGAATGAGGGCATTCAGCGCGGACTCTGGCCGCGAAAGGGAACCGCGAAAATGCCAAGCCTCAGCTACATTCCGCGCGTATCGATGACTTCGGTCTTCGATATTCTGGTGGTGGCATTTCTCGTCTACGAGTTCCTCAAGCTCATCAAAGGCACGCGCGCGATTCCGATGTTGGTGGCGGTCGTGATTCTGGGCGCCGCCTTTTGGATCGCGCATCTGGAAGCACTGAAGACAGTGGATTGGATGATTACCACTCTGCTGCCCTACGCTATCTTCGCGCTCATTGTCGTCTTCGGCGCCGAAATCCGGCACGCCCTGGCGCGTCTGGGACGTAGACTGTCAGCCGGTCGCGGTGGCGCGTTCAATGGTGCCGACAGCTACGAAGACATTGTGCTCGCGGCCAATCACTTTTCCCAGACCGTACGCGGAGCGCTGATTGTCATCGAGCGCGAGATTGGCCTGCGGACTTTTATCGAAAGTGGAGTGCCCCTCGACGCCAATCTTTCCTTCGATCTACTGGTCACGATTTTCCGGCCCAGCGCCCCGTTGCACGACGGCGCCGTCATTGTGCAGAAGGGACGTATTGCCGCGGCTGCCTGCTTCCTGCCGCTGTCGATGAATCCTGTGCTTTCCACGCAGTTTGGCACTCGCCACCGCGCGGCCATCGGGATAACCGAAGAGACCGACGCCATCTCGGTGGTGGTATCGGAGGAGACGCGGTTCCATCAGCATCGCGGTGGGCGGACAAATCGAGCGCGACATTACGGTTGAGTATTTGCGTGAGCGATTGAGCGAAGTGCTGCGGCGATACGTGCCCAGCGGCGACCTTGCCGACTATCATCACCGACCGCGAACTGTCTTCCGACGAGCGCGACAGTGCGAGCGCCTGAGCCACAACCAGGACCTTGCCGACGGAGACGGAGCGATAAAGCCATGCTCGAATCGCTACGCAATTTCTTTCGCAAGTATGTCCTGAAGAACCTTGCTCTCAAGCTGGTCTCGCTGGCGGTCGCGGTGTTGTTGTGGTGGGTGGTGGGGCGCGATCCCACCATCGAGATTCCGATGACGGTTCCGCTGGAGTTTCACCACGCGCCCGACAACCTGGAGATGAACTCCGATTCTCCGCTTGCAGGCCCAGATCACGATGCGTGGGCCCGAGCGTTTGCTGCGCCAGATCAATCCTTCGGAAGTGCACGCGGTCATCGATCTGCAGGGCGCAGTTCCCGGCGAGCGGACCTTCGATCTCACGCCGAAACAAATCCGTGCACCTCGCAATGTCGAAGTCATGCAGGTGGAGCCGGCGCAGTTTCACATCACCTTCGATCACAGCGCAACCCGATCGGTGGATGTCGCAGCCACGCATTATCGGCAGCCTGTTGAGCGGGTACGGCATAACCGAAGTGAAGGCCGATCCCTCGCAAGTCATGATCGTGGGCCCGGAGAAGCGAGTCGATGCCGTCGAGAATGCCCTTACCGATCCCGTGGATGCGACCGGTGTGGTGGGTAAAGCGACCTTCACGACTCACGCCTACGTTGCCGACCCTTTGGTGCGCGTGCAAAAACCGGCTGCGATCCATGTTACGGTGACGACAGGCAAGTCTCCCAAGGGAGCGCGCAAGCCTTGAGCGGCTGCAATGACAAAGATGCGACAACTATTTGGGACGGATGGAATTCGTGGGGTGGCGGGCGAGTACCCGCTGGATGGCCGAACGGTGTACGCCATCGGACGCGCCTTGGGGCAGCGGCTTGCTGCAGCGCAACGCAACGGCCCGCGTCGTCATTGGACAGGACACGCGCGAGTCGAGCGCCTTGATTGGCGCGGTTCTCGCGGCAGGACTGGAAGCGGCGCAGGGTACAGGTGGTAAGCGCAGGCGTTATTACCACTCCCGGAATTGCGTACTTGACGCGTACCAATCACTTCGCGGCCGGCATCGTCATTTCGGCGTCACACAATCCCTGGCAGGACAACGGCATCAAGATCTTCGGTGCGGACGGCTACAAACTTTCTGACCAATTGGAGCATGAGATTGAAGCCGACATCTTCGCTCACCTGGAGCAGTTGACCGCCGGAGCTGCGGATGCGACGGTGTCGGCTTCCGACATGCTGCCGGGCGAACAAGGAGCTGCGAGAGCAGTATGCCGACTGGCTGGCGGACCTGGTTTGTGCGACCGACTTCAGCCGGTTGCGGGTCCTGGTGGATTGCGCCAATGGAGCGGCCAGTTCGGTGGCTCCGGTGGTCTTCGGCGACGTGGGTCTCAATGCCGACTTCGTTCACATCGAGCCGAATGGGCGCAACATTAATGCCGGGTGCGGGGCGTTGCATCCGGAGAATGTCGCCAAGGCCGTTGCCGCTGCAAACGGAAAGTATGACGTGGGCATCACCTTCGACGGTGATGCCGATCGGGCCATGTTCTCGGATGCATCCGGACGAGTGGTGAATGGCGATGGCGTACTGCTGCTGGCGGCGACGCGACATGAAGACCCATGTTCGCTTGCACAACGACACGGTGGTCGCGACCACCATGTCGAACATGGGACTGGAAGCGGCGCTCAAGCGCAGTGGCATCGCATGCTGCGCGCGCCGGTCGGCGACAAGTACGTGCTGGAAGAGATGCTGAAGACTGGAGCGACATTGGGCGGTGAACAGTCGGGACACATTCTGTTCCGCGACATGGATACGACGACGGGCGATGGAATACTGACTGCTCTGCGTGTGCTGGAAGTGATCGCGCGTACCGGACAGCCGCTGGCGGAACTGGTCGCCGACATGAAAGTCTTCCCGCAGGAAATCAGGAATGTTCCGGTGCGGGAGAAAGTGCCACTGGACCAACTTCCCGGAGTGATGGATGCCATTCGCGCCGCTGAGTGCGACCTCGACGGCAATGGCCGTGTGGTTGTCCGCTACTCAGGCACCGAGAAGCTGGCGCGCGTTATGATCGAGGCGGAGACGGAAGAAGTCATGCGGCGGCATACCGACGCCATCGCCAATGCGATCCAGCAGGCCATCGGGGTTTGATTCATGCCACAGAGAACAGCGACGCAGCGCCGAATCGCGGAACCTCTCGGCTGGCGTCAAAACCTCTTGCCGTCGATCCACGCCTTGACCTCAGCCTCCACATCGAACCGCAGGTCCGCCCATGATGAACCGTCCATCGAGTTGGTAAGCGCACATTTCGAGGGGCGTGCCGTCATAGCCGCCATGCAAATACCCCCGTACATAAAGGCGTGCGAATTCTTCAATCCCCAGCAGCCGGTACTGGGTCACGTGCACCAGTTCATGGAAGACAAGCTGCGGCGTCAGGGCCTCGTGAAAAACTACGACATCGTCGAATGTAATGGCGCCCATCGAGGTGAAGTTGGGCAGGTCAATGAAACCCAGTTGTTCGAGATCGGCGTAAAAGGGAGGATTGCCGACGCGCTCCTCGCCCGGCTCCAGGATGCGGACCCGCTTTAGATCAATGGCCGCGAAATACCTCGACCAGGGATCTCCCAACGCGAGCGGCTTCCCCTGCTCGTGGTACTTGTCGCGCTGCGCATGAATGTACTCGGAGACAAGGTGAGTGAACAGCGAGATCTGCAAGGGCGAGAGCGTAGCGCGCGGTGGTCGGCCGTCTCCCTTTTGCGCGAAGAGCACAGTCTACTCCAAATCCCGCCAATTCGGTCCCACGCCGACCTCGACCTTGAGCGGCACCTTGAGCGGGTGCACGTTCTCCATGCGTTCGCTGACCAGCCGCTTCATCGTGTCCACTTCATCCTCGGGAACTTCGAACACCAGTTCGTCGTGGACCTGAAGCAGCATTCTGGAGCGCAGCTTGCGCTCGCGCAGCTCGGCGTCGATGCGAATCATGGCAATCTTGATGAGGTCCGCCGCAGTGCCCTGGAGCGGAGTATTTACCGCCGTGCGCTCGGCAAAGCCGCGCAGGTTGAAGTTCTTGCTGTGGATGTCGGGAATGGGCCGCACCCGGCCAAACAGCGTCGTGACTTTCTGATCGCGGCGGGCCTGTTCCAGGGTTGCATCGATAAACTCGCGCACTCCGCTGTACTTCTCGAAGTAGGCATCGATGAACTGCTTGGCTTCTTTGGTGTCGATGCCGAGTTGCTGCGAGAGTCCAAACGCCGACAGCCCGTAGACGATGCCGAAGTTTACCGCCTTGGCGCGGCGGCGATGTTCGGGATTGATCATCAGCGGCGGCACGCCGAACACCTGCGAGGCCGTGAGGGTGTGAATGTCTTCTCCTGTGCGGTAGGCCTCGACCAGCAGCTTGTCGCCGGAGAAGTGCGCCAGCAGGCGCAATTCGATCTGCGAGTAATCGGCGGCGAGCAGCACGTGTCCAGGCTCAGCGATGAAGGCGGCGCGAATTTCGCGTCCAAGCTCGGTGCGAATCGGAATGTTCTGCAGGTTCGGATTCGTCGACGAGAGCCGGCCAGTCGCAGAGCCCGCCATGTTGAACGTGGTGTGCAACCGGCTGGTGCACGAGTTGACCAGCACCGGCAGTGCATCCACGTAGGTAGACTTTAGCTTCGAGAGCTGCCGGTAATCCAGCACCATGCGCGGGACTTCGTGTTCGCCGGCAAGCCCTTCCAGCACATCCACCGCGGTCGAAATCGTCTTGCCCTTGCCGTACTTGAACGGCTTGGGCAAGTTCAGCTTGTTGAACAGGACGTCGCCCAGCTGTTTAGGGGAGTTGATGTTGAACTCGACGTCCGACTTGTCGTAGATCTCACGCGCCTTCGAGTTGATCTCGCGCTCCAGGCGTTGCGACATCGCGGCCAGCACTTCACAGTCGAGTTTGACGCCGGCTTCTTCCATGCGCTGCCAGCACCGGCACCAGTGGCAGATCGATTTCGTCATACACCTTGCGCAGTCCGGTTTTCTCAATCTCGCCGCGCAACTTGGTCGTGAGCCGCAAAGTGATATCGGCCGCCTCGGCTGGAGACGGACCCAGTTTCAAGTTGAAAAGACGGAAGGCGGTTTCGCGCAGTCCGTAGGTCGAGTAGGTGGGATCGAGCAAGTAGCCATACAACAGGGGATCGTGCTGGACGCCGGCGAGCGCCAGGCCGTGCTGGCCGAAGACATGCATCGCCGACTTGTAGTCGTGGACTGTCTTAGGTATCGCCTCATCCGCAAGGGCGCGCTTCAGGGGCTGCGCTATCGTCGGAGTCGTCCAGGGTCAGCGTCAGCGCTTTTCCCGGCTCGGCGGAAATCGCGACCCGCAGAGTTGCGGGGGCGGCGAAAACCTGCGGCGCCGCTGACAGCGAGAGCTGTTCGCTATCTTGCTCCTCTTCGCCTTCTTCGTCGGCGACGGTAGTTGGCTGAGCCGTCGATTCCAAGGCTATGGCGAGCACCCCACCAGGTTTGGCCGCGAGCGCCACAACCGCCTCGACCTCGGCGGCGGATTGCGCATCACGGTAGTCGGTCTCGCCGAGTTCGACGCTTTCCTGCAGAAAGTCCTGGACCAGAGTGGTGAACTCCAGTTCGGTGAATAGCGCGCGGGCGGCAGCAGCATCGGGTTCCTGCGCGCGCATGGCTTCAGGCTCAAACTCGACGGCAACGTCCGTCTTGATCGTCACCAGTTCCTTGCTCGTCAGGACGGCCTCGCGATTGTTCTGCAGCGACTCGCGATAGGTCTTGCGCTCAACTCTCGGCCGCATGCTCCAGCGCATTCTCCACGCTACCGAATCGCTGGATGAGCTCCACCGAACCCTTGTCGCCGATGCCGGGCGCGCCCGGGATATTGTCGATGGCATCGCCGCGCAGCGCCATCACGTCGACCACCTTGTCGGGCGGCACGCCCAGGATCTCCTCCACTTTGGCGGCGTCGCAGATGAGATTGTCCTTGGGCGGGTTGAGGACGCAGATGCGATCGCTGACCAGTTGCATCATGTCCTTGTCGCTGGAGACGACAAATACGGAGTAGCCTGCCTCGACGGCTTGCCGCGCCAGGGTGCCAATCACGTCGTCGGCCTCGAAGCCGGAGGCCTCGATCATCGGGATTCGATACGCCTCCAGAGCGCGCCGGATGTAGGGAATCTGCTGCGCCAGGTCCTCCGGCATCTGGGCGCGATTGGCCTTGTAGCCGCCGTAGGCCGTGTCGACAAAGGTCTGCGTCTTGCTGTCGAACTTGCGCAGGCTGACAATGGCCTTGGCCTGCTCATCGCGAAAGGTGGGCGCGGCCACGTCGAAGACCGCTGCCAGGTATTGCGGTTCGAAGTCCGCTCGCAACTTGCGCAGCATGTTGACGAAGATGAAGGTGGCGCTGGTGGGGATGCCGGTCTTGGTGGACATGGGCCGCTGCCGTTGCATCGCGTGATAGGCGCGGAAGATGAACGACATGGTGTCGATGAGGTAGATGCGGCCCTTGGAGCCGGACGTGCTCCTCGGGCGTAACCACGGTGGACTTCGCAGGCGACGTGCTTTGCCGCGCTGGCCGGTTTGGCAGCGCTGGAAACGGTGGCGGATTTCGGGGTTTTCTTCGTGGATGGCAAGTGAAAATTCTAACAAGTCACGGGCCATGTCGCTACAAGGCGCACCGCAATGGTGGGGCAGCCGTGTAAAGGAGATCCTCGCGGCAGGACACTGTGACATCGTATGAATATGCGGCGGATGCCGCCCGAACGAGTCAAGACTTCGAGGCCCCAGCCGGGCCACCGAGTGAGGCTGGTGCTGGAGCTGGTGGAGCAGACTTGCTCTTGATTTCTACGTTGGGGAAAGCCGTCCTCAGATTATCTTCCAAGTTAACTCCGAATCCTGCCATGGACTGCTCGAATGTAACTAGTCTTTGCAATCCTAGCAACCGTTCATACTTTGCGATAGCCTCGGCTCCCGGGTCCACCACTGCCCAGCGGCAGTTTTGATTGACTTGAAACGACATGAGCAACTTGCAGCGCGCCTGCGGGTCATTGTCAGGTACCGAATAGCCGAGCACAAGCACACAGTCAGCCTCGACAAGACGCCTCGAGAACTCTTCCCACTGCGGTTCCAGAATGTCGCTGTAAATGGGGTCTTCGTACTTGTACGCGCTGGGTTCCAAGATTATTGGTCGGTCCGCCGTCTTTCCTTCTTCAAGCTCCTTCCATTTTGCCGCCAAGTCTCCGTTGGACGCCCACTTCAAATACGTCGGGCTGCCGTTAACCAACCACCAGTTCACCGATCCATGCAACTTTAGACAAGTGTTCTTTCTGAACCCGTCGCGCCATCCATCGAGATGAATCACGAGATGCGGGTTCGAGCGGGTTCCGGTATGCAGCGTACCGCTGTTGTACCAGTACGACGACTCGAAAATGCAGTCCCAGTTGAAAGACGCCCAGGTTATCTCTGAAAAGCTTCGCCTTAGAGTGTCGATCAATCCGTTTAGGTGAGTTTTGTTTGATGACTTGTTAAGGTACACCGCATGATAGATCAAGACATACAGCCTTCGTCGGATGTCATCGACATTCCTGAGGTCGGGGGCGTCGCTGTCCTCTTTTTGCCAGTCGCGAATGATTGTCAGCATCTCCTCAATGGTCAGGCTGCGGTCGGATGTCGCAGCAGAATGTCCTCGTGGCTCCCAAAAGACCCTCTGGAGCCATTCCTGGAGCGTTGAATCGCGATTCAAATATGCTGCTGCCTCGTGATTCTTGAAGATACCGCGCAGTATGGGAACGCCGAAGTCGGCTGATGATCCCGCGCCCATGATAACCACGATCTTGGGCAGAGGTTTTTCAGGCATGTCCGACGAGGCGGCTGACCCTGTGCTCATTGCTTTGGCTGTCTCCTGCAACAGTCTATCCCCGCAACGTCAGCATTGTCAGTTTCGAATAGCCCGATGTTTGTGGCTTTGAGCGGTGTCGCATTGTTTTCGATCGTGGCGAAAGCTTTTATTCGATAAACATGCAATCCCCGTACGAATAGAACCGGTAGCGCTGGCGGACTGCGTGTTCGTAGGCTTGCAGTATGCGCTCCCGGCCAGCGAACGCCGAAACCAGCATCAGCAGCGTTGATTTCGGCAGGTGAAAGTTGGTCAGCATCGCGCCGACCACGCGGAACTCAAATCCCGGATAGATGAAGATGTCGGCTTCGCCGCTTTGCGCCGTGATGCGGCCGTCGGCGTTTTGGCCTGCACGGCAAATTCCAGCGTGCGTACAGTCGTGGTTCCTACGGCAACGATTCGCCGACCGGCGTCGCGCGCGTTCTGGATTCGCTGCGCGGCATCGCTCGAAATTTCATACCACTCGCGGTGCAGTTTGTGGTCTTCGACTACTTCCTCGCGCACCGGCTGAAAGGTCCCCAAGCCCACGTGCAGGGTGATTTCGGCCGTTTCGATTCCGCGTTGGCGCAATTGCTCAAGGATTTCCGGCGTAAAGTGCAGGCCCGCCGTCGGCGCAGCAACCGACCCGAGCGGTTTGGCGTAGATCGTCTGGTAGGACTCGCGATCGGCGGGCGTGTCAGGACGATCGATGTAGGGTGGCAACGGAATGTGCCCAATGCGATTGAGCACGCCGAAGAAATCGTCCACTGGATCGAAGCGAAGATGGCGCTCTCCAAACGTCCCGCGGCCGACGATCTCAGCCGCCAGTTCATGCGACGATTCATCGGCATCGCCACCGAAATAAATCCGCTCACCGACTCCCAGTTTGCGGCCGGGGTGAACCAGCACCTCCCATTCCAGCGGATTGACGGAGAGCTGCTTCGTCAGCAGGACTTCCACACGGCCGCGAAGGAAGTCCTTGTTTGCGGGATTTTCGGAGGACAGCCTCTGTGCGCGCGAGCCGCTGCGATGTCCAAAAAGGCGGGCGGGCAGTACTTTCGTGTTGTTGAAAACTAGTAGATCGTCGGCCCGCAGCAGCTGGGGAAAATCACGGAAAGTTCGGTCGTCGAGGTGATCGTCACCGCGACTGAAATGCAACAACCGTGCAGCCGCCCGGTCGGCTAGCGGTTCCTGGGCGATCAGATCCGGCGGCAGGTAGTAATCGAAGTCGGAAACCAGCACAAGGCGATTATGCCTGACCGAGATTGAAGCGTGAGGGTCGGAAAATTCCTTTCACCACGGAGGCACAGAGAAAGCGAGGGAAAAAGCCGCTCTGTGTCTCCTTGCCCCGGGTGTGAGGTGTCCGGTTCGGCCGCCGGGCAAGGACCGGGTATTGAGCAGCGCAGCGGCGTCCCTCATACAGACTTCCCCGCAACCGTCTCCTGCGGTACGATAGCAATCTAGGCCTGTTTCGGGCGCGCCCGGTACCACCTTCATGAAGACAGAGCAACAACACAGGGACGAGATTGTCCGCTTTGGCAAGATGCTTCACCAGACCGGCCAGGTAGCGGCGACGGATGGAAATCTGTCGGTGCGCCTGCCGGACGGGAATGTCCTGTGCACACCGACCGTAATGAGCAAAGGGCTGATGGAAGCGGGCGACCTGGTGATCGTCGATCCGAGCGGCAAGAAGGTGAACGGTTCCCGTGGCGTGTCCAGCGAAATCGCCATGCACTTGTTGATTTACCGCCTCCGTCCGGATGTCGGCGCGGTGGTGCATGCGCATCCTCCGACTGCGACCGGTTATGCGGCTGCCGGCATTGCTCTGGACAGCGCCTTGTGTTCGGAGATCATTGTGACCCTGGGCTCGGTTCCGCTGGCGAGCTATGAAACTCCCGGCACGCAGGAGCTGGCTGAAGCGCTGGCGCCTCTCATCGCCGAGCACGATGCCATCCTGATGGCGAACCACGGCGTGGTCACTTGCGGAACAGATCTGCTGACTGCCTACATGAACATGGAAACCGTGGAGCACTTTGCCAAGATCTCTTTGGTGACGCATCTGCTGGGCAAGCAGCAACCGCTAAGCGATCAGCACGTGGACAAACTGCGCGAGATGCGGGTGAAGTATCGCAACCCCGTTGCGGTGGCGCCGGGCAAAGACTAACCTCATAGCTCTCGGCAGCTCCCGGGCTTCTCCGTCGAGCCTGCTGCCCACCTCTAGCGCTCCCTGGCCGCGACGATTGCCGCTGCCATCGCGACCTTGTGGTCCTTGCTCCAGGGCGGCCCGATGGATCTCCTCAGCTGGACGAAGTGGGCATCGAGGTCCGCGATGTGCAGCGCCTCGCTCGCCGCATCCAACACCTTCTTCGCGTCGTACCAGTGGACGGCCCAACCGCGCGCCTCGGCCGCGGCGGCCAACGCCCTGCGGTACATCACCCAGTCGGCGACGTTCTGCGCCCGGTAGTCCTTGATCCGCTCGGCAATGGTTGGTGGCAGCTCTGGGCACTGGCGAAGCGCGACGCCGAGGATGCGCCCGGGCACCGTCATCGCGACGGCGTCCAGGACGAGCTTCGCGTGCCGTTCCGCCGACACCCGCACGCGCTCCACCAGCGCCACTGCCTCATCGATCGGAAGCCTCTGCCCTTCGCTGTGGTGCGGAATCTTCGGCAGGTCCTCGTCCACCAGTTCGACGCGGCGACGGTCGAGGAGCGTCCCGTCGCCCGCGACCGTCACCAGCACCGCCCAACCGCCGTGATCCGATACCCCGATGATCGCGTCGTCCCTCGACACGATGTTTCCTCCAGCGCGAATGCTTTCGTAACCTTTCACGGCAACGTCTCATTGCCGCTGGTATCGAGTCAACCTCCCGAAAACGGCACAGTGGTCCGCTCGGGACGACAAGAACCAACGGAGCCACACTGAACCCTCCGGCCCCCTGACGTTCCGTCGCAGTTCTTCGCTACTCTCCTCCGAAAGTGAAACGCAGCCCAAGCCGGAAGTTCGCCCCCAGCGCGGGATATCCCAACACCTCGTTGTAGTGATTGTTGAGCGCGTTGTTCACGTTTCCGTACGCGGTCACGTGGTGGTTGATCGCGAACCAGCCTCCGAGATCCACGCGCGCATAGCCCGCTGCATAGTAGATCGGCGGAATGTATCCAAAGAGAAAGTCAGAATCCGGACGCTGTCCAATCGCGGTGACGCCAAGGAATCCGCCCCAGCGCTGCCGGGTATAGGTCAACAGCATCATGCCGGCTTGCTTGGGGCGCCGCAGCAGCGGAGCACCTGTGCCGTAGATGCGCGGATCGCAGCCGGCATTGAGATCGCACGGCGGCGCCTGCTGAATCTGGGTCGACGTGTACGTATACGCTGCACTCGCCGACAGGTGGTTGGCGACGCGGCCGCTGAGCACCACTTCGGCTCCCTGCGCCATCGCGCGATTGAAGTTCACGTACTGGCTGGTGTTGGTGTCGGAGTTGTAGACGTACTCAATCTGATCGCGGAACTGGTTGTGGAAGTACACAGCGCTGAGCGACACGCGATTGCTGAACAGCGACTGCAGCACACCGGCTTCGATCGCCTGGTTCTGTTCCGGCTGCAGGTTAGGATTCGGCAGCGTGGGGAAGGTCCCCGTAATGCCAAATGTCTGCTCGAAGCTGGGCTCCTTGATTCCCTCAGCGTAGCCAAAGTGCAGGCGTGTGCCGCTGAAGAGCGAGTTCCCGCGCAGCGCCAGAAAAGTGATGGAAGCGCGCGGGCTGACCTTGCCGCCAAAGTTGCTGTTGTTGACGTAGCCAATCCCCGCGAGCACCGACAGCCTTTGCCACACGACGGTCTGCTGCGCGAACAGGTAGTTGTTGAACCGCAGACCGTGGGTGGTGGTGACGCCGAAATCGGAGTTGTTATTGATGTAGCCGTTTTCGTCCTGGAAGTTGTAGCCCAGAGTGGTTTGCGCCCACGACCGTGGGCTGTAGATTCCCTGGTAAGCGAAGCCGGCGATGTTGTACTTCGTCAGGCTACTGAAGGCGGAGTCGAAGGGGCGGTCAAGGTCGTCGACGGGGTTCACATTAAGAGCGACGTGGTTGTACTCGAAGCCGCTGAACTGGTGTTGCCACGCACCCGGGCCGCTGACGGTAAGGTCGCCGCTCGCGAGAAAGTTGTTCTGGTGAGCATATTGGTTGGGGTCAGGCGGAAGCACGGGATTCCCGTTGAACCACCAGTTCGACTGGATCCCTGTCCAGCTATTGTAGTGGCGCGCGCGCAGGCGAAAGGCGACGCGATCGGAAAGGCGCACGCCCACATTTCCGCCTTGCAGCGAGTTCGAGTAGGCGTCGTTCACTCCCTGGCCTTGCCGTGTTGAACTGGTTGGCGAAGACGTTGTAATCGAAAATTCCACGCGCTCCCGCGACCGAAGCGTAGCCCTGGGCGGTGGAGAAATTTCCGCCATCCGCGCCGAATTGAACTTCCGGCGTATGCGTGCTGCCGGTCGCCGTCCAAAGCTGCACCACGCTGGTCATAGCGTCGGATCCGTATACGGTGCTTTCGGGACCGCGTTCCACTTCGAGGCGGTCGACGTTGTTCATCGGCACCACGCCGAAATCGAAGAAGCCGCCGGGATCGTTCACCGGCACGCCGTCCACCAGCACTTTGTTGTAATTGGATTCTCCGCCACGAACGAACAGGCTGGAGAGATTGCCGCGCCGTCCCGCGGTGCTGACAATGGCTCCGGGAATGTAGAGCAAGGCGTCGGGCGCAGAGACCGGATTGATGGCCGTCAACTGCTCACTGGTCAGCACTCCAACCGAACTGCCGGTCTGCTCCGGCGTAGCCGGAGTTGCGCTGGCGGAGACAACCACGGTTTGCGGCGTGGTTGCCAGCTTCAGTTCAACATTGAGGGTTTGGGTTGCCGGAATAGAGATTTGCTGCGACTGCTCGGCGAATCCCGGGGCGAGCACCACCAGGCGATACTGGCCGTCGGCAAGATGCGGAAAGGCAGCCGTTCCGTCTCCGGCGGTAGTTTGTATTCCTACGCCGGCATTGTCGCTGACGCGATACAGGCTGACCTGCACGCCCGCGACGCGCTCGCCGGAAGGGCTTTCTACGGACACTTTGAAGTCGGCTGCGAGGGTTGTGGTGGAGAACAGCAAGATCAAAAACAAACGAGAGATGGACACGGCGCTCCTCCTTCACACGCGAAAGGGGTCTGGTGATCAGGGCGGCCCATCGCACGCATGGTCGGCGTGCTTCAGGTACCCTGCAGTTCGCGCCGGTCTCCTGGCTTGCGAGTTGCGATTGGCATCGCGGACGACGGCGGGGGCCTTCCCGTTGTTACAGTGGCCGATCCGCCAAGGACTCGCTTACAGTTGCGCGGCAGCGCGGGCTTCACACCCGCTTCCCAGCTCCGCCGATGAAATGGCGGAACGCGCGAACACAAATTGGCAAGGAACAATCCCGAACCAAGCGGCCAAGGATGAGCTTCGACTGTACTGAGCGGGAAAGCCAGTGTCAATTGGGATATGGGGAAAATTGCGATTCGGCGAAAGCGGTGATGCGCTGGAGCGAAGCTTGCATTTCGGCATGATAGTGGTCCATGGTCTCATCGTCGGCATCGGGCGGCACGAAGATGTTCCTGGCTACGCGCACATAGGCGCGCGAGAAGGGCTTCGGAATAAGCATGGCGTCCCATGTCTTCAGGACCCAGGGCTTTTCAAGCGCCACATAGAAGGCGGTAATGGGAACTCCGGTGAGGCGAGCCAGCATCACCGGGCCCTTCTTGGCGACGTAGCGCGGCCCGCGCGGACCATCAATGGTAAAGGCCACCGCGCCTCCCGCTTTGACCATGGTTTCCATTTCCAGCAAGCCGCGCTGACCGCCGCGCGAACTGGAGCCGCGTATCGGAACGAAGCCGAAACGGCGAATCACGCGCGCAATGTATTCGCCATCGCGGCTGAGGCTGGTGAGCACTCCGATACCACGATTGCGGAATAGCCAGGTTGCTGGCAGCACGCAGCGATGCCAAAAGGGATAGATGCCGGGAGCAATCGCGTCGAGCCCGCGAATGGATCCCTCTTCGTAGGTGATCGTCATGCGCAGTGTGCGGCCGATAAGACCGACCACCGCGGACGCAAGCCACGAAACCAGCGCGAGCTGTATGCGTTGTAGGTGCGTAAGGCGAAGCTGGCGAGACTCGGCGTCGGCTGCGCTGGTGGGATTAGGCACGCGAGAATTCTAACCTGCGTAGCTAAGCCGGCGTTCAGAGCTCCAGGAAGTTACGAACGATTTGCCGGCCGTGATCCGTCAGCACGCTTTCTGGATGGAATTGCACCCCTTCGACTGGGAACTTGCGGTGGCGCAGTCCCATGATCACGCGTTGACCGCCACGGTCCCCGCAGGTGGCAGAAATCTCCAACTCTTCTGGAAGGCTCTTTTCTTCGACGATTAGCGAGTGATAACGAGTGGCAGTCATGGGCGAAGGAATTCCGCGAAAGATGGACTTGCCATCGTGTTCCACCGAGCTGGTCTTGCCGTGCATTAGGGTAGCGGCACGAATGACCTTACCGCCGAAGGCTTCGCCGATCGCCTGATGGCCGAGGCACACGCCGAGTAACGGTACCCGTCCGGCAAAATGGCGGATCAGCTCGATGCTGATGCCAGCGTCCTGCGGGGTGCATGGGCCGGGAGAGATCACGATTCGCTCAGGATGAAGTTCGTCGATTGCGTCGACCGTGATCTGGTCGTTACGACGGACGGTCACCACCTCACCCAGCTCGCCGAAATACTGCACCAGGTTGTAGGTGAAGGAGTCGTAATTGTCTAAGACGAAGAGCATAGCAGTGACCGCTAGCCGCGGGCTCTTTCCGCCGCGCGCAACAGGGCGCTGGCCTTGTTCATGCACTCCTGATATTCGCTCTCGGGATCGGAGTCGGCGACGATTCCCGCTCCCGCCTGAAGGTAGGCGCGATGGCGATGCAGGACCATGGTGCGAATGGCGATGCATGAATCCAGATTGCCAGCGTAGTCAGCATACAGAACCGATCCTCCGTAGACGCCGCGGCGCACCGGTTCCAACTCCTCGATGATCTCCATAGCGCGGACCTTCGGCGCGCCGCTCAGCGTGCCAGCAGGAAAGCAGGCTGCCAACGCGTCCAGCGCGTCGAGATCGCCGCGCAGTTCTCCCTCCAGCGCGGACACCAGATGCATGACGTGCGAATATTTTTCCACGTACATCAGGTCACATACCTTCACACTGCCATATTCGCTGACACGTCCCAGATCGTTGCGTCCCAGATCCACCAGCATGACGTGCTCGGCACGTTCTTTCTCGTCGTTGCGCAACTTCGCGATCAGCTGTTCGTCTTCAGCCGCAGTTCGCGCCCCGCTTGTGAGTGCCGGCGATGGGGCGATATTCCAGCTTTCGTCCCGACACACGCACCAGCATCTCCGGCGACGCGCCCACGACCTGCATGTCGTCCAGCTTGAGGTAGAACATGTACGGCGAAGGATTGACCGTGCGCAAGGCGCGATAAATCTGGAAGGGCTCGGCGGGCGGCTTAAAGTCCAGGCGCTGGGAAAGCACGACCTGGAATACGTCGCCGGCGGCGATGTACTCCTTGGCCCGGCGAACGCTGGCGACAAATTTGTCGTGCGACGTGGAGTTGTGGACCTTGATCGTCTTCTTCCTGTCGTTGTTTGACCAGTGAAAATTGTGGGCACGTACTCCGCGAGCGAGCTTGGCTTCGATTACCGCAATGTCGGCCCGGGCGCGATCGTAGGCTTTACGAGGCGATTCAGAACGCACGTCGGCGGCGGCAATGATGTGAAGCTGGTGCCGCAGGTGATCGAACGCCAGCAGACGGTCGTAGAAAGTGAACACGCAATCGGGCACCCCGACGTCGTCTTTGGCATGTTCGGGAAGGCGCTCGAACTGTCGCACCATGTCGTAGGCAAAGTATCCGACGCAGCCGGATGTGAATGGTGGCAGGTCGGGCAAGGTTGCGGGACGATATTGCCGCAGGCAGGTGCGCAGGAAGTCGATTACGCTGCCCTCGCGACGTTCTACGGAAGAGCCGCGCCGAATTTCCAGAGACTTGCCGCGCGCGGTGACGACCATTCGGGGCTGCGCGCCCAGGAACGTGTAGCGGCCGATCTTCTCGCCGCCCTCGACCGACTCAAGTAGAAACGCATATTTCTGCTTGGCGGATAGGGTCAAGAACGCCCCGACCGGGGTCAGCAAATCGGCGCTCAGAGTTCTCACCACCGGGATGAGCGAGGCATCGCGGCTGAGCTGCAGGAAGCTTTTGTAGTCGGGAGCTACCATGGGATCTGCGGAGATGCGCAGGTTATTGGGATTATACGGGAGGTACTGCAATCATTC
The DNA here is from genome assembly GCA_963735855.1 of uncultured Acidobacteriaceae bacterium. Taxonomy (GTDB): domain Bacteria; phylum Acidobacteriota; class Terriglobia; order Terriglobales; family Acidobacteriaceae; genus Bog-257. The sequence continues at coordinate 83,448 of CAVTMW010000028.1, forward strand.
GATTGTGGGTCAGTTTTCGGGCGCCGACCATCCACTACTCTCGCCTCCCACGACGCCGTTTGCACACCCTCTCGCTCTTTACACAACCGAACTCACATCACCGCCTTCGGTGGTGCCTCAGTTTGAAATCTGAAAAGACGATTCAAAGGTAGAGCGGGCCTTGAGGCCCGCGTCCGAACGTAAGGAGAATCCGAGTGCCTTTAGGCACGGCACAACCTACGATCGCCTGCCGCCCCTGCCGGGGCTCCCGCTCGAAGGGAACTGGCTGGACGCGAACCTAAAGGTTCGCTCTACCGAAATTCACAAGCCACAATTTCAAACTGAGGCACTACCCTGCCTTCGTTTACCTTGCGCGCAAGACATCCAGCTGCATATACTTTGAAGGTTTGCCCGCCGATGCTGGATGCGTATTGATACAGTGTCCACCCAATCGAGCCGGAAGACGCCCGCGATAATCCGGAGAAATCTATGGCTACCTGCACATACTCTTGAGCAGGAAAGCAATCCTTGGGAACAACAGGCTGCGCGCTTCAACCTGGCAGCGGAAAAGCTGAAACTCGATGAAGGCCTGTGGCGGGTGCTGCAACAGCCCAACCGCGAGATCATCGTCCACATCCCGGTCAACATGGACAACGGACAACTGGAAGTGTTTACCGGCTACCGAGTGCAGCACTCCATCGCGCGCGGACCCGCCAAAGGCGGCGTCCGCTATTCGCCCGATGTGACGCTGGACGAAGTGCGCGCCCTGGCGAGTTGGATGACCTGGAAGTGCGCGGTGGTGAATATCCCATTCGGCGGCGCCAAGGGCGGCATCATCTGCGATCCCAAGAACATGTCGCGCGGCGAGCTGGAGCGCATGACCCGCCGTTACACCTCCGAGCTGATCGAATTTATCGGCCCGGAAAAGGATGTTCCGGCGCCCGACGTCAACACCAACGAGCAGACCATGGCTTGGATGATGGATACCTACTCCATGCACATGCGCCAGACGGTGACAGCCGTAGTGACCGGCAAGCCGTTGAACATGGGCGGTTCGCGAGGTCGTCGCGAAGCCACCGGCCGCGGCGTCATGATCATCTGCGACGAATCCATCAAGAAGAACAATATGACGCGCGAGGGCAGCCGCGTGATCATTCAGGGCTTCGGCAACGTCGGCTCCAACGCTGCCATACTGATGCACAAGGCCGGCTACAAGGTGATCGGCATCGGGGAGTGGGACGGCGGCTTATACAACAGCAAGGGCATCGACATTCTCGCGCTCGAGGAGCACCGGCAGAAGGAAGGTACAATCCACGGCTTTAAGGGTGCTGAGAAGGCTGACACGGAAGAGTTGCTGATCACGGATTGCGAGATCCTGATTCCAGCTGCGACGGAGAACGTAATTAACTCCGGGAATGCCCACAAGGTGAAAGCGAAGATCCTGGTCGAAGGCGCTAACGGCCCCACGACGGCGGCCGCCGACGATATCCTCGGCGATAAACATGTCTTCGTGATGCCCGACATCCTGGCCAATGCCGGCGGCGTCACGGCTTCCTATTTCGAGTGGGTGCAGGACCGGCAGGGCTACTTCTGGAAAGAGTCGGTGGTCAACGAGCAACTGGAGCACATCATGGTTTCGTCGTTCGAAGATGTGGTTCGGTACGCCGAAACTCACAAGGTGAACAATCGCATTGCCGCGTACATGCTGGCCATCGATCGTGTGGCCTACACAATCAAGCAGCGCGGGATTTACGCCTAAGCCGCGAACAGGACGATGTCAAGCAGTTGCCTTGAAGGGATTAAATACCTGAACGCTTAATTGCTTGAAGTCGTCCTCGTTTCTAGTGGCCACAATCAGGCCGTGGATTCGGGCGGTGGCAGCGATCATGCCGTCCTCAATCAAGTGGGTCGACTTGCCGCTCATGAGCCGTCCCCATTCGCGACATGATGCTGTATCCATGGCAAGAACTTTATGGGTGGCCTCCAGTTGGTCGACCCATAGTTCGATCTCCGTTGCCTTCTCTGGATCCTGGAGCCGCGTCAACTCGATTCCTGCCTGCAGCTCGCCCATGGTCACCGCCGAAAGGAAGACTTGCTCCTCGCGCAACTCCGAGAGCCATGCGATAACCGCGCCGTGGGGCCTGCGCTTGCGGAATTCAGAAACAACATTCGTGTCCAGCAGGTATTTTTTCACCTAAAGATTCACCGGCTTCCGTCTTCGAAGGTTTCCCCTGGCTGGAACAATATCTTCGAATCGGGGACCATCGGCTAGCAGCAGTTCCTTCAAGCCGGGCCGAGCGGACCGCTGCAGGCGATGCCACTCCTCGATGGGGACCAGCACAGCGGCTTCAACTCCTCGCCGGGTTACAATTTGCGGACCTTTTTTCAAGGTTACTTCCAGTAGTTCGCTGAATCGAGCCTTGGCGTCCTGTACCTGCCATGCCGCCATCCTGCGCCTCCATTTCCCTAGAAGCATATGACTAGTCATTCGACTAGTCAATTATGCTGATACTGGAATGGCCGCTGCCTGTTCCGTTCTGGGACAAAATAAAATTCCGCGACGATGCCGATTCGCCGCCCGAATTGGGGCATAATATCGCCACAGCTGTGCTGCCTGAGGGGAACCCCTCCAATAGGGTCATGATGCAAAGCCTCTATTTCTGTCTGCGCTTGTTGGCGGTAGCGGTGGCCTTTCCGGTCATCCTGATGTATATCGTCGTGGTTATGGCGATTCACCCAGTCGATTCCTTCCGCAATGGCTTCCGCCCGCCTCTACGGGTGTGGATGGGGGTGTTGGACTGGGCAAAGGGTATTCCGATCGGGTACAGCTACTGGGAGCAATATCAGGCGCCTTCGATGCTGGACGAGATCGTGGTCCATCACGACGAATAGATCACACGACCACGTTTCTGTAATTGCATTCAATCCAATCGGTGGAGGATAATCGGCTGTTGGAGTCGGCAGCCAGCGCCGTAGTGTGGCACCCTCTTTTGTGAACCTCCCGAACTACATCACGCTCACCCGCATCTTCAGCATTCCGGTCTTGATTTGGATCCTATCCAGCAGCCGCTTCAACTCCACCAATGGCGACCGCGAACTGCTGGCCTCGTTCGTCTTCATCGCTGCTTCCTTGACCGACGCAATTGACGGCTACCTGGCGCGCAAGCGGGCGCAGGTGACCACCATGGGGATGTTGTTGGATCCAGTGGCCGACAAGTTGCTGATCGCCGCGGCCTTCATCACCCTGGTGCAATTCAATCCGCGAACCGTTCCGGCGTGGATGGCCGTCATCATCATCGGGCGGGAGTTCCTGGTGAGCGGGCTGCGATCGATCGCAGCTTCCGAGGGCTTCACCATCCAGGCCAGCGAACTGGGCAAGAGCAAGATGCTGGTGCAGATTGTGTCGGTAGTGGCGGCCATTATCGATCACCACTGGACGCATCTTCCCTGGTATTTCCTGAACCTGCCGGTGCATCCCATTGCGTTGGTTTCGATCTGGCTGATGGTGGCGCTGTCGCTGCTGTCGGCGGTCGACTACTTCGTGGGATTCTGGAGCAAGATCGACCGCCATGCCGAGAAGCGTCGCAAGCGGCGTTCGTTTGTGCTGAGCCGGCGCAGGAAGCGCAACGATGTCCCCGTCCTTTGACCAGCCACGCAGCGCTACCGCAGTGCAGTCGTCCGAGTATTCGCAGGAAGAACGGGACTCGCTTCTACGCCTGGCTCATCGCTCGATCGAACTGGCGCTGGAAAGGCGCAGCGTCGATCTCACTCCTCCCACGGCCCATCTGGCCGAACCCCGTGGCGCTTTCACCACGTTGCATCTTGAGGGCGCACTTCGGGGATGTATCGGATATGTGCTGCCCAACCAGTCGCTGTACGCCACTGTTGCGGAAACGGCCAAGGCGGCCGCGCTGGACGATCCCCGCTTTGCGCCGGTGACGCTGGCGGAGGCACCTCATCTGAAGATCGAGATTAGCGTGCTTTCACCGCTCCAGCCCATTCGGCCCGAAGAGGTGGTGATTGGCCAGCATGGACTTGTGGTCAGCCAGGGAAACCGCCGCGGCTTGCTGTTGCCGCAGGTTCCTGTTCAGTGGGGATGGGACTGCGAAACCTTTCTGGCCCAGAGCTGTCTCAAAGCCGGGCTACCAGCCGACGCGTGGCAGCACGGCGCTCAGTTGCAGGCGTTCACCGCGGAAGTATTTGGCGAGATATAGGGTTGACCGAGCGCTAGGCTCTGAACCGGTTCCTTCGCGCCGACTTGAGTCCTTGACACGATACAAAGCTAAGTCCTTATTAAACAGGACTCTAAGCTGCTAGTGCCACGCCTGATTCGTGCCCTCCGATAGACCTTTCTACCTGTCTTTGCAACATTCTCAAGAAGGTAGTTGCAACTATTCTTGTGCATCTGTAACATCGGGCAGCTACATGCGAGCTTCTGCCAACAGTTACGCCTCTCGGATACATCGCTTCCGGCTACCCAGGGTTTGTGTTCCAGTGGTGGGTTCCGACGCTCCCACCATGATCGAACGCGCCGAGTCGTTAGTGCGAGATAACCCATTTCTAGAGCTAAGGTTAGACTATCTTTCACAACCTGTGGCGGCCCTTCCCAAGCTGAAGAACTTCCTCGAGATGCACCCCGAGGCGACGGCGATTGCCACGTGCCGGCGGGCGGTCGAACGGCGGCAAGTTCAAGGGCTCGGTGGCTGCTGAACTGGCGGTCCTGCTGAAGGCGGCCGAGGTCGGTTTCCCCTTGGTGGACATTGAGTTACAGAGCGCCAAGAGTTTGAAGGCTGACCAGTTACGCGGCCTTACCGACCGGGTTGGCTTGATCATCTCCTACCATGACTTCCGCGCCACCAAGAAGCTGGAAGAGGGTTTCGCCGAGATGTGCAAGTATCCCGCCGACTTCTATAAGGTGGTCTCGACGGCGACCAATCTCTTCGACAACGTGCTCATGATGAAGTTTCTGGAGGCGAATTCGGCCAAGCACGAGATGGTGGGCCTGTGCATGGGGGAACAGGGCATTATCAGCCGGGTCTTGGGAGTCAGGGCCGGCAGTATCTTCACCTTCGGAGCCGCCAAGAGTGGCGAAGAGACTGCTCCCGGGCAGGTGCTCTTCAATGACCTGAGAGACACCTACCGCATCGACAACGTGGATGCGGCGACCCAGGTGTACGGCGTGGCCGGCGACCCAGTCGAGCATTCGCTCTCCCCCATCATGATGAATGCCGCCTTTCGTCGCGAATCGGTGAACGCGGTCTATTTGTCCTTGCACGCGAAGAGCTTGAAGGACCTGCTCTCCTGCGTTCGCGACATACCCATTCGCGGCCTCAGTATCACGATGCCATACAAGCAGGACATCGTGGATGAGCTGGAGAATTCCGACCCGCTGACCCGTCAAATTGGTGCCTGCAATACCCTGGTTCGCAGCGTCGACGGCAAACTATACGGTTTCAATACCGATGTCGGCGGGATTGTGGCTCCGCTGGAGCAGCGTCTTCACCTGGCCGGTGCCCGCATTCTGGTAGTGGGTGCGGGAGGAGCTGCCCGAGCCGCGGTTTTCGGTTTGAGAGCCAAGGGGGCCGAGGTCTTCATCACTAACCGCACCCCGGAAAAAGCGCAGACGCTGGCGCGGCAGGCGAAAGCCAAGTACCTGAAGCGCGCCGATATCGCCAAGACCTCGTTCGACGTGATCATCAACGCAACTCCTGTGGGGATGAGCAGCAGCAAACAGTCTCCTCTGGAAGACAAAGAGCTGAATACGAAGTACGTTTTCGATCTGGTTTACAATCCGGCCGAAACGAAACTAATGAAGATGGCGCGGGCCAGGAACCTGCAGGTCATCTCTGGCTTGGAGATGTTCGTCCAGCAAGGCGCCCGCCAGTTTGAGATCTGGACTGGCAAGCCGGCGCCGGTAGCGGAAATGGCCTATGTCGTTACCAAGGCGCTGGAGCGGCGCGCCGCGCAGGAAGAGGCGGAGGAAACCAAGCCTGCGGCGAAGAGCGCAGCCCGCAAACCAACCAAGGCCAAGACTAAAACCTCCCGCAAATAGCTGGCCGTCATCCAACGAAAGCGCAGATTTCGGTCAGGGTCTGAAGATGCCCACCAGCGGCGGTCTTTGGGGGAGTGCCGAATCGGTCCACTTCCGAGTGTAATGAGAAGAAAAATGTATTGGCAGGCTAGTTGTTGGTTGCGGTTTCCGGGGTGAAAGGCTTAGGATAGAGAAGTTGGAGATAGCTCCCGTCTATCTCCGATTCAGAGTCAGACCCTTTAGTCCCACGTTCGCAAGTCAGCATTCCCTCATACACAGCGGTCGTGAAACTGTGTGCGAGCACTCCCAGGAGAGACTGAGATGGCGTGGTACGCGTACTGTATTACCGAGCAGCAGAGCCTTCAAGGCAGTATCCGGGCCCGGCGTCCGGTTGCGATTGAAAATCTCCGAGGCGTGAACGACGCTCCGGTGTTCGCCTGTCCCAGCGGAGAGTTCGCGGTCATTGTAAGCGACCATTCCGCCTCCCAACCCCTCACCCAACAAGCCATTCTGGATCATGCTCATGTGGTTAGTGAGTGCTTCCGTACCCTGACCGTCCTGCCGTTTCGCTTTGGCACCATCTTCGATTCCGATGAAGCCCTGCGCCGGGCGGTAAGAACGAACCGCAAGACCTTTCTGGAGACGGTGGACCGTCTGCGAGGAAAAGCTGAAATGCATTTCAAGCTGCTCCTCAAGGATGGGACGCTGCAGGAAGCGATTGCCGAGCTTCCCAACGGCGTAGGTGGCGAGTACCTTCGCAAGTTGCGGGAGCGGGCCACCCGCGACCGGGAACGGCAGACCAAAGCCCGGGCACTCTCGATGCAAGTGCACAAGCTGTTCTCACCGCTGGAAGAAGACGTAATCTGCAAACGTACCGACTCCGGCGGAATGTTGATCGACTTCGCCCACCTCATCGATTCCACCTCCATCGCCAAGTATCAGAACCGCTACAGCGCCGCCACCAGGCACTTCAAGGACTGCCATGTCACCATCACGGGACCTTGGCCGCCCTATCACTTCATGCCTGGGAAGTTGCGGACGGTGTCCGGCGGAAATTGAGCATCCGTAGAAGAGCCATAGCATGCTGGAACTGAGGCGGCCCGGGCCGCCTTTGCCATTGGACCATCGCTATCGGCGGCGCCTTAGCCGCCGGACGTCGTCCGCCAAGAAAATCTCTCTGTCCGGCAGTGTCGAACTGGCCAATCCAGAGTTACAATCGGCTCACCAATCTCAAGTAATTGAAAGAGTGAGCCCGACACCTTACCGGGCTGACACATGGTTGCGTTTTGTGAAGCGCGACATCACAATGTGCAACCCGGAAGTGGTATCGCGATTCTCATAGTGGTAGCGCCGGTTTCTCTGGGTGGGGCCAGGGAAGCCTGCCTTTCTTGATTCCGTGCTGGGAGTGTAATGATTCCGGACAAAAAGGTGCGTGCGCTAATTGTTGACGACGATGCCAACATGGGGAGGTTCCTGAGCTCCTACCTGGCGCGCCGCGGTTTCGACGTCAGCAACGCGGCCACCGGGGAAGAGGCGATCCGCATGTTTCGGGTCTACGATCCTGTGCTGGTTCTGCTGGATCTGTCAGCCTCCGGCATGAGTGCGCTGGACACACTGGAACGGATCAAACAAATCAAGCCTGATAGCCGGAGTTGTGATGCTGTCGGCGCAGCACGATCCGGAGATGATCTTCAGGGCCTCCAAACTCGGCGCCGACGACTACTTGAGCAAGCCCTTCGAGCCGAAGGAACTCGACCTCCGCATCAACAAGATCCTGGAGAAGCAGCGACTCTCGACCGAGGTCACGCAGCTTCGCGACCAGGTGCGCCGCAACAGCGACTTCGCCGGGACTCTTCGGAACCAGCCCGAGGATGGAAGAGGTGAAGCACACCATCGAGCAGGTGGCCGACACCACTGCCACGGTGCTGATTCGCGGCGAAAGCGGCACCGGCAAGGAAGTGGTGGCGCGCATGATCTATGCGCAATCGGGCCGCGGCGAGAAACCGTTCGTCAAGGTGAATTGCGCCGCCATCCCGCACGAGCTGCTGGAAAGCGAGCTGTTTGGCTATGAGCAGGGCGCCTTTACCGGGGCCAACCGGCAGAAGCTGGGCAAGTTCGATCTGGCCAACGCCGGCACCATCTTCCTGGACGAAGTCAGCGAGATGCATCCGGCGCTGCAGGCCAAGCTGCTGCACGTGCTGCAAGGCGGAGAATTCTCGCGGCTGGGCGGCAAGCGCGATATTTCGGTCGATGTCCGGGTCCTGGCCGCCACCAACAAGCCGCTGGAGCGCGCCGTCGAAGAAGGGCTCTTCCGCGAAGATCTCTTCTACCGTCTGAACGTTATCACCATTCACATTCCACCGCTGCGCGAACGCCGGGAAGAGATCCTGGTCTTTCTGGAGTACTTCCTGCGGAAGTACAGCGAGTTCTACGGCAAGCAGCCGGCTCCCTTCGGCGATTACGCGATCGGCCGCATGCTGGAATACAACTGGCCGGGCAATATCCGCGAGTTGGAGAACCTGGTCAAGCGCTACGTCATCGTCGGGCAACGAGGCGCAGATCATTCGTGAGCTGTCGACCCACAAGCCGATCATGAGCTCCACCTCCGGAGCAGCCCGATTTGGGGTCTGAGGGATAGCAAGTCCAATGGAGACCAGCCGGAGCGGGAGTCTCAGCATCCCGCGGCCATCCCGATTAACGCGGCAAGAACGAATGTGCCGAGGCTGACGCGCCATCGCTGCTGGAGATTGGACGGCGGGCAGCCATGTCCGCTGAGCGCGAAGCCATCGAACGGGTGCTGACCCAGACCCGCTGGAACCGCCGCCAAGCCGCCAAGATTCTGAAGATCAGCTACAAGGCCCTGCTCAACAAATTGAAGATTATCGAAGAGGAGAAGGCGACGCACAATGAGAATCTCTCCGCTTAACCTTGGTATCCGAAGTTCCACTGCATAGCTCGGAATAAGTTCGGCTGAGACTGCCCGCATGGCTTCGAGTCAAGAAAAATATCACTCCTGTTATTAAGTACTTTGGCGTATTTCCACAGACTAACTTCGGGCCGACGACCGATTCTGGCGCTAAAAATGCAAGTCGAAGACAACCAAAGAGGCACAAGACATTGACTTCAATCCTCTTCCATCAATCTCGACATCTCTCTGCTGATCTCGTTAAGCGAGACAGCGTCTCGCAGTGCCTTCCCTGAAGCTTCCTCCTTCGCCTCTTTTGAAGAGCGGCCCATGTGGGCCGCTTTTTTTGCATCTGTGCCAGCGCCGACGATTATCGGACCGCGGCCGGCATCCAACCTGTCCAAATCGGGAATCTCAGGACGGCGGCAAGGCGCTGGCAGTTGACGTGGGTTCCGCCCACGCATATGATTCCGGTTTCGCGCACCCAATTTTCGCCTTGGGGACTGGAGTCCTGCAGCGGCGAGGGATCGGCAGGGACGAACCTATGGACAAGAAGAAGCTGGAAATTTTCAAGAAGCGCCTGGAGGAACGTCAGCGGGAATTGCGGCAGACCATGACTCGCACCGCCCAGGATGGGCGCGAGGCCGATGTGGAGTCGGCACAGGACATCGCCGACCGGGCTGCGCAACTCCTACAACAAGGAATTTCTGTTTCATCAGAGCAACAACGAGCGACAGCTCCTGCAAATGGTGGATGGTGCCCTCGACCGCATCCGGGAGGGCACGTTTGGAGAGTGCATCTCCTGCGGCGCAGAGATCAATCCCAAGCGTCTGGAAGCCGTACCGTGGACGCGCCATTGCATCGAGTGCCAGGAGAAGCTGGAAAAGGGCATTCTGGAGCACACCAGCACCTAGCTGCAAACTCCCCACAATGCTTCGGAAGCATAAAGCCGCCTGCGAGGGCGGCTTTTCTATAGCGTTAACGAGTTCGTGACTACTTCTTCTTCTTGCCGCCGAGCAGTTGGCCCAGCGCATCGCCCAGCGGAGTTGTTTTGCTGGTTCTGCTGCTGCTGGCCGGGTTTTGCCTGTTGCTGCGGCTGGCCGCCCAGCAAGCCCACCGACCAGGCCACCGAGATTATTCGCCGCCACCGCCGTTCAACAGTCCTCCCGCCGTCGGCAGCAGGTTTTTCAACTTCATCTGGGCGATCTGCTGGACATCGGGCGCGACGATCGGATGGTTCATGTTGCCGGTGATGATGACCGGCAGCACCAACTCGCCGTTCTTGTTGGCCAGCGCGGTGTTGAGGTAGCCTCCCACTCCGGTGCCGCCGACCGACTGGCTGAATCCCTTGTTCAGCACGGCGGTCACGTGCATGTTGAGGTCCTGGTTGACCAGATTCACGATTCCGTTCGCCGCCATGGTGCCCACATCGAGCGCGGCTTTCAGGTCGTTGGTTTGGGCGACGCCGCTGTGGACGTTAAAGGTTCCGCTCATCTGCGAGACAGCGGTATAGCCTTTGGCCGGCTCCGCCTCCGAACTTGCCGATCTTCGACAATTCGTTGAGCAAGTCGAGCTTGGTGATCTTGCCGTTGGCCAGGTTCAGGGCGATCACGCCATTCAGCGTCTGGACCACGTCGCCCGATGGCGGGGTGGAGAAGGTCACGTTGGCGTTTGCGCCGAGCGTGCCGTAGACCGTGTCCTTCACCGACGAGATCGAGGACAGCAGCCGGTTTGCATCGACCCCGGTGAGCTTGGCATTCACGGCGAAGGCCATGTTCGCCGGTCGCGTATCCACCGTGATGCTGCCGTTCTCCTGCCCGCCATCAATCTGCGCGGTCAGCGGGTTGAGCTGGATCACTCCGTGGTTGAGGGTGACATTGGAGTGCACATTGGTGAGTTCGATTTGCTGGTAGAGAATGGTGCCCACTGCGATTGAGCCCGTCCCGGTCGCGGTCGCGAGCAAGCCCGGCTGGGCTGCAGGCGCAGCCGCTGCGTCCGCGGTGGGAACCAGGCTCCAGGAAGCCTCCGCTTTCTTCTTCGCCGGGGCGGCGTGGAGCTGCTGTGATCTTCTGCGAGCTCAGCGACATTCAGTTTGTCGGCCGCAAGAGTGAAGCGTCAGCCTCGGCGCCTGGAAGTTGGCCATGCTGAGATTGCCGCTGGCGTTGGTGGACCCCAGCGACGCCGCCAGATTGGTCAGGTTCACGGAATTCTGCGTGAACTGCATGTTCACGTTTCGAATGTTCACCGGCTGGGTAAGCGACGGCATCTTCAGCGACGCATTCTGCAAGCGCGCCGCTGCCGCTGAAGTTCATGGCATCGGTGTTCTTGATGGGACCGGTGGCGTGGACATCGAGGCTGATGTTGCCGGTGCCGGTCATGCCTTCGACAGCGCTGACTCCGTAGGCTTTGGCGATACCCAGCAGCTCATTCACCTTGCCGTTGACGGTCTTGAGGGTCGCATCCACATTGGGCGAATTGCCGGTGTACTGCGACAGCGTCATCTGCGCGGCCAGCGTGGTTGCGCCGGAAGTTGCGGTGAAATTGTTGGACTGGATCTGCTGCGGCTTCATCGCCAGGTCAATCGCCGGCACGTGCACTGCTTGAGGAATGTCGCTGCCGGTGACTCCAAGGTTGCGTCCGTTGACATTGCCATTGAGCGACGAGATGATCGGTCGGGCCCTGGGCATGGACGTTGGCGGTCAATTGTCCCGCAATCTTGGTGTTGGGACTGAAGGCCACGCCGAACGCCGACGCCAGTCTTGCCACCTCTTGAATGGAGGCGTTCGAGGTGCTCACGTTGACGTCCACCACCGATGGATTGGGCCGGGTGTTCATGGTTCCATTCAGCGCGAGCGGAGTCGATCCCAGCTTGAGCGACGCCTTTCTGATCTGGATCACATCGTTGGTCAGGTCGTCGGTCACGTCGAAGTCGGCCGCGATGGGATAGCCGACCTGCAACTCCGTGAATGACCGCGTTCTCCAGCTTCAGCGAGCCATCCGCCGACATCTTTCCATTGGCATTGGTGAGCTTGGTGGAACCGGAGATCACCGCGTCGGTGTCTTCCAGGGCGGCGGTGTTCAGGAACTTCTGCGCGGCCGACAGCGAAACTTGCTTCCAGCTTGACCGTGCCTTTGAAAGGTGTAGCGGTCAAGTCGGCATTGTTGACCGGGCCTCCGTCGCCGGTGAGTCGCAGGGTTTGCGAACCGCTGCCCGGCAGGTGCGCCGTAGCGTCAATGGAGAACGGCGAACCGGGAGCGTAATCTTTCAGGCTTATGTCGATGTGGTCGTAAACCGCGCGCGGTCTGATGCTTCTGATAGTCCGTGATCGCGATTTGGCCGTCGGTGATCTTCAATTCGCCGAGGGTGAACTGGCTGCTGCCGCGGAGGGAGCCTGGGCCGGCTGCTTGGCGGGCTGCGACTGGGGTCGCCGGTGCAGCAGGAGCCGGAGCGTTACCGGCGGTCGAGAAGTTCCACACGCCCTGCGCATTGCGAATCAACTCGATCTTGGCTTGCTTCATCTCCAGGCTTTCCACCTCGACGTTGCCAGTCAATAACGGGAACAGCTTTACGCTGATGTCGAGTTGGCCGACTTGGGCGAAGGGCACGTTGCTGTGGAAGCTGGGGTCCTCGCCGATGACGACGTTATTCACCTCGACCTGGAGAGGGAATACGCTAAGCGACATCTGTCCGAGCTGTACCGGACGGTTGAGCCGCTGCTGTAACTGGGACTGGATCTGCCCGCGGTATTGGTTGACGTCGATGAGGTGAGGCAGCACCAGGACCAGCGCAATGATGACAACGACGATGGCTCCGATGACGATTGCGAGCTTTCGCATGGGTCTTCCTCCGTCCGGATTGGCCGGGATGCGTTCAATTGTAGTGAAATTCGTTTGCCGTAGATAGAAAACGGTCGCGAAAGCGCGTTGCATTGATTGCAAGTTTCTGCGGCGCGGGCGCGGTGTGATCCAGGCCTGCAGGGTGAGACTGAATAGGCAACGGATGGAGCACGCCGGTGGGTGACGCCAGCCCTTCGGGCTCAGACTCCCGTGCTAAGGATCGCTACGATGCCGCGGGTGTGGTCTCGTCTTCTTCGGCGTGGATGAGGCCGAACTTCTTCAGCTTGTAGCGCAATGCGTCGCGGCTGATGTCGAGCAGGCGCGCGGCATGGGTCTGGTTGCCATTGGCTTGCGCCATCGCCATGTCCACCAACTCGCGCTCCACCTCTTCCAGCGAAGTTCCACCCTCGGGAATCTCCAGCTTGGGCAGGCTGCGACCATCCGGCTAATTGCTTGCCGGGCGCGTTGGCGCTGTTGTTGGCGGAGGAGAGCTCAAAGGCCGTATACGCGGATTGCTGCTGGGCCACGGCAAACGGCATGTACTCCGGATGAAGCTCGTTGCTGTCTTCCAGGATCATGGCGCGCTCCACGGCGTTCTTCAATTCGCGCACATTGCCCGGCCAGTCGTACTTCAGCATCAGCTTGCGAGTCTCGTCGGTGATGCCCTTCACCGATCTTGCGAAACTTGCGGTTGTAGCGGGCGATGAAGAACTCCACCAGCGGCAGAACGTCGTCTTTGCGTTCGCGCAGTGTCGGCAGAAAAATGGAGATGATTGCCAGGCGGTAGTACAGGTCCTGGCGGAACTGGTTTTCGCGTACCGCGCGCTCCAGGTCGCGATTGGAGGCCGCGATGACGCGCACATCCACCTGCATGTCGCGCACGCCACCGACGCGGCGAATGACCTGGTCTTCCAGGACGCGCAGCAACTTGGCCTGCAACAGCGGCGACAGCTCGCCAATCTCGTCGAGGAAAAGCGTGCCGCCGTCGGCCATCTCGAACAGACCCTTCTTCATGGCCTTGGCGTCGGTGAATGCGCCGCGCTCGTGACCGAAAAGTTCGGCCTCCATCAGGGTCTCGGGAATGGCCGAGCAGTTGATGGCGACGAAAGGTTTGTCCTGGCGGCGGCTTTGGTAATGGATGGCCTTGGCGATGAGGTCCTTGCCGGTGCCGCTCTCGCCTTGGACCAGAATCGTGGTGGCTTCGCTGGTGGCAATCTTGCTGACGAAACCCAGCAGCTCCGACATCTTTTGCGAAACACCGATGACGTTGTGATACCCGGCCCGGCGGCGGACCTCGCCGCGCAGCGACTCGACCTCGGAGCGCAGGCGCGTGGTCTCGAGCGCATTCTTCACCGCAACCGCCAGTTCGTCGAAGTCCAGCGGTTTGCCGACGAAGTCGTAGGCTCCCAGCTTGAGGGCAGTCTTTACGTCCTCCAGCTGAGGATCGGCGGTGATCATGATGATGGCGCGGGCGTCGTTCGACTTCTTCAGTTGCTCGAGGATTTCAATGCCATTGGAGTCGGGCAGGCGCACGTCAAGCAGTACGAGGTCGGGAGACTCGTTGTGGGCCACGCGCAGCGCAGCCGTGCCGTTGTCAGCCTCTAGTACGTGATAACCCCACTCTTCGCACTTCTGCCGCAGAGACCAACGAACGAGCTTCTCGTCGTCGACAATTAAGACTTTTTCCGAGGGCATTTACTTCCCATTAGATTACTACGAGAGGGAGAAAGAAGAAATTTTGGGCCAATTGCAGAGCTCGCGCAGACAAGGTAGAGCCGGCATCCAGGCTGGCGACCAGCCCGCTCCGCGATTCTGACAGCTTATTGCTGCGAACTCGCCACCGCCTTATACACCTGCCCGCCCTTCATTACGAAGTTCACGTGCTCCAACTGAGTGATGTCCGCCATGGGGTCGGCGGGCACAGCTACCACGTCGGCGAACTTTCCTGGCTCCAGCGAGCCGATCTTGTCCTGCATGCCCAGCAGCTCAGCAGCGCTCATGTTGGCGGAGCGTAGAGCCTGCGCCGGAGTCATCCCGTATTTCACCATCAGGGCAAATTCCTCAGCCGGGTCGATGGTCCAGGCAAATCCACCGGCGTCGGTGCCGAAGGCGATCTTCACGCCGGCATTCAGAGCACGGCGGAACGTAGCTGCATGAATAGCGACCATGTCGAGCCAAACGTGTGCGCCTGTGGCAGCCCGGCCTTCGGCAACATACTCGCCGACGAACAACGTGGGTACATAGTAGGTGCCTTTAGCGGCCATAGTCTTCATGTCGGCGTCGGCGATGTAGAAGCCGTGCTCGATGGAATCGACACCCGCCTCGACCGAGTTGTGAACGCCATTCAGTGCCGATGCGTGCGAGGCGACCTTGTGCCGCTCGCGATGGGCTTCGTCAACGATGGCGCGCAGCTCCTCCAGCGTGAAGGTGGGAACATCGTCGAGCACTCCGTCGGGCTGCACCCGGTAGCTGCGGTCGGAGTACACCTTGATCCAGTCCACGCCATTGGAGATCTGTTCGCGCACCGCCTTGCGTCCGCCGTCCGCGCCGTCCACTTCCTGCACGCCCTTGGGCACCTTCAGCTCCCAGGAATACCCGAGCAGAGGATAGGAGCCAGTCACGTCCATGGCACGCCCGGCCACCTGCATGCGAGGGCCGGGGATGACTCCGGCGTCGATGGCCTTCTTGATGTCCACATCGGCATAGCCGGCGCCTTCGGTTTCGAGATCGCGAATGGTGGTGAAGCCGTAGCCGAGTGCACGTTGCGCCGCAACTGTCCCCAGAATGGTGCGATACGGGGTCGAGTACTTCAGCAGTTGGACATCGTAGTCTTCGGCGGTGATGTCGCCTTGTAGCAGTACGTGGGTGTGAGTGTCGATGAGTCCAGGCAGGCAGACCTCGCGGGAAAGGTCGATGACGCGAGCGCCGCTCTCGGGTTGCGTATGATTACCGAGTTGATCGATCTTTTCGCCAACGATACGCAGAGTGATGTTCTTCTGCGGAGTATCGCTCTTGCCGTCGTAGAGGGTGCCGCAGCGCAAGTAGGTGATGCTGGTGGAAGAAGTTTGCGGTGCGGTTTGAGCGAAAGCGATTGGCCCGGCGAGAAAGAAGAAGAGGAGGACGACACGGAATTTCATGGTGTGCTCCGGTATGGCTGAACGACCATGAATATATCAGCGCGCGCCTTGCAATCCATCAAGGAGAACGCGGAACGCACCGAGCGGACACGGATCGCCGCCATGCGTTCCGCGGTGAAGGTTAGTTACACGCCTGTTGCCGGACGTTCGCACATCTTGCCATCGCAGCAGCTCCTGCCTTTGCCGGACTTCGCCATGTCGCATTTGCCGTCTTTGCAGCAGCCGCCATCCTTGCCGCAGCACGACACTTTGCCGTCCTTGTTGTCTGCCATCATCGGGCACTTCATCCCTGACTTGCCGTCCTTGGACATCATCTCGTCGTGGGACATGGTGGCATCTTTGCCGTCCTTGGACATCTGGCCGCACTTGCCGTCTTTGCCGCAGCACGACATCTTGCCGTCGGTCTTATCGTGATTGCAGCAAGCGCAGGTTTTGTCGCCGGATGGCGTAGTTGGAGTCTGGGTCGCGTTCTGGGCCATCAGACCCAGAGCCATGACCAGCGTACTAAGAATTACGAACATCTTCGATTTCATGGTTTCCTCAGAATTTCGGTTGAACATCGTCCACGTCACAGGGCCGAGGCCCGGTAAGCTCTCCGCCCAGCGCGCAGGTGCGCACAGCGGAACGGAAGCCGGCAGTTTGGGCGAGGTTCTAGATACGCAGGTCGGTCTTCAATTGGAAGACAGCTCGAACGAAGGCAGGAGACTCGTCCATCGCGGACAAGCCCGAACTGGGTGTTGCAGGAAGCAACGCTGGGCCCGCCGGGCCGTTGGCGCTCAACTGGAACGTGCGAGAATTGCCGGAGGCGACCAGGAAGGCCAACGGCCGGGCAGGCTGGCTGCTCACGTCGCAACAACCGGGGCGGTCTCCGCACTGAGTAGGAGCGGGCGCCGCGTGCGGCGGGCAGCAGGGCATGGAGCGGGCTCGCTGATGACAACAGCCCATCGCGGTTGCCGGCGGCGCGGAGTGGTTCGCGTGCTGGTGCATCTGCACCATCCGGACATGGCACTTGGACCCATGGCCGGACGCGGGCACCATCGCCAGGCCGGTTCCGGCCCAAAGGACGAGGGTCAGCGACAGCACAACCGACACGCTTCTCCGCACTGCGTTCCGCGAAATCATGCCGGTCTCATTGTTGCTCCGGACATACCAGCCGTCTGTGATCCCGATCACCGCACACCGGTTTGACGCAGCACGCCCGAAAATGGGGGTAGTGCCTCAGTTTGAAATTGTGACTTGTGAATTTCGGTAGAGCGAACCTTTAGGTTCGCGTCAAGCCAGTTCCCTTCGAGCGGGAGCCCCGGCAGGGGCGGCAGGCGATCGTAGTTTGTGCCGTGCCTAAAGGCACTCGGATTCTGCTTACGTTCGGACGCGGGCCTGAAGGCCCGCTCTACCTTTGAATCGTCTTCTCAGATTTCAAACTGAGACACGCCCGAAAATGGCTCCCGGTTCCGGAGGGCCCGGGATTTTCGGTAGAATGCACTCTTGCCCAGCAGGGTGGCTTGATACTGTGGAGGAGTGGATTTGAGGAAGGCCGGGTTGTTTGCCGCGATAGCTCTAGCCGGTTCGACGTTCGTCTTTGCTGTTCAACAGAGTGGCGAATCCGCGCCACCACTACCCGCCAATCCTGTTCTTACCGACGGGGAGATCGGGCCGGCTGCCGTCTGGAAGCCGACGCAGGACGCCCTCAACCGTGTTTATGGGGTGTGCGATAAAGGTAAAGGTCACGGCTACGACGAGTGTTTCATGGCGCACATGTCGAACGGCGGAGCTTCACCGGAGGCCGTCCACATCACCCAGCTGATGTATAAGAGCCTCGGCGAGGTCGCCATCGTGACCGACTTCAAGCGGGTTGGGCCGGTGGACCTGGCGCGAGTCCAATTTCCGCTGCGAGCGACTGACACGGCCGGATTGCTGCTGGTCAACGGAGCTCCCACGGTGCTCGACGTGGACAACCTGGACCGGCTGAACCGCGGAGCGATGGAAGTCGCTCCACAATTTCAGGCAGTGAA
This sequence comes from uncultured Acidobacteriaceae bacterium, assembly GCA_963735855.1. Classification (GTDB taxonomy): domain Bacteria; phylum Acidobacteriota; class Terriglobia; order Terriglobales; family Acidobacteriaceae; genus Bog-257. The sequence goes on from CAVTMW010000028.1 coordinate 101,349, forward strand.
GCAGAGATATCCGGCCGCCAATGTATGGCCAGGCAATCGCAGCGGCGACATCTGGCCCCAGGTAATCCAATTGCCCGACGGGGGGGAGCAGATCGTAATAGGGTATCCCATTCTTAACGGATGCCAAACCTGCGCGCATGTGGGGTTAGCACTGTTCGTCTGGGACTTCGACGCCAAGGGAAAATTTGTCAAGACGATCTATAGACCTATTCCCCCGCCGCCGAAGAAGGAGCGCCGGGGAACTGGACCGCCGGTACCAGTGCCCGAGCCGTGAATCGTGCAGCAAGAAAAAAGGAGGGCAGCCCGATCGGCACCCTCCTTTTGTTGTTCCGGGACTCGTAGAGCGATGTCTCTACGGCTCGGGGACCTTGGCAAATTCCACGTTCTGCACCTGGACACCACCAATCGAAACACGTCCGTCGGTCCAAGTTACGTAGGCATTCGAACCTAACGCTGTGCTGTAGTCGTAGTCTCCGGCATAGCAGCTTTGAACGCCGGAATCCTGCTGTTGAGGCTGGGGAATCAAACCAGTGCTGACGGCGAAATTTGGCCCCCAGGTCATGCCGCCGTCATTGGATTGAACGGCATAACGCTCGTAGCTGCATCCCGGATCAGTCGCCGTATTGCAGGCCGTGGTGGCACTGCGGCGATCGTACCAGGAAACCGTTACCTTGCCCTGTGGCAGCGGGCTCGCCGGGTTGTAGTTGGTGGACACGGAAGGCATCCACTGGGTCTTGAACTGGCCGCCGGTATCGTCGTTCAGCTTGATGGGCGAAGACCAGGTCAGGCCGTTATCGGTGGAACGAACATAGTAGATATCTCCGTTGTCACCGCTGGCCTGCCCTTTGCCAGCGTAGGCATAGTGGATCACGCCATCCAGACCAACCGCCGGCTCTCCCCAACCCATGTGCCGCCAGATAGGATTGACTTTCGCGAAGTAGTTGCCTGCCGAGCACAGCTGGTCACCAACCGCAGCGAAACGCGAACCCATGGTGCTTGACGTCCAGGTCACGCCACCATCGGTGGAGCGATACATAACGTTCTGGCGAGTATTGAGGCCGCCGCCGCCCTCATCCATGGCGCCAACGAACACCGGGCTCCTGTAACCAACCGAAGCGCCAGGCTTGCCGGGCAATGCGCCGGTAACCTGCACGTCGCGAATGAAGCTGGAGGAGAGTTGCGCAGGAGCGCTCCAGGTGACGCCGTCGTCGGAGTGGGTTACAAACAGGGCGCCTCCGCCCACGTTGAAGTTATTGAAGGAGATGTACATGCGGCCGTACGCCGCGCTGAAGGGCGCGTTGTCAACCCACATCGACTCGCGATCGTCCTGTGAGCTGTTATGGGCGCATGGTGCAGTACTCCAGGTCTGGCCATCGGGAGAGCTCCAAATGCCGATGCCCTGCCCGCCGCAGCCGCTGGCTAGGTCGCCCGCGAACCACATGTTCAACTTGGAATTGAAAACCACGATGGGATCACCATAATTGGTGCCATGGCCGCTGCCAAAGGGCGGTGGCAGAATCTGGGTGAAGGTCGAGCCGCCATCGGTGGAATAGGACGTACCGGAATATTGTCCGGCGTTATGGTCGTTGTAATTGACCACGACCGTGTGATCGCCTGCCTTGGGGCTGGCGAACACCATGCTCTCGCTCTTGGTGCAGCTGGTGGGTCCGCTGCAGGTCCGGTTGCTGACCAGGATGTTGGGCGGTTGAGGCACGTCATCGCTATCGGCGGCATCTCCATCGCTGGGCCGGCCGCCTTGTACCACGCCGCACTCAATCAGAGTCAGGCCGGCGCGCATGTTGTCTTGCTTCAAGAGATTAAGGGCGGCAATCTGTGAGCAGTCGATGCCCGTCGTCGTCATCTGAGCACGGGCCTGAGGTTGGAGGACACACGCTGCGATAATGGCGATGGTAAGCGCAACGTACAGGAGCCTTGTGTTTCCGTCGTTCTTCTTCATGGTTCTCCTTGCTTTTTCACTCACTTGTTCGGGCCCGAAGCTTGGGATGGCGCGCTGGAGGCCGGTTTCGGGGCAGTCGTTGCGAAGTATTCAGGGTCCATCCAGATACCCGTTTGCTTTTTCAAATTGCTCAACTCGGCTTGCAGTTTTTGGCCTTGCAGCTTCTTTTCGATTGCCGGCGAAACCTCTTTCAGCTCGAGGGGGCTGCGTTTGACCAGTTGCATCACGACCAGGGTAGTGGGGTTATCGTCGAGGACCACCCACTCGCCCTCCTTCATGGTGAAGGCCGCCTTCTCCATTTTTTCCGGCAATTCCCCACGCCGGAACGCCAGAGGATCGGAATCCAGCACCACGCTATTGGGGTCGTGTATCAGCTTTCTGGGATCGCTTCCCGTCGCGTAAGCCTGGCGGACGGCGTCGCCCAGCGCATGGGCCTCGGCTGAAGTCATCGTCTGCGTACCGTCGGACTTCTTCATCCAGACGAAGAGCCTCCGGACCTGGACCACGTCGTAGTCGTCCAGATGCGCGTTGTAGTACGCGCTGATTTCTTCCGGCGTTGGTTCGGCCTGGGCCTTCAGGCTGGCAAACTCGGCGTTGGACAGTATCTGGTTGCGATCCATCGCCAGTTGGCGGAGGACCTCAGGCGAAGTGTCCAGGTGGTGAGCGACGGCCTGTTGGGCCATCATGAGAATCGATGCGTAGTTCTCGCCGATCGCCTGACGGCTCAGATCGGCCGGTCCCTGCTGCGCCTCCAGAGTGCTGACCAGCAACTCAAACTGCGCTTGCGTCAGCTGCACGTCTCCAACTTTTAGGACTACTCGATCGGCGGCTGAAGAAGGACTAGCGACTGCTGAAGCGGGAGCGCTTGAGGCGACGGTTGTTTGAGCGTGGGCCCCGGCCAGCAGAAGGCAGGGCAGGAGGAGGAGCGGCACTACTTGCAAACATCTCCGGGACATCAAAATCCTTTACCAAGTTGGCGAGGCGTTCAACTTCTAGTTTTCGAAAGTGGCTTTTGTCCTTCGCGCGAGTCCCAATCCAACTAGAAGTCGCCAGTACACCCGGAGAATCTTCGAGCCACCCCTGACAGTAGGAGCACTTCCAATTCCAAAAAATGAGACCAGAGCATCAACGTAACTTTTTGGAACTATTGCCAATAGTAGTGACCAAGGGGCGGTGGGTCAAGAGTCAAATGCAACAAATTGCACATAAGTGGAAGGCTCTTATCTGGAGATCCCGGTAAGTGGGGGCTGAAGAGTCTCTAGCTCGCCTCCGGGAGTTTGATCTGAGTAGAACCATCCGCGAGGCCGCGACGAAAACCCTCGCGCCAGCTCGCATACCAGGGCTGCCATTGCAGTACGCGCTTGGCCTTTGCGTTTGAGGAGCCACGCGCTTCGGTCATCATCGATATTCCGGCGTCGCCGATTATCAAGCGCGCAAGCCATGCCGGCACGCGACGTGGCGGTGGAGCGCCAATCGCCTGGGCCAGGACAGGCAGCCAAGCTGACACTTCAGCGGGGTCGTCATCGACGATGTTGAAGATGCCGGCCGGTCCATGCTCGATCGCCAGCCGTGTTGCGAGCGCCGCGTCGTCGATGTGAAGGAACGACCAGATGCCGGCGCCGTTGCCGACCAGCGGAAACTTACGGCGACGCACCATCTCGACGATCTCGCCGTCTTCAGCAATCGATGTGCCGGGACCATAGAAGCTGCCATAGCGCAGCACGATACCGGTGATGTCTTGGGCCTCCCCGACCATGCTCTCCAGCGCGCGTATCGCCGCCATGATCCTGGTCATCCCCTTCGGGGGATTTGCGTCGAGTGGATCGTCTTCGGTTTTAATGCGTCCGCCGCGGCGCTCGTTGGGCCATCCCGTGTAGCTCTGAACGACGATCTTCTGGACTCCTGCAGTGCGCGCGGCCGTAAGCAGATGCTCTGTCCCTTCGGTGCGCAACCGGTTGGTCGGGATAAACTCATCGTCGAGTCGCTTCAAGTTACTCACCGAGACAATTGCGGTCATCTGGTGGACGATAACGTCCGGACGCGATGACTCTACTGCTTTCATCACGTCGTCCTTATTCAGGCCGTCGAGGACGACGGGGTTGGCGCCCTGGGCGCGAAGAGCGTTGGCCTTGCCAGGCGTCCGCGTGGTGGCGGTAACCTGATATCCAGCGCCCACGAGGAGTGGGACCAGCCTCTTGCCTACCGCTCCGCTAGCTCCTGCAACGAATATCCTCATGGTGTCCTCCTCGTAGAGTTTTGTCGCCCACTACTAAGTACGAACTCCTGTGTGGACCGGCGGGTTGCCAGCTCTTTTTATGAGGTCGAATTATCTCCGGGCTTGTCGATTTCGGGGGTTTGCGAACGTCGTATAGGTAAGCGCAAAGATATTGCGGACGCAGCGAGGCTGGGAAGGAGAACCATGTACGAAGTATCAGACGCTTGCGGGCAGACACCGGAATGGGCGGTTGTCGAATTACCTGTAATGTTTTCCCAGAGCCATCTGACCAGTGGTCTGGAAATCGGCTCGGAGCCGAAGTTGGCGGACGCGCGCTGGTCAGATGCCCGTCAGCGGGCCATGCATGAACTGGAGGACGTCCGTCAGGTAAGTGCGCGACTATTCCCGCGCACTCTGCCGCGGCTGGCGACGATGGAATGCGCCGGCGTTTGTATCGAAGCCGGGCACGCCAGCGGGGATTTCTATGATTTCTTCGATCTTGGTTCGCATCGGCTTGGTTTCGTGGTTGGCGATGTGTCCGGCAAAGGCATAGCGTCGGCACTGGTGCGAGCGACCCTCCAGGCCAGCTTGAGGACACTGTGGTCAGCGGGTGTGCAGGACCTGCAACAGATATTGGCGCTGGTGAACCGTCTGCTCTTCGAAAGCACTCCGGAAGCTATGTATGCCACCTTATTTTTTGCCGAATACGACGAGAACACGCGACGGTTGCGCTACGTAAACTGCGGGCATCCCGCACCTGTCCTTCATGATGGTGGGCGCGTGCAGAGGCTGCAAACGACCTCGCGCGTGCTGGGATTGTTCAGCGATTGGAAGTGCTCCGTCGGTGAGGCGGACCTAAAGGCCGGAGAGACCCTGCTGGTGTACACGGACGGTATCACCGAAGCGACAAACGACGCCGGGGAGGAATTTGGCGAAGCACGCCTGGTTGCCATGCTGGAACGGCAAGGTGCGCCGCTGCCAGAATTGCTTCAGCACTGTATGCAAGAAGTTTGCCGGTTTGGAGCAGGCGGCGAGCGCGACGATCTTACGCTGGTGGCCCTGCGGGACGTGGAAGTGTGAAGCAAAATTATTCGGCTTGCAACTGTCGATTTGCCGATTGTCGCACGTCGTACGCATAGGAGGATGATAACCATGCAATATCTGTTACTGATTTACGAAGACGAGAGGCGCTGGACGACGATGAGCGAAGCCGCCGTCGGCAACGAGGTAGGGGAGTACCAGGCCTTCGGAAAAGAGTTCGGTGAGCGCATCAAAGGCGGTAACGCGCTGCAGCCGACCGCCACCGCCACCACGGTGAGGGTGCGGAATGGAAAGCGGCTAACCACGGATGGACCGTTTGCCGAGACCAAAGAGCAGCTCGGAGGCTATTACCTGGTCGAAGCGGCCAATCTCGACGAAGCGATCGCCACCGCGGAAAAGATCCCCGGAGCACGCTACGGTTCAATCGAGGTGCGGCCTATCATGACGTTCTCGTAGCTGGGCAGACAAGTAGTTGTTATGAATACCCCAAAGGACGGTTCGACCCGCCGGAGAACCCGCTTGAACTCCGGCGAGTCAGAGCCAAATTCAGACCGGGAGGATTGACGTGCGTTACATGATGCTGATTTATACGACTGAAACAGATGCCGCATCGATCGAGGAGATGAAGGAAGTCTCGGCGGCACATCAGGCGATCATGGATGAGACCTCACGACTCGGTATTCTGGGCGGTGCCGACCCGCTGGAGCCGACGTCGACCGCAAGCACCGTGCGGGTGAGGAACGGCAAAGTCCTGATAACGGACGGCCCTTTTGCGGAAACCAAGGAACAACTCGCTGGATATTACATCCTGGATTGCCGGGACCTTGACGAAGCGCTGGAATGGGCGGCAAGAATTCCGAGTTCATGCGGCGGTGGCCGCGGCTGCGTCGAGGTGCGCCGTATCCATGAAATTCGAAAGCCGGCGCAGGAGTCCAGGGCCGCTGACTACGCTAAGGCATAGATGGATGAGCTTCGCACCACCGTCGACGGAGTTTTTCGACGCGAGTCGGGGAAAATCATCGCCGGCCTGATCAGGGTTTCGCAGTCTTTTGACCTGGCCGAAGAGGCGATGCAGGACGCATTTGCGGCGGCGCTGACGCACTGGAGCAGCGGCATTCCAGAGAATCCGGCAGCCTGGATCACGGCGGCAGCGCGTCGCAAACTTATCGACTATGCGCGGCGCGAACGCACCCGGCGCGACAAGCAAGATCAGCTTCTGTATGAGACGGAGACTTCAACCAAGGAAGCGGATCCGAGCGGAGACGTCGAGATGGACTGCCCCGACGATCGACTACGCCTGATCTTTACCTGTTGCCATCCCGCATTGAATATCGAGGCGCAGGTGGCCCTTACGCTACGGACCCTTGGTGGACTGACGACTCCCGAAATCGCGCGCGCCTTCCTGGTGCCGGAACCTACCCTGGCGCAACGGCTGGTCAGGGCAAAACGCAAGATCCAGGACGCGCGCATTCCGTACGAAGTTCCGCCGCAGCGGGAGTTGCCGGAACGCCTGGCGTCAGTGCAAAGGGTCATCTACCTGGTTTTTAACGAAGGTTATACGGCCACGGCAGGCGACGCTCTTATCCGGCGCGAGCTTTGCGCTGAAGCGATCGGGCTGGCGCGCACGCTTTGCGAGTTGATGCCCAATGAACCTGAGACCCTCGGGCTATTGGCGCTCATGTTGTTGCATGATTCGCGGCGTGATGCGCGCGTAAATCTGGCGGGTGAGTTGGTATTGCTGGAAGAACAGGACCGGATGCGATGGCACGGAAACCAAATCGAAGAGGGCCTGCGATTGGTGGAACAGGCACTGCGCTCAGGCCGAGTGGGCCCCTACCAACTGCAAGCTGCGATTGCCGCGGTGCACGCCGAAGCTAAGACTGCTGACGAAACTGACTGGAAGCAGATAGCTGCGCTCTACCGGGAGTTGGCGAGAAGCGACGGTTCGCCGGTTGTGTCGCTGAATCATGCCGTCGCCGTTGCCATGAGCGAGGGGATGGAAAGAGGTTTGGCATTGATCGACGACCTGGGCTCGTCCGGAGACCTGGATACTTACCATCTCTATCACGCCGCCCGGGCTGATCTGCTGCGCCGGACTGGCAGATGGGAAAGGGCGGCGGAAGCTTACGAGCGAGCGCTATCAATGACCAGCAACGCAGTGGAAAGAAGGTATCTGCGGAAACGGATAGCGGAGCTTCGCAATGCGTCGGCGCCATAATCCCGCACATACGGTTGCACCGCTGGGCACGACCCGGCAGATGGGTAGCCTCATAGGGATCCTCGACTTGTCGCTGCGCTCCTCGCTCAGGCTGACAGAAGGAAAAGCCTACGGCTTAAACCCCACGCTTTGCCACAGGGGAGCGCTTTCGTAGAGCACGCCATTGGCGACCACCGAGCGCACGCTGCGGATATTGTGAATGTTCTCCAGCGGGCTAGCGTCGAGGATGTCGAGGTCAGCGCGCTTGCCCACCTCAATGCTGCCGCTGTCGGAGTCAACCCTCATGGCTCGCGCCGGAACGATGGTCGCAGCCTGTAGCGCTTCCATTGGCGTGAAGCCTGCTTCGACATACAACTCGATCTCGCGATAGAGCGAGTAGCCGGGCACCGTCTGATCGGTGCCGGCGATGATCCGTACCCCGGCGCGGTGCAGCGCGCCGATGATCGCCAAGTCGACCTGCGTCAGCTTTTGAGCGTTCGCGGCGAGCTGCGGCGGCATGCCTCCATTGACCAGTTGCTCCCGCAGTTCAGGCGGGACGTGGCTAATGCCCGGCTCCATCTTGTCAGCGGCCAAATCCGCAGGGCGATTCTGGAATTCCATCAGCGCCATGGTGGGGTCGATGACGGTGTTGTGTTCCTTCAGAAACGCAATCGCTTTCTTGCCCTCCGCGGAATTCACGTCGAGGGAGGCCATAAGCTTCAGACGGTCAGGCCGCTTTAACTTCATGAAATCCACATTCGACGGAATCAGCATGTCGAGGATGTAATGAATGTGATTGATCTGGTCCATGCCATCGTTCACTCCGTCATAGGGAGTCATGCCGATGGGGATGTGTCCGGTGACCGTCATGCCCAGTTTGTGCGCGTCGGTGCAGACAGCTCTTACATTGTCAGACTTCATGGAGCTGTAAATCTTAATCTGCTGGAATCCAGAGTCGTGATAGCGCTGCACCCAGGTCTGGGCGTCGGCGGGAGAGTTTATGCGTGCAATGCCGAGAGCATGCGGGCCGTCGCCGTCAACAATGCCGGCCAGTAGCATGTGCGGACCCAGGGCTGCGCCGCTGTTGACCGCATCGCGCACCGCGGTGATGAAGTCGAACTCATTGCCCACGTCCCTCACTGTGGTAATACCGGCAGCGAGGTAGATCGGCCCCCACTCGACCTGCTCATAGTGAGCGTGCATGTCCCACAAGCCGGGAATGATGTACTTGCCCGCCAGGTCCACTCGCTGCGCATCAGCCGGGGCTTTGACCTTGCCGCTGGGACCAGCGGCGACAATCTTCCCGTCGCGGGTGACTACCGTAGCGTTGGCGATGGGCGCGGCGCCGGTTCCGTCGATCAGGGTAGCGCCGGTGAAGGCAAAGGTCCCGGTGCGGCGTCCCGGCATCTGCTTGCTCAATTCGGTGAGCGCCGCCATTTCGTCGCGCGCCGCGCTGGCGACGAACTTGCCCAGAGCGGGCTCATACTCCTCGCGCACCGCTTCGAAGTGATCGAACTCGGCGTCGGTAGAGACCAGCGCGGCGAGGTTGTTGTTGCTGTCCATCCACAGCGTCTCCAGTCCCCAGATCAAACCTCGGACGCTGTAGCGTTCGACCTGAAGGTCGTGGCCGTCGAGAGAGATGGTTTCGGGGCCGCGGTCTTGTATCTGGACCTCGCCGGAAGGCAGTGTCGCCAGGTGTGCCGGCGAGCCATGCGAGCGCCAGTAGCGCATCAGCGCCATCTGCATCGCGACCGGCGCATATCCGGCGATGGTGAAGAAGTTTTGCGGCACGGCGACGGTGCGCGTTTCCTGGCCCTGGCGGATGGTCGCGTTGGCGCCGCTGATCTCCACGTCAGTGTCAATGGTGGAGATGCGCGAAGTGCTGCCCTTGATCACGAAGCCCTGCGGTGTGTAGTCGTCCGCCGCGCGGAGTGTCGCGGCGAGTGGAACTTTGCTTCCGCGATCGGTGAATTCGAAGTCGGACTTCAGCGTAAGCGTGTCCCCTTCGCGGGCGATGGTGTAGCTCTCTTCGCCGATAGGCTGCTCGAATTTGTGCAGACGAAAGATGCCGGAATCCGGCGAGTGGGCCGGAGATGCTGTCTGAGATACCAAGCCGGCAGGAGCGAGCGCTACGACAAGAAGAAGAAAGAGGCGGGTGGCGGCGGGAGAAAAAAATCGCGAGAACATAAGAAGATGATTGTATCGCTGCGGTTCGGGGGCTGCGAAAACGTCAGGCGCTCCGGCGTTTGACGGCGCGATACAAGGCCAGCAGCACAATCGCGCCCGCGAGCGACAGAAAGAAGCCGGGCGCGTCTCCGGGATGCCACCAGCCAAAGGCGCGGCCGATGAGTACGGCGATCAGCGCGCCACCTACTCCGATGAGCGCGGTCGTCAGAAAGCCGGGCGACTTGCCGGGCACGAGCAGTTTGGCGCACATGCCGGCAATCCATCCGATAAGCACCAAAACTACGACGCGCACGTGCGATCTCCTCAAACCGCCGCGGGATTCTCTCGCGACCCTTCTGCCAGGCTGTGTCGCGAGCCTGCCCAGAAGAATATACCCCGGCCGCAACGACTGTGCGGTCCCGCTTTTCCTAGCAATCCACAGCTATCCACATAGCTGCACCGAGAACGGGCGTTGAACCGGGTGTCCCGCGGGGCTAAAGTCCAAAGAGCGAGAGAGATTGAACTGAGAGCGACACCAGTTTGGGATGGTGCTCGTCGCGTGGCAACGTGGTTCTTGGAAGGCGGTTCGCTTGTCCATCTGGTGCGGGAACCCAGGGGAGGGGTTATCTTCTCGGTTCGCTTTGGGAGGCGTAAAATACAATATGTTGTGCTACCCCCTTGACATCCACAAGATGTCGGGAGTAGCGTTTCCGGAAGTTGAAAAATTTAAGAGGTAGGTTCCTCCCCCGGGCCAAGGCGGCAGAGGTGACCGCCCTGGCGTTTTCTTGGGTCCCTTGAAGCGGTAGTGAGTTTTGGGTTAGCAAGACGACGAAGTCATCGCAAGACGATGACCTCAGCGGTGTTCCTTTCCAAGTCAAGTCCGGATCCGCCTCGGGACGTGCTCCCGCGCGGAACGCTGTGGTGCGGTGGCGCCGGACAGAGATGAACCGGGGGCTTCTTTGCTGCCGACGATACGCAGGCAGGCGAAGGGGCCCCCATGACCTTGTTAGCAGCAATCGGGCCCAAGGCCCGGCGTACGATCAAGATTTAGAGGGGTCCTTCGACTCCACCCGTTCGCATGCGAACGGACTCCGCTGCGGATGACAGCGAGAAAGAAATGATCCGCGTAGCCGTGTGACCGCGGACCAGGAATCATCCGCTGAGCACGATGACAGCGGAGCAATACATATCCGCTCCGGATGACAGAGCGGCGAACTAATATATCCGATCAGGAGCTCCCCATGCCCGAACTCACCACTCACACCACCACGACGACCACGACAAGTTCGTCGCCCGACACCGCTGCCTCCAAGAAGCGCGCCCCGGGCTTGAGCTTCAAGCGCTTCTTCACCAAGGCCGGCGTCTCGCCCTACGACGAGCTCGAGTGGGAGCTTCGCCTGGCGCAGATCACCGACTCGCACGGCGGCATCATCTTCGAGCAGAAGGACGTCGAAGTCCCCAAGGACTGGTCGATGACGGCGACCAACATCGTCGCCAGCAAATATCTGCACGGCCCGCTCGATACGCCCGAGCGCGAGAGCGGCGTCCGCGCGCTGGTGACCCGCGTCGCGGAGACCATTCGCGACTGGGGCATCAAGGGCGGATACTTCCGCAGCGACGACGATGCCTCCATCTTCCACGACGAGCTCGCCCACCTGCTGCTGCAGCAGAAGGCGGCCTTCAACTCGCCGGTGTGGTTCAACGTGGGCTGCGATCGCATCGAGCCCAACTCCGACGCGCAGAACTGGCACTGGAATCCCCAGGCGCAGCGCGTGGAATACGGCGCGGTCGGCTACAAGAACCCTCAGTGCTCGGCGTGCTTCATCAACTCAGTGCACGATTCGCTCGACAGCATCCTGACTCTCGCCAAGACCGAAGGCATGCTCTTCAAGTGGGGATCGGGCACCGGCACCAACCTGTCGCCGCTGCGCTCCTCCGCCGAATCGCTCTCCGGCGGCGGCACGGCCTCGGGTCCGCTCAGCTTCATGAAGGGTTTCGACGCCTTTGCCGGCGTCATCAAGAGCGGCGGCAAAACCCGTCGCGCCGCCAAGATGGTCATCCTCAACATCGACCATCCTGACGTGCCCGAATTCATCGAGTGCAAGCAGAAGGAAGAGGCCAAGGCCTGGGCGCTGATCGAGGCCGGCTACGATGGCAGCGGTCCTGACAGCGAGGCCTACTCGTCCATCTTCTTCCAGAACGCCAACAACTCGGTGCGCGTTACCGACGACTTCATGTACGCCGTGCTGCGCGACGGCGACTTCAGCACCCGCTCGGTGAAGGACGGCCGTCCGGTGCAAACCTTCAAGGCGCGCGATCTGCTGTACAAGATCTCCGATGCCACCTGGCACTGCGGCGATCCCGGCATGCAGTACGACACCACGGTCAACCGCTGGCACACCTCGAAGAACACCGCGCGCATCAACGCCTCGAACCCGTGCAGCGAGTACATGTTCCTCGACGACTCGGCCTGCAACCTGGCCAGTCTGAACCTGATGAAGTTCGCGCCCAACGGGACCTTCGACGTGGAGGCCTACCGTTACGCCTGCGCCATCATGATCACCGCGCAGGAAATTCTGGTGGACAACAGCGGCTACCCGACGGAGGCGATCGGCAGGAATTCGCACGACTACCGTCCGCTGGGACTCGGCTACGCCAACTTGGGCGCGCTGCTGATGGCCGCGGGCCTGCCTTACGACTCCGACGCCGGACGCGACTACGCCGCCTGCGTTACCGCCATCATGTGCGGCGAGGCGTACCTGCAGTCGTCGAAGATCGCCGAACTCTGCCAGCCGCTGGCCCCCGCCACCGAACAAACGGGAGGTAGAGCTGGCCTTCAGGCCAGCGCTCAGGGCTCTCTTAGTGAGAGAGCCGGGCTTCAGCCCGGCGACACCGCCGAGGGATCTGCTTTTGATTTGTCATCCCGAGCGGAGCGAAGCGGAGTCGAGGGACCTGCGGTTCCCTCTGCACTGGAAGGCTCGGGTAGAGCGGGCCTTCAGGCCCGCGTCCAGGCCGATTCTTTTGATGAGGGAGCCGGGCTTCAGCCCGGCGGGACACGCGGCGCCGCCTGTCCCGGCTGGTACATCAACCGCGAGCCCTTCCTCGACGTGATCCGTATGCACCGCGCGTCGGTGAACAACATCAACCGCACCAACGTTCCCGCCTCGCTCTACGAGGCCAGCAAAGACACCTGGGACGAAGCCCTGCGTCACGGCGAGAAGTTCGGCTACCGCAACGCGCAGGTCACGGTGCTGGCGCCGACGGGCACCATCGGCTTCATGATGGACTGTGACACCACCGGCATCGAGCCCGACCTGGCGCTGGTGAAGTACAAGAAGCTGGTGGGCGGCGGCATGATCAAGATCGTGAACAATACCGTTCCGGCGGCGCTGTTCAAGCTGGGCTACACCGCCGACCAGACCAACGCCATCGTCAGCTACATCGACGCCACCGGCACCATCGAAGGCGCGCCCGCGGTCAAGGATGAGCACCTGCCGGTCTTCGACTGCTCCTTCAAGCCGTCGAAGGGCACGCGCACCATTCACTATCTCGGACATCTGCGCATGATGGCCGCCACCCAACCGTTCATCTCGGGGGCAATTTCCAAGACCATCAACATGCCCGAGAATGCCACCGTGGACGACATCACCGAAGCCTACATCCAGGCGTGGAAGCTGGGACTGAAGGCGGTCGCCATCTATCGCGACGGCTCGAAGAAGGCGCAGCCGCTCAGCTCCATGGGCTCGGCCACGCACAAGTCCGGCCCGGGTAGTGCGGGCTCGGGTAGTGCGGGGCTTTCAGCCCCGCGTCAAGGGGGCTCTTTAAATGAAGGCGGGCTTCAGCCCGCGGAAATCATCGACGAAGCCGCCGCCCCTCCGCGCGCCATCCGTCATCGTCTGCCCGACGAGCGTCTCTCCATCACCCACAAGTTCAGCGTGGGCGGACACGAAGGCTATCTCACCGTCGGCCTCTACAAGGACGGCATGCCCGGTGAGCTGTTCATCACCATGGCCAAGGAAGGCTCGACGGTCAGCGGCCTGATGGACAGCTTCGCCTGCGCCGTCTCGCTGGCCTTGCAGCACGGCGTGCCGCTCAAGCTGATGTGCGAGAAGTTCGCGCACACCCGCTTCGAGCCCAGCGGCTGGAGCCACAACCAGGACATCGGCTACGCCAAGTCGATCATGGATTACATCTTCCGCTGGCTGCAGCTGCGCTTCCTGACCGGCCAGCAGCAGGCGCTGTTCGACGGCCTGCGTCCGAAGTACATCAACGCTCCGCCGCCGGGCACCCCGGATGAAGGCAACAGCGGCCAGAAATCGTTCGGCGACTTCAGCGAAGGTGCACCTGATTTGTCATCACGAGGCGCAGCCGAGGGATCTGCTGTTGCTGACAACCGGCAACTGACAACTGACAACCGCTTTGTCCACGCCTCCGACGCGCTCAAAGACATGATCGAAATGGGAGACTCTCCCAGCTGCCAAGTCTGCGGCGCCATCATGACGAGGAATGGAAGCTGCTATCGCTGCATGAGCTGCGGCAGCACCAGCGGGTGTAGTTAAGGACTGTTCACCACGGAGACACGGAGGGCACGGAGAAAATCCGTGCCCTTACGCTCGCGTTGTTCGGTCTTTGCTAACAGCTAACGCAAAACGCGGTATCGTCCTTTGCCTTCGAAGGCAAGAAATCCCAAGTCCCTCAAGACCTGAAGTTGTTGCCGAATCTTAGCTCTAATGTTGTTGTTATTCGGATGAATAGCCTGTAGCTGCCTCTCAAAACCGTAAACATCCGATAAAGAGATGTCCTGCCCATTGAACTTTCGCAGGACGTTCAATACGTCCAATGTCCACCCCCGCATCTCGCCTTTCAACGTGCCCAGTGGCCTGATGCGTTCGTAGTCCTGCCTCACCTGGGTCGGGTTTACAACAACCCCAGCCGAAACCAAGGCTATACGTCCATCAATCGGAATGTTATCCAGCAGAATATTGCATCCGACCCATCCAGCTCTTCGCGCTGTTACCGCAAGAGGCTTGCGCTTTTCGATTGCTGCTTCCGTGAAGAAAAAACTCGGCACTAGAATAAGGTCGATGACCGACCAGGCTGGAGAATATCGAAGCAAGAGCAGATTCGGAATCCGTTCAGAGCGTATGGCCCGAATCATCGCATCGTAACCTGCGTCAACGACACGGTTTTTCAAAGCAAGTTTCTGGCTTTTTAGTTGATATACCAACGTGCATTTTGGGCACGTGAAGTCAACGCCGGGGTAGTTGTTTGGTGCTTGAGTCAGTGAGTTAGAACTACATGCCGGGCAGTACATGTGCGTGGCGCACCAATTCTCGGTAACCACGCGGGCGATCTGTGCATTACTCCTATATGTGAGACCGGGCTCAACGGAGCATCTGAGGTCCACAGACGTACCCCATTAGCCTATTCGGTTTGCAAGGCAAAGCCTCTTCGCTTCATCGCTTCGGCGATCGTCACCTTCGTTGATGTTGTCGAAATCGATGATCTCAAGCTCATATCCAGAGGGCACCGATTCGTCCACGGAATAAGCCACCCCACCGCTTACGATCACGAATATTTTCTTGGGCATGCGTTCCTCGCCACAGTTTGTATATCACATCAAGATCACGAGGTCTGGGTAAGATTGAAGAGTCGGATATCTTTGGCTCCGCAGTGGTGTCGGGGAGGCGACAACCCTCAGCCCGCAGGGCGTCACAATCGTAGCCCAGCACGTGAGTGCTGGGAATGCGTGTTATTAAACCTCCGAGTCCCTTCAGGGACGACACCTCTTCTCAACCCCCGCGTGCCGTCCTACCGGACTCGTCGCGATCACTCACGCGCGACCCAGGACTCAACCCCAGCCCACGCAAAATCGGCGTGGGCCGGGACCCCGTGTCGTCCTGGGCTACGATTGTGTCGTCCTTCGGACTCCCGGAGTTGCGCTAATAGAAAATCCGTTATTCCGCCGAATATTCGTCCCGAACTTTAACCACGACGTTCAATCAACCCTCAGCCCGAAGGGCGGCACAATCGTAGCCCAGCACGTGAGTGCTGGGTAAGCGTTGTAAATGAACCCGAGTCCCTTCAGGGACGGCACCTCTTCGCTAACAGTAACGCCAAAACCCGTGTGCCGTCCTGTCGGACTCGTCCGTCATTAACCCGTCAACCGAGGACTCACGTCCTGGGCTACGATTGTTTCGCCCTGCGGGCTCTGGAATACGGCCATCGTTTAAACACGATGCTCTCGCTCTGTGAGCTCTTACAAACGGCCCTCGTCAAACTACGACATGCCGCCCTGCGGGCTCGATTCGCTTGTCTTCGGCACTATCACGCGAACCTGTGATCACCAATACCGCCTAAACATCGACCGCCGGCGGATACTCGGTGCGTGGCCCACACCTACAGCTCGACCTTGTTCCACATTGTCTTCTCTACCAAGGAACGGCGCGCGGCGATTAGAGAGCCGGCAAAACTCTGGGCCTACCTTGCCGGAATCGCTCGCAACATTGGCTACGAGGCACGCGCGATCGGTGGAACAGAAAATCATATCCACCTGCTGCTTTGCCTGCCTGCTCATGTCGCGGCTGCAGAGGCGGCGCAGAAGTTGAAATCGAATTCGTCGCGCTGGCTTCTCGAACACGGCTCCTGGCCCGGATGGCAGGAAGGCTACGGTGCGTTCTCGGTGAGTCCTTCGAAGGTGGACGCCGTGGGGCACTACATTCAAAATCAGCTGGAACATCACCGGCGGCAAAGTTTCGAAGAAGAGTTCCTCGCCTTGCTGGAAAAATCTGGCGTTGCCTTCAAGAAGACCGAGGTATTCCAATGATGGGGCGGGTGGCTTACCTTAACGCCTGACTTTCTCAAACAGGGGTGTCGTCCTGCCGGACTCGTCGCCATATTCACGTCAACCCAGGACTCACGTCCTGGGCTACGATTGTTCCGCCCTGCGGGCTCTGGAATGCGGCCGTCGTACCGTGTTGCCCGGTGCCCCACTCATTCCTGCCTTTGGAATGAGTGGGAATCGATTCCGCCTACAGCACTCGTCTTGTAAGAGCTGACTGTCGATTTCCCACACATTCGAAAACCGCGAATGTGTAGGGCGCCGGGCACGCGGGAGTGACATACTAGTCGAGTCGACTCTCAGCAGGCCTGATCTTTGACCTCGCGGATCTGATTTCGGCGACGATGGCGACCAAAGCAGGCCCCTTCCCTGTGATTTTGAGTCATCCCAACCTGGCCGCAGCTCTAGGTGCGCCAATATCGGCGCGCGCGCTGGTATGCCACTCCGGCCGCCGAACCGAGCAACAAAATGGTTGAGGGCTCAGGCGTTGAAGATTGGGACCTCAGCCCGTCGTCGGTTCCGCTCTGCATGAACAAAGGTCGCGAGCGGCCACCCGGGAAGAATTGGTCAATCTCCTGCAGGGTTCCGTCCTCTACCAACTTGCCCAGAAGCGGGAGACCTGGCGGAGGCGGGATGGTCAGGGGAGTGGATTCAAACGTAAGGTATCCCTGATAATCCACCCACAAATAGTCACTGGGAGTGCCGTCGGGCTCGGTGAGTTCGACGTATCCAGCGGGCGTCAAGACCCCGTAAAATGCGAAGGCCGGGCACCAGTCCATCTCCAGACAGTAAGTTTGGCCCAAGAACAATACGGAGTCGGTGTCTGTATCGGGGCTAACCGGACCGGCGACTGCGGGAAGGGTTAGCGATAGAACAACGGCGAGGATACCCTGAAGTGGCAGCTTCATGGTGAATACCTCTTGGTGCTGGTGGAAAAAGTAAGCAGCGCGATTGTCTTGGTTGGATGTGCGCTAGCGCTGAAAGGGTGCTGCTCCCAACGAAAATGCGAGTGGCGGGTGGCCCAGGCAAGGATCGTGGGGGTGCCCCAGTCAAGCCGGGTTTGCTTGGCTGGGGATTTTCTCACGTCCCATCAAAGACCCCCCTCCCGAGCAAAAGAAGCTTGGACGGGGCACCCGGCGGCGGGTGGGAATGAAGAACCGGACCCCCACGATTTTGAATTGTCGGTCTCCCACCCTTTGCGCCCAAAATCAGGTCGCAAAGGATGGGGCACCCCAGTGAAAATCTCCGGCACGGCCCGGACCGTCCGTCTGGATTCTTCTACCGGTTGGCGTTAAAGTACTGGCGCAGGAATGGAGCGCATCATGAAACGTGCGTGGTTTCGCCCTTGGGGCTGGATATATCGTCCGATCGCAGTTCAAGGCTGGACCGTGGTCGCAATCGCAGCCATGTTCTGCGTAAACGTCTTCCTCGCGGTAGACCGCCACTCCCACTCCGTCAGCGATACGCTCTACGGCATCTTCCCGTTCGTTGTGCCCACGCTCGGAGTTACCGGCTGGCTTGCTTCGAAAACCACCGAACAAGTGGGCCCTGAGAAGCGGGATACGGCCGCGTGGCCCAAGCCTTCGGCTTGAGCGGGACATTCACCCGTGGGGTGCCCGATTTTTCTGGTCTTAGTACTCTCCACTGCTAGTGGAAAATCAGCCGCATTTGCTCCTGAAGGAAATTCACCAGGGCCTCGCCGTACGCTTTCTCGGCGCGCTTGCGAGCGGCCTTCTTCTTCCTTCCGGCCGCCAACCCAGCCTCTGCGCTTTGCCAGGCTGTCCACTATGGCGCCGACTGCTTCCCGAAGCCTGTACTTCTCGGAGCAGACCATTGGCAGCAATGGCCCCACGCAATACTTCGTCACCGTCAAAGGCCAGGTCCCGAAGGTCTTCCACATGGACGATCCTCCCGCTATTGTCACCAACATAGGAGCGGTGGAAGATTGGACGGTGGAGAACCGAGCGGGTGAAGCTCACGTCTTTCACATGCATCAGCTTCACTTTCTGGTGATGGCCATCAACGGCGTTCCGGTGCAGAACCCCGAATTGCAGGACACCATCACCATTCCCACTTGGAGCGGCTACGGTCCCTATCCCAACGTGACCTTGCGCATGGATTTTCGAGATCCCAATATCGCGGGGACCTTTGTCTATCACTGCCACATCCTTGACCATGAAGATGGCGGCATGATGGCCAAGATCCAGGTCAACCCGGCAAATTAGTTCGGCGTTTACCACTCCTGGCGACGCACCCTTGGCCTCACTAGGACCGGTGTCTGCCGTCACAGGAACTCCGGTCGCGTTCCCGGTACTCTGTTCCTGATGTCGAAGTTCCTCTTCTGGAATCTGCATCGGCGCGACCTTCACGGCTTCGTCCGCAATCTGGCCCGTCAGGAGAATGCCGACGTTCTCATCCTCGCCGAGTGTCCGACGCATCCGGCGCAGCTGCTGGAGGAACTCAATACCGAGTTGCCCCACTACGAGTACGCTCCCGGCAACTGCGGCCACCTGCTCTTCTTCACGCGTTTCGACCCGCGCTTCTTCAAGCCGAAGTTTGAGAGCCACCGTGTCTCCATTCGCCGCCTCGCGTTGCCCGGTCACCAGCGCATCCTGGTCGCTGCGGCCCATCTTCCGGCCAAGAGCAACTTCTCCGAAGAGAGCCTGCTGATTGAGTCCGTCCACCTGGCGCAAGCCATCGACCAGGTCGAGCGCAAAGAGGGTCATGAGCGCACCATTCTGCTGGGCGATTTCAACATGCATCCCTTCGAAGCCGGCATGGTCACCGCCGGCGGCCTGCATGCCGTCATGAGCCGGCGCATCGCATCTCGCGTCACGCGCACCCTGCAGTGCCAGAAATACAAGTACTTCTACAACCCAATGTGGAACCATCTCGGCGACAACGGCGACGCCTGCGGTACCTTCTACTTCGAAGGTGGCGACCACCTTTGCTATTACTGGAACCTGTTCGACCAGGTATTGCTTCGTCCCGATCTGCTGGAGGGGTTCGCTTCCGGCGGCGTGCGCATACCTACGTCGATCAATGGCTTTTCCCTATTGCAGGAGGGCGGAGAGCCCGACATAGAGACCGCGTCCGACCATCTGCCGGTCACCCTGGAGCTGAAATTCTGATGGAGACTTGATTTGTTCTTAGGGAGGCTCTGATTTGTTCTTAGGGAGGCTCTGATTGAGTCCGGGTTTTGAAAGGGCACGGCTTCACAGGTTACTGAAAAACTCGCTTTGGACCGCATTTGAAGGGGCGTACCTTAGGTACGCCGTCGTAAGTCTTTCATATTTGTCATCCCGAACCGACTTTAGTCGGTGAGGGATCTGCGGTTTTGCCTTTTTCAGCAACCTGTTCAGCCGTGCCGCAATGGCCCGTTACCGGCTGGGCTTTAGAGTCTGTTCTATGTGAGAACAAGAGTTTTTGGTTCGCGTGTGGAACGGATCGAGCGAAAATCGAGCCCGAAGGGCGGAACTTCGATTTATGAGATGACTACCGACTACTGACAACTGTTTTCCGGAGGTTTCCATGCCTGACGATCTATGGCCGGCCAATATCGCCGACTCCAAACTAACCACGCCGGTCACCATTCTCAAGGAACAGGCCACGCTGCTGGGCGAAAAGACCCGCCAATTGGTGAAGGGGGAAGTCGTCACCCAGACTACGGGTAACTTATTCGTGCACTACTTCTACATCGTCGCCCCCACCCTTGACTATAAGTATGAACTATTCACTCTGTCGCACGGCATCAGCTTCTATCCCGCGGTGCTGAAGTATCTAAACAACACTCTTCAGGCACTGACCGAAGATAGTCTCAAAGACCGCCTCAAGGAAATCCTCACGTCGCAGCAGACGGTCACCGTGGTGCAGTCCATTCTCGCCCAAGTCCGCTCCTGATGGCAGGCATCACTCCGTGCGTACGGCTCGCCACTCGGCATGGCGGCCGTGCAACCCGTAGAGTCCCGACATGGTGTTTCCGTCGACCTGTCCCCGGAAGGTCAGTACGTTGCGGGTCTTGGTGCTGAATTCGATGTGGTGCCCGTTCACGAAGCCTTGAATCCCGCCCGATTGGTAAGGCCCCTTGAAGTGTCCCGAGAGGTGGCTGCCGTTCTGATTGATCTGCACCCACTTGGTGACGGTCTCGCCGTTGTCGATGTTCTTGGAATATATCGTCCAGTGACCGCGGACGTCGTCCGGCGGCCGGTCTTGCGGAGACTGCTGCGCGCCGGAGACGCCTCTCGCGGTGAGCAGCAGAAGCGTCAACAGTAGTGCCGGCGACTTCGAACGATGGCCCATGAATGCGCTCCCTGGGTGGCTGAGTGGATCGAACAATTTGCCGGACGATTCTATATATCCGCCCACGCCCGGAACAAATGACGGTCAATCCGGGCTTGGCGGGCGGCTCACTCAATATCCGGGCATATAACAAGAATCTGGGTGCCCCATCCTAGCCCTCTTTTGGCTAGGGTGGGAACGAAGGCATAACCACAGTCTGGGTGCCCCATCCTAGCCTTCTTTTGGCTAGGGTGGGAACGAAGGCATAACCACAATCTGGGTGCCCCATCCTAGCCTTCTTTTGGCTAGGGTGGGAATGAAGGCATAACCACAGTCTGGGTGCCCCATCCTAGCCTTCTTTTGGCTAGGGTGGGAATGAAGGCATAACCACAGTCTGGGTGCCCCATCCCAGCCCTCTTTTGGCTAGGGCGGGAATGAAGGCCGCGCTATCGGAAGACGGCCATAAACCCATCCAGGGTGGCGCTGCCGCCGCTGCCCGGAGCTACGTCAACCGGCGTGACTACATGAATTTCCGTCTGCGGATCTTTGAAGTCACCTTTGTCCCGGGGCTTCCGCGGTCCTTTGGCGCTCAACACTACCTCGAGGTCAAGCTTCTGAGACCCACAACCGTTCGCAGAACCGTCCGTGGCACATAGGGCGGCGTCGACCGTCGCTTTTCCCGTGCCTGTGATTTCTCCGAACTCCATTTCCAGGGTGGCACCGGTGATGGGTTTTCCATGGGGCTGAACTTCAACGTCGTAGGACACATAGGAGTCCTGGGAAGCCGAAGACCACTTACCTTCCATCAAGAGACCTGGGTCATTGGTTTCGGCAGTGGTTCCCGGGATGAGCGATATGGCGTTGCTGGGCAGTCCAGCCGATCCCTGGTGGTACTGAAAATTCGAGAACTTCTTGTCGCCGATGAGGCAGCCCGTGGCTCCCAGCTTCTCGTAATCAGAAAGTTTGCCCGCGTCGCAATCCGGAACTCCCGCTTGGGCAAAAGAAATCGTTGCGAAACCCAGCACGGCGATCGCGGTAAGAATCTTGAGGCTGCTTCGGCCGCAACGGCTCGTCTCGGCAGTCTGCGTGATTGTTTCGATATTGGTAGCTTGGCTTTTCATAGTGACCTCCTTGTGGTCATGGGCTGCTGGGGTGGTCTCATCCGAGCGGCGCCAGGTTGTGGTTATGCGGACTACCCGCTCCGAGGGCTTCCGTTTTGCCAAGGTCAAAATCATGGTCAGGAAGGGTCCCAGCGCTATCGGGCCGCGGCGGACGGGAACCTCCTGACGGGCGGCTTGCTCCAGGACTTCGCCAGCGGCCGTGGCGGAAAGTGGTGCGACGGCGTAGGCATCGGCTGAGCGGCCGTTCTCGATCCGCGCCCTCTGCTCGGCCAAAGTCAGCATCAGCCTCAGGAACGGTCCCAGGGCCGTCGGGTTGTTACATGCCGTTTGCGTTGCCATGGTGACCTCCTTGGTCCTAGTTGTGGTGGCCACCAGAGGCCACCTGTAAGCTCGGTCGGGAAACCGTCCTTCATGTCCGGAAGCGGGTTGTTTGTCCCGCCTCCGGTCCCCTTTGAGAGCAGGTCGGCCAGTTGTGTTCACTGTTTCCCGCCCTCGTGAACGCACAATGCGCTGGTTTGTGGAGAGGATCAATACTTAGCGAGTCATTTGGAGGTAAGTTGGAGGTGAGTTTTATGTCAGCAGCTAAGTGGCGAAGGAGATGAGGATTAGTCTAAGACATCATCGAGATGAAGGACTGCGAGCGGCAGTAGCTCATAAGCGCCAGTAGAACCGTGAACGGATTAAGGTCATGAGCGACTCGTGGAAGCCGTGTAAGTAAGCGCCCCAAGCAAAAGCCCCGCATATAGAAATGCGCCAGGGGCAATTGAGCTGCAAGCGGCTGCTCCACGAGAAAGAGCCGCCTGGAAGGGGCGGCTCTAGGCTCTAAGGTTCAGTGCTTGCGCCCAGCTAACCCAATAGTCTTCGCCGCAGCATTCCCGCGAGGCCCACGATTCCCGATCCAAATAGCAGAAGACTGCTGGGCTCAGGAGTTGTTTGCGAGCCAAACGAAAACGCCATGTCCGATTGGACGCTTCCGCAAGTACCCAGCAAGCACTGATAGGCCTGTCCGTCGCCCTGCGACGAGCTTTCCCATCCCCACTGCGATGGCAGGTCAAGGTCGGGAACGATCGACATCCAATACTGCACGCCCGCAACGGCCGTGAAGTTCACATCGAGGCCGTATTGGTAGGTACGATCGCCGAGATCATCTATGCGAACGAAGGTTTCGCCGGCGTTCCCTTCGCTTACGAAGCTGGCTAACAATGTACCCGGTGAATTACCGTCGCTGCTCCAAAAGTCCACCGTAAAACCAGTGATTACGCCTGGATCGGACTGATTCTCATAGGAGCCCCACCAATTAACGTGAGTGACGCTGGCGGTTACCTCCGACGCAAAATTGTCGTACGTGCGGGCGTAAGGATCCCCACCACCGCTGTCCTGCGACGTCGTGGGCTTGTGAAAGTCGGGGTACCGGGGGCCGATACAACATTGCGACCATCCTAATGCTGGGGCGAGAAGTAGCAGTCCACCTAACAGCAGAAGTGAAAGTTATGAGATCCACTCCGCCGCAGCGTCGTCCAGATTGTCTTCGCATTGTTCTCGACCTTCTCAAAAACCACGATGTTGACTGCAATGCGATCTAACTCAGTGATCTGTTTGCTGTTTTGCGTTTTCATATTGACCTCCTCGTGGTCATAGGTTGTGGCGGCGGCTATAGGAAAGGTGGATAGCATCGCCGCCCTGCTACCCCCACGGAGTTGCTTCACCGAGCAGCTCACATTAGCTAGGTGCATCGTCGAACTATCCCCGCAACCTCCGCCGCAGCAGGCCGGCGAGGCCAACGATTCCAGATCCAAAGAGCGCCAAGGTCCCTGGTTCCGGCGAGGGCGTGAACGTCAAGGTGACCCTTCTGTCGTAGTCCATGAAGTCGCCGGCAGCGTAGTCGTAGATTGTCCCGACGCCGTGCGTGAATCTGGGGTCCAGACCGAGAGCGGTCAAGAGGGCGGGGTTGATGTCCCCCACGTACGAGGACTGGTACCAAGCCCATCCACCGGGCTTGCTCTCCTGCTCACTGGAGCCATCTCCCAGAAAGTAGGAGATGTTGAGCAACCGCCAAACCACCGGGGTCCGTAATCGTGCCGGATCCGCCTTGATTGGCGTAGAGCGCGCTGAAATGGAACGGCGGGTCCCAGATGGGTCCCAAGGACGTAGCTGGTGCGCTCATATACGTAAGTTTCCCATTCGGGGAGTAGGTGCCCGTGCCTCCTGTCACCGTGTTGATGGGCACTCCCCACTCGAAAGTCTTTTCGCCACAGGCACCCGCCGCAGAGACCGCGCGTCGCGTCGGCTCGGCCGTCATCGCAGCCCCGAGCGCCGCTCGGCAGCCAAATTACTGCGAGCGAAGTAGACTTGGTACGGCAGCAGATCGCGCGGTGCTGGAACGTTCCGGCGGGCGCGCGTGATGCCAAGGATCTCGTCGTCGAGGTGAGGGTCACCGTCGATCCTGACGGCACGGTCCGCCAGGCGACGATCGTCGATCAGGGCCGACTAGGCGATCCGTTCTACCGCGCGGCCGCCGAAAGCGCGAGACGCGCCTTCTTCAATCCGCTTTGCCGGCCATTGCACCTGCCTCCCGACAAATACGCGATCTGGAAAGACCTGGTCGTCGACTTCAGCCCCAAGGACATCTTATGAAAAAGAGTTGCCTTATTCTTGTCGGTCCTCTGATCGCGGCATTAGCGATCCTGCTGTACGTAAGCGCACCGGCCCGCGCTGAACTGCGGATCGACATTACGAGAGGCAAAATAGAGCCCGTGCCGATCGCCATTCCGGCGCTCGCGGGCAGTGCCGCGAATGAGAGCCAGGCAGGACAAGATCTAGCCGGTGTCGTTTCGGCGGATCTCGATCGTTCGGGCCTGTTTCGGCCGCTCGATCCGCGCAGCTTCATCCAGAACGTTTCGGTCGCCGATGTCCAACCTCGGTTTGGCGACTGGCGCCAGATCAATGCGCAGGCGCTGGTGACGGGAACGGTCAAGACACAAGGCGATGGCAGACTAAGGGTCGAGTTTCGCCTGTGGGATGTCTTTGCCGAGCAACAGCTTTCCGGGTACGGCTATACGACAACGCAGCAGAACTGGCGCCGCATCGCTCACATCATCGCCGACGAGATTTATAAGCGTATCACCGGCGAAGAGGGGTATTTCGACACCAGGATCGTCTATGTCTCGGAATCCGGTCCGCCCGACAAGCGCGTCAAGCGCCTTGCTCTGATGGACCAAGACGGCGCCAACAATCGGTATCTAACTGACGGGCGCTCGCTGGTGCTGACCCCGCGGTTCTCCCCTACGGCCCAGGAGATCACTTATCTCTCCTACGCAAAAGGCTCACCGCGCGTCTATCTTTTCAATATCGATACCGGGCAGCAGGAAGTAGTCGGCGATTTCCCGGGCATGACGTTCGCGCCACGCTTTTCTCCAGACGGCAACCGGGTGGTGCTGAGCCGCGCGGAGAACGGCGTAAGTAATCTCTTTTCCCTCGATCTGCGCACCCGCAGGCCCACGCGCCTGACCGACAGCCAGGCAATCGACACCTCACCCTCCTTTGCTCCCGACGGCAGCAAGATCGTCTTCAATTCCGATCGGGGCGGCTCCCAGCAACTCTATGTCATGAGCGCAGATGGGGGTGAGGCCAAGAGGATCAGCTTCGGGTCGGGCAAGTACGGTACCCCGGTCTGGTCCCCGCGCGGTGATCTAATCGCCTTTACCAAGATCGAGGGCGGATCGTTTTTTATCGGCGTTATGCGACCGGATGGCTCCGGCGAACGGCTCCTGACGCGGGACTTTCTGGTCGAAGGACCGACCTGGGCGCCGAATGGCCGGGTGCTAATGTATTTCCGTCAGTCGCCATCCGATTCGCGCGGACATGGCGGTTCCCCCCGTCTTTACTCGATCGACTTGACCGGCTCCAATCAACGCGAGGTAACCACTCCAATGGATGCTTCCGATCCGGCTTGGTCTCCCTTGCTTCGCTAAATGACACGGCGATATTGTTCGCCGCGCCGATCGAGGGGGATTGAGATGCACGCAAGAATAATCAGTCTGCTGGGTATTCTGTTGCTGCTCGTTGCCTGCAGCAGCCCGCCGCCGGAGGCGCCCCCGCCGGCGCCGCCGGGAGGACCCGGTGGCAGTATCGGCTCGAGGAACATCGTGCCGGGCTCGCAGCAGGATCTGGAGGCGAGTGCCGGAGACCGCATCTTCTTCGCCTTCGACCGATCGGATATCAGCCCGGAAGCGCGTGAGATCCTGGCCCGACAAGCCGATTGGCTTCGGCGCTACCCGAACGTCTCGGTCACGATCGAGGGCCACTGCGATGAACGGGGTACCCGCGAATACAATCTCGCGCTCGGCGAGCGCCGCGCTCAGGCGGCCAAAAACGTGCTCGTCGCCGCGGGAATTCCGGCGGCTCGGATTTCAACCATCAGCTACGGCAAGGAGCGCCCGGCGGTGGTTGGTTCGACCGAGGAGGCCTACGCTCAGAATCGGCGAGCGGTAACTGTTGTCAACTGAGGGAGTGCTCCCCCCCAACCGCCGTGGAGGCCGAGACAGGGTAGGATAGGGCCCCAATCAATCGGCGTCAGTTCGCCGATCAGGGTTACGTTGCGCCCTTTTTTTGCCCTAAAAGGACCCTAGTACCGCTGATCGCCACGATCCGCGGGACCACGCTTGTGGTCAATGCAGTGATGGTCGACGCCGCGAGAGCCTGCCCCCGGCTTTCGGGCGGATTTCAAGAGGCCTTCGGATGCTCAGGCGATCGACCGCGCCGCATTCCCGTTCAACACTGCTGCTGATGGTTCTCACCATTGCCTTGCCGACCCAGGCGGCGCGATCGCAGGATCGAGCGATGCAAGACCGTCTCGATCGACTGGAGAGGGATCTCAGCATGTTGCAGCGTCAGGTCTACCGCAGTGCCGGCGGCTCTGTTGTCCCCGGGCTCCAGCGGCGCGGTCGACAGCGAACTCCGCATGGATCGGCTCGAGACGCAGATGCGCGAGCTGACCGGCCGGGTCGAGGACGCGATAAATGGGGTCGAGCAGTTGCGGCGGCGCTTGGAGCAAGTAAACAGCGACATCGATGTCCGATTTGGCCAAGGCCAAGCCGGCACACCCCGCCGCCCCGTTCGGCAGGCGGCGGAGCGGTCGCCACCGCGACGGCCGGAACGCTCCCGGCGAGGGGTGCTGCCACCGGCCGCGAGCGCGGCACCGGCTGGCACCGCGCATAGCCCCCCTATGCCGTCGGGAACCCCGGTGCCTCCGCCGCCTTATACCTATCCCCTACCGGCCTCGGCACGTTGACGCCTCCCAAGAGCCCGCGGCGGGCCCCAACCATTTACGCCCGAGCCGGAGAACGCAGCAACCGGCGGTGCCATCCGTCCGCCTTCTTCGGGCGGGTTGCCAGCCGGTTCAGCTTCCGAGCAATATAATCTTCGCCTTCGGTTTGTTGAAGCAGGCAGACTATCCGGCTGCCGAAACAGCCTTGAAGAGCTTCATCCGACAGCATCCGAACGACGGGTTGGCCGGGAGCGCTCAATACTGGCTCGGCGAAACATATTACGTGCGCGGAAACTACGCCGAAGCAGCAATCGCGTTTGCCGAGGGTTACAAACGCTATCCGAAAGGGACGAAGGCAGCAGACGATCTGTTGAAGCTCGGCATGTCGCTCGCCCGTGTCAAACCAGAAACAAAATGCGTGCACCGCGCTCGCGCAGCTCGATCGCGACTTCCCAAACCCGGGAAACACGATTAAGGAGCGGGCAAAGGACGAGAAGAAAAGGCTCGGTTGCTGACCGCAAGCGCCACCGACAGAACCGCTTACTCTGGCCGAGTTTGCCGCCTCTCTCGCCTCGCTCGCTCGTTCGAGACCCGCCCGTTTCTCGCCGTCGCTGTCTCCGGTGGCCCCGACAGTCTTGCCCTCGCCATTCTGGCGGATCGCTGGGCGCGCGAGCGGCAAGGAGAGATCTGTGCGCTGACGGTGGATCATCGGTTGCGGCCGGAGAGCAGCACCGAAATCCGCCTTCTGCACGGCTGGCTTTCGACGCGGGCTATCCGGCACGAAATTCTCACCTGGTCGGCAGACAAGCCAGCAGGTGGAATCCAAGAGGCTGCGCGCAGGGCGCGCTACGCGTTGCTCGCCGATTGGTGCCGAGAGCATGGCTGCCTCCATCTTTTGACTGCGCATCACCGTGAAGATCAGGCGGAGACCCACCTGATCCGCTGCCGCGCCAGTAGTGGTGCGACTGGTCTTGCCGGGATGTCGGCGATCCGCGAGTTGGCCGATTGCAGGATCTTGCGCCCGTTGCTGGAGTGTCGCCAAAGCCCGTCTTGTCGCACTGCTGGATGCCGAGCGGCAGCCGTTTATCACCGATCCCAGCAATCGCGACCCGACCTTCGAGCGATCCCGGTTGCGCACTACCGGTGCGGTGCCGCGCGGGGCGGATTTCGATGGCGCTGCTCAACGACATCCGCAAGCTCGGCCACGAGCGGGCAGCGCACGAGCGCAAACGCGATCGGTTACTCGCTCAGACCGTGGTCTTGCATCCCGCCGGGTTTGCTGTTCTCGATCCCAGGCTCGCCCTCGCACCGTCTGACAGTGCCGAGAGAGCGCTCCAGGCGATCGTCGCCGCCATCGGAGGCAGGCCTTATCCTGCCCGTCGGCGAGCGGGTAGCCCGGTTGCGCGGGATGCTCGCCGCAGCTGACCGCGAGGACATACGCTCGGCGGCTGCCACTTTGTCCGTTGGCGTAATCGTATTCTCGTTTTGCGCGAACTCACCGGCGCCGCCAGGCAGTTCGATTGCCGCCGGGAACGAGCCTTTTATGGGACCACCGCTTTAGCGTCGCTTTGCCGGCGACCGCAAATGGAGCTGTCACGCTCGGCTATCTCGGCCCGTCGGGAGTAGTTGAGTTGAACCGCCTTCAGCCGGAGCGGCACCGTTGCGGCCTGCCTCCCCTCGTTTATCCGATTCTGCCGGCGGTGCGGGACGAGAAGGGGATCGCCGCTGTCCCTCATTTAAGGTACCGACGCGACGAAGACGTGGTCCTACCGGCGTTCGGCTTTTGCCCGATCAATCCGCTGACACGGGCAGGCTTTACAGTTGTTTAAGTCTGCGCGCATCTTATGTCTTGGCTGGGTGAAAATGATCGCGAGACGGCCCGGGCAGTGTATGGTTAATATTCGGCGCGCGATTTCCCAGCCCGGCACGGAAAGGCTTTGACTGTGAATAATTTCGGCAAGAATCTCGCCCTGTGGATCGTTATCGGGCTGCTTCTCGTCGCGCTTTTCAATCTGTTCCAGACCTCGTCCAGCCGGGGACCACAGTCAACTCTTGCCTTTTCCGAGTTTCTTAACGACGTGAATAGTGGCCGAGTCACCGATGTCACGATCCAAGGCAACAACATCAGTGGCCATTTTAGCGATAGTCGGCCATTTACTACGTACGCACCGAACGATCCCAACCTCGTCAATCGGCTGACTGAGAAGAATGTGCGCATAACCGCAGCGCCGGTCGACGAAAATGTACCGTCGCTGTTTGGTGTCCTGATCTCCTGGTTCCCGATGCTTCTGTTGATCGGCGTGTGGATTTTCTTCATGCGTCAGATGCAGGGAGGCGGCGGTCGGGCAATGGGATTTGGCAAGAGCCGGGCGCGCCTACTGACAGAGAAGGTCGGGCGGATCACCTTTGAGGATGTGGCCGGGATCGACGAAGCCAAACAGGAACTCGAGGAGATCGTCGAATATCTCAAGGATCCGCAGAAATTCCAGCGGCTCGGCGGCAAGATCCCGAAAGGTGTGCTGCTCGTCGGCCCGCCCGGCACCGGAAAGACGTTGCTCGCCCGCGCGATCGCCGGCGAGGCAAATGTGCCGTTCTTTACGATCTCCGGGTCGGACTTTGTCGAAATGTTCGTCGGCGTCGGCGCGAGCCGCGTGCGCGACATGTTCGAGCAGGGCAAGAAAAACGCGCCATGTATCATCTTCATCGACGAGATCGACGCGGTGGGCCGCCATCGCGGCGCCGGGCTCGGCGGTGGCAATGACGAGCGTGAACAGACCCTAAACCAGCTGCTCGTCGAAATGGACGGCTTCGAAGCCAATGAGGGGGTGATCCTGATCGCCGCGACCAACCGGCCCGACGTGCTCGACCCGGCGCTGCTGCGCCCCGGCCGTTTCGATCGCCAAGTTGTGGTGCCGAACCCCGACGTCGTCGGCCGCGAGAAGATCCTCAAGGTCCATATGCGGAAGGTACCGCTATCCCCGGATGTCGATGCGACGGATCATCGCGCGCGGCACACCAGGCTTTTCCGGCGCCGACCTCGCCAACCTCGTCAATGAGGCGGCGTTGATGGCTGCGCGCAAGGGCAAGCGCTCGGTGGCGATGAGCGAGTTCGAGCACGCCAAGGACAAGGTCATGATGGGCGCCGAGCGACGCTCGATGGTGATGACCGAGGACGAGAAGAAGCTGACCGCTTACCACGAGGCCGGTCACGCGCTGTGCATGCTCTATGCCGAAGGACACGAGCCGCTGCACAAGGTGACGATCATCCCGCGCGGCCGCGCGCTCGGCATCACGATGTTTCTGCCGGAGCGTGACAAGTACAGCCAGTCCAAGATCGAGATCAAAGCGATGGTCGCGAGCCTGTTCGGCGGCCGTGTCGCAGAGGAGCTGATCTTCGGACCGGACAAGGTCACGACGGGGGCCGCCGACGACATCCGCCGGGCGACCAATCTGGCGCGTCGGATGGTCACAGAGTTCGGGTTCAGCGAGAAGCTTGGACCGCTGCGTTACAGCGAGAACGAAGAGGAAGTTTTCCTCGGCCATTCGGTCACTCAGCGCAAGAATGTCTCCGACGCGACGGCCAAGGTCATCGACGATGAGATCCGCCGCATCGTCGACGAGGGCGAGCGGCTGCCCGAGGGATCCTGACGGCGCGGCTCGACGAACTACACGCGCTGGCCAAAGGGCTGCTCGAATACGAGACGCTGTCGGCGGAGGAGATCCGGCGAATCATCAAGGGCGAGCGGATCGTCCGTGAATCCACGGCGAGCCCAGCGACCGACGAGATGCGCCCAGGAAGGCGCAGTTCGGTGCCGCCTTCAGGGACGGCCTACCGGCCTTGAACCCGAACCGCAGCCGGGCGCCTAACAAGCTCGCGCCAAGCAATCGGGGGGTAAGATGACGCGGAGGCTGTTCGGGACCGATGGGATCCGCGGGACCGCCAACAGCGAGCCGATGACGCCGGAGACCGCGCTGAAGGTAGCGATGGCCGTCGGCGAATGCTTTCACAACGGCGCACACAAACATCTTGTCGTCATCGGCAAAGACACCCGGCTATCGGGCTACATGCTCGAGCCGGCGCTGACCGCGGGTTTTGTCACGATGGGCATGGATGTTGTGCTGGTCGGGCCATTGCCGACCCCGGCGATCGCCATGCTGACGCGCAGCCTACGCGCTGATATCGGCGTGGTGCTCTCGGCTTCGCACAATCCTTACGGGGATAATGGCATCAAACTGTTCGGTCGCGACGGATACAAACTGTCCGACGAGCTCGAACTGAAGATCGAAGACCACCTAGACGAAAGGACCTAGCCGGCGCGCGGCCCCGGCAGAACTCGGGCGGGTCAAGCGGCTAGACGACGCCGGCGGGCGCTACATCGAGTTCGTCAAGCAAAGCTTTCCTCGCGGATTGAGGCTGGACGGGCTGCGCATCGTCGTCGATTGCGCCCACGGCGCCGGCTACAAGGTTGCTCCAACGGTCTTCTGGGAGCTCGGCGCCGAGGTGTTCTCGCTCGGCGTGTCGCCCGATGGACTCAACATCAACCGCGAATGCGGTGCTTTGGCGCCCGAACAGATGCGACGCGAAGTACTGGCGCGCCGCGCCGATATCGGGATCGCCCTAGATGGTGATGCCGACCGGCTGATTGTCGCCGATGAACGCGGCGACATCCTCGACGGCGATCAGCTGATGGCGCTGATCGCGACCGGGCTCGCTCGCAGCGAGCGGCTCTCGGGCGGCGCGCTGGTTGCGACGGTGATGTCCAATCTCGGCCTCGAGCGTTTTCTCGCCGACCAGAATATCGGGCTGCACCGCACCGCGGTCGGTGACCGCTACGTGGTCGAAAAGATGCGCGCGCTCGGCTGCAATCTCGGTGGGCGAGCAGTCCGGTCATATCATTCTCGCCGATTATGCGACGACCGGAGACGGCTTGATCGCGGCACTCCAGGTGCTGGCGTCGATCGTCGAAACCGGCCGACGCGCGAGCGAGGTTTGCCAGCTGTTCACCCCGGTGCCGCAGTTGATGCGCAGCGTACGCTTCGGCGACGGGCGACCGCTCGAATCGGCTGCGGTCCAGCAAACGATCGCCAGCGGCGAGAGCCGGCTCGGCGCCACCGGGCGGCTTGGTGATCCGCAAATCGGGGACCGAGCCGGTGATTCGGATCATGGCCGAGGGCGAGGACGAGGAGCTGGTCGCCGCGGTGATCGACGAGATCTGCGAGGCGATCCTCGCAGCCAGCACCGGTACCGAGGACGCTCGACCGGCTGCAGGCCGCGGAATAATGCGCGGCCGGGTGCTGATCGTCGCCGGCTCCGATTCCGGCGGCGGCGCCGGGATCCAGGCCGACATCAAGACGATCTCGATGCTCGACGCCTATTCCGCGACTGCGATAACCGCGCTGACGGCGCAGAATACCGAGGGCGTCTTCGGGGTCTTACCAATACCGCCGGAGTTTATTCGCCGACAGATCGAGGTGGTGCTCGACGATATCGGCGCCGACGTAATCAAGACAGGCATGCTGCATGACGCGGCGGTGATCGAGGCGGTTGCTGCGGTGCTGCAGGAGCGTGCCGCTGCGATCCCGGTCGTCGTAGACCCGGTGATGGTAGCCAAGGGGGCGCCCGCCTCATCGAGCCGGAGGCGATCGCGACGCTGAAGCGGCTCCTGATCGCGCGGGCCGAGATCGTCACTCCAAACCTCCCCGAGGCCGAGATCTTGTGCGGCTCGACAATCGGTAACATTGCCGAGATGCAGGCTGCCGGCGAGAGCCTGCTCGCGCTCGGCTGCCGAGCAGCCCTCGTTAAAGGTGGCCATCTCCCGGGAGAAACCGTTTCGGATGTCCTCGTCACCGTCAGCGGCAATGTCAGGGTCTGGGAAAGCTCGCGGATCGCGACCCGCCACACCCATGGCACCGGCTGCACTCTCGCCTCGGCGATCGCAGCTAGCCTCGCCCAGGGTTTCGGCATCGAGAGCGCGGTCGACCGTGCCCGCACCTACGTGCAACGCGCGATCGCCAGGGCACCCGGTCTTGGCCGCGGTCACGGGCCGCTCGACCACGCGCACCCGCTTGTCGAGCGGGCTAGAGCGATGCCTGAACGGGTTACGCCGGCCGCAATCGGGGTTATATCTGCGTACGGAGAGCGGAGGTGCAGCATGGCGAAGAACTATCGGATCGCGGTGATCGCCGGCGACGGCATCGGGCGCGAGGTGGTGCCGGAAGGGATCGCGTGCGTGGAGGCGGCGGCGCGGCGCTTACGGCTTCGGGTTCGAGTGGCACGATTTCGACTGGAGCTGCGAGCGCTACGCCAAGACCGGCCGGATGATGCCGGAGGACGGGCTCGACGCAGCTGCGGCCCTTCGACGCGATCTTTCTCGGCGCGGTCGGCTATCCCGGCGTGCCCGATCACGTCTCGCTGTGGGGCCTGCTGATCCCGATGCGCCGCGGCTTTCAGCAATACGTCAATCTGCGGCCGGTGCGGCTGCTGGCCGGCGTCGAATCGCCGCTGCGCGACCGCGCGCCCGGCGACATCGATTTCTACGTCGTGCGCGAGAACAACGAGGGCGAATACTCCGCGATCGGCGGCCGGCTTTACGAGGGCACCGATCACGAGATGGCGATGCAGGAGGCGGTCTTCACCCGGCGCGGCTGCGACCGCATCATGCGCTACGCCTTCGAGCTCGCGCGGCACGCGCAAGAAGCACGTCACCTCGGCGACCAAGTCGAACGGCATCATCCACACGATGCCGTATCTGGGACGAGCGCTTCGCCGCGATCGCGCAGCGACTATCCCGACGTCAAGACCGACCAGTACCACATCGACATCCTGACCGCGCATTTCGTGCGCCATCCGGACTGGTTCGACGTCGTCGTCGGCTCGAATCTGTTCGGCGACATCCTGTCCGATCTCGGCCCGGCCGTGCGTCGGCTCGATCGGCATCGCGCCGTCCGGCCAACATCAACCCCGAGCGCGAATATCCCTCGATGTTCGAGCCGGTGCACGGCTCGGCGCCGGACATCGCCGGCAAGCGGCATCGCCAATCCGATCGGCCAGATCTGGTCGGGCGCGATGATGCTCGATCATTTCGGCGAAAGCGCCGCGGCCGCAGCCGATCGAGCGCGCGATCGCCGAGGTGCTGGCCGACGGCGGCACCCGCACC
Organism: uncultured Acidobacteriaceae bacterium; assembly: GCA_963735855.1. Taxonomy (GTDB): domain Bacteria; phylum Acidobacteriota; class Terriglobia; order Terriglobales; family Acidobacteriaceae; genus Bog-257. The sequence continues at coordinate 135,588 of CAVTMW010000028.1, forward strand.
CCCGATCTCGGCGGCAACGCCGGCACGCCAAGGATCTCGGCGCGGCGATCGCCGCGGCGATCCGCTGAACCCTGCACGGTGAAGTTGTCCAGCATGTGACGTGGCACTGCACCTGCAGCAGGTCAGCAGCGAGATTTCATCTTCAGGTTGAAACACTCGGATATGGCCAGGTCGGGCGCGGCAGGGATGTCAGCTCTTCAGCCTGCTCGGCTTCGAATATCCGCAGCCGCCTGTCGAAATCGCTGGTCTCGATAGTTCGCACAAAGGTCGTGACCACCCGGGCGATGGCCTCGGCCTCGCCCGGCGTGACGATGCCGCGGGCGAGTGCGGCGGTCACCGCGCCCATCGCTCCGGCGACATCGGCCGCACTCCGGATCGGCGGCAGCGCAAACTCGACCGCGCGGTCGCGCGGGCAGGATTCGTTCGAGGCACAGCCGCAATGCCGTCGGATCGCCGGTCAAGGCAAGCTCAACGGCTTTGCGGGTCAGCGCCTCGGCTTCGCCCGCGAGCAGCATTCGCGCCGCCATCGTCGCCTTGTTGCGGGAGCCGAGCGGGCCGGAGCAGGCGGGATTTCCCGACCGCCCCTTCGCAAACGGCCGCCCCCGCACCCGCTCCGGCATTTTCTCCTCCTCCTCACCCACCATATGCATTCCTTGCCGTTGGCGGCGCTCAGGAGCAGGGCACCGCGATCAGCCCGGAATATATCGTGCTAATACGGCAATTCTATGGATTGCCAATTGGCTACCTGCGGTGTCCGTTGTTCCTCTGACAGCGGTGCAAAAGGGGTCTTTCGGGAATGCCCGAATCGTGACCCTAAACGGGCGTTCAGATCACTCCCTGCGAGGGTGGATGCCCCAGAGCTGACCTTTGGTTCATCGTGACAACGACCGACCTCGCGCCAAAATCACGAATGAGCCCGACGTGCATGTCCTCGGGTCACTATTGGCGAATTCGTTCGGGTATTCCCATCACCAGCTGCGGAACGATCCCGGCTGACGTAGTCAATTTCATCCCCTTTCTCCGCTACGACAGTCGCATGCCTCAATGCTCAAGTCCCTCAGCGCGTCGATTGAGA
>CAVTMW010000029.1:0-435506 GCA_963735855.1 uncultured Acidobacteriaceae bacterium
TGATCCTGGATACCTCCGGGCAGATCGTGTTCCTGACGGTAGACACAACGACCGGCACTGACGTGATCACTCCGCTCACAGGGCCCGGGACGCCAATCGGCAAGGTGCTGAGCGCCGTAGCCATGGTCTCGAATCAGTCTTCCAAGTACATCACCGAAGGGCGGATTTTTGCTCAAGATACGAACAACTCACTCTGGATCATTCGCTTTACGGCGGACTCACAGACAGAGCCTGGGACGTTCACCTGGGGCCAGTGGCACCCCCTGGGGAACAACTGCGTGTTCCTGGCAAACGGGCCGGGAATGTTCCCTCCACCGATTTGTTCATGCTGGACGACGGATACGAGGTGAATGTCCTCTCTGAGGACCTGACCAACGGTGTCTGGAACGACCTCGTTATGCTGAAGCCCGCAGGAACTAATTCGGATTGTGAATACGCGACACGCTATCTCACGGAACTGACGATCACGGACGAGAATTCTGTTCCCCAATCCAATTGTTCGGTTGGAGTTACGGCCGATGAGGCCGTCGGTATCTGGGTGGGAAACACGTTGTACAACGTCACCCCGAGCGCACCGGTCCAACTGACGACGGACCGGACAGGCAAGATAACCTTCGGCTTCTTTGCCGCCGATATCCACACACCGACGTTCTCGTTTACCGCCGATGGCCTTTCGTCCCCGCCCACAATCTGTCCCGCTCAGGCGGTGAACAACTATCTCGCAGGGCAATCGGGCGCGCTTCCAGATAAGCCGGATTTTGATGCTGCCGGAGAGACTCTTCTGGGCGCGCAGATGCAGACCCAGCCGGAGTGGAGCGGCTCGCCCACATCTCTGGTGCAGGGTGCGAATAATCAGGCGAATGCGCCCGCCGCCGCCCAGGCGATTACCCAGATTTACACCATTCCCCTCAACCCGACCGGCACTTCGAGTCAATGGCAAGTGGCGCTGTCGCAGACGGGCGTGGGATCGACCGATTTCTGGGGCGATTTGTGTTCCGTCGGTCGCGACATCGAACACGCGATCAAAACGGGCGCGCTCAAAGTGACCGAAGTAACGGTGGACGTTGCCAATAAGGTGGTCTCCTTTACGATGGAGCTCGCCAACGGCCTGAGCCAGGTCCTGCAACTGGTCCTCAACACCGCACGCGACGTTGCGAACGCCGTGGCCGCAGTCTTTCGCTACATCGAGCGGGCCATCGACGAGGTTATTGACTGGCTGAAGTCGCTCTTTAAGTGGCACGACGTCCTCAACACCAAGATGGTTCTCGAGACCGCCCTCAATGGCCTGATGAGCAAACTGGAAGAGAACTTCGACCCGAACTCGCCCGTATATGCGGCAACTCTTTTCAAGACGTATTTCAACGACTTGGTAGCTACGATTCAAGACGCATTCCGCCAAGCAGAGTCGGTATTCTCACCAACTCAAACGTTTTCCAGCATCACGAGCCCCGTTCAGTACCCTGCTGCGGCTAAGCCTATGGGCAGCGACGCACTTCACCCGACTAGCAGGCTGCGGAAAAACCTTTGATTTATGCGAACTCTGTCTTGCTTTGGTCACCGAGTGAGAAGGGAAAGAGTTCGTTCTAGCTTTGTTCTGCTATCTGCTGAAGCTTTCTTGCATTCAGCAGACGCACCTCGCCCGGCTTACGCCGCCTGCATGGACAGGTTGCGCAGGCGGACCAGGTTGTAGGCCGCGCAGGCGAAGGTGAACACCCAATCCACTTTGAACAACCCGCGATGTCGTACCTTCCGCAGCAGGGCAATGGTCTTGAGCCAACCGAAACATTCCTCGATCCGCTTCCGCTTCTTCTGGCTGATGCCGTAGCCTGCATGACGCGTCGTCCGCTGGTCAATGGCACTGCCGCCGCGCCGACCGTCATTCTGCGCCACATGCGGTGTGACCTGCATGTGGCGGCACTCGGAGATGAAGTCGGCTGTGTCAAAGCCTTTGTCACCGCCCACCGTCACCCGCTTGGTACCGGCAATCTGTTCCAGCATCAGCAGCGCCGTGTCACGTTCGGCCGTCCCGCTGGCTTCCCACGCCATAGCATTCACGATCAGTCCGTTGCGATTCTCCACTAGCAAATTGCCGCTGTAGCTCAACTTCGCCTCCTTGCCTTCGCCCTTGCGTGCCAACCGGGCCTCGGGATCGGTCTTCGACGCGTGCGTCCGGTTGGACCGCCTTTCGCCGTGAAAGTTCACCGTGGGATTGCCGGGATCATCGGAAGAGGGCGGATTTTTGCCATCCTTGCGCTGAAAACTTTTTGCTCCTGCCCAGGCTTCCAGCAAGGTGCCGTCCACCGTGAAGTGTTCATCCGAGGTCCAGCCCTTCGCACGCGCCTGCTCCACCACCTGCGCCAGGAACTGCTTGGCCACTTCGGCTTCCAGCAGCCGGTCCCGGTTCTTGGTGAACACCGTCGGGTCCCACACCTCTTCGTCCAAATTCAACCCTACGAACCAGCGAAACAGCACGCTGTAATCGATCTCTTCCATCAGCAGCCGCTCGCTGCGGATCGAGTACAGCATCTGTAACAACTGCGCCCGCAGCAGCTTCTCGGGCGCAATCGACGGCCGGCCTTCGCTGGCATACATGCGATCAAACTGCGACGACAGTGCCCGTAGAACTTCGTCTACCATCGTGCGGACGACCCGCAGCGGATGATCCTTCCGCACCCGCGCTTCGGGCGACAAATAACTGAACATGTGGCTTTGCTGATGATCTGTGCCTCGCATGCTGCTTTCTTAGCACACGTGCCCTGTGGATTAGGAGTACTTTTTCAGCATCCTGCTAGTCTTCTATCTTCAATGTCCGGTCATTGATTTTCAGGTATTTACAGAGGCAGGTAACAGATGATTCGGATCCGTTGCGCGCTCTGCCAGAAATAGACAATGGCCTTCTGTTCAATCAGTTGCGCCTGTCCGCGACGATCTGTGGAGAAAGTGTGGCTGTTGGACGTTTCCGCGATGGCGAATGAGCGTCTACCCTTGGGCCGTCTGCACGGTCAAGACAACTCTTCGCTAACTAATCACCAGCAAGGAATTGTTCGCGACCGGCGAGTCTTTGCTTGCGTCACCTCGCCTCAAAACGCGCTGTCTTCATCAACTCACACTCCCAAGGAGAGGGGATACCAACAGGAGCGGACACATTCAAAGACACTGGCCGACTTGTGGGGGCTAATCTCACCGCAGCACTTCGACGACATGCCGACAATACCTCCAAGTGACTTCCCCGAAGCCGACTTTTGGACAACTGAGGAGCAAACGGTTGGCTCGACGAGCGTTGCATCGTAACCTTCCGGCACTTATCTTTCGTATACTCTCTCCCCCTGCACTTTAAGACCGTAAGAGCAGAGATCGCGGGGGACCAGTCGCGCTCTTCGGACTGTTCAGGAGCCACTCCTGAATATCGCTCTTCGTAATCTCATCCGCAGATACGCTGTTAAAGGGCTCACCGATGATCCCCAATTCCAACTTCAATTCGGCGGTCGAACGCTGACCGTTCGTCTCGCGAATGCGTTAGAACATTATGCGCGAGGTCACCAGGCCCCAGGCGTACAACAAGAGTCCTATCCTCCGTGCGTTTTGGCCGAACCATTCAAAACCAGTCCTCACAGAATGCGAGTCCCCCGTTTGCACCATCGAACACTAAATCCGCGCCGACAAGCACGCCGCAGGCGATCACACCCTGTGGCTGGCCTTCGACTGTGATCAGGGGCTTGAGCGTCGTTGGAATCGGCGCAATTATGTTCTTGGGCTCGCAATAGAATGGCCCATAGGCTTTTTCAGAATCTAGCAGGCTGCTGAAAAAGTACTCCGTAATCCACAAGGCACGTGTGTTACGAGAAGCAGTATGCGAGGCACGGATCATCAGCAGAGCCACATGTTCAGTTATTTGTCGCCTGAGACGCGAGTGCGGAAGGATCATCCGCTGCGGGTTGTGCGGACGATGGTCGACGAAGTTCTGCGGGCACTGTCGTCGCAGTTCGATCGCATGTATGCCAGCGAAGGCCGGCCGTCGATTGCGCCGGAGAAGCTGCTGCGAGCGCAGTTGTTACAGATGCTGTATTCGATCCGCAGCGAGCGGCTGCTGATGGAAGAGATCGACTACAGCGTGCTGTTTCGCTGGTTCGTAGGACTGAACTTGGACGAAGAGGTATGGGATCCGACGATGTTCACCAAGAACCGGGACCGACTGCTAGAGGCCGAGGTCGCCAAGCTGTTTCTGACGCAGGTGGTGGCGCAAGCGCGTGCGAAAGGCTGGACCTCGGATGAGCACTTCACGGTGGACGGCACGTTGCTGGAAGCGTGGGCGGGAGCAAAGAGTTTTCAGCGCAAGGACGGCAGAAATCCGCCGTCATCCGATGATCCCGGCAATCCGACGGTGAACTTTCACGGCGAGAAGGCGGTCCAACCGGACGCACGCATCGAAGAGCGATCCCGAGGCCAGGTTGGCACGCAAGGGCGATGGCAAGGAGGCGAAGTTGAGCTACAGCGGCAATTTGCTGGTGGAGAATCGCAACGGACTGATCGTGAATGCTATGGCGTGGGAGGCCAGCGGGACGGCCGAGCGTGACACGGCGCTGCTGATGCTGGAGCAGATTGCCGGTGGCAAGCGGGTGACGGTGGGCGGTGACAAAGGCTTTGACACGGCGGATTTCGTCGCGGAGTGCCGACACATGCAGGTGACGCCGCATGTCGCGCAGAATGACGGTCGGCGCGGCGGCAGTGCCATTGACGAGCGGACGACACGTCATGCAGGCTACGGCATCAGCCAGAGGAAGCGGAAGCGGATCGAGGAATGCTTCGGTTGGCTCAAGACGATTGCCCTGCTGCGGAAGGTGCGACATCGCGGATTGTACAAAGTGGACTGGGTGTTCACCTTCGCATGCGCGGCTTACAATCTGGTCCGCCTTCGCAACCTGTCCATGCAGGCGGCGTAGGCCGGGCGAGGTGCGTCTGCTGAATGCAAGAAAGCTTCAGCAGATAGCAGAACAAAGCTAGAACGAACTCTTTCCCTTCTCACTCGGTGACCAAAGCAAGACAGAGTTCGCATAAATCAAAGGTTTTTCCGCAGCCTGCTAGGGGATTCATTTGGAAGGGGATGCCGTCTGTAAGTTGCTTATTCTAAAGCTTGGTGAGCGCGGAAGGAATCGAACCTTCAACCTACTGATTAAGAGTCAGTTGCTCTGCCAGTTGAGCTACGCGCCCGCTTGTCAGGAAATATTTCAGAAGGGCAAGCAGAATTATACCATCGGACAGTTTGGGCCGGGTGTGCCTGCGCGACAACCGACAGGCCGTGAAGTGGGGCGTAATACTACGAATACAGCGCAGCGTGAAACTCGCGTCGGCCGGCGGAGCTACTCGATCTGCACCAGTTGTCCGGCGCCCACCGGAGGCGATGGGAGCTGAATGGTCTGTGGCGCTCGCCAGTGGTCCATGTACGACACCTGATGCACGCACGACACGGTGCAGTGCGGAGCGCAGCCCTTCTCGGTAAGGAACTCGCGGCGGATGTCGGCGACCGTGTATTGCTCCAGCGGTATGCCGGGATGGCCACGTTGCTGCGAGCAGTAATGCACCAGGCCGTCTTCGCAGATGTAGAGGTAGCGGGCTCCGGCGCGGCATCGCCACTGATTGGGACGGCCTTCGGCAATGTTGTTCTGAAACCAGTTGAAGCGCGCGTAATGGTGCTTCTCGAGATCCTTCATCTTCAGGAAGACCTCGCGCTCGACGTCGCTTAGCGGCTGCAGTTGTCCTTCACCGTCGTGGATGATGCCGATGGTGGAGGTAAAGCCAAGCTGCACAGCGCGGCGCCCTACCACCAGCGCGTCGTGGGGGTTGTGGATGCCACCGCCGACCACCGAATTAATGTTGACGTGAAAGTCGGCGTGCTCAGCCAGCAGTTGCAGCTTCTTGTCGAGCACCTTCAGCGACTTCTTGGAGACGTCGTCGGGCATGACGTTGTCAATGCTGATCTGGAGATGGTCGAGTCCGGCGCGGTTCAGGCGCTGGATGCGATCGGCGGTAAGCAGATAGCCGTTGGTGATGAGGCCGGCGATGATCGGATGCTTGCGGACGTGGGCAATGATGTCGTCGAGTTCGGGATGCAACAGCGGCTCGCCACCGCTGAAGGTAACGATCATCGTTCCCAACCGCGCCAGTTCATCAACGCGGTGCTTCATGGTTTCCAGCGGAACGGGCTTGGAGAAATCGTCGAACTCGTTACAGTAGGTGCACGAAAGATTGCAGCGGCGAATAGGGATGATGTGCGCCAGGATGGGGCGGTCGGTGGAGGCCAACCCATTGGCGATCATCTTCCATTCCCGAGCCCGGCGTTTGTAGGCTATGACGCGCCGGCGCACCCCTGGTGACGATTTCTGCATGCGAATGTTCTATCTATTACAACATACTGGCCCGCGGGTCAGGGAAGTGCCCATCCTTGTGCGGGGAATATCCGCCAGCGAGCGGTATCGGGCTGCATTCGGACGCTCGTGCCAACATTCGTTTGTGGGCGCCAACTCCTTGCCAGTCGGCCTGCATGCGGCGATGGCGCTGCTATAATGAATAGATTCACCCATCCTGTCTGGAGTTCCTAAAGAATGATTCGTTTTTTGCAAAAGCCTGGCCCGATTAAGAAGATTGTTCTGGGCGGCATCCTGGTCGTCGTCTGCGTGATGATGGTGATCACCCTCATTCCCGGCGGCGGCTTTCTCAATGAGTTGTTTGGCGGCAACCTCACCACCCAAGGTGTGCTGGCGAGAGTCGGTAACCAGGAGGTCGGGGTACAGGAAGTCGCGCAACAGGCGCGCATGATCGGCAAGCAGCAGTTCAAGGGGAACGTTCCTCCACAGATCATGCCGTATCTGATGCAGCGGGCGGCCCAGGGCGTGATTGCGCAGAAGATGCTGGTGTACGAGGCCGACCGCATGGGCCTGGGCGTCAGCAACGAAGAGCTGAGCACGGCTCTACATCAGGGCCAGATGGGACAGGCGCTGTTTCCCGGGGGCAACTTTATCGGCGAACAGGCCTACGAGTCTTTTATCCAGAGCCAGTTCAACTTGAGCGTGGCGCAGTTCGAGCAGGAGGTGAAGTCCGAGATCGCCCAGAGGAAACTGCTCTCCCTTATCACCGCTCCCGTCTCCGTCAGCGACAAGGACGTTACCGAAGAAGTGAGGAAGCAGGACACCAAGGTCAAATTCGAGTACGCGGTGCTGACCCTCGATGACATCAAGAAGCAGATCAAGCCGACCGATGCCGAACTGAAGGCTTTCTACGAGCAGTACAAGCAGCAATACGCGAACTCTATTCCGGAAAAGATCAAAGCACAGTACATCGTGATCGAGACCGCGAAGCTGGCCGACAAGGTTCCGGTGACGCAGGCTGAGTTGCAGCAGTATTACAACCAGCACCAGGATTCGTATCGCATTCCCGAGACGGTGACCGTGCGCCACATCCTGATTAAGACGCCAACGCCGGGAGCGGACGGCAAGGTTGACCAGGCGGGTGTAGACGCGGCGCGCAAGAAGGCCGAGGACATTGAAAAGCAGTTGAAGTCTGGCGGCGAATTTCGCCGAGCTGGCGAAGAAGAATTCGGACGATCCGGGAAGCGCGCCGAATGGCGGGCTGCTGCCCCCGCTCACCAAGGGCCGTACGGTTCCGGAGTTCGAGCAGGCAGCGTTCAGTACGCCGGTGGGCCAGACGACGGACGTCATCCGCACCAGCTACGGTTTCCATATCATCCACGTCGAAGCCAAACAGCAAGCGCGCTTGAAGCCGCTCGACGAAGTGAAGCCGGAGATCGAGACAGCGCTGAAAGCGCAGAAGGCCACGGGAGAGGCGCAGAATCTGGCAAACGCGGTGCAGACGCTTGCCCGCAGTGCGGGACTCAACAAAGCCGCAGCGGACAAGGGTCTGACGGTCACAACGGCGGGCCCGGTTGCGGAAGGCGATCTGCTGCCCGGAGTCGGCAATGCGCCCGAGTTCGTGAGCGCGCTGTTTGCCGCCAAGAAGAACGATCCGCCTGCCGTCGCGACTCTGCCGCAGGGGTTTGCAGTCTATCAAGTAACGGACATTCAGCCGCCGCAGACGCCGACCTTCGAGCAGGTGAAGGACAAAGTGGAGCAGCAGTTCAAAGACCAGCGTGCACAGGTCCTGCTGGCACAGAAAACGCAGGAGCTTTCCGATCGTGCACACTCCGAACATGATTTGACCAAGGCGGCCAAGGAAGCCGGCGCAACGGTTAAGACCAGCGAATTGGTAGATCGAAATTCGCAGGTGCCGGAAGTGGGCGCCATGAGCGGCTCGGCCAGCGTGGCTTTCAGCATGAAGCCGGGCGACATCAGCGGCCCCATTCGTGGCGGCAATGACGGCGTGGTGATCAAAGTCCTGGAATTGCAGCAGCCTTCGGCCGAACAAGCGAAGCAGAACTGGGACACGGTGAAGGACACCCTCCTCCAGCAGAAACGCAGTGAAATCGAAGGACTGTACATCGAGAACCTGCGCGACCGCCTGGAAAAAGAGGGCAAGGTCAAGATCAACAAGAAGGAAATGGAGCGCCTGAGTCAGACTGCCGAAGGAAGTTAGCGGTAGCGAACTTCCTGGTTTGCCGGCCAGCAGCTGATCCTGCTGGCCGCCTTGTATAGGTAGCTGCACAGCGGAGATCGCGGCAGCCGCGGACCGCTCCTCAGCCTTTTGCTGTCTATGCCTAGCGATGCTTTCGAAACGCTCATCCGGTGTTCTTTTGCATCCCACCTCGCTGCCCTCGCACGGCGGGATCGGGGACCTTGGCCCGGCTGCGTATGAGTTTGTGAACTGGCTGGCCGAAGCTGGTCAGACCTTGTGGCAGGTACTGCCGCTGGGGCCAGTCGGGTTCGGCAACTCGCCCTATTCCTGCACGTCGGCGTTCGCCGGCAACGTGCTCATGATCAGCCTGGAGCGCCTCGCTGAGCGCGGCTTGCTGGATGGCGATGAGGTGGAGGCGTGTGCCGGACGGTGATTCTCCGGTTGATTTCGACCGCATTCGGGCTTACAAGCTGCCCTTGTTGCGTCAGGCCGCGAAAAACTTCTTAAGCTCATCTTCCGGTGCAGCTCATAAACGCTACGAAAGCTTTTGCCACAAAAACCATGGATGGCTGGAAGACTACGTTCTCTACAGCGTTTTGCGGGAGCGCTTCGGCGAACAGGAGTGGAACCGCTGGCCGGAGGCAATTGTGCGCCGCGACCCGGAAACCATTGCCGGGTTGCGTAAAGAGCTTCACGAGCAACTGGAGATAGAACGCTTTCTGCAATTTGCCTTTTTCGAGCAGTGGGGCGCGTTGCGTTCCTACTGCCACGAGCGCGGCATTCGGGTGATTGGCGACGTGGCCATTTTCGTCAGCTATGACAGCGCCGATGTGTGGACGCATCCCGAAATCTTTCGCTTAAGAGAAGACCTTTCGCCGGAGGTGGTCGCGGGCTGCCCGCCGGATGCCTTCAGCGAAACCGGCCAGCGCTGGGGCAATCCGCTGTATGACTGGGAGGTGCTCAAGTCGCGCGGCTATAACTGGTGGATCAAGCGCATGCGCTGGGCGATCAAGACCTGCGACATCGTGCGCCTCGATCACTTCCGCGGCTTTGAGGCGTATTGGGAAATTCCCGCCGAGGAACCGACCGCCGTTCACGGCCACTGGGTGCAAGGGCCCAATGACGATCTCTTCAAGGCCTTGCGCAGCGCGCTCGGCGATTTGCCGTTCATCGCCGAGGATCTCGGCTACATCACGCCTGGAGTCAATGAACTGCGGAAGAAACTTGACATTCCGGGCATGCAGGTCATGCAATTCGGTTTTGGAGATCGCGGCGCCCGCAAGTATTTGCCTCATAGGTTTGAACGTAACTCGGTTGTGTACACCGGAACCCACGACAATGACACCACCGTCGGCTGGTGGAACGCAGGCGCGACGGAAGAAGAAAAGAAGGCGGCCGCAGCGTATCTGGGAATCGGCGATGAGGGCGTGCATTGGTCCTTTATTCGGGCTGCACTCACTTCAGTTGCGAATCTAGTTGTCATTCCGGTGCAGGATGTCCTGGGCTTGGACTCGACGGGGCGAATGAATGTGCCCAGCCAAACCACCGGCAGTTGGTCCTGGCGGCTGCGCCCTGGCGCACTAACACCGGAGCTGGCGGCGAAGCTGGCGAACCTGGTCGAGGTGACTGACCGCAATGTCGCCGTGGAGCATGCGCCGTCGCACACGGACCCGGGCAGCAGGGAAGTGGGCGAAGAGTTCGCGGTGTAGCGGGAAACGTCGGCTGCCAACGCAAGCCTCGCATTCTTCCTCCGGGCCGCGCTGAATCCCGCTATGTTCGTTCTAGAGCTCGGCTGCTTTACTTAATCGTGAGCGGCGGCGAGAATAAAAGATTGCCCAGTGTTTGCGATCATCTTTTGTGTAGTCCGCGACTGCAAGCACGGACGCGACAACGGTTTCATCCGCTTCCTCGATGTTGCTCTGAAAGGACTCCTATGGCTGCTACTGGTGAACTCATTCGCATGATGAACTATGTTGACGACATTGCGGCAACTCTGCGCCGCATCAACGCAAGCCTTTACCTGATCAACGGCGAGGAGAAGAAACGCCTCGCGGAATACATGCGCAAGTCGGACCCGAATTTTCTCTCCGTCGTCGAACAACTGGAAAAAGGAGAATAGCTCGATGGCCGAAGTCCACACCATCGCTGTTATCGGCGCTGGAATCATGGGACGCGGCATCGCGCACGCGGCGGCGCTGGGCGGTTATCGCACCATCCTGGAGGACATTCTCCCCACCGCACTGCGCAAGGCCGAGACCGAGATTCGCACGAATCTTGACAAAGCTGTCGAGCTGGGAAAAGTGACCAAGGCCGACGCCGACGACGCTTTCCAGCGGTTGGAATATGCCTCGTCGGTGGAGCAGGCCGCGCGCGAAGCCGACCTGGTGATTGAAGCTGTGCCGGAGGAAATGGAATCGAAGATCGAGATCTTTACGCTTCTCGATAAAGTCTGCCGGCCGGGAACCATCCTCGCTTCGAACACCTCCTCGCTGAGCGTGACCGAAATTTCTTCCGTCACCTATCGCGCGCCCAAGTGCGTGGGCATGCACTTCTTCAATCCCGTGCACAAGATGAAGCTGCTGGAAATTGTGCGCGCGCTGGAGACCGATGACGAGACGCTGGCAGCGGCGGTGGACGTGGGCAAGCGCATGGGCAAGGAAGTGGTCGTCATCAAGGAATCGCCCGGATTCATTACCAGCCGCATCAATGCCATGATCGGCAACGAAGCCTTCTACATGTTGCAGGAAGGTGTCGCCTCGCCGCAGGACATCGACAAAGCCTTAAAGTTAGGCTTGAACCATCCGATGGGACCGTTTGAAATGGTTGATCTTGTAGGACTCGATACCCGCCTGCATATTCTCGGAGTACCTGCACAAGACGCTGGGCGAGAAATTCCGTCCTGCACCATTGATGGTGCAATACGTGAAGGCTGGACGCCTAGGGCGCAAAGCGGGCCGCGGGGTGTACGAATATCCCGGGCAGGAGCCGGGACGCCCGCAGATGGCAGGAGCTGTCGAGCAGGAGAAGAAGTAGCTCATCGTTCTCTGCCAGCTTTTCGCAGCCGAGCCGCAGAGTTTGCCTTCAAGTCCTCCCCTGAGCCGCTCATTATTTTCAAGTACTTAGACATCATTTATGTAGCAACGTTTTGATTCTAAACAACTTATACGTACTGTATTGATTCGCAATGAGTTAGAGGCATTACCGGCAGGCCCCTGCCCTCTTGCATTCGCTGGCGAAGGTGCTCCCAGTTCGTAATCCTGACGGACACACCCGCGTGGCCTTTCCGGTTCGCCCCTTTCGCGAGTTGAGCGGCTTGTGGCCGATCGATTCGGTGGTCCGGATCTCGCGATCTGCCCATGGTTCGACGACACGACTCCCTCCGACTCCGAACGGCCCACCCGTTCCGCCGCTGCTGACGCGCCCTTGCCGTGGCTCAGATCGATTTCGGACTTCTTAACCAGCGCTTGCACGCCGGTTACGAAACTCTGTCGTCCCTACGGGACTCGGATCGAATTTTCCACTCGACCCAGCACTCCGCCTTCGGCTGCGTACTGGGCTAGACTATTGCGTGCCTACGGGACTCGGATCGAATTTTCCACTCGACCCAGCACTCCGCCTTCGGCTGCGTACTGGGCTAGACTATTGCGTGCCTACGGCACTCGGATCGAATTTTCCACTCGACCCAGCACTCCGCCTTCGGCTGCGTGGCTGGGCTAGACTATTGCGTGCCTGCGGCACTCGGATTTTGCAACTTCTGTTCCACTGTTGTGAACTTGAACCGAGTTTCGTAACAGCCTCTTGGGCGCCGGGCTAAAAGTGTTCCAATCTACTCCGCAAACCAAGCGCAGATTTACCTCAGTTGTTAGAGTGCGAACTCCCCCTTCCCATCTTTGTGCACGCCAGCGGCGCGCTCCACCCTTTCGCAGGCACAGCATCGGCAACCACCCTTAGCTCGCCGTGCCCGCAGCCCCCGGCTCCGGCTTTCCGTCCGCACCCTGGGGAGACTTCCTGGCCGCTTCTTCAGTCGTGGGTATCGGTTTCGCTCCCACCCTGTCCGCAACCGAGGTGCACGAAGGTGAGGAGTCCGCCCGCTCCTCGGCCTGGGCAGCCGCAAAGGTGGCTTGCGATTGCTCCACCAGATGGACTTCGCGGACGGCGTTCTGGGCAGCGGCGCGCACCACGTGGCGGGCGTGCGCCAACTGGGCCTGCGCCCGGCGATAGCGGCGGTCGTCCGCCGCGTCCAACTGCTTCAGCTTGCGGGTCATCGCCTCGGGGCCCTCCCGCTGCTGAATTTCCATCAGCTCTATATCCACCGGCGTGACCTCCATCAGGTTGACCCGCTCCGCACGGATGGCCGCGGGCTGGGCGTCGGGAAACGCCACCTCCGGCGGGGTGTCCGGGTCGAGGCCCTCCGGCAGATCGAACTCGGCTTCGAAGTCTTCATAGACTGCGAGGCCTTGGTTGTCGGGCAGCTCAAAACGGTTCCGGTTCCAGAACTTCTGCGGACAGCGCAGGTTGGTGCTGGCCTGCCGCAAGCCGGAGAGCATGAGGCGGGCCACGCTTTCTGCCACCTGCCCGCTTCCCAGCGCGTCCAGCACCTGCATGATGCCCACCTGCACCGCGTACAAGTCCTCCAGCGGAGGCAGTTGCAGGCGCAGGCGTTGGCCGCGCGCGCGGGCCCGCGCCATCTTCAGACGGCGTCCGCGGTCCCTCAGATGGAAGCCGCAGTGGTCGCGTCCGTTGATGGCCAGCGAGCCGCACAGGCAGCCATTTTCCTTCAGATGACGGCAGGCCGGGGGTGCAGGCTTGGGAACCGGTCTGGGCTCCTCGATCTCGCTGGGATCGCGCGGCCCCCACTGGATCTCCTCCTGCTCGCGCACCCACTTCTCCACTTCCTCGCGCTCTCGCTCCTGCTCGTCCAGGAGCTTGACGCGCTCGAACAGTTCTTCGTAGCTGGGCTCCAGGGGGTTTGGCTGCTGATCAGCATCTTCGTCAATAACGGGTTCGTTCATAAATGACTCCTTGGGTTAAGTAATGATGTGAGGTTCGGTTTCATCGCTGGGTTGGCAAGCAATGATGTGGCTCGGTTTCGCCTGGTGGAAGCGCCGGGCTTCAGCCCGGCGACCTAGGCTCCCGCTCAATGGGCTTTAGCCCCGGACCGCGCGGAATCGGCCCGGGGCTAAAGCCCGCTATTCGGTGCGGCTCTTGCGGCACGGCTGAAGCCGTGCCCTTCCACCGTTTCCTTGCGAACATTTCTCTTGCAGTCCTCAAGAGCATTGATCTTCAGTTGTGCTAACGGCACGACTTAAGGGTCGTGCCCTGATACAAATCTGCCCTGCGACTACGAGACCAATTTCAAGTTCTGTCTCAATGCAAAAGCCCCGCGCCAGGTCCGCGTGGCCTGCCGCCTTTTCACCAACCACCGGCGAAAGAGCAGGCACACATGGACCTGATCGCAGGGCTCGTTTCAGTTACGATGACCTGCCTGGTCTATTGAATTGCGGGTCTCGACTCGCTCGACGGCACGCGCGATGCGCGAGGTTACGCGAGCGAGTGAACAGCGACCCTCGGGCCCAGATGCAGCCCGTTACTTGAAGGTTAGGAATGTGGCGGGAAGCGAGTCAAGAACAAAGCGTCAAGTTTCCTTACGAAGGTGGGGTGGCCTGGTGACCAAGGTGCCATGGCCTCTCCCATACTCTCGCCAAGGCGGGCGGGAGGTTCGGACAAGCGGCCCACGCAACAGTAATCACGCAGTGAGTCACGTGTGATATGGGGATGTTACGCAAGTTACCATTTCGGACAGGCCGTAATCGCCGCTCATTCATTGACTTGCGCTGCTCTTTGACCTAAGTACCTTGTGCAGCCTGAACTTCCTACCCACCGGCACGGACACGAGGCCTGGCCGTTTTCCTTCTGAGAGTGCTCCATGCTACAACCAAGCCTGTGACGAGCAGCAGGAAAAAGAACGGCTGAGGAATGCTCTGCTGTCGGCGTCCTCATTCCAATCCCTTACCTCAACCCCTGCTCTACGGTCCGGCGGCCGTGACCTTCACGATCTTTCCGCTGTTCTTGCCTGACGGCGTGTATTGAATCTCCACCGAGCGATGGGTGCGGTTTGCCGTCTGCAAGATGCCGAGAAAGCCGAGGCCAGTTTCTGTGAAGAGGAAGCCGGGTTTGGAGTCGAGCTCCACGCTGACAAATTTCGGGATGGGCTTGCCCGCTTTGCTGTCCTCGCTTTCGACGTCGAGATTGGTGATGTGACCCTTGGCCGTCAGCTTCGGCGGAGCTGTCGAAATCGAAGTCGACAGGAACATGCCGCGCCCATAGGTCGCCGCCGCCACCGAGCCATTGCTGCGCGGCTGAATGTCGGTGACATTTGCGCCTACAGGTATGCCGTTGCTGTACGGGACCCAGGTCCACTGTCCGGCGCTGCTGCGCGTGCCGCGGAAGATTCCATTGCCGTCAATCGCCGCCAGCACGGTGTCGGCCACCAGCGGATCGATGCCCATCGCGGTCACGTCGCCGTCGGGTGTCCCCGGCCAGATACTCTCGGTCGTACATCCGAAGAAGCACGTGAAGCGGGTGATGATGCCATGCCCGTTGGCATTGTTCGCCACATAAAACAGGCTCTGGCTCTTCATGGCAATGGCCGAGGGGCCGCCGCCGTTGGGCGCGGTAAAGACGTCGTACAGCAGCGACGGCTGCAGCGCGGCGCCCCAGAAGACATGCCCATTCGACGTGGCTGCGACCGCGATCTGCTGATTGTCGGGCGCCAGGCTCAGCCGCACGAATTCACCCTGATTGGTGGTCTTGATCTGGTTCCAGGGCGGCCCGCTCCAGATGCCGTGGCAGGTGACCAGCAACTGTGGGCTGTCGCCGGTCGACTCCATGCTCTCGAACACTTGGCCGGGAAACTCGTTGTAGGCGAGACAGTCGTCGAGACTGCCGCGGCTGGACCAGTGATCGCCGCTCGCAGGGTCGTACTCGATCTGCTGCGTGCTCTGGCCCATCTTGTAAATGCCCTTCATGTCCTTGCGTTCGAAGGCGACCAGCGGAACGTCGCCGCTGACCAGCGCAGCACCCAGGTCCGTCCATATCGGTGAGGCGCCATCCCACCCCGCGGTGTAATTGTCTTGCGTGCCGCCCATTAGCGTCACCGAGCCAGTGCCATTAACCGCCACCTTCAGGAACTCCGTGTTCGACATGCCCTCGCCCAGAAAGTTCATCGTCTGGCCCTTGTCGGGCGAGCGATAGATCCCGCCGTCGCTGCCGAAGAACATCACCGACGGCGACGAAGGCGCCACTACAATCGCGTGCTGATCGTCGTGAATGCCACCGACGGTGCCCAGGTTGTCGCCCGACGACGTCGAGCGGCACAGCTTGATGCCACTCTTGAACACCACCGTGGGATCGTTCGGGTGAGCGAACAGGTAGCTCCAGTGAAAATCGTAGTTGTTGCAGCCGCCCGAGATGTTCAGCTTCTGCCAGCCGTGCTCGACGAAGCCGCCGATATTGCAGGTCTCACCGGTGGTGCGCCACAACTCGAAGGTCTTTGGGTCGGGCGACTTGGTACGGAAGCTGACCCACTGCGTGCCCTGCGACTCGGTCACCCAGACCGAAGCGCTCTGCGGAAAGGAGGGCAGTGGCGCATCCGGGCAGCCCTGAAGCTGGTGCCACGATGCGGCCGTTAGGCCATTGTTCTGTGCTTCGAATACCCCCGGCGGGGAGGCGGTCGAAGCGAACAGATGACTGGGGTCGGTCGTGCTGAACTGGAGGCTGATGACCGCCGCGCCGGAGGCCAGTACCACCGTCCAGTTCTGGCCGCCGTCGGTTGAGACTTTCACTCCTTCGGAGGTGGACATCACCATCGGCGGGTTGGGCAAATTCTCAATCAGCAGGTGACCACCGTCGCTGCCGTTGCCTTTCAGGTCCAGGCTGGTCAGCTGCTGCCACATGGTTCCATCATCCAGCGACTGGAAGAAGCCCGCGGGGGTTGCGATCAACACGCGGTCGTTCTGCCGGGGATCGAGCGCAACCGCGTCAATCTTCTGCGTCGGCAGTGAGTCCGTGATGGGGAACCACACCGTCGTCAGCCCTTCCGTCTTCCACAGGCCGGAGTCGCGGCCGCCGGCATAAACAATGAAGGGCGAAACCGGGCTGACGGCGATCGTCGTCACCCGGCCCGAGGCTGGGGGATTCGCCGCCATCTTTGAGGGCCCAATGTTCTGCCACCGCCCGATATCTCCGGCGGGATTCGCCGTGTACTCGAAGACGTTGTTTTGCTCGTTGGCCTCGGTGATGACGTGATAGACGTCTGCTTCAATGCGGATGGGCACCTGCGACGCCGTGGTTGAAAGCGTCTTTGAGATGAAGATCGAGGCCTGCGGCTGGAGTATGGGATTGGCGAACTCGGAAGCTGCGCCTGCGATGGTGACGCGCGTCCGCATCGATGGCCCCGCCGCCGTGCCGACATTGGTCACGCGGAAGCTGATAGCCATGCGCCGCTGCCCATCGGGACTCGGCAACGTAGACCAAACCGAGAAATTGGTGATGGCGAAATCCGGTGTCGGCACCTGCGCCCATGCCGGCGTGCCTGACAACTGGACGCAGAGCCAGACCGCCATTAGTGCGCAGAGCGGAGTGCGCAGCCAATCATCAGCCCTGAAATTTCGCGGCGAAGGGACGCAGAGCGAAGTACCCACTCCAAGTTGCTTCATACAGCCTCCGCATTTTTTGTAGGATTGGTGGCGGCCGGCCAGAAGACTGCTGACAGTGTGGGCCAGCCTCAGCCAAGCGTCAAGCAGAAATCCGCCTTAATACTTTCTTTCGTCGTTGTCCATGGGTCCCCTTATGTGAGATTACTCCCGTAAAACGCGGCTCACGTAACCCAAATGAGTGAGAGTGCTGGCGCACATCCAAGCGTCGTTACCGACGGAGCTGCTAGGAAGAATCGAAGTACGTACATGTTGATAGTTCGGCGGCTGTAAATCTCTGAATGACGATCATAGTTGCGCCGCAGCGGGGACAATGCCAGAGGGAGGAACTGTCGGAATGGACTTCGTTGGATCTGACTTCTGGCGGCATCGAGCAACTGCAACCCAGCAGTTGTCGGCATAGCGCCAGGCGAGAGGCGCGAAAGCGATTAGCGAGAAACCCGAAGTGACGGATGCGGACGAAGCCTTTGGGAAGCACGTGCAGAAAGAAGCGGCGTAGAAACTCCGTTGCCGCCAGCGTCATTCGGCCTTGTTTGCTTCCGTGCGCGTAATCCTTCCAACGGAAGCTCACGCGCTCCGCTTCGAAGGCCAACAAACGATGATTGGAAATGGCCACGCGGTGGGTGTAGCGACCGAGATAGCGCAACACCTGCAGGGGACCACCGAAAGCGGGCTTGGCATAGACCACCCAGTCGTGGCGATGCAGGCGGCGGAGCAGTTTCGCGAACTGCTGCGGGTCGGCAAGAGCGGCAGACGGGCCGGAGCACAGCAGTTGCTTACGGCGATGAAGTCGTTTCAGAACCGGCGAGGAACTTGCCGCGAAAAACGCGACTGAGGACCTTCACGGGTAAGAAGAAAGGATAGCGCGGGCGGACCCAGCGACGGTGGTCCAGCGCGAGTCCGCCGGCGGGAACGACACAGTGGATGTGGGGATGCAGGAGCAGGTTCTGTCCCCAGGTGTGGAGCGTGCTGATGATGCCGATCTCCGCTCCCAGGTGTTTCGGATCGGCGGCGATTTCGAGCAAAGTTTGAGCGCTGGCGGTGAACAACAGGTCGTAAAACAGAGTTGGATTTTCTAAGGCCAGCAGGTTGAGTTCATGGGGCACGGTGAAGACGACATGAAAGTAGCTGGTGGCTAGGAGTTCGCGTTCCCGTGCCGCCAACCAGCGTTCCCGAGCCTGTGCCTGGCACTTGGGGCAGTGTCGGTTTCTGCACGAGTTGTAGGAGATGGCCTGATAACCGCAGCTCTGAGCAGGTATCGCGATGCCCACCGAGGGCAGCGGTGCGGCAGCGCTGAATGGCACGAAAGGCTTTGAGCTGCTGAAAGTCGAAGCTCGATCGATACCGCTCCAGGAAGCGATCGCCCTGCACGTGGAGGATGTCGGCCACCTCGAGGGTGGGCCGAGTCATGGGTTCTTTTTACGGTGGTACTGACGGTTAACTTCCTCTATGCGAGAAAGCGGCAAACCTTCCAAGGGATTGGCGACGGCCCGTAAATGCCGTTGCGACAGATGCAGGTATTTTGCCGTCGTTTCCAGATCACCATGGCCCAGTAAAATCTGAATGGTGCGTAGGTCTGTCCCCGCTTCCAGCAGGTGTGTGGCGAAGCTGTGCCGCAAGCAATGAGGGCTGACCCGCTTGGTGAGACCTGCGTGGCGAGCGGCTTGTTTACAGGCATACCACACGGTCTTGTCGGAGATGGGTTGTTCCTTGCCGCGTTTGCGCTCGCTGCTCGGGAACAGATAGGTGCGGGGCTTTTTCCAGCGCCAGTATTCTCGCAGGGTTTCTAACAGCGCCGGGCTGAGAGGAATGTCACGGCCGGCGCCGCCTTTTCCGCGTTCCACGCGGATCATCATGCGCTGGCTGTCGATGTCGCTGACCTTCAAGAGAGACACTTCGGTGCGCCGCATCCCGGTGCCGTAGAGGGTCATCAGCAGGGCGCGCTGCAGAAGGTTCCCGGCGGCATTGATGAGCCGCGCGACCTCCTCCAGACTCAACACGGTGGGGAGTCGTCGGTGATCCTTGGGATAGGGCAAATCTTCTCGAAATTCATGTCGTTTGAGAGTTCGGATGAAGAAGAAGCGCAGTGCCGCGACACGGGCAATCACAGTGCCGACGGCGAGCTTGCGCTCTCGGAGCAAGTAGGCTTGGTAGCTTCGCAGCTCATCGGGTCCGAGCTTATCCGGTGACTTGCCAAAATGGCGGGCGAAGTTCGCTACCGCCTGCAAGTAATAGCGGGTCGTACTCTTCGAGTAATTCCGACGCTGAAGTTCCTCCAGCATCATCTGGCGTAGACGGGTCACAAGAGTCTCCTTTCTCTGTGACCCACACTACGTCAGCTACTCCCAACAATGCTGGGTTCGCCATACGCGGTAGCGTCCGCCGCGCCAGCGGCTTCGTCCTAGTCGCCATGTCGCACATGTGCTCTGTCCGGATTGCTCCCGGATCATGAGCAACCCGGCAGCTGGCTGTCCGCAGATAGCTGGCGAGAACAGGCCATGTAGTACGTTATCCGAGCCGCTGGCGCTCAGCCAGGATTACCTACGACATGGCGATTTTGCAACGGCTACAGAATAGGGTGGCGCCGCACCCAACCTTCCGTTGGTTAGGTGGGAGAGTTTAACCCACCCTGTTGGTCGTCGCCCGCGATTCTTCATCCGAGCGATGGATTGTAATTCTTCTATTTCCACTCACTCGCATGTCCGAAAGTCCCCACCCAAGCAACACCGGCTTGGACGGGCCACCCGGCTGAAAGCTCTACTCCTTCACCTCGGGCACCTTCTCCTCGGCTAACCTCTGGAACACCGGCGTCCTCTCGTATGCCTGCCGCACTAATTGCGTAGCGCCGTCGCTCAACTGGAGGTCATCACGTGTCAACAAAGTTTGCAAGGTAGAACGCAACATCAGCCCCTCGTTCCCGCACTCCTGCTGGAGCTTGCGCAGCGCCTCCGTCACGTGCCTGAACTGGCGCTCCCGCCGGTTTCTTTGCCAAAGTAGCCATCCGAGAGCAAGGCCCAACACGATAAAGACGGCGCGATACAACAGCATACCCGGATGCTCTCCCACCTCATCAATCAGGCTGTTGCCATCGGCCATGGCATCCATGCCGGTGTCGAGAAAGAAAGCGCCGATGCCAAACGCGAGTCCGAAGAAGATTTCTTTGTAGTGCTGGAACATTACGAACGCCCCATCTGTGAATTATGTTGCAGACTTCTTAGGGCAAGTGGAGATGCCAAGGATTGTGTAGAGAGGGCAGAGACCGGTCACGCCCGTCAGCATGGGGAGAAGGCCGATCCAGCCCCAGGCAGTTTTTGGCCCAATGAAGACAAGGCAGAGGACAATGACACCGACAAGAACGCGGAGGACACGCTCGACGGGGTGTTCGGTAACGACTAGGAAATTCTTCATATCACCTCCTTATGGATGTTGGGTATTGTCCATCATTCTGCGGCCTAACGGAAGAAGATAGCAAGCGAGAAGAGATAGATGTTCATAACTGCGTGCTGATCAATCCGGAGCACTACAGAGCGGTTCGCGGTAAGAAGACCGATCTGAAAGACGGAGAGCGCATCGCGGAACTGCTTCAGGATGGGCGGCTGGAAGGCAGTTATGTTCCGCCCGTAGAACTTCAGGGTGCTACGCGACCTGACGCGCTACCGGATCAAACTGGTGGAGCACCAGTGCTCGATCGCGTGTCGCATTCAGAAGCTGCTGGAACAATGCAATATCAAGCTCGGCTCGGTGGCCAGCAATGTTCTGGGTGTCAGTGGCACCGCCATGTTGCATGCCCTGGCGCAGGGAGAGTCGAATCCGGAACGTTTGGCTGACATGGCCAAGATGCAACTGCGCCGGAAGCTGCCAGCATTGCGACTGGCGTTGGACGGCTATCTACTACCGCACCAACGCTTCTTGTTGGGCGAGATGCTGGATGAGTTGAATCACAGCCAAAGCAAGATTGCGCGGCTGGAAGCCGAGATCGAGTTGCAGATGCAGCCATTTCAGAAAGCGCTGCAGGCATGGATGAGCATGCCCGGCATCAAGCAACGGGTTGCCTGGACGCTGGTGGCTGAGATCGGTCCCGAGGTGCAAGCGTTTCCATCGGCGGCGCATCTGGCGAGTTGGGTTGGAGTTTGTCCGGGCAATCACGAGAGCGCCGGGAAACGTCAGAGTGGGAAGAGTCGTAAGGGCAACCGCTGGGCTCGTCATGCTCTCTGCGAGGCTGCCTGGGCGGCGTCGAAAACCAAGAACAGCTATCTTGCGGCACAGTTCCGTCGCCTAGCCGCTGCCCGTGGAATGAAGCGAGCCGTCATTGCTGTGGCGCATACTATTCTCACCACTGGCTATCACCTGCTGCAGCGTGGAACTACGTACCAAGACCTAGGTCCAAACTACTTCGATCAACGCCACAAGCTTCGCACCACGAAACGCCTGGTGAAAAGACTCGAGGCCCTCGGACACAAAGTTGTACTCGACTCGCCCTTGTCTTCAGCCCTTACTCCAACAGAGGCCTGAGACCTCGTCGAGGGACACAAAGAGGCCAACTCGTACGGAATCCTGAACGGTGACCCGGGTGCCGCACCCAACCTTCCGTTGGTTGGGTGGGAGAGTTTAACCCACCCTGTTGGTCGTCGCCCGCGATTCTTCATCGACCAGTGGTGGTAATTCTTTGCTATTTCCACTCACTCGGATCCCTGAAAGTCCCCACCCAAGCAAAACCGGCTTGGATGGCGCACCCGCGTGCAACAGTAATCACGCTACGATTCACGTGTGATATGGGGATTTCGCGTAAGTCATCTTTCTCTTAGCAGGGAAGTCAGTTTCCGAGTTGGCGATGCTGCAGGAGCTATCGCGTGGTAGTAAGAAAAAGTTAGGCTCGATTAGGATGGGCCAGGTGCGTTTGCCAACCGATCTCTGTTACGGCGTGATCTCGAACGCCACGCCGCCATCGTACTGGCCACCCAGTTCCGCAGTGCCGTAGAGGTTGCCGGCTGCATCCATCACCAGCGGCCCTCCGGGAGCGAACCCGTCCTGCCCGCCCGTGAAGGAATGAAGGGTTGTTTTGGTCCACTGACCTCCGGAGGATGGGGTCAACTTGAACACGGTGCCACACCCGTAGGGACCGCATTCACTGGCTTGACCACCGCCAAGGATCCGTCGTGCCATAGAGGTTGCCCGCTTTATCGAAGATGACACCCTTGATCGGGGCCACCCCGTCGCCGGCACCGCGAAATGCGTACAGCACGGTCTCCGTCCAGGTTCCATCAGCGTTAGGCGTAAGTCTAAACACCGTCCCGCACCCGCGCGGGAATCCGCAAGTACTGACACCGAGGTACCCGCCGGTTTGGGTCGTGCCGTAGAGGCTGCCATCCGGGCCAAAGATTACACCGTTGGGGAAATTGCCCTCGGGTGCGCCAGGAAAATCGTACAGAAGTGTCTCCGGCCACAAAAGGCTGTCCTTCTTCGTCAGCTTAAAGACAGTACCGTAACCGTGAGCGCCCCCAAGGTGAGTCGTACCGTAGAAATTGCCGTTGGCGTCAAAAGCGAAAGCACCTGCCGGGTATGCTCCGTCGGCACCGCCGAATCGGCCAAAGCTGTAGAGAAGCCGTTCCTGCCAGCTCGAGGAACGATTCAAGCTGAATACGGTGCCCGTATCATTCAGCCCGCCCAACATTGCTTCACCATAGATGTTGCCGGCGTTGTCGAGGGCCAATTCCTGTGGTTCGCCTCCATCCCAGACTGCAGAAAAGTGGCGCAGGACCGACTCCGTCCAGGCGCCATTAGAGCCCGGCATCAACTCGTACACGAAACCGTCGTGGTAACAATACGACGCATTACAGTAAGTCGAACCGTAGAGATTGCCTTGCGGGTCAAAAACTGGCGTGGCAGAGGGGTACGCCCCATCGGTTCCATTGAAGGCATGAATTACCGTCTCCGTCCAACTCCCGTCGGGGTTGGCTTTCAACTGGTACACCAGGCCGCATCCGGAGCCGTTGCAACCCCCACTTCCTACCGGGCCCATGTAGGTCACCCCATACAGGTTTCCCTGGCCGTCAAAGGCCTGGCCGGCGACCGGGTTTACTCCATCGCCGGTGTTGCCGAAAGAGTGCAAGATCTTGAATGTCTGCGCCCAGGCGCCCGCGGGGCCGAGCAAGGCCGCTGTCAAGCTTGCCAACCCGAGACTACGAATGAGCGAGCATTTCTTGCTGAACATTGGGTTCCTCCAAGGGCGGCAGGATCGATGCAAGCCTCGCCCAGACTTGCTTCTACTTCCGCGCGGTGTGGCGGTGCGGAAGCGAATCGGCGCACATCTTAGCACGGGTTGTGGTGTTCGTGGGAGATAGCTGCTGCGAACAGGCCATTGCGAACGCTGTCCCGACCGGCCGCGCTCATCCAGGATTAACTACGCCGAGGCCGCGTGCCTACCCAACCTTCCGTTGGTTGGGTGGGAGAGTTTAACCCACCCTATTGGTCGTCGCCCGCGATTCTTCATCGACCAATGGATTGTAATTCTTCTATTTCCACTCACTCGCATCCTCGAAAGTCCCCACCCAAGCAAACCCGGCTTGGATGAGCCACCCGGCTTCGAGGCAATTTTCAAGGTACGAATTTGATTCCCTTGAAACCAGGCCATGCGGGAGTCTAAGCTTTCCCCTAGCGCAGGAGGGTGCGATGGGAGATCAACAGATACGTGCGGCCCTGGACCAGCATTGGGCGGCCTCCGATGCCAACGATTTTGAAACGGAGCACCGCATCTATCACGAGGACGCGGTGCTGGAATACCCACAGTCAGGCGAGCGAGTACGCGGCCGCCGTAACATACAGATCACCCGCTCTATCCAGCCGAACACGAAGCGCTTTACTGTCCAGCGAATCATTGGCGGCGGTGATCTTTGGATCACCGAATTCATCCTGTCCTATGACGGCAAGCCATCCTACACCGTGAGCATCATGGAGTTCAGGGGCGACAAGGTGGCGCGAGAAACGCAGTACTTTGCGGATCCATTCGAGGCCAGCCCGGCTCGCGCTCAATATGTGGAACGGATGGACACGCAATCTCGAAGCGCGGAGACTCGCATCCGCATCGAGGCCGTGAGCCTGGACTCGACCACCGTTAAAGTCCATCCCGATGGCACCGGCGCGTTAAAAAAAACGGCCCGCAAGCCATCGGCAAATCGCGCGGTGGTTGGACCACCAAGATTCATATGGTTGCCGCAGATGCTCGAACGGCCATAACCTTTGCCCTCTCGCCCGGACAAGCCTCCGATGCCGTCGAAGGCCGCAAACTGCTGGGCGGCATGGGACCATTGCCGGGCCCGCTGCACCTGGTGATGGACGGTGGCTACGAGGACAACCAAACCCTGCAACTGGCTCTGGACTTTGGTTTTATCCCGGTGATTCCGCCCCGACCCAACCGCTTGGAGCCTTGGCAGTATGACAAGGCCATGTACCGCCGACGCAATGAAATTGAGCGCCTGTTCCGGAGGCTGAAAGGATTTCGTCGCATCTTCTCCCGCTTCGACAAGCTCGATCTTGTGTTCCTCGGCTTCCTTCACTTCGCTCTGATCGGAACCTAATCACACTGGTAGTTTGCGACAACCTTGCGGCGACGCCATACCCGCGAAGAGAAGGACACTTGCGGTTTACAGGTTAACCGTCGAGAACAGGCCAACTCGTACGCAATCCTGAACGGTGACCCTCAGCCTGGTGCCTCACCCAACCTTCCGTTGGTTGGGTGGGAGAGTTTAACCCACCCTGTTGGTCGTCGCCCGCGATTCTTCATCGAGCAATGGATTGTAATTCTTCTACTTCCACTCACTCGCATGTCCGAAAGTCCCACCCAAGCAAAACCGGCTTGGGTGGACACCGGCCAGCTAAGCAGAACAGGTTGCCGAGTTCGCGCAGTTACGGGGTGATCTCCCAGATCGTACCGAAGCCATTCGCGCCGCCGACCACGCACGTGCCGTACAGATTTCCCGCCGCATCCAGCGTCGCGCCTCCGTTTGGATAGGCGCCATCCTCGCCGTCGGTGAAGTCGTGAAGGTCGGTGAAAACCCACGAGCCGTTGACCTGCGACAGCCTGAAGGCCATGCCGAAGCGATCGCCGCCGAAGCCGCCCAGCCCTTGCGTGGTACCGTACAGATTGCCGGCAGCATCCATGGCCAGGTTGGCGGTCGGTCCGTATCCGGTAGTGAACAGGTGCAGGACCGTCTCGTGCCAGGTGCCGTCGCCCATCGGCGTCAATTGAAACACCGAGCCCGGCTGGTCTCCGTCGTTGCCCTTGGTCGTTCCATAGGCATTGCCAGCCGCGTCGAAGATGATGCCGCCTTGCGGATAGGCTCCGTCATTGCCGCCCTGGAAGGAGTAGATGGTCTGCTCCATCCAACCCTGGCCGTTGTTGATCACCGCATAGACCTTTCCGAAGCCGCCTTGTGCGGTGCCGTAGAGATTGCCCAACGCATCGAGGGTGACGCTGGCCTGCGGCTGTCCCGGCGCACCCTGTCCGTGGAAATTATCGAGGGTGTTCTCCGTCCAGCCGTTCTGCCCCTTCACCAGTTGAAAGACGATGCCGTTACTGTACTGGCCGCCCAGCGAAGTCGTGCCGTAGAGATTGCCTTGCGCGTCGAAGGCCAGTGGGCCGGTGCTGGGATGGTAGCCGTCATGCATCTGGCTGCCGCCGAATAAATACACCGGGTGCTCCGTCCAGGGACAATTCACGTTGCCGCAAAAATGCGCCGGCGGCCGCAGATTGAACACCGTGCCGCAGGTGACGCTGAAGCACGTGTTGCCGCCGTAAACCGTGGTGCCGTAGAGCGTCCCATCCGGCCCGAAGATTACCGGAGCCTGCGGTGTGCCGCCGTCATCCTGGCCCTGGAAGTTGTAAAGCGTCTTGAAGATCCAGTTTGAACCGTTGCGCTTTAGCTCGTACACGTTGCCGTTGCCATGCCCGTACGTGGTGCCGTACAAATTCCCCGCGCGGTCGAGGGTGACGGTGGAAAAGGGCGCGGAGCCGTCGGAGCCGTTGGTGAAGGCGTGCAGGACCTGGAACGTCTGCGCGTGACCGTGTTGGTTTGCAACCACAGTCAGCAAGCAAAGCACTGTGATGTAGGCGAATGTCGCAAGCCGTGTCGGCGTGGAAAGCAGTCTTGGCTTGGTCATAGTAGCCTCGGTTACGAGTGTGACCGTCGGATCTTTCGCGGACATATTTTATCCCACATCGAAGTGAAGTCCAGGATGATGGTTGGCGAGAACAGCCCATCTCACAGGTAAACCAGGTCGCCAAATGCTACTCTCGGAGAACCCGACCGCCCGGCCCTTGGGCTGGGCCAACCTGGGATCACTGCAAGTCTTCGATCATCCCAGCCGGATGTTATTTTCGCCGATGATCGTCAAGACCGATATGAGATGGGTAACGCCAAGCAGGTGGCGAACCGATTTGCCAATGTTGGCGAGTTCCAGGTCGCAGCCTGCCGACTTGGCGGAAACGTACAAACGAACCACCGTGCCCAGCCCCATGCTGTCCATGTGAGTGACATCCTTCAAGTCCAGCACAATGCGTTTATGGTCCGGGATTAACTGCTTGACCTGAAGGTAGAGACGATCGCTCACACCCGATACCAGCTTGCCGCGGCATCGCACCATGGCGGCGTTGCCGTTACGGTCAACGGCAAATGTCAGGAGGCCCGCGGCGGCTTGGTCAGGCATCAGATCGTACCGTGTCGAAACCCAGGAAGGGGACCGTGGAATTGTCACATATCAAGCCGGTAAATGAAACACCGTATGCGAAGTTGCAATGGCGGGAAGCAAGTCAAGAACAAGCGTCAATCTTTCTTACGAAGGCGGGGTGGCTGGTGAGCAAGGTGCCGTGGCCTTCCCCACCCTCTCGCCAAAGACGGGGCGACAAGCAGAGGGGCACCCAGCGATTACCAAAGGCCGTACTCAACCGTCAAATTGTGACCTGAATCACCCTTGAACTTGGCGTGCTAACGTACAATCTGAAAGCGAACACAACCTTAAAATCGTGGAGACGCAATGAAAGTTTTATGGGTGGTGGTGTGTCTACTTGTCGCTTCAGCGAGCAATGCTCAGACTGCTGTTGTAACCAATCCGAATACCGGCAAAGCTACTGTCGTGCACAAGAATCCGAATGGGGTGACGACGACCCAAACCAGCAACGGCGGGACAGCCAAGACCAAGAATGGAGTGACTGTAGCGCAAGGGCCCAACGGAGCCGCTGCCGTCAACCCACACACGGGCAATGCCGCTGTCGCCCATACGAACTCGAATGGAGTGACCAGCACGCAAACCAGCAATGGCGGCACAGCCAAGACCAAGAACGGAATGGGCGTAGCCCAAGGTCCGGGCGGCACTACCTGCGTCAAGGGCAAGTACAACCAAGGCTGTAAGAAGTAACACCGGTCGTCCCACGATCGCCGCCAACTTACCTCCCGAACACGGCGGGCGTTTGTTTATGACGATCGCCCCGCCTATACGCTTCTCAGACGGCGCTTTTTCGTCTGCCGCCCCTTTCTCGAGGGATCGTCTCCAGAAGAACCCCGTCGCTGCTAATCCACATCCATAACTCGCATGAAACCGCCCTGCGATGAAGCCGTAATCCATTCCCGCATCGCAACCTCGCCGTGCCGTGCGGGAAGAGAAGGTGTGGATCCTGCTGGCGACGATCGTGGGATCCAGTATGGCCTTCATCGACGGTACCGTAGTCAACGTAGCCTTGCCGGCCCTGCAAAACAGTTTCGGCGCGAGTGTCGTCGGCGTGCAGTGGGTGGTGGAGTCGTACGGGCTGACACTGGCTGCGCTGATCCTGGTGGGCGGGTCAATGGGCGATCTGTTTGGCCGTCGCAGGATGTTCCTGCTGGGTGTGGCGGTATTCGCAATCGCGTCGGTCGCCTGTGGCCTGGCTTCGAGCGTCCAGCAATTAATCGCGGCGCGCGCGATCCAAGGCGTCGGGGCTGCGTTTCTTGTTCCCGGCAGTCTGGCTCTCATCAGTGCGTCGTTCGGAGAAAGCGAACGTGGCCGGGCGATCGGCACGTGGTCGGGAGCGACTGCGATCACGACTGCCATCGGCCCCGTCCTGGGAGGATGGCTCATCGAACACTTGTCATGGCGGTGGGCATTTTTTATCAACGTGCCTCTGGCGATTGCGGTGATTGCTGTCAGCCTGTGGCGGGTTCCTGAGAGCACAAGCCGGCAACATGGACGAATCGACTGGCCGGGCGCGATAGCGGCCACCTTCAGCCTGACGGGACTGGTGTTCGGGTTCATTGAGTCCAGCAGCCTGGGGTGGAGACACCCGCTGGTTGTGGCAGGCATTGCCACTGGCGTGATCGGGTCGGTGGCGTTTTATCTCATCGAGGCCAGGGTCGCTTCGCCGATGGTCCCGCTCGGTCTGTTCCGCTCGCGGGCCTTCAGCGGCGCAAACCTGCTTACGCTGTTTTTATACGCGGCCGTCGGAATTTTCTTCTTTCTGCTGCCTCTGGATCTCATCCAGGTGCAGGGTTACTCGGCGACGGATGCGGGGGCTGCGGTCCTACCTTTGATACTGCTGATGTTCTTGTTGTCGCGCTGGTCGGGAGGTTTGGTCGATCGCTATGGAGCTCGACTGCCACTGATCATCGGCCCGGTCATTGCCGCGTTGGGATTTTTCCTGTTCTCGGTTCCATCCGTGGGAGGCAGCTACTGGAGTACATTTTTCCCGGCCGTGGTCACCCTCGGGCTCGGGATGGCTGTGAGTGTCGCTCCCTTGACCACGGTGGTGATGGACGCCGTCGATCAGGACCATGTGGGAACGGCTTCGGGGATTAACAACGCTGTCGCTCGCGTGTCGGGACTACTGGCCGTCGCAGTGCTTGGAGTCGTCATGGTGAGCGCGTTCAGTGGGCAGCTGAATCGCCGCCTGGCGGACGTGGCGATGCCTGCCGATGCGCGAAGCAGCCTGCAATCCAACGAGATCAGAATGGCTGCCCTCAAGCCACCTGAAGGAATCGAGCCCCAGACCGCGAGCTGCGATCGAGTCCTCGATTGTAGCGTCGTTCGTGCTCAGCTTCAGGCTGGTGATGTGGATTTGTGCAGCCCTCGCTCTTGCCGGCGCCGTCGTAGCCTGGTGGATGATTCCCCGTGGGGTCAGACTCAGGATGGCTCAGACGGCAGAGTGGAGCGACGAAGAACGGAACCTGGCGAAGATTTAATAATCGAGACGTGTTCACGGTCTCGGGGTGAGGCCGTATCTGCCTCATTATTACCACGTCGCGCTGCTGTGCTCCATACTCATCTCGTGCAGAGTGCCGACCCCAATCTGCGGCTGCTGAATTCGTTTCTCGATTACCTGAAGGTCGAGAAGGGGCTGGCGCCGCTGACGGTTTCGGCCTACCACTCGGACCTGGAGCAGTACTCGCAATTCCTGCTGAAGCGAAAGCGCGCCCTGCGCGAGGCGCGGCGGCAGGACGTGCGCGACTTCCTCAACTCGCTGCTCTCGAATGGCGTGGATGGGCGCAGTGTGGCGCGCAAGCTGTCGGCGCTGCGGCACTTCTACAAGTACCTGCTGCTGGACCGCTACATCGCCAGCGATCCCACGCTGAACATTGACACGCCGCGGCAGTGGAAGGTGTTGCCGAAGTCGCTGGCGGCTGACGAGGTCGAGGCCGTGTTGCAAGGGCCGCCGCGCGCCAAAGACGATCGGCTGTCGCAGGCGCTCACCGGCCGCGACCGCGCGATGCTGGAAGTGTTTTATGCCGGGGCGCTGCGCGTCTCCGAGATCATCAACCTGAAGCTGGAAGACCTGAAGCTGGAGCTGGGCTACGTGCTGGTGCACGGCAAGGGCGACAAGGAACGCATCGTGCCGCTGGGCCGGGCGGCGCAGGAGATTGTGCAGCAGTACTTGCGGGATGCGCGTCCGGTGCTGGCGGCAGGGAAGTCGTCGCCGTTTCTGTTTGTGGCGCGCGGGGCGAAGCACATCACCCGCCAGCGCGTGTGGCAGGTGGTGAATGATGCCTCGGCGCAATCGGCGCGGCACGCCAGCCCGCACATGCTGCGCCATAGTTGCGCGACCCACATGGTGGAGAACGGCGCCGACCTGCGCACGGTGCAGACCATCCTCGGGCACGCCGACATCTCGACCACGCAGGTGTACACGCATCTGGCGCTCGACCGGCTGAACCGCGTGTACAAGCAGCATCACCCGCGCAGCAAGAGCCGAATCCACCAGGAGAAAACGTGAGGAGCTCCTGTTCGTGTGAATTGTCGTTCCTAACGGTGGAAGCGCCGGACTTTAGTCCGGCGACTGGAAGTGCCGCGACTTGGGTGGGCTTTAGCCCTGGCCAACCGCAAGACCGGGGCTCAAGCCCCATCGAAACGGTTCGTCATTTCGCTGGACTAAAGTCCGGCTCTTCCACCGGGTTGAGAGGCTGATGAAAAAGCAAGCGACCATCGTGGAGAAAGCAGTGGCAAGGTTCGTGCGCGCGCTGCAGGAGCGCAATGCGTCGCTGCACACCATCAAGGCCTATCGCACCGATCTGGCGCAGTTTGCGGAGTATGTTGGCCCGCAGGGCTGGAGCGACATTGACCACCTGCTGATTCGCGGCTATCTGTCGAGCCTGTACCAGCGCGGGCTGAGCAAGACTTCGGTGGCGCGCGCGCTGGCGGCGCTGCGGTCGCTCTACCGATGGCTGGCGCAGGAGGGTGAGGTCGAGCAGAATCCGGCCGCGCTGGTGGCGACGCCGAAGCTGCCCAAGAAGCTGCCGCGAGTGCCGACCATCGAGGAGGTCAACACGGTCCTGGATTCGGCGATGCCGGAATCGTCAGCCTTTGCCGAGCGCGACCTGGTGATTCTGGAATTGCTCTACGGATGCGGAATCCGCAATTCGGAGCTGATCGGGATCAATGTTGACGATCTTCGTTGGTCGCAGGAAATCGTGCTGGTGCGCGGCAAAGGCAAGAAGGAGAGATACGTTCCCTTTGGCGAGTCCGCGAAGGCCGCGCTGCAGGCTTATTTGCCGGCGCGCCAGCGAGTGCTCGGCGAAACCCGGCGAACCACGGAGCGGGCGCTGCTTGTCAACTTGCGTGGAAGCCGGCTGACCACCCGCAGCGTGGGCCGCATCGTCAAGCAGATCGCGGTCGCGCGCGGGCTGTCGCCGGACGTTCATCCGCACACGCTGCGCCACGCCTTCGGCACCCACATGCTGGAAGAGGGCGCCGACCTGCGCGCCATCCAGGAGATGCTCGGCCACGAGCGGCTGGCGACCACGCAGCGTTATACGCAACTGACGGTCAAGCATGTGATGGAGGTGTACGACCGCACCCATCCGCATGCGAAGGGGAGCGGCTAGCAATTAGCAACTAGCAACTAGCGATTAGCAATTAGCAACTAGCAACTAGAAGTCATGTCATAAATCCCGCAGGCCTCAGCCGGGGCTAAAGCCCGGACCGAAAAGCTGCTTAATTCGCGGACCTAAAGGCCCGCGCTTCCACCGGATTTCGTCGCCTATTGATCAGATCGCTTCCAGCAACTGGCGGCGGTTTTGCCTCCATCACGTCCTCATGTGACCCAGGGCACTGACAAAGCGGCCACGAAGATCGAAAGTGTTGCTTGGCCGATGGCGGCCAAGCCCCACGCGCATAGGCAACAACCACACAACCCAACCCGCTCCCTGACGAGCGGCCCAACCGGCCATTCCACAAGTGGCTTAACGGTGCGCAACGCGAGTTCTCGATGCCGAGACCTCCTCACCCGCATCGCGACTTGCCGTGCTTCCCAAGCACGAAATGAAGGAGAAAAGAAATGCCTACCGTACTGACAGAATCAATCGTGAAGCCTCCCACACTGACGACGCCCACGGTGAAAAGCACCTGGGCGAAGACTCCGCCGATTACCGCAGGGAATTTCACGGCGGCGTTATGGGCGGATGCCGGCACCATGCCAATTCCCGAAGGCGTTCTGATGGTGAAGAACGATCACCAGTTCCTCTATATTCTTCTGGACCTGGTCAAAGACACCGGCGCCAGCCCGGGGGTGGGTGACTACTTCTGGCTGTCGTTCGATGTTGACGGGAACGCTTCCATCACCCCCAACCGGGACGTGAATTACGGCATCTATCCCGAGCTGCCGATCCGCATTGGCAAGCAGTTCTACCTGGGCCCGGGTACCTGGACCGGCATTTCCAACAAGCCTACGCAGTCGCTGGCGAAACAGGAATTCGCTCCCTCTCCGCAGTCGAAGGTTCCGCACAGGATTTGGGAGATGCGGGTGGACCTGAAGGAAGTGGGCGCGAATCTTGTGCATTTCGTCGTGCCTCCGGTGGTGCACTTCGGACTTCGCATTTCTTCCACCACCCCGCAGTTCACAGCGGATTTCCCGCCCGACTTTTTTGAGAACTTCGCCCATCTGCCAGGAATTCTGCTGGCTACCAGTGCACCGCTGCCATCTCTTGGCAAGCCGGTGGTGGGTGTGGGGATCATTCCGGTGGGTGACGGCAAGCCGGGCAGCGACGGCATCAATCCCACGACGGGGCGCGCGACGACAGCTTCCAACTATTACCTGCCGACCAAGGACGCCGCGTTCGGTGGAGTGCTGAACTTCATCGGGGACCAGGCAACTATGCAGAAGCTGTGGAACCAGAACGCGAAGAAATATCACGTGAAGATGAAGACGACCCAGCAGGTCCTGTTCCAGTCCTGGACCAACTATCACTTCAAGAACAATCAGTGGACCTACGAGTATTTTGCGCCGGACACCGAAGGCTGCTACCAGTTGACGGTCCCGACGGACACCTACTCCATCGATCATCTGTTGTTCCAGTGGAACACGACCGGCCTGGCCACCGGAACCTACGACCTGGAAGTCGAGTTCATGAACGCCGGGGGCACGGTGGTAAACACGCAGGCCATGCGGTTAATGATTGATAACAACCTGCCTGATGTGCGCATCCTCGAGGTCAACTATAAGGGACAGACAGTGGCTCCGTGCGACATCGTCACCATTGATACCGGCACGGATCCGGTGAAGGTCCACTTCCGGGCCTTCGACGTGCAAAGCGATGTGTACTGCTATGGACTCAACGCCTACCACGGACAGGACAAAGTGGATGCGCTGGTCCCGACTACTTACCCAACCGATGGGCATGGAGTAGCCGACATGTGGTTGTCGGCGCCCGTGAACCCGAAATTCCCAGCGGAGACGTGCGCCTACGAGTTCCGGCTATGGGCGTATGCCAAGGTGGTCAACGGATATTCCTACCTTGGTTACACCGAGGACACGACGCATGTCACGTTCATGTGCCCCAAGGCGCCAGCCTACAAGGCGATCACTAAGATGACCTTCCCGCTGGGACTGACCAGTGCGGACGGCAAAACGGGCAAGCCCACTCCGTAGAAAGGGCGTCGCGGACTTGCAGGCCGATGAAGAGGCCGTGAGCACCGTGGATCCTAACTAACGAGAGGGCGATGGCCCCGGGGCCGCACGAATCGCGTGCGGCCCTTGTTCATGCAAGGGGTGATCGACCAGCGCTATACGCAACTGACGGTCAAGCATGTGATACGACCGGACCGATCCGTGCGCACAGGGCAGCAATTAGCCGTTAGCAATTAGCCGAAAGCGTAAGAAAATGCTTTACATTAACAAATATGCACCGCAGGAATGCCAGTGACGAGGAAGATCGGGACTCAATTCGGGAGACGCAATATCTCTTATCGGTGCCCGGGATGCGTGAATCAATTCGAGAAGGGCTCGCAACCGCACTTGACGAGTGCGAAAAGGAACCGGGCTGGTGATCAGTGAAAGCGTTCCTTCAGTGGGAATCGGACGGCTGCGGTAGCGCTTGCGACCCCGGCCTTTGCCCCGCATCCAATGTGTTAGCCTTCTAATGGGGTGAAGTGTGGCCGCTGAGCGGATTTTCGCTCGCGTAATTTCCCGACATAAACAGGGTCTCCGCAAGGAAAGACAGAATTGATTAACAAGGCCATAGCCAAGATTTTTGGCACCAGCAACGAGCGCGAGATCAAGCGCATTACGCCGCTGATGGAGCGCATTAGTGTGCTCGAACCCGAGATGAAGCAGCTCACCGACGAGCAGCTCCGGGCCAAGACGGAAGAGTTTCGGCAACGCATCCGCGAGCGGGTGGATGCCGTGGAAGATCCGGACGAGAAAGGACCGCGAGCTGGCAGCGGCGCTGGATGAGATATTGCCGGAAGCCTTCGCGGTGGTGCGTGAGGCGGGCTGGCGCGTGCTCAAGATGCGGCACTTCGATGTGCAGCTCATTGGCGGCGTGGTGCTGCACCAGGGCAAGATCGCGGAAATGAAGACCGGTGAAGGTAAAACGCTGGTTGCGACCTTGCCGGTGTACCTGAATGCGCTCTCCGGGCGTGGCGTTCATGTGATTACGGTGAACGACTATCTCGCCAAACGCGACTCGGAGTGGATGGGCAAGCTGTACACGTTCCTGGGGCTGACGGTTGGCGTCATCGTGCACGACCTGGACGACAATCAGCGCCGCGAAGCCTACGGCGCCGATGTCACCTACGGCACCAACAACGAGTTCGGATTCGATTACCTGCGCGACAACATGAAGTTCGACCTGCGCGACTGCGTGCAGCGCGGGCACAACTTCTCCATCGTGGACGAAGTGGACTCGATTCTGATCGACGAGGCGCGAACCCCGCTCATCATCAGCGGGCAGAGCGAGGAGTCCACCGACAAGTACTATCGCGTGAACCGCATTCTGCCCCAACTGGAGCTGGGCGAGGAGATTGACCGGGGTCCGGGCGAAGACAAGGTGCTGACCGGCGACTACGTGGTGGACGAGAAGCACCGCACCATCACTGTCACCGACATAGGCTGGGAGAAGGTCGAGCGCCTGCTCGGCATCGGCAACATCGCCGATCCGGAGAACTGGGACCTGAAACATCACGTTGACACCGCGATCAAGGCGCACGCGCTGTATCGCCGCGACGTTGAGTACGTGGTGAAGGATGGCGAAGTTCTCATCGTGGATGAGTTCACGGGTCGCCTCATGCCCGGCCGCCGCTGGTCCGACGGTCTGCACCAGGCGGTGGAAGCCAAGGAAGGCGTGAAGATCGAGCGCGAAAATCAGACGCTCGCCACCGTCACCTTCCAGAATTACTTCCGCATGTACAAAAAGCTGGCCGGCATGACCGGCACGGCGGAGACGGAAGCTGCCGAGTTCGACAAGATCTACAAGCTGGAAGTCGTGGTGATCCCGACGAACCGGGACTTGTTGCGCATCGAGAATTCGGATGTCGTGTACCGGACCGAGAAGGAGAAATACTTCGCGGCGTCGGACGAGATACAGAAGCTTGCCGAGACTGGCCAGCCGGTGCTGGTGGGCACGACATCGGTGGAGAAGTCCGAGCGCCTCTCCGACTTGCTGAAGAAGAAGGGCGTCAAGCACGTCGTCCTGAACGCCAAGTATCACGAGAAAGAAGCTGAGATTGTGGCCCAGGCCGGGCGCAAGGGCGCGATCACCATTGCGACCAACATGGCCGGGCGCGGCACCGACATTCTGCTGGGCGGCAATCCCGAATTCATGGCCAAGCAGGAGTGCATCAAGAAGGGGTTGGCGCAGCAGCTTCGCGTGGCTGCCGGCGAGGTCAACGCCAAGCCTGACGATCCCAACATTTCCTACTTCTACTACGGCGGCAATGAATATCAGGTGCCGACGGCGCATTGGAACGAGATCAATGCCCGCTACAAGGAAGCGACCGACGTCGAGCACGACGAGGTCACGGCTCTCGGCGGGCTGTTCATCCTGGGCACCGAACGGCACGAGGCGCGGCGCATTGACAACCAGCTTCGCGGTCGCGCCGGACGCCAGGGCGATCCCGGCGCATCGCGTTTCTATCTTTCGCTGGAAGATGACCTGATGCGCATCTTCGCCAAGGAGTGGGTGTCGAACCTGCTCCAGCGGCTGGGCATGGAAGAGGGTGTTCCCATCGAGTCGCGCTTGATCACGCGGCGCATTGAAGCGGCACAGAAGGCGGTCGAAGGGCAAAACTTCGAGGCCCGCAAACACCTGCTCGAGTACGACGACGTGATGAACAAGCAGCGCCAGGCGGTTTACGGACTGCGCCGCCAGTTGCTGGAAGGCATCGACCAGAAAGAGCTCATCCTCGAAGACTACGTGCGCGACATTCTCGGCGGCCTGCTCGACAAGTACGCCGCAAAGGATACGCATGCTGAAGACTGGGACATCAAGAGCCTGAAGAGCCAGCTCTTCACCCGCTTTGGTGTGGACATCGCAGCCGAAGGGATCGAAGCCGAAAAGCTGAACCGCCAGGAACTGGGCGACAGCATCTTCGAGAAGCTCAAAGAGCGTTACGATGCCAAGGAGAAGCTGATCGGCCCGGATGCGATGCGCCACCACGAGCGCATCATCATGTTGAGCGTGATTGACCAGCAGTGGAAGGACCACCTGCTCAGCATGGACCACCTGCGGGAGGGCATCGGGCTGCGCGGTTACGGCCAGCATGATCCGCTGGTGGAGTACAAGCGCGAATCGTTCGACATGTTCGAAGCCATGATGGAGCGCTTCGAAGAGGAGACGGTCCGCTACCTGTACCTGATGCAGGTGATCGAGGCTCCGTCGCGGCCTGCTCCGCAGCATGAACTCTCTCCCGCGGATGGCAATGGCGATGCGGTGGCGGCCTTCAGCACCGGAGGACGCCGGGGCCGGGCCACAACGTCCGTGGATGATATGGAAGAAGCCTTCCAGCGCCGCAAGCGCCGCGAATTGGAGCAGGCGCGCATGGCGGGCGGCGGCGACCAAGGCCCGGTGCAGCAGGTCGACCGCGGCGACAAGGTTGGCCGCAACGATCCCTGCCCCTGCGGCAGCGGCAAGAAGTACAAGAAGTGCTGCGGGGCGTAGAGAAAAAGACGCAGGGAAGGTCCGAAACCAGCGGCAGTGGTGGAAGAGCTGGCCTTCAGGCCAGCAACCTGTCGCCGCTACGCGGCTCGTGAATTTTTCGCCACTCCTACCCGGGGTTTGCGACCCCGGGCTCACTTCGCAGCCGCCGCTGCGCGGCTCTTTCGATCATGTTAGACATTTTCGTTCCACCGCTGCAATCTGCACATCTGGTTGCGACACAGTCTCTTAAGCCCCGGAAAAATAGAGCGATAGCTTACTTAGATTCTTCCTGGCGAGCGGCACTGGTGGAAGAGCTGGCCTTCAGGCCAGCGTCCAAGTCGCTCAAATAAATAAGGGGCTTTAGCCCTGGAAAATAGAGCGATAAGCGATCAGTTCCAAATCGAACCTGCAATCAGGCGACATAGCCACTTTTCTTTTGCCTTCGCATCCCGACTCTGTTATTGTCCGCCGCAGAGCGGAAATCTGCCTCTTGGCTACCGCTGAGGAGGTCGCAATGGCATTCTGTCCAGCATGTGGTTCTCAGATGGCCGACGACTCAGCCTTCTGCCCAAAGTGCGGTAAAGCCGCAGGAGCGGCAGCCGCTCCAGAGACTCCCTCGGCGCCACCGCCGGGGCCGACCGGCGGCTACGGTACTACCGCGGGTCCAGCTACGCCGATGGCCGAGAACGTGGCCGGCATGCTGGCTTACTTCACCATTATTCCTGCGATCATCTTCCTCCTGATTGAACCCTACAATCGCAACCGGTTCGTGCGCTTTCACTCGTTTCAATGCTTGTTCACCGCCGTAGCGCTCGTCGTTGTCAATATTGTTCTAGCCATTGTCTCCTCGATTTTGCACCTTATACCGTTCCTAGGGTGGATCGTCGCGGCAATCCTCTGGCCGCTCTATGGCCTCGCTACTCTGGCGCTGTGGCTGCTCTTGGTAATCAAGGCCTATCAGCACGAGATGTTCAAGCTGCCCTTCGTGGGTGACCTGGCGGAGAAGCAGGCCGGCTCGTAATTCCCGACAAATACGCATTCGGAGGGGCCGCTACGGCCCGCTTTTCGCTGCGCGTGTCGTTCGGACTTGACACACACACTCCCGAAGTGTCATTTCTATCTACTTTTCATTTTTCGCCGAGAACTGGTGGCGGGCTGAAGCCCGCTCAGGTGAAAGAGCAATACTTTGACGCGGGCCTTAAGGCCCGCTCTACCCAAGAAAGGCTCTGTGAGGATACGGGTTTTCTATCACGACAAGTGTTTTGACGGCGCGTGCTCGGCCGCGCTGTTCACGCGCTTCTACCGCGAACGCATCCGCGAACAAGCTGAGGTCGAGTATATGGGCCTGGTGCACCGCGCCGGGGCGCTGTTCAACGAGGCCGACTTCACCGGCGACGAAAACGCCATCGTCGATTTCAAGTACTCCTCCTCGCCGCGCATCACGTGGTGGTTCGACCATCATCAGAGCGCCTTCCTGACGCCGGCAGACGCCTCCCATTTCGAGCAGGAACAAAGCAACACCAAGTTTTACGATCCCGATTTCCGTTCCTGCACCAAGTTCATTGCCGCGGTCACCCAGCAGCGCTTCGGCTTCAATCCCGCGCCGGTCGCCGAGTTGATCGAGTGGGCCGACATCATTGATGGCGCGCTCTACGACGATCCAAAGTCTGCCGTGGAGATGAAGGCGCCGGCCATGAAGTTGACCATGGTGATCGAGGCGAACCAGGACCCTCAACTCATTCCCAGCCTGATTGCGATGCTGGCCTACAAGCCGCTGGCGGAAATTGTTGCGGACCCGATGATTGCCGGGCGCATCCCCGCGTTGATGGAACGGCACCGGCGCTCGATTGAGATCCTGCGCGAGCGCACCCAGTGCAAGGATGGCACCGTCTTCTTCGACGTTACGGATTACGAGCTTGAGGGCTACAACAAGTTCATACCCTACTATTTGCATCCTGACTGCGTTTATTCCGTCGGACTCAGCAAGAGCAGCTTCCGCACCAAGGTCTCGGTCGGCTCCAACCCCTGGGCGCAGGTCAGCCACTTCGAGAACCTGGCGAAGATTTGCGAACGCTACGGCGGCGGCGGACACGCACGCGTCGGCGCCATTTCCTTTCCTCCCGAGAAGCGTGAGGTGGCGCGCGAGGCGGCGAATGACATCGTGGCCGAATTGCGGGCCAGCTACCGGGCGCACCAACCGGAATAGGATCAGTCCCCGGAATCGTCCTACCTAAGTGCCGGAAGTAGTCGCGACCGGCATGCCGACTCCGGCGACTCGCTCACAAGCTTCTGGTGACCGTCTGCACCACCAAGCGTCATATGTTGTGGGTATTAGGCCGACTGCAATGACGTACGTTGACCGTCGGCTGGAACCATCATACGATTCGCTTGT
This sequence comes from uncultured Acidobacteriaceae bacterium, assembly GCA_963735855.1. Taxonomy (GTDB): domain Bacteria; phylum Acidobacteriota; class Terriglobia; order Terriglobales; family Acidobacteriaceae; genus Bog-257. Next base: position 39,537 of record CAVTMW010000029.1, read on the forward strand.
ACGAATCAATATGGTGGCGCCTAGCCTCACCCCCGGGCAGGTACTGGGCCATTTCCGTCTCGTCGAGGAGATCGGATCTGGCGGCATGGGCGTTGTGTACCGCGCCTGGGATACGCGGCTGGAGCGCGACGTTGCCGTCAAAGTCCTAAACCCCAAGGCACTCAGCGACCCTTCAGCGCGCAAACGCTTTCGCAGCGAAGCCCTCATCCTCAGTCGGCTCAATCATCCCAACGTGGAATCTGTTTACGACTTCCATTCCGAGCAGGGAGTGGACTACCTAGTGCTGGAGTACGTGCCCGGCACCTCGCTCAACGAACGGCTGGAGCGGGGCGCTCTACCGGAGAAAGAGGTAGTGGCGCTCGGCATCCAGTTGACGCGCGGGCTGGCGGCGGCGCATGCCCAACGGATCATCCATCGCGACCTTAAGCCGGGCAACCTCCGGGTGAGGCCAGACAACGTATTGAAAATACTCGACTTCGGTCTGGCGCAGCTGTTCTCGCATCCCGAGGACAAGACCATAAGCCTCGAAGAGGCCGAGGAGCCGCAGCAGCCTTACGCGGGCACTCCGCCCTATTTGTCGCCAGAGCAGATCGAAGGGTGGGAGCCGGACACTCGATCGGATGTCTATTCCGCCGGGGTCGTCCTCTATGAATTGGCTACAGGCTCGCGGCCATTTCCCCAGCACGGGCAGCTGCTGCGGGATACCATTCTCCACTCCCTGCCGCCAGCACCCCGCTTGAAGAACAAGGAAATCTCGCCCGGACTGGAGGCGGTGATTCTAAAGTGCCTGGAAAAAGATCCGAAGCTTCGTTACGAGTCGGCGAGCGAGTTACTGGAGGACCTGAAAGAGCTGGCGAGGGGATCGGGTCCGCTGCGGCCGGTCGCAGCGCAACCGACTTCAGACTCACGGCCCAAGCGCTGGCTGATCGTCAGCTTGTCGCTGGTTGCGTTGGTCGCCGTTGCTCTCATCTTTCGGAACAAGATTCTGGAGTGGTTTGGCATGCCTCCAGAGCCGGCGGTCAAGCATGTTGCGGTACTTCCTTTCCACATGACTGGTGCGCAGCCGCAAGAGGTCGCGCTCTTCGAGGGATTGACGGACACGGTAACCAACCGCCTGATGCAACTGACCGCCTCGCAGCCCGTAGGGATCATCCCATTCAGCGAAATCAACGCCAACCACATCGCCAGTATGTCTGAAGCACGGGCTAAACTAGGCGCAAACCTGGCGCTGGACGGCAATGTACAGCGCAACGGCGAGCAGCTTCAGGTCAATCTCGCGCTCGCCGATATCGAATCGCACAAGCAGCTGCGGGCAGACTCCGTCACCGGATCGACGGCTGACTTCCAGGGCCTCGAAGGGAAGGTTGTGGATGCTGCAGAGCGCATGCTGGAGCTGGAATTGCACAAGAACCCGCCACCCGATGAGGCGCGCAACACCACCAGTAAGGAAGCTTACGCGGCCTACATCCGTGGCCGAGGCTATCTCTCGCGTTCTTCCAGTCCGGAGAATGCTGACAGCGCAATCGCAGAGTTCATGCGGGCCTTGGATCTGGATCCGGGATACGCGGCGGCCTATGCCTTGCTGGGAAGTGCCCAGTGGAATAAGTACGAGCAGACCAAAGACCAGGAGTGGATCACAAAGATGCGGGACTCCTGCCAGCACGCGCAAAAACTTGCGCCCGCATCGGCCGGGGCCAACATCTGTCTGGGAATATTGGAAGGGGGAAGCGGGCGCTATGATCAGGCGGCTTCCTATTTTCAACTGGCCCTCGATGCTGACCCAACGAACGAGTTTATCTACAAGGAGTTAGCAGGAGCCTATCAGCACCAGGGACGTCTGGAACAGGCCGAGAAAATCTATCAAAAGGCCATTCAGATGCACCCTGAAAACCCGTCAGGATATGCCTGGCTGGGAGCTTTGTATGCTCGCCAGGCGCGTTACGACGCTGCAGCCGAGCAGCTCGAAAAGGCGGTCAAGCTGGCGCCCGACATTGCGGTTCAATGGTCGAGCTTGGGTGGCACTTATCTGTTGGCAGGAGTCTATCCCAAAGCTGAATATGCGTTGCAAAAAGCTATCAGCCTTCAACCTTCGTATGAGGCGTACACCAATCTAGGCGACACTTATTTCTTGGAGAGAAAATTCCCGGAGGCCATCACAGCGTTTCAACAGTCCGTCACGCTGGGAGATCGCCAACTGCAGGCACACGGAAACCTGGCCCGAGCTTACTACTGGTATCCTCCTGAACGCGTGCGGGCAAAGGCCGAACTGAAGGAGGCAATTGATATGGCCGAAGCGGAGTTACAAGTCAATCCCAAGAATGCAGATGTGCACACCCTGGTGTCAGAGTACCTCGCCATGCTGGGAGACAAGACTCGGGCTCTGGAGCACTTGCAAGCCGCGTTTCAGCTTAGCTCCGGCGATCCGGAGACGGCATACTATGCGGCCAAGGTTTACAACCTGCTCGGAGACCGTGACCAGGCGCTAATTTGGCTTGAGAAATCGGTGAAGTCGGGTTATTCTCCTGCGGAGATTAACAACACAGTTGAACTAGACTCTCTTCGGAAAGAGCCACGGTTCCAGGCTCTTGCTCAGCAGTTGCATCAGTGACACCGCGGCAACCCGATGCTGCGGCCGAGCGTGTGCATTGGAGGCGCGATGAGAAAACTGGTCATAGTTGGGGCATCAATCGCTATCGTCCTGGTTGTCGGCTGGATTGCTTATCAAGCGTTACTAAGAAAGACATCACACCCTGCAAAGTTTGGTCCTGGCGTAGCGCTCTCCTGTCCGTCCCCGCCGACGAGCGAGTGTCCTGGTCCCAACGATGTGGATGCGAACGGATGCCCGAATTTTAATGCTGCCAAAGGCGAGTGTTCGGTCAGGGTGGATTACTACAAAGAGTACGCAGGATGCACGGATGATCACCAAGGTATGGCATTCTACGTCAACCCCAAACCGGGCCAAGCGTCGAAGTATAACGTTGTCACATCAGATGCTGCGCATCCGATAGCCGTGGAGTTTACCCAGATTGACTGCACCACTCACGCCCCAAAAGGAGTCGTTGGCGCTGGCCAGCCCTTCCTCCCTTCGGGTGACGACTTTTCCGTGTTCCTGTTTAGTCATACCAGTGGTGCCGCAAATCCCCAGGCGTATGACCAGTGCTTCAAGGTAATCGTTCAACCTAGAGATGCGGACTGCATTGATCCGCACATCATCATTAAGGGCGACTAGACACGAACGGACAGGTCAAACCATCTCGCTTCGGTCGACATACTTGTGACCAACCGGACTATGACTGCGTACCATCAGGGGGAGAATAGTATGGCAAGGGGATTACTTGGAGTCCTGGTGTATTGTTTGCTGGGTGTTAGTTTGCTGGATGCGGAATGCGTGCCGCCGGTTAAAACCTGTCCCGTGTTCTCAGGGGGATGTCCCGGGCATGCGAGCGCCGGCGTCTGCTCTGTACCGATCAAGTGGTTCTACGAATATAGTAAATGCACCGAGGGCCCAACCCCACACTCGGCGATAGAGCTTAAACCTGGCGATAAACTGGCGCTCACGAAGAGTCTCTGGTGGCATCACAAGTTCAAGATAGATAGCTTTTCCAGGTATCAAAATCTTAGCGGTACCCACTGCGGAGGACCGCTCACCGCTACACCCAACGCCTTCACGCCTGCAGGGGGCGACATATTCGCCACGTTCGCCGATCAACATACCGGAGTTGCCGCGCAAGAGGGCTGCTACAAGCTCATGTTCACCTATCAGGACGGAGCAGCGACTTGCTCCATCGACCCGCATATTATCATCCGGCAGTGAGGGTTTCGCGGCCTGGCATCTCCTCTCCCCGGGGCGTCACAGCCGCTGGTGACCTGCCTCACAGACCCAATGTTCGCTCCCGCCTAGCCTAGTTACCGTGGGTCCCACATATTTGCAGGTGAGGGGTTCCCGGGGCGCAGCGCGTAATCGCAGCCCAGGGATTCGTTGAACGCCAGGCGAAAGCGCGCGAGCCATGCCGTTCCCACCCGCACAAAGGATTTATCCATGCCGATCGTTGACTCTTCCTCCAATGCGGTGGTCCGCGAGTTTTCCCTCGAAGAGCTTGAGCAGGCCGCCCGCCTGATGCGCGGCTACGACCTGGTGGCGCTGTGCGCCGCCGGCTCCGGCCACTCTGGAGGCACGCTCTCCATGATGGAGATCGTGGCGGCCCTGTACCTGAAAGTCGCCCGGCACGATCCCAACAATCCCGACTGGAGCGGACGCGATCGCATCATCTGGTCAGGCGGACACAAAGCTCCCGCGCTCTATCTGGGCCTGGGATTCGCCGGCTATTTCCCCATCGAAGACATCATGACCCTGCGCAAGCTCTATTCGCCATTCCAGGGACATCCGCACCGGCTGAAGCTGCCGGGCGTGGAGGTCTCCAGCGGCTCGCTGGGCCAGGGCCTCAGCATCGCGGTCGGCATGGGAATCGCCGGCAAGCTCGACAACGACGGCCACACGGTGTTCTGCATCATGGGCGACGGCGAACAGCAGGAAGGCAACATTTGGGAAGCGGCGATGGAGGCCTCGCACTACAAGCTTGACAACCTGGTGGGCATCATCGATCGCAACCGCCTGCAGATTGATGGCTGGGTGAAGGACGTGATGAACGTCGAGCCGCTGGAGGAGCGCTATCGCAGCTTTGGCTGGGAGGTGATCGAGATTGACGGTCACGACATTCCGCAGGTTGTGAACGCCCTGCAGAAGGCGAAGGCAATTCCGGCTGCAGGCAAGCCAACGGTGATCATTGCCAATACGGTGAAGGGCAAGGGCGTGAGCTTCATGGAGAACGTAGCCGGATGGCATGGCAAGGCCCCCAGCTACGACGAGATGGTGAAGGCGCTGGACGAACTGGGCCTCAAGAACGTGATCGCCTACGACGCGCTGCTGAAGAAGGCGAACGAATATCAGAAGGAAGTGGACGTCACGCTCGCCGGCAAGACGCCAAGCTTCTCGCGCGATTACTGGTGGAACAGCAGCAGCCTGATGAAGGTAAAGATGGAGCCTACCCGCAAAGGCTTTGGGCAGTCGCTGCAGAACAATGGAGACGACGAGCGGGTGGTGTGCCTCGGGCTCGATATTTCAGGCTCGATTACGATCAGCGATTTCTATTCCAGCAAGCCGCAGCGCAAAGACCGCTGGATCAGCATGGGCATCGCCGAGCAGTCGGCCACGGCTGCGGCGGTTGGACTGGCGCGGGAAGGGAAGCTGCCGGTCTTCGGGACGTACGGAACGTTCGCGGCGGCGCGCAATCTGGACCAGATTCGGGTGTCCGTCTGCTACGGCAATTTCAATGTGCTGATTGCGGGAGCGCACGGCGGGGTCTCGGTCGGACCCGACGGCGCCACCCATCAGGCGCTGGAAGACCTGTTCGCGATGTGCGGTCTGCCCAACATGTCGGTGGTGGTACCGTGCGATGCCATCGAGACCCGCAAGGCCACAGACTATTTGCTGCTGCAGCACGTTGGTCCGAAGTACATTCGCTTCGCGCGCGAGGCCACGCCCGTCATCACCCGGGAAGAGACGCCGTTCGTGTTCGGGATGGCGAATGTGATCCGCCTGCGGCGGGAGGCGCCGGAGATGATCGATGCGTTCGAGACGGTGCTGGCGCCGAACTATGACAATGAGCGCGAAGACCTGAGCATCATTGCCTGCGGGCCGATGGTGCCGGAGGCCATGCGCGCGGCGTGGATCCTGAAGCGGGAGTTCGGCTACGAGACGCGGATCGTGAACATGCATACCATGAAGCCGATCGACGAGAGGGCGATCATCCGGGCCGCCAAGGAAACAGGCGTGGTGGTCACCGCCGAAGAGCATCAGATCGGCGCGCTGGCGTGGCGCGTGAGCGGCATTCTGACGGAGAGTCCCGAGTTATACGGGATGCCGGTGATTACTGGCGCCATCGGCGTAAAGGACCGCTTCGGGGATTCGGGCGCGCCGTGGGAACTGATTAAGGAGTTTGAGGTCAGCGCCGAGCACATCGCGCAGAAAGCGGTGGAGTTGCTCGCTATCGCCAATATGAAGAAGAAAGAAGAGAGGCTACAACTGACGCACTAGCAGTAGCAGGGTTGTTTGATTCCAATCGCGCCGACTCGCAGAGCTTCTTCTCGCGATGTGCGATCAGGCCGGCTCGACAACGGGTGCAAGATCTGTCGGCGCGAAGGGTTCTTCCGGCTGTACTTCTTCTGGTGGCGCAACCGGATGCGAATCGTCCTCGGCCAGCGCCGTGTAAGCTCCCAGCCGAGCAAGATAAAGCAGATCAGCTCCCGCGAAATACACCAGCATCATGGCCGCCATCATCGCGGCGATCCAACCGAGACCGATGTGGTGAACCAGCTTCAACGGCGCCAGCACGATAAGAAACATGGTTCCCGCCCACACCATGCGAAGGGCGATGAATCCCATCCCGAGTCCGAGTAACCGGCCAGCCTGGCGGGAAGAGAAATCAACGGATTGAGCTAGCGCTTCCGGCGCCGCCACGCCGTTGCGAATGCAGAAGAGTGGCGCCAGGCCGAAGAACCAGTTGAGCAGGGTTCCGAACGCCCATGCCAAGCCGACGCCGAAAGCCAGAAAGCAGGCCGCCCGCAGGGCTCGATGGTTGTTGGCCATGATGACGCCGGCCGCCAGCGAAACCAGCACGGCGGCCAGCGCGATCAGGGACCACATGGCCCGCAGCAGATTGAGCAGGAAGATGGCTGCGAATTCCCAGCGCATGACCTGCGGCTCTTCGTCGGCGGCGAACATTGCGACCAGGCGGCGAAGCGTTGCTGCGCGGCCGGCCGTCGCCGCGAAAGACCAGAGCAGCAGCATGCCAAGAATGAGAATGGCCTGCTCCCACAGAAAGCGGTTGAGGCTGCCTCGGAAGATGCGCCGGATCACGCCATCCACCAATTCGGGCTGGAGCGTGCCGAGCAAGAGCTCATCACTGAAAGAGATTTTCAGGCTGTCGAGAAACAGGGCGGCGGAAATAATTGCCAGGCCCCACGCCGCGAGACCGAAGCACCAACGCCAGGTCAGCTCAGCCGCCAGGAGCGCAGGCTCATGCCAGAGTGCGGCGAAGCCATCCTGAAACGGCGAATGTGCGTCGGGCTGCGACATGCCACAAGGATACCAGCGCCGCTACTTCGTTCGCGCCTCTTCCGGGTGCGGAGCGTGACCGATCGTCAAGGCGGTTGCCAGTTCCGCCGGGCTGTCCACCAGCACGTCGGGAGGCACTTGTTGCAGAGATTGCGGAGCGAAACCGTAGGTCACGCCCACGCTCCACAGTCCGGCGTTGCGAGCGGTGAGGATATCCACCTCCGAGTCACCGACCATCACGGTGGCGTCGGCCGTCGTACCTGCCTCGCGCATCAGGGTGTTGGCGCCGAAGGGGTCCGGCTTCTTGGTGGCGAAGCTGTTGCCTCCGTAGATCTGGAAAAAGTGTTCCGCCAGACCCAGTCCTGCGAGTATGGCTTGCGACGCTCGTACCGGCTTGTTGGTAAGCACCGCCAAGGTGCGCGGGACTCGTCCGCAATTGCCAATCTGCTCCAGGGCCTGCTGGATACCCTTATAGGGGTACGTGTTGTCAAGCTTGTGATCGCGATAATAGGCAAGGAAGTAGTTCAGCGCGTCCTGCAGGAACTCGCGATCGGCGGGGTCGCCGAGCGCCCGGCGGATCAACATCGGCGCGCCGTCGCCGATGTAGGTGCCGATGACCTGGATGGGCAGCTCCCGGCGGCCAAAATGGCGCAACATGGCGTTCACCGCAGCGGCGAGATCGAGTTCTGAATCGATGAGAGTGCCATCGAGATCAAAGATGACCAGCTTGATTTTCTTAAGCGGAATCGGACGAAACGTGCGTATCATTAGCCTTCCAGTATAGCCATTCGACTCGGTGAGCGAAGAGGCGTGAACGGCGGCGAGGCTGAACGAAACAGCTCGCAACATTTACAATAGGGCGTTCGAAGACCGTATCGGGTCCCGCATTTTCACTGCTGAGGTCATGGATGGCAACCACCAAAGTACAGCCTAAAGTTACAGCCGCGAAAGCTGCTCCGGGCGACGCATACGCCGGGCTCACCAGGCAGCAATTGGTCCAGATTTACCGCCTGATGTATCTCTCGCGCCGGATCGACGATCGCGAGATCCTGCTCAAGCGCCAGCAGAAGATCTTCTTCCAAATCTCGGGCGCGGGACACGAGGCGCTGCTGGTCGCAGCCGGTATGGTGCTGCGGCCCGGCTACGACTGGTTCTATCCCTACTATCGCGACCGCGCGCTGTGCCTGACGCTGGGCATGACACCTTACGAGCAGTTGCTGGAAGCCGTGGGAGCGGCCGACGATCCCAACTCCGGTGGCCGCCAGATGCCATCGCATTGGGGGCACAAGAAGTTGAACATCGTCACCCAGTCCTCGCCGACCGGTACGCAGTTTCTGCAGGCGGTGGGCTGCGCGGAAGCTGGGCGCTACTTCAATCGCCATCCGCAGGCTGCGGAGAAAGTGCCCGGCGACTATCGCCAGTTCAAGGATGTGACCTTCCACGGGGACGAGGTCGTTTATGTTTCCTCGGGCGACGGCACCACCAGCGAGGGCGAGTTCTGGGAGTCGTTGAACACGGCGTCGAACCTGAAACTGCCGGTCCTTTACCTTATCGAGGACAACGAGTATGCCATCTCCGTTCCAGTGGAGGTGGGGACCGCGGGTGGCAACATCAGCAACCTGGTGAAGGGCTTTCCGAACTTCCACTTCGCCGAAGTGGACGGCACCGACCCGGTGGCCAGTTACGCCGCGCTTAAGACTGCGGTCGAGTACATTCGCTCCGGCAACGGACCGGCATTCGTGCATGGGCATGTGATCCGCCCGTATTCGCACTCGCTTTCCGATGACGAGAAGCTCTACCGTCCCGACTCCGAGCGTAACCAGGAGGTCGAACGCGATCCGATCACGCGCTTCCAGTTGTTCCTGGTGCGCGAGGGCATCCTGGATGAGAAGGGAATTGACGAGCTGGAGAAGGACGTAAATGCGGAGATCCAGGAAGCCAGCGACCGCGCGGTTGCGGCTGCGTTGCCCGCACCGGATTCCTACAAGCAGTTTGTGTATTCTCCCGATCTTGATCCCACGTCGCCGGCTTTCCAGACGGAAGCGGTGCACCCCAAGCCGTCGCAAACGGGGACCGCGAGTCCTGAGAAGACGATGGCCGATCTCATTAATGCCTGCCTGAAGGATGAGATGGCGCGCGATCCGCGGATCGTCATGTTCGGCGAAGATGTGGCCGATTGCAGCCGCGAGGAATATCTCAAAGAGAAGCAGGTGAAGGGCAAGGGCGGCGTCTTCAAGCTGACGGCTGGACTGCAATACGAGTACGGCTCGGAGCGGGTTTTCAATTCGCCGCTGGCGGAGGCGAACATCGTCGGCCGTGCGGTCGGAATGGCCACCCGCGGTTTGAAGCCGGTGGTGGAAATCCAGTTCTTCGATTACATCTGGCCGGCGATGCATCAGCTGCGCAACGAGCTGCCGCTGATACGCTGGCGGTCGAATAACGCATTCTCGGCGCCGGCCGTGGTGCGCGTGGCGATTGGCGGCTATCTTACCGGCGGATCGGTTTACCACTCGCAGTGCGGCGAGAGCATCTTCACCCATACGCCGGGCATGAGGGTGGTATTTCCGTCCAATGCGCTCGATGCCAACGGACTGCTGAGGACCGCGATTCGCTGCGATGACCCGGTCTTGTTCCTGGAGCACAAGCGGCTGTACCGCGAGACGTTTGGCCGCGCGCCCTATCCCGGGCCGGATTACATGGTCCCGTTCGGCAAGGCGAAGATTGTGCGGCCCGGCCATGACCTGACCGTAATCACCTACGGCGCGGTTGTGCCGCGCGCTTTGCAGGCGGCACAGCGCATCGAGCGCGAGCATGGCGTCAGCGTCGAACTGATTGACTTGCGGACGCTCAGCCCCTACGACTGGGAGGCGATTGCGACGTCGGTGACGAAAACCAGCCGGGTCCTCGTGGCGCATGAGGACATGCTGAGCTGGGGTTACGGCGCGGAGATTGCCGCGCGCATCGCCGACGAACTGTTCGACCAGTTGGATGCTCCAGTGAAGCGGGTTGCGGCGAAGGACACATTCGTCGCGTATCAGCCCATCCTGGAGGATGAAATCCTGCCGCAGGCGGAGGATTTGTATCGGGCGATGGAGCAGTTGGCGAACTACTAGTTCGCGACGGCGATCAAAGGCTGTCGGTGCTGATGTCGGGAGAGATGAGCTTATGCCCCTACATGCGGTGTGCTTCGTTGACATGCCTTTCGGAAAGAAGCCAGACCTGGCGAGCGGCATGGAGGTCGATTTCGACCAGATTTACGAAGTGGCAATCGAGCCGGCGATCACCAAGGCCGGACTGGAGCCGGTCCGTGGCGACCGGGAGCGTTCCGGCGGGATCATTCACGCGCCTATGTTCGGCAGGCTCTTGCTGTCTGATTTCGTGGTCGCCGATCTGACGCTCTCTAATCCCAATGTGTTTTACGAGCTTGGTATCCGGCACACGGCGCGGCCTTTTACCACGGTGCCGATTTTCGCCGCCATCCATGGGCTGCCGTTCGATGTCAGCCTGGTGCGGGCTATTCCTTATACGCTGGAAAAAGGCAGACTGACCGATGACGCTGCCGCCAAGCTGCGGACGGACTTGGGTGCGCGACTGGACGCGGCAATCCGCGGCGCAGCTTCCAAAGACAGCCCTATCTTCCAGTTGATCCCGAAATTTCCCAAGATCGACCTGCCGCATGAGGTCACCGAGATTTTTCAGGACGAGGTACAGCACTCGGAGGAGTTCAGGAAGCAACTGGCTGACGCCCGGGCAAAGTCCTCGGATGAAAAGAGATTGGCGGCGCTGCGCGACATCCGGCAGACCCTCGGAGACTTAAAGGTGGCGCAGAACGAGGTGCTCGTCGATCTGATGCTCTCCTTCCGCGATGTCAGCGCGTGGGACGACATGGTGAATCTGTCGGATGAGTTCCCCGACTATCTGAAGTCGAATGCGATGGTGCGGCAGCAGCGCGCTCTGGCGTTGAACCGTAGAAACGGGCCGGGTGACCGTGATGAGGCACAGCGGATTCTCGAAATCTTATCAAGGAGAAGGGCACGGACCCGGAGACGCTCGGGATCCTGGGCCGGATCCATAAAGACCGTTATAAGGAGCTGAAAAAGAAGAAGAGCCTGATGGCCACGGCGGCGCTCGATGACGCGATCGAGGCTTACACCAAGGGATTCGAAAGCGATCCGCGCGACTATTATCCGGGCGTCAATGCGATTACCCTGCTGATCGAGAAGGGCGATGCGGACGCACTGAAGCGGGCCGACCAATTGGTGCCGCTGGTGAGTTTTGCCGTCGCACGGCGCGGGGGCATCTCATCGAGCGATTACTGGGACCTGGCTACCGTTCTGGAGTTGAGCGCGATTGGCAATGATTGGGTCATGGTGACCCGGGTGCTGCCGAAGACACTCGCCGCAGCGAAGGCGTCCTGGATGGTAGAGACCACGTGGAACAATTTACTGCTGCTGAAAGCGGCGCGGGAACGGGTGAACCAACGGCCTCCGGAATTGGATGAAGTTCTGCAGCACATGGAAGAGCGCTACAACGAACTCAAAGGCGAAGAAGAGAAGGCGCCGGGCGCATAGAACCCATCTCGTAAATCATTTCGTGTTGTATCAGGGCACGACTTCGAGTCGTGCCGAACGACGTGCAACAAAGCCAGGGCTTTAGCCCCTGCAAGAACCGGGTCAGGGGCTGAAGCCCAAGTCACTCCTCGCCCGCTGCGGCACGTCTGAAGACGTGCCCTGATACAGTACGATTTATGACATAGCTTCTAGTCAAGTGGGCTACCCTCGGTGAAACGCCGCTTGGCCCAGCCTATCTTCCCTTGCTGCCCCACAACCAATCGACGGCGATTGGCCCGGCGCCACTCCAAATCAGCGAAAACGCAATCGCGGCGCAAGCCAGCGGAAACTCGAAGCCACCGTTGCTGGAGAATAGCCCGTGCGGCAGATGGACTTTCAAAATGGCCACCAGCATGTCAACGAAGACAGCGAGGGCGGCCAACCGCGTGAGGAAACCCAACACGAGCAGGATGCCTCCGCCGAATTCCGCGGCAACCACAAGGTAAGCCATGAACGGCGGTACCCCGAGCTGGCTCATCATCCCGGTGATCATGTGCATGTGATCAGCAATCTTCTGCCAGCCATGAGCGATCATGATCGCGCCGAGGGCAAGGCGCAGTACAAGCAGGCCAAGTGGTTGCACGCGGTTCAGGAAGTTCAATGGCTTCTCCCAGGCAGCCGAAGCCCCTCGGAGCTCCCGGCTTACGCATTCAAATGTCAGCTTAGAAAACAAAGCTGATATTCGGTCAAGTTAATTCGGGTGGAACCAATAGGGTAAACCAGCCTCTGCGGTTCCTGACCGCGCGTTGATTGACAGGGGACGCGCCATCTCCAGTGGATTCTGGGTCGAAATCAGCTGCGGGGGACAGCATAGACTCACGAGAGACCGGCGGCACCTGCGAGGTCAGAGGAACGGGGTTAGACGGACTCACCGCGAAGCCAGGTCAAGCGCTGTACCGCCATTCGGGCGCTGTTTCCCTTGGCAGGGAAGAGGCGCACTGCGGCAGCATGAGTCGCGTCCATTTCGCTGAGGCGCAACGCCAGGCATTTGGCGGCGCCGCCCGCTTTCAAGAATTCCGTCAGCGAGACTTGAACCACCCGGAACCCGAGGCTTTCCAATTGCCTTGAGAGCTCTGCGCTCACTTCATTTAAGACGATCACGCGGCCGACATTTATGGCGTTACAGGCAAAACGCAGGGCATCAGCATCGCCAACAAGGATGCGCTTGTCATGGGGAAATCGCTGTTCAATCCTGGTCAGCGATTCAGCGTCGAAGGCCTTTGGGAAGTACATCACGTATCCGCCGAACAACGGACAAAAGCAGGTATCAAGGTGATAAAAGCGAGGATCGACAAGCCGAGGGAGACGACTTCAACGCCCCAAATGCCTCTGAGCCAGCCGTGCGTGGATTGCAGTGTACGAACTCCGTGCGCGGCCCACAGTCGTGAACCGTCCCATTCAAACAAGGCGTCTCCTTCGCCTTCGAATGGAGTGAGCGGTTGGTGTCTCGCGGACCACGAAGCCTGAATCATCGAACCACTTGCCAAAATGAGGCTCTTCTCCTTGCCGTTCGGGATGAAGAAATCGGCTTAATGCCACGACGCCGTCGCGCACCAAGCCGGCATTTGCCGTGAATACCATGTCGGGTGAGCCGGGCTGCGGATCAACCAACTCGACGCGCGCGAATTGCGAGATGGCGGACCGCAGTTGCTCCCATTGCGCACAAGCTTCCTTCTGTGAGGAAGCATGGACGTTTCCCTCCATCCAAGGGTTGATGACGTAGTTCACTTCGTACAGATCGGGAGGACACATCAGGAACGCAGGGCCGCCTAGAAGCTCGCCTTGGGGTCGCGGCACCAGATTCGCCGAGCTCATGGGAATCTCCTATGCGAGTCTGTCCGGGCCTCGGGAGGATGTCCAATAGAAAATTCTTATGTTACGTATTGGTGAACACCCTAATCCATCGACCGGAGTGTGTCTTTCGTTCAGCCGTATAATGAAGAGATGCCCACTCGACGAAATTGCTTTCTGTGAGGGGTCAGAACCAGTTTGCGAAGGGAAACCCGGCAGCAATGGAATTCAAGCTCGTCAGCTCGTACAAGCCGCAAGGAGACCAGGGCAAGGCCATCGAGTCGTTGACGCGGGGCATCTACGACGGCGAGAAGCATCAGGTGCTGCTCGGCGTGACCGGCTCGGGCAAGACGTACTCGATGGCCAAGGTGATCGAGGAGGTCAACCGGCCGGCGCTGATTCTGGCGCACAACAAGACGCTCGCGGCGCAGTTGTATCACGAGTTCAAGTCGTTCTTTCCGCACAATGCCGTCGAGTATTTCGTTTCCTATTACGACTACTACCAGCCCGAGGCCTACATTCCGGCGGCTGACGTCTATATCGAGAAGGAAGCGACCGTCAACGACGAGCTGGACAAGCTTCGTCTCTCGGCCACGAAATCGCTGTTCGAGCGCCGCGACTGCATCATCGTCGCTTCGGTGAGCTGCATTTACGGCCTGGGATCGCCGGAAGCCTACTACGGCATGCTGCTGTTCCTGGAGAAGGGACAGAAGATCAAGCGCGACGACATTGTTCGCAAGCTGGTCGAGATTCTGTATGAGCGTACGGAGGGAGATTTCCGCCGCGGGACTTTTCGTGTTCGTGGCGATGTCATTGAGATCTTTCCCACCTACGACGACAACGCCTACCGGGTTGAGTTGTGGGGCGATGAAGTCGAGTCGCTGGCCCAGATCGATCCCCTGTTCGGGACGGTGAAACAGAAGTACGGCGCGTCTGCCGATTTATCCCAAGACGCATTACGTGATGAAGCCAGAGCGCAAGAATGCGGCAACAGATTCGATTCTCGAAGAACTTGCCTGGTGGGAAGGGGAACTGGAGAAGCAGGGAAGGATGGTGGAAGCGCAGCGCGTCCATCAGCGCACGCGCTTTGACCTGGAGATGATTCGGGAGATGGGGTACTGCCACGGGATCGAAAACTATTCCCGCCATTTTACGGGCCGTTTGCCGGGTGAGCCCCCGCCGACGCTGCTGGATTACGTGCCCCGCGAGTACCTGCTGTTCATCGACGAATCGCATCAGACCATCCCGCAGTTGCACGGCATGTGGCACGGCGACCGCTCCCGCAAGCAGAACCTCATCGAGTACGGCTTTCGGCTGCCGAGTGCGCTGGATAACCGCCCTCTTACATTCGAAGAATTCGAGCACCGGGTGAATCAGGCGGTGTATGTTTCCGCAACACCCGGACCGTACGAGCTGACGAAAGCGGCTGGCGTTGTGGTGGAGCAGATTATTCGCCCCACGGGCCTCATCGATCCTGAGGTAGAGGTTCGTCCGGTGAAAGGGCAGATCGACGATCTGCTGCATGAGATCCGCCAGCGCGCAGAAAAGCATGAGCGGGTGCTGGTTACCACCTTAACCAAACGCATGGCCGAGGACCTGGCGGAGTATTACGGCGAGGTTGGAGTGCGCTGCCGCTACATGCATTCGGAGATCGAAACCCTGGAGCGCATCAAGATTCTGCGCGATTTGCGCAAGGGCGAGTTCGACGTGCTGATCGGCATCAACCTGCTGCGCGAGGGTCTCGATCTCCCGGAGGTTTCGCTGGTGGCCATCCTCGATGCCGACAAGGAAGGCTTTCTGAGGTCGGCGGGTTCGTTGATCCAAACCATGGGGCGCTGCGCTCGCAACTTGAACGGGCGCGCGATTCTCTATGCGGACAATATGACTGAGTCCATGCAAAAGGCAATCGACGAGACCTACCGGCGGCGTGCGATTCAGAGCGCCTACAACGAAGAACACGGCATCACGCCGGAGACGATTGTGCGGCCGCTGGACATGACGCTAGTCGCCATTGCTGAGGCCGATTATGCAGACTTGACGAGCGATACCGAAGGGCTGCCCGAGTTTGGTTCGCAAGAAGATCTCGACCGCTACATCGCAAAATTGGAAAGCGATATGCGCGAGGCCGCCAAGCGCTTTGAGTTCGAACGCGCCGCCAAGCTGCGCGATACCATCCGCGAGCTGCGAACCAAGGAGTTCATGTTTACCTAGGACTCCAAGCTCAGACCGCACCTAGTCCGTGATGATCATGACTGGCTGCTGCAGGGCGCAGGAGCTGGTGCAATTGGGATTCTGTGCCGGGGCGGGTACGTTTGCAGTGATCGCATCATTGACCGTCTGAATAATCGAAATGGACGATTGGTTGGCCACGTAAACTTTGCTGGACGTTGGTTCGGAGGCGATCCACACCGGATTTGCCCCGGTGGGCAGCGGTATCGTGTTCAGCACTGCAAAGCTGGTCGCGCTGGCATCGGTTACATTGTTGGAGCCCGCATTTGCGACAAAGAACCGCGTGCCGTTGTGCAACGCGGTAACTGACACGGGAGCAGTCCCCACCGGGGTCACACCGAGCAGCGGCATAGCCGGCGAGCCATTGATGTTGATGTTCGATGCGTCGAAGACGCTGACCGTATTGCTGCCAGTGTTGGTTACGTAGAGGCGGACCAGGGCGGGATCGAAATAAGCAAACGTCGGTTTTACGCCCAGCGGGACTGACGGAACCACACTGAAGTTACCGGTAGAAATGATGTTGAGTGCTCCGGGGTTCACCCCGTCGCCCTGAGTCACAACGAAAATGTAAGCGCCGTCGGCACTGGAGGCCAGGCTGACGGCGTTCGCGCCCAGCCCGTTATCCGGCGTCGTAAACCGAGCCACGATCGACTGACTGGGCGGATCGTAAACCCAGAGGCTATTGTCCCCTTGAGCGATCACAAATATTCGGCCCGCTCCAGGCGACTGGAGCATGGCAATCGGGTTCACGCCATAGAGCGAACGTCTGGTTTGGGGGCGGAGTCAGCATAATGGCAAGGCATACCGTACTTGTGACGGCCACCGTGGTTGTACTAATCGTGCTGATGGAACCGGAATTTGGGCAAATCGAATTGGGACCGGAGTTGAGAACATACATAACTCCAGCCTGAGTGGAACTAAGGGCCACTGGATGCGAGCCGACTGGCAGGTTGGTGTTAAGAACAACCCCGGTCTGGGTTATGGAAAATTCGCTCACGCTATCGTCGCCGCCGTTTGAAACAAACAGTCCGGCGGTGGAGGTGCTCAGAAAAGACACAAAGTTGGATCCCAGACCCGTGGTCTGAAGTTGGGTAACGCTGTCGCCGGAAACGTCGATCTGCATGGTGGAACTGTCGCCCGCAGGGTTGTTGTTGACCACGTAGGCGAAGTGAGTGCTCTGCGGCTGTCCGCCGGGACCCACGATCGGATTAGCAACCGGACGGTATTGGTCCCCACAACCTAGTTCCAGCAACAGGATAAAAGCCGCAAGAAATACAAAGCCGCTTCTGCGAAAAAAGTTCATCCACTCTCCCGGCGGTGAATCGCCAGCCATTTTCGGAATGCCAGCAGGAAATTCCATTGTATAAGGTGTGCGCTTTGCGGTATAGACGAACACCGCTTGTCTGCTTGAACCCCGGCATCCGGCGATGGTTGCTATCGAACGCGGAGCGGGGCCGCAGGAGTCCCGACAAAAGCAAAGCCCCGCCGCTTAGGGCAGGGCTTTTCAATCCATTTTGACCGAACTTAAACGCTGAAGGAAGATCCGCAGCCGCAGGTGCTCTTCACATTGGGGTTGTCGAACTTGAACCCGGCACCCTCAAGCGTCTCGACGTAGTCGACGTTAACGCCCTTCAAGTACATCAGTGACGTCGCGTCAACGTAGACCTTCAGGCCATCAAAGTCGAAGGTCTTGTCCATCATGCCGGCCCCATTCTCGAACGACATCGAGTAGGAAAACCCGGAACAACCCCCGCCGACCACGCCCACGCGCAGTCCTGCTGGAACGGGGTTCTGCTGGGCCATGATCTCTTTCACTTTGGCGATCGCGGTGCCAGTGAGATTCAGCGGCCTGGTGTCAACCTCAGGTGTCGTGGTGGTCGGTGTAGTTGTGGTGGTTGCCATTCTTCTCTCCTCAGAAGCTAGCGGGATTATAGCAAACTGTTCGCAATATGACACCTGTTTACGGGCGTCGGCAAAGCGCTTCAAATCCCTGAATCATTGGATGTCAAGGAATTGCCTGGCGACGCAGAAGTTGCCAGAACCCCGCAGATCAAAGGGGGTACCTGGCCAGTCTATTGCCATGCCGGAAAAACTTGCCCGCTCAGGAAATGTCGGGTCTATAATGAAGGCCACTTGAAGGCCCCGCCTGTGTGGTAGGGCAAATTGCTCGTCAGGCGCGGGACCGGTTCATTCGAGCCGAGGTGGCAAATGTCAATGCTAATGATGTTGCTGATCGTTTGGGGTGTTCTGACGGCGGTGCTCATCCTGCTCCTGATTTACCGCAGCACCTTGACCCTGCACGAAGACGATCAACTCTTCCTGGACGATGCCAGCGCCAGTATCCGCGCCGAACAGGAGCAGCTTCAGGTCCGGATGCAGAAAGTGACGCCTTATGTTCGTATCCTGGGTGCCTTGTCCGGGGTGCTGATCCTGCTTATCGCCGGCATCGCCGTGTGGCAGCAGATCAACAAGCCGTACTGATCTGGTGCGACGCTCCGGCGGCTTGCTGCCGAGCTGCGTGCCGGAGTCAACGCCGGGACACAAGAACGCATCCACGCTGGAACCGAGATCGAAATGCACAAACGCGCAGCTCGCTGCGCGTTTTCTGCTGTGCAGGGAGATCGCCCCGATAGCCTCAAAGCAAGCCCGTGTCCTCTGCTAGAATTGAATCATTATTCATGAGGTTGGCAAGAGGCTGGGCAAGCATTCTGGCGGTGCCCGCCGCCGGGCATCCATATGCTCTGATGGCGCATTCGCGATCAGGGCCTTCAGCTTGAAGAAGGGCCGATTGCGCACGAAGCGCTGGACGCGCGGCCGCCAAGAAATTCAGCAACAGAGTGCCGAATAAGAAGCAATTCGATATTCGACGCATCTTTATGAAACAGGTAGCGTAGTGCCAGTGAAGTGGCCGGTGACGTGTTGGTTATCGGTCTGCCGCGGCGTTGCGCCTATTGTTGAGGTCAGAAATGGCAACCTACGAAATCAATAACCGCATCCTGGAGTTTCCCGCGAAACCGGCAATCGATTCCGAGGAGGAAGTCGCGGAGTGGATTGAAGCCCTCGACCAGGTCATAGAAGATGAGGGTACCGGTCGCGGATGCGAGTTGATCGAGGCCTTGATCGAACATGCTCGAGCTTCTGGAGTGGAAGTCCCAATCCAGCTGAACACGCCTTATATCAATACCATTCCCGTCGAAGAGGAAGTTCCGTATCCCGGCGATCGGCAACTGGAGCGGCGCCTGAAGAGCCTGACTCGCTGGAACGCGATGGCGATGGTGCATCGCCAGAACAAAAAAGACCCGGGAATTGGCGGCCATATCTCAACGTACTCCTCGCTCGCGACCCTGCTTGAGGTCGGGTTTAATCATTTTTTTCACGCCCGCTATGGGGACCAACCGGGCGACTTTGTGTATTTCCAGGGGCATGCTTCGCCGGGAGTGTACGCACGCGCCTATCTGCTGGGACGACTCACCGAAGAGCAGGTGCGGAACTTCCGTCACGAACTGCGTGGCCTGCCGGCGCTGTCGTCGTATCCGCATCCCTGGCTGATGCCCGACTTTTGGAGATTCCCCACGGTTTCCATGGGGCTTGGGCCTCTCAACTCCATTTACCAGGCGCGCTTCATGCGCTACCTGGAGAACCGGGGCCTCATCCCCAAGACCCCGCGCAAGGTATGGGCGTTCGTGGGCGATGGTGAGACCGATGAGCCCGAGTCGATGGGCTCTCTCACGCTGGCCTCGCGCGAGAAGCTAGACAACCTGATCTTCGTGGTCAATTGCAACCTGCAGCGTCTCGACGGGCCAGTGCGGGGCAACGGCAAGATCATCCAGGAATTGGAGGCTGCCTTCCGCGGCGCCGGCTGGAACGTCATTAAGGTGATTTGGGGCTCTGATTGGGACCGCCTGTTCGCGCGCGACAAGTCCGGCCTGCTGGTGAAGCGCCTGGGAGAGGTCGTAGATGGTGAGTATCAGACCTACAAGGTGAAGGGCGGCGACTACATTCGCCGCGAATTCTTCGGCAAACATCCTCAGCTGCTGGAGATGGTCGCCGATATGAGCGACGAAGAGCTACACCGCCTGACCCGCGGTGGCCACGATCCGCAGAAGGTTTACAACGCCTACAAGCGAGCGGTAGAGCATGAGGGTGCGCCCAGCGTGATTCTGGCGCACACGGTGAAAGGCTACGGTCTCGGCTCGGCCGAGGCCCGCAATGCGACCCACCAGGAAAAGAAGCTCGCCGACCAGGCGCTGACCGCGTTCCGCTCTCGCTTCGCGATTCCGGTCCCTGAACAGGCCGCGAAAGAAGGACGCTTGTATCGTCCGCCCGACGACAGTCCAGAGATTGTCTATGCACGCAAGCGCCGCGAGGAACTTGGCGGGTTCTTGCTGATAAGGGACGTTCCTCCGTCAAGCTTCCAGGCTCCGCCCCTCGTCTGAATTCGCAGACTCGCTGGCCGGATCAAAAGGCCGCGCCGTCTCTACCACCATGGGCTTTGTCAGCATGTTGCGGCAGCTCATGAAAGACAAGAAGATCGGCAACCTGATTGTCCCGATCATTCCCGATGAAGGGCGGACTTTCGGCATGGAGTCCATCATCCGGCAGGTTGGTATTTATGCCAGCCAGGGACAACTTTACAAGCCGCACGATCAGGACATGCTGTTGTATTACCGCGAAGAAAAGGACGGGCAGATCCTGGAGGAGGGCATCACCGAGGCCGGTGCTATGGCTTCCTTCACCGCGGCCGGAACGGCGTACGCGAACTACAAGGTGCCGACGATTCCGTTCTTCACCTATTACTCGATGTTCGGGTTCCAGCGCGTCGGCGACATGGTCTGGGCCTTTGCCGATTCGCGGGGCAAGGGATTCATGATGGGCGGCACCGCCGGAAGGACAACGCTTTCCGGGGAAGGCCTGCAACATCAAGACGGCCACAGCCTGGTGCTCTCCAGTACCGTGCCGACCTGCCACAGCTATGACCCCGCGTACGTGTACGAGATTGCTGTCATCATTCAGGACGGCATCCGCCGCATGTATCAGGAGCTCGAAGACCGCTTTTACTACATTACGATCTACAACGAAGATTACCCGATGCCGGAAATGCCGCCGGGCTGTGAGGAAGGGATTCTGCGCGGCATCTACAAGTACAAGTCCGCGGCTGGTGACAAAGCAACGGTGCAACTATTTGGCAGCGGGTCCATTTTGAATGAAGCGCTGCGCGCTCAGGGCATTCTCGCTGAGAAATATGGTGTGCAGGCCGACGTATGGAGTGTGACCAGCTACAACGAACTGCGTCGGGATGCCCTGGCCATCGAGCGCTGGAACCGCCTGCACCCAGCCGAGCCGGAGAAGCGACCCTACATCCTGACGGTACTCGACGGCGTGGAAGGGCCGATCGTCGCCGCCACCGATTTCATGAAAGTGGTGCCGGACCAGCTGTCACCGTGGCTGGGCCGCCGGCTGGTCACGCTGGGGACGGATGGCTTTGGACGTAGCGATAATCGCGAGTATCTGCGGCGGCACTTTGAAGTGAACGCCGAGTCGATTGCGGCCGCGGCCCTGTCGCGCCTGGCTCGCGATGGCAAGTTTGACGTCGAGGCAGCGCAGAAGGCTTTCCAGGAACTCGGTGTGGATAGCGAGAAGGTCGATCCCGCAATCGCGTAATAGCGGGAGATCAGAACGTGAACGCCAGCCCGCCGCGTACGCTGCGCGCCGACTGCATCAGGTAAACCGTCTTGCCGTCGGGTCCGATCACCGGCACATACCCTTGTGCCAGCAAATTCCGCAGGTCAACTAACGCTTCCATGTTCAGCGGCATGCCGTGGATATGCGGCAGGGGCTGCCGTACGAACAAATTGAAGTAGGGGTCGGCCTGTCCAGCCGAAGCGTTGAAGAGATCAACCGGCGTCAACGTATTGTCACCGCTGGTCCAGCGATAGGAGGCGATCCAGCGCGTCCCGCAGTGGGGAATGCCACCGTTTAGCCTCAGCGCCGCTGTATGCCGCCAGCTGTGTTCCAGGCTGTTGCGCACCACGTTCCAGCTGACATCGGGTTGCTCCAGGTCCAGCACCCCGCCGTAAGCGTAATCTGCCGTTGCCGTGATTCCATTGGAGAATCGGTGTTGCAGCACCAGCCGCACACCTTGGGCTTCGAGCATGCCACCGTTGTAGCTGAACGTGCCGGAATACACGTCGGGCAAAATGTCGCCGGGTTGGCTATCAATATCGCCAACTCCCAGCAACGCCGGGTCCTTAACGCGATCGTTGAAATAGGCAACCTGCACTTTGTTGTTGCCGATCCGCTGCGACAGCGAAACTTCATGATGATGGGCGTTCTCCATCAAGGGCAGGCCATTCACCATGGTCATGCGAGGGCCGCTTTCGCTAAGGTCGGCGGGAGCTGAATCGAAGCCCTTGCTGGCACGGGTGTTGGGCTCCTCGGTCGAATACCGGTACTCCAGGATGAGATCGGAGGTGAGGTGCAAGTCAGCGATCCCGGCCGGACGAAACGCGTTGGCTTCGCGCCCCAGGAATTGAATCGCCTCCGCATCTCCGCCGTACTGGAAGTCGACCAAATCGCCGATGGAGAAGCCATCGGAGTACGACATGGCCAGCGCCTGCAGCGCTCCACCATGAGGCACGGAGTCGGGGGTTGAGAAGCGCCGTACCGTAAAGGCGATTACGGGATTCCAGCCGTCGTCACTGTGCCGGCTGTACGAGGCGCGTATAACGCCATCCGGTATGCCGCCGGGATATCCAAAGTCCCCCGCCAAGCCGATGACGGCTGTATGAAAAATCGAATGCTCAACCTTGAAGGCTGTTCCCAGATCCGAAGCGCTGCCGTAGCCTTCGTTGGTTCCGCCAGCCATGAACGCCATGGTTCCCGTGGTCGAGTGGTCCTGCAGCGCCGACTCAATAACCACCGGCCCTCCCGCCTCAAAGCGAAGGATGGGGCGGTTGGCGGTAGAACGGAGCGTCCATTTCCAGCTATCGTCTTCGTCCGTGCTGCGCTTCAGCTCCGGCATCATGCGAATCGCTTCGAACAACGTGCTCAGCGTGATATTGAGGACTTTGCTGGCCCCAGCGGCCAGGGCCACGTCCTCGCGCAAGGCTGGTAGGAAAGAGGGAGCGGAAACGCGCAGATCGTAGCTGCCAGCCCCCAGCCCACTGACACGGAAGAACCCCTTGGCGTCGGTGAACGCGACTTGGTGTTTCCCGCCGGCCCCGGCTACTTCGACGGTAGCGCCCATTTGCGCCACCCCGGCAGAGTCTTTGACATATCCCGATATCGATCCAGGGGCGACCCCAGCCGTGCCTGTAATGCACAGCGAGATTGCTAATGCTAAAGACGCCAGTAATCGGGTCATCGTCTAACCTCCCAGAAGAGGCTGCCAGCGCCAAAGCTCTGGCGGTCGATTTTGCTCCCGCGGGCCCGCAATTTACCAGACCTACTCAACGGTGAACCTTACCGAAGGCGCTATCTGTTGCTTGGAGACATTGTCCGCCACCTTCACCGTGAGCTTGTACACACCCGGCTGAAAGCTAGTAAGGGCCAGGCTCTTCTCCAGCGTAATCTGTTCGCCAACATTACCCATCGCGTCGGTTGACTCCGAAGAGTGCAGCACCGGCTGGTTGTTGGCGTTCACGATTTCATATTCGATGTTCGCCGACGCCTTCTTGGTTTTGTCGTCTGACTGCAGATTATAGACCTGCATCCACAGATTCATACGCTGGTCGCGTTTGAAGCTGGCAGGTTGGCCGTTCGCACCGTCCAGGTGAGGATAGGCGAACTTGGTTTCGCCGATGACGAAGCTTCCCGAACCGACGTTCTTGGTCGGCACTTTCTCCATATGGTCGGCCAAAATCAACGACGAAGAAGCCAGTTTGTCCTCGTTGAACTCCGGAACCAGGACGCCATGACTCCACGTACCTACGCGATCGCCATTTACATCCTTCACCACGATATCGAAGCGGTAGCGGCCCGGACGCAACGGAATGGCTTTCCAATAGAGCGAGGAATGTTCCACGGTTTTTTCCAGCAGGTCGTTGGGAACGTCCACCTGAACGGTGTCCTCAAAGGTCTGGGCGACTTTTCCGGTAAGGCCAGTCACGCGGCCGAAGATATTGACGGTGCCGCGCTGGATGCCGTCCTTGCTGGCGAAAGTGATGTCCTTGTTCTTCACCTGGACGGTCACCGGGACCAGAACAGTGTCCCCTGTCACCTTTACGAAGTCGGTCATGACTTCAAACGGCATGAGATTTACGTTGATCTTGTGACTGACGACTTCCTCGAGGTCCTTGAACTTCACTTTGGGCGCAGAGTTGATCTTGGCCAGCATCTCCAATTTGTCAAACTGGTTGGTGTTATACATGCCAGCGCCCATACCGGGATTGGCAGCGCCCGTGCCGCTATTCGTAATGCGGTCAGATTTGCTTGACAAGCCCTGCTGCTCGTAGAGTGTCAGGCCGGCGCCCGGCGTGTGCAATAGGGCGTCTTTTTCGTTTTGATCGATGGTCAGATGATATTCGCCGCACATGCAGGCATCGACAAATTCGAGGTTGATCTCCTGGCCGACTCCCTCGATATAGCGATAACGCCAATCTTCAAAGGGATAAGTCGAGGTCTCACCGCCGCCCTCTTCTATTGGACGCTGGTAGCTGCCGCCTGACGGATGGGACTCGATCTGGTCAGGCGGACCGTACGCAATGTAAATGCGTCCGCGGTCCGTCCTCCAGCCTGGAATACCGGCCGCGAAGTGTTCGTTGGCATAAGCAATGCGCCGGTAGTGCTCTTCTTTATATTCATTCTCCGGCGTGTCGGGTGTGGGGTCGCGCCGCAGCCAGAACTGCTCAATGAACGCATCGCGCTCTTCGTCGTTCGACAGCTGCTTGAATGCCGACAGCTCTTCCGGAGTAATGATCCAGCGGACGTCCTCATTGAGCCATTTCTTGTAGGTAGAGCTCAACTCCTGCTTCATGGCCTTGGCGTTGGCTTTTTTCTGTTTCTCGGTCAAAGGCCGCTTTAGCGGATCGCCCTGCTGCGTCTGCCCCTGCGTGGAAGCGTCGGGGGCTTTGGCGGGCTGGTTCGCCGCATTGGTGGCCTTGCCGTCTGACGGAGCGGAGCTTGCAGGTGTGGAGGGTGCGGACGCCTGGGCCGGCGCCGCGCCGGCATTTTGGTCGGTTGGTGGTGAGGGATTCTGGGCCGCTGCAAATGCGCTAACCAACAAAAGGCTTAGCAACAGCGAGAAAAACAGGCAAAAACGACATGACTTCATGTGCAAAAAAACACTCCCGCACCAACACTTCGACCGATTAAATTGTAAGTTCTCGTCACCCCGAAAGCAAGGCGGCTGGCCCAAATTCGGCAACCCGAATCGCAACATTGTCACCACCCCGAACCGGCTGAGAGGCTCTCTGGAAACGGTGCACATTCCAGATGCAAACGACAAACCCACTAGCCCAGCGCAACGCGCCCACCCTTTACCAAACCCCTTTGCCCGAAAAAGTCGCTGCCAGCTCAGGGGTTCCGCAGATCATGTGCCATGCCGGCGTCTTTACGGGGGCTGCCCGGCACGGTTCGGGCTGGCAAAGTTGATATCCAAACACCCAGCTTTAGCAGCTATAATCAGGGATCGGGAGAGTTCCGGAAACTGCTGCCTCGCACGGGTGCTTTAGTCGCTACGGCGCCGGGTTGACCGGCGTCGCCAGAAACGGCTTTTGCTTTCCAAAGGAACCTTGGGCCGTCTCATTTCGTACCCATGTGGCAGGGGACAGGTGCGTCGCGAGTAGCGATTTCCCGATAGAGGACCGATGAAGAACTGGAAGAAGATCGCGCTCATTGCCGGCGGGGTTGTAGTTTTGCTGGCCATCGTCGGTTTCACCGTCGAACAGAGCCGTAAGGGAGTGGTGACGGTACAAACCGGGAAAGTGGTCCGCGAAGACATCACGTCGGTCGTGACCGCTTCGGGGGAGATCAAGCCCAAGGTTTACGTTAACATCGGCGCCAACGCGATGGGAAAGATCACACATCTGTACGTGAAGGAAGGCGATGCGGTGAAGAAAGGCCAGGTATTGGCCACGCTGGAGAACGTGCAGTCCTCCGCGGACGTCGCCGCCAACAGTGCGGCGCTGAATGCCTCTCGTACCGATGCGGTCGCGGCCCAAGCTGCGGTCAATACCGCGGCTGCTGAACTGAACCAGGCCGAGGCTGAGTTCGAGCGCGCCAAGCTTGACTATGATCGCAACAAAGCTTTGTACGATTCCCAGTTGATCGCCAAGTCCGACTACGACACCAAGAGAGCTGCGTTAGGGACGGCCACAGCCCAGCTTGGCCAGGCCAAGGCGAAACTCGCACAAGCCAAGGCCCAACAGGATTCTGCTCAGGTCCACATCACCCAGAATGCCGCCAATCTTCGTCGAGTGACGGATGTGTTGAGCAAGACCGAGTACCAGGCGCCCTTCGATGGCGTCGTCACGAATCTACCGGTACGCGAAGGCGAGACTGTCGTGATGGGAATCCAGAATGCTCCCGGCAGTACGCTGATGACGGTTGCCGACACCTCCCTGATTACCGCCGAAGTTAAGGTGGACGAAACCGACATCGTCAACGTTCAGCTCGGTCAAGCTGCCGAGGTGTCCATTGATGCCATCCCCAAGCAGAAGTTCAAGGGTACGGTAACCGAGATCGGTCGCAACGCGGTGCTGCGTTCCACGGGAGTGTCCACGGCGCAGACTACCTCCAGCGGCCAGGAAGCCAAGGACTTCAAGGTAGTCGTGGCTTTGCAAGACCCTCCGCCCAACCTTCTGCCGGGCTTGTCGGCGACTGCCCGAATCACGACCGCGACCCGCACCACAGCTTTGGCGATTCCGATTCAGGCGTTGACCATCCGTCAGCGCGGTGAGCTTGAGCCGGAGAAGAAAGGCAAAGCCAAGGCCGCAGCAGCGGCGGCCGCCCCGCCCGACGCCAAGGCGAAGGAAGAACTGCAAGGGGTATTCGTTATTTCGAACAAAAAGGACGCTGTCTTCGTACCTGTGACCACGGGTATCAGTGGGACGACGGACATCGAGGTGATGCAGGGCCTGAAGGAAGGTGACGAGATCGTCACCGGTAGTTACAAAGTGCTGCGGACCCTTCGCAACGGAGCCAGCGTAAAGATCGATAACACGACGGCCCCCAAGAAGGAAGAGTCGGAATCGTAGCTGACGATTGAGCAACCGGCCGCAGGGCAGGAAGGCAGGCAGTCCGCACTCATGACGAACCCGGACCAGCTACCACCTGAGGAGAAGAAAATGGCGACACAAATGGCGAGCCTACCTGAGATACAGGCTGTGGTGGCTCCCGACGATTGCATCATTAGCACCGAAGACCTGTGGAAGACCTACGATATGGGGTCAGAGCAGCAGGTCCACGCTTTGCGGGGAGTAAACATCCGCATTCAGCGCGGCGAGTATGTCGCCATCATGGGGCCGTCAGGTTCCGGCAAGTCAACCTTAATGAACCTGATCGGCTGTCTCGACACTCCCAGCAAGGGCAATTACTGGCTGAACGGGCAATTGGTCAGCGAACTGGACGACGACGAGCTGGCGCGCATTCGCAACAAGGAGATTGGCTTCGTCTTCCAGACCTTCAACCTGCTGGCGCGCGCCACCTCGCTGCACAACGTGGAGTTGCCGCTGATCTACGCCGGCATCCCGGCCGAAGAGCGTATTGAGCGTGCCAAGGGGTCGCTCACCGCAGTCGGAATGGGCGACCGCATGAACCACAAGCCGAACGAGCTGTCGGGCGGGCAGCGCCAGCGCGTCGCGATCGCGCGTGCGCTGGTTAATAATCCGTCGATCATCCTGGCCGACGAACCAACCGGCAACCTCGACTCGCAGACCGGCGTGGAAATCATGGCGCTGTTCGACAAGCTCCACGAGCAAGGCAACAACATCGTCCTCGTCACCCACGAGCACGACATCGCCGAGTACGCTCACCGCGTCATCCATATCCGCGACGGGCAGGTGTTCAGCGATCAGAAGACCGCAAGAGCGTAAGCTGTCATATCGAGATCATGCGCCCGGTTTTTGCCGGGCGCTTTCGTTTGCGTGGGAGTGGTGTAATCTGCGTGTGACATCATTAGTTATAAGGATGACGTCCATGCCGCAGCTGCGCTCATGCCTATGGAGTTTCGTGTTGATCGCTGGGTTGGTTTCTCCTGCTTTGGCCCAGTTCGATATGCCGCTCAACCACGCGCAGCAGGACACCAAGTCTGCCGACGTTCGCGAGCTGGTCTCCAAGTATTGCCGCGTGGATTACGACGGCGCTCGGCTGGACGGACAAGGCTGGGCGAAGGTTGAGCCGCTGGTCACGTGGCGAAGCAATCCCGACTACGCAGAGATCAACGTGATTTCGCGCTACACGGTCGATGCCGATCCCACGGAAAATCACGGGAAGTTCACCGTGACCGTTCATTACCGGTTGCTCGGAAGCTATAACCTGGCGACTGGTTATCTGCGCGAGCCGCCCAATTCCGTGCAGCAGGTCAGCTACGTTGTTAGCGGGACGAATGGCGAGTGGCGAATTTCGGACTCCGACAACGGCCTTCCGCATCCGTCGCGAGCGGCGATGCTCAAGTGGCTGAACGACAAGCTGAGTGCGGCGCAAGACGAGCCGGCAAAGACTTCGCTATCAGGACGCGCTGCGCCAATTGCAGGCGCAACCAGCTTCGCCCTTCGCGAAATAATTATCGTCATCGAGAATTGTCAAGCTACTAAGCCGGGGTTTTTCTAAGCGGCCTATTGCGTCGCACCGCTGGTTGCGGCAGTGCGCACGGGCACAGCCGGAGGCTTCACGGCGAAGAAGTCGTGGTCATACAAGTTGCGGTACAGGCGACCGGCAAGCTCGGCAGCCTTGGGGCCGAAGGTCGGCCGGCCGCCCTCGAGGAACACCACGGTCACGATGCGGCCGTACTCGGTGTTGGCATAGGAACCGAACCATCCGAAGCGGGTGCCGTTCTTGGAACAGGTGCCCGTCTTCCCCAGGATGGGCTCTTCGATGAAGTTGGTCCGCAGCGAACGAGCCGTGCCGTACTCCACCGCTCCCGACATGCCCTCGGAGATTTCCGGAATCAGCGGGCCGATGTCCAGCTTGCGTTTTACCTTGGGCGTGAAGTTCGCAATCTCTTCCGGGGTCGTGGGATGCTGCAGGTAATACAGCGTTCCGCCATTGGCGATCGAGCCCATGAGCGCCGCCAGTTGCAGCGGGGTCAGGGAGATGCTCTCGCCGAAGGAACACATCTTGCCGACGCCGCCCAGCTTGGCGTCAAGTTCCGTGGCAGGGAAGGTGCCAAGATGTTCGCCGCTGACGTTCCAGCCGGCAAGCTCGCCCAATCCAAACTGATGGGCGTAATAGCTGACCTTCTCGAAGCCCAGCTTGCGTCCCACCGCCTCGAAATAAGCGTTGTTGGAGTGCGCCAGCGCGGTGGTCAAGTCAACGCGCCAGTACTTGCCGAGCGGCACCTGGGTATCTTTTGTTATGACGTTCTCGCTCAGCGCGGCCAGGGCCACCGCGACCTTAATGGTCGAGCAGGGCTGCGCGCCCGCCGATAGCGCCAGCTTCTGGTTCACCATGGCCAGAATGCGGCCGCTGTCCGGATCCATCGCAACCACGGCGCCATTCATGTTGCCCAGCGCCTCAATGGCGGCGGCGCGCACGATCGGGTCTTCACCGGCCGTGATGTCGCCTTCCACCTGGTTATCGGAGAATGAGCTGGCATAGAAGCGTTCGTAGTATCCGTGCCGCTTGGTGGTCCGGCCCGCAGAGACCCGGATGCTGGAGCTGTTGCGGGTGGCCGCGGTTTTGCTGCTGTGCTTCAGGCGCGCCATGTTCTTTTGCGCAGTGGTGGTCTCGGTGATCTTGTGAGACGACTTGGCGTGCGGCTTATGGGTCTGGGTTGCGATGGTGGCCGCAGACAGCGCGCGGGCAAGGGAAGAGCGCCAGGACACTGAGCAATGCGGTGAATGCGGAATGCTTTAACATCGAAACCCTTAACTTAAGAATTGGCGTCCCAACAACCTTTGCTCAGCCTCGTTTTGCGTCACGAAGACCTACATCCTAGGGGCTTTCCGCTTTGAGTTCAACTCGAAAGTCGTCGCCGGGCGAATATAGACGGCGGGTCGCGTGGCCCCACGGCGATGCCGCACCTGGTTGATGATTTGCATTCCAATCAATAAACATGCGGGTTCCGTGAAGGACCACCATCGGATTACCTGCTGAATAGCAGCAGTTCTGCAACCGTAACCATGCTGATTCTCCGCCCGGACAAATCTCCGATTTTGATTCACGCGAGTCCCTTCTCATTCTGACGTTCAATTTGCGCAAAGGGCGCAACCGGTACATTCTGGGAATCTCGCCTTTGTCGGTAGTGCATGTCGAAATCAAAAAACATTTTTCAGCATCCCGAAACTTCTGGGAGAACCCTGTGTTTAGCCTCTTAACAACCCTGAGAATGGTCGTGTAAAAACGGCTACCCCTCCGATGAGCAACTCGCCCCTGTCCGTCGGAGGGGCTCTTTTTTGCCCGGTGATGACGACGAGGCCAGTCCAGCCCGCTGACGGCCGCGGGAGGGAGTTCTCGATTCCTTCCCATTTCCCTCAAGGGTCGAGCCCGAGAAATCAAAAAGCAACCGCGGATTTCACGGATGAACACGGATTCTGGATGTCGCGTCACGCCCTCCCCTCCCTCCTGGCAACACGCGGAATCAACAACTTACGTATCATTTCGCTCGCAAAATATTCCATCCAAATGACTTGCGGGTAAAATATTGAGTCGCAATAACTTAGCCCGAGAAATCAAGAAGCAACCGCGGATTTCACGGATGAACACGGATTCTGGATGTCGCGTCACGCCCTCCCCTCCCTCCTGGCAATACGCGGAATCAACAACTTACGTATCATTTCGCTCGTAAAATATTCCATCCAAATGACTTACAAGTAAAATATTGAATCGAAATGATTTAGCACTGATAAATCTCTGAAAGAGCACATGCTTAAGTCATAGATGTATGACTTATATGCACCATCTAACTAGCCAGCACACTTGGCACACTACCCCTCCCCCACCACCTCGCAGAATCAATAGCTTGCCTAACATTTGCATCGCAAAATATTCCATCCAAAGGAGTTATACGTAAAATATTGATTACTAACGGGTTAGCGGGAGGAGAACGAGGCATGGCTGTAAGTGTAGCCAAGGTGCC
This sequence comes from uncultured Acidobacteriaceae bacterium, assembly GCA_963735855.1. Lineage (GTDB taxonomy): Bacteria > Acidobacteriota > Terriglobia > Terriglobales > Acidobacteriaceae > Bog-257. Next base: position 70,516 of record CAVTMW010000029.1, read on the forward strand.
CCGAATTTCCGGCGGCCGGTCCCTTCAACCAAAGATTCCTGACCTGTCAAAGAGCTTGACTCGCCAAGACACACAGCAACCTGGCGGGCGCGCACACTGAGTGCCCCGACCGCAGCGTATCCCGAGTTCTACGGATGTTCAAGTTACGAAGGTACAGGTGGGGTAACTGTACTTTCGTAACTCGCAGGCGGGGTGGTAACCAGAGCCGTCCCATCTCGGATGTCCAGCAAACCTCGACTGCAACTCTCGGGGAAGTTATCCTGTGATGCACGAGGGCTATGCTGGGCTTTCCACGCAACGATTTGAGAAACGCCCATTGTCGTTAGCGCCCACGCCCGCGGAAGCTCGCGATCAAGGAGAAATGAAGATGAATCCCGGAATGAGCATCACAAAGTTGACGCTAGCTGCACTGGCCGTTTTCAGTCTGTTCCTGGCCGGGCAGGCTCTTGCCGCCGACATCAAAGGTCAGGTTCTGGGTGGAGGCGCACCGATCGCGCAATCAACCGTGACTTCTGGTGCAGCGAGTGCCGGCGCAGCCCAAGCAGCTTGCCCAGACGAAGACCGACAGTAATGGCAATTTTGCGGTCCATGGCACAGGCGCGCTCCGGACTCCAGCCTCTATCTGGTGGCCAGTGGCGGCGTGCCGCTGCTAACAAGGCAGCCGGCAACAATCCGGCAATCGCTTTGTTGACGGTGGTGGGCAGCAAGCCTCCCGCCGAAGTCGTGATCAACGAGTTGACCACCATCGCCTCGGTGGTGACGCATGCGCAGTTCATCGACGACACCACGATCAAGGGCTCGCCGCTTGCAGCTGCGGATTGCCGCCGGTAACGTGCCCAACTTCGTCGATCTCGAAACCGGCAGTTAGGGCCCGACCATTCTGGACGCCCTCAATAGTGCGCAGACACCAACGATGGCCAACTTCGCCACGCTGGCCGAGCGTGATGGCCGGTTGCATCACGCAGGTGAAAGCCGATGCGTGCAGCCAGTTTGTTCGCGCCGACCACTCCTCCCAGCGGCGGTCCGCCGGATGACATGCTGTCATCGGGTGAGTCGCATTCTTCCCCTGGCACAATCCTGGAAAGATCTTTGCGTTGCTCGATTAGTTTTATCCACTCCCGCCGGCCAACCGCCCGGCAAGCTCTTGCGGCATACGCCTTTCCTGCCGTATCTGACGTTTCGCTCCCAGCGCCTCGATCTTTCCGCTTAAGTTCACCGGCGGAGGCGTCAGCGGAGGCGGCAAGCTGATGATCGACAGCGAGGGTAATGTCTGGGTCGCCGACAACTTCACGGTCGGCGCGCAGAATCAGGACGCTTCCTGGACCGGCGGTCTCAGCAAGTTCGCCCCCAACGGTAAACCGCTTTCCCCCAGCCCTTTGGGCTTCAGGGGCGGAGGCATCGCAGGCCCCGGTTTCGGCTTGACTCTCGACGCACAAGACAATGCGTGGCCCACCAGCTTCACCGGCCAGAACATCACCAAGTTCGACAAGAACGGCAAGCCGCTCTCGCCGCCGGAAGGCTGGAACTTCAACCGCCAGATCAGCCAGATGCAGGGCATCATCGCCACGCCGAGCGGCGATATCTGGGCCCTCGACCTCCTCAAGGGCCAGATCGTGAAGCTTCCGCAAGGCGACCCGTCCAAGGTGCAGTTCTACTGCCAGAACAAGACGGGCGATCCGCTGAAGAACCCTTGTAAACTCGTCGGGCCGTTCGCTCTCGCCATTGATCAGCAGGACCGCATTTGGGTTACGAATGCCATCGCGGACCACGTGGTCCGTTTCCCCGCATCCGATCCCAGCAAAGTCGAGACCTTCAAGGTGGGATACTCCGCCAGCGGTCTCGCCGTGGACAGCCAGGGGAATGTCTGGATCACCAACAAATTGGGCAGTTCGCCCCGTGGCGCAGTGAAGTTCGCCGAAATGCTAGCCGCGTTCAAGTTCAACTTCGACAACGACCCAGACGCCGGAGCAAGAGCTACCAAGGTGCTGGTTCCTGCCCTGGCCGCGCAAACGCCGGGATACGAGTCGGGCGGCAGCATCACGGTGTTGCGCCCTGACGGCACCGAGGCGCCGTTCTCTCCGGTGTTTGGCAATGGCATCGCTGCGCCTTGGACGGCTTCCGTCGATGGCAACGACAACGTCTGGATCCCCAACTTCAGCAGTTGGTCGGCTGGAATCGTGGAGCTGTGCGGCTTTCGCACCGAGCACTGCCCGCCCGGCGTAAAGACGGGTCAAGCCATTTCGCCTCCCAGTGGCTATGTCGGCGGCGGATTGCAGTTGCAGGTTGACCTCGGAATCGGTCCCGCAGGAGATGTCTGGGTTACCAACAACTGGCAGAACTACACGGATGCATTCGGCAAGGTTGATGAAGCATTACAAACCCAAGGTGCGGGGCAGGGCGTAGTCGTCTTCTACGGCATGGCGAAGCCGGTGAAGACTCCGCTGATCGGGCCGCCGCGCCAGCCATAGAGTTACACGGGGACGTCTCTGGAAGGACGGGAGTGGAGCACCCTGAAACGCACACCCCGTGAGCGGTTGGCATTTTGGCGCAGGCAGGAAGTTGGCCGCGTTGCGCTAGTCTGTTCGCCCGCAGCCCGTCTATAATTCCTCACACATGTAAGACCGCCAAGAGGATGGCGCGTAATCTCCCTCAGGTCACGACCTGCATCGCAGTTTTCTCAGGGCCAACGCTCGACCAACAAACTCGATGCCTTTCGTTCCGTAAAGGAACGATCTGGCGAAGAACGGAAAAAGGAGAGAAACATGGAGTTTCCTGGAGTTGCACGAAAGCTGGCGCTGGGAGCGCTTGCCGTCTCGGGCGTTCTGCGGCGGCGGCGCAGCGCTATGACGCATGCCCAAAACGCAAGACCCAACATCGTTATGCTCATGACCGACGACACCGGATGGAACGATTTCGGCGCCTATTCAGGTGGAGGCATGACTCTCGGCCATCCCACGCCCAACATCGACAAGATGGCCAAAGAGGGAGCGGTCTTTACCAGTTGGTACGGCCAAGCGAGCTGCACGGCAGGTCGCGCCTCGTTCATTACCGGACGCATCCCGATCCGCTCGGCGCTGTCGATCGTGGTTGCCCCGGGCGACGAGAATTACCTCCGTCCCGAGACTCCCACCATCGCGGAATTCTTTAAGAAGAACGGCTACACCACGTACTTTTCGGGCAAGTGGCACCTGGGCGACAAGCCCGTGGCCTACCCGACCAATCATGGCTTCGACGAGATGAAGGAATTCGCCGCCTACTACGCCGGCGTCTATTCCTATCCCGATACGTCCAAGTGGTTCCATCCCTGGTTCCCGTCGTATAACCCTGACTTTGAAAAGATGTTCGACTCGGTGGTGAACCTGGGCGAGTGGGAAGGCGTGGCCGGTCAGCCCGCCAAGAAGGTTGCCACAATAACCTACGACTATATGGCGACCATGGACGAACGGCAGGCCGACTACGCAGTCGCCTACATCAAGGAACACGCCAAGAGCGGCAAGCCGTTCTTCATGGACATCAACTGGATCAAGATGCACAACCCGACCAACGCGGCGCCGGACTTCCGGGGCAAGTCGCACTTGGGCGATTACTCGGATTCCCTGATGGAAATGGACGCCGATATCGGCAAAGTGCTGGATGAAATCCGTGCCGACGCGCCCAACACGATCGTCATCCTGACCGCCGACAACGGCGCATGGCTGGATGCCTATCCCGACGCTGGAACCACTCCGTTCCGCGGCGAGAAGGGCTCGGCTTTCGAAGGCGGTTGGCGGGTGCCGGCCATCATGACGTGGCCCGGACACATTCCGGCCGGCGTGCAATATGGCGAAATGATGTCGCACATCGACTGCTGGTCCACGCTGGCGGCGATGGCGGGCATCACTCCTCCGCCTCCTGGCGAAATGAAGGACAACAACGGCAAGCCCATCTATTTTGACAGCATCGACAACAGCGCCTACATCCTGGGCAAGGCACAGCATTCCGCGCGCACGTCGTGGATCTACATCAACGGCGAGTATCTCAATGCCATCCGCACCGATATCTCCGGGGATCCCAACGAGCCTTGGGTGAGCATCGCCTGGAAGTTCATTTGGACGGCCAAGGACTCGTGGCTGGGACCCAGTCAAGGGCTGGGATCAATCCCCGCCGTGTACAACCTCACCATGGATCCGTTTGAGAGATACGACATGATCTTCAACGGAGCCGAAGGTGAAATGAATGGATTGCGGACCTCGCCGGGACGCTACGCCGGCGAAGACAACGGCTGGTCGGCGGCACTGTTTTCAGCGGCGCTCCTCGAGTTCGACAAGTCCGTCATGAAGTATCCGAGCATCCAGCGTTTCCCGGGCGGCGCTTCCAACGACTTGATACCGGACCTGCAGCATCCCAAGAACCCACTACCGCTGCTGGATCCGAACAACCTGCCGAAGAGCGTTCCTTCGAGCGACTAAATCCAAACCCAAGACAAGGGGCGTGCACAACTGCATGCCCCTTCTATCCGCTTTGCGACGCGTCCGTATTGTGTGACACTTGGTACGGACAATTCGGCGGGGCATCGCCGACGGCCCAAGCAACCCTGGCCAGTTGCGGAAGCTGGTGGGTGCGGCACACGTCGGTGTTCTAAGGGGATAGCCAAAAATGTTTGCTCGTAATGCGCATTTCCGCGTTAAGTCCCTCAGCATGGCCGAGGAGTTCGCCCGGACGTTTCAGAAAGAGGTCGTTCCTCTGCTGCGTGCGGAGCCAGGCTTCAAGGGTGAGGTCATGCTGTCCAATCCCGGCAGTCTGGAACGAATCACCATCAGCCTTTGGGAAAACAAAGACGACGCGGAGGCCTACCATGCCAACGTGTACCCAAAGGTGTTGAAGGTGCTTGCCAAGGTGATTGACGGGACGCCCAAGATTCGGACGTTTGAGGCCGCTACCTTAAGCGTCGATCACGGCACACCCGAGCGCCAGGGTTCTTGATGGCTCCTCGCGGCGCAGCACGCGCAATGTGCCTTCCATGAGGGCGCGCAGCTCGTCCTCGCCCGGATAGACGGCGATGGGAGCGATCCACCCTACGTACCCGGTTAGCAGCGAGACCAGACGCTGCGAATGGGCCATGCCCCCGGTGATGAGCACTGCGTTCACCCGCCCGTGCAGGACGGCCGCCATCGCTCCGATTTCTTTCGCGATCTGGTAGGCCATGGCCTCGAACACGGTCTTGGCCTTTGCCTCACCAAGGGAAATGCGGCGCTCCACTTCCTCCAGGTCTTTGGTGCCGAGATAGGAATAGAGTCCGCCGTCGCGGAAGAGCAGCGCTTCCACCTGCTTTTGGGTGTACTTGCCGCTGAAGCACAGATCGACGAGCTGCATTACGGGCACCGTGCCGGCGCGCTCCGTGGAGAATGCGCCTTCTTCGCGCGAATTGGTCACGTCCACCATGAGACCGTTTTCGTGCGCAGACACCGAAATTCCGCTGCCCAGGTGTGCCACAATCAGCCGCAGCGACTCGTAGCGTTCGCCGCACTCGCGAGCATAACGCTTGGCCACCGCCTTGGAATTCAAAGCATGCGACAAGCACTGCCGCTCCAGCAGCGCCGATCCTGAAAGGCGCGCACAGTCTGGCCACTCATCCACGCTAACGGGATCAACGACATACGCTTGTATGCCGGCCTTTTGCGCGATGTCATCCGCCAGAAATGCGCCCAGGTTGGCAGCATGTTCGCCGCGACGGGCCACTCGCAACTCCTCCAGCATCTCCGCATTCACAATGTAGGTGCCGCTGGCTAAGGCCGGCAGCAGACCGCCGCGTCCCACGACCGCATGAAGCTCGCGGGGGTTGTGTCCCGCCTCGCGGAGCGCCGCTTCAATTTGCGCCGAACGAAACTGCTGCTGATCAAGAATCGGGCGCCCACGGAACTGTTCCATGTCGGCTTCGGAGTGACGGATGTTCTTGACGAAGTCAGCACGCTCATTCACATAGAGAGCAATCTTGGTCGAAGTGGAACCGGGGTTTATGGCAAGAATCTTGAATTCACCGGGCTGCAAAGAGCACCCCCAGAGCGATGGAGTTTACCTTGTCATCTACGCTCTCGACGCGTGAAGGAATCAGGATGGGCACACTCGCGCCGGCAACGACGTGCGCGCATTGCGAGCCGCCGAGATACTTCACCGATTTGCCGAGAAGGTTGCCGGCCTCGATATTCGGAACGATCATGCAGTCGGCGTGACCGGCCACCGGATGCTCGATGCCCTTCGCCTGCGCCGCCGACTCCAGAAGCGCGCAATCGAGGGCGAGCGGGCCGAAGACCTGTGCATCACCGAACTGCCCGGCTTTGGCCATCCCGGTGAGCGCCCTGGCATCCACGCTGGAGGGCACCGATTCGCTGACTGCTTCGGTAGCGCTCATGACTGCGATCTTGGGTCGCACCAGTCCCAGGGAGCGCATGACCTCGATGGCGTTCTGCACAATCTGCTTCTTCTGCTCCAGGTTTGGAGCAACATTCAACCCGCCGTCGCTGATGCCCACCAACCTGAGTTCGCCCGCGAGTTTGTCCTCATAGAGGAGGACGTCGCTTAACAGGCGTCCTGTGCGCAGCCCAGCTTCTTTGTCCAGCGCAGCCCGCAAGAGTTCATCGGTGCGCAGATGGCCCTTCAGCAACAGCTCCACACGGCCCTCACGCGCCATGCGCACGGCGACGGTTGCAGGATCGTCTGCGCTGACAAACTCCGCGCCGGAGAGCAACGCGGAGAGTCCGAGCGCCGACGCTTTGGCGCGGATTTTTCGCTCATCGCCAATGAGCACGGGAAGGGCAATCCCGAGATGCAGCGCACCATCGGCGGCCGTGAGGGCGACCTCGTCGTCGGCTGCGACCACCGCGACACGCTTGGGACCCAGCGGCTGAGCGCGCAGGCGGAGTTCCGCGAAGCTCGTTACTTCTTGTCTGGTGAGTACAGCAGTGGTGGAGAACATGACTTCATTCTCGCCTGCGCAGGTGGAGCGTTGCAGTGAGGCAGGTCACACTAGCGTTGGCTGCGACGGACCAAGGTTTTGCTGCAGGCCTAGTGCTCGTTCTTGGCCAGCACGATCTTGGCGCTGTGTAATGCTGGGCGGTCCGAGTGTTTTCCGTCGTCGCAGTTCTTCAGCAGTTGTGCGTAGTAGGAATTCGCCTTTGCCGGTTGATGGGCCAGTTCCGCGGCCCGTGCGGCGCCGGCGAGACCGTTGAAGCGGTTGGGATCAATCTTCATGGATGTTCTCGTATTCCGCCAGGGCTTTCTCGGGCTGGTTGAGTTCGAGCAGCATGTCGGCCAGCATCTCGCGCGCGGGAATGTCCACCTCCGCCTTTCCCAGCTTGTCCTGGGTGTCGGCGACCTGGCGCATCTGCCGCAGCGCCTGGTCATTCTGCTTCTCGGCGAAGGCCAGCCAGGCGTGTACTTCACCATGCGCCGAATTCGGCCCATCAAGGACGTAGGCATGCTTCGACTTGCGAGTGGCTTCTTCCGCCTCGTCGAACTTCTGCGCATTGCGGCGGGTCGCTTCCACGTCGCCCATACGCGCGGCGGCGATGGTGCGCGCCCAATAGGTGATCATCTGCAAATGCGGCGATGCGTTGGCCGCGGGCTGGAGCGCGGCGGCGTCCGCCCAGTTGTGCATTTCCAAGTCGTAGAGCGCGGGGAAATGGGCGGCGGCAAAGCCGTAGTATTCCAACATTCCGGTGTCGTTGCCGTGGGTGGGCGCGGTCGCCAGGATCTGCTTCGATTGCTCCACGACCTGCTTGGCGGCTTCGTCCTGGCCGGTCTGCAGGTAGGCATAAAGAAGGAAGTGCAGGGCATGCAGTTCGTGCCCATGCATGTACATCGCGCCCGACTGCTGGGCGAGAGCCACCGACTTCAGGTTGGCCTGGATGTCCTCCTGCCACAGCCCGAGCCGGGCGAAAATGTGCGACGGCATGTGCACCGCGTGCGCTGACGACGGAGCGATCTCGGCGTAGCGGCGGGCGGCGTCCAGCGCCATGGGCGCCATTTGCGGCGAGTCGCAGGCATGAATGATGTAGTGCGCCAGGCCTGGGTGATCGGGTTGTTGCTGGAACAGTGGCAGGAGCACCGCGACCGCTTTCTTTTCGGAAGCCAGTGAGGTGTCGCCCGGGGGCTTGGCCGCCAGCAAGGACAAGGCATAGAACGCGCCCGCCTCCAAGGTCAGTGGGATACTGCTGGTAAAGTTTCCCCATCGCGTCCGAGTAGGCCGTCGCCCGCTTCAGATAGTCGGTCGAGGCGGGATCCTGGTAAAAGGCCGCCAGGGCGGAAATATAGCCGCGCTCGCGCTCGGTTTTAGCGCCGATTTTCTGCGCCTTCTCCATTTCCTCATGGCCCCGCTTCAGCGTTGGTTCCTGGGGCCGCTCCCAAATCTGGTGGAACAAACTCATCGCAATGCCCCAGTGGGCCATGGCGCAGGCCGGGTCTTTCTGGGCGATTTCGGCAAACTGCTCCTCAGCCTGTTCGTATCCGAAGGAATGGAGCAGAGCGACGCCACGCTCGAAAGCTTTCTGGGAAGCGGGCGCGCACGAGATGGAAAACGAAACCTTGCCGAGCTGCTCGGTAGCTTCGTGATGATGGGCATGCATTTCATCATCGAGAGCGAAGGCAGGCGCAGCGTATGAAACGCAGGCGCAGACCAGCAGGCAGGCAAGCGATTTAGCGCTAAACATCTTTCACCCTTTCAAGGACGGCCCCTTACTTTAACGAAGTCTCCTCAATTTAACCAGCGCTGCCTGTGAGCTAATGGAAATCGTGCGAGCGCACATCGGCATCGGTTACATCAATCGTCTCAGCGGCATAGGCTTCGCGCATGGGCGCAACCCGCTGTACGCGGACGGAGATCACGCCCTCCTGGTTCTGTAGTACGCCTTCCAGCAGCAGAAACTTCTCCGACAAAATCACCAGCCGGTTTTGTTCCAGAAGATCAGGCGAAATGATGGCATTGCCGATGCCGGTTTCGTCTTCCAGGCTGAGGAACACAAATCCCTTGGCGGTTCCCGGCCTCTGCCGCGCAATCACGCATCCCGCCGTGCGCACATAACTGCCGTTCGGAACCTGGGTCAATTCTTTCGCGGAGAGCACGCGCGCGCGCCGTAAGTGCGGCCCGCCGATACGCCATGGGATGCGGCCCAACTGTCAGCCCGGTGCCGTGGAAGTCGGCGATTAGTCGCTCGTCGGGTGTCATGGGCGCGAGCGGGGAAGCGGCGTCGCTCTCGGGAATACCATCCAGCAGCGGCCCGGCAGGGCGCGCCGCGCGTTCCACCTGCCAGAGCGCATCGCGACGGTGCAGACGCTGCTTGCTGGGCGGCAGTTGTTGTACCAGCGCCGGGTGGAGCAGGCCTTCAGCCGGGGTCCCCAATTCGCGCCGCTTTTGCGCGAATTGGGGTGGGTCAGGCCTGCGGTTAGGGTCGGTTAAGATGTCGCGCTTTAGCGCCTGAGGTAAAGGGCTCGTGATTACCTCAGCGGCTAAAGCCGGGCTTCTGGGTAACTCTTCAATGCAGCGCTGAAGCGCTGCTCCACCCATGTCCTCGTTTTTGCACCCAATGGAGTTCAGCGCGCCGATCGAAGCCAGCAGGACCAACTCATTGCGGCGCAACTCAGGAACGCGATGCGCCAGGTCGGCAATCGAGTCAAAAGGGCGCATATTGCGCTCGCGCACGATGGCCTGCGCTGCTCTCTTCGCGCAGTCCTTTGGCATAGCGAAATCCCATGCGCAGAGGGCGAAGCGCTGCCCCAGTACCCTCCGGCTTCCAGCGTGCACGGCCACTCCGACTGCGTGATGTCCACCGGTCTTACCCGCAGGCCATGCCGCTGCGCGTCTTTCACGATCGTCGCTGGAGAATAGAACCCCATCGGCTGATTGTTGAGCAGCGCCGCGGTAAACGCGGCCAGGTAATGGCACTTGAGATAGGCGCTGGCATAGGCGATCAGCGCAAAGCTGGCGGCGTGCGATTCGGGAAATCCATAGAGCGCAAACGAGGTGATCGATTGCAGGATCTGCTCCTGCGCCTCGGGCAGAATGCCATTGCGGTCCATGCCGGCGCGCAGCTTGACCTCGATGTCGCGCATGCGCCTTTCGCTGCGTTTGAAGCCGAAGGCGCGACGCAGTTCTTCGGCTTCGCCGCCGCTGAAGCCTGCGGCAATCATGGCCATGCGCAGCAGTTGTTCCTGGAAGAGCGGCACCCCGAGCGTGCGTTTCAGCACCGGTTCGAGCGACGGATGCGGATAGACAACCTCCTGCCGCCCCTGCCGCCGCATAAGAAACGGGTTGACCATCTGGCCGACGATCGGCCCGGGGCGGATGATCGCCACTTGTACCACAATGTCGTAGAAGCGCATGGGACGCAGTCGCGGCAGGCACGACATCTGCGCCCGGCTCTCGATCTGGAACATGCCTACGGTGTCAGCCTTCTGCAGCGTGTCATACACTGTGGGATCGTCGGCCGGCAACTTGGCCAGATCCACCTCTTCTTTGTAGTGGTCGCGAATCAGGGTGATGGAATCTTCCAGCACCGCCATCATGCCCAGGCCCAGCAGGTCGACTTTGATGATGCCCATGTCGGCGCAATCTTCCTTGTCCCACTGCACGACGACGCGGCCGGGCATGGTCGCGGGCTCCAGCGGAACGACGGAATCGAGCTGTCCCTGGCAGATCACCATGCCGCCGGAGTGCTGTCCCAGATGGCGCGGCAGGTCCTGCACGGCCACGCAAAGCTCAAAGAACTTGCGCATGCGCGGATGCCGCAGGTCGAAGCCGGCATCGCGGAACTGCCGCTCCAGCGTGTCGCTGGGGTCTTTGTATTCCCACGAACTCACCAGCCCGGCCAGACGGTCGAGCGTTTCGCCATCGAAGCCGAGCGCCTTGCCGACCTCGCGCGCCGCCGAGCGCCCGCGATAGGTGATGACGTTGGCCGTCATGGCCGCGCCGAGCTTGCCGTAGCGCTCGTAGACGTATTGAATGGCGCGCTCGCGCTGATCGCCGCTGGGCAGATCGAGATCGATGTCGGGCCACTCGCCGCGCTCCTCCGACAGAAAGCGCTCGAAGAGCAGGTCCATGCCGACCGGATCGACCGCAGTGATGCCGAGCGAATAGCAGACCGCGCTGTTGGCCGCCGAGCCGCGTCCCTGCACCAGAATGCCTTGCTCGCGGCAGTAGCGCACGATGTCCCACACGATAAGGAAATAGCCGGCCAGTTCGAGGTGCTCGATGAGCGCCAGTTCGCGCTCGATCTGGCGCTGGGCGCGCTGCCATAATTCGCTCTGCCCCGGGCGCAGGTAGCGGTCGCGAGCGCCTTCCATGGCGCGTGCCCGCAGAAACGAGTTCATGGTTTCGCCGTCAGGGACGGGATAGCGAGGGAACTGGTAGCCAAGCTCGTTCAGCGTGAATGTGAGACGCGAGGACAGCTCGACGGTGTTCGCGATGGCTTCGGGCAGATCGGCAAACAGACGCTGCATCTGCTGCGGCGTCTTGATGTAGCGTTCGCTGTTGCGCGCCAGCAGACGTCCGGCAGTATCGAGCGTGCAATGATTGCGAATGCAGGTGAAGACGTCGAGAATCTGGCGCTCCTCCGGCTTGGCGTATTGCGCGCCTTGTGTCGCCAGCAGCGGCAGTTGCAGGCTGCGTGCCAGATCGATCGCGGCCTGATTGCGCGCCTCCTGCTCGCGGTTGTAGTGACGCTGCAGCTCGACGTAAACGTTCTCGCGACCGTAGATCGCGATGAGCTGTTCCAGCGCGTGCGGCCCGCTTCCATCCCGCCGTTGGCCAGCGCGGAAGCTAGCGGTCCTTCATCGCCGCCGGTCATGCAGATCAGCCCGCTTGCGTGCTCGCTGAGATCGGCCACCGACGCGGCTGCCTGCGCATGCAGGATGACGTTTTCATCGAGATTGACACCGCGAGGCAGGGAAGCGGGATACTTCGGAGCGCGCAATTTCATGCGGGTTATCAGGCGGCAGAGGTTCTGGTAGCCCTCGCGCGACGTGCAGAGCAGAGAAACGCGCGGAAGCGGTTGGTTGTGCATTTGTGCCCGTCAGCAGGGAAGTGATCTCCGCCCCAATGTGCGCCTTGAGGTTGAGCTTCTTCATGGCCAGATGAAAGCGCGGTGCGCCATAGACGCCATCGCGATCGAGCAAGGCCATCGCCGGCATCTGATAAGCTGCGCACACCTCGGCCAGTTCCTCGGGAACCGAAGCTGCTTCGAGAAAACTGAATGCCGAACGAGCGTGAAGTTCGACGTACATGGTCAGTCATAGCTGGCATCTGCAAACCACTGCCCGTTCACGAGGTCGCGATAAATGCGATACAGCGCTACGCTGCCGTCGGTTCTTGTCGACGAGCGCTACGTCCCATTCCTCGCGATCAAAGGGGCTAAGACCGTTATCGTTGCCATTTTGCTTCGCGTTCTCCGCCCACCAATCGCCGGACGAGCGCCAGGGCCCCGCCGACCACACAATCTGTCCTTGCAGGGCTGCCGATCGGCTTGCTTCGCAATGGCAGTCAAGCTGACAGGGCGTCCTTCCGACAGCCGGACCTGCAGCTGCCGTACTGGTCGAAACATCCGCAGCGCCAGTCGTGGCTGCTTTTCGATATCCGACACTGTGGGACACTTTGCCTGTTTTGATTCTTCCCGTGCGGCCATGAAGCGCTCCATGCGAAAGCTGTCTCGCCGATGACTATCCAGCAGGCGTGCGATTCCGGCTCGTCGCTCACCAACCATGCCACTGATGCGCGCCAGTGTGATCTCCAGCCTCTCGGCCTCGGGAGAAATTGGCAGAAACAGTCCCCGCTGCGCTGATCGCGGCGGCGCAGGCTCCGCTGTAATCCATACCTTCGAGACCGGAGCGCCCGGCGGATGCGCTGCCAGCTCCAACTGCAGCAACTTGAGAAATACTTTGGCATCGCGCATGGCCACCGGCAGTCGCAGAGTGCGCTCAAATGTGGCCTGTCCTACATTGTGAGGGTTACTGTGCAGCTCCAGTACAGTCGTGGTGTCCTCGTCAGCGACTCGCCGCTCCAACTGCAGGCGCAGATGCAACTCCTGTACAGCCAGGATCCGCGTCTCCAGTCGTGTGCACAATTGCTCCAGCAACCGGTTCAAAATGAATGACAAAGGCTCGAGCGTGTCCACCGGAAATTCCAGCTCCATCGCTTCTTCAAAACGGGATGGCGGCTCGCACAGCGCGAGAGTGCGCGAGCCAGCGCCGCGTGCCAGGCGTTGCAGACGCGTTCCTGCCTCGCCCAGACGTGAGGCCAGTGCGTGGTCGGGCAACAGCGCCAGGGTGCGAAAATCGCGTACGCCCCAGCGCTCCAGAGTGTCGAGCACTTGTTCACGGAACTTGTCGCGTTCGCGTTTGGCAGCCGACGTTTTCTCCAACGAGATGTCAAATCCCTCCAGCAACACCGGCAACGGCAGCACGCCGAGTCGCTGCGCCTCCTTTCCGGCAGGAATCACGGTGACGCCGCTGAATCCTCGCGCCGCATGACAGGCAGCGTCAGGATTTGCAGCAATAGCGAGGTTTGCTTCCAGGCCGACCGCGCTTACTCGCGACGCGAGATCGCGCGCCATCTTCAGCGGTGCGCCATGGAGCCGTTCCAGGCCAGCCAGATCGAGAAGCAGAGTGTCGTCGGCGGTATCTTCCACGCGCGGGGTGAAAGCATGAGCCACGTCGAGCAGAGCGAAGTGTGCGGAACGCTCCTGCTCCGGTGAGCGCGGGCGCAAGATGGCCGGACTTTTCTCCTCAGGCGCCGCGAAGACCGCGGCCTGTAGTTTGGTCATGCCGGTTTCCATGCCCAGCAGACGGGCCTTCTCGTTCAGCGCAATTACGCGCACCGCTGGAGGTTTGCCTTCGAGCACGGCCACCGCCCGCTCGCGCAGCAAAGGCTCGGCGCGCACGATGGCTTCCACGGGAAAATCGGGAATGTAGATACAGGCAAACATGCCCTCACCACGCGGCGCGCAGTTCGAAGCTAGCGCTGGCTGGCTGCACAGGTTTGCGCTGCGCCCCTGAGCGCACGACCTCTGCACGTAAGCACATTCCGCGCAGCAATGCGGCGTGGCTCACGGCATTGTTCTCCGGAACCGCTGGCCCAACGTGTGCCATAACTCGCCAGGGCGTGAGAGTCTGTGTGAAAACCTGCGCCGCCCCTTTGGGGCTGGATTTGGGGCAGGTTCCAGCCTCCTCTGCTACCCCACTTTCATACCTTGAGTTGTCACACAGACTCATAGGAACTGGCGCCGAATCGCGCGCGCATACCGCCTCTCGTTCTAATCGCACCACCAGCGACGCGCAGGTTTTCGCGCAGGGCTCCTGTTCCACCAGCAGGAGCACAGTCGCGGTCGGCTCCACCGCGCGGCGAAAACGGAACCACGAGGTCAGCGGCACCCGCCGGGTGCTCCGCGGAGGAATATCGCCAAGATCGAGCACGACTACGCCAAAGCCGCCACCTTGCAACAGCAGGTCCGTCACCTTCAATACTTGTTCCAACACTCCGCCAAAGCTAAAGCCAGTGTTGGTTGAGGACCCTGGGTTCCGGCGCCCATGCCCAGTGCTTGCAGTGGTGAATCTTTGACGCGAGACATCACTGCAACGCACCCATAGCAGGCGCTCCAGATCCACGCCAGCCGCCGCTGCTGAAGCGGGATCGAAGCTGTCGCTCGCATCCACCAGCGCGCACACTTCCTGCCGGCGAGTGGCTTCCGCCAGTGCCGCCAGCATCACTCCGGTGCGTCCCGACGAAGCTGGTCCGGCAATCTCGCTGAGCGCTCCGCGGGGCAGACCTCCGGTGAGCGCATCGAGCGCGGCCACTCCTGTCGAAACCGTCAGCGGTGCAGCCCGCTCGCGCAGCAGCAGTGCGGAGGAGAGGCGCTCCGGCAGCGAGGATTCCAAGCGAGCGCGCAAAGCAGCAGTGGATGCCATAACGACCTCAAGGGCGAGGGAGCGAGTAGCGCGGGGTCAGGACGGGAGAAAATCGGTTTTACCCGAAGGAGCAATCGGAGGCATCTACTTTCGCTTTTTATTCGCCATTAAATAGGATTCTGCTACGGGGAGCCAGGGTTGTCAACCCCTCGTCGGAAGCTGCTTTTAAAGCAGCTTTTCCTGCATTTTCCTCGATCATCGCGCGAATTTCCTGCCCCTGTTCGCATGCGAGCCGGTGTTCCTGGCCATGCGGCTGATTTGTTATAATCGCGGAAGTCTTCCTGGCAGTGGCGCTATCGTCTAGGGGTTAGGACGGAAGATTCTCAATCTTCAAACCCGGGTTCGATTCCCGGTAGCGCTACCAACTATCATCCGCTAAAGCCCGCTAAATCAGCGGGTTTCATTTTTGCTCAAAAACGGCTCTGACGCAGATAGCACGCAAAAGCGCGTTTGCTGGTACACAAGATGGTACCCAAGCCATTTTGCAAAGGCAGGGATGCTGAGGACGAACACGGCGCGCCTTGCGAACTCCGGAGATTCACCCCCCCGCGAACCGTGGCCGTTTCCGGCATTCATCGCGGCACTTGGCAATCGCCAGCGGAACTCCCGCGAACCCACGATGCCTTTGTCTCTGGTACACAGTCGTTTCCGACGGATGCGGCATACTTGGTAGCGTGACCGCCGTCACAGACAGCGATCCGCTGCCTGGTCGATACTGATTTTGCGAATGTGGTAGGTAGCCCGCAGCAGGGAGATGAGTCTGGCGCATGACCCGTGTCTCCTCTGCGGGCTTCCAATTTTCGGGGTACAAGTGGACAACTCTCCAAGCATGTGCCCGATCTGCTGGGACAGTCAGCTCCTAGGCAATGAAAGGGGTTCATCATGTCGGCCAACGATAACAACCGGGTCTAGATCGCGAAGGTTCTCGGCGCTACCGTTTACCATTGCCGCAACTGGCATGTTTTTGCAGTTTTTAGCGTTAGGCTCCCACGCAAGGAATTGTAATTTTCAAACTGCACTACTACCCTATGCGGGCTTTCTTGCGTCTGCCGACCATGCTTGGGTGACTCGGGTCACCGACAGTGCCGCACAATGCGGTTGATACTTGCGGACAACGTAAGCGCAATCCCTGGCCCGCAGGAATCTTCCGAGGTGTGATACTCCATCTTGCGGGCCTCTTCAAAGGTGCCGTATGACTAGCCAAGAATCTCCCATCCGAAACCCGCAGTTCACCCGTCAATCTGAGACGGAGAGCGTTTGCATGTACTGCCTCCAGGTAATCAGAACCGACCGCTATGCTCCGTTGGAATACGTCGAAGACATCCATGCGGATGTCTGCCTACAGAGACCAAACTGTCCAGTCCGTTATGCCATGTGGTGATCGTCTGCGGCTTTCGCTTCATCCCTGCATGACATAAGCTGGCGCACATTCCTTGCTTTTACCGATTACCGCCGCCCGCTCTCCCATCTATACTTTCAAGACTGAGGCGCTACCGATTCTTCCCGGTACTTGGCGGCACACCCTCTGGTTTGAAACAATCACTGCGCAGCTCTGACAACATCACATGCCGCTCTCTCTGCCTGAATTCGTGGAACGCTGGAAAGCAAGCACACTGAGCGAGCGCGCCGCTGCTCAAAGTCACTTCATAGACCTTTGCGAAGTGTTGGGGCATCCTCACCCGGCAGCAGCAGACCACACCGGCGAGAGCTTCGCTTTTGAGAAGCACGTTTCCACATTGGACGAAGGCAAAGGCTATGCCGACGTTTGGAAGCGCGGATTCTTCGCTTGGGAGTACAAGGGCAAGCACAAGAACCTGAATGCAGCTTATGCGCAACTCGTGCGGTATCAGGGAGACCTGGAGAACCCGCCGCTACTGGTGACGTGCGATCAAGAACGGTTTGAGATTCACACGAACTTCACCGGCACTCGACCGCAACTCTACAGCTTCACGCTTGACGATCTGCTATCCAGCGCGCCGACCGCGAATTGCGCTTTGCCCCCGCTAGACGTTCTGCGGGCGGTGTTCTACGAACCGGAGCAATTGCGCCCGGAGGCCGCGCAAGCCCGCGTCACATTGCACGCAGCCTCGGAGTTCGCGAAGCTCGCAGAAAGCCTCAGGCAACGCGGCATTGACCCTGAGCGGGCTGCGCACTTTCTCATGCGGCTGCTGTTCTGCCTCTTTGCGGACAGCATCGGACTTCTGCCGGAACACCTCTTCCGGCAGATGATTGAACTCGATAAGAACCGGCCCGCAAATTTTGCGCGCAAGCTCCGCCAGCTCTTCGCGGCGATGTCCACCAGCGGGAGCACATTCGGCCCGCACGATATTCACTACTTCAACGGCGGACTGTTTGCCGATGATGAAGTATTTGAACTCACGTCTGCGGACATGGGCGTTCTGCGGGTTGCCGCTGCGCTCGATTGGTCGCAAGTGGAACCCGCGATTTTCGGCACTCTGTTCGAGCGCAGCTTGGACCCCGGCAAGCGCTCGCAGCTTGGCGCGCACTACACCAGCCGCGAAGATATCTTGCTCATTGTCGAGCCGGTAGTGATTGCCCCTCTGATGGCACGCTGGCAGACGGTGAAGGCGGAAGCCACAGCGCTGGCGAAGGCAGCGGAGAATGAAAAGGGCCGCGCGCACGCCAAGCTAAGGGATCGAACTGCAAGGCAAGATGTTCGCGTGGATAAACGAGCTTTCGAGTGTTCGCATTTTAGATCCCGCTTGCGGAAGCGGAAACTTTCTCTATCTCGCTTTGCGCCGAATGCTCGATTTGTGGCATGAGGCCCGCGTGTTCTCCGCCGAACATGGCCTTCCCACATTTCTGGAAAAGCAGGTTCACCCGTCGCAACTCTTCGGCCTGGAAACGAACATCTACGCGCAAGAGCTGGCGTCCGTGGTGGTCTGGATTGGTTATCTGCAATGGCTGAATGAGCACGGCATTGGATGGCCCACAGAGCCGATCTTGCGCAAGCTCGATAACATTCAGGACCGTGACGCGATTCTTGCGCACGATGCCGAAGGCAAAGCGGTCGAACCCGAATGGCCGGAAGCGGATTGCATCATCGGGAATCCGCCGTTTCTTGGCGACAAGAAAATGCGCGCGAGTCGGGGACGAATACGTGGACGAGCTGCGCGCAGCTCTACGCGGGCCGCGTGCCGGGAATGGAGCGGACCTGGTGACGTTTTGGTTTGAGACGGGCAAGGGCACATGATCGAGGCGGGCAAAGCGAAACGGGCCGGTCTATTGGCAACGTAACTCCATTCGCATGGTGGGCGAACCGCACCGTGCTGGAGCGCATTCATGACATCCGGCGGAATCTTCATGGCCTGGTAGTGACCGCGTGGATACTTGACGGCGCATGGTTCGTGTTTCGATGGTCGGCTTCGACGACGGTCAGCAGAAAGAGCGGTATTCTGGATGGGCAGCCGGTTTCTGCGATTCATGCCGATCTGACCGCCAGCGGGAACGTCGACCAGACGCAAAGCAGTTCGCTTGCCTGAGAATGCGGGCCTTGCTTTTCTCGGAGTGATGAAGGCGGGCCACTTCGATCTGACCGAGCAAGAGGCAACGGTCATGCTCGCCGCTGTCGCGCAATCCGAACGGACGGCCGAACTGCGGATGTGGTGAAGCGCAGATTGATTGGCCGCGACGTGGTACGATCGCGACGCCAAAATGGATGGCTGATTGATTTCGGTGAGATGTCAGAAGTCGGAAGCCGCCCTTTATGAAGCTCCGTTTGAGTATGTGCGGCGCGAAGTGAAGCCTCTCCGCGATAAGAACCGGAGCGCTCTGATGAATCGGAACGCGGTGGTTGCACATGGCCGAGTCAGCGTCCGTGCAATGCGGGCTGCGATAAAGGGACTGCAACGCTGCATTGTGACCCCTCGGAATTGCGAAGCATCGAGTTTTTGCTTGGATGAACACCGACGTTGTACCGGATCAGCACGCTTGCACGTGATCGCGAGCGATGACGATTACTTCTTCGGTGTGCTGCAATCACGATTCACGAACTTTGGTCAAGGCGCACTGGAACGCAGGTACGGATGCGCGTGAGTGGTTTCCGGTACACTCCGCTAGCATGCTTCGACCCATTCCCGTTTCCCTGGCCGCCGTCGCACGAGCCGAAGGATTCGCCGCTGGTGAATGCGATTGCGGAGGCCGCGCGCGAACTGGTAGCAGAAGCGCGATGCGTGGCTGAATCCTCCCGGCGCAAGCGAACAGGAACTCAAAACCCGCACGCTAACCAATCTCTACAACGCGCGCCCATCATGGCTGGCAGAGGCCCATCGGAAGCTAGACGAAGCCGTATTCGCTGCCTATGGCTGGCGCGTTACGCTTTCAGATGCCGAACTCCTGGAGCATCTCTTGGGCCTGAATCACCAGCGTGCGGCCACAGTCAAGTCAAGCACAGGGACCCAAGCCTCCGCTGGTTAGCCTCCCCGTCCGTTTCGGAACTCTTCTGCAGACGTTTGCAGAGGAAGCGCGCCTTAGAACGGGACTTAGCACGATGGCAGCTGCCGAGTTGATGCTGTAGAAGCGCGTCGGCAAAGAGAATTCGCCCAGGGGCCGCCCGCTCGACGATTTCGCGAGTGAAACCAATTTCCTTCGCTTGCCGGCTTTTTCCGCGTCAAGCTCCGATCAGATTTACCCGCATAAACATTAACCGGAAATTATTTTCGTGATTTCCTTTATTCGACTTATGTACAAACGAGTATGGCGAAGGCGCGCGCTCACTATCTCACGAAGTTCTCAACTAGCGCCAAGGCGAGGGAGAAATCACTTGGAAGAAAAGGCCGTGTTTAATTCGAGGCAAGCAGGCGCGTATCTAGGGTGTTCTGAATCGGTGTTGCGTCTCTGGCGGAGCCAAGGGCAAGGGCCGCGATATTTCCGGGCCGGCAAATTGATTCGCTATCGCCGCTCGGACCTGGACGCATGGATTGAAGCGAGGCTGTGTGAGCCGGAGAGCGCGGGCAAAGCCGCCGCTGCGACACGAGGATAGAACGAGTGGCGAACGCGCGGATACGTTTGCCAGACGAACTTCTAGCCGTGCTAGGCCGACCTATTGCCTTTCGCCCCTTACTGTCGCAGCTTTGCGGCAATTTGGCAGCGGGCATCATGCTATCGCAAGCGCTCTATTGGAGTGGCGTTACAGATGACCCGCAAGGTTGGTTCTACAAATCCGCTGCCGACTGGCAGCGCGAAACTACGATCCCCCTGGCCCAGCAAAAGCACGCACGCACGATTCTCTGCAAGACCACATTCTGGCACGAGAAACTGAAAGGGCAACCGGCGACGCTGCGCTACCGCGTGGACACCGAACAGCTCCGCCAAGCACTGATTCAGTTTGGGGAAAACCAGCAATCTAGATTCGGAAAGTCAGCTAATCTGGATTCAGCAAAACACCGAAACAAGAAACGCGGAAACGTGCGGTCTAGTTTGCTGGGATGTGGCGATCCCTATAAGGAATCAGAGAATACTTCAAAGAGTACAGACGGAAAGCAAATCCCCCCTGCCCCCCTTTTCAAGGGGGGTGAGACAGACACTCTCTCGCCGGAACTTGCAATGAAGTCCGCACAAGACTTCAAAGGCGCACTCAAGCGCGCACTGCAAGACGTGCCTCTCAATTCGCGTCATCTTTCAACCGATGATTACGACCGCTATTTTCGTGATGTGCATTTCATACCGACGGACACAGGGCCGATCCTGGTGGAGACTGACGACCCGGAATTGACAGCGGAAGCGCTACGCAAGTACGACGCTCGGCTGAGGAAGCTTGGCAGGCGGGTTTTTGAAAGAGAGGTTGAATTCCAGATTGCCGATGAAGAGGAGCCCGGAGACGGGATCACCGCAGCCCCATGAACCCGCCGAACAACAACGGAAGTTTGAAACGTGATTTTCTGAGCCTGAGACTGGTGTTAGCTTGGGGACAGTACCTTGACCGGCAGCGCGCGGATCACGGGTCCTTCCCCGAGGCCGTCCCCTGCCAGTAACGCAGGAGCGGCGCTGTTGCTCTACTACTGTTGGCTGGAAATAGGTTGATTTCGCGGTTGATTTCTTTGCACGAGTTGATAATTCGCTCTTGCTTATCCCAGCATGCTAGGTTATTGTTAGAGCATGAAGTGTCCGATTCACAATGTCGAGCTAGTTTGCTACTGCCCCGCGTGCCGTGGCTCCGTCACATCGAAAGCGAAAGCCAGAGCATCACGCGATAACGGCAAGTTGGGCGGAAGGCCGAAAGGTCGCAAGAAAAAATCGAAACGCAAGACCGCTGCGAAGTGAGGCGCGCATATGCTCTACAAACGAGGGAAAACCTACTGGTACAACTTCCGCTGGAGTCTCAGGGATGCCGATGGCACAACAGAGAACTTCCGCATTGTGAAATCCGCCCGAACGCAAAACAAGCAAGACGCGAAAGACGCTGAGGACGAACACCGGCGGGCGTTGCGGCTCGGGGAGATTCACCCGCGCGATCCGTGGCCGAAACTGACTGCCATTGCTCCGCCGATCTTCCGCGCTTTCGCAAAGGAATTCCTGCAGTACGCCAAGACGCACACGAAGCCGGGAACGCACACGTTTTACGATGGCTGCCTGGAGAGGCTTCTGGCGTTCGCTGCCATCGCAGATGCCCCGCTAAACGCGATTACAGGCGATCTGGCGAGCAAATACGCCCGCCATCGGCAAGAGGTAGCCGAAAACTCCATCGTCACCGTGAACGGCGATCTGCGCACGTTGCGGCGCATTCTCAAAGTCGCGGTTGAATGGGGCAAACTCGTTCATGCGCCCGCCGTCCATGAGCTGCCACAACCGAAGGGCCGGGACCGCGTTCTCAGTTTCAGGGAAGAGGCGTTGTACTTGGCGAAGGCTTCCGGCAATCTGCGGGACGCAACCATTCTCGCGGTAGATACGGGATGCGTCCCAACAGCGAATTGTTCCCGCTGCTGTGGGCCGATGTGGACTTGACCGCTCGCCCCGAGTCTCCGAATGGGGTTATTCACGTCCGCCAAGGCAAGACCACCAGCGCACAGCGCAGCCTTCCGCTCACTCCGCGTGCGGCTGAGGTCCTACAGCGGCGCAAGCGAGAGGCGGAAGCGAAGCCGAAGAAATCCGCGTTCGTGTTTCCGGGCGCGGGGAACTCAGGACACGTCATCTCGTTTCAGCATCCGCACGAAAAGGCGGTGAAGGATGCCAAGTTGGAGCCGTTCGAGTTCTACTGCTGGCGTCACACGTTCGGCACGCGAGCCGCTCAGTCGGGAATGGACAGATTCTCACTCGCCCGGTTGATGGGCCATAGCTCGCCCGCCGTGGCTGCTCGCTACTACGTGCACGTCACAGAGACGCACGTTGCAGCCGGGTTCGGCAAGTTTGTCGAGTACCACACGCGCAATGTGGCGGAAGGAATCGAAGCCGCGTTCCCTGCAGCGAGTGATGGGGTCCAATAAAAGTTATTAACCTTCAAACACCTGGCCTGGATGCTTGTCTAGCAATCCGCACTAAACAGCGGCTAGACTCTATCGGTTGCTCTCCCTGACGATCCCCGCGCGGGCGGATTGGTTCACGTCCTCGGTCGTTTGGCCGGGTCTGTGAGCCTTACTCAAGTGATCGTAAAACGCCACACTCATGGACGGCTGCACATCCGGCTCGAACGGATGCCCACATATCGAACAGCGTTGTAGGTTGCCATCGGCGACCAAACGCGGTAAACGAGGGGCTTTATCGCCAAGGTGCGCAAGTCTGTCTTCCCTAACCTCGCGGGCATGGTCGATGGCATCTTGGGCCTTTTTGTGCGGATCGTGCAATTGGTCAAACGGCTTCTTGTATTCCATGCCCACAATGCTGCGCCACTTGTGGGAGCAGCGCAAGTGACCCCAATCGCTGCCTCCATGCTGTTAGCGCTCCCCCCGTGACACTCTATGCCACCGCTTCTGGGTTCACTGCTACCGGCGCAACCGCAGCCTGAATCGAAGCTGCGTTTCCGAAGCGGACGAAGACCGGCCAATAGGGGGGCAATTGGTGGTACACAAGGCGGTACACAGCTTGGTTACAATCGCCTGTAAGTCGCTGATGGCATTAGCTAGGTAGTAAGATTCTCAATCTTCAAACCCGGGTTCGATTCCCGGTAGCGCTACCACACACCCTTTGCCATCAGCTAATATCCTCAACAACTTACGAAATCGGCAGAATCCCGCCGAAATGGCAATATGTCTCAATATCAGGCAATGCAGGGCACAATTTAGGGCACAGTCCTATCGCCGCCAACTGGTGTGTAGGGCTTTCAGTCTGCGCGCAAGCTCTCCATCGAAGACTCTGGCCTTCATGAGGTGAGCCAAAAAGTGTTTCGTCACGGCGTCATCCGTAAATGTCAAGTGGTGCACGGCAGCAGCCAAGGTTGAAGCGGTCAAGAGAAAGCGTTCATCGGCCTGTCCCTCGTGTCCTTCCCTGATGCGAGCTTTGTGCAGGACCTTTTCAATGAGCTCTATTTTCTTTGCTCTGGTGCGATGTCGCTTCTTCCGCATGCTCTCAGCTGCTGTCGTCTTATTTCCGCATCCATCGGGACAGTAGAACAACTTGGCACCCCTCCTGGCGGCCAAATAAAATTTTTGACATCGTCTGCAGCGGCTTAATCGGGGAACCTCGGGGGCGGTTATGAGCGCAACGAAATCAAGAGTTGCTTCTTCAATTGCCAGCTTTTCCGGATCGTTCTCCTCGCGGAATATTGGATTAAGAACCAACAGCGAGTATTGTCCGGGAGGACCGCTCAAATAAAAGGAGCGTTCCTTTGGCAAATGAACGCGTTATGGCGGCATCGATATCTAATGTTGTCTTGAGCATATTAAGATCGCGGCCCTCCTCCAACCAGTGAATCACCAGGTTCTTAAGCCTCCGCCATCGAAGCTCCATAGCCCTCACGTGAGAATCGAACGACGGGATTACGGTGTTCCCTTCGACTCTCTGACCTATTTCAATTCGCGAACGGAGAGTCCGGCGAACCAACGATCGTCTTTCTCCTGCCTCCGGAGAAAAGCTCTGTTGGTACCGAGAGGGCGACCCGAGCTTGCAGCCAGCTGCAGATGTGAGGCTCGCCGCAGAAAGGCTCGCCGCTGTCGTCTTGCTGGCGAGGCATTGGCCCGACAAAGGCAGCCGAAATGAAACAGCCTTGGCTCTCAGTGGTGCTCTCCTCAGCCTAGGCTGGGATGTTGAGGAGGTCGAAACCTTCATAGGCGCGGTGGCGGAAGTTGCCAATGACGAGGAACAAAGGTCCCGCATCACGAGCGTCTCCGCAACAAAGGAAAAGCTGGATTCGGGAGAGCCCGTTACGGGGCTGCCGAGGCTTAAGGAACTTGTTGGGGCGGGGGTTGTTGGACGAGCGTTGGAGTGGCTGGGAGGCGACGAACAAATAGAGGTGATCGAAGCTGCCGGAGACAAGAACCCTTGGCCCGACCCTCTCGGTATGTGGGCCTATTACGGGTTGTCGGGGAGATCGTCTCAAAGCTGGAACCTCACACCGAAGCCGACCCTGCCGCATTACTGCTTCAAACCCTCGTCGCTTTGGGCAACCTCATTGGCAGACATGCTTATCTTCCGGTCGAAGCGGACAGGCATTACTGCAATCTGTTTTGCGTTATCGTCGGCATTTCCTCGAAGGGCCGAAAGGGGACATCACTGGGATATGTGAAGCGAATTCTATCTGAGGTCGAACCGGACTGGGTGAAACGCCCCCAGACCGGCTTGTCCTCCGGAGAGGGATTGATCTGTGCAGTGAAGGATCCGGTGTGGCGGAAGAATGCGCGCAAAAAGGGCGGAAAACTTGATCAGGAAGAGGAGGTGCTATTTGATGCAGGCGTTGAAGACAAACGATGTCTGGTAAGTGCGCCGGAATTCGTATCCGTTCTTGAGGTGATGGGCAGGGACGGCAATACGCTTTCCGCCGTGGTGCGGGATGCCTGGGATGGCGGAAATCTCAATGTTATGACCAAGAACAACGCCGTTCGCGCCACAAATGCTATACGCTGCATGGAAGCGGGGGCGTTGGCAAGACTTTCCTAGCCCTGGCTGGTGCCCATCGCATCGCGGAGTCTGCGAGCCCGAGATTTGACTGCGTGATTTGGTTTAGCGGTCGCGATGTAGACCTGCGTCCGTCGGGACCCGTTTCGGTTAAGCCAAGTGTGCTCAAGCTAGAAGACATCAGCAGCAAGTACGGTGCTTTGTTTGGCCGGCCTGAGATGCTAGACTACTTCGTTTCAGTTCTTGAGGGCGCCGCCGACAACAACGGGAAGGGAACCCTCTTCGTTTTCGACAACTTCGAGACGATGGAGAATGTTCGTGAGCTTCATCGATTCTTGGACACCTACACCCACCTTCCGAACAAGGTCTTGATAACCAGCAGAGAGCGAGCGTCCAAAGCCGACTACCCTATCGAAGTTAAGGGTATGGAGAGGTCGGAGGCTCTAGAGATGCTGACCACTGGTGCACGCGATCTTGGCATCGAACCGCTTGTCACCCCCGCAGTCGCTGAATCCATCTATGAATTTACTAAAGGACACGCTTACGTCATGCGGGTGGTACTAGGAGAGATAGCCAAGGAGCGCCGCTACGTTCCTCCCTCACAGATCATGAGCAGCCGCGTGGATATCGTGAACGCAATATTCGAACGGTCGTTCTCAAAGTTGACTGACGACGGGCGTTCCGTGTTCCTAACGGTATCGAATTGGAAATCTAGGATCCCAGAACTGGCCATCCTTGTTGTCCTTGGGCAGAGGGGTGTTGATGTAGAGGCGGGGATCGAAGAATGCCGTCGACTGTCACTTATAACTTTCAGCGAGTTGGAAGATGGGCAGCCATGCTATTCAGCCCCGCAGCTTGCACGTGTGTTCGGCAAGAAAAAATTGGATGGCGATCCCGATCGACTCGTGATCCAAGGAGACATTGAGACGCTTAAGCGTTTTGGTGTGGCTTCTGACAACGGAGGACCTGAGACACAGACGAGCTTGATCCTTCGTTTCGTCTCATGGTGCCGCGAGGAGGTCAAGACCGCCGATGCTAATCGGATTACGCGATTAGACGCTCTTCTAGAGACACTTGCGAACCTATGGCCGGAGGGGTGGTTGCATCTTGCGCGTTTCCGGCAACAAAGCGGAACCTCTGCGGATATGATCGATAATGCGTTGCGGCGAGCAGTCGAGGAAGAGCCTGAAAACAAGGAGGCGTGGCTCGAACGCGCAAGGCTTGCACAGCAAACGGGCAATGAACCCACTAGCAGGATGCTGAAAAAGCACTCCTAATCCACAGGGTAGGCATGCTAAGAAAGCAGCATGCGAGGCACAGATCATCAGCAAAGCCACATGTTCAGTTATTTGTCGCCCGAAGCGCGGGTGCGGAAGGATCATCCGCTGCGGGTCATCCGCACGATGGTAGACGAAGTTCTACGGGCACTGTCGTCGCAGTTTGATCGCATGTATGCCAGCGAAGGCCGGCCGTCGATTGCGCCCGAGAAGCTGCTGCGGGCGCAGTTGTTACAGATGCTGTACTCGATCCGCAGCGAGCGGCTGCTGATGGAAGAGATCGATTACAGCGTGCTGTTTCGCTGGTTCGTAGGGTTGAATTTGGACGAAGAGGTGTGGGACCCGACGGTGTTCACCAAGAACCGGGACCGGCTGCTGGAAGCCGAAGTGGCCAAGCAGTTCCTGGCGCAGGTGGTGGAGCAGGCGCGTGCGAAGGGCTGGACCTCGGATGAACACTTCACGGTGGACGGCACCTTGCTGGAAGCCTGGGCAGGAGCAAAAAGTTTTCAGCGCAAGGATGGCAAAAATCCGCCCTCTTCCGATGATCCCGGCAATCCCACGGTGAACTTTCACGGCGAAAGGCGGTCCAACCGGACGCACGCGTCGAAGACCGATCCCGAGGCCCGGTTGGCACGCAAGGGCGAAGGCAAGGAGGCGAAGTTGAGCTACAGCGGCAATTTGCTAGTGGAGAATCGCAACGGACTGATCGTGAATGCTATGGCGTGGGAAGCCAGCGGGACGGCCGAACGTGACACGGCGCTGCTGATGCTGGAACAGATTGCCGGTACCAAGCGGGTGACCGTGGGCGGTGACAAAGGCTTTGACACAGCCGACTTCATCTCCGAGTGCCGCCACATGCAGGTCACACCGCATGTGGCGCAGAATGACGGTCGGCGCGGCGGCAGTGCCATTGACCAGCGGACGACGCGTCATGCAGGCTACGGCATCAGCCAGAAGAAGCGGAAGCGGATCGAGGAATGTTTCGGTTGGCTCAAGACCATTGCCCTGCTGCGGAAGGTACGACATCGCGGGTTGTTCAAAGTGGATTGGGTGTTCACCTTCGCCTGCGCGGCCTACAACCTGGTCCGCCTGCGCAACCTGTCCATGCAGGCGGCGTAAGCCGGGCGAGGTGCGTCTGCTGAATGCAAGAAAGCTTCAGCAGATAGCAGAACAAAGCTAGAACGAACTCTTTCCCTTCTCACTCGGTGACCAAAGCAAGACAGAGTTCGCATAAATCAAAGGTTTTTCCGCAGCCTGCTAGGATAGCCTCTCTTGTAAGCGCGGTAGAGGCAGACCCTCGCGATATTGAACTGGTCCGTGAGGTAGCTTTTCAGCTTTGCCGCTACGTAAATGATCACCGCTTGGACATCCCCTTGGCACGGCGCGGTGTGTACTTGGCCAGTGTTCGGTCCCACATGGAAAGGGTTGCCGACCAACTAGACGCGACGGGCCTTAGCCGACTCTCGTGGCTATTCTTGTTGGAGGGCAATGACCAAAGAGGGCGGCTATATGCTGAGATGGGCTTGAAGAAAGATCCCGGCAATGAGCATTGCATCAAGATTCTAGATCGCCCTCGGGCGAAAGGACAGGGCGAGCTCTTCTAAGGGCGCGGTTTGCAGGCTCCGAATAATCAGCCTTTCAGAACCTTATTTGCAGTTCTGTGACCCGGCCGCTCCGGAACAATCTCGGGACTTGTTGTCAGCCAGCAGACCCTTGACCGGTCGCGATAAGCCCCATGCTGCTTCGCCTCGATCTCATTACAATCGAAACAATCGAAATCGCTCCGAGCCGTGCTGGAGGGAGGGCGCATGTTAACGCTGTCGGCATACGACGTCCATCCAGATCGGCATTTCGATGTAAGCCGGTCGGGCAACGAATCCTCTGGGGCGCAAAGCTGCCTTGCGCAGTACCTTGGTAACCAGGCAATCATAGCGCCAGTAAAGGGCACATGTTTCGTCGTTCCGCGTGTAAACCCATGGTTCGGTTGCACCTGTATGAAAATGACAAGTCTTATTACCTGCAGACCCGAGCACAAAGTATAGCGTAGGGCTTGCGCGAGGATAAACTCAGAACCACTAGGCCTTCTGAAGCCGGTCTCTGGCCAACCTTGTGGTGCCAAGCCACCACCCGGAAATCCGACCAATGATTGTGGACGAGGGCGCACGGGTCGCTAATGATCAGGTGCTGATGCTCTTGGTGAGTACGTGCGTTCTTCATGGACGGTTTCGTTTGGCAGGGTAGAGAAGGAATCAACCCCAGTGATTTCAATGATGCCAGCGCACAAATGGTAAGTGCCTTGGGGCGCCCGGACCGTCTAAATGACCACCGGCTAAAAGCCGGTGGGTTTTTAAGCGACTGAAAGTCGCGGGTGCGGCTGAAGCCGCCTCAAGGATTTCCGGCTGCAAGCCGGCTTAAGGCTCGGTGGGCGCGGTGATCTTGAACCCTTGATCATCTTCATCCCACTTCTGGTTTTCGATGTACTCCATGATCGTCTTCTCGTCCACCGCGCCCACCGTCGCGCAAAAATATCCCCGCGCCCACAGATGTTGTCCCCAATACCGTTTGCCTAGGTGGGGAAACTCCTCCTGCAACCGCCGCGACGATCGTCCCTTGATGTACTGCACCAGCTTGGCCGGCGATAGCTGCGGCGGCGCTGCCACCAGCATGTGGATATGGTCGGGAGAAATCGATCCCCGAATTATGCTCACTTCTCGCGCCTGGCAAATCTGCCGAATTAGATCGCGGGCCCGCTCTGCCACTTCCCCGCGTAGCACTTTGTACCGATACTTCGTGATCCAGATTAGGTGGTACTTGATGTCCCATACCGCGTGCCCGCTTGTGCGATACTCTGTCATCTCCCCGCCATTGTAGCGGGAGGCTGGAAGCTGACCGCCTAAAAGGCGGTGGGATTAAACCTGGCACGTTGAACTAAAATAGGAGATATTGATTCGCGAAAAGGACGTGAAAATGGATTTCATGCGCTTCTCGACAAACGATGGTATTGCAGAAGCCACTCTGAAAAGAGGAAAGGTGAATGCCCTGAATGAGCAGGTGGTGGAGGAGATTCATGGATGCTTTCAGCGCCTGGCCGCTGATCCGTAAGCGTCCGGAGTAGGCCCGGTTGACAAAGCGTATAGACTTGGTGCCTTGGCTTGCTGGGTGCGGAATTTGGGGGAAGGCGTGGGGGACAAACACGAAAAGTTTAACGACGCTTCGAGACGTTCGGCTTTATCGAGGTGCCGTTTCGATTCTGATGAATGATGTCGCCCGTGCGGAGCGAAGTTAGCGGAAACGGCAGATACTCCATGCAGAATAGAAAAGGCGTTATCGCGTATCTGCTGATTGCATTCGGGATGGCATGGGCTCCGATAGAGATCCCGATTCGATTTGGAGGGATCCCCTACGGCAGCCACTTGTTGAAGCTCGTCTGGTTACCCATTGCCTTTGCGCCAGCCGTTGCGGCCTTTATTGTCCGCAAATGGATCACACGCGAAGGATTCGCCGACGCCGGACTGAAGCTAAATTTGCAAAGATGGCCATACTATATTGTGGCTTGGCTTTTGCCATTGGTGGGCATGGTGTGCATTGCCATCCTGGCGCCGCTTCTTGGAGTAGGTAAGCCAGATCTATCGTTTGCCGGCGCACGCAAATTCTTCGCCGAAGCCGGAAAGCCGTACTACACGACCCATCCGTGGATGGTGATCAGTGCGTTACCCCTCGCAGCCATATTTGCAACGCCGATCTTATTCGGTGAGGAATTCGGCTGGCGCAGCTATCTGCAGCTGAGGCTGTTTCCCGATCGGCCCGTCCTGGCCGCGATCCTCACGGGTCTGATTTGGAGCGCCTGGCACTGGCCGGAGAATCTTCGCGGCTATAATTTTCCTGACCATCCGCTCATAGGCGGTCTACTTGTCTTCCCTGTTAGTGCGGTATTCCTTTCAATCATCTTTGGATGGTTGCGCCTGAAGACCGGGAGTATCTGGTGCTCGAGTCTTGCTCATGCAGCAACAAACACGATTGCAGCAGGACTATTCATGTTTTTGTTCGCTGGCGGCCCTAGTCTCCTCTTTGTCTCCTACGAAGGAATATTACGCTGGATACCGTTAGGCGCTCTTAGCGCGTGGATCGTGCTGACCGGACAGCTCAAGCCGGCCAATGAAGCTGCGGGGAAAGTCCAACCAGCATATTCAGAGTAACCTCCAGCCAGAGCGCAGTGACAGCGGCAGCGTAAGCCGGGCGATAAGTGTCCACTTAAGAATAAATGGACGCTTACGAAGTGATTCTTGGAGGGACTACATAGCTTCGGCTGTTGCTTCAAGATTCCACGGCAGCAGTTCGCAGATGCGGTTGATGGGATGGTCGGCGATGCGCTGTAACACCTCGCGCAGATACGCCTCCGGGTCGAGGCCGTTCAGTTTGGCGGTGCCGATCAGGCTATAGATGGCGGCAGCCCGTTCCCCACCGGAATCTGATCCCGCGAATAAGTAGTTCTTCCGTCCCAGAGCGACAGCCCGCAGAGCCCGTTCGGCGCTGTTGTTGTCGATCTCGATGGTGCCATCTTCCGAGTAACGCAACAACGCACACCAGCGTCCCAGCGCATAGCGGATCGCCGCCGCGATCTCTGACTTGCGGGATACGACAGCCAACGTCGATTGCAGCCACTGATGGAGCGAGTCCAACAAGGGACGCGCACGAGTTACCCGAGCTTGTAGCCGCTCGTCCGGCGGCCGACCTCGAATCTCACTTTCGATCGCGTACAACTCTGCAATGCGCTTCAGGGCTTCGGCGGCCAGTGGCGAAGCATGCGCTACCTGCAAGTCATAGAACTTGCGACGCACGTGCGCCCAGCAGGCCGCTTCCTGTATCCGTCCACCCTCATAAAGATGATGAAATCCAGCGTAGGCATCGGCCTGCAACGTGCCGCTGAAGCTGCGCAGATGTCCTCGCGGATGCTCGCCGCGCCGATCGGGCGAATAAGCAAACCACACCGCCGCCGGTGTGCTGCTTCCCGCCGGGCGATCATCCCGCACGTAAGTCCAGAGGCGGCCAGTCTTGGTCTTGCCATTGCCAGGCGCCAGCACCGGAACCGGCGTGTCATCGGCATGCAGCTTGTGAGCGGTCACAACGTGGCGGCGCAACGCTTCCACCAGGGGTTCCAGCAATCGGCTGGTGCCGCCCACCCAGTCGGCCAGCGTCGAACGTTCCAGCTCCACTCCTTCGGGGGCATACATCTCCGCCTGGCGATACAACGGCTGATGATCACAGTACTTGGCCACTAACACATGGGCCAGCAAACCAGGCCCGGCCAGGCCGCGCTCGATGGGGCGGCTCGGTGCCGGTGCCTGCACGATGCGCTCGCAGCTGGCACAGCTCAGCTTGGGCCGCACATAGCGCATGACCTTGAAGCTTCCCGGCACCCACTCCAGTAGTTCCGAGACGTCCTGACCCAGCGGGCGCAGCCGTCCGCCACATGCGCAAACCTGTTCCTGCGGCGAATAGGTCTTCACTTCGCGAGGCAAGTGTTCCGGCAGCGGCTGACGTGCGGGTTTGACCAGACTGAAAGCTTGGGCAGATAACTTAGCGTCTGACTCGCTCGCCGGTGAAACCCTGCCCGTCTCTAACTCTTCCAGCTTGAGTTCCAGTTGTCCGATCTGCCGCTCTAGCTTCTCCGATTTGCGTCCGAACTGCATGCGCCGCAGCTTGGCAATGAGTAGCTTCAGGTGCTCGATCTCACTACGATGGGAGACCAACTGCTCGTGCTGGCAAAGAATCAACGCTTTCAAGCCAGCGGGATCGAGCAGATCCAGGTTAGGGAGCTGTGCAGGCGAGGCAGCCACGGGCGCAGTATGCCATCACTGCGTCATCGTGCATAGAGTCGAGTGCATAAAAATCTGTGCAAATAAAGCAGGGGAACTTAGATCGCCAACTGCGGCTCCGCCGTGCGCACCGGATGCCTCCAGTCGATACCTTCGAGCAACATCGAAAGCTGCGCTCGCGTCAGCGCCACGCTGCCTTCCGTGGCTTGCGGCCATACGAAGCGACCACGTTCCAATCGCTTGGCGAATAGGCAAAGTCCGTCCCCATCCCACCATAAAAGCTTGATCAGATCGCCACGTCGCCCACGGAACACAAACACGTGACCCGAGAATGGGCTCTGCTCCAGCTTGCCCTGTACCAGCGCACTCAGCCCGTCGAAGCCACGGCGCAGGTCCGTGACTCCTGCCGCAAATCAGATATGCGTCTTCGGCGGCAGGGCGATCATCGTGGCAGCGATTCCAGAACCAGGCGCAGCAGCGCGGCATCTGCGCCACTCTCAATGTGGAGATGGATCTTGGGAAACTCGATGTAGATGCTGCCGGAGCAGCTAGACGCCATCGGCGTCGCTGGCGAAGCGAGCCTGGTCATCGGCTCGACGAGTGCGGCTACTGGGGACTCGCTAACGCTGACCGGCAGCAGATGTACGCTGTTGCCCTTGTTCTCTCCCAACCGGCCTTCGCGATAGAGCTTCCGCCAGTAATGCACCATGTTGGCATTAACTCCATGCTCTCGGGCCACCCGAGCGATCGAGGCTCCCGGCTGCATCACCAGTTCGACAATCCGGCGCTTCTCGGCAACGCTTCGCCGCTGCCGCTTGGGTTGTTGGATCTTTACTGCGGCTGAACTATCCATCATCACCTCCAGCATGACTACACTTCGGGTGATGATCTCGCTGACTTAGCTGAGAGTACAGGCGGTAGAAACCGTACGGTTACGCTGATCCTGACGTCGGGGCTGTAATTTTCACCGGTGACGGTCCGTTCTTCTCCTTTGGTTTTGACATTCCAGAATTCCTCAGCTACTCCAAAGAGTCATTTTCACGGTTTCTCAATAGATTCACCAACTTATACACCTATCTATTTACCTATCCAAAACCTCTAGTGGCCGCATTAAATGGCCATGCAATCGCCGGCGGATACATGCTTGCACTGGCCTGCGACTACAGAGTCATGGTTTCGGAGAAGGCGAAAATTTCCTTGAACGAGATTACCTTTGGATCATCGGTGTTTGCTGGCAGTGTGGCGATGCTGAAGCTTCTTGTTGGGGGCAAGAACGCTCAAGCAGTTCTGTACGACGGAGCGATGTACTCGGCGCAGACGGCGTCGCACCTCGGACTAATCGATCAAGTCTCGGCTGATGAGAAGCTGGTGGGGGATGCGCGAGAAGTGGCGAGGCGCCTAGCGGCCAAAGATGCAGCCGCTTGCATAAAGGGTCTCCTTCGAGCTCCGGTGGCAGACGAAATGGCAGGGAAGGAGGAACAGTCTGTACGGGAGTTTGTTGACATCTGGTACTCCGAAAACACCTGGAGGAACCTCCAAGCCATAAAAATCCATTCCTGATGGGCACGAAAAAAGCAGCCCGACATAGCGTTGGGCTTTGCAGGGAGCGGGGCAGGTCTCTGGAAAGAACCCACTTTTATTCGTTTGCTGCAACGAACTTCAACGTCTCAATCTGGATAGCGTCGAGCCATCCGAGAGATGTCACTGTGACGTCAAATGCATATCGGATCTCCAATAGGTTCGTGAACAACTTAACAGCACTTACCCCTAGATCAAGAGCCCTACAATGTCAGGACGGTCTAATTCCGCGACTTCTTGCGCCGTGAGTCGGCGCCGCTCGTGGTAGTTTCATCTCACCAACCAAAGGTCCTCGCGCGATTTCGATGATCTTCCACAAAGCGGTGCGAGGTAGGATGTGCGCGAAGGATTGGGCTGGGTACGAGGAGACTCTATGAGCGTTTACGCGATTGCGCAGTTGTGGATTCACGATCCGGTGACTTACAAGCGATACGTAGACCGGTTTATGGAGGTATTCAAGAATTACAAGGGCCGTGTACTGGTTGCGGACGAGATCCCGGTGATCCTCGAAGGCGCGTGGGACGGGGATAAAGTGATCGTGGTTTGGTTTCCGAATGAGGCGTGGTTTCGCGATTGGGCGGAGTCTCCGGAATATTTGGAGATCGCGAAAGACCGGAAGGCCGAAGTGAAGTCGGTGATCATGTTGGTGAAGGGAATCGCGAGTCACAGCGAGGTTTCGAAGGCGTGACGCTGGGAGCACGGCGGCGAGCACGATCTGAGTGTGATCGCAGCCATCACAATCTCGACTCACCTCCGGACAAGGAAACATAGACAGTCATACAATGAAATCTTGCTGATTTTCCCCAAGTCCTTCGAGGAAGTGTCCTGCTGCTGAATGCTGCTCGCGCTCTGATCTCCTCGAAGCTGGTGTCCGGCTAATTTCCGAATCACAGACCGCGGCGGGAGTTATGCACGTGCCTCTTCAGTTTTCAGGTGGCGAGGTAGGGTTCAGTAAGCTTGACGACAAGATTCTGACCCTCTGTGCCACACGAAGCTAGCCCTGGAACAGCGGGCGCGCACGCAAAGAGCACCAACACTGTGGTGCAACTTCGCGTGCGCTACCCGAATCTTCGACGACAGGGGGTGAAGTGCTTATTGGTCCCCGTGGAAGAAGTAGTAATCGGCACTGTATCCTACAAGCTGTGTCTGACCGACCGAGCAAGCGGTAGTGGGGGCAGACCCACCTTTGGTGTTCAAGCGTTGAACGAAGGTGGCATTTGCCAGGAGGCTACCACCCGCTGGCCCCTGTTGGTTGCCGATTGATTCCAGTAAGAGGCAAGGAATCGCGCCCGCATTCGGGCAACTCGCCGGGTCGGACCCGGCGACGATCGATCCCACCGCTTTTGCCCACACCTTGCTGGTATCGAACGAGCTCTGCCACGTCGCGTTGCCACCCAGGGATATCGGGAGAGTAGCGTTCTGGTTGGGGTTGGCATCGATGCTGAGGAAGTGGGTGATGATTTGGACGTCCTGCCCGAAGAATTTCGTAGATAGGGTCGCTTCGGGACGGGCGGCATTGATGGTCCAGGAGGTGCCACCTGCGCCGTCGGGCAGGCAAACATACCCTTGACTACCGAGGGCGTGGCCGACCAAAAATGCAGAGTTTCCCGCCGGTGGCGTAATGGCAGCCGGAGTGGGGGGCGGCGTAACGTTCTGCAGCGTGTTCTGCGCCGCTGCTTTGGTGACTGTGCCGAAGGCACATGCGAGCACGAGAGCGGCCACGATCAGGCCCCGAACTCGCGCAGTCTTTCTTACTTGCTGATTAATGTTGTAGCTCACTTTGTTTGCTCTCCATTCTCTGTGTTAAAGGGTTAAAAACGATTGAGGTCTAAGACGCTGAGTAGCTCGAAGCTGCTCGCCGTATTGCTGCTTAAATCAAAACGGCCTAATAGGTCACGCGCTGCTAGTGTCTACTTTGCTAAGCAGTTGCTTAGAAGGCCTAATTGGCCTCACTAGACATAACGAGATCTCGGGAGAGTTTGCTTTTCCAGGGGCGCAGGTTTAGTCGGTGAGGTGGGAGCGACGGCCTGTACGATCGCGCGGCAGTTTTCCTTCCTGAGGAATCGGGTGGTGAGGTTCCCGCTGAGGCCCAGCTAGCATTCGTCAGACGCCACCAACTGGATCGACAACTGAAAGTCGAAGTGAGAAGAGGACGGGGCACCAGAAATTTGGGCAGACATACTACCGGCGTCCGACGCTATTTGTAAGCAAGACGAGCTTGCCAGTACTGAAATTTGCCGATGTCAAATGAAATAGAACCGGCCTCTTGCGAGGCCGGTGAAAGGTGCGCCGGGTTGTGCCGCCATGTCAGGGCCTGATCTCAAACACACTTCCGCCCTGTATCGGCTGGATCAAGAAGTTCTTCACTGCAGTTCCAAACAGGTGTCCAGTCTCGTCACGGATGAGACCCGCGAACGGCACTGCTCCATCCTCGAGTCCCTCAAAGGAATGTAGTACCGTCAACACCCTATCCGGACTTAACTGAAATACGGTTCCGAGGTTGAGGGCGCCACCGAGTTGAGCGGTGCCAAAGAGGTTTCCGGCCTCGTCCAACGCCAAACCCCCATTGGGGTTCTTGCCCTCCTTTTGGGTGAACCGGTGGAGGACCGTGTACGTGCCGTCTTTAGAGACTTGGAACACCGTTCCATGTTCATTAGTGCCGCCACGGAAGGTGGTGCCATACAAGTTACCGGCCCCATCCAGCAGAAGGCCGCCTTGAGGAATTGAGCCATTCAGCCCACCGTGAAAGCGATGTAAGACGGTAAGCACCCGTGCCGGGGAGAGCTTAAATACAGTGCCACAGCCGAGGTTTGAGGACTGTGGGTCCGGGTCCAGACATGAGAGGTCTCCGCCGGACTGGGCCACGCCATACAGGTTTCCGGCGGCATCTTGAACCAGGGGTCCGATTGGTTTGCCGCCGTCCGAGCCGCCGGTGAACTTGTGGAGTAAATGCAACACGCCAGCCGTATCGAGCCGGAATACGCTTCCGCAGCCAAGTGCACAACCGGTATTGCTACCAAATTGGGCGGTGCCAAAGAGGTTGCCAGATTTGTCGATGAGGAGGCCTCCAGCCGGACCTTTTGGATTGTTGTTGTCTAACCCTCCTTGGAAAGCGAACAGTACTTTTTGATCGCCCCGCGGGGAAACCTTGTACACAACGCCGGCGCCGCCGGGTCCCTCTTCTGCTATGCCATAAAGATTCCCTGCAGGGTCCTGAATCAAGGTCCCAGTGGGAAGGGCGCCACTGACAAATGCATTGAAAGCAAAGAGCACCGTCTCTTTCCCGCTGCCGTCGATCTTGAACACCGTTCCATCGTCCCCTCCACCGCTGGTCGTCGTTCCATAGAGGTTGCCGGCTGCATCCCGGACCACCGCTCCTTCAGGAAAGGCTCCGTCCGCTCCACCAGCAAACTGGTGCAGTGGAACAAAAGTTTGCGCTTGCGCCGACGAAATCGTAACCGCTATCACCAACGCAAATATTGCGGCAAAGATGACGTTTGGTTTTCGCATGTGCTTTGCCTTCATGCGGTTTGCGGCTACGAATAGGCTCCGAACTCGCGCCGTCTTTTTTGTTTGCTGACTGAGGTTGCAGTTCATTTTCTTGTTCTCCATTCTTTGTGTTATTTCAAGGGCTAGAAACGGTTGAGGTTTAAGACGCTAAGTAGCTCGAAGCTGTGCGCCGCATTGGTGTATTTGGATCAAGACGGCCTTTCTCTGCCTAGTTGTAGTGTCTGCTTTGCCAATCAGTTGCTTGGAAGGCCCAATTGGCCTCACTAGACATGACGAGATCTCGGGAGAGTTTGCTTTTCAGGGAGGCACAGACTTGTTGGTGGGTGTGGAAGCGCTGCCTGCAACTGCAAGATCACGCGGAACGAAGGAATTGGGAAGCTGGTCGAAACGTCGGGTACGCGATGTCTCTCGGCCCCGTCTCGCGGGGCGCCCAGGGATTATTTATGTGTAGTTATTGCATGACGGTCTCAACGGCGTTTCTGTCAGCACCTAAAGGAGTCGGCGTGTGATCTAGATCGCGATCCCTCATGGCAGAATGGCAAACCATGCAGGATCGCTGCGTATTATTTCCTTCCTGCGAAACCAGGGCGTAGGTCTGCCCATGCTGCGACCAGGTGACGACCTTGTAGCCCTCGACCGTAGCGTAGTGGAAAGTAACCTTCTTGAAGTCGGGCTTCGACTCCACCTGAAGCGATGGCCACCGAATCGGGCGTGACGACCAGGCTCGCAGGGCCCGACTGCATCTGGTAGGCGATGTAGGCAGCGGTCTATGGCCGCTGACATTGCAGCACCCGCGCGCCCTCCAGATGGTAAGGCCGCTCCTCGCCGCGGGGCTGTAGGAGATGTCGGCAGAGCCAGGGAAAAGGGTAACTTCGTCTTTAAACCATTCATTGAGCCTCTGCTGCGAGTCCAAGCGAACATCAAGCGCAAGACTTCCCTGGGCGTGCTGCCGGTGAGTACGGACGGCAAATTCGGCAAATTTTGGTGCCAGGAGAGTGGCGTTACTGATGACGCGGCATCGTAACTATCACTACCGACGATCACCATCAGCGCCACCGCAGGGACCAACCACCTCGTGAACTTCCAAGAGCGCGATGTGGGCGGCAGCGATTCAGGGATGGGATCAGGCCGCGACGGTCGCCTTCAGTTTCGCCGGCAGCTTTCTTCTTGCTGAGTCGGGTCGACGTTCAGGGACGTGCAGCGCGAAGCAGGGGCCCGCAATGGTCGCAGAGCGCGGCATGCAAGATCAACTTCTTTGCCTTCCACTCGGGCCACAGTCCGGCGGCCACTTCATGCCAGTCGACGTCCTCGTCCTTCGGGACAGTCAGCTCCCGGCGGTGCGGCTTCCGATACTGCTGCATTCGCGACCCGGTTCACGAGTTGCCGGTATTTTGACAGCTTCCTGCTGCAGTCCAGCACGACTCCACGTGACTCTCGGCCTCGCGGAGGCATCCGGAGAAAAGCCCAAGCAGCTCCTGCCCGGTCTCCGGAGACGAGGGCACGAGAGCGTTCAGCTCCTCGTTATCGAGATGTTTATCGAATGGACGTCCCAAATTCCTGAACCCCATATAAACGAATACGAGTTCTCGGTGGGAATTTGCTTTTGGCTCTAACTCACTGACGTCATCGAGGAATCCGGACGGACCCCAAGAATTTGCTCTCGGATGCAATGCTTCAGCCGTTCAATGACGCTTCCAACTCCCTTGGCACCCAGTCCGATCGTCGGCAGGGACGCAATTTCTTTGGTGCTCATTCCTTGCCGAAAGTAGAGCCAGAAAATCGTACGGTCGCGCTCCTGGTCGGATCCGGTCAAGCACCGCTTCAGGTGTTCATCGATCTCGTTCAAAAAGACTCCGAAAGGCGATTTTTCCTTGGCTCCCATGAACCTCTTCGCCCGCCTCGGGGTCGACATCGCTCGTGGAAACGTGAGGTTTGTCACCGCCGGATGATTGGCTGTGGCCATGCTTGAAGTAGTCGTGAGTGGCATTGGCAGCAGTTTTCTTTAAATATCCCAAAATAGCTTCGGGACGTTGCAATCGCAAAGTCCCGCAGCAGACGGCAGCCGCCTTCTAAGAGCTTCAGGTAGGTTACCTGGATTAGGTCCTCCACCAGGGGTCGAGAAGGTTCGCCCCACAAGGAGGCCGTGCGCGTAATGATGAAGGTGATGGGCTTTCTGACCCGGGAGACGAACTCTTTCCACGCCTCGTTATTACAAGGGCCGGCGCAGAGACAGACGACGTCTTTCAGGGACAAAGACGAATATCGCGTCGGTCTAGGGGCGTTCGACATCCCGTTGTTTCCCGTCAGAGTTGTGGGAGCGGCCGGCGCCAGACTTTCGTCTATTCGCAGCCATACCACGCGGCCCACGTGCAAGGTCAAAGTACCGCGCGGCGGAATGAGGATGTGTCACGCTTTTGTCAGCAGCTTGTAGATGATTGGAAAAAGAATCTCAGGAGGCTTGACGTTGTCGTACCAGCAGCTGCAACCCTGGCCAGAAGGTGGCTTCTGGGAAGTTGACCGGGGTGATTGCGTGCGCCAGGCTCCTCAGAAGCGGTAGCGCCACCGTATCTCCCGTCTCGCTGTTGCCTCCGAGCGCAGTAGTTGGCTTGTAATCGCTCCAACTCAAGGCACGAGTTCCACCATGCGGCGCCCAAGCTATTGATTCTGTTTAATAAGTATGAAGATGCCCAGTCTTATTGCCCTCTGATTGGCCGTGAGGTTCGCCCGAAAGGGTCCACTCGATGAGGAGACGCCGTCTTCCGGGCCCTGTAGAGGGCCTCTGGACGCCGCTCTGGCCACCAAAAGGGCTGAGGGGTGGGGTATCCGGGTGGGGTATCCCCCCGGCCCCGCAGAGGGCCTATCGGTTGCATTCTAGTGAGCCGAGGGGGTAGGATCCCGTCGAATTCACGCCGCTGGTCAATCATTCTCGTTCTTCTTGCCCAGCATCTGAAGTAGCCTTTCCTTTGCAGATTTGCCGGCGGCGTAGTCGATCGTCCCGCCGATATTCATGGTCTGAGGAATACGTCCCTCGGTGGTCTCGCGAACTTCGCGCGCCGCGCTGGTCTCCCCTTTCGCCGCCGCCATGCACATCCCGAGAGCGATGGCTTCCGCCCAGGTCAGATCCTCCAGTCCTGGCAGCATACAACTGTCTTTCAGCCGTATTGTGTATGCCTCGCTGATCAGCTTAGTCCCCGTTCCCTTGGCCCGACCCGAAGGATTTCCGCTCTGACCCTTTTTCCATGCGTGTGGATTTCCAGGTTGGAAAAGCGTATCTCGACGAGCGCCCGGCCCGCCGCGACACTTCGGCTTGGGTTTCGGGTCCACATCAACCGTGATGACGTGTCTTTGGCGATCGTATTTCTCACCTTTTGCCATAATGCCACCGGTTGGGGGGTAGCCGACAGCCCCCATCAAAGCACTGTTTTCGCCGCCTTGACCGCTGCTATACCGCCCCTCTAGCCGCTGCTACCAACGGCTCGCCGTTCCTCCAGCCCCCGGCGTCAATCTACGTCCATTGGACCCCCCACCCAATACTCTACCGTGCTGGGAATAAACAGGGCCAACGAAGATTGGAGGGTATTTTTTCGCTTTTTTCGTTTTATTCGTTAGTGGCTGGGATGGGTGGAAAAGAGAGGAATTGGTTAGGCAGGAGTACAAAGCAGGGTTCATTAGCACATCTACCAAGGACTAATAGCTCCAGGACGGAGCAGACATTTCTCGACTCGGGACAATTTATTTTTTTTTGCTTGGACGGGCCTGAGATGCTTACTTTCTTACCCTGCCCCCCCACAAGAGCGAGTGTCCTAGCAGGCTGCGGAAAAACCTTTGATTTATGCGAACTCTGTCTTGCTTTGGTCACCGAGTGAGAAGGGAAAGAGTTCGTTCTAGCTTTGTTCTGCTATCTGCTGAAGCTTTCTTGCATTCAGCAGACGCACCTCGCCCGGCTTACGCCGCCTGCATGGACAGGTTGCGCAGGCGGACCAGGTTGTAGGCCGCGCAGGCGAAGGTGAACACCCAATCCACTTTGAACAACCCGCGATGTCGTACCTTCCGCAGCAGGGCAATGGTCTTGAGCCAACCGAAACATTCCTCGATCCGCTTCCGCTTCTTCTGGCTGATGCCGTAGCCTGCATGACGCGTCGTCCGCTGGTCAATGGCACTGCCGCCGCGCCGACCGTCATTCTGCGCCACATGCGGTGTGACCTGCATGTGGCGGCACTCGGAGATGAAGTCGGCTGTGTCAAAGCCTTTGTCACCGCCCACGGTCACCCGCTTGGTACCGGCAATCTGTTCCAGCATCAGCAGCGCCGTGTCACGTTCGGCCGTCCCGCTGGCTTCCCACGCCATAGCATTCACGATCAGTCCGTTGCGATTCTCCACTAGCAAATTGCCGCTGTAGCTCAACTTCGCCTCCTTGCCTTCGCCCTTGCGTGCCAACCGGGCCTCGGGATCGGTCTTCGACGCGTGCGTCCGGTTGGACCGCCTTTCGCCGTGAAAGTTCACCGTGGGATTGCCGGGATCATCGGAAGAGGGCGGATTTTTGCCATCCTTGCGCTGAAAACTTTTTGCTCCTGCCCAGGCTTCCAGCAAGGTGCCGTCCACCGTGAAGTGTTCATCCGAGGTCCAGCCCTTCGCACGCGCCTGCTCCACCACCTGCGCCAGGAACTGCTTGGCCACTTCGGCTTCCAGCAGCCGGTCCCGGTTCTTGGTGAACACCGTCGGGTCCCACACCTCTTCGTCCAAATTCAACCCTACGAACCAGCGAAACAGCACGCTGTAATCGATCTCTTCCATCAGCAGCCGCTCGCTGCGGATCGAGTACAGCATCTG
This sequence comes from uncultured Acidobacteriaceae bacterium, assembly GCA_963735855.1. Lineage (GTDB taxonomy): Bacteria > Acidobacteriota > Terriglobia > Terriglobales > Acidobacteriaceae > Bog-257. The sequence continues at coordinate 112,460 of CAVTMW010000029.1, forward strand.
TAACAACTGCGCCCGCAGCAGCTTCTCGGGCGCAATCGACGGCCGGCCTTCGCTGGCATACATGCGATCAAACTGCGACGACAGTGCCCGTAGAACTTCGTCTACCATCGTGCGGATGACCCGCAGCGGATGATCCTTCCGCACCCGCGCTTCGGGCGACAAATAACTGAACATGTGGCTTTGCTGATGATCTGTGCCTCGCATGCTGCTTTCTTAGCACACGTGCCTGTGGATTAGGAGTGCTTTTTCAGCATCCTGCTAAGCCCTGGAGAATAGCAAAATTGCTTCCGAGTTGCCGACCACTCGGGAGTTGTGTGACGACAACCGCGTTTACCTGTACCTATCTGGTACGGCTGTGCCGGTGGTTGCCTCGCTGATGATGCCGAAGGATGTCGGTTTTCCTCGTCCGGCTATTGGTCTACCCGCTGACAGCTTCAGGCACGGGGAGGCGTACTAAAGCACATAGGCTCGTAGCATCCACCAGACAAGAAATATCGCGACGATTGCCCCCGCGATATGAACGATCCAGTCGCCGGCTGTTTTTGGTCTGCCAAAATTGAACACGATGGCATCGTAGCACGGAGGAGTCAAGACGTTGAACCGCTGAATCGACGCCCTTATGGCCGCCGTCGCGTTGCTCTATACCGGGCTGGCCGAGCAGGTCTCCGTGCCATACTCCCCCTCCCGAATTACTGACGATCTGAGTTGGACGACTTTCGATCTAAGCTAGGGCGTTTACCTATCCAGTGAGACTTCCCACAACCCGACTTCTGGACAAATGGGCTATCTGGAGTACAGTTGCAGGCATGCACCCGAGATGCAAAGGCTCAACGTAGCTTAGCTGGGGCAAACATTCTCAATGGTGGATTCCACAACTACCAACGATAGGAGGGAGTGATGATGAAGATGCTTCGTTCCGGGGTAACGGCCACGTTGCTGTTCGGGCTGTTGTACGCCCTCACACCGTCCGCTGCACCCCAGGTGCCGCCCAAGGTGTCACCGAAGAAGCCCGCAGCGACCGCGACTGCCGCTGCGGAAGAGCAGGTGTCGCCCGAAGAAAAGAAGAAGCGCAAGGACTGGAACGATTCGATGCTGCGGAAGGCGGCGCCCAAGCAGGGGTGCTTTAAAGCCACCTATCCGAGCGCCGACTGGAAAGAGGTCAAGTGCGTTGCGCCGCCGAAGCATCCGGCGCTTCCGCGGTTCGGGCCACGGCCTGGCGTCGTCGGCAACTCCAATGACATCTCCGCGCAAGCGCCGAGTGGACACGTCTCCCAGGCGATCGGGTCGTTCGACACCGTCACCAACGTCACCAGCGAGAGCAGCCCCCTCGGCGACCCCGCCGGAACGCCGGTTGCCAACGCCTACACGCTCCAAATGAACACCGACCGCTTCTCCAGTACGGCGTGCAGCGGAACAACCAGCAGCGCCTGCAACGGCCCCGCCAACACGGGATGCTGCGGTTGGCAGCAGTTCGTTAACTTCAATAAGAGCAGCACGGGCACCACCGGCACGCTGGTCATCCAGGATTGGATCCTCCGGTACAACGCGACCTGCCCCACCGGCCAGAACTGGAACTCGTTTTCCTTCACCGGATCGACCGACATCTATTGTTGGCAGAACGTCAAGACCAGCGACCCAACCGACTTAGGCGCGACGCCGGTGGACAATCAGCCGATCTCCAATCTCGCCAATTTGCGGATGTCCACCTCGGTCAGCGCGACCGGAGACAGCGTCTCCCTCGCGACGGGAGGGACCACCACGTACAACCGTACCGTCGCCAGTAAGGTCAATGCCGCGGCGGGTTGGACGGGCGCCGAGTTCAACATCCTTGGCTATGGCGGCAACAGCAACGGCGGCACCACCGCCACCTTCAATACCGGAGCATCGATCACCACTCGCACCGAGATCATCTATGGCGGGACAGCCGCGCCCAACTGCGTGGCGCAAGGCTTCACCGCCGAAAAGAACAACCTCAGCTTCGGACCGACCGCTCCGGCGGCGACGGCGCCCGGACCGGCGGTCATCTTCGACGAGAGCATCGCCGGCGGCGCAACCTCGAACTGCGCCGCCGCGGTCACTATCGGCGACACACATTTGAGAACCCTCAGCGGACTGTTCTACGACTTCCAGGCGGCGGGCGACTTCACCTTGGCGGAGGTCAAGCCAGGCTTCTCGGTTCAGACTCGGCAGGTGTCGGGGGCGCCGACCTGGCCGAACGCGACGGTGAACAAGGCCGTCGCCGCCCGTTTCGGCACGACCAAAGTCGCCGTCTGTCTGGCACCGCCGGGAAGCGACCAGAGGGCGACGGTCAATGTCGACGGCAAGCTCACGCCGGTGGAGGACGGCAAGACGCTTGAGCTGCCGGACGGCGTCGGCATCGCACGGCAGGGCAACGTCTACCAGATCACGAGCGAGAGCGGTGACTCGGTGCGCGCCACGGTCAACTCCACCTGGATCGATGTGGCCGTCGGCTTGGGCCGCTGGCCTTCCTCGGTGCATGGCCTCATCGCCAACCCCAACGGAAACGTCAACCAGATCGAGACGCGGGATGGCACCGTGCTGACGAACCCGTTCAGCTTCGATGACCTCTATCACCGATTTGCCGATAGCTGGCGGGTCTCCGGTGATGCTTCGATGCTGTCGGTCTGCAACGCCGAGAAGGTTATCGAGATTGGGATTCCCAAGCGGACTTTCTATGCCAAGGACCTCGATCCGGGCATCCGCGAGAAGGCGCAGGGAGTCTGCACAGCGGCGGGTGTGAAACCGGGACCGTTGCTTGAGGCCTGCACCCTCGATGTCGCGGTCATTGGTCAGGACGCCGCGGCCAAAGTCTTCGTCGACGCGATTCCACCCGCGGCGCTGGGGACGATTACCGGTGGTGGTGGCGGTATCCTTGAAAAGTGGTGGTGGCTGTTGTTGGTGCTGCTTGCGATCATCGTCATTGTGTGGTTCTGGATACGCAAGTAGCCGTAGACTACAGAACGTTGAAAGAATCCGAGAGCGGTCGGTCAGAATTCTAACGGCCCCTCTCGGAAATCCCTTTGATTTCGTGCTATCACAGCTTGGCCTTGAACTCGCTCACGTAACGGCGCCCATGAAGACGCGTTTCATCACACTCCTCGCCCTCGTCGCGAATGGGCTTCCATTTCCGAGCGCTGTCCGATCCATGGTCGTCCCTGCCGCGACAGTGATCCAAGCGCTTGGTCTCGCGGTCTGGAAACCGGCATGTGGGAGATTACTGCCCATAAGTCGGCTTGTCGCAAGTGATCGATAAATCCCGAGGGACGGAAAACACGGAAGTAATGCGCAACGTTGGTCCTCGCCTCTCCTCAACTCCGCTGAGCTTCTGGAGGGCTGCCGCACAAGTTTTCTTTAGCGCATTTCTCGCTTCGTTTCGTTGTTTCGATTCGGCCAGCGGCGGGGGTCGGCGCGAGACAGGAAGGCACTCAGTGGTAAACCGTGCAGGGCACAATCGAGGGCACAGTCGATCAAGAAGCCGGTCTAAGCTGCTGATCTGGGTGGAGTAGCTACTGGATTCTCAATCTTCAAACCCGGGTTCGATTCCCGGTAGCGCTACCAAGTATCATCCGCTAAAGCATCGGATTTCATTTTTGCTCCAAAATGTCTGCTGTCACGCACTTACCGGCTTGTGGCGCATTTTGTGGTACACAAAATGGTGTACAGTCTTTCCCAGACTGAGAGCGTTTTACAAAAGTTTTTCGCCACCACTCGCGTTTTTGTGCGCGTTGCATGGGGGCGGAGCACTGCAAGCGGCCTTTCTTTTGCGCCCGAAAATGTGGGGCAGGACACTCGGGGTTATCGCAATGTCTCATTCGCTTTGCAATCCGCTCCAAGTGGTACATGGCTTGTTCGAAACAGTGTCAGAGCTGGAACCCTCAGTCGCAGCGCATTCTCGTTGGCGCTTAGCGCCTGGTCGAGCTCGCTTTCACACATTGCGCCCAAGGTGACGTAAATTCGATTGTGTAAAAGCGAGAGGGTGTAAGTTGGCTTTGGCCTCACAAGCTAAGCCACGCAAAAAGGAGACTTACACCCATGGCGAAGATTACACCTATCACCGAGCACTTCCAACATTTCCTAGTGGATCTGAAGGAGAGCTTCTGGGGCGATCTGTACGACCAGACGAAGCAAGCCTGGAAGCAGTTTTGGAGGCGGAGTCGGAGCGAATGCGGGATCTGTACAGTGGCTGGGGAGCGTACCAGCGCCGTGCGGTGCCGCATCGCGACTACCGCAACGGTTACTACAAACGCGATTTTGTCACTCGCTTCGGGACCCTGCGGTTGCGCATTGCGCGCACCCGGGGGAAGAACTTTCTGCCGCCGGGGTTAGACAAGTTTCAGCGCCGGGCGCCGGAGTTGGCGCTGCTGATCCGGGAAGCGTTTTTGCGCGGCATCTCGACCCGGCAGGTAGGGCGGGTGGTGGCCACACTGAGCGGCGAGGCGGTGAGTGCGCAGACGGTCTCCAATTTGATTCGCGATCTGGACCAGGCGGTGCGGGAGTTTCATCAAGCGTCGCTACAGGATGAATGGGCGTACTTGTTCCTGGATGGAGTGAGCCTGCGGGTGCGCCGGCCCAGTGGACGGCAACGCGTGCAGATGCTGGTGGCTTATGGCGTACGCCGCGATGGCACCCGCCAATTGCTGGCTTTCCTGCGCACCCGGGAGAGAAAGCCAAGCCGATTGGGAGGCGCTGTTAGAGGACCTGTATCGCCGTGGGTTGGCGGGCCAAAACCTGCAGCTGATCGTGACCGACGGTTGTCCGGGCTTAGCGGCAGCCCTGCAGACGGTTTATCCGCGGGTACCGCACCAGCGCTGTTGGGTGCACAAGATGCGTAATATTCTGGAGAAGGTACGGAAGGGCGATTATGACGCGGTCAAGGCTGACGCCCAGGCCATCTATCTGGCCGACGGCCGAGCCCAGGCCCAGGCGGCGGCGCGCGCTTTCTGCCAGCGCTGGCGCAGGGCGTATCCCCGCATGGTGCGGCAACTGCAAGGGGATTTGCCGGAGCTGCTGTCCTTCTTCCGTTTTCCCCGGCACTTGTGGCGCAAGCTGCGCACCACCAACATCATCGAACGCTGTTTTGTGGAAGTTCGACGCCGCACTCGGCCCATGGTCTGTTTTGTCAATGTGCAGAGCGTGGACCGGATCATCTACTCCATCTTCCAGAGATTCAATCTGGAATGGAAAAACCGCACCCTCCGGGTTTTTACACAAGCAGCTTGACGTCACCATCCGCAGTACTCGCTTGACGCGCTCACTGAGCGGTACGTATCGCTCTGATTTGCGTGATTTGCTGTGTGGCACCCAGAGCAGTTCTGTGTCCCACTTTTTTTGGCGTGTTCTTTCGTACGTTTGCACCTCGCCCATTCGTGTTAGGCTTCACTAGTGCCTCCACGCCACGGACGACGGTGAATCCAGATCCTCCGGCCCAAGTTGGAGAGCCTCCACCTGGGGCATGCGGTCGCAGATTACGTTGCCGTTTCCGGAACTCACCAAGGAACAGCATGGCCTCGGAAATTTGCCGCAGCGCTGACTTCTCGGTGTAATCTCGTAGGATTCCATGAAACTGCTGACCAAGTTCAACCTCGTACTGATTGTGTTTTTCGCGGCTGGCGGACTGATTATCGCTCGACTGGCCTACAGTTTCCTCATGCAGAATGCTCGCGACCAGGTTTTGCAGCAGGCGGAGCTGCTGATGGCCAGCGCACGCTCAGCTCGGGATTACACCTCAGAACAGATCAAGCCGCTATTGCTTAAGAACCCGGAGCATGAAGTCAACTTTTTGCCGCAAACGGTGCCGGCATTCGGCGCGACCGCCATCGTCAACAACATGCGCAAGACCTACCCCAGTTATTCGTACCGCGAGGCCACGCTGAACCCGACAAACCTGGTGGACCGAGCTGACGATTGGGAAACGGACATCATTCGTTATTTCGGCGACCATCCCACCGAAAAGAGGCTGGTGGGCGAGCGCGACACTCCGACCGGACGTCAACTTTACCTGGCGAGGCCGCTTGCGGTGACGCCGAGTTGCATGGAATGTCACAGCACGCCGGACGTGGCCCCAGCAGCGATGATCAAGAGGTACGGCAGCGTGAATGGCTTCGGCTGGAACCTCGATCAGATTATCGCTGCGCAGGTCGTTTCAGTGCCCATGTCGGTGCCAATCAATGTGGCCGACAAAGCATTCCGCCGGCTGATCTTCTTCCTGGTCTTTACTTTTGCAGTGACCATCGTCGGGCTCGACGCCGCACTGTATCTGTTGGTCATCCGGCCACTGCATATCGTTTCGACCACGGCAGACACCGTGAGTAAGGGCGATACCGATTTGCCGGCGCTGGAAGTGCGCGGCCACGACGAGATCTCCCAAGTGACCGCCTCTTTCAACCGCATGCAAGTCAGCTTGGCGAAAGCGCTGCGAATGCTGGACCAGTAGGAGTAGTTGTCCGTCGGAGTATGGTTAGAAGGTTGGCTTCTGGCGACGGTGCTATCCCCGCCTTTTGTGCGCCAGGAAGCTCGACCGGTCCTTCTCGGAATCGATCTCCACGGCCACAGCGCCATACAGGTCGTCGACTGAGGAGCACCGCTCTGCCGCCCGCTTCACGACCACTTTTGCGATTGGGCCGATGAAGGCGGCCAAATCTCGGCTCACCGAATCGAGCATCGCCGGATCGAACTTCCGAGGGATCGGACTGCCAGATCCTGAGCTGCCCTTACCGACCGGTGACGCCGCAGGTGGACTTCCCGGGTCCGACGAGGTCTTTCGGGGGGCTGGTTTGATAGCTAGTGTTTGCAGAGTCGCCCTGTCGTCCAGCGAGATGTGGTTCAGCGCGTTAAGAAACTCTTTGGCACTCTGAAAGCGCTCCGCCGGATCCTTCGCCAGGGCCTTAAGCAGGGTAACCGAAAGGCTGTACGGTATGGCGGGGTTGATGTCGGAAGGCCATTTCGGTGTCTGCTGAAGATGGCCGGTCATGATGTCGTATTCAGTACCGCCTTCGAAGATACGGCGCCCGGTCAAGACCTCGTACAGCGTTACACCGACAGAATACAGATCAGAGCGCGCATCGACACGCTCACCTCGGACCTGCTCCGGCGACATATAGTGCAGCGAACCGACGACGTAACCGGGGCGTGTGACGCTGAGATCGGCTGCCTTGAAAGCCATGCCGAAATCCAGCAGCTTCGTCTGGCCTTGCGGGGTGATCATGATGTTCGGAGGTTTGATATCGCGGTGGATGATGTCTCTCGCGTGCGCATACTCCAGGGCCGACAAGACCTGACGAACGTATTCGATGCCTTCTACGGCCCTGCTTGGCCATGCGCTGCACATCTTCCAATGCAGGTCTTCCCCCTCGATGAATTCCATGACCATCGCAATCTGGTCGTCTACTTTGAACGCCGTATGCAGGCTCGCGATATGGGGATGGGACAAGCTGGCAAGTACGCGTATTTCGCGCAGGAAGCGCTCGTAGATTTCGCTTCCGACCCGGTCGGGCCGCAGGAACTTCATGGCTTCGGTACGCTGGGAGATAATGTGCCGGACTTTGTACACCTCTCCGATGCCACCAGCCCCCAGCGGGCCGAGCACTTCATAGTCCCCGATTTTCGCGCCTGTTTGGAGTGCCATGACTGTTATGAGAACTCCCGCAGCCGTTCAACGCCTAGATTTTTGTTTGGAGGTCACATTGTGCGCGACGGTCGTGCTCATTGCAAGTTCGTTCCGCGGGATGTCACTCGGTGAATCCCAGGTTCTTCAGCAGAGCGCGGCCCAGGGCATCTCCATCCAATGGCGGAGACGGTTTGTTAAGTTCCTCCATCTTTTTGCGGTGGGCTTCCTCCTTCTGCTTCGCCTGTTGCAACATTGCTACCAGTTTTTCCTGGTGCATCTTCTGATGAGCGAGAGTCTCCGCCTGCGCCAGCTTCAATTTTTCCTTGCTGGCCACAATGAAGTCGAGCTGTGCCTTGATGTCGGGATTATTGGCGGCCTTCGGCAAGCTGCGGATATGGTTACAAAACTTATCCAGTTCGCCAAATAGATGCTCAAGCTTGAACGGGTCTTCGGGCTTTTCCAGAGCCGGGGGCGGAGCCTCCGTAGCCGGGATGGGAATAGCTAGGCTGCTCGGGTCAGCGCCGCGGGGTGGAACATAGGTTCCGCTTTCCCGTGCCGCAAAGCTAAAGGTCCACGTGAAATCGCAGAACGGGCAACAAACATAATTCCACAAGCGAGTGATGCACACATTGTTCGTGCACCCCAGGAGTGCGCTGGGCTGCAGCCGGAAAGGCTTCTTGCAGCTTGGGCAATCAAGGCTGGGTGGAAGCGGCGTGCGGCAGAGCCAGCACTCGGTGGTCGCAGTCGGTTGCGCCGTTATTCCGATTAGCACATTCCCGAGGATTTCCGAGTCGGGGGTGCGCGGCTGCCAAAGTTCGAGCAATTCGGCATGAGACAGGTGGCGCGAAGGCCCCATCAGTGGGTCGTGCAGCGTGACGCCGTCAGCGTCAATATTCACGAATACCGAGTAATGGCCTAACGGGCTGTCTCTCTTCAGCTGGTGGTTGAGGATGACGCGAATACCGGATTCGCGGCAGAACCGCAGCGCCTGTAGAGGCGGCCGCACCTGGATGGCCAAGGCGGAGAAGCCACGGTTCAGGGCATCCTGAACCATCAAGTGGGTGGTCGAAGCCATGCTGCCGAAACGGTTTTCTTTGGCAATCGCCGGCCATATTTCAGACTGTGGGACTTCCTTGCCGAGCGAGCGATAGACCATGCTCAGGCAGGCCGCGCCGCAAGTCCGGTTGGATTGCAGATCGGCTTGCCTCTCATAGGGAATCCCCTCTCCCGTCGTGCTCATGCCGTGAACTCCTTGCTGCCTTGCAGGTCTTTACGGTCCGATTAGGACCGTGGGAAAGCCCATGACGATTACGCCGCCGTGGGTAGTCATATCGCCAATTCGGGCTGCGGGCTGGCCGCCGATCAGGACCATGAATGAGCCCATCACAATGGAATCGGGTGGGCCGACGCATACCGCCGGGTCGCCGACCCGGGCAGCGGGAAGACCGCCAATCAGAACCAGAGGGCAGCAGGGCGGAAGAATCGGTCCGCCCACGTGCGGCACAACCCCTGTCACCATCGGGCAGGTATGCATGTCAGTTATGCGAGCAGCCGGCATGCCCATGCGGCAATCCTCCCATCCTTCTTTCTCCGAACCGAGCTTGCTATAGGTAACGGCCTTCAGCCACACCGATCCCCAGCTCCACAAATAATCGGTGTGTTTCGACAATCTTTGTCGGGGCAGCCTTGGTGGAAGCCAGCTTGACCGCTCCCGCGACAGCTTTGGCCGGAGCAAACGGCCCCGGTGCCATCGGAGGCGCGCCGGGCGGGGCGATGTTGCCCCCAGTCTGCGCAGCCGCCGCAGCCAGGGAGCCCGCCGCGGAGATCGGTCCGGCGGTCTGGGCTGGCGCCGCTGCTGCTGCCCGGTTCTCTTCGCTGGGCGCCAGCACCCATTGCACCGCGGCCCGGCAAGCCGCCTTATCCACCGGGGACATATTATTCCCAGAGACCTGCTGTAAACACAGGCAACCCCACCAGATGGCTTCGCGCGGGGGCAGCGCGTGGGCCATGAAATCGATGCCCGTTATGTACTGTTTGCCGGCCACTAGAGCTTCTACGAATTCCCGCGGCGCCATCTGATCACCGAGTAGCACGCGCGCTTCCTTCATCAGGTCGAAGCGGTCGCAGATTTCGGCGGCTGTCGCGGGCGTCACCTTTACTAGCGGCTTGTCAGTCACACGATTCCCCGCGTTTGGCTAGTTGATTTGGATCAGCAGGCCCTTAATCATCACACCCTCCGGGCCCAAGGTAATCGTGCTCAACCCGCCCGCCACCGAGAGCGTGATCTGGGTGAGGCTCTGGATCGTCAAAGGCATGGTTCCGGCGTCAATCGTGATCCCGGCCGGTGTCATCTCAATCCTCTGATCGACACCGGGGACAAGCCCCCGCTGTATCGTGACGGTCTGCGCCTCTCCAACCATGATCTCGACCCCGTTGGTGGTCTCTGACTCGGTAGGCGGCAGGGCCGGCGGTCCTGAACTGATCCGAACACCCTGGCTCCCCCTAACATTGACGTGACCGTCCGGCAGCATCCCAGCCGCAAGAAGAGTTATGACACTCGGGCCGGGAGGCAGGGGGGGCACGGGAGGCCGGGCGAGAAACTCGACTTGGTTGGCCGTAACGACGAACGCTCCGTCGACCGATCGCGCAGAGTCTCGGCCGCCTCCAGCCAGGGTTGGATCATTGGTAGCCATCAAACTCCTCCTCTGGGGAATCAACTAGATCTAACTTTGTGAAGTGTTAGCTTTTGCTTCTGCTTGGGTTGCGGCAATGGGCCCGAAAATGGAGGCCGCAACTCCGAGGCCCAGACCAGCCAATCCAAAGCCTTTGACCCGGGTCATCTTGTCATAGTCGGTGGAGTTGGGAGCTTGTCTGTAAAGCGCCTTTAGTGCGTCATCAATGCTGGTGTTTGCCATCATGGATGACGCCTCGATCAGCATAATCACCCCCAATACGGTATCAATAATCGTTTGGAAAATGGTGGCTTCGTTGGCGCGCGCCATATTATCGTCGTCCGTCCCATAGACAATCGCCCAGATGATGACGAGGGCACCCAGGATTCCGCAACAAACAACGGTGGGAAGATGATTTCCATAGTTTGCCGCACCCGCCCCGGGCCCAGCATTCACTTGAATTGCTGGGGGCCCGATGTTGATGCTAAATGATTGTCCGAGCGTGATCGACGCGTTGCTTCCGATGGTTAACGACATAGTTCCGCCAACTCCGGATCCAATCATTCCTGTAACCCAGGGCGCGAGGGGAATTCCTGGAACGCCAGCCACCAGGCCCAGCGGATTAATGCAAATCGAAAGGCCGTTGCCAAACGTCGATCCATGATTCAGGCCTACGGTGACCCCCAGGTTCTCGCCGTACGTCCAAGCTGAGTTCAGACCCAGGGTTTCGGCCGGCCCGGGACGCGCCGCGGGCGTGCTGTCGCCATCGTCGAAACCACCGCCGCTCCCGCCGCCGCCCGGGAAGCCGCCCACGGTCATTACGTTCGCTGAGCTAACTCTTTCTCCCTTGTGACGCCCACCGTGGAACACCTTGTCGAATTCCGAGTTGAAGCTCATATGCCGCTCCGAGTGGATTCCCAGGTGCTCGTGCCCCTTGGTATCGTCGAACACAATCCCATTGAAGTGTTGTTGAGAAGACCCGCTCACGCTGCATGACTTAAGGCCAGCCAGCTGATTCTTCATGGGCAGCGCAAATGGCGGCATGTTCGCCGCGTTGTAAACACTGCCGGTGATCAAGGGCTGGTCGGGATCGCCCTCCTCGAAATTAACCACTACCTCGTGGCCGATGCGCGGCCAGAAGAATGCTCCCCAGCCGTTGCCCGCCCATACCTGGGCGACGCGCAGCCAGCAGGAGCTGCCTGCGTCGTTCTTTCCTTCGCGGTCCCAATGGAACTGCACCTTCACGCGGCCATACTTGTCGCAGAAGATTTCCTGGCCCGCGGGGCCAGCGACGGTTGCGGTCTGGATCCCGGCGATCACCGGTTTCGGCGTCACGCGCGGCGGCCGGTAAGGCAACGCGGCAGGGATGCAGGTGAAGCGGTTTTCATAGTCGAGCGTCGGCGGCTCGTCGCTGCGGTAAGCGGACGGGACCCTGGCATCGTGTTCGACGCGGGTGAGCAGGTACGTATCGTCGGCGTCAAAATGTTCCCTGAGCGCAAACTTGTGCCCGGCGACGAAGTGACCGCAATCGCTCGCTCCGTTGATCTCCAGGCTGGCGCTCTCCTCCCGCTCCATGCGCAACTGGACAGTCTTGTCTTTGTCCCGGAAAATTTTCTGCAGATCCTGCGGCCGCGGTTGGCCATTGCGATCCACACCGTCGAATCGCTGAGCGTAGCCGCCAGGGTAGTTGTAGATCTCCAGCTGATCGTTGCCGCCGACCTTGAGCTTGTGGGTCACACTGCCCACAGCGACGCTCTCAACGATCTTGTGCTTGGCTTCAAGGTGGTTGCCCGGAAGCTCGAAACAGTGGTCCCAAAGGGTGTATTCGCCGCTGCGCAACTCCTGGGATTTCTCCCAGGCCGTGACGCGCATGTCTTGCCGTAGCAGCCCGGACACGTGCTCACAACTGATCTCGCTTTGTTCGGGAACGTCGGGATGCTGGTTTGCAACGTCGGTGACGATCATCTGGTGAGCGCCGTCGGTGTGCTTGAAGAAGTAGTAAATCCCGGTCTCCTCCATCAGCCGGCTCGCAAAATCGAAGTCCGATTCGCGGTACTGAACGCAGTAATCGCGCGGGTAGTAGGTGTCGAAGATCTCGTAACTAACATCCAGACCCGTAAGAACCTGGTTCAGAATGTCGGGGACGGTGAGGTTCTGGAAAATGCGGCTGCGGACTTTTTTCGTCAGCAGCCAGAACTTGGGGACCAATTCGGCGCGGAATTGCGCCAACTTCTCGTCGCGGGCGCCCTGGCTGAAGCGCTTGACGATTCCGTTGAAGTAACGGCTATTGCCATCGACCAGCCGCATCTCCACGGTGACGCTCTGGCCGATGATGCGGTCGAAGTGGACTTTATCCGATGCCGCGGTAAGCTGGGCAACCACGTCAAGCTGGAAGTTGAAAAGCTCGGAGATGGCTTCGTGGCCGCGAAAGCCGGTCAGGAGCAGAACGTCTTCGCCCAGGGGCGTCGTAATCGAGAGGGGCTTGTCCCCCTGTGTGTAAGTCGGCATATGGTCTCCTCCCGGCTCGCAGGCTCACAACATCTCTGGCGAGCAAGATTCGGGTCCGGCCCTAGGGTAAATTCATGGACCAGAGATTACCGGTCGTTTATACACCGCCCAACGAAGCTAAGTTGAGAGTTGCGCGATTTTAGCCTACGGCTGACATTTGTCAAGCCTGATTGGAATAATTGTTCGACTGGTCTAGTTCCGCGGAGCGTCACCTCGAACCACAGGCTCTTTGGCACTGCTCCATTCATGGTAGGAACCGTCGTACATGGCGGCATCAAATCCGAGATAGCGCGCAAGAAAGTACGTATAGGAAGCCTGCAGGCCGACCTCGCAGTACGACACAACTTTCTTGTTCCCGCTGATTCCGGCCGTGGCAAAGAGTTGACGCAGCTGCTGCGGCGAACGCAGCAGGGGTTCTTTCTCGCTGGTTAGAGCGGTCTCCCAGAACATTGGCTCGGCACCCGGCAGATGGCCGGAGCGATACCGCTTTGATGGCCGCGCGTCGACGATCACCACATTGGGATCGGGATCAGCGACCAGCTTCTTCATCCAGTCCATCTTGGCAACCACTTCGGGATGCAGATGCAGGGTCAAACTTCCATGGGCGGCAGGTGCATCCTGGGTTGAGGTGGGTCGCTTCTCGCGCACCCACTGGTCCAGCCCGCCGTCGAGCAGGGCTGCCTGGTCACCATGTCCCAGGTAATCGAGGGTGAAGAACAGCCGTGTGGCCATCGGGTCCCAATCGGGAGCGTAATAGACGACACGGGAGTCATCGCTGATGCCAATGGCCTCCAGGTTCTTCTTGAGCTGATCCGGAGGAAGAAGTTCTGTCCCCGGCTCCGTGTGTGAATCGGCGAATTTGTCCATCGCCAGGTAACGAGCACCGGGAATGTGCGCCGCGCGATAGTCGTTCTCGTCGTGGGCGATATGCACGATCACCAGATGCGGGTCCGACAGGTGGTCGGCGAGCCATTGCGTCGAAACCACAAGTTGAGGCTTCGCAGCGCCGGACGACGTTTGTGAATCACCGGCAAAGCTTGACCCAGCCGACAGGAGAAGGGTTATCAGAAGAACTGAGAGACTGAGCCACAATAGTGAATAACGTTTCATTTCTTGCCTCCGCCCGGATAAGCGAGATTGTTATCGAAAGTCTTTACGGTCACGGTTTCCCAGCGCTCGATGGTTTGGGTGAGGCCACCAGATCATTCCCGGCGGCGTGCACCCACTCATAGACAGAGCCGTCGTACATCGCTGCCTGGTAGCCGAGATACCTGGCGACAAAATACGTAAACGACGACTGTATTCCCGTGCGGCAATAGGTCACGACGGTTTGCCCCCTCTCGGCACCTGCTCGCGCAAATTGACTTTCCAGGTCGCGAGGATCGAGAAGCACAGGCATCGCTTCTGAGCCGATCAATTTCTTCCAATGCAAGCTGCGTGCCCCCGCGATATGACCTGCCTTCGGTACCGCCTGGGAGTTCACCGTACCGTCAAACTCTTCCACCGGGCGCGCATCGAGCAGCACATATGCAGGGGCGGCCTCGCTGCTCACGCTGCGGCTGAGGCGTTGCATGCTGGAGCTGCTGATGAGAATTTCCGGCCGCAATCGCGGTGTTAAGGGGGCACGAGCGGCAGTGAGCTCGTCGTGGGAAGACGGCCTCGCTTCAGCGTTCCACTTTTCCAATCCGCCATCGAGCAGCGATGTACGGTCGCCGTGTCCGAGGTAATCGAGCGTGAAGTAGGCGCGTGCGGCGAGCAACCCGCCGCCGTCTCCATACAGCACGACGCGCGTGCTGTCTCCTACACCCAGGCTCTCGAAGACCGCTTGCAGTTTCACGACCGGTGGCAGTTCGTTCAGCGAGTCCTGATGCTGCTCCACCAGTTCATCGAGCCGCACAAAGCGCGAGCCGGGAATATGTCCAGAATCGAACTGCGACCGATCGCGACCCACATAAAGGACGACAAGACCGTGGTCGTTGAGGTGCTGCGCCAGCCACTCGGTAGAGACCAACATCTCCGAACGCAGACTCGCCTGGGAAGCCTCTGACGATTCCAGACCATGTACTGATGGACCCAGCACGGCCGCGCTGACCATCACCGCCGCCGCCTTCGCCGTTGCCTTAAACATCTGCTCTTCTCCAGGCGCGCATTATTCAGCCCTCAACAGCACAACCGGATCGAGCTTCGCCACACCCATAAGCGGCATAAACGAAGCCGCCACGGCCACTACGACAAGCAATCCTGAAGACGCAAGAAAAGTCACCGAATCACGCGGGCCGATGCCAAAGATTACGTGCGACATGGAGGCCGACATCAGCCACGCGATGGCGAACCCCGATCCTAATCCAGCCAGAGTCAGCGCCAACATCTGTCCCATCATGGCGAGGATCACCCTGCCAGGAGTGGCTCCGAGAGCGAGACGAACTCCGATTTCATGTTTGCGCTCGCCAACCGACAGAGCCATCATTCCTCCGATGCCCGACGCCGTGATGCACAACGCGACGATCGCAAAGATGCTCAGGAATACAGCCGTCGTGCGGCGTGGCGCCAGCCAATCCGCCCGCACATCCATCAGTTGCTCGACGTCGGTGACGACCGCGTCGGGATCGAGGTCATGCACGATCCACTTGACCTCCTCCCGTAGTTCCTGGGGATTTTGCGAACTGCGAATGAGAACGCTCATCACGCTATAAGGCGATTCCGCGTAAGACCCGTAAACTTCGTCAACCGGTTCTTTATCCAGTCCATCCTGGCGCACATCACCAACGACTCCAACCACAGTGAGCCACTCTTTTTCGCGCGAGATCGCGAACTCCTTGCCCAGTGCGCTACGGTTGGGCCAGTAGTGGCTTGCCATGCGCTGGTTGATGATGACCGGGACCGGGGGCGTCTTGCCGTCATCTCGGTCCGTGAAACTGCGGCCACTGATCTGAGGAATTCCGATAGTACGGAAGTAATCCGGTGTCACAATGCGTATACGCGCCGGGACGCGGTCGGATGGTTGCTCTCCACGAATTTCCACCGTGGTGTCGTTGTCGCTCCCCCGGTTATACAGCGGAAAGGTGCTCGAGAGCGCCGCCGACTGCACGCCGGGAAGACGACGGGCGCGGTCGAGGAGACGGTTAAAGAAGACATCGTGCTTCTCATTTAGGGCGTAGACGCGCGCGCTGAAGACTCCGCTGGGGTCGAATCCTCCGTTGATGTGTTCCAGTTCGATCAGGGTCCGTAGCGTTAGCCCAGCGCCGACTAGCAGGATCACCGAGAGGGCCAATTGCGCGGCCACCAGAATGCTGCGCGCACGCCTGCCGATCCGGCTGGAAAGGTTGGTATTGCCCAACTCTAATCCGAAGATCGCTGTCTGGCGTACCGTGAGCGCTGGTATCAGTCCAATGGCAACTCCGCACGCGATGGTCAACACAACGCAGAAGGCGACTTCTTGTGGCGATATGTGCAACTGCGACGAAAGGCTGGTGTATTTGGCGGTGAATTGCACCACTATATCGAGACTCCAGAACGCGAGTGCCAGTCCCAGCACTCCGCCGCCTGCAGCCAGCAACACCCCTTCCGTCACGAAACTGCGAACGATCCGGGTACGGCTGGCGCCAAGGACCGTCCGGATTGTCAGTTCCCGCGTGCGCGCCAGCATGCGTGACAGCATCAGTCCAGCGACATTCGAGCATGCCAGCAAGAGCAGGAGTCCGGCCGCGGCAGCCAGCACCAGCAACACAGGGCGTATACCGCGCGTCAATTCTTCGTGAACCGGCTGCAGATCGATGGCATAGCCCTCCGTCGCCGGGTAGAACTCCGGGTACGAGGCTTGCAGCTTACCGGCAATCTGCTTCAGGTCGGATTGTGCCTCCGCCAGCGACACGCCTGGCCTCAGGGTCGCGAACACGTTCATCATGTGATGACCGCGATCCTGCATCGCGTGTGGTCCTGACCTGGTCGGACAGGCTGAGGTCGGCATATACACGTCAACCTCTTCCGGAAATTGCGGGATGGGCGGGAGGATTCCCACAACTACATGGGGCTTGTCGTTCATCGAGTAGGTCCGACCTACAACCGACGGATCACCAGCGAAGCTGCGCTGCCAGAACTTGTAGCTCAGAACCAGGACGGGACGAGCGTCGGCTTTGTCGTCATCATCAATAAACGTCCTGCCGTAAAGAGGGATTACGCCGAGAACGCGGAAGAAATTCGCCGAGACGACGCCGGTGTCAACCCTCTCGGGTTCGCGTCCACCGAGCAAGCTGAATGCCATCGAATGAAACTCAACCACCGATTCAAGAGTGTGGTTTTGCGACCGGTAGTCGTCAATTTCCTTGACCGAGAACAGCAGGTTGTCAACACCGGCTGCCGGTTGCCGTTGCTGCAGATGAATCAGATGCTTGCCGCCGGAGAAGGGCAGCGGGTGAATCAGGATGGCGTTCGCGGCGCTAAAGGCTGCTGTGGCGGCCCCAATTGCCAGCCCAATAATAAGGACCACGACGAAGGTGAACCCGACGTCCTTGCGCATCATGCGCAGCGCGTAGTCCACATCCTGGAAGAGAATTTCCTGGTGCTCACGAAAGGCGGTGACGATGAGGCCGCGCGCGGTGTCCCACCAGAAGCGCACCTGCGGCGCGCCACCGGCGGACTGAGCGTCGCGGTATTGATCGCGAAACACGGTTTCCATTTCGTCCGCGAAGTGATCGCGAAAGTCGCGGGGAAACAGGCACAGCAGGGCCCGGAAGAGCCGGTCTGACCACGAGGCTCTCGCGCTACGGACTTCCGGCATCTTCACCTCTCCTTACGCGTTTTGCGGCCCCAGGACATGCTTGGCGCGAGCCATGGCCAACACTCGTTCCATGCGCTCGGCTTCGGCTTCAGCCACGTTCTTGCCCAGCTTCGTGAGCCGGTAATAGCGGCGTCGCTGATCGTCGAGGCTGAAATCCGGCCGGTCTTCCGATTCCTCGATGAGATTGTCGTCGAGCAAGCGCTTGATGACGCCGTACAGCGTGCCCGCACTCAGCCGGACCTCATTGCCTGTCCTGCGGGCAATTTCCTTACTGATGACGTAGCCGTGCTTTTCGCCGTCAGCCAGCGCCAGCAACACATGGAACGCCGCCGGTGTCAGCGGCAGGTACGACTCGGGGGTTCTGTTTCCTTGCCAATGGAATTTCTCCTTGCCTGTGAGTCGCTGCGGCTCACCCACGGCTGGCCGCAGCTTATAAGAATTTGCTTTACAGTCAACTGCCAGTCTGTATACTAGTACGCTATACGGTATATACACTCGTTGACGGTTCTAGTCAAGAAAAATGTGGGGAGGCCAAAAATGGTGTTGCTCATTTCGCTGGCAATCGGAATCGCGATTGGGACCATATCCGGAATGATTGGGCTGGGAGGCGCCGTGTTCCTGATTCCCATCCTCGTCTACGGCTACGGCATGGATCAAAAAGGTGCGCAGGGAACGTCGATCGCAACCCTGCTTCTACCGATTGGGGCGTTGGCTTTCTGGAAATACTACAGCGCCGGCCACGTGGATGTGAGGCTTGCCGCGATCATGGCAGTTGGTTTTTTCGTCGGCGGCTATTTTGGCGGCTCTTGGGCGCAGCTCATGCCCAACCTCGTGTTGCGCCGAGTATTTGCCGTCTGCCTGGTGGGCATCGCGGTGAAGATGTTCGTTCAAAAATAATTTGCTGGCGGGATGCATCACCATCGTCGGCGACGGCGCGCAGATTCGTTATGAGCTTCCCGCCCATCGTACCTCTGTCGCGTTTCGGTGCTCAGCGACCGACCATTTTCATCAGCTTTTCGGGATAGCGGTCTCCCTGCACCGTGATCTTGGCGGCGGCGGTATCGATCTCCCGAAGGTCATCGGGCGTCAACTCGACCGCGAGCGCTCCAATGTTCTCGTCCAGGCGATGCAGCTTGGTTGTGCCTGGAATTGGAACAATCCATGGCTTTCGCGCCAGCACCCACGCAAGTGCGATCTGTGCCGGCGTCGCTTCCTTCCGCTCTGCGATTGCGCCCATTAGATTGACCAGCGCCTGGTTCGCCTTGCGCGCTTCGGGCGTGAAGCGCGGCAAGGTGCTGCGGAAGTCGGTGCTGTCGAGGGTCGTGGTTTCGTCGATCTTGCCCGTAAGGAAGCCCTTGCCCAGAGGACTATAGGCCACTAAGCCAATTCCAAGTTCTTCGATCGTCGGCAGAATCTCTTTCTCATGGTCTCGGAACCACAGCGAGTATTCGCTCTGCAGCGCAGTCACCTGTTGCACGGCGTGCGCGCGACGAATGGTCTGTGCTCCTGCTTCCGAAAGGCCGAAATGCTTCACCTTGCCGTCCCGAATCAGGTCCTTCACCGCTCCCGCAACGTCTTCGATCGGGACGTCCGGGTCAACCCGGTGTTGGTAGTACAGATCGATGACATCGGTCTTGAGCCGCTTGAGCGAGCCCTCCACGGCCTCCTTGATGTCCTCTGGCCGGCTATTCAGACCCGGCGCTCCTGGCCGATTATCGCCACTCAGGTCGAACCCGAACTTGGTGGCGATTACCACTTTGCCACGGAACGGAGCGAGGGCTTCGCCGACGAGCTGTTCGTTCAGGAACGGGCCGTACACCTCAGCGGTGTCAAAGAACGTGATACCCCGCTCGACAGCGGCGTGGAGAAGATCGGTCATCTCCTTCTTGTCTTTGGGCGGGCCGTAGGAAAAGCTCATTCCCATGCAGCCGAGGCCGATAGCCGAGACTTCCAGATTGCTTTTTCCAAGTTTGCGCTTTTGCATTATTTCTCCTTCGAAAGGTGACGCACGGTTAAGATGCTCTTACGCGCGAGCGGGCGGAACTCCTTCCCAGGCTGCTGAGGCACGGACTCCCAGTTCCCTCCAACCTCGACAAAGTGCTGCCAGAGACGCGAAAGTGCTTATTATGCGTTCCTCAATTTCGAGAGAGGCCGTGTCGATGGAGAAGCGGTACTTCACATCCGACTTTAGCAGTCTCTCGTAGTACGTAATCTAGATGCTCACCGAATATTGTGATATGCAGAACGCGCCATAGTATACGCAGAATACGCCAGCATTGCTACGAGCTTATCCTCAACCCTGCTCCTATCGGTTCTCGAAGATGGAGTTTGCGCTGCAACCGGTCATTCTTGTGGCAGACGCGCTCGATTACCAGGACGCACCGGCAAGGCACTTGTAAATGAATTCCAAGAGGTACAAACTGTTCGCTATGTGCGACAACCTGGGGCCGTTCGAGTCTGCTCTGTGCTTCTTCGTCGGCGGCGAATCGCTACCTTTCAGAGTTATGACGATTCGGATTGCTGCTATCGTGCTTTTGGCGGCAGTGACTGTCGCCGCCCAAACGGAGGCGCCCCCCGACATGCCTGTAGCCAAACCTGTTCAGGTCTCTCCAGTGGTGATGAAACTATTGGGAGACTACGGAGGTTGGTGGAAGGCACTATCCGATGAGTCCAGGGACAATTTCGTTGACGGGTACACTGCGGCCATGCAGAACGTTCAAGTTACGATGCGCAATGAATGCATGAAGAACGCCAAGAACGCGGAGCCTGGACCGGAGTTCAACGCGAAATTACAGGACAGCCTGAACTTGTGCGTGTTGTCGAAAGCGTTCGACTACAAATCCGACCTGTCCTTGAGGACCGGCCTGGACAGGTTCTACAAGAATCCCCTCAACACCGGTATTCCTCCAGAGTACGCACTGGAGTACCTTCGGGATGAGATCCAACATAATAAGACAGCCGACCAACTGCGAAACGAATTGAATGAGTGGCGGAAGACGATGACCACCAGTACACTCCTTAGTCACTAACGTCACTCAAAGATCCTCGACTTCGCGACACAGCAACAGGCCACTCCTACCAAAACATACAAAATAGACTCGATGCCGGAATCACGACACTCTATCCATGCGGGCGTGGGAGAGTAACACTACTACCCGTCACGCGCTCAGAGCCGGCAGAATTTTTGGCGCCGCCGCTAATGTAGTAATACGACGCATCTAACCTCCTAATTCATCACTTAGGGATATTCGCAAAAACGCCTCCGGAGGAGGTTTCGTAAGGCAGATATGTCCAAATCGCTCAAGTTTTCGGCAATTAGCACGCGGTTGACGGCGGCTCTGGTACTCACCGGTCTACTGGGGTCCTGCGGTTCCTCAAACAGCTCCTCCAATAACCCGCCTCCCCCTCCTGCAGGCTCCGGATCGGTGGTGTGGAAGCATGGAAGCACAACACCATTGATGCAACTTAATGGAGATGTTTTTCAGTTTCTTGTCAATGGAACGCTTAACTTTTATACGACGGCGTCCAAGACGGTCACGAATTCGGGAGCTGCCGGCATGGATTTGGGGATACCCGTGAGCTTCCCTGGGAAAGTCGTCCTTCTCTGGGGCGATACAACGCCGGTTTATCCGGCCGATATTCCAGGTGTGGGGCCTGGTTTCTACCTGGCCGATGACCGGGGAAGCGACAGCATCGGGGTGATACCCGACAATGATCTGGGTCTTTGCACCGCTGTCCCGATGTTATATCAGCAACTCATGGCGGGATCATCCGGTGCGATGATCGACTACAGTAACTGTCCGACCATGAGCATTTTCAATCAAACTAGTCCGCCACCTGAGACGGCCCTTTATCAGCCCACCACGATTTCCGGGTTAGGAGCTAATGAGGGAACCTCAACCTTTGAGGTGCCGACCGGGGCCTTTAGCTATAACGGCAGTCTCTATATGTTTTATACGGTGACGGTACTGAGCGATCTGGGGTTGCAGTATGACCCCAACCAGGACCCTAATTTTCCCATCACTTCTATCTTGGCTAAGTCGACAACGACTAGTGACCAGTGGTCGGCTGCTAGTCCGCCGCTATTCTCCAAGCTTTATGATGCGTCAGCCATCCCGGCGTCAACCATCACGACGCCCCCCTTATAGCCTGAATAACCCTCCGCCGGAAGCAACAAATCCAGGGAAATTTATTTTTGTATCGCCGCGGCTTCTTCAGACCAATGCGATCTCAGGTCTTTCTTGGTTCAAGGCGCTTCCTGCATCCATACAATCATCTCCATCTATCCTGTGTCTATTTGGCGCCTCGTGGCACTTTGGAAACAGCAACATGTACCTGGCGGTAGTCTCGCCGCAAGATATCGAGGCAACGAATGGTTCAGGGGGGCCAGACTCGACGAAATGGTGGTATTTCGCGGGTCTTGATAGCAATAACAATCCAATGTGGTCCCACAACGAGGTAGATGCTGCTCCACTTCTTAACACGTGGTCGAATGGCCAACCCTCAATGGATAAGCACGCCGTAACTTGGATTCCAGAGTTAGGGCATTTCGTGGCTCATTATCAAAACGGCGGCCTGGAATCCCGATCAGCCTTGGCTCCCTGGGGCCCGTGGACAAGTGAGACCTTGATCTACTCAAAAGATGATCCCACATGGGGCATCTCAATCAGTCATCATCCCGGCCAGGATTCCATTACCACTCTCGCGGTTCCACCGCTCATCATATATAACAAGGCGACCGGCAAACCGGTTGATCAGGACCCAAGTAAGGCTGCCTTCATTTATGGTGGCTACTTCTTCGACCGCTATACAGTGAACCCGGACAATTCCGTCACCTTCTATATGACTGTTTCCACCCGCGTACCGTATCAGACATTCCTAATGAAGACGACCTACTGCCTTGATTCGACATCGTCGGCCTGCAATCAATAGAAGAAGCGATGCCGACTTGCGTGCGAGTGGGGAACTGAGGTTGAAGATGGCGAGACTGAAGCGCACGAGAAACCAGCGTGTTTCATAGCACGCGCCTACTGCCCGGCGGTGATTGACAGCGCCTCTCCGCACTCGTAGACTGAACGGACTCGGTTTCCAAGTCGTGGGTGAGATTTTAGCCAGCCGAGGTTTGGGGCGCGCTTCGTTCCTGTCAGCGTTTGGCTAACTTCGCCCTAAGGACACATCGCAGTTCCCGTGCACAATGTTAGGGACCTCGTCCACGGCCGGAGAGACCGCTGGGAGAGGTTTGCGCCCTTGCGAAGGTGGTATGCAGAACCTGGTTTCATTGCAATCCGAGCCCACGGCCTCTCAACCTGAGGCGACTGGCAGGTACGAGAGTCTTGCCGGACCGATCCGAAGCGTTACGGCGTTTCTGTCGGATGAGAGACGGTGGCCATATATTCTGGCGGGCATTGTCCTTTCTTCGCTCGTGCTTTGTACAGCCGTCGCCCTAACGCGCCGGCCCTGGTGTGATGAAGCCTGGTTTGCGAGCCCATCGTACAACCTTGACCACCACGGCTTTTTAGGAATGACCATCCTCGACCCCCATGGTTTCGTCTTTGCACCCTATGTTGAGGGAATCGACCGGTATACGTATTGGGTCATGCCGGGATATCTGCTATTGCAGGCGGGGTGGTACAAGGTGGTTGGCCTGAGCATGTTTTCCGCCCGGGCTACCTCGATCTTGTGGGCCGGTGTAGCACTGGTTTCGTGGTTTATCGTCGTGCGCTGGCTTGTAGGGGACCGGCGTATCGCGTTATTGGCGATGTTTCTACTGGGCACAGAACAACATTTCGCATTTGCGGCGGCGACTGCACGCATGGATATGATGTGTGGCGCATTGGGACTGGCAGCGCTTGCGCTGTACATCCGGCTGCGGACGAACTTCACTCTGGCTCTGTTCGTAGCCAGCTGTGTCTCAGCATTGAATTTGTTCACGCATCCGAACGCGATATTTGGCATGCTTGCGCTCGCCACCGTCGTTCTCTATTTCGATCGCGATCGCATTACGATTCCGTCATTGTTGCTTGCGTGCTGTCCGCTCCTCCTCCTGGGTTCGCTGTGGGGCCTCTATGTGGCGAAGGCGCCACACCTGCTGGTTGCGCAACTCCAGGCGCAAGCCAAAATTCCTCATCGGCTGGAACTGCCCTGGAACCCCTTGAATGCGTTCGCCCAGGAAGTTTCGCTGCGCTACGGCTCAGCGTACGGGCTGACAAGAGGGTTCCCAGTGTCACTGGGACGTATCGTGGTCGCGCTTTACGCCTCGGCCATCGTTGCGGCGCTTGCAGTTTCTCCGCTTCGGCGGCAGAGCGGGGTCAGGATTCTGCTGATTCTGACAGCCGTGAGCTTTACGCTTCTGATGTGCCTGCAAAAGAACTGGTATTACCTGATCTTCATCATCCCTTATTACACCGCACTTCTAGCCATTTTTTTCAATTGGCTATGGCGTGAATCATTGGTTTCCCGGCTGGCGGTAGTCTCGCTACTCGGATTGGTTACAATCCTTCATCTGGGAATCGTAGGCTTCCGTATCGTGCACAACGATTACCGGGGCCGGTATCTAGCAGCGACGAATTTTCTCAAGCACAATGCCAAGCCGCGAGATTTGATCATGGGAAGCGGGGAACTAGCCTTCGAAATGGGTTTTGACGGTCAGGTAGTGGACGACGCGAGGTTGGGGTTTCTGAGCGGCAAGAAGCCGGAATATATTGTGGTTGAGGCGCATTACGCCAGTTTCTGGTTCCCTTGGTTTGCTGTGAACGAACCGGAAACGCACCGCTATATCGAGGACTTGTTCAACAACAAATATGAACTGGTATATGATCAGAAGCACGATCGCTACACCACATACGGTTTCTCTGATCGACCATATCAAATCCTAAAGCGCAGGGCCGTTCCGCTGCATTAGTTACGGGACGTTCGAACGTGCGGGGCGAGTGTATTCTAACGCAACAGGAGTCAAGGGATGACTGCAGCCGGAGGAGGGCCATATCTTTCGGTAGTTGTTACCGTGTATACGGAAAGCTTCTCGGTAATTGAAACCGTCGACCGTTTGCTCGGAAGCGATCGCGGCGGGCTTCGCGAGATTATTCTGGTAGTCTCCCCGCGTGCATCGAATGAAACGATGAAGATTTGTGAGGACCTTGCCGCGTCGCATTCGATGGTGCGGCTCCACGTTCAGCAGCAGGTTCCGGGTGTGGGGTGGGCGCTTCGGGAAGGCATGAAGCTGGCGACACAAGAGTGCGTCGCGATCATGTCGGGCGACCTCGAGACGGAGCCCGAGGCCGTAGAGCGCATGTTTCAAAAGATGAAAGAAACTGGTGCAGATGTTGTAGTCGGCAGTCGCTGGGCAAAAGGCGGCGGCTTTCAAAACTACAGCCGTATCAAGTATGTCCTGAATTGGATCTTTCAGAAATTATTCAAAATCGTTTATCGCACGCGCATCGACGACCTAACCTATGGCTTCAAGATACTCCGCAAGCATGTCATCGATTCCATCGAGTGGGAATCTGCCTTTCACGAGATCTACATCGAGACAACGGTAAGACCGCTCAAGAAAGGCTATCACCTAGAGCAGGTCCCAACGGTTTGGATCGGTCGTAGGGAAGGTCGAAGCGTTAACACATTCTTCCGCAACTTTGGTTACGTAAAGCTGGCGTTAAAGGTACAAGCAGGATTTTGAGATCCCGTTAACTTCGAAACTACCCTTGGCTTTAGCTTGTGCGCAAACCGGCAGACCAGCAAGGTTGCCACAGGCTCTGCCAATGTCCCTTAGAACCTAGCATGGTACAAGAGTGGAGGCGGCAGTTGCTTGCGGTCATTACTACAATTCAGGCACCAACAGAGAGTGTTCATACTTTGCTTCGGCGACTCGAGAGCGCCCAATCCAGCCTGATCGTGATTGGCGATCGGAAAGGCCCAACCGAATACACGCTTCGGGGAGTGCAGTTCTTCTCTCTCGAAGATCAGCTGGGCTCAAGCTTTCGCCTGGCATCGGCTTTGCCGACGGGGCATTACGCGCGCAAGAATTTGGGGTATTTGATTGCCATTCAGCAGCGACCGGCATGCATTTACGAGACGGACGACGATAACGCCCCCAACGATTCTTGGCGGCTGCGTTCACTGCGAACACCCGTGCAGAAGATTCAACCGCGGCCGTGGGCCAACGTGTATCGCATGTTTTCGGATGCCAACATTTGGCCGCGCGGTTTCCCTCTCGACTTGATCGGTGATCCGGGCGCCTCTCGCAACGATGAGCCCGAAGCGGACGAGGTGGATGCGCCGATTCAGCAGGGTCTTGCAAACGGTTCGCCGGACGTGGACGCCATCTGGCGGCTCGTTCTCGATCACGACTTTAGTTTCGAGGATAGAGATAGCGTCTGGCTGCCCCAGAACACCTGGTGCCCGTTCAATAGTCAAACCACATGGTGGTGGCCTCCGGCGTTTCCACTGCTCTATCTCCCCAGCTACTGCTCCTTCCGAATGACGGATATCTGGCGAAGTTTCGTGGCGCAGCGGTGCCTTTGGGAGTTGGGCTACGGATTGGTATTTCATCCTCCGGAAGTGTACCAACAGCGAAATGCGCACAGTTTCATGAAAGACTTTGAGGACGAAGTGCCTGGTTATTTGCACAATCGGAGGATCGTTGAGGCTCTGGAGCCGTTAAGTCTGATGTCAGGCGCGGATGGGGCAGCCCAAAACTTGCGTACCTGCTATGCGGAACTGGTCCGCATTGGCGTCATCCCCGGGAAGGAGCTGAGGCTGGTAGATGCGTGGCTCGAGGATCTGGCCGCGGTGCAGTGAGGCACTAGCCAAACTAGCGTGGCCAGCGTTTGTCCAACGGCGGAAACGATGGAAACTGGGCGTGCGGTTCCCGCTGGTACCAGTATGCCAGCGACGCGATGTCGTCCTCCAGGGGCCGATAACGGCCGCCCGACGGCGAACCCAAAGCTTGGATAGAAACTCGGAGATCCCGTCTGAAGCAGATTGGGTCCATGATATGCCAGCGATAAAGACTCCACTTGTGAGACCCATTCTTGCCGTCGGCCTTCAGCGTACTGCCGGAATACGGTCCTGTGAAAGCCGCGGGGAATCCGTAACTGCCGCCAAAATAGTCCTCGGTCCCGGTACCGCAAATGGTGGGAAACTCGTGATCCCCGTCGATAAAGAACTTGATTTCGCCCTCACCGAACCAGCCTTCTGAAAGTTGCGTCCAGGCAAGAAAAGTCCCGACGTAACGGCCTTCCCCCTGCACGGAGTCCAGAATGGTGTGCACCGGATTGTTTCGTTGGGTCAGGCTGCGCCGCCACTGAGCGTGAAAATAGCCCGCTCTTTGTGGCACCGGACTCAAGGCGTACGTGATCTGATATGTGAACAGAGAAAGATCTTTTCCCGACTCGTTGGTGAAAGTGATCTTCGCCCGCTTGCGAAATGGCATTGGCCAGTAGCAATTCAGCGCCGAGGTGGGATTCACCACGACAGCCAGCGATTTTACGGGCGCAAACAGGTCGTGGCCCACCGCGAAGAAATCGGTGAGCGGGACCTCGACCGAGGGTGATCGCTCGTCATCCCAGTAGAACCGCAGGACGCAGGCGCGTCCGTTGCCGGCCCAGTTGGTCTCCGTAGCCATCCAGATGTGCTGGATCACCCCAGGCCCGGCCGCATCCATGATCGTGACTGTCTGGCCTGCCTTGGGTTTGAGGAAGGGATTGACCTTCCAGCCTTGGCCGAGTTCCTTAGCAGCACCAGCGAAGGGAAGGTCGGGATCCCCCACTTTGGGGACAGCGCGCGCGCCTTTGCCTTTCTCGCCCGTCGGATTTTCCGGCGAAACGGAGCGTGTCTCCCAAGGCTCCAGAAGGGGAAGACTACCCAATCCGGTTGCCAGAACCGACGTTGGCATTGTTGTCGGAGCAGCGGCGGCTCCCCGGCTTTGGAGCGCGGTGAATCCGGCTGCCCCGAGAACGGATCGGATGGCCTCTCTTCGGCTTGGTTTCCTTGACAAGGGTATTCGGAGGGCAACAGCGCCCGGCTTCGTAGTGTATCGTGCCTTGACGTACGGTGTCCGCTTGCACGAGACTCCCCAAAAGTTATAGTATCGCCGGAATTTGATATGGCGGTGCTAGTGGCACTTATACTGCATGGCAGCATGTAGGTGCTGTTACCATATAGCACCTTTGCTCAAAATTTCACTTGCACCCGAGTTCTGATTCGGATATTCTCACCGTCCTATGAAGCGTGCGCTGATTACCGGCATCACTGGACAGGACGGCTCGTACCTAGCCGAGTTTCTGATCCAGAAAACCTACGACGTCCACGGAATTGTGCGGCGGAGCAGCAGTTCGAACACCGGCCGGCTTACCCATTTCAATCGAGACATCCATGACCCGGAAGTTAGGTTGACGCTTCATCACGGCGACATGCTGGACGGCGGTTCTCTTCGCAGAATCTTGTTCGAAGTGCGACCGGATGAGGTTTACAACCTGGCCGCCCAATCACACGTAAAGATTTCCTATGAACAGCCCGAATATACGGCCGACGTCGTCGCGGGCGGGACGCTGCGTCTGCTGGAGGCGGTCAGGGACTATGTGGATTCCGGCAAGCAGGTTCGTCTCTACCAGGCCAGTTCGTCTGAGATGTTTGGGTCGGCTCCTCCGCCGCAACGAGAAGACACGCCCTTTCATCCACGTAGCCCCTACGCGGTCAGCAAGTTAGCTGCCCATTGGCAGTGCGTGAATTATCGCGAAGCCTATGGTATTTTCGTTTGCAATGGGATTTTGTTTAACCACGAGTCGCCTCTTCGTGGTGAGGCCTTTGTGACCCGCAAGATCACCAGAGGCCTGGCGAGAATCAAGCATGGGCTCCAGGACCATCTCTACCTGGGGAACTTGGAGGCCCGCCGCGATTGGGGCTTCGCGGGCGATTATGTGGAGGCGATGTGGCTCATGCTGCAAGGTGAGACGCCTGATGATTTCGTAGTGGCCACCGGCGAATCCTATTCCGTTCGAGACTTTCTGGATGAGGCGGCCCGGCACTTGGGAATGGACTGGGAGCGCTATGTCAGGACCGACGAGCGTTACATGCGACCGGCCGAGGTTGATTTTCTGCAAGGCGATTCCACGAAGGCCCGGCGTCAACTCGGCTGGAAACCCAAAGTCAGCTTCACGGAGCTTGTGGGCATGATGGTCAGTCACGATACTGAGCTTGCCCGCCAGGAGTGCACTTTAAAAGAAGCAGGACACAAGGTGATAGCGGCCCATGTTTAACGACAGCAGAGTTTTCATCGCCGGACACCGCGGACTGGTCGGGTCCGCTATTGCTCGCCGATTGCAGCGAGAGGGCTACACCAACCTGATTTGTAGAACTCGAGATGAGCTGGATCTCACCGATCAATCGGCGGTAGAGGATTTTTTTCGGACAACTCGGCCGGAGTTCGTCTTCCTGGCTGCAGCCGAAGTGGGTGGGATCCTTGCCAATAGCACCCGCCCAGCTGAGTTCATTGCCAACAATCTGTTGATTCAAACCAACATTATCGACGCGGCCTGGCGCTGGGAGGCGAAGAAGCTACTCTTCCTGGGATCGTCCTGCATTTACCCCAGAAACGCGCCCCAGCCGATCCGTGAGGAATATCTGCTGACGGGACCGCTGGAAAAGACCAATGACGCCTATGCACTGGCGAAGATTGCGGGCATCCGCATGGTGCAGGCCTACCGGGAGCAGTACGGCTTTGATGGAATCAGTTTGATGCCTACGAACCTCTATGGTCCCAATGACAACTACGACCTCGATAGTGGACATGTGCTGCCGGCGTTAATTCGCAAGTTTCATGAAGCCAAGGTCAATGGTGATCGAGAGGTAGTGCTTTGGGGTACTGGCCAACCCAGGCGGGAGTTTCTGCATGTCGATGACCTGGCCGACGCCAGCGTGTTCCTGATGCAGCACTACAGCGCCTTGGATATCGTAAACGTGGGAACCGGGGAGGATATCAGCATCCTCGAACTAGCCCTCCTGGTGCGGGATGTGGTGGGCTGTTCGGGGAAGATTGTGCATGATCTTTCCAAGCCGGACGGCACGCCGCGCAAGCTGCTGGATGTGTCGCGCCTGACGGCGCTGGGGTGGAAGGCTCGAATCGGGGTGCGTGAGGGGATCGAGCAAGCCTACGAGGCTTATCTTATTACTCCCGACGCGGTTCAAATGCGGGCCCGCCAGTCAGCATAAACGGCTTCAAGGGTTTGCCGGATGGAATACTTTCGCGTCCACCCGAGGCTCTTCAGTCGGCTGTTGTCTCCCAGCAGTAAGGGTTCGTCGGAGGGACGGGATAGTTGGGGATCGGGAATTACGGTGACTTTCTGGCCGGAGATTTCGATGAGGGTGTGCAGGACCTCCTCGATACTGACCGCCTCGCCAGTGCAGATGTTGATGGGTTGCCCTGCGGGCCCCTTAGCCAGAAGCAGCATCATAGCGGCGACGCCGTCACGTACATCGATGAAGTCACGGGCCGTTTTCAGGTTGCCCACGTGCACTTCGGGCGCCAGGCGTCCCTTGGAAACAAGAGCCAACTGACGGGCGAAGTTCTGGATGGCGGTCGCGGGCGGGTGCCCAGTGCCGACGTGGATGAAAAGCCGAGGCAGGTAAACTTGGAGGCCGTAGTTGTGGAAGTGCTGGAACCCAAGCGCCTCAGTAGCCACCTTGGTGACGCCGTAGGGGCTGATCGGACGCAGCAGGCGGTCCTCTTTCAACGGGCAGTCTTCCGGCTTGACGTCGCCGTACTCAGCACTGCTGCAGGCGATCAGTACTTTGGCCTGCGGCACGACTACCCGGCAGCACCGCAACACGTTGACGGTACCCAGATAGTTGGCTTGGTGCGTGGACCATTCCATCTTCCAGGAAGTGCCGTTAAACGCTTGCGCCGCCATGTGAATAACGATGTCGGGCTTGATGGAGCGAAAAACCTCGTCGAGCGCTTGATAGTCCATCATGTCGCATCGGATCACCGACGAGTCTTCCATGGCCGCCAGGCGGCTGGAGGCGCTGTTACGCGCGATGCCGAAGGTTTCCCATCCCGCTTCCTGTGCGGCGCGGGCGAAGTGAAGTCCGATCATGCCGGTAATGCCAGTGATTAAGGCTTTCATTGGAGGTTCTTTTATTTTAAACGTCCCGCCGGGACAATGTATGGCTGCTTGCAGCGATCGTACCGTACGGCATCAACCTAGCTATACCTATTTGTGTCGGCATTTGCGTCGGGCCGAGTAAGGGCTTCAAGCTATCAATAGTACCGTATTTCCCGTTGTTGTGACTGAATATACGATTCTTCCGCGTCATGATTTGCTTAGCTTGTTTCAGACTATCATGTGATCACTATAAAGTCATGGGCCCACGAGATAGTTGCGTTTCATTCTGAGTGATTGAATCATGTCTGGAATTCGACTGTTTCAAAGATTGTGAATATTTTCTTACAGTAAAGAAAGCGATACTGTCACCACCAGAATTTTCTTGACAACGCAGATTGCGCAACTTAAACTCGCTTCCCAAATTCCTGCCGAGGAAAAGAATAACGGAAAAAGAAAGGGACCAGCTGTGAAAATTTACCTGCCGTTGTTGTTCTTGTGCTGCCTGCTAGTGGCCGGAGCCAGTCCGCTCATGGCAGATCTAAATGTGACTCTGACGCCCAACCCGGCCGGCCCGCAGCCGGTTGGAACCACTATCACGTGGACCGCCACGGTAAACGGCGACCCAGACCCGAACCCGACCTATGAATATACTTTCAGCGCGGAGCCTAAAGGAAGCCCCGTGCAGGTTTTGAGGGGTTATGGACATTCGAATACCTGGACCTGGACGCAAAGCGCCTTTGAGGGTGTCTTCACGATCGGTACAACGGTGAAGAATGTGCACGCAGGTACATCTGGCTCAGCGACTAGCTCTTACACCCTAACGACGCGGTTGCCAAACGGCGCAGCCGTTCATGCGGCCGTGAACGCAACCAATAATCCCCTGGTGGCGTTGTTCAGTGGGCCAAGTTGCGCGGTTCCTAACTTCATGCTCGTCCGTTTTACTCCGCAGAGTGTGCCGCCGGGTGGAATCTCGTCCCCAATGACAACGAACCTTGTCCCTTGCCGCTTCAAGCCTTCTTCACAAAACCCTGACATGACCAGTATGAACTTCTATATCGCTGGTATGTATCCCAGTACCACCTACAAGATGCACTGGGAAACCTATAGTCCGTCAGGCGTACTCCGGCTCAGAGGCGCTGATTTCTCCTTCACGACTGGGACGCTGCCCTCGGATCTCTATTTCCCGGCAT
The DNA here is from genome assembly GCA_963735855.1 of uncultured Acidobacteriaceae bacterium. Classification (GTDB taxonomy): domain Bacteria; phylum Acidobacteriota; class Terriglobia; order Terriglobales; family Acidobacteriaceae; genus Bog-257. The sequence continues at coordinate 144,334 of CAVTMW010000029.1, forward strand.
TCAGCTCAACCGGAACCTCAGGCGACCCACAGGAACCGCTGGTGCTCCACAGTCCAGTAGCCATTCCCGTGAACGGGCATGTCTATACGTCCGCTACCACGGACCTCGCGGGCAACATCCTGTGGTATTCGGTCTTAGGTCCTATAAGAACTGAGGTTGGTGGGAACTCTTGGGGCTTCTTAGGTGGCGACGACACCTATGTCGCAGGTATTCGGGAAGTAGACCTGGCCGGTAATCCGGTACTGGAAACGACAGTGGGCGCGGTGAATGAGCAACTTGCCGCCCTTGGGGTCCGCCCCATTACAGGCATGCACCATGAGGTGCGCCGGATTACAACGCCGGACGGTCAGCCGCCTTCGGGCTACATCCTTGTCCTGGCATCCGCGGAGCAGATTTGCACCGATTGCCAGGGAGGCACGCCCGATAACCCGGTGGATGTGCTGGGGGATGAAATCCTCGTGCTTGACCAGAACTTGAACGTGGTGTGGGCATGGGACGCCTTTAATTTCCTTGACATCAACCAGAAGGCGATCCTGGGCGAGACGTGTAAGCAGGGCGGCGCAGGTTGTGAACCCTTCAACAAGATGTTCACCCAAGCCAACGACTGGCTGCACTCGAATTCTGCGCAGTACAACGCGTATGACGGCAACATCATCATCTCGATGCGGCACCAGGACGCCGTATTCAAGGTTAACTACGGTAATGGAAGCGGCAACGGCCACATCGTCTGGAAACTTAGCAATGGGCCCATGGGCGGCCCGGGGGGTGCGCCGTTACCTTCCTTCACGCTGTTTACAATGGGCACGGGTGGGCCCGATCTCGGGTATCCCTGGTTTTCGCACCAGCATGACGCCGAAATTGAATTCGGCGGTTACGAGTTCGGCTCATTCCGGGTACTGACGCTGTTCGACGATGGCAATACCCGCATCGCACAATACGATCCCGATGGCGACAGCCGCTGCCAAATTCTGGCAGTGGACGAGGCGGATCTGATCGCCAATCTGAACACCAGTGGCGACGCGCTGACTTACTCTTCAGCTCTGGGCACCGCGCAAATCTTGAAGAACGGAAACCTGGCCTGCGATTCCGGATTCATCGGTGGTGTTCAGCATTCCGGTACCGACCCGAACACCCAAACAGTGGAAATGGACCAGCAAGGTAATTTCATCTACTCGCTGAATGCTGCAGAGGACAGCTATCGCACCTTCCGCATGCAGGACTTGTACACTCCGATCAACCCTTAACGCAGGAGCTTCAGTTTCTCGCAGTGGCCGCGCGTCCTTGTGGTGCGCGGCCCGTCTTTTTACAAGTTCGCCACCACGTTGCCCGCTCGGATCGGCTGGAAAACCTTGCCGGAGCCACGCTACGCCACTTACTCCCCAGCCTTAAACGTAGTGCTGACGAGAAATACCTCATAAGGGTTCCATGTGGACATCGTGAAGTAAACAGTTACCGAACCATCGCTGTTCGTGGTTGACTTATCGATCAGGTTCGGACCGTAAGGAACGCCCATAGTATCTTCTGAAACATCAAGCACCCGTCCGGCAGGACCATGAACGGGAATTACGTTGCGCACGATGGGGTCCTGCCCGGGATGGTGGATCAACTTCGCAGCCCAGTCGCTTTGCGGGCCGAACACAACCGTAGGTGCACTCCAGGGTCCCCACGGGGTTGCAGACACTTGGGCTACCACGCGACCGTTCATCAATATGCCGTACATCAAGATGAAGCGGTGCAGCGCCGCATTCCAGACCACCGAATGGTTCCCGACATTAGGGGTTCCGGCCAGCAGGGGAGCGGCCACTTTCTCATCGCTAGACCAGGAATTAGTTCCACCCATCTGTCCGGAGTAGTAGAACCACTTGGATGTATCGGCTTCCACATCAGTAGGGTTAAATGCCGCCAAATAAAGATTGCTTCGGTTATAGTTCCAGGAGCTGCCTAACACAAAAACAACATCGGCCGCATGTCGCAAGGCCGGGGGAAGTCCCTTGGTTAATCCAGCGCTCGACAGCGTCGCGGCGTTGAGAACAACAACGGGATTGAACATGAACTTCCCCGGGTTGCCTTCTTCTGAAGGTGGGCTACTGACATCCTCAATCCTCGGGTGTGCCGAAACCGTATATAGCCGGTGAAAGGTGGGCGGCTGTTTACTGCTCCATTGGGTATGGGATTGATCCGCTTTTGCCATGATGGATTTCAGCGCCAATCGCGGCTTTGCATCTTGTATCTCAACCACGTAGAACATGTACAGACTGCCATCGTAATCGAACGCCCCAGTGGGTACCTTATACGGCCCCAAACCTTCGCCGGGTTGCAGCCCGGAAATAGCAGTGGCCATAAAGATGTGATCGGTGGGCCCATGGTGCGGATTTTGATAAAACTGTATCGCCGGACATGAGCCAGTCGGTACCGAAGGATGTGAGCTACCTTTCTCCAGTTGCTGTTCCACCTGCCTGATGTAATGACACTGGCTCAAATCAGTATTCGGGATGTAGCCAATGCTATCGTTGGGGTGTTCAGGGTCAGGGTCGCGGTCAAGGTAGTAGATTGGACCGCCGCCGGGGCTCGCAGGCGGAGGCATCCCAGCCTGTCGTCCCCGTTTCCGAGGTTGATTGCCTCCGGGTAACTTTGGACTCGTAGTGACGGCCATCGTATCCCCGAACAGAAACACAATCTTGTCCGGGTAAACAACAGGGTACCCGAGGTCGGTCCCGAGCACGCCATAGCGACTCATGGTCCGGCCCGAGACAAAGTCCGTGAAGTAGGTTCGGTTGGAATATATCTGGAAATTTTCCCCGGTAAGTTGGATGCGAGGCTCGGTGCTACCGGGCACGATGCTGAAAGTCTGACATGCTCCCGTAACGCAGAAGCCAAGAAAGATGGTGAAAAAGGTGATGTAGGTTCGGATCATGGTGTTGTATAGATGCCTAAAATTACCGATAAGCCGTACCGAAATTCAATGCAGAACATTTTTACAGGAATCCTGGGATTCTGTCCCTGGGTCGTCATTTACTTTCGTTTTGGGTTTTGGTTATTAACTGTTGAAAGCGGACGTCTTGACGAAAGTCCGCCAAGTCGGGCTGCCGATCCAGTTCATAGAGAACTCGTACAGGGGCTCCGCTGAGGGCTCCGATTGCACTGTCGCGCTCACCGAGCGCTTCGTAGGTCAATACAATGCGGCGAAGGACCTTGTCATCGTCTGGCGACAACTTCAAGGCCTGTTTGGCCTCCTGCTCTGCTATCGTTCTGTCGCCAAGTCTGGCGGCAAAATAGGCGACGAACGCATGAGGATTGCCTTTTTGCGTGTTTGCCGCCAGATCTGCTGAGGCCAGATCCATTCCTTTCTGATACGCCACCCTGGCATCCGGCAGGTGGCCTAACTTGTAATCGGCATCGCCCTGAGTGAGCCAGTGCAGATAGGTCTTTGGATCGTTTGCCACCACCAATTCGGCCAACATCGCTTTTGCGCTGGAGTCATTGGGAGCCAGTTCAACCAACTGCTGCGCGTAAGTAATTGCTGAGGCCAGATTGGCTTTGTCGCGTTCGAACGCGATAAGGCCAATCAAGACCTGGCGGTCTGCGGGACGTCGCTGATGAGCCTGCTGCAAAACGGCGATGGCTTCATCCGGATGGCCGCTGGAATTGAGTGCCACCGCATAGACATAGGTATAAAGAACGTTGGTGGGTCGCAACGCGGCAGCCTTGGCCAGCAGGCTGATTCCCTCCGGGTATTGCCGATGTCTGATCTTCAGCAGCCCGAGGTCATGCATCGCCTCCGCCCCGCTGGGATCCACCGCGATAGCCCTTTGCAGCCATTGCTGACCCTCCTCATCGCGGCTCTGGACGCGGTACAGGTCGGCAAGTTGGACCATGGCCGGAACAAAGTCCGGGTCGAGGCGCAACGCCGTCTTGAGCTCGGCTTCTTCCTCGGCCGGGCGTCCCATCTGGTTGTAGAGCCGTGCCAGGTTCAAATGGCTTTCTGGACGGTCAGCCGACACCATCTCGCTGGCAATAAACTCGTTAATAGCGCGGTCCAAAGCCGCCTTTTGCACTCCTTGCAAGAACGCTGGGGGAATCCCGGCGAGCAAACGCGCGGCCTCGATGCGTACCGAGCGGACCGAGTCGGTCAGCATCGGTCCGGCTAGGCGACCCCGGTCCTGCAGAGAAAGCGAGGCCAAGGCCTTCACCGCCTGTCTGCGCACGAGGTCATCTTCATCCTCTAGCGAGGCTTGGACGACTGGCAGCGAAAAGGGAGTAAGGAATTGGGGAAGCAGATGGAGGGCAGTGGCGCGCGCGATGCCGGGCAGGGCATTGTCCATGATCAGCACATTCAGCGCCCTCTCGGCGTTCGGCAAGCCACGGCGGCCAGCATCAATCGCTGCGACGAACTGTGCCGGCTGCTTGCGGCCAGGACCGTACCACTTGGCCACCGTTTCCGCAGCCCAACTAGCAGGCTTGTCCTGGTGGCACTCATTGCAGGCGTTCGGGGTCCCAAACGCAACGGAAAAATCTGGCCGCGGAACGCGGAAGCTATGATCGTGTTTTACGTCGATCGCCATGTAGGTTCGCGCCGGCATGTGACAGCTAACGCAAAGCGCACCGGTACTTTCTGCCTTGTGATGATGGTGCTGTTGGTTGCCAAAATTCGCCAGCGAATGGCACTTGCCGCAGAGCAGGTTTGTATCCGACGTTTGCAGCTTGCCGCTGTGAGGATCATGACAATCGGAACAGGTCACGCCCTCGCGGTACATCTTGCTTTGAAGGAATGGCCCCCACTCATAGTCGTCCTCGAGAATCTGGCCATCAGGGTAATAGACGCCTTCTTCCAACAAGGTTGGCACATACGCATCGAGGAACGGCTGACCCGGTTGATAGTCACTGGTGATTCTACGGCGGCGTGAATGACACGGGGCGCAGGTATTGATTTCGTTATGGGAACGAGTCTGCCCCTGCCAGCGCTTGGTTCCCACGCTCCACGGCTCCAGGGCTGACCAGGACCCGCTGGCGGGCCTCAGGTCAACCACCAAACCGTTCGACGTGTCGCCCTCTTTGTATCCGCCCTTCTTGTGCGTTTGCGCCCATGCCACATGATTCGAGCCAGGTCCGTGGCAGGCCTCGCAGGAGACATTAATGTCTGACCACTTGGTTTCGTAGCTATCCGAGGCGAAATCGTAGTTCTTTTGCAGATGGGTAGAGTGGCAATCGGCGCACATATCGTTCCACGTGTGATTGCGTCCCATCCAATGCAGCGGGTCGGCCGGTCCTGGCTTCTGTTCCGGATAAGGGTCAAACCAGCGTTGGCCGTCGTGTTCCTTGCTCCGCGAGTCCCAAGCCACCGCAAAGCTCTGCAGCCGGCCGTTGGGAAATGGGACGAGATATTGTTGCAGGGGGTACAGACCAAAGGTGCAGGTAAGCTCATAAACTTGCGGCTTGCCGTCCGGGCCCTCGGTTCGAACGTAGAACTTGCCATCTTTCTTAAAGAAACTGGAACTGAGGCCTTCTTTGGCAAAGTGAGCGTCGTTGAAGTTTCCCAGTACAGTGGAATCATCGGCCACTCGCATAGCCTGGGCATGGTGCGACGTGCGCCAGGCCTGCACTTGTTCCGCATGGCATTGGGCACAGCGTTCCTGGCCGACGTAGGTGGCCACCACAGCGGGCTTCGCTTTCTGCCAGCGCCAAAGAACAATGACGAGAATTGCAACCACTACGAGACCCAAGGCGACGGCGCCCGTCAGGATGGACTTCCTGGATTGGGGTATTGGAAGCATGAAATGATTGCGCAATGCGTCGTGAGGTCAGGTGGTTTGAGTTTACATGCTCGGCGACTGGGGAGACAAATGCGCGTACCGGAAAATGCGCGTACCGGAACCGCAGCCCGCATGGACCACATTAGCAACCAGACCATAGTCTCTGCGCCAGTTGCCTCGGTGGATACATGCGTTCTGACAAAGCCCGAACGCAAGACCGCGGTCGGGTGGTGGAATTAACCTCGCAAAAGACAGATTCCGTTCTCGACGCTCGAACCCAAAAGACTGGGACAGCCAGCTCAAACGAGGTATATTCAGACGGCTGAAACCCGGGGCCGGCGATGCCTGCGTTGTCTGCTACTTGCCTACCTGCGTTAATTTGTGTTGCCACGGGGAAACTTATGGTGGTGTTTCGCTTGCGCCTGTATTCGACCGTATCCGCTCCGCTGTTTGCGACCCTCGTCTGCAGCGTCTCAGTATTCGGGCAGCTTTCGGTGACGTTGACTTCCAACCCAGCCAGTCCACAGCCCGTGGGCACCACTGTAATCTGGACGGCCAAGGCAAGCGGCGGAACTGGACCCTATGACTACCAGTTCACGACCACCTTGTCTGGTTCCAGCACGCAGATTCGCCGGGATTATAGCAACAATGCGAAGTTCTTCTGGACGCCAGCCAGCGTCGAGGGCGCCCACACCATCGGTGTAACTGCCAGAGACCGGGGAGCGGGCACCTCCACCTCGACGACGGTTGCCTACACAATCGTCCCTGCGCTTACTTCGGGTGGTCGCGCCGCGCTCCATCCTACCAACAACACACTGGTAGCGCTGTTCAGTGCTCCGGCATGCAGGCCAGGCACCGACTACTCCATGCGGATTGTCTTCCAAGCGTCCGGATCCGGATTCCCAACGTACACCCCCTTGCAAGCTTGCCGGGGTAATACGAGCATGAATTTCTATATCGCCGGCATGTATCCAAACACCACCTACAACATGTTCTGGCAGACAGTGAATCAAAATGGTGGAGGCGTGATAAACACCGGTGCGACGCTTACGTTCACGACGGGAGCCATTCCGGGGTCAGTGGCGCTCCCGACTGCGATAAGCATCAATCCGTCGACTCCGCCCGACGAGGTCAACCCAATCCTGTGGCACGGATACGTTCCCCGTTTCGGTACCCACTACTCGATCGCCGCCACCGACTTGTACGGGAACTTTCTCTGGTACCTGCCGTACCCTGTTTCCTTTGCTCCGCACAATGAGCAGGGAGGGAATGTGCTGATTCTGCAGACCGCACAGCAGGATCCAACGAAGCCCGCTCCCTATGCGCAAATTGCGCGCGAAGTCGATCTGGCCGGCAATACTGTGGTCGAGACGAACGCCGAAATCGTGAGTGAGCAACTGGTCGCCCTGGGGAAACGCCCTATCAACGGGTTCCATCACGAGGCTCGGCGGTTACCCAACGGAAACCTACTGCTCATGGCAGCGAACGAGGAGCTGGTCACCAATGCAAATCAATGCGGCTCTTCCAACGGCAACGCAAACACCTGCGATGTGATCGGCGACGAGGTGATTGTGCTCAATTCCAACCTGCAGTTGCTGTGGGCCTGGGACGCCCTCGACGCGACCTATACGGACGCCAACGGAGTGCACAACCTGATTGATCGCCCGGCGGTTCTTGGTGAAACCTGCACCCAGGGCCAGAGCGGGTGTCCGCCATTCTTTCTTGCCCCGTCGGCGAACGACTGGTTGCATGGTAATACGTTGCAGCTCACCACCGATGGCAACATCCTCATATCCTTGCGCCACCAGGATTGGGTCATGAAGTTGAATTACGCGAATGGCGCAGGCGATGGCCATATCATGTGGCGGCTCGGTCTGGATGGCGACTTCACGTTAACCACCGTGGGTACGAAGGGCTCTGCCGACCTTGGCTATCCGTGGTTTTCTCACCAGCATGAGGCCGAGATCGCGTTGGGCGGCAAACTCTTCAACGGCAGCGAGATATTTACCGTCTTTGATAACGGAAACACGCGCTTAAAGGTGTTCAACGACATGGCGCACAGCCGGGGACAGGTGTACGCCGTAAACGAGAAGACCCTGACCGCCAACCTGAACTTGAATTCGGATCTCGGGTCGTATTCCTACGGACATGGGACTGCGGAGATATTACCCAACGGCAATTTCCACTCTTGCAATGGATGGATTGGCGGGCAAGATGGCCCGAATTACACTCAGGATGTAGAGACCGACAATAACGGCAACATCGTTTACTACCTCCAGACCGGCGACGGCACCGCGCAGAACACGACCATCGAGTACCGCAGCTATCGCCAACCTGATCTCTACACTCTGCAGCCGTGATCGACCGTTCGTCGGATCGCAACGATGATCATTCGGATGGAGGAAACACCCGCGTCCACCTGCTATCCTAAGACCACCTGCAATTCTTCGGAGCTCACGGCCTGATGCTGCGCATCCTTCTGTCTGTTATCGTCATTCTTATGAGCCTGACCGCTGTTGCCCAGTTAACGCTCGCGCCGCCTGCCGCGATTACCGATCCCACCAAGCTGCAAAGTAAAACCGTGCCCGACTTGCAGACCTTCTCCATCGAGAAGCTCTACATGACGCGCTTGGTAGGCGGCACGACGTGGTCGCCCGACGGCAAGCAGATCGCATTCGTCTCCAACATTAGCGGGCGCAACAATCTGTGGCTGGTTCCTGCGAGCGGCGGTTGGCCGACTCAATTGACCATCAGCGATCAGCGGCAGTCGCAGCCGGCGTGGTCGCCCAACGGAACCTGGATTGCTTACATCTCCGACCACGATGGCGATGAGCAGTGGGACGTTTTCCTGGTCTCGCCGAAGACCGGCGACGTGGTGAACCTGACGACTTCGCCCGAGAGTGGGGACGAAGAGCCGACGTGGGCGCCGGACGGTCGGCAGCTTGCGTACATCACCAAGCCGAAGACGGGATCGAGCTTCGAGATCGAGCTGATGGACGTCGCCACGCGCCACGTGCGTCATCTGACGCCGAACACGCCGGCGGAGCTGAGCAACAGCCATCCCATTTTCTCGCGCGATGGCAAGTTCCTCGTTTATACCCAATCGCATGCCACAGGCAACGACTCCAACATCTTCGTGCTCGACTTGGCCAGCGGGCAGAGCACGAACCTGACGCCGCATGAAGGGGAACATAATTACGACGCAGCTGACATTTCGCCCGATGGCAAGACCATCCTGATCACTTCCGATGCGGCAAACGGCTACTACAATGTGGGACTGCTCGAGATCGCAACCAAGAACCTTGAATGGCTGACCAATGATAAGTGGCAGATCGCGGCGGGCACCTTCTCGCCCGACGGCAAGTCGCTGACCTGGACCGCCGACGTCGACGTCAACGCCTACATCTATCTGTACGACATCGCGAGCAAGCACGCGGAAGCGCTGCCGCTAAAGACCGGTGTGAACACGCTGGGCGGTAATCCGCAGTCGTACTCACGTGATGGCTCGAAGCTGCTGTACTACCACAACGGCGCCGATGCGCCCAACGACGCGTGGGTGTACGACGTCGCGTCGAAGCAGTCGCAGCAGGTGACGCACTCGCTGGTGGCCGGATTGCGCAGCGCCGACATGGTCGAGCCGTACTTGGTGCATTATCCAAGTCGCGACGGCAAGTGGACGCTCTCGGCGCTGGCTTATGTGCCGAACAACATCCAGCGCAACGGCAAGTATCCGGCGATCGTGTACATTCACGGCGGACCAGCGGCGCAATCGGTGAACTCGTTCAACCGCTTCGTGCAGTACATCGTGAACCAAGGTTACGTCGTGATTGCGCCGAACTATCGCGGCTCGACGGGTTACGGCAAGGCGTTCACCGAGGGCAATCGCGGCGATCCGGGCGGCGGCGACTTGCGCGACAACCTCGATGCCGCGGAGTGGATCAAGAAGAGCGCGTTCGTCGATCCCAAGAAGCTGATCGTGATGGGCGGAAGCTACGGCGGATACATGACGATGATGGCGGTGACCAAAGCGCCTGAACTCTGGGCCGCGGGCGTGGCGATCGTGCCGTTCGTAAACTGGTTCACCGAGATCGCCAACGAAGATCCGCTGCTGCAGCAGTACGATCACGCGTGGTGGGGCGATCCGGTGAAGAACAAGGCGATGTACGAAGATCGGTCGCCGATCAACTTTGTGGACCAGATCAAAGCGCCGCTGCTGTTGCTGGCGGGAGGCAACGATCCGCGCTGCCCGAAGGAAGAGTCGCAACAGGTGGCTGACGCGATCAAGAAGCGCGGCGGTTCAGTGCAGTTGAAGATTTTTCAGAATGAAGGCCACGGCTTCGCGCGCGTCGAGAACCAGATTGACGCCTATCAGAAGGTGTCCGACTTCCTGAAGGTGCACGTGCCTTCGCCGGGCTGCGGGTGTTCGATCTACGAATAGCGGCTAGCAACTAGCAACTAGTTCGCAACGCCAAGGTCGCTGTCCAAACACCGACGCAGACTTGCAGCACTCCTTAGAGCCGCCGATGCGACTGGTTTCGCTGCTGCCCGAGCGCTGCAGCACTCAGTGTTTCTCCTGGCGCTCACACCTTGACAGCCCAAACTCGAACCACCGGTTACGCCTTGGCGTAGTAGGCGGCGTTCTTCTCGATGAACTCCTGCTTGTCGGCCGGGACCTCATCCACGATAAAAATCGAGTTGGTCGGGCACACCGGCACGCAGGCGCCGCAATCGATGCAGCCTTCGGGATCCACGTACAGCTGGGTGGCCGCCTCGAAAGGCTCCTCATCTTTTTTGGGGTGGATGCAGTCGGTCGGGCAAGCGTCAACGCAAAGCTCATCTTTGGTACAGGTATCAGTGATGATGTAGGCCATGATTACGATCTCCGATTTGGAATTCTGCTGCCGTCCTCACCGCGCGGCAGTGGCGATCTTTCTATTCGCCATCCCCAATGTACAAATTTCGCAACCATTGAGGCGGTGACGCCGGTCACTGGGCTGTTGTGACCGAGCGCACATGGGGATTTCAGCCATCAGGTGTCAGCGATCAGCCGTCAGCTCTCAGCCGTCAGAGTTGTCATCTCGACCGAGGGCTTTCATTCTCCCGCATTGTCATCCCGACCGAGGACTGAACCGGGGTCCCCGACAGGCGCCGCCTTTGCGTCTGGCGGGGTGGGAGGCCGAGTGGAGGGACCTGCTTTTCTGGACGGTCGACCACTGGCTGCTGGCAGCAGCTGTTAACTATCCACTCATCCCTACCCACTATCCACTGCTCTTGCCACTTTGGGACGGTCCATTATCCAGTTGATTACGTCCCCCCTCCCCCCTCGCTTCATTAGAATCATGCGATTACCAACTTTTTCCCGGCAAATGATAGAGCCCCAGCGGTTTACACGTTAATGTTTGAGCCGAAAGGACTTATGCGGACAAATTTCGTCGCAGAAGGCAACTTTGATGAACATGGGGACGGGCTGCGTTGGCGAATTGGTAACGCTCACCGCCTCGGTCTGACAACTGACAACTGGCCACTGGCAACTGCTTTTCAAAGATCTTTCCCGGCTCCGCACACTGGGTGCGGCCAGCGAAGACACAACAACTTCGTCCCCGCATTTCAGTGATACCGCGCCGAGACGCTCGGTGGCAAGCGTCCACGTCACAGATGCGTGTGACGAGGCGAAACCACGGTTGCATGGTAGCTGTTATCAGAGGGTGATAACATAAAAAGCGTGACAAGACGCCCTGCCGAGGATGAGGACGATCCCGCGTCAAAAAACCTCCTCGCCCTTGACGGTTATGTTTTCGTCATTGATGAAGCAGGAGAGTACTGGGTGAAGTTCGAGGTGCAGCGCGTGCAGCCATCGCCGGAACGCCCTCATGGCGTCGAGTATTCGCTCACGCTGCACGACTCCGCCAATCGCCGTCTGGTGGGGTTCGATAACGCGCACCCAGCTAAGGCACGTCCGGTTGGGAGCAGGGCAGGCCCGCTGGACCATCGGCACCGGCTGGGGATAGTCAAGCCCTATCGGTACCGTGGGGCTACCCAACTGATGGATGACTTCTGGGAGATGGTCGATCAAGTTTTGAAGGAGAGAGGCGCCAAGCCATGACCACGCTGAGAGTAGGGATTGCCAGTTACGAGCAGATGAAGCAACGAACCAGCGCCATTGCCCGCGGCGAACTGAAACCCGGGGCGCAGGATCCCAAGGTATGGTTTCCCTCGGCGGAGAGCGTGGCGCGGATACTTTCTGCGAAAAACCGCGAGCTGCTGGAGACGATTCGCCGGACGTCGCCGCAATCGCTGGCCGAGCTTGCCGAACGCACCGGTCGCAAGAAGCCCAACCTGTCGCGGACCTTGAAGACCATGGAGCAGTACGGCCTGGTGCAGATCAGCCGCCACAAGAGGAAACTCGTTCCCCGAGTGCGCTATCAGCGCGTCGCCGTTCTCATGGAGCTGAGGGCTTGAACCGGCGAGGGCTCCGTCTCCCACTCTGTCGCGAAGACGGCAAGGCCAGAAGAAAGGAGTGATATGAATCGAAAAGGCGGCCCCGCTATGGCCCACGCTGTATGAGCCTTGGGTTCTTACGTCTGTACTTCCAACGCGTAGATTCTACGCGTCGCTCGTCGAGAGAGAGTATTTTGTCCTGCTCCTTGTATCAATTGTTCTAGCGACCCCAGCTTCTTGACAACGCGGGCGAATGCGGGGGACGCGGCACCCATCGCTAAATGTTTCAGGAAGTTCTTGACATTCGGACGGACAAAGTTCATTGTGATACTAATTTTGCCGACAGATTCTCCTGTTTGGCGTTCAAAGACAAGCCGTCTCTTCACTCCATTCGAGGCGGTGGGCGAGAAATTATTTAGCTGTTCAGGAACTTAGACGAGGAATTCCCGCATGGTATCCGCGTACCGTACGCGGAGCAGCGCGAGCATCCTGGGTGCCGCGACTCATACGCTCGCTTGCGAATGAGCTGGGGAACTCATGGTGCTACGTCAGTGAGCCGACAGGCCAAGACACGACGCCACATGAACTCGATTAGAGAATTTCTCGACCACAACTAGCTCTCGCTCAAGCAAAGGGAGGCTTGAACGAGGGCGCTCTGTTCGTCGCCGTAGCGGCTGTACGGCAACGACATAGGGTTCACTCTCCCAAGTACTAGGTGTTGCCCGTCGGGCGGAGGTAAAATCATGGCGAATGTCGAAGCTGCGCCGAGTCCGATCATTGTGGACAAGGCTGCGGGTGAGAGCAGCGGAATGTCCACACTCAAGTACGAGAAGTACGCCGAACAGCAGCTATGGGAACGCCGTCCCGGTGGTCCATGGTCGCTCATCAACGTGCACGTGAGAACAGGACTGGGAGACAAGGCTGATTTAGGAGGTTCGTTTTCCATAACGCTGAAGCCAGGCCAAGGTTACGAACTTGCCGTGTTCGAGCAGGGGCACGGGCCAGCGACGACGGATCCGCTGCGCATCGCCGACGTGACAGTGTTTTGCCTGTGGAAGAAACCCGAAGCCCGCGGCCTCATCACGGATCAGAATCGGACTTTTGGCGGCACTTGGTATTGGCATCAAACTCACACCAGTGTGCCGACAAGCATCGTCGAGATCGGGGTCAGCCGTACGCCGCCGGTGGTGGACGCGAATGGCCTGCCCCACCTCCACAGTCCGGACGGGGTACCGACGGTGCCGCTAACGATAGGGGCCGTGGACCACAAGGTGGAACTAAGACCGCTCTTGCCCGGGCAACGACTACCACTTCGTCGTCATCGTGACCGATCCTTTCGGCAACTGGGACGTCCGACAAGAGCAGTTCACGGCACTGCGCCGGAAGTTGACCGTGGAGTTCCCGACGCTGCACGTTTATAACGACGGGGATCCGTTTGACGACGGGGAAGGGGAATTCTGCGTTTAGGGATCGCACTCTGGCCAACGTTCGCGCCTGTGAAGATCTGTGATGATTTTCATAAAGATAAATGGATATCGACGACTGGTTCGAGACTGATCGGCCCTATGCCCTCGGGTTTGCTTACGTCGGCACTCCGCAATGTGGTCACGGTTGGCCACGAGTCGGTTTCTGTTAGCTCGTGGGGCATTGAGCACGACGGCATTTTTGAAAGCGATGAAGGTGCGCAAGGCGATCAGGGGCTATTCCTTCCATCGGGCCGGGACGGTGAAACGGTCACCAACAAAGCCTTCGGAATGGATTGTCCGACCTCGACGGTTGGGGACGACTTCCACTACGGCGCTAGACGTGAGATGGTCGGTCGCTTACGAGCCGTAGGCAGAAAATGCAGGTCTTGAACCGGCGTTTTGATGCCCATTGGAATAACGGGATGCCTAGTGGCGGGTGGTTCGGTCTAGCATCTTGAAGGCAGGGTGCCTCGGGCACCCAAGCCCGACTTTTGCTTGGGTGGGATAACGAAGACGTCATATAACCCTCACGGGGCATTCCCATTCGCTCACGATTCTGCCGGGGTTCCCACTCAACCGTCTTTTGGTTGAGTGGGTGTTTTGCGTTTCGAACAGGGTCTCGCCCATACCGAATTCTACCGTCAACAGCATGGCCGCGAACTTCTCGCCCTTCAGTTTTACTCCCAATCTGTCTCCCACTCATTCCAAAACCGGGCATGAGCGGGGCACTCGGCCTGAGGTTGCCAGTCAGAATTCCATGGCGGAGCCCGTGGTGCTTGGTTCAACCATCCCTCGCTGCTACCGCTGTTCCAGGTATTGCCCGCACCGGGCGAAGAGCTTAAAACACCCGTAATCGAGGAAGTTGACGCTTTCGTGAAGGGGAAGTAATAGCCATGCATGTATCGGTTTTTACTTGCCGTCGGCCCGGGCAAAGTAGACTATGACAGCGACTTGGAATTGATGAAGAAAGGTCTTCCTGTGTCACGAGTCAGCCGTCGAGACTTTTGCCGTCAAGTGGCTCAAACCGGGCTGACCTTGGCTGTCGCCTCGCCGTTGACTGGACTGCTCGGTTGCGGCGGTAGCGTCGTCAACCCGCCTCTCGATGGTTACGACGCGATCATTGTGGGTGGCGGTACGGCAGGTGCGATCGTAGCCTCGAAGCTGCGAGTCGCCAGCGGTGGCGGCAAGCGGATCCTCATCATCGAGGCGGGAGGCCCGACTTCAGCAGCCATTGGAGGCACTGCTCTGGTGCCGTGGTTGCCCGCAGGACGCACTGATGTCACCATCTTCGATGTGCCGGGCGAGTACTCGTTGATGGCATTTCAGCCGCTTGGGGCGCCCTATCAGCTTAGGGAAACTGGATTTACCTTTCAGGGCATCGGGCTGGGCGGCAACAGCATGTTCAACGGCATGCTGTTCCAGACCAATCCGTCGCAGGTCTTCGATCGCAGTTGGCCGGCGGGCTGGCATTGGTCAGACATGGCTCCTTACTTCGATGGTGTGCGGCAAAGGATTCCGGTCACCAATACGCCTTCTACCGACGGTCTTCCGCAGAATACCGGTCCGGCGCAGATTATTCATCCTCTGTATGCCGGCAATGGCTGGATCGAGGGCGATACCAGTCAGCCGTTTGATGGCCCAGGTATCTATAGTCGTCCGTACGTTGCCGCCTCTAATGGCCGCCGTGCGGGACCGCTCAGTGGTTATTTCCAGGCGTTAGATCCCGACGGTAACCCCGTTTCGAATCTCGAAATTCTGGCGTACAGCAAGGTCACGCAGATTGACTTTAGTGATGGAGAAGCAGTTGCGGTGCACTTCAACCGACGCAGCGGTCTGGACCAGTCGCAGACCGGCACAGCTGGAACCGCACGGCTGAATAGGGGCGGTCTGCTGATCATGGCAGCGGGAGCGCTTGTCACTCCAAGACTACTGCTGCTGAGTGGAGTCGGCCCGCGCGGCCGCGAGTCCGAGATTTTTCCCGGTCAATCGCCCGCTGCCTTCTCCATCGACAACCCATCGGTGGGTGTCGGACTGTACGACCATGTAATGACAATGGTTACGTACAGCTACGACGGGCCTGTGCCGTACCAGGCTTACGACTACGGTGACTACGACGGAAACGCCGCGGACCTGCAGCAATACCTTGATGGCGGCCGTGGTCCGTACGCGCAGTATCAGCCGGTATCAATCCTGAACTACGAACTGGGAAGCGATGTCCCCAACGTGGAAATCTTCCTCAACCCGAATGGGGCTGGGACACCGGGCGGACCCTACTACGGACCCAGGACCTTTTCGGCATTCCTGATGTTGCTTAATCCCCAGGCGCGAGGATTGATCACTCTCGATGCCAAGGGCAACGTCAACTACCCGAGTATCTATCTGCCCGATACGCCGGATGGCCAAGCCGACACCACACTGATGACGCAGGCTGTTTTCGACATGATCCAGCTATTTGCCAAAGATCCGGGATTGAAGATTGTGTTCGGTCCCGGCGGCGCAAGTCATCCTAAGCTGAATCCGAACTCCATGGCCGACATCCGGACGTACGTTACCGGACCAGCGCCGGTTGACGGCGTGTACTTTAACCGGCTGATCATCAACCACTATGGCGGCACGGTTGCGCTGAGTGAGGGCACCGGCGGTGTCGATCCCGCGACCCTCATCGTACGCGGAACGAGTAACGTGGCTGTCGTGGATGCATCGCTGATCCCGACAATTGTGCCCGCGCACCCGGTTGGAACAATCATGGCGGTTGCCGATCGCGCCGGGGACATCCTGGCGGCCCGCCTGAGTTAAGCGTCGCGTAATGGCCATGCAATGTATTTTTTGGAAAACTGGAGCCTAAGTAGGAGCCGTTCCATTCCATGATGAAGAGAATTCTTTGTGCGGTTACAGTTCTTCTCTCGAGCTTCCATCTGCCTTTATTTACGGCGCAAGAGCAGCCCCCCGCCTTGGACGGGCCTAAGGTCATCCTGCAAGACCCCTTGCTGGACAAGATGGCAGGGAAGTGGAAAGTGGGCGGCACGATTCGAGGTCGCAGCGTCGGGCAGTCGGTGGAGGCCCAGTGGGTGCTCAATCACCAGTTTCTGCAGGTCCACGAGAAGGGTGTGCCCGACTCAAGGAGCGCCGGGCCGGCGTACGAGGCGATGGTGATGATCGGCTATGACCATGCCAGCGAACGCTATGTGGCGCACTGGACGGACATCTATGGTGGGCGCTTCTCGGAGACCCTGGGCTACGGGGTGCGATCCGGAGACCAGATTGAATTCGTATTCGAATACCCGGACGGGCCGTTTCGCACCGCGTTCCGCTGGTTGCCAGAAAAGACGCAATGGCAGTGGCTGATGAAGACGAAGGACAGCCGTGGGCAATGGGTGGAGTTCGCGAATCTTGTGCTCACGCGGGAAGCAGAGCGTTGATGGCGTTTGGATTGGTAACGCGCGACTATAGGGTCCTTCGACTCCGGCGGCTGAAGCAGCCGCCTCCGCTCAGGATGACAATCAAAAGCAGGTCCCTCGGCTCCTCGGTCGCCGCGGCGACCTCGTCGTTCGGGATGACAATCTTGAAGACTGAAGCCCTCGGCTCGGGATGACAGCATAGGATTGGGAGTGCGGCCGTGCTAGCGCAGGGTGCCGACGCGGGCAAACGGCCAGTAACCGAAGACGGCTTTGCCGTAGATAAAGTCCTCATCCACCGGGCCAAAGTCGCGGCTGTCGTTGGAGAGGTTGCGATGGTCGCCGAGCACGAAGTAGCAGTGGGGCGGCACCACCGACTCGGGATAGGAGCGCACATCCTCGTATTGTTCGGGCACGTAGGGCTCGCTCAGGCGGCGTCCGTTGATAGAGACGACACCGTCCTCGATGCCGACGCGATCTCCAGCGAGAGCGACGACGCGCTTGATGTAGCTTTTGGCGGGATCGCGGGGATAGCGGAAAACGATGACGTCGCCGCGCGCGATGGGCTCCAGCTTGTAAACGAACTTGTTGATGAAGACGCGCTCCTGGTCCTGGAGCGTCGGCATCATGCTGGTGCCTTCGACCTTCACCGGCTGATACAGAAAGATGATGAAGAACGCCGAAACTGCAAGCGAAATGAGCACGTCGCGCAGCCACCCGGACAGCAGGGTGTTGGCGCGCCGAGGCCGCATAGGGAAGGCGGAGGAGTTGTGGTCGGAGGTTGGATCCATTGCAATAATTAGACGGACTGCTTACCAGTATAGTGACAGCGGATTGAACAGGGAAATGTCAAGATTTTGGGTATTCCGCTTGCTCCACTAAAATACCTGCGAGAGACCGCGAGGACATCTTCGTTATGAACAAGCCTGCCGTGATTGCGCTGGTCGCGTTAGCTGCTGTAGTTTCCTTCGCGCAGGGAGATCATGTGCCCGCGTACAACGACCATCCGCCGAGCGCCGGAGAGACCTTGCCGATCCTGCCCAAGGATCAGTTATGGGGCGAGGCCTTCAAGTATCCGTACCAGGTGCAGTCGTATGAGCTGGCGGCGAAGATTCCTAATGTTCTGTATCAGATGCCATGCTACTGCTATTGCGAACGCATCGGGCACAACAGCCTGCACACGTGCTTTGAAAGCGTCCACGGGGCGCATTGCGGTATCTGCATGAAAGAGCTGTTCTACGCCTATGAGCAGACGAAGCTGAAGAAGACCCCAGCGCAGATTCGCGCGGGGATCGTTAAGGGCGAATGGAAGTCCATCGATCTCGAGTCGGTGGCCAAGAGCAACTGAGTCTTCGTTATCTTGCCGATCTCCCGGGGTGGGTTGGCGTGCGGTCAAGGTGGTGGCGCGGGCAGGCGAAGTTCGCTGACCAGACGGTCCTGGCAAGTGCGCCAGGCGCGCTCGATGCGGCCCTTGGCTTGGGGCGAGTAAGCAGGAATCTGCTGGATGCCGAGCTGTTCGAGAGCCGTCCGAGTTGGGTGGGCGATTGTTTTCCGGCGAGTTGTTCGGCCACTGTCCAGTGGGCATCGTTGCGCTGGAAGATGGAGTGGCGGTCGCGATAGAGATGAGGGGCACGCGTGGCGGTGATCATGGCGTGGAGAGCGCGGAGATAGCCAAGATATTTTCGGCTTCGAGTTGGAAGTGGGCGGCCAGGATCTGGCCGGTGGCGTCGTCCTGCAAGCCGATCAGGGTGAGCTGGGGACCGCGGCCTTGCAGCCAGTCATGGCGGCTGGCATCGGTAAGCGCCATCATGCCCATGCGGGGACGAGGCAAGCGGCGGGCGCGGTATTGGCGGGGGCGGCGCTTCTGCGGCGCAGGCACTTTGTGGGTGGGTTGACGCCGTGTCAAGTTGGGGGTATAACTCAGCAACAACCAACCAAGGGGTGAGATTGGGTTTTCCACAGCCTTAGGCAGGGCTGGGCCAGAGCCAACCCAAAGGATATCAGCGGATGAAGAAAAAAGCCGCACGAAAGCTTAAGGAAATCGCTTCTAAATCAAACAAAAATAGCGGCTTACGAACATTGTCAACCGATTCGGGGACCCAACCCCGCGGAACCAGACCTATGAAGCTCACGGACGACCCCCGTTTTGCACAGGCTGTGCAAAACTATGAGTCTGGCCTTAAGGCCTTGCAGGCTCACAAGTACGACCGAGCCAAGGCATTTTTCGAAAAGGTAGTGGCGGGACCAAGCCCCGAGCTGAGCGATCGCGCTTCGGTTCATTTGGCCAGTTGCAACCAGCAATTGAGTCGGAATTCGACGTCATCCTTCAAGACTCCGGAAGAGCAGTTCGATTATGCCGTTTCCTTGATGAACATGGGCGACTATGTTGGCGCGCGCGAGAACTTCGAAACATTGTCGAAGAAGGCGGCCAAGCTCGACTTCATCTGGTACGGCATGGCGGTGCTGAATTGCCTAACGGGCCACTTTCCCGAAGCCCTGAGCAGCTTAACTGAAGCGATTCGCTTGAACCCAGTCAACCGCTTTCAGGCGCGGAACGATGCCGACTTCAAGAGCCTGGCGGACGATCCACGCTTCACTGAACTGCTTTATCCTGATGTCAGTGCCGAGGCTCCGCCTGAGACCGGAAAGTGGCACTATTAGCTGACGCAGCCTGAACGATTCTATGCGGAACGATTCCACCTCCGCCGAACTCCGCGCCGTGAATGTTGTTGCCATGGGCGGAGGGACCGGCTTGTCCACTGTACTGCACGGATTGAAGCAGTATGTCGCGGGAAACGGCGACGGTGAACAGGGCGCGCTGCCGGGCATAGCCGAGTTGTCAGCCATTGTGACAGTCAGCGATGACGGAGGTTCGAGCGGACGTCTGCGCAAGGAGCTGAACGTACCCGCTCCGGGGGATGTGCGGAACTGCATTGTGGCGCTCTCCGAAGATGAGGCGCTGCTGTCGCGGTTGTTCCAATATCGCTTTCCAGCCGGGGAGGGACTGGGTGGACACAACTTTGGGAACCTTTTTTTGTCGGCGATGACCGCCATCACCGGCGATTTCAGCCAGGCGGTAAAGCATTCTTCGTTGATTCTGGCCACGCGCGGCCACATCTATCCAGCTACGACGAGTAATGCGCAGCTTTATGCCATCATGGACGACGGCTCGATTGTTCGCGGGGAGACGAACATCACGGCCAGCAACCGGCGGATTGTCGAGCTTCGCATGGCGCCCGCGAATGCCAGGCCTTTACCTATGGCCCTGGAGGCTATTGAGGGAGCCGATCTCATCACCATTGGTCCGGGATCCTTGTTCACCAGCCTGGTGCCTAACCTGCTGGTGCGCGATGTATCGAACGCGATTGCAAACTCCCGCGCCGTGAAGGTATTCGTTTGCAATCTTATGACGCAGGCCAATGAGAGCTTGGGACTGTCTGCTTCCGATCACATCCGCGCGCTCTACAAACATGCTCGCCACCGGTTCTTTGACTATGCCCTGGTCAATCGCACGCCTGCGTCCCCCGAGCTGATACTAAAGTACGCAGAAAAGCAGCAAGCGCAGATTGAAGCCGACGTGGACCGGATTGAGGCGCTGGGGGTTAAGCCAATCCTGGGCGAATACCTGCTGGAAGCGATGGACCCGAAGGAGGGTCTGATCGCCCGCCACGATACCCATCAGGTTGCGCATGACCTCCTGCAGCTTATGATGGAATTACGCGGGTCGCCGGTGACCACGCTTGGCCGGGAACTATAGCTCGGCGCCCGTCTGGAATCCAAATGCCAAAGGCCACTTCCTCGAAAGCCGCAAAGAACAAGTCTGGTCGGTTTGCCATCGCTATTCTGGCGGCTGGCAAAGGCACTCGCCTGAAATCGCAGCACCCCAAGGTGCTACACGAGATTGGCGGAAAACCACTCCTGGCCCATGTTGTGGCGGCGGCGAGTTCCATTGTGCCGCCCCAGAACGTGTTTGCCATCATCGGATACCAGGCGGAGCGTGTAAGGGAAGCCCTGGCGCCAACGGGTATCAACTTTGTTCTTCAACGCGAGCAGCGCGGTACCGGACACGCCCTGATGGAAGCGCGCGCCGCTTTGCAGAATTTCGAAACCATTCTGGTGCTCTCAGGCGACGTTCCCCTGCTGCAGCCGGCCACGATAGCGCAGGTGTGCGACTTCCACCGCGCGAACGCCGCCGCGATGACCATTCTCACCGCACGAGCCCGAAGACCCAACCGGCTACGGCCGTGTGCTCCGCAAGGCCCGAAAGGGAAGGGCAACCAACGAAGTCGACCGCATTGTCGAACAGAAGTCGTTGCGGGGCAAGGAAGTGGAGGTGCGCGAAGTCAACTCCGGTATCTATGCTTTCGCTACCCGGGCCTTGTATGCGCACATCGCCGAGCTCAAGACCGACAATGCGCACCAGGAGTACTACCTTACGGACATGGCAGAGCTTCTCCGCAAAGCTGGGGAGAAGGTCGTGGCGGTCCGTGCGCCTGAGTCAAGTGAAGTGTTGGGCGTCAACACGCGCCTGGAGCTGGCGCAACTCGACGCCAAGCTGCGCGACAGGAAGGCCCGCGCAGCTGATGGAAGCGGGTACTACCATCTTCCGGCCGGAAACCTGCGACATCGACGCCGATGTCGAAGTCGGGACGGACACGGTAATTGAGCCGTTCGTGCAGCTCATCGGAAAAACAAAGATTGGCGCCAATTGCCGCATCCGCTCCTATTCCGTCATCACGAATTGCCAAATCGGAGACAGCGTGTTGATTCTCCCGGGCTGCATGCTGGAAGACTCGAGTCGTGCGCAACGGGGCGCAACTCGGCCCGTATTCGCATCTGCGCCCAGGTAGCGATATCGGCGAAGGGGCCCACGTCGGTAATTTTGTCGAGACCAAGAAGACTCGTCTGGGTAAAGGCTCGAAGGCGAATCACCTCACGTATCTCGGCGACTCCGAGATCGGGGAAAAGGTGAACGTTGGAGCGGGCACCATCACCTGCAACTACGATGGTGTGAACAAGTATCCGACGGTGATCGACGATGGCGCGTTCATCGGTAGCGACACTACATTGGTTGCGCCAGTGCGCGTTGGCAGGGGTGCCTATATCGGCGCCGCCTCCTGCATCACCGAGGACGTTCCCCCGGATGCCTTGGCTGTCGGCCGCGGCCGCCAGGTCGTTAAAGAAGGTTGGGCGGCCCAGCGGCGAGCGGCGACGAAGAGTGAAAGGAAGGGTTAGGGCGGCTCTGAACCATTAGCGTCGCTGTCGCTGAACTGAAACAGGCCATATCGCAACGTTCTCACCCGCACGGGCACAGGTCACGTCGGGGTGTGATGTGGCACAGGCGTGGTAAACCGACCTTCCCGAGACGCTCTTCAATTTTGGGTGCCCCACCCTTCTCGCCTGCTTTTGGCAAGAGGGCGGGCATACGTCGCGAACGGTCGCGCTGCGCACTCACCGACCAGGGCTGACGCCGTTGCACACAAGAAAAGGAGGGTTGTGGGGTCAGTGAGCGTAACTCCTCCACGTTGGTGCGCGGGACTTGGCTTGCTGAATCTGCGCTGGCGTAAAGGAACTAAGCGGTGGGACGTACAGTAGTGTGCCAACCGTGAGCTTGTTGGGGTTTGAGATCAGATCGCGGTTGGCGTCCCACAGAATCGGCCAGAGATCAAACGAGCCATAGAACCGTTTCGCCAGGGCGGAAAGGCTGTCCCCGCGGCTTACGATGACGGACGGGGTGGGCGGCGGTACTTGAATTCGCGGCAACTGCTCGGGTTCGGGCATTTCGAGCTCCGGTAAACCGATTCGATCAACATACATGTGGCCGCGCATTACGCCGGCCCCCCCAGTGGCGCCGGCGTTGGCTCCGCCAAAGGCCGCAACACCTTTGAAGGAATCCCATAGGGGGTCGTTCAGTAGCGCGTACCCGATGGGGCCGGTCATCGCAGTGTACGTATTTAGAATCTGGCATAACGCCAGGCGTCCTTCGTTCGCGCCAAAAAGAATAACGTTGCCCGCTACTCCTCGAAAGTTCGAATAGCCCGCGGATACGACCAAGCATCCGCCTGCGAAGTCAGATGGCTGCAATGCGTCCGAGGTGCAATTCGGACCAAGATAGATGAGTCCGGCAGAGGCCATGTCGGTCGTCGAGAGGTCAAGACCTGCCGGAGCTCCGATGCTCGCGCCTATTGCGACGTAGCGCAGCCAACAACGCTGCTTGATCGTTTCTTCCTCGACGATGAGGTTGGAGATGGTACCGGTGATGATCCACCCGGAAACGTCCAGTCCGGAAGAGGTGATGAATTTCCAATTGCTCGGCCTGGAGAAGGATCGCCGCAGAACACTAACAAGAGACATAGCGCCTCCTTTTCGTGCGACCTTGAATGTCACATTGGCGGCAGGCGTGTTCTTTTTCGCAGCCGCTTTTGTACCATGCCACAGTTCGGAGTTCTCCGCCATCGCAGAGTGCTCTTCTTTGGTAGCACATGATATGTCCGGTTGAGATAGTACGTAAAATGTCCACTTTGCAGGCGGCGAGAGTAGGAGACTATGCCAAGCATGGATTCCCATTCGAAGGCCGCGAAGGAGCGGGCGATGAACGTGCGAGAAGTGATGTTGCGGGGGACGGCGAAGAAGGCCACCTGGTGGCAGGCCGGGCACAGGTCTGTAACTCTGTAACGCACGTTACAGCGGAACCCCGGAATGGCAGATATCCTTGTTTTGTGCCGCGACAACTCAAAGCGTTAGGACTAACATTCTGAGTGCAGATTGTGCCTACCCTGTCGCCAAAAGACGGCGACAAGGGTAGGGCACCCGTAGGTAAGAGTGATGCATAGTCTCGAACCGAAAGGGCAGGCCACCCACCGCACCTCCAGGAAGACGATGGCGACTGCGTAGCTGCGGGTCATCCATTGGCGGTGCTGCGGAATCTTACGTCGCAGCGCAAACCAGAAGGCGATGCTGGTAGTCAGCATCAACACAGCGGCGTCTGCCGCAGCCGCCATGGTGAAGGAGCGCGGTCCACCCATCCGTTCCTCGAAGTACTGGATGTAAGTCCCCAGGGGAGCGAGAATCAGAGCGCCCGCCACGTAAAACCGTCCTACGATGCACTCGTAATGACGATTCATGGAATGGGATCCGCTCATGGCGCTGCACCCGTAGCCATGGGGCCGTTCCCTTGGTCATGATGCTGTACCTAGACCTCGCCCCTCAGCACCAACTGCTCTGCCGGCGAGAAGGCGTGGTTGCGGATCATCATGGTGCTGAGCAGGGAAGTGAGCCCTGATGAGGCCAGGATCATGGCGATCACCACAAACTGATAGATGGCGGCGTAGAGCGGACGCGCGCCGGACAGCAGCATGCCGGTCATCAGGCCGGGAATCCAGACGATGCCCAGCGAGCGCAGGTTGTCGATGGCGGGAATGAGCGAGGCGTGAATGCTGGACTCGGCATAGCGCGCCACGGTTTCCGGCGGAGCGGCGCCGAGAGCGAGCGCGGTCTCGATCTCGCCCACATGCGACAGCACCTCGGCGCGGAAGCGGTTCAGTGCCAGCCCGTTGGTGTTCATGGCGTTGGCGATGATCATGCTACCTACGGGAATGAGCGTTGTGATGGCGGTATCAATGACGCCGGCCCAGGTCATGATCGCCGTCACCAGCCCGGCGCCGGCGGCGATGGAATAGGTCGAGACCTTGCGCGCGCCGGGAATGTTCTTCGCGCGCCGGGCGGAGATGGAGCCGGCCGCGATGATCATCGCGGTCAGAAGAAAGACGCTGGTCCAGCGCGGGCCTTTCAGCAGCAGCATCAGGATGGAGCCGACGGCGACGAATCTGCACGATGCCGCGCAGCAAGCGCGACGGCGGCGTCGCTTTCGAGATGAATGTTGCGGCGGCGCGCCAGCAGGATCACCAGCAGCGCGAGCATGGCGGCGATGGCGGCCTGGGCGAAGCCCAGTGCAATTTGGGAAGGGAAGAGCGACTTAAGCACGCAGCACCTCCGCGGGAGTTCCGGTGTGGATGAGGCGTCCGGTTTCCAGAATGGCGACGCGGTCGCACATGCGGCGCGCCTGGTCGCGGTCGTGAGTGACGAGGACACAGGTCAGCGAATGTTGCCGGACCAGATTGCAGATCAGTTGCTCGATGCCGAGCTTCGCGTCCTCGTCGAGCGCGGAGGTTGGTTCGTCTAACAGCAGGACACTCCGGGCGGTTGGCCAGGGCGCGAGCCAGCGAGACACGCTGCTGCTCGCCGCCGGAAAGGTTGATGACGTCGCGGGCGGCGAATCCGGGCAAGCCGACTCGCTCGAGCAGGCCGGAGACGTCGTTGTCGGACAGCGTCTCGCCGCGCTGCAACGGCCCGAATCGCAGGTTGGACGCCACATTGCCGGGGAACAGGAACGGACGCTGGGTGACCATGCCGACGCGGCGGCGCAGTTCGCGCGGCGGAAGCTGGCGATAGTCCTGACCTTCGAGGAAAACGGTGCCGCTGGTCGGCTCGTCGAGGCGATTCAGCAATCGCAGGAAGGAGCTCTTGCCGGAGCCACTGGGACCGACGATGCCAAGCAGCTCTCCGTGCCACGCGTCAAGCGAGATGTCGTTGACGATAGCGACGTCGCCCACGCGCCGGCTGAGATGCTCGGTGCGCAGAACGACGGCGTCCAGGCGCAGTGCCGGGAGCGGCGCTCATCGATCGAGGTGCCCGAAGTAAATCTTGGTGTCGTACTGCAGTGCGACGAGGTCGTTCGAGGCGTGGGCAGAGAACAGTTGCGGGAGTTCGCGCAGCATCGCCTCATAGCGTTCACCCGACTTCGGAATGTAGGAAGAGGAGAGCAGCCGCCCACGCAGGCCGTCGAAGTCGAGACGCTGTTGGTTGTGCTGCTGGATCAGCTTCATCTTGTTGGGCGCGAAGAAGCGCTCCAGGGCAGCGTAGCTGGCGAGATACTTGTGGGTGACCTGTTCGTAGTCGATGGAGTGACGCCGAATGAAGGCTTCGTACGCGCGCAGAAACGGCGTGGAGTCAACGTTGCGGTCATGCCAAACGAGAACTGCCCAGCCTTGCGGCTGGAGAATGCGGGCGAACTCGGTGCGGGTTTCGTCAGGCTGAAACCAGTGGAAGGCCTGACCAGCGACAACGAAGTCCACGCTCGCGTCGGTCAACGTCGTGGCCTCAGCGCTGCCCTCCACCATGCTGAAGCCGGGGTGGGCGGCAAGATACTCTTCGCCGGCACGGCGCATCTCGCGGTTCGGCTCGACCCCGATCACGCGGTTGCCGTTGTCAAGGAAGATCTCGGCCAGAAGCCCGGTGCCGCAGCCGACATCGGCGATCAGATGCTGGGGCCGCAGACCGCAGGCTTCCTGCAAAGCTTGTACGACTTCGGGTGAGTAGTGCGGACGATACTTGACGTAGTCTTCTGCGCGGTCGGAAAAGCGCGCCGCGGGATCGCGACCAGCTTCAGCCATGGATGTTATCTTAACGTGACCGATGACCACCGAACACAGCCGCCAGTTGCCGCTTCCGCCTCGAAGCCCGCAGGGTCGCCAGAAGAAGGGGAAAAACAGCATCCATTCGTCGTCACGAACGGGTCGTCGGTCTGGAACCACAGTGCTGGTAAACGCGATCGCTAGTACGATTAGGCGTATACAGCACGGCCGCGTCAGTACCTATGGGGCGATCGCCAGAGTGGCGGGATATCCGCGCTGCGCACGACATGTGGCGCGCGTGCTGAAGATGGTTGGCGGCCTGCCCTGGCAACGTGTCCTAGGCTCAGGTGGTCGGATTTCGCTGCGCGGCGAGTTAGGTTTGGAGCAGCGGTTTCTGCTGGAGGCCGAAGGAGTGCGCTTCCGGGGCAAGCGGGTAGATATGAAGGCGTTCGAGCACCGCTTCGGAAGCTCCGAAAAGTCGCCGGTTGCGGACGCCGGGCAAAAGCGGATACCCCGAAAGTAGCAGGCGGGGAACTCAACTTTAGCATTGGTCAGAAACTCCGCTTGCTTTAAAATGGCAGCAGTTTTGCGAATTCTGCCAGATATGCGTTTTCCGGCTTTCTCTCGACTGCTTACCGCGGCCGCGATCGTGTTTTTCGCGATCTCGCTGCCTGCGCAACGCTACTATGGGCGCGACCATCACGTTTATCACCCGTCCGACACAGACGAAACATTCGGCTTCGCAATCCACGCGTTCGAAAGTGCATCCGACGTCCACCAGCGCGGGGCACAGCGCGAGCAGTGCCAGTGGTCAGAGTGTCGCGGATCATGGCCCGGCTTCGAATGGCAAAGCTGATACGGTCAGCCCGCCGAATCCTGGCGACCGCCAGCCTCAGTAGCTCGCCACTACCTCCTAAACGTGGACGAGGTCTTCCGTAACCGGAAATTAACATTCCTGCGTTGGCGGTCGTTATAGAATCAGTAACTTATGCAAGAGAAGCCCCTGGAGATAGAGAGACTCGAGGATGCGAGCGGCGGTGTGGTGCTTCGTCTTCACGGCCCGCTTTTGTTGGGGAATTTCTTCCCGCTGCAAGCCATGGTTCGGGCGGACAGTTCGAACCTGCTGATTCTCGACGTGGCCGACATGCCCTACATTGATTCAGCCGGTATCGGATGCCTGGTGGGCGCGCATGTCTCGCGCGAGAACTCGGGCCGAAAGTTCGTCATCGTGGGCGCCAACGACCGGTTGCTGACCTCGCTTGAAAGTGACGAAGGTTGACAACCTGTTCACTTTTGCACCCACCGTGGAACAGGCGCGCGCACAGTCTGGCGGCGCGTAGAGGTAGTCCTCGAAATACCCAACTCAGATTTAGTTTGTGCCGACGGCTCGAGCGGCTGGTGCGACATTGCCCTGCGACAAGACCTCAATGACGCGGCGGACGTCCTTCACCTCAGCTTGCTGAATCACCTTCAGGCCCGCGCTCGCAGCGAGCGGGTGGAGGATCAGACCTCCCTTGATGGAAACCGCCAAATCGAGGCCGTCAATCGTGGCATTGTGCAGGAAGGGCGGCTCGCTAGCCAGCCGCTGGGCGGTGAACCAGGCTGTGTCGCGCGCCGTCTGCAGGCTGAAGTTGATGACCGAGGTTTGACTGCGCATGCCGATCTTCTCCAGATCGCCAATCAGAGGAGAGACGGCAGCAAGCTCTGCTTCGACCGTACCGACCAGATCTGCCAGCACCTCGTTGATCTCGTCAAAGTCGGGCTTGAGTTGGGGCAGTTGATCGCCGGGGCTGACCTGCGCGGCGGCAATGCCAAGATCAAGATTAATGTGCGCATTGATGCCCGCGAGAAGTTGCTGCAGGATGAGAAGGCCGGCATCGTTGCAGCCGTGGAATGCGAGCATCCAGCTTCGGGTCGCGGCCCCACCTGCCTGAAACGCAGCCAGCGCGTCGAGGTATCGCGACGCGAACACGACATCGAGCTTCTCTATCAGCGGGACCATTCGAGAAGCGGCCGTTGCTGATGCCGTCGCGCACTGCGCAAGTCACCCGCCGATAGAGGGCGGCAAAGTACCCGAGACGGCTGCTATTGTCGTAAGACTGCTGAACAATCGTGTCCAGCGCGGAGACGACCTGGTCGATGGTTTGCAGGGGCATGACAGCGCTGATGGTAGCAGAGATCCGTCGGTGTGTTCCGGGGTTTGCCCGCAGCGGACTCGTGCAGCGCGACCGGACGGCTCGCGGCCTTAGGATTGCGCCCTCTGATACACTTTTGCGCGTGGATTGAGTTGGATCGCGCGACATTCTGGCGCAAGATGTCCGAGCTGTGAGAATCGCTCTTATCGTCGGTTAAGTTTCACAATTTGAAACAACCAGGGTGACGCTCCGCGGCACTCTGCATGAGGAGGTCCGAGATGGCTACTGCAGTAAGCACGCAAATGCACAGCCGGGTGCAAGAGTTCGTTGGCAAACCGCGCAAGATGTTCATCAACGGCAAGTTCGTGGAAGCGGCTTCCGGCAAGACGTTTCCGTCCTACAATCCTGCAACCGGTGAGGTCATGGCGCAGATTGCGGAAGGCGAGCGGGAAGACATTGATCGCGCGGTAAAGGCAGCGCGAAAGGCCTTCGAGAGCGGCCCGTGGCCGGCGATGAGCGCGTCGGAGCGGGGGCGTCTCATTTGGAAGCTGGGGGACCTGATCGAAACGCATCTCGAAGAATTCGCGCAGCTGGAGAGTCTCGACAACGGCAAGCCGCTCGCAGTGGCGCGCGTCGCCGATGTGCCGCTGGCGGTTGACCTTTTCCACTATATGGCGGGATGGGCGACCAAGATCGAAGGCAACACCATTCCGTTCTCGCCGAAGTATTTCGCCTACACGCGGCGGGAGCCGGTTGGGGTGGCGGGGCAGATCATTCCCTGGAATTTCCCGCTGCTGATGGCGGCATGGAAGCTCGGTCCGGCCCTGGCTACCGGCTGCACGGTGGTGCTGAAGCCGGCGGAGCAGACGCCCCTGAGCGCGCTGTTGTTGGCCGAGTTGATCGCGGAGGCCGGGTTCCCCGAAGGCGTCGTTAACGTCGTGCCTGGCTACGGCGAGACGGCGGGTGCTGCACTGGCTGCGCATCCCGACGTGGACAAGATCGCCTTCACCGGTTCGACCGAAGTGGGCAAGCTCATCGTGCATGCGGCGGCCGGCAATCTGAAGAAGGTCTCGCTGGAACTGGGTGGCAAGTCGCCGAACATTGTTTTTGCCGACGCCGACATGAGCTCCACGATATCCGGCGCGGCAAGCGCCATCTTCTTCAACCATGGCCAGTGCTGCTGCGCGGGCTCTCGGCTCTATGTCGAGAAGGACATGTTTGACGATGTGGTCAGCGGCGTGGCCGATCACGCGAAGAAGATCAAAGTCGGGCCTGGCTTTGATGCGGAAACCGACATGGGACCATTGGTTTCCGAAGAACAGTTAAAGCGTGTCTGCAACTATCTGGAGAGCGGTCTTAGTGAGGGGGCGGAGGCGGTGGTTGGTGGACGCAAGAAAGCGGGCGCCGGCTATTTCGTCGAGCCCACGGTGATGGTAAAGACCAATCCCAACATGAAGGTGGTCCGCGAGGAGATCTTCGGGCCGGTAGTTTGCGCCATGCCGTTCAGCGACGTGGACAAATTGGTGGCCGAAGCCAACCAGAGCGAATACGGTCTGGCGGCAGCGGTGTGGACGCGCGACATCAGCAAGGCACATCGCATTGCCGAGAAGTTGCGCGCCGGCACGGTGTGGATCAACTGCTACAACGTCTTCGACGCTTCGCTGCCTTTCGGCGGATACAAGCAGTCGGGCTGGGGACGCGAGATGGGCCACGAAGCGCTGGAGATGTACACCGAAGTCAAAACTGTCTGCGCGGGGCTTTAGGTGTCAACGTGCCAGGTTTAATCCCGCCGCCTTTTCAGGCGGTGAGCTTCGCGAGCCAGTCCCGCTACAATGTCGGGGAGATGACAGCGTATCGCACAATGCGGGCGACGCGGTATGGGACATCAAGTACCACCTAATCTGGACACGAGAGTATCGGTCATCAGAAGTGCTACGCGGGGAAGTGGCAGAGCGGGCACCGCATCGAATTCGGCAGATTTGCGAGGCGCGAGAAGTGAGCATAATTCGGGGATCGATTTCTCCCGACCATATCCACATGCTGGTGGCAGCGCCGCCGCAGCTATCGCCGGCCAAGACTGGTGCAGTACATCAAGGGACGATCGTCGCGGCGGTTGCAGGAGGAGATTGACCACCTAGGCAAACGGTATTGGGGACAACATCTGTAGGCGCGGGGCTATTTTTGCGCGACGGTGGGCGCGGTGGACGAGCAGACGATCATGGAGACATCGAAAACCAGAAGTGGGACGAAGATGATCAAGGGATCAAGATCACCGCGCCCACCGAGCCTGAAGCCGGCTTGCAGCCGGAAATCCTTAGGCGGCTTCGGCCGCACCCGCGACTTTCAGTCGCTTAAAATCCCACCGGCTTTTAGCCGGTCGGATTTAGCCGCCGGCTTACGATCGGCCATCGTTCGGGACTGCCGCTGAGGTGGCGGTCCCGAACGTCTTATTTCTGCCGCCGTCCGATTGGGTGAGTTCGCCACCCACATGCGGACAGGAACGCGTAGCGCGCGCAAGCTGACGCTGTGCGTGCGCGGAGCTGGAAGCGAAGGCCAGGATCGAGATGGCGTAGCTTATGCTTCCACCCAATTTCTGCGGTCAACAAATGTCTTCGGCTCGTAGGTCTTGCCTTTAGCCAGCCGTCGGTCTTCGCGCTTCGATGTCCAGAGCAGCACCGGGCCGACAACGGCACGCACCAGGCGGGTTGCCGGGCCAAACTCGTGTTCGATCTCCTGCCGCAGCTCGCGAATCTTCAGAGACACCGAAGCGTTTGTTCGCTTCAAGCGTTTTTCCATGGCCCAGAGCGCGGCGTCGTAGGTGGTGCGCAGCTTGGCGGTTTCTTCGGTGATGCGCCGGCGTACACGCAGGTCGGGATGATCGTGGTAGCGCTTCCAGCCCTGAAAGATGGTCTCGCAAATGCGAAAGAGGCTGGGCCCGTTGCGCTCCAGGTCGAAGCGAAAGGCCCAATCGAGGAAGCGCTTCGAGTCCTCGCGGGAGATGGCGGCGTGCTCAAAATTGAACTTGAACTGCCCATGGATGTCGGCCAGGTCAACGCCGTCGAGCATGCGGCCTTCTTGCTGCATCTGTGCGAACAGCGGCGTTCCGGGCACCGGCGTGTACAGCATGAACTGGTGAAAGTCGGTGCAGTGGGAGACCGCGTACTCGATCTCCTGCCGGATGTTCTCCGGGGTGTGGTGCTCGAGGCCGACGATGGTGGAGCCGAGCAGCTTGATGCCGTGCTGCCGCAACTCGGCGGAGAGCGTCTGGGTATCGGAGTTTCGCAGCTTGGCATAGGTTGAGTTCGGTGACTCCAGACCGAGCCAAATCCAGGAGACGCCGAGCTGAACCAGTTCCTCGATGGTGTACTTGCGGATCGCATTCACCGACGAGAAGACATAGAGCGACCAGGCCTTCCCAGCTTCTTTCATGCGGGCGAGCAGTTGCATGGCGCGCGGCCGATTCAGCAGAAAGTTTTCGTCCATCATGAAGAAGGACCGCACGCTCATCGAGTGCTCCATGTGCTCCATGATTTCGAAGAGCTGGTCGCCGGATTCATAGAAGTGAACGCTCTTGCCTTTGCCGCCGAAAAACGCAGAGGTGGTGCAGAAGTTGCAGCCCAAGGGGCATCCCACCGAGGGAATGATGGTGGCGGCAGTGTCGCGGGTTTTGTCGGGCATGCTCATCCCCAGCACGCGCATGCCAAAGCCGGACAGGATTTCGGGATGCTCAATGGGCGCGCCGGGATCTTCGCCCAGATAGCGGCGCATCCACGGGATCCCGTCGCCGCGCACGATGTGATCGGCATCGATTAACTTGTCGAGTCCGGGGATGGCAGCGACATGCCCGCCGACGACGATGGTGGATTGGGGCGACAGGCGGCGCATGCGGCGGCACATTTCGCTCACTTTGCCGAAGTTGGGAATGATGCCGGAGATTCCGACGACGTCGTACTGCGTCGAAGTCAGCTCTTGCTCGAACCGCTCCAGGGTAGGGAAGTCGAGCAGGGTGCTGGGAGCGGAGATGTTCCGCTGGATCATCATCAGGCCCCAGGAGCGATGGAACATGCGCAGCGAGAAGCTACCCTGCGCTCGCGTGACCTGGTTGTGGTACAGCTCCATGGGATTGATGGAGCGGCTGCCGAATTCGTCATCGCGCGCGTAGGGGCCGAAGACCGAGCTCAACAGCACACGCGCCTGAGTCCCTTTGGGATGTGTAGGAATCAAATCAGAGTTCTTGGTTGCGACCATAACCGCATCGTAGCTATTGGGGCGTGAGACTTCGGTGATATGGGACGCATTTCGGCTGAAATGACAGAACTATTACAGAGCTGCCAGAATTGGGAAAACGGGGAAAAGCCTGCCTAGCATGCCTTTCAGCGGTGACACCGGACATCGTGAGATCAATCCCTGGCTGATCGCGATCGCCGTCATGTCGAGCACCTTCATGGAGGTGCTGGACACGACGGTGGTGAACGTGTCGCTGCCGCATATCGCCGGCAGCTTGTCGGCGAGCAACGATGAGGCGACGTGGACGCTCACTTCGTACCTGGTGGCGAACGCCATCATTTTGCCGATGACCGGCTGGCTGGCGAGCCGGTTTGGACGAAAGCGCCTGCTGTTGTTGTCGGTTTCCGGATTCACCATTGCTTCCTTTCTGTGCGGTCTGGCGCCCAGCCTGCCATTCCTGATTTTCATGCGCATCATCCAGGGCGCTTGCGGCGGAGGATTGCAGCCGCTTTCGCAGGCCGTGCTGCTGGAATCCTTTCCGCCTGAAAAGCGGGGACAGGCGATGGCGTTTTGGGCGCTGGGCATTGTGGTGGCGCCGATGCTGGGACCTGTTGCCGGAGGCTGGCTCACCGACAATTACAGTTGGCGCTGGGTGTTCTACATCAACGTGCCCATCGGGGTGGTGGCGCTGATCCTGACGCAGATTTTCATCTTCGATCCACCCTATTTGCGGCGGCAGAAAACCGGCATCGACTACTGGGGCATCGGCTTGCTCGCGGTGGGCATCGGTAGCCTGCAGATCATGCTCGACAAGGGTCAGGAGGACGACTGGTTCGGGTCGCGCTTCATCGTCACGTTGTGCGTGCTGACTGTGGTCGGACTGACCGGGCTGATCATCCGCGAGCTGACGGCGAAGCATCCGGTCCTCGACCTTACCATCTTCAAGTACCGCTCGTACGCCATCGGCACGTTTCTGATGACGCTGATCGGCTTCGTGCTTTACGGCAGCACGGTGTTGCTGCCGCTGCTGATGCAGGTCCTGCTCGGCTACACCGCGACGCATGCCGGCGTCACCAATCTGCCTCGCGGCCTGGCGTCGTTTCTCATCATGCCGATTGTCGGCCGCTTGACCGGCAAGGTGGACCAGCGGAAACTACTGGGAATTGGGCTGGTGGCTTCGGCGTACGCCATGTGGGAGTTGTCGCGGTTCAGCCTGACGGTTGCGTCCTGGAATTTCTGGTGGCCACTGATGATCCAGGGAGCTGCGCTGGGATTCGTCTTCGTGCCGCTGACGACCATCACCAACGGCGGCGATACCGAATGAGCGCATGGGCAATGCCACCAGCCTGTTTAACCTGATGCGCAATATTGGGGCCAGCATCGGGATTGCGATGGTCGAAACCGTACAGTTTCGCACGCAGCAGAAACACATCAACACGCTGGGCGCACATGTCTATCCCGAGAGTGGCGCCATGCAGCAAATGTTCGAAGGCATGAAGGCGCACTTCATGAACCAGGGGTCGAGCGCTTCTCTGGCAACCCAGCAGGCGTACTGGTCAATCTGGGGAATGGTGCAGCGACAGGCTGCGATGCTCGCCTACAACGACACGTTCCTGTTTCTCTCGATTGTGTTCGTCGCCATGATTCCGTTTCTGTTTCTGCTGCGCAAGCCAAAGAGCAAGCCAGGGGCGGTGATGATGCACTAGGAGCAGACAAAAGGCGGTCCCGTGGAGGACCGCCTTGGTAGGGGCGACAGATTACGTGTGTTACTCGCCCGGCGTTTCGGTCGCCGGCTGCGACAGCTTCTGCAGATGCTCATTGATGCGGCTAATCTGCTTCTGGCGCATCTGGTCGGCTGTGGTACGTTGCTCGGGCGTTAGCACTTGGGTGTAAATCTGGTGCTGAATCGACTCCTTCTGCACCGTCATCTGGGCCATCAGTTGCGCCTGCTGGTTGGCCAGCGCGGTCACTTTCGCCTGGTCAAAAGCGCCACTGGAGGTGGCGGTCAGCATGGCCAGATGGTTCTGCGCGAGCTGTTGCATCAGCGGGCGGTTGGTGGCGCGGTTGGCCTGCATGATGGACTTGACCTGTTCCTTCTGGGCATCGGTCAGATTCAGGGCCTTGGCCATGTATGCCATGTGGCCGCCATGCCGGTGGCCGGCCCAGACCGCCTTCGGGCTAGCATCGGTTGTTTCTTGCGCGTAAGTAATCATGACGGCGCCGCACAGAACAACAGCCAGCAACACCGCAGAGAGCACCCACGATTTGGTTTTCATATTCTCCTCAACTCTTTCTCGACAGTTCGTCTGTCACTGGTTTGAACCCCGGCAGCGCCGATTCGACGGTAAAGCCTGAGTAAATGAGTGTAAAGTTTTGTCAAAATGGGCAGACGGCCGCGAGAATAACCGGTCGCGCGGTATTGACTGCTTACCACGATTTCCCGTGAAAAGAAGAATGGTTCCCGTATTTTTGGGAAATAGAGACGATGTCCGGGCCGTTATCTTGGGGCAAACCGGCTGGCGCCCCATTGTGAACCAGGCAACTAATCCTGGAGCCTCTCCACTAATTAAGAGGAGAACGCCACAGCTTAGACTGTGGCGTTGTACTTGAAGCCAACGTCAGCTATGGAGGGCGGGTCAGTCTGCGGACATGCCCACCGGTTCGAAGCCTCTCGCCGCTTCGAAGGCTCTTTCTCTTTCGCCGACTTCGTGCAGGCCAAGGTCCTTGGTTTCAGGCGAGAACAAAAGGCTGCCGAACGTCATAACGGCGCCGACGGTCAGCACCACGGCGGGGGAGAGCCACATGTCCTGCTTCTCGATATTAGCGACAAACGGGATTGTGTGGGCCCACCATACGTACATGCTGAACCAGGCTCCCAGCAGAGCGCCGGAGGAATAGCCGAAACCTACGCCGGCGGCACGACGCCGGGTGGGGAAGCGTTCGCAGAGATATGCCGGAACGACTCCCCAGGCGAGCTTGAGCATGGCCGCCATCACAGTGCCGAGCACCGCCATCCAGAGGTTACGTTCGATGGCTGCGTGGTAGAGCACGTAGAAAACTGGAACTCCGAACACAACCAGGAAGACGCAATACCATTGCGTAAGGACTTTTCTGCCTGTCCTATCCGACAGCCAGCCGTAGAAGTTGTAGCCCAGGAAGGCCATGAAGAGAGCGAAGCCATAGATGAGGCTATAAGTGGTGGTATCGAAGCCGCGCCCCTTGAGGGTCAGGATGTTGGGCAGGAAGCCGTACACGGAATAATCCGTCAAGAACAATCCGGTCATGAAGAAGAAGACCTGCAGAAAGTCCCACAATTGAGGAGGCTTGAACAGGCTTAAGAAAGGAGACTTTTCGATTTTCCCTTCCGCCTTGGCTTTTTCAAATTCTGGAGATTCCTGTAGATGGTTCCGGATATACAGAGCGAGGAAGACTGGGATCACGCCGGTCATAAATGCGATACGCCAGCCATAAGAAGCCATGGCTTCCTTGGTGGTCAAGAAGGAAATAAGTGCGAACACCAGAGACGCAAAGACATAACCCAGCGGAAAGCCCGATTGGATGAACCCGCCAATCGCACCGCGTCTTTTCTGAGGAGCGTATTCAATGGCGAAGGTATGACCGACCGCATATTCGCCACCGAAGAAGATCCCCATGAACAAGCGAAGAACACAGAAGATCACATAAGCCCAGACGCCGATTTGCGCGTAGGTGGGCAGAAAGCCTCCCGCAAGGGACATCACGCCCACACCACCGATGGTGAAGACCAGCAGAAGACGCCGGCCGATCTTATCGGCGAAGCGTCCGAAGATCGCCGACCCGATGGGCCTGGCGGCCATGGTGATCGAATAAGTGAACACGATCACGATGTATTGCCAAGCCGCGCTGCCTTTAGGGGAGACGAAAACCTTGATCAGGATGGGTGCCATGACAAGAACCAGGGCCATGTCATAAGCGCCCAGCATAAATCCCAGGAATTGGGAGGCCATCGCCATTTTCGTTTGCTTGGATAATTGCTGTGCTGCCATTAATAAACCCCTGCCAGTAAATGGACCTTAATTCTTTACGTGTAGCAGACCAGTTGCAATGTCCCTCGCGACTAGGATCACATCAGGGTGTGACGTGGAGCACATCGGATGGAGAACGGGTTATCTACAACAAAAGAGGCATGAAAGCTTGGACGGAAGACGCTCAGTTGCATGCTATGCTGGCGCCAATTCAAATTCGACGGGCGGTGGTACATATGAAACGAATCGTTCTCAGTGTTCTCATTTTCCTCGCACTTTTCCTCACCTCAGGTTACGCGCAAAACGTCACTATCGGCTTCACCATGTCCAAGACGGGCGCCATGAATGTGGACTCACTGGAGCAGTACCGCGGGTTCGAACTGTGGCGGGACCAGGTGAACGCGACCGGCGGCGTCAAAGCCGGCGGCAAGAATTACAAAATCCAGTTCGTCAATTACGATGACGAATCCAACGTCAAACGCGTGCAGCAGCTCTATTCGCGGATGATCTTGCAAGACAACGCTGACTTTCTGTTCAGCCCCTATTCGTCCAGCCTGACGGCGACGGCCGCTATCGTCACCGAGCAATATGGCAAGATCATGCTCACCACGGGCGCGGCAGAAGGCAAGACCTACACTTTGGGCAATCACTACCTCTTCCAGATGTTCACCCCAGGAGCGGAATACCTGAAGGGCGTCCTGGACATGCTCAAGACGAAGGACCCGAAGGCGACGATAGCGTTCGTCTATGAAGACGCCTCGTTCTCGGTGTCGGTAGTAAATCCCGCCAAGGCCTATGCCCAGCAACTCGGACTCAACGTCGTCTTCACCGAGGCCTACGCGCAAAACACCACCGACTTCAGCGCCATCATTGACAAGGTGATCGCGTCGAAGGCCACGGTGCTGCTTGGTGGAGGCCACTATGCCGACGGGTCGACGCTGGCGAAGCAGCTCTACGAACATAAAGTTTCGCTGAAGATGATCACCTTGCTGGTGGCTCCTGACAGCGACAAATGGACCGAGCTGGGGGATTCGGCCGCGGGCGTTATGGTGCCCTCGCAGTGGGAGCCGCAGTCCGCTTTCAAGGCGCAGTACGGGCCCAGCGGCGCCGATTTCGCCAAGGCTTACACGGCAAAGTACAACGCGCCGCCCAGCTATGAATCGGCTGGTGGTTACGCTTCGGGACTGATTCTGCAACGCGCCATCGAGCAAGCCGGCAGCACGGACACAGCCAAGGTGGCAAATGCCCTGAATGCGACCGATATCACAACGTTCTATGGACGCACCAAGTTTTCGACCGCGGCCAGCGACCATGGGTTGCAAGTGGGACACGCCATGGTCTTGGCGCAGTGGCAAAAGGACAAGTCGGGCAAGCTGGTGAAGCAGGTGGTTTGGCCGCTGGCGGCAAAGAGCGCCAACCTGGTATATCCGATTCACTAAACATGGTTCTTAGGGCGCGACGCGGGTCGTGGGAAGGGTGAGATATGTCTGGCATTCTGGCCTCCATGATTGATGGCCTGCTCATTGGGGCGGTGTATGGGCTGGCCGCCATGGGGCTAAGCCTGATCTGGGGAGTGATGGACGTCATCAATCTCACCCACGGCGCGGTAATCGCGCTGGGCATGTTTGGGATGTATCTGCTGTTCGCCGCCTTTCACTTAAACGCTTACCTGCTGCTGCTGCCCGTGATCGTCATGGGCCTGGTCCTGGGGCTGATCATTTACTGGACTGCAGTGCATTGGGTCATCGACCGGCCGCAGTTGGCAAGTCTGCTGTCCACCTTCGCCGTCAACATGATCATCATTGGGATCGGCACTGCAATCTGGAGCACCAGTCCCTACAACGTGAATTTCGCGATTCGGGGTTTCACGGTCGGCGCTTACACGTTCACAGGAAATCACATCGCAGCATCGGCCGGGGCGGTGGTCATTGCGCTGGCACTGGAACTGTTTCTGTATCGTACGCGCCCGGGAAAGGCCATTAGGGCAGTGGCTGACAATCGCGAAGCGGCCGAGTTGATGGGCATCTCCTCGACCATGGTGCTGGCCTTGGCGTTCGCTATCGGCATCGCGCTGGCGGCGTCCTCCGGGGCGCTGGTCTCAACCCTGTTTCCCTTCACCATTCTTTCCGGCGCTGGCTACCAGATGAAGAGTTTCGTGGTGACCGTCCTCGCCGGACTCGGTAAACCCTTCGGTGCCCTCGTCGCGGGTGTGCTGCTTGGCTTGCTGGAGGGAGCGGTGACGCCCTTCATTGCCGTCAGTTGGATCCCCCTGATCGAGTTTGGACTCTTCGTGGTTGTGCTGGTTGCCTTCCCGAAAGGTCTATTCGCGAGGGCCACCGCATGATTTTCCGCCGCCCCGTGTTCTGGTTGACCCTCATCTTTGCCGCGCTGATGATTGCGATCCCCCTGCGTGGCAATAATGTTTCGATGCGCGAGGACCTAATCCTGGTGGCAGTTGCCATCATCCTGGCCAGCAACCTGAACCTGATGATCGGCTATGCGGGTTACGTTAACTTCGGGCATATCGTCTTTTACGGGCTTGGGGGTTACGTTGGGCTGTACCTGGTAACCGTCCGAGGTTGGAACCTGGTGCTTTCCGCCCTTTTGGCAGGGGTGGCGGTGAGCCTTTGCGCGCTGTTGTTCGGTCTGGGTATCCTGCGCCTGCGCGGCGCTTATTTTGCGCTGGCCACCATCGGAATTCTGGTCGCGGTTCAGTCCTTCGTCTCCAACTTCGACCCTTGGGGCCGATCGACCGGCCTCTACGTCTCCTTCGACGCCTATCAGCCGTTGGGCGGTGCACGTCGTGCTCTCTGGATCACATATTTCCTGGTTATTGCGGTCATGGCCCTTTCGATGATCCTGAGTCTGGCCATCAAGATCTCGAAATTCGGTCTCGGCCTGTTCGCTATTCGCGAAGACGAGGATGCGGCCGTGGTCCTGGGTGTCAATGCGACGGTTTACAAGGCAATCATCTACAGCGTTTCAGCCTTCCTCCCGGCGGTTGCCGGGACACTGATGTTCTATAAGAACGGAATGATCGATCCCTCCATCGCATTTGAGTTCATGCTCTCGCTGGAGGGAATTGTGATGCTGATGCTTGGCGGCAAGGGCACCGTCATCGGCGCCGCGCTGGGCGGAGGCCTCTATGAGAAGCTACGGTCCTATCTGTTGACGTCCCCCACGCTTTCCAACTTCCACTTGGTGATTGCAGGAGCTCTGTTGTTGCTGGTGGTGTTGTTTGCTCCGGGTGGCTTGATTGGCTGGCTCTATCGCCTGGTGCCGCGCTCAGAGAAGGTGATCGAATGAGCGCCCTGCTGGAAGTGAACGGCGTAACCAAACGCTTCGGTGGTTTGCTGGCGGTGTCGGATGTGACTTTCACGCTCAACGAGGGGGAGATCGTGGGGCTGATCGGTCCCAACGGCGCGGGCAAGACAACGCTGTTTAATATGGTCAACGGCGTGTACAAGCTGAACGCGGGGAAGATCACCTTCGCTGGCCAGGACATTACGAATCGTCCGCCTAATGAAGTAGTTCATCTCGGCATTGCGCGCACGCACCAGATCGTTAAGCCGCTGTACGGCATGACCGTGCTGGAAAACGTGACTGTCGGCGCCTGCTTTGGTCGTGATTACCTCCCACTGAAACCGTCGCGAAAAGTGGCGCTCCAAGTTTTGGAACGCGTGGGCCTCTCGGACCGGGCCAACACTTCGGCGCGTTCGCTCACGATTGCGGGAAAAAAACGCCTGGAGGTTGCGCGCGCGTTGGCGGCCCGTCCCAAGCTGCTCTTGCTCGACGAGGTGCTCGCCGGGCTGAATCCCACCGAAGTCGAGGTGATGATCGGAATCGTGCGCGACATCCGCGACAGCGGTATTTCCGTGCTGATGATCGAGCACCTGATGCAGGCCATCATGAGCCTTTCCGATCGCATTGTGGTGCTCAATTTGGGCGCCAAGCTGGCCGAAGGACGACCGCAGGAAGTGGTGCAGGATCCTAATGTCGTAGAGGCGTATCTGGGCTTTCCTGACATCGTCGACAAGTTGAGAGGCGTGCAATGACCGACTGCGTCTTGCAACTGGAAGAGGTTGAGTCCGGCTACGGCGAGGTGCAAGTGTTGTGGGGTATCTCGCTGCAAGTGCGTCCCGGCAAGGTGACCACCATCATCGGCGCCAACGGCGCAGGCAAGACCACCACCTTGCGCACCATCATGGGTACCGTGTCTCCCTGGGGCGGGCGCATCCTGATGGACGGACAGGATGTGACCCGGCTTTCGCCTCACGCCAAAGCCAGCCGCGGACTGGTCCTGGTTCCGGAGGGCCGGCAGCTCTTCCCTGATATGTCGGTGGAAGAAAACCTGGAGATGGGGGGATACTCTCGGAGGGCGCGCAAGCAGTTGAAGGAAAATCTCGCGCGGGTCTTCGAATTGTTTCCACGGCTGAAGGAGCGCCGCACACAGAAGGCAGTCACTCTCTCGGGCGGCGAGCAGCAGATGCTGGCCATGGGCCGCGGACTGATGCAGCAACCCGTGGTACTGATGATTGACGAACTCTCGCTCGGCCTCGCGCCGGTGCTGGCACAACAGCTTTTCCTTACCCTGAAGAAGCTTAAGGAGCAGGGAATTACCATCATCCTGGTAGAGCAGAATGTACATCTCGCCCTGGCGGTCAGCGACTATACTTACGTGTTTGCAGAAGGGCGCGTGCCCATCGAGGGTGAATCACAGCAGGTGGCCAGCATGGACGAAGTGCGGAAAGCGTACTTGGGTCTTTAGCAAATGGCTACCACGGTTTCTTCCGCTTCGCAAATCTCGCCAGAACAAATCAAGTTATCGCTGGACGGCACAATTGCTGCGGACCGCGTCCTCATTCGCCCCATCGATCTGATCGCTTACGCTTCAGATGCCAGCTTCTATCGGCTGATACCGAAGGCCGTGGTGCAGGCGCGGAGCGTCGAAGAGATTCAGGCGCTCTTCGCCTTCAGCCAGCGCATGCAGATCCCGATGACGTTTCGCGCCGCCGGTACGAGCTTGTCGGGGCAATCCATTTCCGACGGTCTCCTGGTGGAAGTTGCTCGCAACTGGCGAGATCTGCGGGTGGAAGAAGGCGGCAGAAAAATTCGTGTACAGCCGGGAGTGATCGGAGCGCGTGCTAACCAGGCGCTGGCGATGTATGGCGCGAAGATTGGGCCCGACCCAGCATCCATCGCGACCTGCACGTTGGGCGGGATACTGTCGAATAACTCCAGCGGGATGTGCTGCGGAGTGGAGCAGAACGCCTATCACACGTTGCACACGATGAGGTTCATGCTGCCCTCCGGCTCCGTCATCGATACATCTTTGCCCGATGCCGACGAGAGGTTTCATGCCCTTGAGCCGCAACTGGCGCGCGGCGTCCTGGAACTAAAAGCTCGACTGGAAGAAAATTCCTTACTTCGTGAACGAGTGCGCAGCAAGTACCGGATGAAGAACACCACCGGCTACTCGCTGAACGCTTTCCTCGATTTCGACAAGGCGGTGGACATCTTCCAGCACGTGATCATCGGCTCGGAAGGGACGTTGGCGTTCATCGCCGAAGCGGTGCTGAACACGGTGCCTGATCTCCCTGTGAAGTACACCGGCCTTCTGCTGTTCCCCGATCTTTATGCGGCGGCAGCGTCCATTGTGCCGCTGCGACAGGCGGGCGCGAAGGCGCTGGAGATCATGGACCGCGCGTCCCTGCGCTCGGTGGAAACGCAGAGTGGCGTGCCCGCTTCGTTGCGCACTCTGCCCGCTGGGGCGGCCGGTTTGCTGGCGGAGTTTCAATCGGCCCAGGAAAGCGAGCGCACGGAACTGGAGAAGGTCGCTGCCGACGCGGTCGGCGGGCTGCATCTGTACGAACCCGCGCGGTTCACCCATCATGCCCCCGAGCAGGCCCTGCTGTGGAAGATCCGCTCGGGCATGTTCCCGTCAGTGGGCTCGGTACGCAAGAGCGGCACTACGGTCATCATCGAAGACGTAGCGTTTCCCGTTGAACATTTGGCAGATGGAGCGCAGGACCTCACCCAGCTCTTCGCGAAGCATCAATATAATGACGCCATCATTTTCGGCCACGCGAAGGACGGCAACCTCCACTTTGTCATCACCCAAAGCTTTAACAATCAGGCGGTAATCGATCAATATGCGCGCTTTATCGACGATGTGGTGGAGCTCGTGGTGGAGCGTTACGACGGCGCGCTGAAGGCCGAGCACGGCACCGGACGCAACATGGCGCCGTTCGTCGAGACCGAGTGGGGCAGCGACGGCTACGAGATCATGCGCCGCCTGAAGGAGCTGGCCGATCCCCACAATCTGCTGAACCCGGGCGTCATTATCAATCCCGACCGCCAGGCGCACCTCGCCAACCTCAAGCAGTTGCCGTCGGTCGAGCCGGAGATCGATAAGTGCATCGAGTGCGGCTACTGCGAACCCAAGTGTCCCAGCCGCGAGCTGACGCTGACGCCGCGGCAGCGCATCGTGGTGCGGCGCGAGATGGCGAGGCTGCAGGACGGTGGCAACTCTTCCGCTCTTTACGCGGCGCTCGACCGTGAGTTTCCCTACATGGCGCTGGATACCTGCGCCACGGATGGAATGTGCGCGACCGCTTGTCCGGTGAGCATTGACACCGGGCAACTCGTGAAGCGGTTCCGCAACATTCGTGCGTCGGCTGCGGAACAGGCGTGGGCGGTGCGCATCGCCAACAACTTCGCTTTGACTGAACGCGCGCTGCGTTGGGCGTTGCGGCTGGGACATGCCGCAGAGACGCTGATCGGTGTTCGCGGTATGCGGACCCTCACGCGGGCGATCAAGCGCGTCGCGGGCGACAACTTCAGCGAATGGATGCCCGACACGCCGTTCGCCGCTGGTCCGATTCCCCTTACCGACGCAGCCGGAGCCCAGGCGGTCTATTTTCCATCATGCATCTCGCGCGTGATGGGAAGGATTCCCGGCGAGCCCAAAGATTCTTCGCTGATGGAAGTGATGGTCGAGTTGGCAAGTCGAGCAGGCGTACCGGTGTTTATCCCGAGCGACGTCGCTGGGACCTGTTGCGGGACACCGTTTTCCTCGAAGGGACTTAGCAGCGCCCATGCCGTCGCCATCAATGCCGCGGTGGAACACTGCTGGCGATGGTCCAGGGAAGGGAAACTGCCCATCGTGATTGACACCAGCCCTTGCACCTACGGCTTCAAGACGGCACGCGCGTATTTGACCCGGGAAAACCAGGAACGCTTCGACAAGCTGAGGTTTCTTGACGCGATTGAGTTCGTCCACGACGAGCTGTTGCCCAGGCTGGTAGTCAAGGCAAAGTCTCGTTCGGTTGCGCTGCATCCGGTGTGCTCGGTGACAAAGATGGGAATCGGGTCGAAGCTGGAAGGCGTCGCCCGCGCCTGCAGCGAGCAGGTCATCGATTCCGCTGGAGGCAGGCTGCTGCGGCTTCGCTGGCGACCGCGGCTTCCTGTTTCCTGAGCTGACGCGAGTCGGCGACGAAGCACGAGGCGGATGAGGTCAAAGCGAAGCGGCCGGACGAATGCTACTCCAGCAGCCGCACCTGCGAGATCGGCATGACCCGCGCCACCGGCCAGATTTACCGGTCCTATGTGTATTTGCTGGAGAAGGCGACGCGATAAGAGATCGCGAAGGGCTGAGTTCCGGCGAGTTGTTAGTTGCTTCGTTCTTCGCGCTGATCCTCATCCGTCGTGCTACCCTCTTGTTTTGTTTTTCGTCTAGAGTGAGGGCCTGCATTCCCAAGCAGATGCCCTTCGGAGCCCTGCAAATGAGATTGATT
The DNA here is from genome assembly GCA_963735855.1 of uncultured Acidobacteriaceae bacterium. Classification (GTDB taxonomy): domain Bacteria; phylum Acidobacteriota; class Terriglobia; order Terriglobales; family Acidobacteriaceae; genus Bog-257. The sequence continues at coordinate 188,958 of CAVTMW010000029.1, forward strand.
CATGAATCCCTGACTTTGGTCATTAAACTTCTTGGAGTTTGTGCGATCGGTTTTGCCTTTGTCCTTTGCTATGCCCAGGACACAGCGAAGCAAGAGACTCACGGGATCGTCGTCGCCAACATGGATCGCTCGGTCAAGCCGGGCGACAACTTTTTTGAGTACGCTAACGGCGACTGGATCAAACGCACCCAGATTCCGCCGGATCGGTCGCGAATTGGTGTCTTCTCGAGCCTGTCCGACTTGAGCGACAAGCGCACCGCTGCCCTGATCGAAGAGGCAGCCAAGAGTGGAGGGCTTGCTGGCTCCAGCGCGCGCAAAATCGCCGACCTCTACAACTCTTATATGGACGAGGCCGTGATCGAAGCCAAAGGTCTAGCCCCGATCCAGCCCCACCTGAAAGCCATCGCCGCCATCCAAGAACAAGACTGAGTTAGCTACCGCCTTGGGCGAAAGCTTGCGCGCTGATGTTGACGCGCTGAACAACACCAACTTCCACACTCCGCACCTTTTCGGGCTGTGGGTGGCTCCGGGCTTCAACGATTCCGACCATTACACCGCGTACCTGCTGCAAGGCGGCGTGCAATTGCCCGACCGCGAGTATTACCTTGCCGACAGCCAGCGCATGCGTGACATCCGCACCAAGTATCAGGCGCACGTCTCGGCCATGCTCAAGCTTGCGGGATTCACAGATACCGACGCCCGTGCCGAGCGCATTGTGCAGTTGGAGCATGCCATCGCGGAAAAACATCTCAGCCTGGCCGACAACGACGACATCCACAAGGCCAACAACACCTGGACGCAGGCTGATTTCGCCGCCAAAGCGCCTGGCCTGGACTGGACTGCGTACTTCAAGGGCGCGGGGCTCAGCAAGCAGGCCAGCTTCATCGTGTGGCAGCCCACGGCCTTTGCAGGGGAGTCGGCTCTGGTGGCCTCGACTCCGCTGGAGACCTGGAGGGACTGGCTCGCGTACCACCTGATCGAAGAGTATGCTCCCGTGCTGCCCAAGGCGCTGGCCGAGGAGCGGTTCGCCTTCTTCGGCAAGGTGCTTCAAGGTACGCCGGAACAGCGGCCTCGCTGGCAGCGCGGTGTAACGAACGTCAATCGGCTGCTGGGCGACGACGTGGGACAAATCTACGCGCAACGCTATTTCTCTCCGCAGGCCAAGGCCCAGGTGCAGGCGATGGTGGCCAACATCATCGCGTCTTTCCGGCAGCGCATTGAAGCGCTCTCGTGGATGGATCCTTCCACCAAAGCTGAAGCCCAGGCCAAGCTAACCACGCTGTACGTAGGCGTCGGCTACCCGGAAACCTGGATTGACTACTCGGCCTACGAAGTGAAGCCGGATGATATCTTTGGCAACATCTGGCGCGGCAGCCTCTTTAAGTATCACAGTGACGTCGCGCGGCTGGGCGCGCCGGTTGACCGCAAGGAATGGTCCATGACTCCGCAGACGGTCAACGCGGTGAATCTGCCGTTGCAAAACGCGCTCAACTTCCCGGCCGCCGTGCTTCAGCCTCCGTTCTTCGATCCGCTGGCGCCCGCCGCGGCCAACTACGGCGCTATCGGTTCCGTCATCGGTCACGAAATCAGCCACACCTTCGACACGGAAGGTAGCGCATTTGACTCCAAGGGCGCTGTGCGCAACTGGTGGACGCCCTCCGATCTGGCGCACTTTGAAGCGGCCGCCGCCAAACTGGCTGCGCAGTATGACACCTACAAGCCTTTTCCGGACATCTCCCTCAATGGCAAGCAGACGTTGGCCGAGAACATCGCCGACGTCGCAGGTATCTCCGCCGCGTTATGACGGGTACCGAGCTTCGCTCGACGGCACGGCGGCGCCTCTGCAAGATGGATTTTCCGGCGACCAGCAGTTTTTCATCGCCTTCGGCCAGAACTACGCGTCCAAGACGCGGGAGGCTGCACTGCGCCAGCAGGTGTTGACGGATTCGCACTCGCCTGCGGAATACCGGGCCGATACCGTCCGCAATATCGACGCGTGGTACACGGCTTTCGACGTCAAGCCCGGAGAGAAACTCTATCTCACGCCGGCGGAGCGGGTGCGGATCTGGTAGCGCGCCAATGAAAACTGTCGGGATCATTGGCGGGATTGGACCGGAGTCAACAATCGCTTACTATCGGTCGCTTATCGCCGGCTATCGTCAACTGCGGCCGGATGGAAGCGCGCCGGCCATTCTCATCAACAGCATGGATGTGGCCACGCTGCTGAACTTCATGGAAGCGAATCGCCTGGAAGCGGTCACCGATTACTTGCTCGATGGGCTGCAGAAACTTGCGCGGGCTGGAGCCGACTTCGGCGCAATCGCCGCCAACACGCCGCACATCGTTTTCGATGACTTGCAGAGGCGCTCGCCGATTCCGCTGATCAGCATTGTCGAGGCAACCTGCAACGAGGCGAAGAAACGCGGGATTGGTCGCGCGGGATTGCTCGGCACGCGATTTACCATGCAGGCATCGTTCTATCCCGACGTTTTCTCCCGGCAGGGAATTGCCGTGGTCATGCCTCACCAAGAGGAACAAGTCTGGATTCATGAAAAATACGTCGGCGAGCTGTTGAAGGACAGGTTCTTGCCGGAGACCCGAGAACGCCTATTGGAGATCATCCGTCGCATGACGGAGCAGGAGCAGATTCAAGCCGTCATTCTGGGCGGAACGGAATTGCCCTTGCTTCTGCGCGAGGAAACCGCCCCAGGTATTCCCCTGTTGGATACGACCCGAATTCATGTGCAGGCCATGGTGGCGGAGACGTTGTCCGAGTCTTAGCCGCAGCGACAGCTCTTTCGCTTTACATTTAACGCTCAGCGTTATACGCTGGGGCGGTGATCAAATCGTTCCGGTCGCCGGAGACGGAGCAGCTTCATGCCCGGCAGCGAGTCACACGGTTTCGTGCCTTCGAGCGCGTAGCCCAAAGAAAGCTGCGGCAGTTGGATATCGCCGCCGAACTTCGCGATTTGCGAGCTCCGCCAGGCAATCGCCTGGAAGCGCTGAAAGGCGATCGAGAAGGGCAGCACAGCATCCGCATCAACGACCAGTGGCGCATTTGCTTCGTTTGGCGCGATGGCGATGCCTACAACGTGGAAATCGTGGATTATCACTAGGAGGGCACGATGGCCAAACCACAGAGACTTTCGCCCATTCATCCCGGCGAAATTCTGCGCGAAGATTTCATGAAGCCGCTGGGCATCAGCATGAACCGGCTAGCGCTGGATTTACGCGTTCCTGTGACACGAATTGGCGAGATTGTGCACCAGCGTCGGGGCATCACGCCCGATACGGCGTTGCGGCTGGGGCGCTATTTCAATACCAGCGCGCGTTTCTGGATGAACGCCCAATCCAGCTATGACCTTGAAGTCGCGCAGGACGAACTGCAGCGCGTGATTGATCGAGATGTGCGTCCTTTAGTCGCCTAGAGTGTTATCCGTTGCAACCGCGCACCGCAAGCAATAGCGGCTTGGGTGGTAGGCAACGCGAATCCATGGGCAGACCGTGATGGTGGAGTTGTTGTCCTAGCTCACCAGGGTTTGGCGTCCCTCTTCGATGCATGTTATCCTTAGCAACGTAACAACAAACGATTAGAGAGTAGGAGCGCAACCGATTCAGTGTTAGCACGAGAGAAAAAAGCCGCCCTGATTGCCGACAACCGGAGAGCCGATAACGATACCGGTTCGCCGGAAGTTCAGATTGCCATCCTGAGCACACGGATTGGCGAACTGACGGAGCACTTCAAGACGCATAAGAAGGACCACGCCTCCCGGCGCGGTCTTCTCATGATGGTGAGCAAGCGCCGTAGCTTGCTCGATTACCTGAGAAAGTCTGATACCGAGCGCTACAAAGCCGTCATTCAGAAACTGGGCATCCGCAAGTAAGCCGTTTGCCAGCCACTGAACTATCAAGCTTCGAGCGTAACGCCGTTGTTCCAGCCGGACACAGTTGTCGTCCTCCGGGAAATGGCATTTCGGGCAGCACGGGCCTTTGGGGCGCGGGGCGCGCCCAAGGTTGTTCGACCAGCCCCTCTCGGCTGACGTTTATCTCACTCCATCTCCCATCGTCGCAGGGTCAAGGTCGCCGCGGAGCGCATCGCTCGCGGACTGAAGTTCGCTCGAGACGGCAAAGAGAAAGAACAAGGGACTCACAGAACGGTTGCGTTCACAACGGAAGGAACTTAGGAAAATGAACGAAGAGATGACGGCCACATTGCACGGCGTCAACAAGCATGAAATCAGTGTCGAGTTGCAGGGCGGCAAATCCATTCACTTTGAAACGGGCAAATTAGCCAAGCAGGCGCACGGCTCCTGCATTGTACGCATTGGCGACAACGTTGTTCTCGCCACCGCCTGCGCCAATCCTGATCCGCGGGAGGGCATCGACTTCTTCCCCCTGACGGTGGATTACCGCGAGTACACCTATGCTGCCGGAAGAATTCCCGGCGGCTTTATCAAGCGCGAAGGACGGCCCAGCGAGCGCGAAATCCTGACCAGCCGCCAGATAGACCGTCCCATCCGACCGCTGTTCCCCGAAGGCTTCCGTTGCGAGACGCAAGTGATCGCCATGGTGCTTTCAGCGGATACGGAAAACGATCCCGACGTCGCCGGCATCAACGGCGCATCGGTGGCGCTGAGCGTTTCTGATATTCCATTTCACGGTCCGATTGGCGCTGTGCGCGTCGGCCAGGTGGACGGAAAGTTCGTCATCAATCCGACGTATGCCGAACGGCGTGACGGCGATCTCAATTTGATGGTCGTCGGAACCGCCGAGGGCATCGTGATGATCGAGTCCGGGGCCCGCGAGGTCACGGAAGAGACGGTGGTCCAAGCCATCGAGTTTGGCCATCAGGAGATCAAGAAGATTTGCGCCGCCATCAGCGACCTTGCGCAGAAGGTAGGCAAACCGAAGCGGGTGGTCGAGCCGGTGGTGACGGATGAAGCCTACCTCAAGGAACTTCGTTCCAAGCTCGGCGTCCGGCTGCAGGATGCGGTCAACACCGAGAAACATCCCAAGAACGAGAGTTACTCGCTGATCAAGCAGCTCAAAGACGAGCTAAAAGCCGCGGTTCCCGAAGAGGATGAGGAAGGCCGCAAGAAAGCGGGCAAGTACTTCGATCTGCTGCGCGAGGAGCTTTTCCGCGAGCAGGTGATCAAGGAGCGCCGGCGTCCCGACGGCCGGAAGTTCGACCAGATTCGCGATATCTGGATTGAAGTCGGGGTTCTGCCGCGGACGCATGGATCGGCGATCTTTACCCGCGGCGAGACCCAGGCGCTGGTGACCACGACGCTCGGCACCGGCGAGGATATGCAGCGACTGGAAGCCTTCGAGGGCGAGGCCAAGAAGCGCTTCATGCTGCACTACAACTTTCCGCCGTTCTCGGTGGGCGAAGTGGCATTCCTGCGCGGAGCAGGGCGCCGCGAGATCGGCCACGGGGCACTGGCGGAGCGTGCGGTCTCATGGGTGTTGCCGTCGGAGACCGACTGGCCCTACGCCATGCGCGTGGTCTCGGACATTCTGGAATCGAATGGATCGTCCTCGATGGCGACCGTCTGCGGAGCATCGCTGAGTCTGATGGACGCTGGCGTACCGCTGAAGGACGCGGTTGCCGGAGTGGCGATGGGTCTGGTGAAGGAGGGCGACGATTACGCTGTCCTCACCGATATCGCGGGCGCGGAAGATCACTATGGGGACATGGACTTCAAGGTGGCCGGCACGCGGGCTGGGATCACGGCGTTGCAGATGGACATCAAGGTGATGGGCATCACCTCGCAGATCATGCGCGAGGCCCTGGAGCAGGCCCACCGCGGGCGTCTGTTCATCCTTGACAAAATGGCCGAGGTCATCGCAGAGCCACGCACCCGGATCAGCGAATTCGCGCCCCGCTTCTATACCCTGCAGATTCCCACGGACAAGATCCGCGATCTCATCGGGCCTGGCGGCAAGGTGATCCGTGGGATCGTCGAAGCGACCGGCGTCAAGATCGACGTGGAGGACAGCGGCAAGGTTAACGTGTCGTCGAGCGATCAGGTGGCAGCAGCCAAGGCGCTGCAGATGATTGGTGACATCACCGCGACGGCTGAGGTGGGGAAGACCTATCTCGGCAAGGTCACGCGGCTGGCTGACTTCGGTGCGTTCGTGGAGATCCTGCCGGGCACCGACGGATTGCTGCACATCAGCGAAGTTGCCGAGCATCGGATCAATGATGTTCGCGATGAACTGAAGGAAGGCGATCAGGTACTGGTGAAGGTGCTGGCGGTGGACGGCAATCGCATCAAGCTGTCGCGCAAAGCCATCCTCAAAGAGCAGCGCGCGAAGATGGGCGGCGGCGAAGCTCCGCCCGATGCTTCAGGCGCGGTCACCTTTGAGGGTGGACACGAAAAGGCCGATGAGCCGAGTTCCGAGCAGAACTTCAATCGCGATAGCGAGCGGCGTGAGCACGCAGGTAGCCGGCGCGAAGGCGGCTACCGCGGAGGCCGTGGCGGCCCGGGAGGCGGGCGCGGCGGAGACCGTGGACCGCGTCGCGGCCCACGCCGTTAGGTATTCAGGTCGCACAGTGGTTAAGTAGGGAGAGCCCATGCTCTCCCTTTCTTGCGTCCATGACCAGTGGCCTTGCCAGCCAGCGGTTGCCGCAGCCAGACGGCCGTGCGAGATTTGAGGCTGTGTTCAAGCGGCTCCGCCGGCCTTCGTTTCGCCAGTCCCTATGAGCTACTGAATGCCCTGCGTCCTTTATTGCGTGACCCAACCGAAAGAGAGCGTGACGATTGCGTCCGGGGTTTGCGAGTCCGAAGTGCAGTCGCACGAGTTCGCTGGGCTTCGTGTTTATTGGAGCGAGGTCGCAGACCCTGAAGTTTGTTTGGGCGAGCCCGACTCGCTTAAGAAGGCAGCGGTCCAGTTTCAACGGGTACTGCGGGAAGTCCTGGCAGTAACAACTCCCATCCCGCTTCGATTTCCGACGCTGCTCGAGAGTAGGGAGGCGCTGGAGCATCTCGTGGAGGCCGACCAGGAGCTGTATCGCGAAGCCCTGCAACGAGTCGGGAGTGCCGTGCAGTACGAAATCACAGCAAGCTGGGCGGTCGACCAGCAGGCTGACCTGGCAACTCCCATCAGCGGGAGGGAGTACCAGAAACGCCGTCAGGAGGTCGCTGGGCGCATTGCGGCAATTGACAGCAAACTGAAGAGGGTGACGGCCGACTCGGTCCGCGAGTGGCGCTCGCGTCAGGAGCGGAGAAGTCATCGCTGGTTTGCATTGGTGCCCCGTGACAGCCGGGAGCGGTTTGTCGCCTTGCTGCGGAGCCCTTCGCCGTCGGAGGGAGTTCGGCTACGTCTGAGTGGTCCGTGGCCTCCCAGCGAATTCATCTCCCTTCGCCGGGATCGGCAATAAGGCGAAAGGTTGCGCAGTCGCGAGGCACCAGTACGACGACGATGTGTATGGTAGCTGCACCCACTTTCACGTGGCGGCAACTACCTTCTACATCGTGGTAATTTTGATGTAACGCTTGATGTCTGGCGCCATGGAGACCACCATTCCAACTACGGCCAGAAAGGCGGCCGTCAAGGCCAATTTCTTTTTCATGAGATCACCTCTCACATCAATTGTTTGTGTCCACGCGCTGTCGGGCTTCACTTTCCATGAACCTTTAGAAACGACCCGGCACCCTCGGGTTGCCACAACCTTGACCGGCACGCTATAAGAGACTCTTTGCCGATGGGTAAGCTGACGCAGGACTTTCATTACGGCGTGCGGATGCTGCGGAAGAGCCGCGGATTCACCGTCGTGGCGGTGATGACGTTAGCGCTGGCCATCGGAGCAAATACTGCTATCTTCTCGGTACTCTACCCGGCCCTTCTGCGCCCTTTGCCCTACCGGCAACCCGACAAGCTGGTGACACTCGGCGAAGATCGCCGACAGTCGGACTGCTGCGCCGTGACATCTTCGTACCCGGATTACCTGGACTGGAAGGGGTCGGCGAAGAGCTTCGAATCGCTCGCCGGCTTCTCCTCGGACGGATTCACTTTGACGGGCGCTGGCGACCCGAAAATGGTCTTCGGGGCCATGGTTACTCCGAACTTCTTCTCCACCCTCGGCGTGAGGCCTTGGCTGGGCCGCGATTTTGTATCCGAGGATCAACTTCCGGAAGGAACCGGCCCCGCTGTTGCGATTCTGAGTTACAACTTTTGGCGAAGTGATTTCTCCGCTGACCCGGGCGTCGTCGGGCGCACGATCCGCCTAGACAATAAGGCGATCACGGTGGTGGGCGTGTTGCCGCCCGAATTTGAGTTCGCCCCAGCAGTTTCGGCGCCTTTGTGGGTCCCATTACACACCAACGCTTACACCGGCACGGCGCGTAACGCTCGTTGGTTGGAAGTGTTCGGTCGGCTTGCGCCGGGTGTATCCATCGAACAGGCGCGAGCCGAGATGCAGGGCATCACGGCTCAACTCGCGCAGGAATATCCCAAACAGGACGGCGCTATCTTCGTCAGCATTGGGAGCCTTCGGGACGAAATCGTCGGCAACATTCGGCCACTCTTACTGATTCTCTTTGGGGCGGTGAGCTTCGTACTGCTGATTGCTTGTGCCAACGTAGCGAACTTGCTGATGACACGTGCCATTGACCGTCGCCGTGAGTTCGCCATCCGGGCGGCGCTGGGCGCCAGTCGCGTCCATTTGCTGCTCCAATTGCTCACGGAGAGCTTGCTGCTGTCGGCCATGGGCGCGGTGCTGGGCCTTCTTGGAGCGGCCATCAGCGTGCGAGTTATGGTCCGCGCCATTCCCGAGGTGCAACTGCAATCCATGCCATATCTTCGTGATTCCGGCATCAATCTGGCGGTGCTGGGGTTTGTCTGCGGCATCACGTTGCTCACGGCGATTCTCTTTGGAGTGGGTCCAGGGTTCGCTGTCCCGCAGTCGCCTATTACCGAGGTCTTGAAGGACGAGTCGCGTGGCGGCACCAGCGGCGCGCACAAACTTCTCCGCAATATTGTGGTCATCTGCGAAATCGCCCTTTCCATGGTCTTGCTGGTGGGCGGTGGCCTGATGCTGCAAAGTTTGCGAAACCTGCTGCAGCAAAATCCGGGATTCGAGCCTCTGCATCTGTTGACCTTCGATATCAACCTGCCGGGTTTCTCCTACCCTACGGCGAAGGCATGGCCATTCGACAATTCCAACGGGCTTCATTTCGTGCATGAATTCCTCGATCGTCTTCGCAGCTTGCCCGGGGTCCAGGGGGCCTCGGCAACCAGCGCTCTGCCGGTCACCCAAAATCGCAGCCGTAATCGATTTGTGGTGGAAGGACGCCCCAGCGCCGACGGTCAAGATGAGGACTGCGTGACCCGTCGCGTAGCCTCCGGCTATTTCGCGGTTATGAGGATACCCCTCCTCGAGGGCCGGGCATTCACCGCCGCCGACACGCAGGACGCCCCCAGAGTCGCCCTGGTGAACCAGGCGTGGGTGAAACGTTATGTCGCACAGGGAGAGGACCCGATCGGCAAGCGCGTACGCATGACCTTTTCTCCCAACGAACCGTTTCGCCAAATCGTCGGTGTGATTGGAGACGTCGCCGAGTACAATCTCGCCACGCCGCCACCGCCGGTCATGTATTTTCCGGTTGATCAGAGCTCGGGATATACAGCCTACCTGAGCTACGTCATTCGAACTGGCGGGGACCCGGCGGCCCTAATCGGCCCGGCACGCGCCGTGTTGCGCGATCTCGACCCGCAACTGGCGATCGTACAACCACGATCGATGGAACAGTCCATCAATCGCTCTCCAGCCGTGTTCTTGCGGCGCTATCCGCTATACCTGATCGGTGGTTTTGGCGCGGTTGCCCTGGTGCTCGCCATGATCGGCTTATACGGCTTAATTTCCTACTCTGTCCTGCAGCGCACCCGGGAGATCGGGATTCGGCTGTCCCTGGGCGCCCAGCGCGAGGATGTCCTGCGACTCATCCTCCGTCAGGGCATCATTGCTGCCCTGGTCGGAGTGGGTATCGGTCTGGTGCTTGGATTGGCCTTGACGCGCGTGATGACCAGCCTGCTATTTGGCCTGCACTACAGTTCCTGGATGGTCTTCCCGCTTGTGGCCGTTCTTTTGATTTTGATAGCGACGGTGGCCTCCTACATTCCCGCTCGACGGGCAACCAGGATCGATCCGATTGTCGCTCTGCGCAACGAATGATTCTTTCGGTGCGAGTGGAGTTCTCCTGTCCGCTCGCGTAGGATGGGGTGAGAATCCAGCCTGCTTATATGAATCGAGTTCTCGCGGGACCTCTCCCCTTTTATCTCACCCTTGCGCTGCTTGCTTTGCAACCCGCGATGGCGCGGGCCACTGGACAAGCTGCACCTGTCAGAGAGAGCCAGACTTCAGGGTCGGCCGCCGTACAGAGCGGACCGGCCCAGTCATCGACCGCAGGCGATTATTCCCAGGAGCCTTACGTCGTCGAGCAGTTCCGCCAGACGATGCGATATGAGAACGACGGAACTGGGCGCGAGCAACTCGATGCCCGGATCAGGATCGTCAGCGAGAGCGGGGTGCAGGCCCTGGGCCAGATTAAGATCGGATACAGTGCCCTCAGCGACAAGCTTGACATCGTTTATGTCCGGGTCCACAAACCCGATGGCACCGTGATCGAGGCCCAGCAATCCGCCATACAGGACCTGACTACTCCCAACGCTCCGGTGTATACGGACTATCACGAGAAGCACGTCAGTGTTCCGTCGTTGCGCCCGGGGGATGTACTGGAGTACGAAGTGGTCCGCACCATCACCGATCCGCTAGCGCCTAATCAATTCTGGACCACCTACAATTTCTCCGAGACGGGTGTAGTGCTGGACGAGCAGTTGGAGATCAATGTCCCGAAGGCCCGTCACATCAAGATCAAGACCCGGCCCGGTTACGATCCCAAGGTAACGGACGAGGGGGATCGGCGCATCTATCGATGGACGCATTCCCGTCTGAAGGACCAGGGTTCAATCGGCAAACAACAGGGACCGCCCAATAGTGCTGACCAGATCCCCTCGGTCCAACTCAGCACCTTTGAGAGCTGGGAAGACGTTGGCGCGTGGTATGCGTTCCTGGAGCGCGAACGCCGCCAGCCCAACGAAGCGATAAAAGCCAAAGCCGCCGAACTCGTCAGGGGCAAGACCGATGACATGGAGAAGGTTAAGGCACTCTATGATTACGTCTCGCGCAATGTCCGCTACGTGAGTTTGTCCTTCGGGTTGGGTCGTATTCAACCCCACGCGGCCGGCGACATACTGGCCAATGGCTACGGCGATTGCAAAGACAAGAACACGCTGCTGGCCGCCCTGCTCGCGTCCCAGGGAATCGAGTCTTCGTCCGTGCTCATCGGGGTCCAGCACAAGCTTGATCCCGACGTTCCGTCTCCCTCCCAGTTCGACCATGTCATAACCCGCGTACCCGTTGGCGGCCAGGATATCTGGCTCGACAGCACGAGCGGAGTCCTGCCTTTCCGCATGCTGATGCAACCTACACGCGACAAGCAGGCGCTGCTGATTTCGCCGGGACGGGAAGTCAGCTCTGGTGCGGACTCCAGCCGGGCTCCCCTTCCAAGCCTTCGACCAAACTCACATCAATGCCGCGCTCAGTGAAACCGGGAAACTGACCGCGCAGATTTCTGCTGCCATGCGGGGCGATCGCGAGGTGGGCTTTCGTTTTGCCTTTCGGCAGATACCCGCAAATCACTGGCAAGAGCTCTTCAGCAATATGCTGCAGCGCGCCGGAATGAAGGGAGCGGAGATCAGCAATCTGCAGGTGAGCGATCCCAGCGACACAGACAATCCTTTGCGGATCAGTCTCGATGCGACTGTCAGTAACTTTTTCGACTGGTCCGCCCCTGAGTCGAAGATCAAAATGCCGTTCATGCAGATGAGTCTGGGTGGAGAACCAGGGTTCGATGAAGATCAGAAGACTCCGGAAAAGGTAATCAAGCTGGGCGCGCCCTCGAACACAGAGGTGGAGGTGCGCCTGAAGGTGCCTGACAAGTTCACCGTGCATGCGCCCATTGGGGTGGACGTCCGGCGCGACTATGCCGAGTATCACTCCAGCTACAAGGTTGAAGGGGAGCAGCTCACCTGCGCTCGCGACCTGAAACTGCTGGTTCCTGAGCTGCCTTACGAGCGATTGCAGGACTACGCCGCGTTCCAGCGTGCGGTGGCCGCCGATCAGGCGCAAGACATTGTGCTGGACAACAAATCGCCCGGTACCGCTGGAGTGGCCAGCAGTGAGTCGGTCGAAGACCTGAACGAGTCCGGGATCCAGGCGCTCAAGAACAACAATCTCCAATTGGCAGTCGAACTACTGCAGCGCGTCGTGCAGAAGGACCCTAAGCATAAGTCCGCATGGAACAACCTCGGCCGTGCCTATCTCGGACTCAACCAGAACGAGCAGGCTATCGCGGCCCTGAAAAAGCAGATTGAGCTCAATCCTTACGACCAATATGCGTACAACAATCTGGGAATGGCTTACGAAGCGGAGCTGAAGTATGACGAAGCCATCGCTCAGTTCCAGAAGCAGATCGAGATCAATCCACTCGACCCGTTCGCTCATGGCAGCATGGGCGAGCTGCTCGTAAAGCAGAAGAAGTTTGTCGAGGCCATACCGGAGCTGGAGAAGGCGGTTGGACTCCAGCCCCAGAATCCTTTGCTGCTGATATCGCTGGGTCAGTGCTACGTTGCGACTAACCAAACGGAGAAGGGAATGGCGGCTTTTGATAAAGCCATCAGCCTGGCTCCTGTACCGGTTACCTGGAACAACATCGCTTATTCGCTCGCGGAACAGAATGTGCAGCTGGATCGCGCCGACAAATACGCGGATGCGGCCATCAATTCTGTGGAAACGCAGCTGCGCGACGTGACTCTCGACAACCTGCGCTTCCAGGACTTGGGGACTGCGAGCTTCCTGTACGACCTATGGGACACCAAGGGTTGGATTGAATTCAAGCGCGGCAACCTGGATTTGGCAGAGCAATACATTGCAGCGGCATCGCAGGCCAGCGGAAGCGGCAACATCGGCGAGCACTTGGGCGAGATCTATGAGAAACGCGGCGATCGCGACAAGGCAATCCACTACTACGTTCTCGCGCTGGCGGACAATATTCCCAGCGCCGAAGCGAGGAGTCGGCTAGCGGCTCTCGGCGTGACGAAGGGAGTGGATCAGATGGTCGAGCAAGCCCGCCGCGAATTGAAACAGCAGCGCACGATTTCCCTGAACCAGTCGGGTCGTGGTGGCGCGGAGTTCAACCTGCTGGTTTCGCCGTCGAAAGTCGAGCAGGTGAAATTCGTCAGGGGCGAGGATGCGCTCAAAGGGCTCTCGCAGGGTCTGCAAAGTATTCCTTCAGGAATGAAGTTCCCGCCGAACTCGGTGGCGCATGTTCCAAGGCGCGCGGTTGTGACCTGCGGGAAAACGGAGGCAGCAGCTCCCACGAAAAGCGTGAAGACGGCTTCAAAGAATGCGACGATCATCATGTCGGACAAAGCGCAGCCCGTTGAAGGTCCGTGCACGCTGGAACTACGCCCCGCCAACGCAGTGCGGACCTTGGATTAGAATCCAGGGCAAGGAGAAGAAGAATGCCGGCTGATCTGCGGTATCCCATCGGCAAGTTCGAGTGGGTTCCTCCCGAAAATGAAGAGCAAATGGCAAAGCGACGGGTCCACTACACTGACGTGCTCGCGAAGCTACCCTCGAACATGCGCGCTGCCGTGGAAGGGCTAAACGCCGAGCAGCTCGACACCCCGTATCGGCCCGACGGCTGGACGGTACGCCAGGTTGTGCATCATGTGCCCGAGAGCCACATGAACGCCTATGTGCGCTTTAAACTGGCGCTCACCGAAGACAATCCAACGATCAGGCCGTACGACGAAAAGGAATGGGCGAAGCTTCCCGACGTTCTAGTGACGCCGGTTGAGGTCTCGCTTCAATTGCTGGCGGCGTTGCACGCGCGCTGGGTCGATACGGTGCGCCTGATGCGCCCCAGCGACTTTTCCCGCACCCTCATCCACCCGGAACGTGGAACCCTGACTCTGGATCAGCTACTCGCCATGTATGCGTGGCATTCGGCCCACCATACAGCGCATATCACGTCATTACGCGAGCGCATGGGATGGAAACAGAGCGCAGCGGCAGGGTAGCGGCGCCTTCCAATCAACAAGAGCTGGGATGAATGCGCTCACTCTGACGGTGGGCGCATGGTTTTGCTATGCGGGCGGCAAGCGCTTGCCGATGAGACTACCTGCGCTCACTTCACAAGGTAGGATGCGTCCAAATCGCGACGCAACAAAGCTTCCATCGCTAACGAACTTTTGCGTTGCGTCCAACGTATCTCCGCGAAGGACCGGAGGACGGGTTCCCAGTGAGGCCTGCCGACAGGCCAAATGGTATCGGGGTCAAACAGGATGTTTCGCCAGCGGTTTGGCGGCCCAGGCGAGACAATTTCGAGGGAGGCTTTGGAAGGTTCCCTGTCCCTGTTGACCCCGGAGCGACATTCTATGCGACTTGGCGGGAAACGCAAGTCTTTTCTGCCCGGAGGGCCGCCAGAACGAGTGGAGGAGAATGCCAATGACTCGTATGCTGGCTCGCGTTGCCTTGTTAGTCTTCGCCGTAACCATGTCCCTCAGCGCTTTTGCGGGGTCCAAGTCCGAAACCATAAGCCTGCTGCACGACGTGCAGCTCGGTGGCACAACCATCCATCCCGGCGAGTACACCGTGAAGTACGACGCCAATGGCTCAACCTGCCTGGTCAAAGTGATCAAGGATGGCAAGACGGTGGCCACAGCCAACGGTGAAGTGAAGCAGTTGGCCAACAAGCCGGAGCGCAATCAGGTGGTGCTGGATAATACCGGCGGGACGCCTACGGTCAGCGAGATGGACTTCAGCAACACTACGACTGCCATCACGTTTAGTCCGGGCGTAACGACCGCATCCGGAAAGTAGAGCTTCGTTGCACGGCATTGCAGGGAGCCTGGCGGCTCCCTTTTTTCTTGCAGAGGGCAACCGGCCTCAGATTAGCTGCTTACGCTGATACCGCTGCCATCCGCGTGGGCTCCTCGTGGAAGCGCACGGACACCAGCTTCGACACTCCCGGCTCCTGCATGGTGACGCCATAAAGAACCGGCGCCATGCCCATGGTTTTCTTGCTGTGCGTGATGATGATGAACTGCGTTTGCGAGCTCATCTCCCGCACCAACTCGGTAAAGCGGCCAATGTTGACTTCGTCGAGCGGCGCGTCCACCTCGTCCAGAATGCAAAACGGGCTTGGCTGATATTGGAAGATGCCGACGAGCAGGGCGAGCGCGGTCAGCGCCTTCTCGCCGCCCGAGAGCAGCAGCACGTTCTGCAGCTTCTTGCCCGGCGGGGAGGCAACCACATCGATGCCGCTCTCGGCAGAGTTCTCCTGATCGGTGAGGCGCATGAAGGCCTGCCCGCCGCCGAACAGCTTGCTGAAGGTGCGGCCAAAATTCTCATTGATGATGGTGAAGGCCTCTTCGAACTTCTGCCGCGAGATGGTGTCGATTTCCTTGATCGTATTTTGCGTATTCTCGATGGACTGTAGCAGGTCCAGACGCTGTGTCTCCAGGAACTCGTGGCGCTGCGCCGTCTCCTTGTACTCCTCCAGCGCCATCATGTTGACCGGGCCCATGTTGTCGAGCCGCGTGCGCATGTCGCGATAGGCAGTCTCTTCCTCGGCCAGTTCCTGCGCCGCCATCCGGGGCAGGGAATCGTCGGCCATCAGTTCACCTCGTTGCTGGCTAAGTTCCTGCACGCAGGTTTCCGACAGGTGCTGCACATCCGATTGCACACGCGCATGCGCGGCCGAAAGCTCGCCGCGGCGGTCGCGGGCGGTGTCGAGCGTCTCCCGCGCCGACTTCATTACCTCTTCCAATTCCACCAGGCGGGAGCGAATTGTCTGCAGTTCTGCTTGCAGCTCCTGGTCGAGCGCTTGCGCCAGTTCCCGCTCTGAAGCCCACGCGACTCCCTGTTCGGCCAGCCTGAGGTTCTCGGATTCTCGCTGCTGCTTTTCGGCAGCGGCCGAATCGAGTTGCGACCTCAACTTGGCGAGGTGCGCGGAAACCTCGGACACCATGCCTTCAACCCGCTGCAGTGTAACTGCCGCACCACGGCGCCGTTCCTCGAGCGTCGCCACCATAGCACGAACTTCCGTGGCGAGATGCGCGGCTTCATCGCGCCGCAAACGCAGGGATTCCAGGCTGCTCTGCGCCGTCTGCATCTCCAGCTCCAGCTCACGCTGCTTTTCTTCGTACGCGTTGAGCTCAGCGGTTTGTCCGGCCAGCAAGGCTACCTGTTCACGATGTTCCTCGGCGACACGACGCAGCTCACTTTCGTAGGTCGAGAGCCGCTCGCTGACCCGCGCCATTTCACTGTCCAGCTGTTGCAGCGTGTGACCCGACGTCATTGCCTGCCGCTCCGCTTCGCGCTTGTCATCCTCCAGGCGTTGAAGCAGGCTCGACAGCTCGACGATCTCGCGGCCGAGAGCGGCGACTTGCGTCTCCTGTTCGGCCATCGCGCGCTCCAACTCCGCCATCTGCTGCAGCACTTCGCGCAGCTCGCGCTTCATGGAGAGCGGTCCCTGGCTGCGCTGCTTGCCGCCCGTAACGGTCACGTTGTGGAAGCACTCACCCGACTGCGAGAGGAAGAAGGCGTCAGGATTCTCCAGCGCCAGCTCACGGCCGGCACTTTGATCGGGCACGATGTAGCCGTTGCCAAGCTTGGGCAGGATCACTTCCAGCGACTTACCAAAGCCATTGAGCACGCGAATGCAATGCTTCAACGGGACAACGCTTTCGCCATGCGAAACCTGGTGGGAGGATTCGTCGAAATGGAACGAGAACTTTGCCTGTGAATCTTCGGGATGGACCAGGAAGGTGGCGCGGCCGTCCACGTCACTGCGCAGCAACCTCAGGCCTTCGTCGGCAGCGTCCCACGACTTCACCACAATGTAGTTCAGCTCCTCGCGCAGGAAGTCGTCCACCACATGCTCGTATTGGTCGTCCACCTCCAGAAAGTCGGCCAGCACGCCCACAGGCGCCAAGCCATTGCTCATCGCACCTGAGGTGAACAGCTTGCGCACCGACTCGGTTGCGTACCCGTGCTCGGTGATGCCAGCTTCCAGCGATCCCTTCTTGCCCATCGCGCTGGCGTACTCGGCGCGCAAAGAGTCCAGCCGCCGCTTGCCGTCGGTCTCGTCGGCTCGCTTCGCTTCGAGGTTCTGGCGGACGTCGCTGAGCTGCGCCGTGAGCGCGTTTACGCGCTGGGAGGCCGACTCAAACTCCAATCCCAGTTGTCCTCGCTGCCCGCCAAAGGTCTCAAGCTGCTGACTGCCAGCCGAGGTTTCGTCACGCAGGCGCTGGGCTTCGCGATCAAGGGCAGCCATCCGCTCTTCGGCCTGAGTGATGCGGTTGCGCACCGCCGAAGCCGCAGAGACCGCTTGCAGGATGGAATCGCGCCGCTGTTCCTGTTGGCGCTCAACATCCATAAGCCAGGTCGCGGCAGCGGCCGCATCCTGTTGCCTCTGCTGCAGCTCCTGCTGCGCTGCGGCGACTTCGGCGTTAGCCGACTCGAGGGTGGCACGGTTCGCTTCCAACTCCGACTGCAAGCGCGCAACCTGCTCCTCAGCGTTGCCAATCTCAGCCTGCGCGCCCGCGGCGCGGGCCTCCAGCTCAGCGCAGCGCTCGTCGTTGGTGCGACGGCGCTCAGCGGCGCGATCGATCTCCAGAGCCAATGCGTTGAGCTTTTCGCGGTTCTCTTGCGACTCACGCTCGATGGCATAGCCGCGCTGAGTGCGATCGCCGTGCTCGGATTCCATCTGTTGGACGGCTTCGCCCCGGACGCGCAGCTCTTCGCTCAGCTCGGCGAGTTGCGTGTCGAGACTCGACGCCTCGGCCTCCAGTTGCGCGAACTTACTGACCAGCAGCACGCGCAACTTCGCCCGCATCTCGTCGCGCAGCCGGGCGTAACGTTCGGCCTTGGACGCCTGTCGTTTCAGGGAGTTCATCTGGCGCGTGACTTCATCAAAAATGTCGTTGATACGCGCCAGGTTCAGCTTGGCGTCTTCCAGTCGCGCTTCTGCCAGCCGCTTGCGGGTCTTGAACTTGGTGATGCCGGCAGCCTCTTCGATGATGGCGCGGCGGTCGGTCGGCTTGCTGCTCAGGATCTGCCCGATGCGTCCCTGCTCGATGATGGCGTACGACTCAGGCCCCAAGCCGGTACCCATGAAGATGTCCTGAATGTCGCGCAGGCGGCAGAGCTTGCCGTTCAGCAGATACTCGCTTTCCCCCGAGCGAAACAGGCGACGCGTAACTACAATCTCGCCCGCCTTGAAGGACCGCTTGAACTTGCGGCGACGGACCTTGAGCACGACATGAGGCAGGGCAGGGCCATCCGCTGCGGCATTCTCGGCAGAGAGCGGTTCAGCCGACTTCCTCGTCGGTCTGTCCGGGACGGATCTCCTCCGCATAGCGATCGGTGTCCTCGGCGCTGGCGGCGCGCAGGGCCGACTCGTCCCACTCATCCGGCATGTCGTCCTGGACATCAACTTCGGGTTCGGCGACGTCGCCATAGACTTCGGGATCAACCAGGGTCAGCGACACCTCGGCCATGCCCAGGGGCTTGCGCTCGCGCGTGCCGACGAAGATGACGTCCTGCATGTTGACGCCGCGCAGCGACCGTGCCGACTGTTCGCCCAGCACCCACGAGATGGCGTCGGAGATATTCGACTTTCCGCACCCGTTCGGACCAACGATGGCGGCGATACCCTCGCCTTGGAAACGAAGATCGGTGCGATCGCAGAACGATTTGAATCCGAGGATTTGCAGTTTCTTCAGCTTGAGCAACGCCTACTCCATTCGGGTGGTTCGTGCTCTACGACGCAAGCAGCCCGGTGCGAGTCGCTAAGCCAGCACGAAACACGTTGAGACCGGTTCCTCAGCACTATTTTGGCCGGGGCGCAAAGATGTTTTCCCGCCCACATCAGACCAACTTTACTGTCGAAATCGGGAGGGGTCAAGACATAAACGCTATATTTTGTGTCCCAATTCTATATACCACACTATATTGCACCACACGTGCAGCAGTAGTCCGAATTTCAAACGGTGAGGAAAGACAACGAGGCAGGGGAACCGCGAGAGCAAGGAAAAGTTTAAGCCCCAACGCGTATCTGATTCAAGGGCAAACGGTTGGGAGTATCTCAAGGGTTACGGGGCTGGGTAAGCCTTCACCGCGCCGGCTGCCCAATCCACCTCGGCACGGAGCGCATCAGAGTGACATTGAGCAGGATGGAAATCAGAGACGCGGCCAGAACGGCATAGTAAAACTCGTCTCCCACCAGGGCGTTGCTGTGGGCCACCTGCACCAGGATGAAGGAGAACTCACCAATCTGCGTCAATCCAGCCCCCACCAGCGCGGCGGTTTTCAGCGGGTAACCAAATAGCTTGACGATGCCCGCCCAGACAATGAACTTTCCGACGATTACGAGTGCCAGAATCGCGAGCAGCAGTTGAAAATTCGCCAGTACCGCCCGCGGATTGATCAGAATTCCCATGGTGACGAAGAACAGGGCAACGAACGCATCGCGCAGGGGCAGAAGTTGGTCCAGAGCGCGATGCGCGTAGTCCGAGGCACTGACGACCAATCCGGCGGCAAAAGCGCCCAACGCGAGCGACAACCCAACGGCTTCGGTCAAGGCCGCTGTGCCCAGACAAATCGCGAGCAGAACCAGTAGGAACAGCTCCTTGTTTTGAGACCGGGCAGTCTTCTCCAGAATGCGCGGAACCAGATAAATGGCGAGCAAGCCGACGGGAACGAGAATCAGCAGGGCCTTGCCGAGAGCTTGCGCCACTCCCAACAAGTGATGCGGCGTAAAGCTGACCAGCACCGGCATCAGGACAATGAGGATGACCACGACAAGGTCTTCCACCAGCGTGATGCCGATCATCACCTTGCCGTGTGCCGATTGCAATTGGTTGCTGTCCATCAGCAGCCGCAGGAGCACCATGGTACTGGCGACGGAGATGATCATTCCCACAACCAAGCCCTGCATGGCGCCCCAACCCAAGAGCACACCCAGGCCTTCTCCGAGCAGGGACAGGAGCACGACGCCCAGCGGGCCTCCGATCAGCGACACCCATTTCACCTCCATCAACTCCTCGAGCGAGAACTCGAGGCCAATGGAAAACATCAGAAAAACCACGCCAACTTCGGCGACGATCTGGAACGTATGCGCTTCACGCACGGCCGGCCCGGGCGTAAATGGGCTCAAGGCAATTCCCGCAAGGACGTAACCAAGGATCAATGGCTGGCGTAAACGCCAGGCCAGCGCGCCACCAAGGATGGCAGCGATGAAGACATACGAAAGTTCCTTGAAGATGACGGAATGGTCGGGCATCGCACCACGCGGCACACAGATAATTCGGTAATCATCCTACATGTGGTGCGGCAAAATTGACGAGCCCGGCAGATGTTGGCCGGATTCGAACACTTGGCTCATCCCTCGTGACAATGCAAACGTCCCCAAGATAGCTGCTCTCGGTTCGATACGGCGTGTCCTCGACCCAACTGCAGAACTTAAGTGCCTATTGAAGCGTCTAACCCCGCAATCGAAACCGGCACGATGTGGAGCTTTCGATGATTGGCCCCCAGAGAGTTACATCCATTGATGCAGGAATCCACCTGAGCGCGGGGATGCGCGTTGTCTTGTTCAATCAGGATGAAGAGAGCTGTGCCAGGCTCCGCGATGCAATTGGACAGGAGTACGGGTTTGTTTTGGCGGGAGTGTGTCAAGAATGGGCAGCGTGCGAAGTTCTGCTTGATCGATTCGTCCCGGAGTTGTTGATTGCCAGTCTGGCGGAGATCCCTCCAAAGTACCTGGAGAAATTGGCGGACTTCGAATTTCCGGTTCTGATAGGACTGCGTGAGGACAATGACCCGTTGAGGACTCTCGGCGGGATGTATGACAGCCTGCATATTCGGTCAGAACCCGAGCACATTCACAGCTTGCTGCGGCGAGTGCAGTTTGAGATTTACAAACGGAAAGCCGACGAACTGTCCTCATTGCTGCAGCGATATATGGCTTGCGCCGCCAGGAGCCAGCAGTATCTTTCATGGCTGAGAATCGGAGATGATGAGCAGACGCCGGACATACCCGTTGACCAGGTTTTGTTGATCGCCGCAGATGGAAACTACGTTCGTGTCCATGCCGACGGTAGGACCTATGAGATCAGGGAGACGATGACGGGAATCTCCGCCAAGCTTGATCCCTCGCGCTTCGCGAGAGTCCACCGCTCATTCATCGTTAACCTGTCCTACGTGCGCGATCTCGTGACGAAAGAAACCTCTGCTGCTTTCGTGCGGTTGCACGATGGAATGGAAGTGCCAGTCGGTCCCAACTATCGCCAGGATGTTGAGGGCCTGATTCAAATGCGCGATCGATGGAGCGCGTGATTCGGCAAGTCATTTTTCCCTCCCATACGAACTCCCCTTCGCAGTAGCGTGCGATACGGCCGACAAACCAAGCAAACTTTGTATCGCAGCGAGCTTCGGACTCTAGTGACTTTCGTCCCGTGACAGAATTGCCATCTTCAATATTTCATCCCTGACTAATCGCTGTGAGTCCTCGTCGTTGACAGTTCAAAACTGGACATGCTCCGCACTCAGTCGCAATGGCGGATGAATCCTTGCCACTTGCAATTCTGAGATAGTGCACTCATCCCAGATCTTAAGTCTTTGCCAGAACTGGCAGCCGTATTGCACTCAGGCATACACCGGTCGAGCCAAACTGTTGCCCGAATCGCATCGCAACCGCGAGCGCAACGTGAGGCGAGACCGAAAGCGTGAAGGAGGAGCAATGACCAAGTCCAGGAATGCAATGCTGCTGACCATCGTGATGGTTTGGATATTCGTGGCTGCCGTCGCAACAGCACAGGTGCACACCGGAAGCATCGCAGGCGTGGTGCGTGATAAGGCAGGCGCCGTTGTACCGAATGCGACGGTCACGGCCAAGAACTCTGAAACCGGCGCTGAGCGCACGGTCCAGAGCAACGCTGAGGGCTCGTATAACATTCTGGCGTTGCCGCCCGGCAACTACGACGTTACCGTGACCAGCGGCAACTTCGCTCCCTTCACGCAAAAGGCTGCCGTCTCGGTCGGTGGAACTGCCACTGTCGACGCCACACTCGGTGTCTCCGGGAGGCGCAACGTCGGTGGAGGTTACTGCCGAATCTGCCGCCGTGGAAGTCAACACCCAGACGCAGGAACAATCGCAAATCATCACTCCGGAGCAGGTGGCTGAGCTTCCCAGTCTCACGCGCAATCCCTACGACTTCATCGCTCTCGCGGGTAACGTGAGCGGGGGAGACCGCAGCTACCAATCGGGCAATCCGCAGACCAGTGGCGGCGGTCAGAACAACACCGATCGCGGCGTGGGCTTCTTCATCAACGGTCAGCGTTCCAGCGGCACAGAGATCCTGATGGACGGCGTCGAAAACACCAACCTGTTCGACACCTCCATTGCTCTGGAAATTCCGCAGGATGCGATTCAGGAATTTCGCGTGGTCACCAACAATTTTGACGCCCAGTATGGCCGCGCTTCGGGAGGGGTCGTCAACGTCAGCACCAGGTCAGGGACCAACAATCTTCACGGGTCGGCGTGGGAATACAACCGTCTCTCGTCCTACACCGCGAACACCTACGACAACGACGCGAACGGCGTTCCCAAGGGCCAATACACCCGCAATCAGTTCGGATACACCGTTGGCGGTCCGGTCATCAAGAACAAACTGTTCTTCTACCAGAGCACCGAGTGGCTGCGGGTGCGCAGCGATGCCAGCTTGTTGACGTACGTGCCGACTCCGCAGTTGATAGCGGCGGCCGCGCCTAACGTGCAAGCCTACTTCCAGCAGAACGGCAACAACACGTTTCCGTTCATCAGCACTGTGACCAAGGACCAGTTGGCCGGCAAGTTTGGTCCAGGAGGCACATTCGATCAGGCCTTACCCGGCAACACGCCGGTCTTCGGACTCGTGAACTTCAAGGTGCCGGCCGACGCGGGCGGCGATGCGCCGCAGAACACCTACGACCTGATCGCGCGCGCCGACTACAACTGGACTGACAAAACGACAGCGTTCTTCCGTTACGGACGGGAAGATCTGCTGCTCTTCCCGGGAGCGGTTTCGAACAGTCCGTACGCTCAGTACAACGTCGGGTTCACTCTCGTTGACGACTCTTACCTGGGCTCACTGACCCACAACTTCACCTCCAACCTGCTGAGCAACACGCGACTGGCCTTCACGCGTGATGTGACGAACCAGCAATACAACACCGCTTTGGGCAACACGCCCACGTTGTTCCTCTACAACGGTGCGACCCTTGGCGGTCAGCCGATCAATCTCCCGGGCTTCTTTCCCGGCGGTTACCGGAGTCGGCGGACTTCCTTACGGCGGTCCGCAAAATACCGTGCAGATCTTCGAAGACTTTGCCTGGACTAAAGGCACGCACACCATGCGTTACGGTGGCCAGTATGACTACATTCAGTTGAACAAGTCGTACGGCGCTTACGCGCAGGCCGTGGAACAGCTGGGCAAGACCTTCTCCGACGGTCTCGACAACTTCATCTCCGGCACCTTGACGAACTTTCAGGCCGCAGTTTATCCGCAAGGCAAGACTCCTTGCTTCAAGAACTTCCTGACGCAAACGCTTATCCAGACGCCAGACTGCACGGTGACGCTGCCGGCGACGCAGCCTTCTTTCGCTCGCAGCTACCGCTACAACGACTGGGCGATCTACGCGCAGGACAGCTGGAAGGTCAGTCCGAGGCTGACCTTGAACTACGGCCTGCGTTATGAGCACTACGGTGTCCAGCACAATGCCAATCCCAACCTGGATTCCAACGTTTACTGGGGACCGGGCTCGAACGAATTTCAAATGTTGAGCACCGCGACCATCCAGTTGGCCCCACAAAGCCCAGTCGGGGGATTGTGGTACCCGAGCTGGGGCACCTTGGCTCCGCGCGTCGGCTTCGCCTGGGACATCTTCGGTGACGGCCAAAGCAGCTTGCGCGGCGGCTACGGCATCAGCTACGAGCGCAACTTCGGCAACGTGACCTTCAACATGATCCAGAACCCGCCAAACTACGCGACGGTCCAGTTGAGTGGTGTCCCGGTAACCACCAGCAACTTTGGTCCGCTGGGTGAAGGATCGGGCCAGGTAGCTCTGCCGCCGGTCAGCCCGCGGCAGGTCAACCAGAATATTCGCACGGCGCAGACCCAGTTCTGGGGTCTTTCCATCGAGCGCGCGCTCGGCCGCAATGCGATCTTCGCGATCGAATACAGCGGCGCGCACGGCGTCCACTTGTATGACATCAAGAACATCAACGAGCTTGGCGGAGGGCAGGTTTACCTCGGCCAACCGCTGATCAGCACCGACGCCTGCGGCGGGCCTTGCTACGCTCGTCCCAACGGGCAATTCACTTCGGTCAACAACCGTGGCACCCAGGGCTACTCGCATTACAACGGTGTCAACCTTCGCTTCCAAACCAACAATTGGGGGAAGACCGGCCTCAGCATCGTCAGCAATTACACCTGGTCGCACTCCCTCGACAACCTCAGCTCCACCTTCTCCGAGGACAGCGGAGGGTCCAACGGAGTCGGTAATCTGGGCTATCTCAACGCGGCCATTCCATCCCTGGATTACGGCAACTCGGATTTCGATGTGCGGCAGCGTTACGTGTTCTCCATGGTCTGGAACGAGCCCTTCTTCAGCGGCGGCAAGGGTTGGGTAGGCCAGGTCGCTGGTGGCTGGAGTATCGCTCCCATCTTCTCAGCGCGCTCTGGAGTTCCATTCACCGTCTCCGATAGCACCAACTCTCTGAACGCGACCACCGGCCCGTATGGCATTCCGCGATACGCTCCCAGTTCGACTCTCAACAGCACTAACACGGGGTCAGGGATCGCAATCAGCCCCAACAACTTTGACATCCTGACGCTGCCCCAGGCCAACAACTTTACCGGGTTGCTGGGCATCTCGGACTTCGGGCCGTATCCCGCCAACATGACCGGCAGAAATACCTTCATCGGACCCGGCGCATGGAACTTCGACATCTCCGTGCTGAAGAACTTCCGGCTGACGGAGCGCTTCCAGTTGCAGTTCCGGGCTGAGGCCTTCGATCTGTTCAACCATCACAACATGTACGTCAACGGCTTTGTGGCCGACGCAGCACAGTTTCCCAACGAACCAGTCCTGATCGAAGGGAAGAAGGGTGGGCTCGGCGCAGCCGCTAACAACGGCAATCACGACGAACGCCGGTTTGGGCAGTTTGCGCTTAAGTTGATCTTCTAGTTAGCTGCCGGTCCTTCAGAGAGCAGGGCCGGAGGACCGGCAGCCCCACCCGTGGCCACGCGGGCGCTGGTTTCGGAGAACTCCGATAACGGCGCCCGCAACTTTACGATTGCTCTGACTTCGGACTTCCCGGTGGAAGCGCCGGGCTTCAGCCCGGCGAAATATTGCCTTTCTCATTGACGGGCTTTAGCCCTGGTTGCTCAGCTAGGGCTGAAAGCCCAACTGCTCAAGCGCGGATTGACGCCGGCTTTTCATCACTACAGGTAGGCCGCAGTTCTATGCAACACTCGGGGCCCTCGAGTCGATACGCTCACGCCGACGGGAGGGCCGCCGGCGCTTCAGTTTGCCTGATTACTTGCAAACGTCCGCGACGCGCTTCACGGTCTTGACTTCAAAGACCTTTTGCTCCGCCGCGCTCGATGCCGTGCCCGCGTTGGTCATATCTACCGTCCTGATCCCGGGCTTACCCGTGAGTTCGACCTGGCGGCCGACCTGGTGGCCAAGCTTGTTGTCGGCGCCCGAAAGCAGTTGGACTTCTCCGTTGCTGTCGGTGAGGGTGTACTGACTATTCGAACTCCGCAGACAACCCTCAATCGTGGTCAGGCCGGCGTCCTTGCCGGAATTCTGGCTCTTCTCTGAAGCGGTTGCCGCCTGCGCTTGCGAGCAAGTGGCGAAGATGAGTAACGCCAGAGCAGGCATCCATCTCTTGGTCATAGGATCCTTTCGGCGGGTGCAATCGCTATGTGACCTGCGATTTGCCGCGAACTCGTTCGCCTTTCCGGCAACGGCCGTTCTGTCCCCGCCTCTTTCCTGCGCACAGGAATGCGCACCCCACCCTTCGGGAACATGGCAAGGCGGGAACTCCTGTGAGCAACCGAAATCTGCCGCACCTGTAGAGGGTTGCGGTCGGCGGGTTAAGTTACACGACGCGCAGCCTCACTTGGCTGTGCACGTGTCCGCGATATGTTTCATGCTTTGCACTTTGAAAACGGGCAACTGTTTGGCGGTAGATGCATTGCCTTGCTCCGTTGTGCCGTAGGTCTTGGTCGTCGGCTCGCCGGTCATCTCCACGGTGTGGCCCACATGTTTAATCAGCTCGTTACCCTTATAGCCAACAAGGTGGTACTTCTTTCCGCTGCTGTCGGTGAGGTAGAAATAACTACCACTCTTGGAAAGGCACCCTTGGATCGTGGAAGTGGCTGCGTCCGAAGATTTGCCCATATTGTCTTGCGCCAGCAGGCAGACGGCACAGAGCAGTAGCACCAGGACAACCAGAGTCTTGCGCATAGAAATCTCCTCAGCTGAAATTTATTGCCGACTTGTCATCCCCCGACCCCGCCACGGCGGGCGAATGCAAGGATGACAAAGGAAGCCTAACCAATCGGTCGTCCGCATCACCCCACCCGGACACGGCCCTAGGATAATAAACCTTCCACCACACGATAGCTATCCGCCAGTGCCGAATCCAGCGCGGCCGGGTCCTTGCCGCCCGCCTCGGCCATGTCGGGACGCCCGCCGCCGGAGCCGCCAACCTTCTTCGCCACCTCGGCAATCACCTTGCCGGCCTGCACCCGCGCGGTGAGGTCTTTGGTGACGCCGACGATGAGCGCGACCTTGCCATCGCTGACCGAGCCCAGCACGACCACGCCCGAGCCCAGCTTGTTGCGCAGGTTGTCGATGAGCACCCGCAGTTGGGCGCGTTCCAGATTGTCGGCGCGCGTGGCCAGCACCTTCACGCCTTTGACCTCGCGCACGTTCTCCGCCGCCGACTGGACGGAGGTGGAAGCCGACTTCATGCGCACCTGCTCCAGTTCCTTGCGCAGCTTCTTGAGCTCTTCTTCGCGGCGCTCCAGTTCCTGCTTCAGCGCCTCGGCAGGGGAGCGGTCATCGCCGCCGCGCACCAGCGTCGAGACAACATTCTCCAGTTCGTGATCTTTGCGGAAGTGGCGCAGCGAGCCTTCGCCGGTGACGGCCTCCAGCCTGCGAACGCCGCTCGACACGCTGCCTTCCTTCAGGACTTTGATCAGGCCAATCTCGCCGGTGGCGGCGGTGTGCGTGCCGCCGCACAGCTCGGTGGAGAAGTCGCCGATGCGGATGACGCGCACCCGGTCGCCGTACTTCTCGCCGAACAGCGCCATGGCGTGATACTCGTTGACCGCGACGTCGATCGGCACGTCTTCGATCACCTCGACGCGATCGTTGCGCAGCACTTCTTTGTTGGCGAGGTCTTCGATGTCCTGCAGCTCCTCGTCGCCGACCGAGGCGAAGTGCGAGAAGTCGAAGCGCAGGTGCGAAGGATCAACCAGCGAGCCCGCCTGCTTCACGTGCTTGCCCAGCACCTCGCGCAGCGCGGCGTGCAGCAGATGCGTGCCGGTGTGGTTGCGCATGGTGGCAGCGGCGGACTTCGTCGTTGACCACGGCGTCCACCTTGTCGCCGACGTGGATGGTCTGCTTGGCCACGACGCGATGCGCGCGCACGCCCTGCACGGGATAGGTGACGCCTTCGACCTCGGCGACCAGCGTGTTGTGATCGTCGGCGTAGAGCCAGCCGACATCGCCCACCTGCCCGCCAGCCTCGGCGTAGAACGGAGTGTGGTCGAGGACGATCTCGCCGCGTTCGCCGGGCTTCAGCTCCTGCGCGCCGAACGCCCGGTGCCGTTGTGCGGCTTGATGATGGCCAGCACCTCGCATCCGGTGGAGAGCGTCTGACGATAGCCTTCGAACTGGGTCGGCGGCAGCGATTGATAAGCCGGGCTTGCCGAGGCTTTGCGAGCCGCCCTTCCAGGACGCCTGCGCGCGCTTGCGCTGCTCCTCCATGGCGTCGTCGAAACCAGCCTCGTCAAAGATGAATCCCAGCATCGCGGCAGGCATCTTCGATGAAGTCACGGGGCAGTCCAAATGTGTCATAGAGTCGAAAGGCCTCTCGCCTGGATAAGGTTGCCACATTGCCGATCGCCGTGAGGCATTCTTGACTAGCGAGCTGCAAGAATTCTACGTCATCGGGAATGATGCCAGAACTCCTCGAGTCGCTACTGAGCTGCGGCGCTAAAGCACTTCATCGGGAGCACTTCGTTGATCCGGCAGACGGTCTGTTCGGCTCCTGCAGTTCGTCTCGGAGGCTTTAACACGCCTCAAGACGCTTCACTTCAGAGTTCGCTCTCAGAGTCTTCAGCCCACTCGCCAAGCGTGTGCGCAAACGCGTCTCTTCTCCCATTGATCGTCTCTGAAACGCGATCCGCTGCTTTCGACCAGTTCGGGATACGCGTCCTTCATCAGATCGCGAACGGCGAACACCATCTCGATACAGGAACGGCTTGCTCCTGACCCAGCAATCGACCATGCCGAATCGCACGACGAATGATCTTGCGCAGTACATAGCCGCGGCCTTCATTCGAGGGCACCACGCCATCGGAAATGAGGAACGTTGACGCGCGCGCATGATCGGCGATGACTCGCAGCGATGCGCCTGCGTGTGCACTCCTTCGACGTCTTCGCTCTTCATTTCCTGATCGAGCGATACGCCGGTCAGCTCCGCTGCGCGCTGAATCAGCGGCACAAACAAATCCGTGTCGTAGTTCGAGATCACGCCCTGCATCACCGCCGTCACGCGCTCCAGGCCTGCGCCGGTGTCAATCGAGGGCTTGGGCAGCGGCGTGAGCTTGCCGTCGGGCTGCTTGTCGAACTGCATGAAGACCAGGTTCCAGATTTCGACGTAGCGACCGCACTCGCAGCCGAACTGGCAGTCGGTGTGTCCGGCGTCGCTGGCCGCGGGGCCCATATCGTAGTGGAGCTCGCTGCACGGGCCGCAGGGGCCGGTGTCGCCCATCATCCAGAAGTTGTCCTTCATGCCGAGCTCGAAGATGCGCTCGGGCGCAACCCCGGTGGCGAGCCAGTGCTGGTAGGCTTCGTCGTCGCGCGCGATACCTTCTTCGCCCTTGAAGATCGTCGCGTAGAGCTTGTCCTTGTCGATGCCGAACCACTCGGGCGAGGTGACCAGCTCCCAGGCGTAGGCGATGGCTTCCTTCTTGAAGTAGTCGCCAAAGCTGAAGTTGCCCAGCATCTCGAAGAAGGTGTGATGGCGATTGGTGAAGCCGACGTTCTCCAGGTCGTTGTGCTTGCCGCCGGCGCGCACGCATTTTTGCGAGGTGGTGGCGCGCGAGTAGTCGCGCTTCTCGATGCCCAGGAAGACGTCCTTGAACTGGTTCATGCCGGCGTTGGTGAACAGCAGGGTGGGATCGTTGGCCGGCACCAGGGAAGAGGAGTGGACTTCCTTGTGTCCTTTGGAGACGAAATAGTCCAGAAACATGCGGCGAACTTCAGAACCGGAGAGCTTGCGAGTGGGCATAGGGATAGGAAAATTCTAACAGCAGAGCGACGAGAGACCCCAAGTTGAACGGATTGCCCGGGTCTGAACAACCTGCGAACGGTGCTGTCACCTACTTGCTTGCCAGCCACCCACCGTCTTTACGTCTCCCTACGCCTGCAGTAAGGTTGAAGACGCTAATGCGCGCGATTGCATCGAATCGTTCATCGGGGTAAGGCTCTTCGCAATTGATTTCAACCGCAGACGAGTCGTCCGCAGCCAGACGACGCGTCTGCAGGACAACCGTGGATTCTGATTCCGGCACCCAACGCAAATGTTTCTGGCTCCTGTTGACCATCCTGAGCCTCGGCGCGATTTTCCTGCCGTTCGGCTGGGGTGTGGTCGAGACGCTTGCCTCCGTGGTCATAAGCTGGTGGGTTGTCTACCGGAGCGGCATCTTGTGACTCGCCATCGGCAACTTAGAGCCGCTTCAGGAATGCCTTAGCTCTCTCCAGTTCCGGAAAGAGCCTCTCTTCCGCCTGGAACTCCGGCCCGTGCACGCAGCGACGGCTGCCGCGCAATTTCACGGGATGCCTAAGATGCAGCATCTCGTGATAGACGATGTACTCAATCGCATATCGGGGTACGCGTGAGGTGATCGAAGATGCGGCTCACCACAATCGTATTGTGTGCCGGATCGTAATGCCCCAGGCTGCGGCGCGAGCGGACCTGGCTCCAGGTCATTTGCGGGCGCGCCAGTAATCCGTGAAAGAAGCGCACATTGAGCTCGTCGAAGACGTGCTCCAGGTTGTAGAAGATTCCGCGCGGCGACTGAATGCGTTTCCGGCCGCGCATTTGCCGCATTAAATGCGACTTGGCGCGAATGTCCTTGCCGCCAACGTAACGCCGAAAGCGAGCAGCATGCGTGGCCTCGATCGGCTGACGGTAAACCTTGGCCAGCAGAATGTGAGCCACCGCCTCGATAACGCTTTCTGGCGCGCCTTCCAGTAGGTCGGAGATCCGCACATGGACCCTGGAGTCGCGCAGTCGAATGGTGTTGTTCACGCTGGCGAAGGGATAGAACTCGACCCGAAACTCCGGCATCGCCGCGCGTGGCCGCAGCTCGCGGTAAGTTCTCTGGAAGATGTCGTCGAGGTTGGGTCGCAAGTTGTGATTAACCTACCACGAAGCGACGCTTAATCAGTACGCTCGGAATACACCTTATTCAGCTTCTTGTTCCTGGCTAGTTCGTTTTGCTCCTGGAGTGCTTTCCGGGAGCTGTCGGCGCTGTCCTTCGCGGCCTCGCTCGCGTTGCTTAGCACGAACGAATACTGCTCCACCTCTTCCGGAGGGGATTGCTCCCTCAGCTTGCGCAATTGTAGCTCCCACTCACTGTCGGCCTCGATCACCAGCTTCAAGCCTTTACGCATGTCCGTCTTGTGCGACCCATACATGTCAACGTTGTCGTCGATCTCGTCCAGCAACGACGTGAAATCCTGCAGCAGGTCGTGAATCTGCGTGGGCCGGCCTTTGGCGCTTTTGGGATCGGCCTGGAGCTGTGTAATGGACGCCATGCGTGCGCGCGCAAAGCTGACCATCAGTTCCAGACGCTTGTCGGGGTTATCGGCCACCTCCCGCATTTCGTCGATTTCCTTGTCGTTAAGCGGATCGCGGTGTTGGGCCGTGCCGTATTGAGGCAGAGAGCACACCAGAACAGCGAGACACACCAGCCACCGGTTCAGACGCATCACGATTTCCCCTTTGGTTCGGCTTGCGGCCCCCACATCCTGACCATCAAATCCGAGCGGATCTGCTCGATCTCTTCCACGGCTTTGCGTACCGGCTCCCGGTTATCGAGGTCAAGGCTTTCGCCAACATCGTGCATCCGCTTGGCAAGCTTGCGGAGATCAATCTCGGTTTCCTTCAAATGCTTTCCCGAGGCCGCTGCGGCGTTGGCCGCTTTATGCGCATATTCGACCACTTCGCGGATCTCGGCCTGGCCTTTTTCGACGTCGCCTTGGTTGAAAAGGTTATCGGCATCGGCCAGTTGTCGATGGGCGTATTCCAGGCAGAGCTTGGCCTGCTCGGCGCCACCCGCGGCATCGGCGTGGGCTTTTAGTTGCGCGGTGGATTCGTCTGCCACCAACGGCAGTCCGGTCGCCTCGGCAACGGCGAAATCGGCGCTCGCCGTAGGCCCCAGGGCCGCCAGCACAAAGAGCATCGCCGCATATGGGAGACGGGAGCGCATACTACTTCTTATTCCGATAGTTGTCCGCGTGTTTGGGATCGAGCGCAATTAACCGGTGGCGCGCCTGCCATTCCTGGTCGGGAAGCTTGCCGGCGTCGGCGGCCAGGAAGCGCTGATAATATTCCACCGCCTGAGGCACGGCCTTCAAGTTGTCGAACGTGGTCGCCCGCAGAAAATAACTCGCGGGGCTTTCGGGCAGGAATTTTGCGCGATAGTCCAGCGCCTTCAAGGTGAGCTGGTAGTCCTTGTTCTCCGCCGCAACCACGGCAAGGTTCCCGTAGGCATCGGCCAGGTCCGGCTTCAGTTGCACGGCCAGCAGCAGTTCCTGTTGCGCTTCGGGATATTTCCTTACATGCATAAGCAGGGCCCCCAGCGCGAAATGCGCCTCGGCATCCTTCGGCATGGCCTTCACTGCAATGCGGAACTGCTGTTCCGCCTCGCCGTACTTATCAGCCTTAACATACAGCGTCCCCAACTCCAGAGCGGCACGCCCGTCGTTGGAATCGGCCTGCAGACCCTTCTGCAGTTCCTGCGCGGCTTCGTCATTCTTGCCTTCTTCCGCCAGCAAACGCCCCAGTTGCACACGGGCGTTGCTGTTCTGCGGATCGGCCGCCAGGAGCCTGCGCAGCGCAGCTTCCGCCTCGGGATACTTCTTCTGCTTGATATAGACGTTGGCCAGCCCGGAAACGGCTACCTGTGATTTGGGATCAAGTTCGGCGGCGGTCTGGTACTCCCGCGCCGCCGCGTCAAGATTGTTCTGCTTCTCCAGCAGGGCCGCGGCCGAGAGATGTGGCTCAGGATTCTTGGGATCAAGCTTGGACGCCTCCGCATACGCGGCCAGCGCCTGCTGTGGATCAAGGCTCTCTTCCACTCGCCCGAGCGACTGCCACGCACGCGCCAGCGCCTCATCAGGATGCGCCGTCGGCTTCAACTGGGTTGCAGCCTTCAGATACTTGGCTGCCTCGGCGTTCTGGCCTTGCCGCGCCAGCAGCAAGACCGAGATTCAGGTTCGACTCGAACACCTCCGGCTTGGCCGCGACCGATTTGCGATAGGCTTCGACGGCCTCCGGCAGACGATTGGTCGCGTTATAGACGTAGCCCAGGTCGAACCATGCGCGATAATCATCCGGCTTCGCCGCCACCGCCTTTTGCAGCAGAGGTTCTGCCGCAGCGAAGTCGTTCTTCTGCATGGCGGCTTCTGCCTGCTCAACTTCGGGAGAGGTGGCGTCGTCAGGGACGGTCTCCACCACGCGATGGTGGCGGACGGTCGGCGCGCTCTCCTGGGCGTGAGCCCAAATCGGCAGAGCCACCGCGCACACAACCACGACCTGCACCAGCGACCCCAGGCCTCTACGGCGAGTGCTCATCACCTTGAATGTTAAACCCTCACGGCTGGGTGGCCCGGGTCTCGCGGGTTTCGAGACCTGGGCCACCCGTCCGGTTCTGGTGGATGAAAGGTTCGGATTGTGTGGGCTTTGTATCAGGGCCCGACTTCAGTCGGGCCGCACAGGATCAGAAAAGGATTGGGCTTTAGCCCCTGCCGCCGGGTGCCCGAGTTAGTTGATGATTCGCCAAAAAGGGAGAGAGGGAAACTTGACACGGAAACCTGGGCCACCCGCCTGGGAGTGATCCGCACTGCCTGTTACGAAACTCAGTGTCGCCGCTCTGCGGCTCGCGCGGGTAGGACGACGCTTTCCCGGCGCTTACGAGGCTGTTACGAAACTCGGCTCGGCAGATCACAATCGCGGGCTGGGACAAGAGTCTGCTCCGCCGGCCAAAATCCGGTGCCGGAGGCCGACATGATCAGCCCACCACGAGCAATCACAGTGCCGGAGGCACGACATAATCTAGCCCACCACGCAGCCGAAGGCGGAGTGGTGGGTTGAGTGGGAAATTTTGTCTGAGTCCCGTAGGGACGGCAGAGTTTCGTAACAGCCTCTTACGCACCCGGCTAACACCATCCCGCCGCTGCGCGGCTGAGCCCGAGTCTCCCGGGATCGACACCCTATAACAGATGATCTGCGTGGGTGCCCCGGGTCTCGCGAGGTTTCGAGACCCGGGTGAAGCAAAACAAGATTTTATGGCGGCTGCCGGATCGTTTTCTAGACGCGCGGGATTTGGGGAAGCGCATCGAAATGCGCATCGCGGTCGTAGAGAGTGAGCGAATGCTGCAGCACCAGAGCTGCGATCCACATGTCGTTGGTGGGGATAGGTGTGCCCTGCTTTCGCAGTTGCCGGTACACATTTGCGTAATGATGGGTGGTCTGCTCGTCGGCATAAAGGACGTCAACCCCCGGCTTCAGAAGGAGCCGGCGCAGGACCGCTTCATTGCGCGGCCCCTGGCTGCCGACGGCAAATCCGGCGCGCAATTCGCCCAGCACGATGAACGGAAGCCATACTTCATCCGCCGTCTCAACCGTATGGACCACCTCCGCGTTGCCGCGGCATAGATCGACATAGCGATTGGTATCGAGCGCCAGCCTCACTGCCACAGTTCCCTATCGATAGCGTCCTGCGCCGCCAGTGCGCGGTCGAAGGCGCGATCGCGGCGCCATGTTCCAGCAATATCTCCGAGATCGCGCTGCCGGTCACGTTGCCGTGCTGAAACCAGTACCCCGAACCAGGGCATCGATGGCCACTTCATTCAGGCTTTTACGTTGTTCCTGAGCGCGCCGGCGGAGGGCAGCATCCAAAGCGTTAGGTACTTTCCGAATGGTGTATTGCATGCATCGATTGTAGGCTATGCAGGCATGCAGCGCAAGCAGAACTGCTACGGGTGCCCCAGAGCCTGCCCTGAGCGAAGCCGAAGGGTCTCGCGGGTTTCGAGACCTGGGTAGCCGCTGTTCCAAAGCCCAAGGCATAGTAGCGGGGGAGAAGTAAGCATGGCTTCGCGCTGCGCCTGAGTACGCACTACGGGGATGACCGATCACGGATTCCCAAGTCTCTAACATCGCCCCGGCCACCGATCCTGATTAACCATGGGAGCGGCGAAGGCGGGTTGGCCGGTTGGAAGCGGATGCCGGCCGCGACACGCGAGAGCCGACTTCAATGAGAGAGTGCAATGCCTCGTTGACCGCATCTGAATTAGGAAAGACGGCGGCAACTTCGGGATCCAGTACCACGACGTTCGAACTTTCCTTCACGCGCTCATAGTACTTGCCGCGCTCAAGATTCTTGAAATCCGAGCGCTTGTATTCCGCACGGAGTTCATCAGACGATGACTTAGTCTTCTTCATAAATGCGTCTTTCTGACGGTGTTGTGGCACGGGCGCTGATGATGCGGATTGTTCCTCCGCGTTCGGTATGAGACACCACCAGGAGGCGTCCAGTCGACGAAATGCCGAAGGTCACGAATCGTTCTTCATCTTCCGAATGATCAGGGTCGCCGCCGGTGGCTGCCAATGGATCATAGAAAACGCTCACCGCCTCCTCAAACGAAACTCCATGCTTGCGAAGGTTCCTGGCGGCCTTGGCGGAGTCCCATTCGAAGCGCATGCTTCATTGCTTTCGCGCGGGAATATCTCCCTCGCTCAAAGTCACAATACCACAAGCAAACGCCTGAGCAGTCTCGAATTTTCCCCGCCTACGCCAAGCGGCCGACGCGTGTGACCGATCACAGACTCCCAGGTCTCGAACACCGCGAGACCCGGGGCACCCGGCGGGTCACAAGTCTTTATCGCCTCGATACAGCCCTAGTTTGAGAATGTAATCCAACGCCCGCGATGGCAAAATCGGAATTTCGGGATCTGCGCGAAACATGGAAGATGATAGCTCCTGCCCGTGCACTGTCGGAAAGGGTGCATATGTTCGTTTGGCAAGTTCGAGGAATGAGTATTTACGGCGAAGCTCTTCCGCCGCCGACCCGCGTTGAGCCCGAGGGAATAGGAGTCCACGCAAACGCGGCGTTTCACTGCCGTCTCGTGGTTTCAACAAGACACGACAGGCAGCCAAGTTGACCGCCGCAATTTGGTGTGCATCTCCACCGGCGACGTAAAAGAGTTCGAGTGGCAAATCATCGTTTAATAACAAGAGCTCCGACGCGTTTTCTTCGCCGAGCTTCATATTGTCGAAGCCCAGAGGCGTGTAACGCAGTAGTGGGTCGAAGTACTGCAAAGCACGGCGTGCAATTGCATGTCGATGTTCTTTCGGCTCCTCGATCCCTCGTTTGTAGGGATAGTCACCCACCACCGAGATTACCACCGTATTCAGATCAAGCTCGAGAATCGCGCAAAGGGCAACATAAATGTGGCCCCAATAAAATGGGTTCCCAGCCGTCGCAAAGAAGCCGGCTCGCTCGACCTGTTTGGAAGTCCACACGACCGGAGCGTCGTTGATGGACAGCCTTAGAGGGAGGTAAGGACGGATTCTCCCCGCCGCCACTCCGTGCCGGATCTCCTCCAGAACAGCATCAGTTCGGTTCTCCAGGGCGGATAAAAGTGTTCGCGCCTCGACATCCTTGGCTCGCGCCAGACACTCCGCGCAAATCCTTGCGGGTCTCCGAAATGATCTGATCCAGACGGGTGACCTGATCAAGGGAACGACCTACATGTTCTGCCATACTATGGACCAACGCTTCTTTCGACTTGCATACGTCGCAAGTACACGTTTTTCATGAAATGTAGCAATCACTGAAGGGTTCTGGCACAAAACCAATGATAGTAGCTCGTGATAATTTCAGCAGGTTCAAAATGAGCCTGGATACTTGCAGCAAGGTGTTCTCGAGTAAACGGCACTAGCCGAGCGAGGCCCAGCCTCCTGACTACCCTTTTGACCGCACCGGGTGATCGTCGGTAAACTTTCTGGGACAACGAACACAATAATCGTCGCCTCCAGGATTTGACCCGTCCATACTTGAGTCTGTCCCACTCTGTATAAGTTTCTGCCGCAAGGACGTTCCCTATGAACAGGCCGTTTGGCTTCAGCACTTTCTTAATTTGAGCGAAAAGTGAGTCACCGTCTGCCATATGGTGCAATAAATCAAGACATATCACCGCGTCAAATGCGCTATTAAACATGTCACCAATATCATAAGCATCAGCTATCTCGAAGGAAATGTTGTGATAGTCCTTTAGGTTCTGTTTTGCTAACGCAATAGTCTTCGGGTTAAGATCTACAAGTGTCATGAAGACTTTCCCTTTGAGGGGAGTTGCCTGTAAGACAGACTCGGCAACCCTTCCCATCCCACAGGCGAAGTCCAGGACTCTGAGGTCACTTTCGGTATTGCATAGCCGCAGAATACCAGACACGGTCAGGTCTTCCTGTCTCAGGAACTCATCTTTGATGGCCTGGGGGAACTCTTGCCACCTCAACATCTTATCCCAGGTGTTGGCCTGCCAGTACTCGGTACTGTCGAATCTCACGACCGCGCTCTTGCGAAGGCAGTCTAAGAGCGTCCTTAGTGGTCGCATCCGAACACGACCTCGCTTGTTTCCATTGATCGTTAATTCCTTCGCGAAGATGCTGAACCAATATGGGTCATCTCTTTTGTGAATGTAGAAGTCAGGGGACTCGGCTGGCATATTGCTTTTGCGTACAGCTCGACTCGCAATCTAGCATCGAGGGTATCGCGATTGATGATGAGCATGCCACTAGCCAGGAGGAGTCGTAAAGACGAATCTGCACGAGAGATGAGTTGAAAAGAGCTCGGTCGCTCTAAGCATTGTCAAACTGTCGCGGATTGTCTTAGTGTGAGCTGGAACTTTATAAGAGCTGGCAAAGAGGGCCATCGTTTGCATGAGTCTTTTATTTTCCGGATTCAAAAGCAACAGACGTAATTTGCAGCCTTTCTCTATCTTCTTTAGCAGCATGCCGCGATACGTCTTGGCCAGCGAAAGCATCGACATACTGCTTATGTCAATACTATGCGCATCTGCCAGTTGTTCTTCAAATGAATGAAGTTGAGCGCGGGTTTCTAAGGCTATTAACGTGGGGGTGCTCCCTTCGGGTGGTTGCTCCACCCCCAAAATCTTGATCATAGCCTTGAGTCCGCTATCGTAGTCGGTGCGGAAATCGACGCGTTGGATCCTACGTAGTCGCAATGGAACCGCGCAATCTTGATATAGGACGGGGATGATTCTCTCTTTCCTTCCTCCAGCGCGAAGTTGATTTCGTCTTCAAGAACGTTCCTCGACTCGACGGAGGCGCGAGAAAGGATCACCAGCATTTGCGGAGCTCGCGTCAATGCATCTTGGACGGCCTCGTCCCATTTCTGGCCCCCTCGATATCGAATTGGTCAAGCCACACGTTCGCTCCGGCTGCCTTTAAGCCTTCAGCCAGCCGCAGGGCAAACTCGTCATCGGTACGACAGTAGCTAAAGAACGTCAACGGTGTGTCTCTTGACAATGCCGACCTCCTTGCGTCGGAAACCTGTGGCCGAGTGCCCCAGGATCTCGCGGGGTTCGAGACCCGGGAGATTCCAACAACCGTCGCCTCAGTTCATGTCTGCTCGATCACAACGACCACTAAGTAGCCCCTTATATCATGCTCAGGTGTTCGGGGCTACGATCCCCACCCGAGCAGATCCCTCGACCGCTGGAGCGCTTTCGTGATGACAACTCCATAGAGCACAAATGCAAAACCTTCAATGTGTCATCCCGAGCGAGCGCGAGGCGGGTGGCCCAGGTCTCGCGTTTTTCGAGACCTCGGTAGTCAGGCGGGCCACCCGACCCTCAGGATGACACCTTTACGTTGTTTCCCGCGTTCATAAGTATGCGCGCTCACGGCGCCGGGCCGCCGTTGCGCGATAACACGCGCGCCAGCCACTGCCCGGTGTAGGAGTTTGGGCGTCTTGGCAATCGTTTCCGGCGTTCCGACCGCCACCACCTCTCCGCCGCGCGCTCCGCCTTCGGGGCCAAGGTCGATCACCCAGTCGGCCGTCTTGATGACGTCGAGATTGTGCTCGATCACCAGGATGGAGCCGCCGGCCTCGATCAGCCGCCGGAACGCCGCCAGCAGCTTGCTGACGTCGTCGAAGTGCAGGCCGGTGGTCGGCTCGTCGAAGATGTAGAGCATGCGCGGGTGGCGCTTGTTCCGCTCGCTTTGCGAACGTCCGATGTCGCGCAACTTCGGCTGCAGGTGCGCCGCCAGCTTCATGCGCTGCGCCTCGCCGCCGGAGAGCGTGGTCGCCGACTGTCCCAGCCGCAGGTAGCCCAGGCCGACTTCTTCCAGCACCCGCAGCTTCTCCACGATCTTCGGAACGCCGGAGAAGAAGTGCAGCGCCTCCTTCACCGTGAGGTTGAGCACGTCGTGAATGTTCTTGCCGTGATAGCGAATCTCCAGCACCTCCGGCTTGTAGCGCGTGCCCTTGCACTCTTCGCAGATCAGCTCGACATCGGCCAGGAACTGCATCTCGACCGTGACCGTGCCGTCGCCCTGGCAGGTTTCGCAGCGGCCGCCGGGAATGTTGAAGGAGAAATGTCCTGCGGCGTAGCCGCGCTTCTTGCTTTCGGGCAGGGAAGCGAACAGTTCGCGAATCGCGTCGAAGGCCTTGATGTAGGTGACCGGATTCGAGCGCGGCGTGCGGCCAATCGGCGACTGATCGACCAGCACGACTTCGTCAATCCACTCCGCCCCCAGCACGCGGTCCACTTCCGCCTTCGGCCCGCCGGTGACCTGCCCCTTTTCCGCGGCCAGCGCGTTGTACAGCACGTCGTGCACCAGGGTCGACTTTCCCGAACCGGAAACGCCGGTGATGCACACCAGCATCCCCAGCGGAATGGTGACGTCACCTTCTTCAGATTGTGGGCCCGCGCGCCGATGAGCTTCAGCTTTCGTCCCGTGCCATCGCGCCTGCGTGGGCGGCATCGGAATGCGCAACTCTCCGCTCAGATAGCGCCCGGTGAGCGAAGCGGGATTGTCGCGAATCTCGTCGTAGGTGCCGGTGGCAATGACGCGCCCGCCGTTCTCGCCCGCTCCCGGCCCGAGGTCGAGGATGCGATCGGCGGAGCGCATGATCTCGGCATCGTGCTCGACCACCAGGATGGTGTTGCCCAGGTCGCGCAGGTCGTGCAGGATCTTGATCAGCCGCTCGGTGTCGCGATTGTGCAGGCCGATGGAAGGCTCGTCGAGCACATACAGCGTGCCCACCAGCCGCGAGCCGAGCGAGGTTGCCAATTGAATGCGCTGCGCCTCGCCGCCGGAGAGCGTGGAGGCCAGCCGGTCGAGCGTCAGGTATTCCAGCCCGACATCGTTCAGGAAGCGCAGCCGGTCGTTGATTTCCTCCAGCAGCTTGTCGGCGATGTCGGCTTCCTGCCGCGTCAGCTCCAGCTGCGAGAAGAAACTCGTCGCCTCCTCGACGGTCATCGCGGAGACCTGGCAGATGTCCTTGCCGCCGATCTTCACCTGGCGCGCTTCGCGGCGCAGGCGCAGGCCGCCGCACTCGGAGCAGACGGAATAGCCGCGATAGCGGCTGAGGAAGACGCGCACGTGCAGCTTGTACTTCTTGCGCTCCAGGTGCTCGAAGAAGCCGCGCACGCCCCAGAACTTGCCGTCGCCGCTGATGACGAAGCTCTGCTGATCGGGCGTGAGGTCCTGCCAGGGCACATCGAGCGGAACTCCCGCGGCGCGCGCGTAGCGGCTCATCTCGGTGGCCAGCGGCCGGTACTTGGGCTTGGTCCACGGCTCGATGGCGCCCTCGGCCAGCGTCAGGGTCTTGTTCGGGATGACGAGGTTCAGGTCGAAGTCGATGGTGTTGCCGAATCCCTGGCAGCGCGGACAGGCGCCGAACGGATTGTTGAACGAGAACAGCCGCGGCTCGGGCTCTTCGTAGCGGAGGTTGCACTGCTTGCATTCGAAGCGTTGCGAGAACCGCAGTCGCTGCGGCTGCTCTCCATCGCGTGGCGCGGTTTCGAACACCACCTCGCCGGCTTCGCGATAGCCCTGCTCGATGGCGTCCACGATGCGCGCCCGGACGTCCGGCGAAACCGCGATGCGGTCGATGAGCACGAACACCGGCTCGGCGAAGTTCAGGTCGAGCAGCGACTCGGGCGTGGAGAACTCGAAGATCTGCCCGTTCTGATAGAGCCGGTTGAAGCCGCGCTTGCGCAGCTCGAACAGGCGCTCCTTCAGCAGGGAATCGTCAGCCTGCTTGGATGGCTTCTTCTTTGCCGGCGCGCCGGCCTTTCTTCTTCTCCGGTTCCGACGGCGGAGGCGGCGGCTGCACCGGGAAGAGCACCTGCACGCGAGTGCCTTCGCCCAGCGCGAGAATGCGGTCGGCGACCTCGTCCACCGTGTCCTTCTTCACTTCCTGGCCGCAGTTCAGGCAGTAGGTGCGGCCCACGCGCGCGATACAGCAGGCGCAGGTAGTCGTAAATTTCGGTGGCGGTGGCGACGGTCGAGCGCGGATTGCGGGTGGTGTTCTTCTGCCGGATGGCGACGGCCGGAGCGATGCCGTCGATGACGTCCACATCGGGCTTTTCGATGCGCTCCAGAAACTGGCGCGCGTAGGCCGACAGCGACTCGACGTAGCGGCGCTGTCCCTCGGCGTAGATGGTGTCGAAGGCGAGCGACGACTTGCCCGAACCCGAGACTCCCGTCACCACCGTCAGGGGGTTGTGGGGAATCTCGAAGTCGATGTTCTTCAGGTTGTGGACGCGCGCTCCACGTACTGTAATGCTGTCGTTCGACATGGCCCCGGAAACCGACGGCAGCCCGGCCGCGCAGCGCATCGCATGCGCCCGGCCTACAGATTGCTTCAACAAGTGCTGCCGAAACTTTCTATTATAGCCGTTCGCTGACGATGCTGCCGCAGTGCTCCGGAACAGCCGCGCAAACGCAGGCGAAGAGCGCAGACAGCAACGCGATTGCCGCAGAAGCTGGCAGAAAATGGATTGCGTGGGGAAGGAGAACCCAAGTCGAAGGGAAGAAGCTCATAACTATCCTCGGCTGGTTACGTCACAAAGGTGGTGACGCCCAACTCTGCTTTCATGCTAGTCACGAAGTAAAAGCGAATGCAAGAAAAATCGTAGTTCGCCACAAAATTGTTTCCCGAAACGGGAAACAATCTCACCGCGCGAAGTACAGCAGCGCGAAGATGTAAATCCACAGCGCGCCCATGAAGTGCCAGTACCATGCCGTGACGTCAATGACGATGCGCCGAATCTCGGGCGGACGATGCAGCCAGGTGGTGACTCCGGCATAGAGCAGCGCCAATATTCCGCCGGCGAGGTGGACCGCGTGGACTCCGGTCAGGATGAAGAAGAAGGAGCTACTGGCATTGGTGGCGAAGGAGATGTTCTCCAGTCGCAGCACGTGCCATGCGTACGCCTGTCCGGCGAGGAAGCCCAAGCCGAGGACGATGGTCGTCCATACCCACGGCAGGGCATGGCTGATGCTGACGCGAATCCCGGGAATATCCACGATGGGCGCCAGGGCAACATCTTCGGCGGCGCGACGGCGCGCCATCTCCAGAGTGAAGCTGCTGACCATGAGGATGAGAGTGTTGAAGAGCAGGATCTTGATAGGCAATGTCATGGGCGCCCAGTTGCTCACGTAATCATTGTGCGCCGGGTCCCAAACCGCGCCCGCCTTGCGCACAACGTAAGCAGTGGTAAAGGACACAAACAGCATCACCACTGACGCCAAGGCCAACATCACGCCCAGGCGATAGCGGCGTAGGCGCTCGCCATAGCTAGGCTGGTCGTCGCCGCCGCGGCCTCCTCCGCCATCGCCACCGCCCGGCCAATTGGCCGTAGGACCGCGGCCTCCGCTACCTTGCGAAGTTCTTGGCGCTCGAATGCTGATTCCGTTTCCCAAATTTGTAGCCTGGTTACTTCCCACTAATTCGCGTTAGCTGTGCAGACAGGGAGGACCGCGCGAAGATTTCTCTGCTGGCCGACTTCTCGCCTCACCCCTATCACCTCTTTGACGTTATGATGCGCGTGGCGGCAACGGAACTCAACCCGCTAAATAAATATATTTTCGCGGCAGGCAAGTCATGGCGGTCCACATTCGCCGATGCGAATGGGGCCGAGCGCCTGGCGGATTCGCTGACTTACAATTGACCGGCGGCCATCCGATCCATGAAGCGCAAACTCCTCATCGTGGTTGTAGCGCTGGGCGTTTTGTACCTGGGTGACTTTCTCTCCGTACGCTTCCGCATTCCGGCCCGCGACACCTTTGGCAGCGTCACGGTGCACACCTACTACGTTGTCAAGCTAAAGAGCGGCAAGACCGAGTACGATTACGCCGGCGACCACGACATCGAGTTGCACAAATTCATT
The DNA here is from genome assembly GCA_963735855.1 of uncultured Acidobacteriaceae bacterium. GTDB lineage: Bacteria > Acidobacteriota > Terriglobia > Terriglobales > Acidobacteriaceae > Bog-257. The sequence continues at coordinate 232,091 of CAVTMW010000029.1, forward strand.
GTTCCCGCAATACGAACTGAAGCCATGCTGGTACGCCCGCCGCAAGACCGACGAACAGATCACGATTGATTCCGGCAATCCGAATAATCCGCATTTGTTTTGACAAAGGCGCTTTCAGCCTTCGCCGTTCGCTTTCCAGCTGTCATCCCGAACGCAGTCGAGGGATCGCGGTTACCTGCTCGTCGAACCGCAGTTCCTCAACTCGGGCTGAAGCCTTCGGTCGGGATGACAAGGTGAGATGGGTCGGCGAATGGCGAAAGGCGAACCGCGAAAAGCCTGCGCTTGCATTTCCACGCATCTGTCGTTCATCTTGACTACATGCCCGAGCACGAGAAAGTTCATGGTCACGAGCTAAAGAAACAGCAGTTCACCAACAATTGCTTCGGCTGCGGTCCGGCCAATGAAGCCGGACTCAGGCTCAAGTTTGTGCTCGACAAGAAACACAAGCGCTTCGTCTGCCGATTCCGACTGCAGCGGCGCTTTGTTGGTCCACCGGCGCACGCCCACGGCGGCATCATCGCCACCATTCTCGACGAGGCGATGGGGAAGGTCAGCAAGCTGCACAACCTGATCGCGCTCACCAGCAAGATGGAGATCACCTACCTGAAGCCGGTGCCGCTGTTCAAGCCGCTGATCGTCGAGGGATGGGACACCGGGGTTCGCGGGCGCGAACACTATCGCGCCGCCGAGATTCGCAATCGCGACGGCGAGGTGCTGGCGCGGGGCACGGCCACCTTCATCGAGATTGACGCCCACCGCATGTTCGCCAAATATTTGAAGAAGAAGCACAGCGACGCAACGTAGGTAATTGCTGGCGCCTGCTCTGTAATCCTGAACGTCGAGAGCGATCACATGTTCTGTCATCCTGAGCGGCGATGCGAACGGTGGAAGCGCCGGGCTTCAGCCCGGCGGCAGTCTGCGCTGGAGTAGTGAGCTTCCAGCCCCGGCTGAGCAAACAGGGCCAAAGCGCCGTCAAAGAGAAAGTCGATATTGCGCCGCGCTGAAGCCCGGCGCTTCCACCGATTTTGGTCACCACAGGTGGACCGCAGGACTTTGAGACACTCGGGGCAGGCTCCTCGACTGCGGGCAGCGCGGACGAGAACCGAGTTAAACTGAGGAACTGAAAATTGCAAGTTACGGTGAGGAGAAAAACCATGGCAGTGAAACCAATTCCTGAGGGATATCACACCGTCACGCCGTACCTGACGGTGGCGGATGCGGAAGCGCAGATCGATTTTCTGAAGCGGGCTTTCGGCGCCGAGGAGACGTATCGGCACACGGACGAAAAGGGCCGCGTTGGTCATGCAGAAGTGCGCGTCGGAAATTCGATGGTCATGATCGGGCAGGCGCGCGATCAGTGGACTCCGAGGCCGGCCAACTTTTACCTGTATGTCGAAGACGTAGATGCTCTCTACAAGCGCGCCGTGGCCGCGGGCGGGAAGTCCTTGCGGGAACCGACGAATGAGGCGTACGGCGACCGCAGCAGCGGAGTCGAAGATTCTCAGGGGAACCAGTGGTGGATTGGGACCCACGTCGAGGATGTGTCGCCGGAGGAGATCCAGCGCCGCTACAGCGAGCTGGCGAAAAAGCAGGCTGCCGAGGCGGAGAAGTCGAAGTGAACGGATCGGTTTGACGCGCGGGAATCTGCCGTTCGAAGCGGCGGACGGCAGGTTCCTCGGGCGCTTCGGCTTGGGTCCCGGTGCTATAATTTTGGTTTGCCTGCGCGGTTTCCGCTCGATTCACGCGGACATTGCGCTGCGTCTGCGAACGGGCGGGGCATCCATCGGTACTCATCCGAAGTTATTCAAAATCTGAGGTCTCTCCATGTCAGGCCATTCAAAATGGGCAACCATCAAGCACAAAAAGGGCGCGCTCGATGCCAAGCGCGGCAAGATTTTCACGCGCCTAATCAAGGAAATCACCATCGCAGCCAAGAGCGGTGGTGATCCCGAGAAGAACCCCCGGCTGCGCACGGCGGTTGCGGCCGCCAAGGCCGAGAACATGCCGGCCGACAACATCAAGCGCGCCATTCAGCGCGGCACCGGCGAGTTGCCTGGCGTGTCCTACGAGGAAATCACCTTCGAAGGCTACGGTCCCGGCGGCGTCGCCATCCTGGTGGAGGTTTCCACCGACAACCGCAATCGCACGGTGAGCGAAATCCGCCACGCCTTCTCCAAGAACGGCGGCAATATGGGCGAAGCCGGGTCGGTGGCATGGATGTTCCACAAGAAGGGCGACATCATCATTCCCAAGTCGGCGGCGAAGGAAGATGACTTGATGAACATCGTTCTCGAGGCGGGCGCCGACGATCTGAAGGACGATGGCGACAGCTGGGAAATTCTGACCGACCCGGCCGTTTACGACACCGTTTTGGAAGCCGTGAAGGCCGCCGGCATCAAGCCAGACGTTGCTGAAGTCGGAATGGTCCCGCAGACCTACACCAAACTTGAAGGTCATCAGGCCGGCACCATGATTCGCCTGCTGGAAGCCCTCGAGGACTCTGACGACGTTCAACACGTGTACTCGAACTTCGATATCGATCAGAAGCAGTTGGAGGAAGTGGCAGGATAAGCGGCCTTTAGCAGTCAGCGCTTGGCGTTTTGCCAAAGCAGATTTTCGTAAAACGACTGCTCTTGTGGCAGTCGTTTTGTTTTGCTGAAAGTTTCTCTTTACCTTTGCCGGTTCTCCGCGCTCCGCAATTTACAATGACTTCAGCATGAAGTTCGCCAAGGCCCTCGCTGTATTTCCGTTGATCACGCTTGCAATATCTCTTGCCGCCTGTGGCAAACAAGAGCAGTCGGCTTCTTCAACGTCCGCGGATGCGATGAAGCCCGTTGCCGCCACGAGTTCTCCTACGACTCCTGCTCCGGCCGCGGTTCCGTCTGTTGCTGACAGCTCCGCTCCCAAGCCGGACATCAACGGCAATCACGTCATGCAGTATGTGAAAGAAGTGGTGGCGATTGGCTCGCGTCCGGTCGGCAGCGCGGGACACGCGAAGCTGGAGCAGTACATCCTCTCGAAACTCAAGGGCGTAGACGTCGAGCAGGACAAGTTCACCGCGCAAACGCCGGTCGGGAAGTTTCCCGTCAACAACATCATCGCCAAGTTTCCGGGCCGCAAGGACGGCATCATCGTTGTCGCTGGACACTACGACACCAACTATCCGCTGCCCAAAGCTTACGTCGGCGCGAATGACGGCGGTTCATCCACTGCGCTGCTGCTGGCTTTGGCAGACCAGTTTCGCGGCAAGGAGCGCGACGGCTACAGCGTGTGGCTGGTTTGGACCGACGCGGAAGAGGCGTTCGTCACCTGGAGCGCCAGCGACAGCTTGTACGGAACCAAGCACCTCGCGCAGCAATGGCAGCAAAACGGCACAGCCAAGAAGATCAAGGCGTTTATCCTGGTGGACATGATCGGCGACGCCGACCTCGACATCCAGAAGGAAACCAACTCGACTCCCTGGCTGAGCGAGATGGTTTATCAGGCAGCCACCAATCTTGGCTACCAGTCACACTTCTACGAATCCGGCGGAGCGCATCGACGATGACCATCTCCCGTTCCTGAAGATTGGCGTGCCCGCGGTGGACATCATCGACTTGGATTACGGCTACAACAATGTCTATCACCACAGCGTCGAGGACACGCTGGACAAGCTGAGCCCGCAGTCGCTGGCGATCAGTCGGAGATGTGGTGCTGGAGACGATTCGCCTAGTGGACGCACGGTAGCAAACGTCAGTGCTTGCAGTCTCAAGCATGCGATTCCCGGAGTAAAGATTCAACGAGAGGCTAGAGGCCATCTCACAAATTGTTTCGGGTCGTATCAGGGCACGACTTTGAGTCGTGCCGAGGGCGGCGTTATGAGGACCCGCGGGCTTTAGCCCCTGCGCCCCAAAATGTACTCCCTCAGGGGCTAAAGCCCAATTCTGTGGGACCGAGTTGCGGCACGGCTTCAAGCCGTGCCCTGATACAAACCTGGCTCCGGACGATTTCTGAGATACGGTTTGTAGCATCGTTAGGGATGGGCCTCGGCTCACTTCAGTCCGATATAGATGTCCACCTGCGCGTTGTTGGGATCGACCGCACGCTGATCGTAAAGTTCAAAATCCGCGCGGTACGCTCGCTGACCATTTGCTGGTAACTGGTAGTAAGACCAAATCTGCTTCCAGGTCTCGACGACAACCTTCGCCACCGGTCCGCGATCCGAAGTAAAAACTGCATAGCGACCTGCGGGAACAGTTTTCGAGACGAACCCATCAGGAGACTTGGCGCCTGGCCGCACTTTCTTGCCCAGCAGAAGCGTGTAGTCGCCATTAGCGTCGCTGGCGTAATCGGTGTAAACGGCGTAGATGTTGTGATCAGTCGGGTCCTGAACCGCATCCAGCGCATGTTCCTGCATCACTCGCTGCCACAACTTCGGAATCGCGCCGTCGGCGCTTGCTTCCTTCGCGTTGTTGGTGCGAATTGCAATTCCCATTACCTCGAATGCATCCAGCTGCACAATCCTAGGATTCACGGTCACCTCTGCGAGCGCGAAACAAATAGCGACTCCAGCAACTGCCGCAAGAGTCATGATTCGCGCGACTCGCGCTCTGAATGAAATGCTCATAAACCGGTGTGCATTCTACATCGATGGCGCTACTATTCATCCATCATGCACACTCAGGTTCTGGGAGTCGCACTTGGTGAACTTGCCTTCGCCTCTATAATCTCTTCATGGATGAACAGGATTTTCGTCGTCGTGCAGACGCAGCATTCGAGGAACTCAAGCGCAGCCTTTACGCCGCCGAAGGTGAGGCCGACTTTGAGGTGGAAGATAACGCCGGCGCCATTCACATCAGCTTCGACGAACCCCCGGGGAAGTTTGTCATCTCACCCAACGCTCCCGTGCGCCAGATCTGGATCTCGGCGCTGTCCACCAGTTTCAAGCTGGACTGGTCAGACGATAAGGATGGTTTCGTGTTGACCAAGTCGGGAGAACCCCTGAAGCAGTTGGTGTCGCGATTGATTAACGAGCAACTGGGCGGTGATGCAGTCACGCTGCAATAGCGGAACCGTGATGTGGGGTTCCTCGTCAGATTTGCTCCCCCCGTCGCAACCTGATAAGTTTTGGGTTCGCCCTTGAAACCGCGATGAAGACCGCCATTCGCTGTGCTCTCTTCCATCTCCTGCTTTGCGCTCCCCTACTGGCGCAAGTGCCAACCGATAGCCCTGTGGACGTGCTTCGCAGCCCGGGATGGAACAAGGGGCTGTTCATCGGAGGCAGCGAGTCTTTCGCGAATACTCCCAGCGCGCAGAGCTTCCTCATCGGTGCACGCATCGGAAGAGTACTGACGCACGAACTCGGGCAAAACGCCCTGCGCGGCAGCTTCGAGATGGCGGTGGACATCATCCCGCTGAACGAGTTCTGGATCCACGGCGCGCAATATGCCGGCGCCATCGATCCTTTTATCGCCAAGTGGAACTTCACGAAGGGATGCAAGTGGTCGCCGTACATTGCGGCTGTCGGCGGGATTGTATTCAGCTCTCAAGACCTTCCTCCGGGCGATACCTCTCAGGTCAACTTCACCAGCGGGGCCGAGCTGGGAGCGCAATGGTTCCATCGCGAGCGCAACTCCATCAACTTCTCGGCAAAGGTCTATCACCTGTCGAACGCCTCGCTGGGGAACAAGAACCCGGGCATCAACGGCGCAGTGCAGTTCATGCTGGGATACACGTGGCATTGAAGGAAGCCGCTCTTCGCTTTTTGCTTATCGCTGGACACTGGTGATCGAGGAACTGGTAGCGAGGACCTCGAACGCGGTTCTGGCGAATAGCGAAAAGCGAAGGGCTAATAGCGATCCACGATCGCTGCTTCCACATCGCGCCCTGCTGCTTTATCCTCAATCCTTATGCCAGCACTCGTAGAATGTGTACCGAACTTTTCGGAAGGGCGCGACAAGTCCCGCGTTGACGCCATTCTTGAAGCCATGAAGATGGATGGCGTCTATCTGCTCGACCGGGAGATGGACGCCGACCATAACCGCTGCGTGATCACCCTCGTCGGCGACCCCGTCAAGGTTGCGGAAGCTGCGATTCGCGGCGTCGGTAAGGCAGCCGAACTCATTGACCTAACCAAGCATAGTGGAGCGCATCCGCGGCTGGGCGCGGCGGACGTGATTCCGTTTATTCCGATTGAAGGCGTGACGCTGGAGGATTGCGTGGCCACGGCCCGGCGTGTGGGCGAGGAAATCTGGAAGCGCTATCAAGTCCCGGTGTATTTATACGAGGCCGCCGCGCAGATACCAGAGCGCCAGAACCTGGAGAACGTGCGCCGTGGACAGTTCGAGGGTATTCGCGAAGAAGTGAAGACGAACCCGGCGCGTAAGCCGGATTTCGGCAACGCGGAATTACATCCCACAGCGGGTGCGACGGTTGTTGGCGCGCGCAAGTTTCTGGTGGCCTACAACGTTTACCTCAATACGCCGGAGGTGGAGATCGCGAAGAAAGTCGCGAAGTCAATCCGGTTTTCCAACGGCGGTCTGCGATACGTGAAAGGCATGGGCGTGCCGGTGCGTGGGCTGGCGCAAGTCTCGATGAACCTGACCGACACTGACCAGACGCCGATTGCGCGCGTTTTCGAATATGTAAAGCGCGAGGCCGCGCGCTACGGCGTCATGCCGCAATCGAGCGAGATTGTCGGGCTCATTCCCAAGAAGGCGCTGGAAGACGCAGCCGAATGGTTTCTGCAAATCGAGAACTTCGATTCGTCGTTGATCCTGGAGAATCGGCTGGCCGCAGTGATGAGCGGGAAGATGGCGGTGGGCGGAATTCGCGCGGGCGTGGAGCCGTTCATCGAGCAACTCGCGGCGCCGACGGCAGCGCCGGGCGGCGGATGCGCGTCGGCCGCCAGCGGCGCGATGGCCGCAGCGCTGGGCAGCATGGTGGCCGGAATGTCGCGCGGCAAGAAAGCCTATCTGCAATACGAGCGTGAACTCAGCGACGCGCTGGCACGGCTTGGTGAGTTGCGGGAGCAGTTCAAAGCATCCATTGATGCCGATGCTGACTCATTCAACGAGGTAATGGCGGCGTTCAAGAAAGCCAAGGTCAATCCTGAAGCGCAGGCCGAGGTCGAAGCCGCCACGAAGAAGGCTACGCTGGTTCCGCTGGTGGTCGCCGAGCGGGCGAGGGAAGTGCGCGAGATCGTGGAGTCGTTGCGGCCGATCACGAATCCTAAGATGGCTTCGGACCTGACGGTTGCAGTGGCGCTGGCGAACGCAGCAATCCAAGGCGCACTGGCGAATGTCGAGATTAATCTCGGCGACATTCAGGACAAGGCATTTGCCGCCGATGTGAAGAAACGCGCTACCGCCGCAACGAGCTAGAAAACCGGAGGCGCAGGTTAATTTTGCGCATCTCCCGCCGCTCACGATTGTGCGCCGCCGCCGTCATACTCGGGTAGAATTATGCCTATGAAGCAGTTACTTGCCGGTCTTTTCCTCAGCGGCGCGCTATGTGTGCCCACCTTTGCCGCGCCCTTAAGCAGCAACGCACGCACAGTCGTTCCGTCTGCCATTCAGCAGATCATCTCTGTGGATTATCGGTCACTGCGTGATTCGCAGACCGCGCGCGCGCTTAGGGACCGCGTGCTGCCCGAAAATCTCAAGCAATTCGAGACTGCCCTGAAAGCGGCAGGCATTGATCCAGACAAGGACGTCGAGCAGCTTACCCTCGTCGCGTATCGAACGCCGAAGGGACCCCGCAGTATAGGCATCGCCCAAGGGCCATTCAAGAAGGCCGACTTCCTGCAGAAGATGCGGGCCAAGAAAGTGCATCCAGAAAAGTACCAGCTCTCTTATCTGTATCCGATGGGGTCGGACATGCAGGTGGTGTTCCTCGACCCATCGACCATTCTGTTCGGCGACAACGCCGCCATCAAGGGAGCGATTGACGTACGCGACAATGGCGCCGAATCGGTGCAGTCGAACACCACCATCAACAACTTGATCAGCGATGTGGAAGGCTCACCCATGTGGAGCGTTCTCGACCAGACCGGCACGCAGAACATGTTCAGGTCGGCGCTGGGCCAGGCAGGTTCGCTGGCGGACTACGACGCTGTGAAGAAGCGGCTGCTGGCGTCGGATTATGTGATGAACTTTGACAACGGCGTGACTTTCGACCTGAACGTCAAGACCTCTGACACCATGACTGCGGCAACCATGGCCACGCTGTTGAAAGCGGGCGTGTTGTATCGCAAGATGAACGCCACGCCGGCGGAAAAGATGGCGCTGGAAGACACTACCGTGGACAACTCCAGCGACATGCTGCAAATGCACTTTAAGTCGGATGATCAACGCTTCCAGGCACTCCTCAAGTCCGACTTATTCGCGGCGGTGTCCAAGTAGCAAGCCGCTTGCAACTCACCGCTGCATCTTGCAGTGCGGGTTGCCAGTCATGGCTATAATCGAAATATCTTGCGATATTCTCCATTCCTCTTGCTTCGTGCTCTTTTGCTCTCGGCGGCACTTTGCCTGGTCTGCAACCTGGCGGCGGGGCAAGCTCTTCCTGGCACGCGCACGATCATGGTCATGCCGTTTGAAAACCAGTCGGGCGCTCCGGGACTGGAGTGGATCTCCGAAGCCTTTCCGGAGGTCCTTTCCCAACGGATGGCCTCACCCAAGTTGCATCCCATCAGTCGCGACGATCGCGACTATGCCTTCGATCACACCGGCATTCCAGGCACCGTGCATCCATCGCGCGCCACCATCTACCGAATTGCCGAGCAGATGGATACCGATTATGTTGTTCTCGGCAGCTATAACTTCGACGGTAGCCGATTCAGTGCAACCGCCCAACTGCTCGACATGAAGAAGCTGCATTTGTATCCCATGGTGCAGAGCAGCGGCCCGCTGACCAATCTGATCGATATACAGACGGTGCTGGCCTGGGAATTGCTGGAACACTTGCCACTTCCGCCCGCGATGACCCGCGAGCAGTTCTTGAAGATTTCGACCTCGATCAGGCTGGACGCATTCGAGAGTTATATCCGCGGCATCACCGCGACCAACTATCAGCAGAAAGTACGCTACTTTCGCAACGCCTTGAAGCTCAATCCGAGCTACACGCTGGCCATGATGCAACTAGGCAAGACCTACTACGCCAATCACGAATACGAACCGGCGGCGCTCTGGTTCAGTCGCATTCCAAAGGACGATCCGGCTGCGGGCGAGGCCAACTTCCTGCTAGGGATGTCGGAATATTACCGCGGTAGCTTTGAGAAGGCGTTCAATGCATTCAGCTTGCTCGCGACTCGCCTGCCGCTGACCGAGGTTTACAACAACATGGGCGTGGCAGAAGCCCGCCGCGGACAGCGGACAGCGGCGATCGGATATTTCTCGAAGGCCGTCAGTGCCGACCCGAATGATCCGGACTACCGTTTCAACCTCGGGGTCGCGCTGTTCAAGAACGGCGACAACGCCGGCGCAGCCCGGGAGTTGCGCGAGGAGTTGTCGCAGCGGCCGACCGACGGCGAAGCCAAGGCGCTGCTCGACACCATCAATCGTGGCGTCAGCGCGCCTTCTGCAAGTTCGACTTCGCCGGGATCTTCCGGAAACGCATTGTTGGCGGTGAACCAGCCTCACATTCCGCCGGAGCGGATCAAACGGAATTACGACGAGGCGTCGTATCGCCAGCTCGAGATGGAGATCCATAACTTGACTGAGGCGCGGCTCGCCAAGAGCGATGGCCACACACATTCTGCCTATGACGTTCAGCGCGGCAGGGAACTGATGGCGCAGAACCAGCCTGCGCAGGCGGAGAGCGAGTTTCGGGACGCGATCGCCGCCGATTCCGGCAATGCGGTCGCTCATGCGCAACTGGCGGTGCTTCTGGAGCAGAAGGGCGACGCGACCAACGCCCGAGCGGAAGCGCAGACCTCGATTCGCCTGCAACCGAATGTCGACGCCCTGCTGGTTCTCGCCCGCCTTGACCTGAAGAATGGCCAGCGGCAATCGGCGGCCAGCGAAGTGGATCGCGCCCTTGCGCTGGAGCCTGCGAACTCCTCGGCGCTGGCGCTTAAGCGCGAAATCGCGGCGCAACCCTCGGTTTCCAAATAGAATTGGTAGAGAGTCCTCCGGAAGGAGGCAGTCATGTTCCGAACCCGTTCTCTCCTTTGCTTGGTGTTGCTGGCGCTGCTGGGCACGAGCGTCGCTTCGGCCAACAGCGTCGTCAAGATACGCATTGACGACACCATTCAGCCCATCACCGCCGAGTACATTGATCGCGCCATCGAGCGCGCGCGCCAGACCAACGCCGATGCTGTTCTGATCGAACTGAGCACGCCGGGAGGCTTGCTCGACTCCACGCGCACCATCATCGAAAAGATCCTGGCGTCGCCGGTTCCGGTGATCGTTTACGTAGCGCCGACCGGCGCGCGGGCAGCATCCGCGGGCTTCTTCATCCTGGAATCCGCCGATATTGCGGCGATGTCTCCCGGCACAAATACCGGCGCAGCGCATCCCGTCGAACTGGGCGGCGGAAAGATGGACGACACCATGAAGACCAAGGTCGAGAACGATTCGGCTGCCTTCATCCGTTCGTTCGTCGGGCCGCGCGGACGCAACGTTGCGCTGGCCGAGACCGCGGTGCGCGAGTCGAAGTCGTGGACCGATCAGGAGGCCTTGCAGCAGCACCTGATCGATATCGTCGCCAAGGACCAGAGCGATCTGTTTCATCAGCTCGACGGACGCACCATCAAGCGCTTTGACGGCAAGCAGGTCAAATTGAATCTCACCGCAGATTCGGTGGACGAGATGCAGATGACCCTGCGGCAGCGAATCCTCGACTTCCTGCTCGATCCCAACGTCGCCTTTCTTGTGCTCGCCATCGGCGCGCTGGCGCTCTATGTCGAGTTCAATCATCCGGGAGCGGTTGTGCCTGGCGTCGTCGGCGTCATCTTCATTCTCCTCGCGCTGTTCGCGTTGAACCTGCTGCCGACGCGCTACGCCGCATTCACGCTGATCCTCGGAGCTTTCGTGCTGTTCGCGCTGGAGGCCAAGTTTGCCACTCATGGCGTGCTGGGAATCGGCGGCGTCGCGCTGCTTACGCTGGGCGGACTTCTGCTGGTGGACGGTCCGATTCCCCAGCTGCGCGTCAAGCTTTTCACCGCGCTCGCCGTCAGCATTCCGTTGGGCGTGATCACCGTCTTTCTTATGACCATTGCGCTGCGCGCGCGGCGCAACAAAGTTGTCACCGGTATTCAAGGCTTGATCGGCTCGGTGGGCGAAGCGCGCACCGACATCGATCCCGAAGGAAAGGTCTTCATTCAGGGCGAGCTGTGGAACGCGCACGCGCCTTCGCGGGTTAGCATCGGCGAGCACGTCGTCGTCCGCAAGGTCGAAGGCCTCGAACTGGAAGTCGAGAAGTCGCGATCATAGCGGCTGCTGGCTGGCCAGCGCGCAAGGTCGCCGACACAACTTCAATCCGCCCTTAGAGCCTTGACCGGATCGGTGGAGGCGGCCCGGTGCGCGGGCAGAATACTGGCCACGGCGGCGCACACACCCAGGGACAGAATCGCCAGCGCGAAGACCTTGGGGTCCCAGCTACGCACGCCAAACAATTTCGCAGTCATCAGGCGTCCCGCCCCAATGGCGAAGGGAATCCCGATAAGCAGGCCGATGGCCACCTGAAGGAACGCCCCGCGCAAGACCAGGCGCACGATGTTCATGCGGTCGGCGCCGAGAGCCATGCGCACTCCGATTTCGCTGGTGCGGCGCACGACGTTGTAGGCGGTCAGGCCGTAAAGACCGATGGCGGCCAGCAACAGCGCGATGACGCCAAAGGTGCCGGCCAGTTGCGCGACCATGCGTTCCTGGTCGAAGTTCATGGCCACCTGATCGTCCATGGTTTGGACGGAGACAATGGTCAAGTTGGGATCGATCTCAGCCAGTGCGCGGCGGAGTTGCGGCTCGAGATTCGTGGCCGGGCCCCGCAAGCGCAACTGAATGCCACCGACGAAGTGCGACTTCTCTTCGAAGCTTTGCATCAGCTTTTCGCCGTAGCGGATGGACTGCTCCAGCGGCAGGAAAAACATGGAGTTCGCGGGCTTCTCAGGATTGTTGTATTTCGCATCCCGTACCACTCCCACGATTTCATAGTCACCAGCGTATTTTGAGCTGTTCATGCCGAAGTGCTTGCCCAGCGGATCTTCATTGGGAAAGAAGCGCTTGACGAAGGTCTGATTGACGATGGCCACGGGACGCGAACCGCGATTGTCGGTCTCATCGAATTCACGCCCCCGCACAATGCTCTGGCCCATGGTGGAAAAGTAGTTGTGGCTGACCCGGTCCCAGGAGGACTCGCTCTCGTCGCCCGGTTTGGGATCGCCCTTACCTTCGACCGCGACGTACTCACCCCAGTTGTCGAAGTCGAGCGGACTGTACAGCGCCAGGCTGACGCTCTGCACGTTGGGCAGTTGTCGCAACCGGTCTCCGATGGCGCGATAGAGCGCGTCAAGGTGCTCCTGGGTGTAGCTGGGGAGCGGAGGATTGATATCAACGGTGACGCGATTGGCGGTGGCGAATCCAAAATCCTGATGTTCCAGGTTGCGCAGGCTGGTGACGAGTAATCCGGCGCAGGCCAGCAACACCAGCGAAAGCGCCGCCTGGCCGATGACCAGCAGTTTTTGCGGCAGCGAGGAAGCTTCGCGGGTGCTGCGGTTGGCTCCATGCAGTGCCTGGGCCGGGTCGGAATGCGAGCTAAGCCACGCGGGCACAACTCCGAAGAGCACGCCGGTCAGCAGCGAAAGCAGAAACGCAAATCCCAGCACCGGCCAGGAAGGCGTTGCACTGATGGGCATGATGGGGGCTTTACGGAACGCCAGGGCCAGCATGACGCGAGCGCCGAAATAGGAGACGGCTAATCCCAGGAGGCCGCCGACCAGCGAGAGCAGCACGGCTTCGGTCAGCGATTGTCGGATGACCCGCTTCCTAGTGGCACCGAGCGCGATGCGCACCGCAGTCTGCATCCTGCGCGCCGTCCCGCGAGCCAGCAGCAGGTTGGCGATGTTGGCACAGGCGATGAGCAGCACGGTGCCGCAAACCATTAGCAGAATGCGCAGGCTGGTCCCGTAGTTTTCCTTCATCGTGCTTATGCCGCTGCCGGCCGGGGCCATCCGGATGTATTTGTGGGGAATCGTGGGATCGATTTGCGGACGCATTTCTGCGGGCAAGTCATCCTCGTTGCGCAGCCACTGCTGCAAAACCGGCGTCAGACGCGGAGCCAGGCCATCGGCAGTCGCGCCCGGGCGCAGGCGGCCGATGGCATAGAGCCAGTTGGAGAAGTGGTTTTTCATTAGCGCATTCGCGCCGTCGAAGAGGACCTCCTGCTGGACTGGCAACCAGAAATCAGGAGGATGGCTGCGCAACGTGTCGCCGAAGAACCCCGGAGGGGCGACGCCGATCAGCGTGGCGGGTTGGCCGTCAATGTAGAAAGTGGAGCCGATGAGCGATGGGTCCGATCCGTAGTTCTGCTGCCAACTGCGATAGCTCATGACCGCGACCGGCGGCGCCGACTGCCGATCGTCAGAGGGAGCGATCACGCGGCCCATCAGGGCCCCGACCCCGAAGACGTGGAAGTAGGTTCCACTGACGAACTCAGCCCGCAGCGGCCGCGCCTCGTGGTCACGGGTCGCGCTGCGAATGCCATACGTATTGGGCGCAGCCTGGAAGGCGGTCGTCTCCTCGAATTCGGGCGCAGCGGCGGCCAGGCGCTCGTAAAGGCCGTAGGAGAACAGACTCCAATCATCGTCTTCCCAGCCCTCGACGCAGCACTCCTGCGAGTCGCCGATACGATAGAGCCGGGCCGGATCGGTAACCGGGAGCGACTTCAGCATGATGGCGTGCACCAGGGTGAAGATGGCGGTGGTCGCGCCGATACCGATGGCGAGCGTCAGAATGGTGGTCAGCGTGAAAGCAGGTGCAAGTCGCATCTGCCGGAAGGCGTAACGGAGGTCTTGAGCAAAAGTATGCACGCCGGGCGTCTCCTTGCGGGTTCTTACGATAGGCGAAAAGCATTTGTTCCGCCAGGAGATTAAAGATCTAAGTGCAGAGTATTTCGTAGTGTTCGTTTCCGAACAATCGACGGGTGTCGCGCGGACTTGGTGGTCGCAAGGCCCCGTGCCATTGGCTGCTGAATTTGCGCGCTACGCCGCGAATTTACGCCGTTGCGCCCCCGTTACATTGCTGATTCCAGCGCTGCTACAATAAAGTAACTGTGGGGTAAGATCCTGACTCTGCTCCTATACTGGATAACTAACGAATGAAGAGTGACGCCAAGACCCTCCTTTTGTTGAAGCCGAGGGGCTTCTGCGCCGGTGTGGTGCGGGCCATTGACATTGTTCGCATCGCGCTCGAAACCTTCGGAGCGCCGATCTACGTACGCAAAGAGATCGTACATAACCGCTACGTGGTGGATGAGCTGAGCGCCAAGGGCGCGATCTTCGTGGACAGCGTCGAGGAAGTTCCGGCGGGCGAGCGGGTCATTTATAGCGCCCACGGGGTCGCTCCCGAGGTGCGGGAATCGAGCAAGCTGCGCGAACTGCGCGTGATTGACGCGACCTGTCCGCTGGTGACCAAGGTCCACGTGGAGGCGGTCAAATTCGCCCGCGAAGGCTATTCGCTTATTCTCATTGGCCATCGCGATCACGACGAGGTCATCGGGACGCTAGGTGAGGCTCCGGCTGTTACCCAAGTCGTAGACGCGCCCGAGGACGTGGACAATCTGCACGTGCCCGATCCTGACCGCGTTGCCTATCTGACACAGACGACCTTGAGCCTGGATGAGACGCGCCATGTGATCGAGGCGCTACGCAAGAGATTTCCCAAAATCAAGGGCCCACACGCGCAAGACATCTGTTACGCCACGGAGAACCGCCAGACGGCAGTGAAGGAAGTCGCGAGCGAATGTGACCTGTTGCTGGTTGTTGGCTCAGACAACAGCTCCAATTCGAACCGACTGGTTGAGGTGGCTTGCAATCTAGGCACAAAGAGCTATCTCATCGAAAACTGCCGCTCGATTCAGCCAGAGTGGTTGGTAGATGCGAAAACCGTCGGTCTGACAGCGGGAGCGTCCGCTCCTGAGATCCTGGTGCAGGAAGTGGTTGATTTCCTGGCGGAGCAGGGCTTCACCGACATGCGCGAGGTGGAAGTGATGCCCGAGCATGTGCGCTTCGGATTGCCCCCCGAGATCGTGGAGGCCATCGGCGCAGCCCCGGCGATGGCGGAGTAAGCAAGCGATGGCAGATCCTGCAAGTCCTGCCGAGATGCGCTTCGGCAAGATCGACGACATCAAGAGCCGGGTGGCTGCCGCCATTGATGCTTCGCGACGCTTTCTGTTTTCCACCCAAAATCAGGAAGAAGGCTATTGGTGCGGTGAACTGGGCGCCGATACCACCCTGGTTTCCGACTACATTCTGCTGCATCGCCTGCTGGGAACGGAAGATGCGGTGCGCACCCAGAAGTGCGCGAAGGAGATCCTCAATCGCCAGAATGAGGATGGCGGCTGGCCGATCTATAACGACGGCCCTTCGAACATCAGCGCCTCAGTAAAGGCGTACTTCGCGCTCAAAATGGCGGGCTTTAGTCCCGACCATCCGCAGTTGAAAAAGGCGCGGGAGCGGATTCTCGCCCTGGGTGGAGTGACTGAGGTCAACACCTTCACCAAGATTTATCTCTGTTTCCTCGGCCAATACGACTACGACGCGGTTCCGGCGATTCCGCCCGAGATCGTACTGTTTCCCAAGTGGTTCTGGTTCAACCTTTACGAAATCTCTTCGTGGTCGCGTGCCATCCTGGTGCCGCTATCGATTGCTTACGCCAAGAAGCCGTTCAAGAAAATTCCCGCGGAGCAGGGGATTGACGAGTTGTTCGTGGGTGGCCGTACCGTCAGCCAACTGCGGCTGCGCTGGGCCACGAAACTGATCAGCTGGCGAAATTTCTTCCTGGTGCTGGACCGCATGGTGCATCTCCTGGAGCGCGTGCACGTACGCCCCTTGCGCTCGCGCGCTTTGAAGGTAGCGGAGAGGTGGATGCTGGAACGGCTGGAGATGAGCGACGGCTTGGGCGCCATCTATCCCGGCATCATGAACTCCATCATTGCCCTGCGCTGTTTGGGATACTCGCTGGACGATCCGCAAGTGATCCGGGCGATGGATGAGTTTGAAAAGCTGGGCATCGAAGAAGCGACGACCTTCCGCATGCAACCCTGCATGTCGCCGGTGTGGGACACGGCGTACGCGGTGTTTGCCCTGGCTGAGAGCGGCGTGGCGGCCAACGATCCCCGACTGGTGCAGCCTTGCGAATGGATGCTGCGCAAGCAGGTGACCCGCCGCGGCGACTGGTGCGTGAAGAACCGCAAGGCCGCTCCTGCGGGCTGGTATTTCGAGTTCAACAATGAGTTCTACCCCGACGTGGATGACAGCGCGCAGGTGATGCTGGCGCTGAGCCGGGTGAAGACCAGCAACGAGAGTTATCACAGCAAGTCGGTGCAACGCGCGCTGGACTGGATTTTGTCCATGCAATGCAAGAACGGCGGCTGGGCGTCCTTCGATAAGGACAACGACCGCATGGTCTTCCAGCAAATTCCGTTCGCCGATCATAACGCCATGCTCGATCCGGCAACGGTGGACATCACCGGCCGGGTGCTGGAGTGCCTCGGCAGTTATGGGTATTCGCTGAAAGACCAGCCGGTTCGGCGGGCGATTGCGTTCATCAAGCGCGAGCAGGAGCCTGACGGCTCGTGGTTCGGGCGCTGGGGCGTGAACTACATCTACGGAACCATGCTGGTGCTGCGCGGGCTGGAAGCGGTGGGTATCGATCATCACGAGCCGTTTGTGCAGCAGGCGGTGGAGTGGCTGCGCATGATGCAGAATCCCGGATGGCGGTTGGGGCGAGAGGTGCGACTCCTACGACGATCCCAACACCAAGGGTGTAGGACCGAGCACGGCTTCACAAACGGCCTGGGCGGTGATGGGACTGTTGGCGGCTAGCGATACCCGCAGCGATTCGTTGCAGCGGGGCATCGCGTATCTGCTGAAAACCCAGCGGCGCGACGGATCATGGGATGAGTCGCTCTATACGGGCACGGGATTTCCGCGCGTCTTCTACCTGATGTATTACATGTACCGTCAGTATTTCCCCTTGCTTGCCTTAACGGTGTACGCGAAAGCTTCGGCGGCGCCGAGGGAAGAACAACTGCGGGTGGCGCGCGATCAGCGGCGCGCGGGTTAATCGAAATCCAGTTGTCAGTGTCCAGTTGTCAGTTGTCGGTGACCGAATGACACGATCCGAACCCCGCTGGCAACTGACAATCTGACAACTGGCGACTGACAATTTATACATGAAGTGTTTCGTCACAGGCGCGACCGGATTTCTAGGCAGCCATGTTGCGCGAAAGCTCCTGGCCCAGGGAGCAGAACTGCGCCTGTTGGTGCGGGCGACCAGTCGCACCGACAACATTGAGGGACTTGCGGCCGAGCGTGTGATGGGCGATCTGCGCGATGCGGAATCGCTGACGAACGGCATGGCGGGCTGCGAGTTCGTGTTCCATGTGGCGGCGGATTATCGGTTATGGTCGCCAAACCGGCAGGAGCTTTACGACTCCAACGTCGAGGGCACGCGGAACATCCTGCGGGCGGCTAGAGACGCTGGCGTGCGCCGGGTTATCTATACCAGCAGCGTTGCCACCATGGGGTTCGGCAACAACGGCCAGCTTACCGATGAAAGTTCGCCGGTTGCTCTCGCCAACATGATTGGCGATTACAAGCGCAGCAAGTTCATGGCGGAGCGGCTGGTGATTGAGGCTGGGCAAGCCGGACAGAATATCGTGATGGTGAATCCGACTACACCGATTGGTGAGCGCGACATCAAGCCGACGCCGACGGGCAGGATCGTGGTGGACTTTCTGCGGCGCAAGTTTCCGGCCTATGTTGAGACAGGCTTAAACCTGGTGGATGTGTTGGATTGCGCCGAGGGCCATTTGCTCGCGATGGAGAAAGCGGTGCCGGGCGAACGCTACATCCTGGGCGGCGAGAACCTGACCCTGAAGCAGATTCTCGACAAGCTGGCCGCAATCACGGGTCTGCCCTCGCCAAAGGTGAAGCTGCCATACGCCGTAGCCTACGCTACCGGTGCGGTGGACACATTGATCAGTGGAACCATTCGAAAGCGGGAGCCGCGGGTCACGCTGGATTCCGTTCGCATGGGACGCAAGAAGATGTTCGTCACTAGCGGCAAGGCAGAACGCGATCTGGGATGGAATCCCAGGCCGGTGGACGATGCCTTACGGCGCGCGGTGGAGTGGTTTCAGGCGAATGGATATGCATGAAGCAGTAGTCAGTAGCCAGTGGTCAGTTGAGAGCGAGCGAGTTTGAGCCCAGGTGGAACCAATCGCGCAAGAACGAGCCCCGAACGGGACGCCACAAGCTCTTTCTAAAGCTCACATATCCGTTGCCATCGTGGCGGCAATGCCGGTGGAGCTGGCGCCGCTCTTGGGCAAGCTGAAGCCGCGGCAGGTGAACGGGGTTGCGCTGTTCGAATTGGACCGACGCGGTGGTAGCGATCGGTGGTATCGGCGAGAAGTGCGCTCGACGCGCTGCGGAGACCGCGATCGAGCTATGCGCAGCCGAGGCTTTTGCTTTCGGCAGGAATTGCCGGTGCGATTTCGCCCGAGCTGAAGGTGGGCGATGTGGGGCGGATCAAGGAAGTGGTGGACGCTGCCAGCGGCGAACGATATCCGACGCGAGGCGGCGAGTGGGTGTTGGCCACCTCCCAGGACGTGAGCGACGCCGCAGAAAAACAGGAGCTACGCCGGAAATATGGCGCAGACGTCGTAGATATGGAAGCGGCAGCGGTAGCGCAAGTGGCGAGGGAACGTGGACTGGAGTTCGCTGCTGTGAAATCGATCTCCGATGACGCGGGATTTGCGATGCCACCGTTGATGCGCTTTATCGATCAGAACGGAAAGTTCTCGACGGGCCGCTTTCTGCTATTCGTCGCGTTCCGTCCGAGGTGGTGGCCAGTTTTGAGGAAGATGCGGGCTAATGCCGCGCTCGCTTCGGCGAACCTGTGCCGTGAAGTGGAACATCTAATTGAAGAAGTTGTCAGTAGCCAGTAGTCAGTAACTCTTCTGAACTGACAACTGGCTACTGACTACTGAGAACCAACATGTCGGTGGCAACACAATTCGGAAGCGCAGTCGGGCAGCAGGCGATTCCTGCAACCATGACGGCAGCCGTGTACCGCGGCGTCAATGACGTCAGGATGGAGACCGTACCCGTGCCTGAGATCGGCCCGGACGAGATCCTGCTTCGCGTCCACACCTGCGGCATTTGCGGCACCGACCTGAAGAAGATTGCCACCGGATCGCACTCCGCCCCGCGCATCTTTGGCCATGAAACTACCGGGGTAGTAGCCGCCGTCGGGGACACGGTTACGGAATTTCAGCGTCGGCGACCGGGTGATGGTCTTCCATCACATTCCGTGCGGCAAGTGCTATTACTGCCAGCACAAGGTATTCGCCCAATGTCCGACGTATAAAAAGGTAGGAGCAACGGCAGGTTACGAGCCCAGCGGGGGCGGCTTCGCAGAGTATGTGCGCGTGATGGAGTGGATTGTCCGCAAGGGCGTCATCCGCATACCGGAGGGCGTGTCGTTTGAGCAGGCGTCTTTCATTGAGCCTGTGAATACCTGCATGAAAGGTATTGAAACACTGGGGCTTACGGCTGGGGAAGCCGTGCTGGTGATCGGACAGGGGCCGATCGGCATTATGCTGGCAATGCTGGCGCGGCGATGCGGCGTCCGGGTTATTACTTCCGATTTGTTTCCGCAGAGGCATACAATAGCTAAGAGGTTCGGGTTGGAAGAAAACATCGACGCCTCGACATGCGACACCATCAGGGCTGTCAAGGAGCTGACAGAAGGTCGAGGGGCCGATGCTGTGATCCTGGCGGTGGCAGGGAATGGGCTGATTGCCCCCGCCATGGAGGCAACGCGTCCCGGCGGCCGGGTGCTGTTGTTCGCCCAAACCCAGCACGGTGAGGCCAAAATTGATCCCGCGGCCGTTTGTGTCGAAGAAAAGAGTCTCCTGGGATCGTACAGCGCTTCGGTAGATTTGCAGGACGAGTCAGCACGATTGGTATTCAGCGGCGAGATGGAATTGGAACGGCTTATAAGTCATCGGTTTACGTTGAATGAGTCCGTCGAGGCTTTGCAATTGGCTGCCCATCCCCAGCCGGACTCAATGAAAGTCGTAATCCAACCGGGCAGCTCATGGAAGGACCACTAGCGTGGAAGGACAGATGACAGCGGCAGTCCTCTACGGAAAAGAGGACGTAAAGATCGAGCAAGTGCCAATCCCCACCCTGGACGTGGGGGAAGTACTGGTCAAGGTGCAAGTGGCCCTGACCTGCGGCACCGATCTTAAGGTGTATCAGCGCGGTTATCACGCGCGCATGATCGTACCTCCGGCCCTGTTTGGCCATGAATTGGCAGGTGTCATCGAAGAGGTTGGCCCGAACGTCCGCGGATTCCGCAAAGGCATGCGCGTGGTAGCGCTTAATTCTGCGCCGTGCGGGACGTGCTTCTACTGCTCTAAACACCAGGAGAATCTGTGCCAGGACCTGCTGTTCAATAACGGCGCATACGCTGAGTACATTCGCATTCCCCGGCGAATTGTCGAAACCAACATGCTGGCGATTCCCAAGCATGTGAGCTTCGAAGAGGCCGCGATGGTAGAGCCGCTGGCCTGCGTGCTGCGTGGTCTGCACGAAACCAAGATGGAGATCGGCGACACCGTAGCCGTTATCGGCGCCGGACCCATTGGGCTGATGTTTGTGCAAGTGGCCAAGCTGACGGGATGCAATGTGATTTCGGTGGTGAAGCGCGATTCGCAGGTGACGGCCGCGCGCAAGATCGGCGCCGACTGCGCGGTGGAGATCACCACGGTGGACGATCCCGTGAAGGCAGTACGGAAGTTAACTCCCGAGGGCCGCGGTTGCGACGTGGTCATCGAGGCGGTTGGACGGCCCGCAGGCGTGGGAGTGGTCCATCGACATGGTGCGCAAGGGTGGCACGGTGAACTTCTTCGGCGGCTGCGCCAACGGCACCACGGTGGCGCTGGATACGCAACGGCTGCACTACAACGAACTGACGCTGAAGGCCACGTTCCATCACACGCCGGAGACCGTGCGCAAAGCCTTCTCGCTGATTTGCGAGAAGAAGATCAAGGGCACCGACTACATCACGGGCGAGGCCCCGCTCTCGCGCTTGCAGCAGGTCTTGCGGCACATGCTCAACCGCAACGGCGACATCAAGACCGCCATCATCCCCGGAGGGTAGGCGGTGAGACGGATGCGGCGCTGGAGCGTCGCTCTACCGAGCGCTCAGGGTGCAGAATCCTAACGTCCACAGCCCATGTCATCTGTTCCGGCCGACAATACCGTTGTTGCCCAGTCCGCATCCGCAGGCTGGCGCGCCCTGCCGCCCGAGTATGCGATTCCCGATCGCGCCCCCTCACTGCAAGAGGCCCAACAATATTGCGCGCGCCTCGCGCATTCGCATTACGAAAATTTCTCGGTCGTCACCTGGTTTCTGCCCAAGCATCTGCACCAGCACTTCTACAACGTTTATGCGTACTGCCGTATTTCCGACGATCTCGGGGACGAAGTGGGCAATGCCGAACAGTCGCTGGCGTTGCTGGACGCCTGGGAATCCGAACTGAATGCAACCTACTTGAGCCTGGCCGAGCCTTCACCCCAAGACATCCGGAAGGAAGACACGCCGGAGCCCGATTTCGGCGGACGAAATCTGGCGGGCCCTCGGCATCCGGTGTTCATCGCGTTGCGGGAGACGATCCGCGAGTGCGATATTCCTCGCCAGCCGTTTGCCGATCTGCTGACCGCGTTTCGTCAGGACCAGCGCGTGGGACGCTATGCCTCCTTCGACGACGTGCTGGGATACTGCCACTACTCGGCGAACCCGGTTGGCCATCTGGTGCTGTATCTCTGCGGCTATCGCGATGCCGAGCGGCAGCAACTCTCGGACTACACCTGCACCGCGCTGCAGTTAGCGAACTTCTGGCAGGACGTCGCCAGAGATTACGCGAAGGGACGAATTTATCTGCCGCTGGAAGACCTGGCGAAGTACGGCGTCAGCGAAGCCGAGATTGCCGAGCACCGAGCCACGCCGGCATTTCGGGAGATGATGAAGTTTGAGGTCGCCCGCGCCCGCGAATGGTTTCACAGGGGACTGCCGCTGGCCAGGATGGTGGACCGAGCACCTGGCCCTCGACATTGAGTTGTTCAGCCGCGGTGGTCTGGAGATCTTGAACGCGATCGAGCGGCAAGACTACGACGTGCTGACGCGGAGGCCGGCCATCTCCAAGCCCCGCAAGCTCTGGCTGGTCGCGCGCGCGGCCGCAGCCGGGGCCCCCGGAACACGGCGCCTTTTCGTGTTCTGGGGTGGAGCAAAGCTGCTGTGAGCGAGCACCCGCTGCAGGTACGGACTGCGTATTCGGTGTGCCGGCACATCGCGCGCTCGGCAGCCAAGAATTTTTACTACGGCTTCCTGGTGCTTCCCAAGGAAAAGCGGAATGCCATTTCAGCGGTGTACGCTTTCATGCGGCGAGCCGACGATATCTCGGACGATCCCTCGCTCTCTCCGCAGCAGCGCCTCGAAAAGCTCAACGAATGGGTGAGCGCACTACGCTCCGTCGCCGCTGGCGGGCCTACCGACGACCCAGTGTTGTTTGCGCTGGCCGATTCGCAAAAGCGCTTCAACATCCCGCTCGATCTGCTGGAGAAGGTGGTGCTGGGGACGGCGATGGATGTGCCGTGGGGCAATGACGTACCCGGCGGCGCTACGCCGCAGTTGCAGTACGAGACCTTTGACCAGCTCTACGACTACTGCTACCACGTCGCTTCGGTGGTGGGCCTGGTCTGTATCCGGATTTTCGGCTACCGCGACCCTCGCGCAGAAAAGCTGGCGGAGCAAACCGGGAGTGGCCTTTCAGCTCACGAATATTCTTCGCGATGTGACGAGAAGACGCCCAGATGGGGCGCGTGTACTTGCCGCGGGAAGACTTTGCGCGCTTCAGCCTCGACCCACATGCCCTGACGAACGGTTCGGCGCCGGAGGCCTTGCGTCCGGTGCTGGAATTCGAAGCGTTGCGTGCGCGCGGGTTCTATCGTGCGGCGGACGATCTGCTGCCGCTCATTGACGAAGACAGCCAACCGGCGCTGTGGACGCTGGTAGAAATCTATCGACGGCTGCTGGAGCGCATCATCGCCCGCAATTACGACGTCTTTTCCGGGAAGGTACGGCTTTCCACGATGGAGAAGCTGAGCGTTCTGGGCAAGGGATTTTGGCGCCGCCTTACATGATGGCCGAAGCGCAGAATCCGCAGTCGGGGACAGTCGCGGTCATCGGCGGCGGGCTCGCCGGTATCTCTGCCGGCTGTGCGCTGGCGGACGCAGGATATCGCGTCGAGTTGTTTGAGCGGCGTCCCTATCTCGGCGGACGGGCTTCGTCGTACGAACTGCCCGGCACGGGCGAGGTGGTGGACAACTGCCAGCACGTGCTGCTCGGCTGTTGCACCAACCTGATTGACTTCTATCATCGGCTGGGTGTGGAAGCAGCAAATCCGCTGGTACGACGAGATCACCTTCCTGCTGCCCGGCGGACGTTCTTCGACGCTGAAGGCGAGGTGCACTGCCGGCGCCGCTGCATGCCGCTCCGTCGTTTCTCGCCTCGGCTGTGCTTGGCTGGAAGGACAAGCTGGCGATCGCGCGGGCCATGATGAGCCTCGTCCCTGAACTGCGCCGAGAGGAGGACGAGAGCGAGAATTTTCTGTGGTGGCTGCTCGCGCCATCGGCAGACCCAACCGGCGATCAATCGCTTCTGGGCTCCAGTCCTGGTCAGCGCGCTCAATGAAGATCTCGACCGCATGTCAATCCCATATGCCGCGCAAGTGTTTCGCGAATCGTTCCTGAAGTCAGCGGAAGCTGGGCGCATGGGAATTCCCGCTGTCCCGCTCTCGCAGCTCTACGGCACGGCAGCCGCTTACATCCAGGCGCGTGGTGGCAAAGTGCACCTGCGCGCATCCGTCGAGTCCATTCGTACGGACGCCAAGGGTGTACAGGTCTGCGTCGGCGGAGAAGACATACGCGCGGACTTCGGAATTCTGGCAACGCCATTCGGCGGCATCGAGAAGCTCTTGCCCGACGTTCCCGAGGCAGAAGCCCTGCGGCGGGGGTTGCAGAAGCTTGAGTCCTCGCCCATCACCGGAATCCATTTGTGGTTCGACCGCGAAATCACGCCCCTGGAGCATGCTGTGCTGCTGGAGCGGACCATTCAGTGGATGTTCCACAAGTCGAAAATTCTGGCCACGCGCAGGGATTCGCGGCAGGCCGGCAGTTACGTGGAACTGGTCGTCAGCTCATCAAAGACGCTGGTGGACAAGCCGCGAGGGGAAATCATCGAGCTGGCGGTCAGGGAACTGGGCGAGTTCTTTCCCCTCGTGCGCGAGGCGAAAGCTGACCAAGGCTACAGTCATCAAGGAAGTGCATGCGACATTCTCGCCAACGCCGGGGAGTGACGCATTTCGTCCGTCGAACAGAAGTCCCTGGCCGCGATTGTTTCTTGCCGGAGATTGGACGGCAACGGGTTGGCCTTCGACAATGGAGGGCGCGGTGCGCAGCGGTTACGGTGCCGCCGAGGCACTTAGTGGTGGCAAATTCCTGGTTCCCGATCTGCCGGGGAAGGGATTGATGCGCCTTGTTGGGTGATATCGGCCCTGATTTCACCATCTTCACC
Source organism: uncultured Acidobacteriaceae bacterium (assembly GCA_963735855.1). GTDB lineage: Bacteria > Acidobacteriota > Terriglobia > Terriglobales > Acidobacteriaceae > Bog-257. Next base: position 256,933 of record CAVTMW010000029.1, read on the forward strand.
AACTGGTGTTACAATCAACCTTGCCTATGAAACGCGCTACTGTCACCATTCCCGACGACTTGGCCGACGCAGTCGAAAGCTACGTTCGAGACCAGGAGGCTCCGCCACCGCTTACCGCCGTGGTTCAAGCGGCGCTACGCCAGTACTTGAGCCAGCGTGGGTACCTCCGCAACACCGGGCCGTTCCGACTTACACCCGCAAGGCACGGAAGCGGCCACCGAGACATCAGCCAAGAGCATGACCGCTATCTGACTGAGCGATGATCCGGGCGATACTTGCCGATACCGGTCCTCTTTTCGCCGCAATTGATCGCCACGACGGCCACCACAAGCGCGCACTGAGCGAGTTGAAACGAATTGCGCGGGAAAGCTGGCAGGTGATCGTTGCTTATCCGATCCTGCTGGAAGCCTATTCGCTCGCGTTATACAGGCTGGGGAGAGAGCCAGCAGCTACATTCTTAGAGGAATTACTGGACAACGGTACGGTCATCAATCCCAGCGCGGAAGACTACCTTGCCGCCGTGACCAAGCTTGCTGCATTTCCGGATCAATCCATCACGCTCGTCGATGCGACCCTGGCAGTGCTCGCGAGGCGCTTAGACATCGAGGTTTGGACTTACGACCATGACTTCGACGTTATGCGTGCTAGCGTGTGGCGTTGAGTGTCGGAGGTTCTGGTTTCCGGTTTGCCGCAGAGACGATTCTGCTCGGGACGCTGTCACTCACAGGCCCTCTCACCACACCTTGCACACCTTGTCCGCTGGCTTCACCATGGGTGTCCCGGGCTTGCACGAGAATGCCGTGCCGAATTCTGGCATGTTCACCACCACGCCGTTGATGCGGTACTTGGCGGGAGAGTGTGGATCGGTGATGGCGCGCGCTCGCAGGTCCTCTGGACGGTCGTTCTGGCAGGCCCACTGAGCGAGGCCCACGAAGAAGCGCTGATCGGGCGTCAGGCCGTCGCGGTTGTTAAGCTGCTTGTCTTTGTCGGCCCCTTTCCAGGCGATGTAGGCCAAAATCGTTCCACCGAGGTCGGCAACGTCTTCCCCTTCGGTCAGCTTGGAGTTGATCTTGATGTCGTCCACGACAACGTACTGGCCGTACTGGTCAACCACACATTGCGCGTGCTTGTTGAACTGCTCAGCGTCCTGCGTGGTCCACCAGTCCTTCAGGTTGCCTTTGGCATCGAACTGGCGGCCTTCATCATCGAAGCCGTGCGTCAGCTCGTGGCCGATGGTGGACCCAGTATTGCCATAGTTGGGCGCATCGTCCATCTTGGCGTCGTAGAGCGGCGGCTGCAAGACGCCGGCAGGGAAGTTGATGTCGTTCATCTGCGGGTTGTAGTAGGCGTTCACCGTAGGCGGCGTCATGTCCCATTCGGTGCGGTCAACCGGCTTGCCGACTTTATTGAACTCACGATGGCTCTCAAATTCCTCGGCCCGCTTGGTGTTGCCATAAAAATCGTCGCGCGTAATGGCGACTGAGCTGTAATCGCGCCATTTGTCGGGATAGCCCACTTTGTTGCGGATGGCATGCAGCTTGTTGAGCGCCTGCTGCTTGGTCTGCGGACTCATCCAGTCAAGTTGCTGAATGCGCTGCGCCATGGCGTCTTCGATCTGCCGCGTCATTTCCTGGGTTGCCGCTTTCAGTTCCGGTGGGAAGGTCTTGCGGACGTATTCCTGCCCCAGCGCCTCGCCCAGTTGGTCGTCAACATACTGCACACAGCGTTTCCAGCGCGGCTGCAACTCCTTGGCGCCGCGCAAATACTTGCGATAGAAGTCGAAGTTCTCGTTCACAAAGGCCGAGGAGAGCTGGGGTGCTCGCGAATTCGCCAGGTGATACCGCAGGTAACTCTTCCAGTCAGCCAGTGACGTGGAAGCCATTTGCGAATTAAGCTCCTTGAAAAAGTCGGGTTCGGCCACGTTCATGGTTGCAAACGGCGGGGCCTGGCTGGAGCTGAAGTACGCGCTCCAGTCAAAGTTGGGCGCCAGCGACTTGAGATCGGCGACCTTCATAATGTGCTTGGTCTTGTAGGGATCCCGGCGCTCCACCCGGGTCAAGGAAGCGTTCGCCAGAGCGGTTTCAATGCGCATCACGGTGTCCGCTTCTTTCTTTGCGGTCGCCGGCGGATCGCCGAGAAGCTCAAATACGTTCTGCACGTGCTGCACGTAGCGCGTGCGGATCTCCTTTGATTTCGCGTCGTCCTTGGTGTAGTAGTCGCGATCGGGAAGGCCGAGGCCGCCCTGGCCAACAGCGACGATCATGGCATCCGAGTTGTCGGGGTCCTGCTGCGCGCCGGAACGGAACATGGTGGAGTCGCCAGCGAGGTGCATGCCGGCGACCAAGGGAGCGATGTCCCGGGTGTTCTGCAGCGCCTGCATCTGTGCTAGCTCGGGTTGCAAGGGTTTGGCGCCAAGCTTCTCGACCGAGGCCTCATCCATGCACGCGGCGTAGTAGTCGCCGATCTTCTGGCCGACAGCATCGCGGTCTTTGGCGGTCGACGGCCTGTTCCAGGATGCCGCGCAAATAGACGAGATTGTCCTGGTAGAGTTTGCCGTAAACGCTCCACGAGACCTGGTCGGGCGGTATGGGATTCTTCTTCTGCCAGCCGCCGCAGGAGTAGGTGTAGAAATCCAGGCAGGGATCGGCGGAACGATCCATGGCCGTTACATCAAGACTTGGCGTGTACGGCAACATGGGTTCAACCAGCACCGTGCCGGGTACCGAGGCCGGAGCCGGAGGCTGTTGCCCCGCTTGCTGAGCCAGTGCGGCAGCGGAGATGAAGCAGAAGAACAGCAGGAACGTCTTAACTCTCACGAACAACCTCCGTCGAAACGCTCAGAATAGCAAGCACGCAGCACCACCGTCTGAAACCGGATGGGGTGGAACACCGCTTTAGCGGCGCTCCACCCTAACTGCCCTCGCTGATTTCCAGCGTCCAAGTTATTGCTGCTTGCTTACCGGCTTTCTCATTTTGCTCTGCGGGTTGGGCTTCATGCCCGCCGGCTCTGCGCCGCCGGTCAGCTCGTTGACCAGCCCGTCGGCGTGGTAAATGTTGCGCAGCGACTCCATAATGGCCCGCGAGTCCACCTCGATGGAACGTGCGACCTTGTCGGTGTACTCGAAGTTCCACGGCAGCGACTCGATGTTGCCATCGAAGATGATGCCAACCACCTCTCCGCTCTTGTTGATCACCGGACTGCCCGAGTTGCCGCCGATGATGTCGGGCGTGGAGACCACGTCGTACGGCGTCTTCAGGTTGATGGCGCTCTTGTACTTCAGCCAGCTTTCGGGCAACTGATACGGAGGCTTGCTGCCGTGCTGGGCGGCGTGCTCATAAGCTCCGCCCATGGTGGTGAACCAGGGGAAATTCTTGCCGTTCAGCTTGTAGCCTTCCACCGCTCCGTAGCTCAGGCGCAGAGTGAACGTCGCGTCGGGCGGGACATTGAAGCCCTCCTTCGCGAACAGCGCCTTGCCGATGTCACCGCCGTTGCGGCGCAACACCGATTCCACCTCGTCTTCATTGCGCTGATGGAGCGCGCTGGCTGTAGGCTCGACCTGGCGCATCAGCACGATCAAGGGATCGTTGCTGGCGTCCACCGCGGCCTTGCCGCCCTTCATAGAGCTGCTTGCGGAAGGCGACGTCCTCGAGCTTGGTTCCGGCAATCAGCTCCTTGGCCCGCTCGTCGGGAGACTTGCCGGCCAGCGCGATCTTGACCACGTCGTTGTTCGCGCCAAGCTGCTCCTGCATTTCCGTCAGACTTTCTGCGAGCAGAAGCTGGTCCAGCGACTTGTAAACCGGCGCAGTCGAGAACAGCCGCTGCTCAACCGTCGGCAGAGCTGAATCCTGATAGCCACGCATACGCTGATTGCTGGGCTTCTGCTTTTGTTCGGTGACGCGTACGATGGTGCGGGCGTAGCGCGCGAGCTCTCCGCGGAAGCCGCCCAGGTTGTCAATGTAGATGAAGGGCAGGAACATCTCTTTCTGAATGCCGACCGCCTTGGCAATTTCAGACCAGGGATCGCCGTATTCCTGCTTACGCTTGGGGTCAGAGTTGATGAAGTCCTGCAGGGCCTTTTCGTCAGCCTGCTTCTTGGACATCAGTTCTTTGTCGAGCAAGCCGCCCTGGTAGCCCGTGTAGGCTTTAAAGCTGTTCTGCAGACCGAACAAGTCGCTTTCGGCTTCGCGGCCGTTCTCTGCAGACTCGGCGCTGAACTTCTGCAACATGTCGACCCGACGGGCCAGTGACTTGAGCTGCCAGGGGTACTGTACGTCGCGCAGGAATTTGAGTTGGTCCATGGTGAAGAGTCGCTGCGTGCGGCCGGGATTGCCGGAGACAAACACCAGGTCGCCTTCCTTCACGCCGGTGGGCGACCACTTCAGGTAATCGTCGATCTTTGCCGGCTGATCGTTTTCGTAGGCGCGCAGGAACGAGATGTCGAGATCGTAGCGCGGATATTCGAAGTTGTCGGGATCGCCTCCGAAAAAGGCGATGTCAAACTCGGGGGCAAACACCAGGCGGATGTCGTCATACTTCTTGTACTTGTACAGGCTGTACATGGCACCGGAGAACAGGGTGACCACGTCACAGCGCGCGCCGCTGGTGGAGCAGGCATTTTCCAGGTTCGCCATTTCCTCACGCTGCGCCTTACCGGCATCCGCCGTGGACATGCCGGGTTTGACCGCCGCATTCACCTTGTCGGTCACGTCCTCGATGCCTTCCAGCACCACGAATTCCATGCCCGGGCATTTCGGCTCTTCCGCCCGCGTGGGCGCATAGAAGCCGTTCTTCATGTAGTCCTTGCCATTGGTGGAGAGATCGTGAACGCAACCTTGCGCAATGTGATGGTTGGTGAAGATGAGGCCATCGGCCGATACGAACGACGAGGAACCGTTGGGAGCGCGGGGAGAAGAAAGCCGCACGTGATCGAGCCACGCCTGGTCAGGCGCAAATCCGTACTTGGCTTTTACTTTCTCGACAGGGAAGTGGTTGAACAGCCACATGCCTTCGTCGGCGAAGGCGAGGGTGGACAGGCCGAGCGTAAGAATGCATAGCAAGAGAACAATACGTTTTTTCATGAAGACTCCGGACGCGAACCCGCCTCGGCAGGCGCGTGAATTATCGTCCGCACAGGGAGGTTCGGACGAGGTAAGCAAACCCTTAACTATAGACGGTGGAGACCGCCTGAGGCAATTGGTGCTGGCGAGTCCGAAGGCAATCGGGGTGCTGCGTGGTAAGAGTTCCGGCAACCCAACGTCAATTTACATTCCCAAGAGAGCAACATCCTCGACCTTCGCTGCAGCCCGGAGTTCGCCGTCAAGGCTCGCCAGCGCCAGGCCACGCCGTTGCGCAAGCTCCAGATAGGTTGCGTCATAGAGAGTCAGCCGATGCCGTTCCGCCAAGCGCAGAGTTGCACCCCAAGCCTGTTTTTCGGTTTCTGAATCGCTGCTGAGCGGCAGGAGGGACAGGTCTGCCAAGGTTGCATCCCTGAACTCAGCATTGTGGCGGCCACGTCGCACGCCCATCTCCAGGATGTTCGCCACTTCGAGCCGCCAAAGAGAGGGTACCCACGCGCCGTCATTGTTCACAAGATCAAGTACGTGACTCACAGCTGGACTGGTTTCCTCGCTATAAACCCATGCCAGCGTTACCGAGCTGTCGAGGACCAGGCTCATGGACGGCCGGTGTCTCGGTCGGCTTTCACACGCTCCCAATCGAAAGGGCCCGCCTTCAGCTGGCTGGCCCTTGACCGAATGCGACCAGCCGCGGCCCGGGCCTGCTCACGGTTGATCCCACCACTGCTGGGTATGAGGCGCGCCACCGGCTTGCCGTGTCGCGTAATCACGATTTCCTCGCCCTGCTCAACGCGGTCGAGCAAGGAGCCGAGAGTGTTCTTGGCCTCGAAGGCGCCTATGTTTGTCATGCGTGCAGTCCCGCAACAATCTAGCTTAATCTAGCCTTTTCTGGCATAACAGTCAAGTGTAATTCTCAATTGAGTCTGCAAGGCATGTCGGGAAGAGTCACCAGCAAGCTCCTACTTATTTATGTCCTCTTTGGCCTCCAGACGCTTGATCAGACCTTCCACGCTGGGCTTGCCCAGGTCAGGAGCTGTGGACAGAGCCAGCTTCATGTCCTCGGTGGCCTTGCTGTAATCGCCTTGGCTGCAGGCAATGCGTCCCATGCCGGCATAGGTCAGCCAATTACCGGGATACTTCTTCTCCATGGTGCGGAAGACCGCAAACGCGTCGTCCTGCTTCTTCTGGCGCTGGAGCTGGCGGGCATAACCATACAATTGCTGCGCGTTGCCCATGGACAGCGCCTTGTTCCGCGCGACCGTGGCCTGGTCCTTCTGGCCCATCGCGTCCAGGATGCGCGACTTGGTCATCAGGTTCTCGAAGCGCTCCTCGTTCTGGATCGACTTGTCTACATCCTTGAGCGCCTCGTTCAGGTCCATCTTGTTGTCAACCAAGTAGGTCGCGGCGTCGTCCCAGGCGTCCCAGGTGTACTGCGACAATCCGCGAAGCTGGTTGTGCAAACTGGCCTCGACTGTCTGAGGCAGGTTGACCGCAACCTTGAAGGGCACGGCAACCTTGTCCCAGCTCATGGTGACCACGGTCGAGTCGGGCTGAAGCTGGTCGAAGTCGTAGGCCAGGGCATTGTGGAGGTCGGTCGTTCCCGGCTTCACCGTGACCCGCAACGCGTCTTCCTTCTCGTCGTAACTGAAGCTTCCCCACGCGGTGTGCATCTTGGAGAAGATGATGGTCCACTGGTCTTCATTCGGAATCATGTGCAGACCATAGGTTCCGGCCGCGAGCGGCTTGCCCTCGATGGTCACCGGATCGCTGAAAGTGATGGTGGTATTCTCGTTGGCGCCGGCGCGCCACACTTGCCCATAGGGCACCAGGCCGCCCCACACCTTGCGGTCGTTGGCCAGAGGCCGGTGATAGTTGATGGTGATATTGGTGACCCCGAGACGCTGGGTCACGATGGCGTGCTGGCTCTGCAACGGCAGGTCCAACTGAGTGGACTGTGCATGAGTGAGCATGGTGCCGGCCAGCAGACCTGGAAGCAGAAGAAGGTAGCGAAGCTTGAGCATGGTGCAAACCTCTTTCATGGAGTATTCGTAGGAACCCAACGGCGTCTGAAAACGCGCCAATTCCGCACAACAGATGTTGCGCGCCGCTTGGACGCAGGGAGAGTCGCGGTTGTAAGCAGCAGAGTGACGAACGCCTTGCCGCGGACGATGGATGTGTAAGCCGGCGGGACGAAAGCAGAGGCTGGCAAATTGGCAGGAAGCAAATAGAGGCCATCATCCGCCGCATAAAGAAGCGGCCCCGCACCGGGTGGGAGCCGCTCGTGAAGCAAGCCCAAAGAAACAGCCTACTGGCCAGTTACCGCCTTCAGCAGGTTAATCAGGCCCCAGCCAAAAGTGTTGTCCTGGAAGGGGCTCGGACCGCGGCAATTGCCCACCGCCTGCACATCGATCAGGTGCGTGGCCGCACGTTGAAGGTTATTTTGCGTCTGATCAATTTTGCCCACTAGGCTTGGATCGGCCTGCCACAGCAGAGCAACTCCGCCGGCCAGATGGGGCGCCGCCATCGAGGTCCCGGACCAGCCCGAGCTGTATCCGTTGGTCGGCACCGCGCCGCGAATGTTCACACCAGGTGCGGAAACATTGGGCTTGGTGCGATGGCTGCCGTCCGAGGTGACTGGACCACGGCTGCTGAAGCTGGCGATGTTATTGCCTGAGTCGAGCGCGCCCACATCCACTGAGCTGGCGTAAATGGCTGGCGGATACATGATGGTGGAGCACTGCGGACCGGAGTTGCCCGCCGCCATAGCCGGGAAAATTCCCGCGGCGCGCACCGCATCCACAATCGTCTGCAGCGTGCCGGTCGAGCAGCCTTCACTCGGCGGACACTCCCAGGAGTTGTTGATCGAATCCGGGGCCTTGGTGGGATCGCCCTGGCTGGGATCGCCACCAATCGGATAGGGCGCAATCAGGAACTGGAAGCACTCGCTGTACCACGCTGGCTTGCCATTGCCGCCAGAATCCATGTTGCGGCAGGCAATCCATTTCGCACCCGGAGCCACACCAATCTGGTTGCCGTTGCCATCATCGCCCACCATTTCGCTCACGGTAAAAGTGCCGTGTCCGTGCGGATCCATGGGAGAGGACGACTGCTGCACCGCGTCGTGCCAGTTGTAATCGTGATCGGCCTTCTGGCCATCCCAGCCGCGATAGTGGTTCTTCAGCGCCGGATGGTCCCACTGCACTCCGGTGTCAGCGCCGGCTACGACGCGGCCGGTGCCGGTGTAACCCAGCGCCCAGACGTCGGGCGCTTTCACCCGCGTCACGTTCCACTCAATGCCTTGCGCTTCGTCGGCTGATATTTTGCCATCGGGATTCGGAAGAGCGGTCTTGACCAGCGGGTTGGCATCGATACGGGCGACGTCGCTACGAGCTGCGAGTTCTTCCATCAGGTTGCGGTCGCCCGTTACCTTGATCATGTTAACGATGTAGAACGACTGATAAGGAATACCGCGCTGCTTGAGCAGGCTGAGAATTGGTCCTTGCGTGCGGGCCGCAACCGTGCGCAGCGAGTTGACCACGAAGGTCCCCTTCTCCTGCTTGGTTTGCATGGTGTAGGCCGCACTGAGGTCAGCTTGTTCGGTCAGAACGACCAGCGCTTCAGTCGCGGCGCCATTGGCGGTGTCGGAGAGAACGCGGGTGGCGATCTTGTTATTTACGTCGCCGGTCTGGGTCGACCAGCCAGGCGAGACGAGGCCAGCCAGAAGCACCAAAAGCAGTGCTCCCAGCAGAAATCTGCGTGAAATCATGTTTGTCTCCAAAGGAACTAAGTGACGTGCAGGTTGTACCCAGACATGGGAGGTAAGCAAGACACTACTCAGGCAGGACGGTAGCCTCTGCGCCCAACTGTCAACCCTAACGCGAACTGCCGGACTACAAGAGCAGCTCGCTCTTTGTCTGAAGCAGCTTCCGAGAAGCGGCTAAAATTATAGCGCGAACCACCAGAGGATTCCTATGCGGGCCGCAATTTTGACAACTCCTCAACCGATTGAAGAAGCATCCCCTTCAAATCACTGACCTTCCGCGTCCCGAAGTAGAGCCGGGACAGGTGCTTCTCAAGGTCCGGGCCTGCGGCGTGTGCCGCACCGACCTGCATATTGTCGAAGGGGAACTCACCCCGCGTCGTCAGCAACTAATTCCCGGCCACCAGATCGTAGGCGAAATTGTCGCCGGCGCGATCGCCGACCTCCCAGCGGGAACACGGGTTGGCGTCTCCTGGATCGGCGGCACCGACGGGACTTGCTGGTACTGCCGAAGCAACATGGAGAACCTCTGTGACGAGCCCACCTTCACCGGATACAGCGTTGACGGCGGCTATGCCGAATATGCGCTAGCGCGCTCCGATTTCGTCTTTCCGCTTCCCGCCGCGCTGGACGATCTGCACGCTGCGCCCTTGCTGTGTGCCGGCATCATCGGCTTTCGCAGCCTGCGCGTGGCCGGAGTCGAACCCGGGGAGCGCGTCGGCCTGTTCGGCTTCGGCGCCTCCGCGCATCTCGCCATCGAGGTGCTCCACGCTTGGAAGTGCGACGTGTACGTTTCTACGCGTGGGGCGTCGCATCGCCGGCTGGCTGAGTCGCTGGGAGCGAAATGGGTGGGCGCAGAAACCGACAAGCCTCCGGTCGAACTTGATCGCGCCATCACCTTCGCGCCTAGCGGAGATGTGGTTGTGGCAGCGCTCGCCAGTTTGCGCAAAGGCGGGGTCGTCGCCATCAACGCGATTCACCTCGATCGCATGCCACAATTCGATTACGACCGCCTGCTGTGGGGCGAGCGCCAGATTCGTAGCGTCGCCAACATGACCCGCGCCGACGCCCGCGACTTCTTGCAGCTCGCCGCCGACATCAAGCTGCATCCCAAGGTGACTCCGTTCTCACTAGAGCAGGCGAACGAAGCTTTAGCTGCGGTCAAGAGCGACGCCATTGATGGCGCCGCGGTGATCCTGCCGTAGGGACCTCGGAATAGGAGCGACGGAAAAGGGGAGGCTCCCTGCCTCCCCCCTTCTCTTTTCCCGCTGAAAACGGTTTACTATTGCGGCGGTTGACTGCTGGCAGCAGCGTTCGCTTGGCGTTGCACCGTGATCGGGGTGGCCAGCTTGAATGTGATCACCTGTTCCGCCGGGATCTGCAAATCCTTGTTGCCGGTAAACGCCGCGCCTGCGGTACCAGCGCCCGCCCCGACCAGGCCGCCAATCAGTGCGCCCTTGCCGCCACCAGCGAGTCCGCCAATCAGAGCGCCAGCTCCTGTCCCGCCACCAACCGCGACCGCTGTGCGCTTGCCCTTACCTTTGACGTTCACCGTATAGGTCGAGGTCTGGATGCTCTCCGGCGCGCCGCCAACATTGATGGCAGTCAAGGCGATGGTCAGCACGCCTTCTCCTTTGAACTTGCCCGGAGACTTGGAGGTGACCACGGTTCCTGTCACGCCGGCGCCAGCCGGAATGGCGACCTCATTATGGACCGCGACCGCACGCGCCAGCGAGCCGGTGAAGGTGTCGCCATCGTGCGCCGTTTTCGTGTCAAGAGTGCTGCCCACGCGAACCACAATGCTGGCGCCGGCCGGAACCACGAGGGGTGGCGGCGGGGGCGGCGGTTCGGGAGCCGGCGGTGGGGCCATCTGCTGCTGCGGCGCCTGCGCCATTTGCTGGTTCTGTCCGGGCGCCATCTGTTGGGCAGGTTGCTGCCCTGGGGCCATCTGACCGCCGGCCGGCTGGTTCGCCTGGGCCTGGCCGGAGGTGTCGGTCGCGGGCGGGTTCTGGGTCTGCTCCTTCTTGCTACAAGCGGCAAGATTTAGAGCGAGAATCGCGCTCAGCACGAGCGCTGAGGTTCGAGAACGCATAATCGTTTGTTTCCTTTCGTCGTGAGGGCGGACGAGAAATGCAGCCAGTTTCCCCACGTATGCAACTGACAATTTGATCCTGCGCTTGTCCAAACCGAGGGACGCGAGGAGATTCATGCGAGACGAGTGCGCGACAGAAAATCTGTCCCGTCATCGAAGAGACTACAGAATTGTAACGCGTTTCGCGCCCTTTGGCCTGCTTAAGCGGGGCCATCCGAAGCCGCGGATTCGGCGGGTTCTTGAACGCTTTCTCTCTGGCGGAGCACGAAATAACCCAGCACCCCCGAGGCGACCGAGGCTGCCAACACCGCCGTTTTGGCCTCTACCAGATACAAGTCAGTCTCGAAGGCCAACGAGCTGATGAAGATCGAGACCGTGAATCCAATGCCCGCCAGCATGCCCACTGCGCCGATCTGTTTCCACGTCACGGCATTGGGAAGCTGGGCCAGACGCCAGCGCACCGCCAGCTTCGAGAAACCCAAAACCCCAAGCGGCTTGCCCACGACAAGTCCGAGGACAATGCCCCACGCAACACGGCTGGTCAGTAAGTCGCTTGCGATGCCTGCTGAAAAAGTCACCCCCGCATTGGCCAGAGCAAACAGGGGAAGGACCAGGAACGACACCCAATCGTTCAACTGACGCGTCAAGCGTTCGGATGCCGACTCGGTGCTCTGCACCAGCACCTCAAAGGAGCCCAGCAGGTTCTTGGCGGTTTTTTCGTCGCCATTGGCGACCGCCCGACGGAAGCGCACCACGATTCCAGAACCTGCCTCTTGAAACTCTTTCAGCGAGAGGGGTGCAGTCGTCGGGACTATGAATCCAAGAATTACGCCCGCGATGGTGGCGTGTATTCCCGATCGCAGGATGGCCACCCAAAAGCCCACCGCCAGAACGAAATAGAGGATGGGCTGCGAAATCCCCAATCGCAGACATAGCAAGATCAGGCCTAACAGGACAAGGCCGACGATGAGGGCGCTCACATCGAGGGATCCGCTGTAGAACATCGCAATCACCGCGATCGCGCCAATGTCGTCAGCGATGGCCAGGGTCAGCAGGAAGACCTTCAACTCCGGCGGAATGCCCTTCATGATCCCCAATACGCCAAGGGAGAATGCGATGTCGGTTGCCATCGGGACGCCCCAACCGTGCTGGCTATCCTGCCCATGGTTGATCAGCCCATACAGCAGCGCCGGAACGATCATTCCACCCAGGGCGGCAAAGATGGGCAGCGCCGCGCGTCGCATGTCGGCGAGTTCGCCGTGCACGATTTCGTGTTTGATCTCCATGCCGACCAGGAAGAAAAAGATCGCCATCAGAGCGTCATTGATCCAGGCGTGGACCGGCAGGCGAAGCTGGGAGAGTGTCAACTCCATTTCCCAAACGTGATGGTAGGAGTCGTGCCACGGCGAATTGGCCCAGGCCAGCGCCGCGATAGCGGCTGCCAGCAGGAGAACACTGCTGATGCCCTGAATATGGATAAATTGCTGGACCGGCATGACGACAGCACGAGTCATCAGCGATTCGCGACGCTTGATCTGGAGCGCTCCGAAGGTACGAGGAGGAATTCCCATGTTTGTGACCGGCACGCCGATCTCACGCGCCCATCGATCATTCAATCGGCAAACCGGCTCCGCGTCAACCGATAACAAAATAGAAATTGCTGATGATGTGCGACAACGGCGGCAATTGGGCTATGCTGAGTGACGCATGTACGCAATCGTACGCAATGTGCTGCTGGTATTCGCTGCACTGCTGCCCATCGTCAACCCGTTGGGCATGGCGCCCATCTTTGCCGAGATGACGTTGGGCTACTCCACGAGCATCCGTCGCACCGTGGCCATGCGCGTTGCTATCAACTGCACCGTGCTGCTGGTCGCTTCGCTCTTCGTTGGCTCCTACATCCTGCAGTTCTTTGGAATCAGCCTGGCGGCGGTGCAAATGGGTGGCGGGCTGTTGGTCACCATCGCCGGCTGGCGCATCCTCAACCAGCAGGACGATTTGAAACAACGGCAGCTCGACACCCAGCCCAGCACCGACCGGATTCTTTCGCAGGCGTTTTATCCCCTCACTATGCCCTTGACCGTCGGGCCTGGGTCGATCGCAGTTGCGCTGACGCTGGGCAGCAACCTGCACGAAGAGAGCCATTTGCAGCTGATTGTCAGCGCACTGGCGGCTGTCATCGGAATTCTCCTCATCGGGTTGACCATCTTCTTGTGCTATCTCTTCTCCGACAAATTGGAACGCCTGCTCGGTCCCACGGGCACGAGCATCCTCATTCGCTTGTCGGCCTTCATCGTCGTCTGCATTGGAATACAGATCATGTTCAACGGGCTGGACGATTTTTATCACTATTTGGTAACCAGCCCGAAGTAGCGCAGCTCTCGTAAAATGAAGCCTGTATGCGCGCGCGTGCCAGTCTTCTCGTCGCTTTGCTGATTTTGGTTTCTTTCCCAGCTTGCTCTCACCCGCCCGCCGCCAAGCGTTATGAATTGCAAGGCCGTGTGGTGGCCGTGGATGCCGCCGCTCGCCAACTCACGATTGCCCATAAAGACATTCCTGGCCTGATGGAAGGCATGACGATGCCGTTTACGGTAAGCGACGAAGGACGCGTGGGTGTTCAAGTCCATCGCGCCCGGTGACGAGGTAAAGGCCACGCTGGTTCTCGGCGAGCAGGCAGAGCTGCAGGACATAACCTTCACCAAGAGCAGCACCGAAGGCGACGGCACTTCAGCTTTGCGTGTCCCGCAACCCGGCGACGACGTGCCCGACTTCATGCTGGTCAATCAGAGCGGCAAGACGATCCAGTTCCAACAATTTGGTGGCAAACCGCTGCTGCTGACTTTTATCTACACGCGCTGTCCGTTTCCCGACTACTGCCCCCGGCTGAGCAATAACTTTGCGCAGGTACTGCAGCAATTGCAGAAAGACCCGAAGGTGTTCGCCGCCGCGCAATTGCTCAGCATCAGCATCGATCCGGAGCACGACAAGCCTGCGATGTTGCGCAGCTACGGCGAGCGCTATGTCGGCCGGGTCGATCCCAGGTTTGCGCACTGGGAATTCGCATCAGGTTCGCCCGAGCAGGTCCGCAAGGTCGCCGATTTCTTCGGTCTCGCCTACAACCAGAAGGACGGGCAGATCGTTCACGGGCTGGTCACCGTCCTGATTGGCAAGGACGGCAAAGTGGCCAAGGTATACTCTGGAAGCGATTGGAAACCCGACGAGGTTGCCGCTGATTTTGTCGCTGCGGCCGGCGCGTAATAGCGTGATCCGCCGGTTTTAATCCCGATTCGTTCTATTCTGACGCAAGGAGCTTACATGGCCCAGAGCTATGACCCGGTTGCAAAGCTGAACGAACTGATCAAAGGCATCGAGTTTGCGATGCTCACCACCATCCGCTCCAACGGAAGTTTGCATAGCTGTCCTATGGCAACGGCTGAGGTCCACGGCGACGGCGCGCTTTGGTTTTTCAGCGGCAACAATAGCGAGAAAGTGGAGGCCATCAAGAGCGACCCGCGGGTGAACCTCGCCTATTCCGACTCCGGCAGCCAACGCTATGTCTCCATCACCGGACATGCCGAGCCGCTGCGCGACCATGTCAAGGCGAAGGAGCTGTGGAGCGCCCGCTACGAGCGCTGGTTTCCCAAGGGACTCGATGATCCGAACCTTATCCTGCTGAGGATCGAGGTTCGCGACGCCGAGTACTGGGACGTGGCCGTTGGCCGCATGGTGCAGCTCCCTGGCTTCGCCAAGCAACCCTAGCCGGTGGTATCTTCTTTCCCCGTGGCCTTCAACAAACGCATCGCAGTTATTCCCGGAGACGGCATCGGCAGGGAAGTCATCCCCAACGCCATCGAAGTCATTCGCGCCAGCGGAGCGGCCGTCGAGTTCACCACCTTTGACTGGGGCGCCGACCGCTATCTGATCGACGGCACCACCATTCCGCCGGATGGCTTTCAGATGCTGGCGCGCGACTTCGACGCCATCTTCGTCGGCGCGTTCGGCGATCCGCGCGTGCCCACCAACATCCACGCCAAAGAGATCCTGCTGGGCATGCGCTTCAAGATGGACCTCTACGCCAACGTGCGTCCGGTTCGCCTGCTCGACGCCTCGCTGTGCCCGCTGAAGAACGCCACGCCCGACGACGTCAACTTCACCGTCATCCGCGAGAACACCGAAGGTGTGTACACGGACATGGGCGGCAACTTCAAGTTCGGCACCGCCGACGAGGTCGCCACCCAGGAGGACATCAACACGCGCCGCGGCGTGGAGCGCGTCATCCGCTTCGCGTTCGAATATGCGCGCGCCAACGGACGCAAGAAGGTCCTGATGTCCGACAAGTCCAACGTCATGACTTTTGCCGGCGGCCTGTGGCAGCGCGTGTTTAAAGAAGTCGCGAAGGAATTCGCCGACATCCAGCCGCAGCACATGTACGTGGACGCGCTCTGTCTGCAGATGGTGCGCGACCCGCGCTCGCTCGACGTCATCGTCACCAACAACATGTTCGGCGACATCGTCACCGACCTCGCCGCCGCGCTCCAGGGCGGACTCGGCATGGCGGCCAGCGGCAACATTCATCCTGGGCGTACCTCGATGTTCGAGCCGGTACACGGCTCGGCGCCGCCGATTGCGGGGAAGAACATCGCCAACCCGATGGGCTCGATTCTCACAGGTGCGATGATGCTGGCGCACCTCGGTCTGAACGTCGAAGCGCAAATCATCGAGAACGCCGTACTCCGGGCCGTGCGGGCGGGAAGACGACGGTTGACGTTGGCGGCTCGCTGGGCACGCGCGAATGTGCAGCATGGATCGCCGAGCGAGTGGGGAAGTGACCACTAACTCGAACTGCTTTACACTGCTCGGGTTTCTCTGGCAAAGTAAATGGTGGAAACGCAAGCGATCGTCGTCCTCGACTTTGGCGCGCAGTATTCGCAGCTCATCGCGCGCCGCATCCGCGAACTGAACGTCTTCTCCGTCGTCCTGCCGTGCACGGCCTCACTTGACGAAATCAAGAGCTATCATCCCGCGGGCATCGTGCTGTCGGGCGGGCCGTCGTCCGTCTATGACGCCGACGCGCCACCGGCCGACGAGCAGCGTGCTGCATCTCGGCCTGCCGGTGCTGGGCATCTGCTACGGGCTGCAGTTCATGGTGTACAAGCTGGGCGGCAAGGTGCGCGCCGCTGACAAGCGCGAGTACGGTCACGCGCAGGTCGAGCTGCTGCGCGACGACACCGCGCTGTTCAAGGGCCTGCGCGGCCCGCTGGCGGTGTGGATGTCGCACGGCGACGAGGCGATGGAGCTTCCGCCCGGCTTCGAGCTGATCGGCAAAACGTCGAATGCGGTGGCCGCAATTCAGAATCCCGCGCAGAAGTATTACGCGGTGCAGTTCCATCCCGAGGTGCACCACACCCCGCAGGGCACGCGAGATCCTGCGCAACTTCGTCTTCGAGATCTGCGGACTGAAGCCCAACTGGACGCCGCAGAGCTTCATTGACGAGACCGTCGCCAGCGTGCGCCAGACCGTCGGCAAGGGCCGCGTCATCTGCGCGCTGTCGGGCGGAGTTGACTCCTCCGTCGCCGCCGAGCTGGTGCATCGCGCCATCGGCGATCAACTGACCTGCATCTTCGTGAACAACGGCGTGCTGCGCAAGAACGAGTTCGTCAACGTGCAGAAGAACCTGCGCGACAAGCTCGGCCTCAACATCGACGCCGTGGACGCCAGCGAGCGCTTCCTCAGCAAACTCGCGGGCGTCATCGAGCCGGAGAAGAAGCGCAAGATCATCGGCAACGAGTTCATCGCGGTCTTCGAGGAGGAGGCGCACCGCCTCGAGCAGTTGCACGGCAAGGTCGAGTGGCTGGTGCAGGGCACGCTGTATCCCGACGTCATCGAGTCGCGCTCGGTGCGCGGGCCGTCGCAGACCATCAAGAGCCATCACAACGTCGGCGGGCTGCCCGACGTGATGAAGCTCAAGCTGATCGAGCCGCTGAAGGACCTGTTCAAGGACGAGGTGCGCAAGATTGGCCGCGACCTCGGCATGCCGGAAGAACTGCTGCAGCGCCAGCCATTCCCCGGGCCGGGACTGGCGGTGCGCATCCTGGGCGAGGTCACGCCGAGCGTGTCGCGCTGCTGCAGGAGGCCGACGACATCGTCGTCACCGAGATCAAGAAGGCTGGACTGTACAACAAGATCTGGCAGTCCTTCGCGGTGCTGCTGCCGGTGATGTCGGTGGGCGTGATGGGCGACATGCGGACCTACGCCTACACCTGCGCCATCCGCGCCGTCCACTCCGAAGACGGCATGACCGCCGACTGGGTGCCGCTGCCGCACGAGGTGCTGAAGACCATCTCCAGCCGGATCGTGAACGAGGTGAAGGGCATCAACCGCGTGGTGTACGACGTGACCTCGAAGCCGCCGGGGACGATTGAGTGGGAGTGAGGAAGCTGTCAACTGGCATCCCAGACGTAGCTTGCACCACTTGGCAGAAGTTGTAGACTCCCTTTCGAAATGACCGATCGAGAGATTATGAGCGACAGGTTAGGCAGTCGACGTTCTGCTGAAGGAATATGATCAACGACGAACTGAAATTATCTCGCAAAAGCAGAGGTATGATCGACAGGAGCAGGTCTTAACGGCTTACGTAAGTTTGGCAACCACCTTCATAGTAGCTATCCTTGCCACGCAGTCATCGGGCAATGCCAGCCAGTCATCAGGCGATTCGTTTACTCTATTCGGGTTCAGCGTAAAAGTATCCAATGCCGTTCAACATCCTATTGTCTGCGTGACGGTTTTGAGCATAGGCATCTGCGTCGCCCTCTATTTTATCTCCAACCTTATGGAGAGCCTTTATTTAATGCATGCACACTCGGCGAGGGCCGCAGCTATCGAGAGTGAGATTAACAAAAGAGTCGAGGATAGGCTGCTCATTTGGGATTCAGAGATTGCTCCCCTTATCTTCTCCGCCAAATTTCAATTCGCGCCACCTTTCATCGGTCCAAACATACTCGTGGCGATCTGGTCGCCGGCCATCTTCGTCGGTTTGATCGGCTTGTTCTCTTTTGTATGCTGCGTTTTTGCACCCTCTTGGTTTTGGCCTTGGGGAGCTGTCGTCTGGATTGTAAGCGGTTATCACGTCGTTGATTGGTATTTGCTGGCGACGAAAGAGCGAGTCCGCCTGGACTCTGTAATTCAGCACAATGCAGGTGGTCCGGACGACCTATCTAAACGCGCCGCCGGCCAAGGTCTGATCGTATTCACTATGACGCTGCTGCTCGGCTTTGTGCCCTTTGCGGTTCTAAGCCTACAGACAGGCGCTTTCTTGCCGAGATCCGGGGTATCAGTACCACTGATGCTGGTCCCTTCGGTATTGATTGGGGACAGCTTGCTTCTACCATTGTTCAACTGCAAGGCATGGATGCTCTGGCCCCGACTCTGCCAAGTCTCACGAAACGGATGAGAATGGGCCTTCTCTTAGGCGGGCTACTCAGCCTGGCAACTTGTGCACCGATCGTCATCTACGAGCATATTTTGTGGACTCGCGATCAGTATACCGGCTTCATTAAGAGTGGCACTGGCCATCTCTCCCTAGCCGGGATATGGCATGCCGCCTTTGCATCCGTCGAAATGGCAGTCATAGTTTGGTTTTTTGGCATTTCCCTAGTTTGGGTGCGGGATTGTCAGCGGCTGCCGAGAAGACCTCTGCTGCACCTATGGTGCATCTTTTGGCTCTATGCCTTCCTGTGTGTACCGGACTATCTCATTAAGCGAATTCACCTTATGCCGCGCGAAATGGGCCTGTCGGATCTGCTCGCCTTGTGCCCGGTTGTCTTAGCTTCTGGCGCCTATCTGGTACTTCGATACCTGAGTTCGAGACAAACGCTAGCTGAGCAAGCAGCTGCCGTTTCTGCCTGAAGGCTGGCCCGGTGACCCACTGGGTTGCGGGTTATGAGTGGGGTAATGGCGACTGGTGCGCGGCTGGGCGGGGCTTGATCTTGTTCAGGGGCGCGCGAGCTGCTGCCAGCCGCAGGTCGTAGTCGGCTTGAAGATTCATCCAGAACGAACTGCGGCGTCATTCTAAAATACTTGCCGAGGCGGAGAGCCACGTCGGCGCTGATTCCACCCCAACCAGCACAAAAGCGGCGCTGGTTGGGGACCCCGGTGATCGCCCGCTGTTCGCGCACGATCTCGTAGATCCCAGGGAAATGCAGGACCTTCGCCAGTTGATACGCGGGTGATCCCCATGGGCTCCATGAATTCCGTGCGCAGAATCTCCCCAGGATGGGCGGCAATCGTTTTTTGCTTCCGCTGGGCCATGTTCTTTCGTCCCCTCAGTGATAGTCCGTGATCTCTACATCGTAAGCGTTCCCGTCGCGCCACACGAAGCAGACGCGGTATTGGTCTTGATGCGAATGCTGTGCTGGCCTTCCCGATCGCCTTTACAGCCACTCTCCTCGGTGGCCGGACGGCCACGAGCCAAGGACTTTAGGACCTCTTGCTGTTTCCCAAAGCATGAAAAAACCCACCCAGGCAGAAGCTGCTTGGGTGGGGTGCGTGCTGGAGCATTGGTTGCAATAGCCAACGCGCACTTAGTTGTGCTACGGACAGAGGCCAGTCCCACAAAGGTTTTGGCCAATCTGCATTCCCCCTTGTACCTGAGGCCCGCCACCGTTGTTGCTAGTGAGGACGTTGCTTGCATAACCGGAATCGCTGGCCAAAACCAGGCCCACACCGCTGTTGCGGGTTATCATGTTGTCCTTTACGAGGCTTCCGGTCGCGCTGTCGCCGGGGTATCCTTCGATGATTCCCTTTCCTCCATTGACGGCCACGACGTTGCCGATAACGGTGCTGGCATTCCCAATGTGAATCCCGTTGCTACCGTTGTTATTAACGGTATTGTTGAGAATGATGTTCCCATTGCTAACGTGAATGCCTTCTCCTCCGTTCCCAAACGAATGCACGCCTTCAATGCGGTTTCCTGAGTCGAATTGGATGCCGTGCGAGCCAAAGTTCGTCACGTTTCCGTTGCTAACTACATTAGTGGATGTGCTCGGATAGCCGTTGGTTGGCGCTCCGTGTATGCCGATTCCAGTCCCGGTCCCTGGCCCAGTGATCGTAAATCCGTTCAGGTCCAGGGTCACTCCATTGACTGTCATCACGATGGCACCTTTGGTCGGATCGTCGACCACAAGATTACTCGTTAGCCGATAAGTGCCCGGCTGGCTGATCGCTACCGGGAAACCCGGTTTATCGCCCGGGGTAATCCCACCGGCTAGGGCACCGGCCTGATTGATGAGGACTACACCATCACTATCCACCGCCGACGCCAAGCTTGCCAAACCGACTAACATCAAGCCGGTCGCGAATAATCTAACAATAGTTGTCCGCTGGAACAAACGATGCATAACTTTTCCCTCCTTGATAACTTTGGTCTTGGATTTCTTGCAACTTTGGTTCTGAGATATTTTCGACATGGCGCATCTCCTTGTCGGTGCGAGTTATTGTTTTCGCGCGTTGGTAATGCAGCGGATGCACGTCCTGCATTTTTGGCTTTCTGTTAGTTCTTAGGGCCCAGAATGAATAACGCTGGTTGCGCCTGAGGGGGGTGTGCGGCTTCCAGAACGGGGAACTGCGCTTTCCGGGGAGGCGTGGCGTTACGCCTACATTCTTCTACTGGCCTTTGCCGGAAGCAAGAACAATTAGAGGATGGAGCAAGAAAGTGCTCCCGATTTGGGACCTCGAATGTCCCACTTAATGGCACCTTTTCGTGCTACACAACCCTAAGCATCCCTCCCAGGATTGGGGCTCTTCGAATCCTCGTCGTCCGACGTGGGCGGTTTCCACCAGCTTGCCTCCTCCGGCGATGAGCCTTTGCGACCGAGAAAATCACTAGCGTGGCCAGCGGATTTATTGGTTGGTTAACATCGCGGTGCTCTTCGGACAGAGGTTTTGGGAATTCGACTCGACCAATGCAAGCGAAGACTCTGATCAGAAATGGCAGCTGGTGACCTGAATCCGTCGCACAACCTGCCGTGATGTCTCTCATACATGAAGCTGCTGGTCTGTGATACACAGATATGTGAAGCCTAGCCGGTCGAAGGGCTGGCGTGAGCAAACTATGAGCCATTCCGTTGCGCGGAGTTCTGACTCCGTTCTCCCTCAAATTTTGTGCGAAAGCTGTGCCGTCCCTGAAGGGACTCGGTCTAATTTTGCACTTTACCCAGCGCTTGCGCGCTGGGCTAAACTGAGTCGCCCCTGCGGGGCTGGATTTGAGACAGGTTTGGACCTCTCCTCCCACTATGGTTTCGCAGGTCGAGTACTCACACAGACTCTTACGCCCTGGGCTAAATTCAATTCCGCCTGCTGATTTTGGGCGGTCGTTCCACCCTGACAACTCAAAACCAGTTCTTACACAAATTCGAAGGCCCAGTTTCAGAGCGGCTGCCGACGGCACGTCCGAAGGCGCGGCACCTATGTCTGCCGGACTCGCGAGGCCCGCATGTTAAGGTCGACCTTCATCGGGCTCTCCGAAAATCAACGACTTCGCCACTTTGCCGAGCAATCGGCGCTGGGGCTGCGCTTCTCCAGCCGCTTCGTCGCGGGCATGCACCTCGACGACGTCATCCACGCCACAGAGGTCGTGAACGGCTGGGGCGCAAGCGTCAGCATCGACAACCTGGGCGAGAACGTCACCAACGCCGACGAGTCGAAGCACAGCGCCGAGCTGTATCATCGGCTGCTGGACCAGATTTCGACGCGCAAGCTGAACGCCAACGTAAGCCTGAAGTTGACGCACATGGGCTTCGACGTGAGCGAAGAGCTGGCTTTCGGGCTGGTCACCGAACTGCTCGACCACGCGGTGCGCATCAACAATTTCGTGCGCGTGGACATGGAAGGCTCGCCCTACACGCAGCGAACGCTCGACTTCGTGCGGCAGCTGCACCGCCTGCCCGGGCATGCGGGCCGCGTCGGTACCGTCATCCAGTCGTATCTGTACCGCAGCGAGAAGGACGTGAACGATCTGCTGGCGGAGCGCATTCGCATCCGGCTGTGCAAGGGCGCATACAAGGAGCCGCCGGAGATCGCGTTCCCCAAGAAGGCCGATGTGGACGCGAATTACCTGAAGCTGGCGCGCACCCTGATGAAGAGCGGGGTCTATCACGGCATCGCCACGCACGACGAGCGCATCATCGGCGAGATCAAGCAGTTCGCCACCGCGGAAAACATTCCGGCCTCGGCGTACGAGTTCCAGATGCTCTACGGCGTGCGCCGCGACCTGCAGCAGCAACTGGTGCGCGAGGGATATGGGCTGAGGGTGTATATTCCGTTTGGGACGGAGTGGTATCCGTACTTCATGCGGCGGCTGGCCGAACGTCCGGCGAACGTGTTTTTTATAGCAAGGCAGATGCTGAGGAAGTAGGCAAGGACGCTCTTCGCTATTCGCCACTCGCTTTTCGCTTTCACCGAATCGTGTTGCGTGCAGGTCGAGCTGACGATCTATCGTTCTGGCGAAGAGCGAAAGGCGAAAGGCGAATAGCGACCAGGGAACCACGGCTGCCTGTGGCTCGGTGTCTAGCCAGAACGTGTTACCAATTGACTGCGTCTGGCGAAAAACACCTTTTGAGCTTGCTTTTAGGGCTGAAAGCTAGGTACGATAAGAGCGTCCTCCAATCGCCGCACTTCCCGTGCAGGCGTTCCTCGCGCTGAAATTACCAGGCGCCAGACGGACGCAACTGATTCGATTTCAGTGAATGTCATCGCAGATTGACCGGCCACCCGGGAGACTTGCGAGTGCGCGGTCAAGAACAGCGGTTCGCAAATGTGGGCAGCCCGCCACCTGCGGGTGACAACGATTAAGAGAGAAGCATGAATCAAGGATCGAATCCTCCCTCCGGACAGCCCGGCGGGAAGGGACGCAGACGGCGGCGCGGCCGCCGTGGACCCGTTACCAACGCCGCTCCGCAACATCCCGGACAACAACAGCGCCATGGGCCTCCCAAGCGCCACGGCCGCAAGCACGGCCCACGTCCCGGAGGGCAGAGCCTGCCCGGCGGCGGCATTTACACGGCGCCGATGGACCACAGCTACCGCAACGCCCAGGGCAACAATAACGGCAATGTGCACAAGCAGGGCCGCGGCGGCCGTGGTGGTCCAGGTTTCGGCAAGCAGTTCATGCCGCCCGACCCGGAGCCGCTGCCCGTGGTTTCGGATGCGCAGCCGACGCGCATCTTTGCCTTCGTGGACGACCTGTTCTTCCTGGCCAAAATCCAGGAGACGGCGCGCAAGATGAACGTGAAGGTCGAGTTCGTGAAGACGGAAAAGGACCTGACCGACCGCATGGGCGAGAACGGCGAGGAGAAGCCGTCGCTCATCATCTTCGACCTGAACAACGCTTCGGCCAAGCCGCTGAGTGTCATTCCCAAGCTGAAGTCGAAGCTGAAGAAGGCGACGAACATTATCGGTTTCCTCTCGCACGTCCAGGGCGAACTGAAGTTGAAAGCGCAGGAAGCTGGATGTGACATGGTGGTGCCGCGATCGGCGTTTTCGCAGAACCTGGCACAAATCCTGCGTCGCCACGGCGCGCCTGACGAGCCGAACGAGCAGCAAGGCCAGCCCGGTTTGTAGGTTTTGAAGCGATCTGTACGTTTGCGCCGCGTGGCTTGGGCGATTGTCGCAGTAGCGATGATTGCCTCCACAGGCAGCTCCGGCCAATCGAGCTCCTCGACTCGCTCGACGGGAAATCCCGCCGCACAACGCGCGGGCACTCATCCTGTCTTCTACAAAGATGTCCTACCCATCTTGCAAGACCACTGTCAGGCTTGCCATCGGGAAGGCGAGATTGCGCCTATGCCGTTTGTAACCTACGAACAGACGCGGCCGTGGGCAGCGGCCATCAAACTGGCGGTGCAATCGAAGCAGATGCCGCCCTGGTTCGCCGATCCTCGCTACGGCAAGTTCTCCAACGATCCGTCGCTCACGCCTCAGCAGATTGCCCTGATCAGCGCCTGGGCTGATGCGGGCGCGCCCGCCGGTTCGCCGAAAGATGCGCCTCCGCCACGCCACTGGGCGCGAGGATGGAACATCTCCGAAGCCGGACAAGATCGTGCAGATGCCGCAACCGGTCAGCCTGCCCGCGACCGGTGATGTGGAATACACGTACGAAATCGTGCCCACCGGATTCACCGAGGACAAATGGGTGCGGATGTCGGAGATTCGACCCTCAAGCCCTGCGCACGTGCACCATGCGGTGGTGTACATTCGCCCGCCCACCTCAACCTGGTTGCGGAAAGCGCCGGTCGCCGTGGCTTTTACGCCCTCCAGCTTTTCCGATGCGGAAGAGCGCGCCGAAGCGCACGCGACTACCAGCGACATGCTCCTCGTCTATGCGCCGGGTAGCGAGCCGGACCGCTGGCCCGATGGTATGGCAAAGTTCATTCCAGCAGGATCGGACCTGGTCTTCCAGATGCACTACACCACCAACGGGCATCCGGCCTCCGATCAAACCAGTATTGGCCTGGTATTTTCGAAGCAACTGCCGAAGCAGCGTGTGCTGACGTTGCAACTGACCAACCACAGCTTTGTCATCCCGCCGCGCACCGATGATTATCGCGTTGAGGTCTCCGGTACTCTCCCCAATGACGCGACACTGCTCAGCTTCTTTCCGCATATGCATCTACGAGGCAAGCGATTTGAGTACAACATCCTTCACTCTGACGGGACCGTTGAGACCCTGTTACGAGTGAATTATCACTTTCACTGGCAAATGAGCTACCGACTCGCGCAGCCGCTGTTCTTAAAGGCGGGAACCAGATTGCAGGCTGTTGCCTGGTACGATAACTCGGAGGACAATCCTCACAACCCCGATCCCAACAAATCGGTAACTTGGGGCGGTCAAACTTACGAAGAGATGATGGTGGGCTTCTTCGACGTTGCGGTGCCTGCCAACATCGACAAGGAACAGTTCTTCATCCGTCACGCGGCTGCCGCGAAATGAGTCCATTTAGAATCCAATCAGCGTGAGCAGGAACGGGTTTCATCTCAAACCAGCAAGCCTGAAGAAACTACGGAACACCTTGCTGGATTGGTACGATCAGAACCGGCGCGATCTGCCGTGGCGGAAAGACGCTGATCCCTATCACGTTTGGGTCTCCGAGGTCATGCTGCAGCAGACACGCGTGGCGGCAGTGCTCGACCACTACGCTCGCTTCCTCCAGAGATTTCCGACGGTGCAACGCCTGGCGGCGGCCCGCGAAGCATCGGTGCTGGCGGTCTGGAGTGGCTTGGGGTACTACCATCGGGCGCGCAGGATGCATCAGGCGGCCAAGGTGATTGTGCGCGAACGCAAGGGCATCTTTCCGCAAAGCGCGGAAGAGTGGCGGAAGTTGCCTGGGATCGGACGATACACCGCCGCGGCCATAGCGAGCATTGCCTTCGGGGAAACAGTTGCTGTCGTGGACGGCAATGTCGAGCGCGTGCTCGACCGTATGCTTGGCCGAAACGAGGGAAGGGAAGTCGCGTGGCAGAGAGCGGAGATGCTGCTCGATCGCGATCGTCCCGGCGACTTCAATCAAGCCATGATGGAGTTGGGCGCGACCATTTGCACGCCGCGGGCGCCGCAATGCTTGCTGTGCCCGCTGAACGAGTGGTGCCAGTCACGCGGGGCAGAAAGTACACAAGCCCGCAGCCTCCACGAAAGCGCAAGCAGCTCCACTACGCGCTGGCGCACAAGGACGGGGTCGTACTTCTGGTGCAGCGGCCGGTGGGGGCGTCGCTCATGGCAGGCATGTGGGAGTTGCCGTGGGTTTCGGAGAGCCAGTGCGATGGGCGTAAGCCGGTGGTGAAGGTGCGGCACTCCATCACCGACACAGACTACGAAGTCTCGGTTTTCGTTCTTTCGGTGGAAGAGCTGCCACGCGGGAGACGTGACGGCCGCTGGCTTTCGCAGAAGCAATGGGAGCGGCTGCCGATCACAGGCCTGACGAGGAAGATATTGCGGCGGCTGGTGGTTGAGTCCGGCGGCACGAGCACTGAATCTAAGTAGAGACTTGTTGTTCCTTGGAGGTCTAATTGAAGGCTGCACTAACCGCTGGTACGCGCGCCCCAGGTTTTACACTACCGACGGCGCAGGGGAAGCAAGTTTCGCTGGACGAGGCGCTGCAGAAGGGACCCGTTGTGCTGGCGTTCTTCAAGGTATCTTGTCCCGTTTGCCAATATGCCTTTCCGTTACTTGAACGCGTGTATCAGGCCAATCAGGGCACGGACGTCACGGTGCTGGGTATTTCCCAGAACAAGCTGCGCGATACGCAGGCGTTCCTGCGGGAATACGGCGTCACGTTTCCCGTAGCGCTCGACGACACTGCAAAGTATCCGGTATCGAATGCCTACGGGCTGACCAACGTGCCGACCCTCTTCTACATCGCGCCAGACGGTGAGATCGAGATTTCCTGCGCCGGCTGGTCCAAGGCGGACGTCGAGGCGATCAACCGCAAGCTGGCGGAGCACCGCAGGCAAACCCCTGTACCGCTCTGGCGCAACGGCGAAAGCATCCAGGAGTTCCGCGCCGGTTGAGGGTCCAAGAACTGATTCCGCGGTCTGCGGAACGATCCACCCTTAACGAGGCATGGGCGCTTCGCCTCCACGAGCGCGAACGACGGTGGCTTGCGAAAACTTGCTGCGAAATTTGCGATTTGTCACCATTTCGTTACTTGCCCATCACACGATTTTTGCTTATCCAGCATCTGCCACAGTTGAACACATTTTCGCGGCAACGCGGCCAGCGCTCGTCACTATCGCCTGGTGGAACGTTGTAACACACGGCTCGCTCCTCCGTATAACACTCAGTCCATGGTTGCAGAACAGCCCGGCCCAATGACGGCATGTCAAAAGTCGGGCGCCAATGGTCATAAAAGGAGCGTGGTATGAGAAATTACTCTTGCAAATTCTTAGCGCTGACATTGTTCGCAGTGGCTCTGAGCGGTGCTGCCGTGGCGCAGGGCATTACCCGTACGGTCCGCGCTGACATCCCCTTCGACTTCTACGCGGGCGGCAAGCTGATGCCCGCCGGGGAATACACACTCTCGATCAACAAAGAGCAACAGGTGGCCACCCTCGGGCAGAAAACGACCGGGAGCGGCGCTTTCCTTAGCGGTTTCGTGGATGACTACTCCCGCAATTCCCGCAGCGTGCTGGTCTTCCAACTTGCAGGCGACACTTATGCGCTGCGTGAGTTCAAGGGGCCCGAAGGAAGTATGAGCTTCAAGGAAAAGGCACCGCAGCGTCTCACGGCGCGTCAGAGCCAGAAAGGCGAGTCGGTGACCGTCAACGCTGAAGGCAAGTAGTGTACGGATCTAGACAGCTTGCGGTGACATAGGCCGGGACTGAATCCCGGCCTGCCTTTTTTTGGACCAAGTTTACTGCGACTTGATACTGCTTCAGAGACGAGCTACTTCAGCAAATCTTGTGCGCTCTCAATTGCATAGTTGAGGACCCGGCCGGGGAGCACGCCGAGGTAGATGGTCGCGATCAGGCACATCGCAAGTCCCACCCCGAGACCGGCTGGAATTGGTGTCACGGGGGCTTCCACGCGCTCGTCGCGCATGTACATGTAGATAATGATGCGCAGGTAGTAATACGCGGCGATGGCGCTGTTAATCACGCCGATAATCACCAGTCCGATGAGGTTGGCTTGAAGCGCCGCCGAGAAGACGTAGAACTTGGCGAAGAACCCTCCGGTCACGGGAATTCCGATCAGCGACAGCAGGAAGATGGTCAGGATCGCGGCCAGCAGGGGCGAGCGACGACCGAGTCCGGCGTAGTCATCCAACGTGACATATTTCTCATCCGTTGAAGCCAGGTGGCCGACAACCGCGAAGGCACCCACATTCATTGCGGCGTACGAGGCAGCATAAAAGATGGCTGCTGAAATTCCTACCGTTTGCGCAGCCGCAAAGGCGACCAGCAGATATCCCGCATGCGCAATGGATGAGTAAGCAAGCAGGCGCTTGACGTTCTGCTGTACCAGCGCGCCGATATTGCCGAGGGTCATGGACAGCACGGCCGCAACCCAAACCATCCAGAACCAGCCGGGCGCATCTGCAGCAAAGAGTACCCGCAGCAGGACGGCAAATGCCGCCGCCTTCGGGCCGGTGGACATCAGCGCCACAACCGGCGCTGGCGAGCCTTCATAGACATCGGGCGTCCACACATGGAACGGCGCGGCGGCAACTTTGAAGCCCAGGCCGACGAACATCAGCGCCACTGCGAGATAGGCCAGCGGAGATTGCTGTGTCTGCAGAAAACGCGCGATGCCGTACACGTTGGTGGTTCCGGTGGTGCCGTAAATCATGGCTACGCCGTAGAGGAAGAACGCCGTGGCGAACGAGCCGAGCAGGAAATACTTCAGGGACGCCTCGGCGCTCTCCGCGAAGCGACGCCTCATTCCGGCCAGGATATAAGTCGAAATGGACGAGATCTCCAGCGCGATGAAGACGAGCACGAGTTCGACCGCAGACGACATCAGCATCATGCCGACGGTGCCGAACAGAATCAGCCCGTAGTACTCACCGGAGCGAATGCGCTGCACCTCGAGGTACTCAAACGAGGTCAGGATGACGACCAGCGCGATCAGCAACACAACGATATGAAAGAAGACGCTGAAGGTATCCACGCTGATCGTGTTATAGAAACGCGCTGCCGTAATAGCCGGTCTGATACGCGGTGGCGGCAAGACCGGCGATGGTGCCCACGAGGGCGATCAAGCCGAGCGGCTTCTTCGGAACCCTGTTCGGGAATCAGGGGATCCACCATCATGACGAGGATGCCGAAGATGCTAAGCACCAGCTCAGGCAGGATCCGAATGTAGTCAACGGCCGGAATCATCGTCCGATCACCTTCAAGAGAGCTTGCGTGACGTGGGTCGCTGCGGGCGCGGCTGCCTGCGTCGCGCTAGAAAACTGCTTGAGCGCGGCGGAGACCGAGGGATCAATGGAGTGCAGCCACAGCATCGGCGCAACTCCCATCACTAGGGCAGCGATAGCCAGGGGCCACAACGAGACGCGCTCGCGGGCGTCAAGGTCCCGTAGGCTGGCGTTCGCCGGATTGGTCACGTTGCCATAGAACACGCGCTGATACATCCACAGCAGATAGCAAGCGCTCCAGATGACGCCCGTGGCAGCCAGAATTCCGTAAAGCTGTTTGGCCAGGAACGCGCCACTCAACACCATGAACTCGCCGATGAAGCCGTTCAGCAGCGGCAGGCCGACCGACGACAGCATGATGAAGGCAAAGAATGTTGCGTACACCGGCATCGGAGTGGCCAGCCCGCCATACTCGCTCATTTCGTAGGTGTGGCGGCGGTCGTAGATCATTCCCAGCAACATGAACAGCGCACCGGTGGAGACACCGTGATTCAGCATCTGATAAACCGCGCCGTCCATTCCGATCTGGGTGAAGCTGAAGATGCCCAGCACAACGAACCCCAGATGGCTGACCGAGGTGTAAGCCACCAGCCGCTTGATATTGGGTTGAATCATCGCTACCAGCGCGCCATAGATAATGCCGATGATGGCCAGCGCAATGATCCACGGAGCGTTGCGGCGCGCCTCCTCGGGGAAGAGCCCGACGTTGAAACGCAGCAGACCGTACGTGCCCATCTTCAGCAGCACACCAGCCAGCAAAACCGAACCCGCCGTCGGAGCCTCAACGTGCGCATCGGGCAACCATGTGTGCACCGGGAACAAAGGTACCTTGACCGCGAACGCGACGAAGAATCCCAGGAACAGCCACACTGCCGCCTGCCCAAAACCGTTGACCTGTCCACTCTGAATGAGGCTCTGGATGGTCACGAAGTCGAAACTGCCGGTGCGGGCGTAGAGCCAAAGGATGGCGGCCAGCATGAACACCGACGCGATCATGGTGTACAGGAAGAACTTGACGGCGGCGTAGATTCGGCGTCCGTGGCCGAAGATACCGATAATCAGCGCCATCGGAATCAGCGTGGCTTCCCAGAAGAAGTAGAAGAGGAACAAATCGAGGGAGATGAAGACGCCGATCATCGCCGTCTCCAGCACCAGCATGAGGATGAAGAATTCCTTCACCCGGTCGTGAATGCCCTTCCAGGAAATCAGCACGCACAGCGGCATCAGGAACGTGGTGAGCACGACCAGCCACATCGAAATGCCGTCAACCCCGAGGTGGTAATGAATGTTGGGATGGGGGATCCAGGGGACGTTCTGTTCGAATTGGAAGCCGCTGTTGCCACGGTCGAAATACCAGGGCAGATGCAGCGAGGCAAGCAGCGTGACCAACGAAATGCCCAGAGCAAAGTAGCGCACGTCACGGTCGCGGCGCGGGAAAAACGCCAGCAGAATGGCTCCCGCCAGCGGCAGGAAGGTGACGATGGTGAGGATGTAGCCGTCGATGTAGTTCATCGCACACCTCGCCACACCATGAACGCGATTACCGCAGCCGCGCCGACGGCCACCCATCCCGCATAAGACCGGATGTTGCCCGACTGCATGTGACGCATGGCGTCCGACGTCTCATTCGCTCCCGCAGCTGCGCCATCAACGGCGCCGTCAATCAGGCCGCGGTCAATGCCCTTCCAAAAGACGCTGGTCGAAAGCGCAATGATTGGCTGTATGAACACAGCGCCGTACAACTCGTCGATGCGGTACTTGTCGAGGACCAGCCTATAGATTCCTCCGGCGCTCGCAGCCAGCTTGGCCGGCAGATCGGTCCGTTTGTAATAGAGGAACCACGCGCCCAGGAACCCGATGGCAGCCGCTCCCACCGAAATTGCGCTGAACATCAACTCCGTGCTGGCTGTCTTCGTGTCCGGTGCCCTCGGCAGGAACCATGCCGGTTTCACCGGCGGGCATCGCCTCGGTCGATTGGAAGACAGGATCAAGGAAGTGCTCAAAGTGATTGGAACCGCCCATCGCCTTGGGAACCCCGACCCATCCGCCAACAAAGGACAGCACGGCCAGAATCACCAGCGGAATCACCATGACCATCGGACTCTCGTGCGGCGATCCGTGTCCCTCCCCTCCGTGGGAATCGTGTCCATGAGCCTCGGCCCCCGACGTCACACCGCGATAGTCGCCAAAGAAGGTCAGGAACCACAGGCGGAACATGTAGAACGCGGTCATTGCCGCGGCGATGACGCCGATCAGCCACAGGACGTGATTGCCGCTCGCCCAGGTCTTCCAGAGAATCTCGTCCTTCGAGAAGAACGCGGCCAGGGGAGGGAAGCCCGAAATGGTGAACGTGGCGACGGTCATGCACCAGAAGGTCCAGGGCAGATACTTGCGCAGGCCGCCCATGTGCCGCATGTCCTGCTCGCCGCCAAGTCCATGAATGATGGAGCCCGCCGACAAAAAGAGCAGCGCCTTGAAGAAGGCGTGCGTCATCAGGTGGAAGATGCCTGCCCCGTAGGCCGCCACGCCGCAGCCCATGAACATGTAGCCGAGCTGCGAAATGGTGGAGTAGGCCAGCACCTTCTTGATATCGGTTTGGACCATGCCGATCGAAGCGGCAAAGATCGCGGTCAGCGTGCCGATGATCGCGACGGCCATTAACGCATCCGGCGCACGATTGAAGATGGGATTGGAGCGCGCCACCATGTACACTCCGGCGGTCACCATGGTCGCAGCGTGAATCAGCGCCGATACCGGTGTCGGACCTTCCATCGCATCCGGCAGCCACACGTAAAGCGGAATCTGCGCCGACTTCCCGGTTGCGCCCATCAGCATCAGCAGGCCGATCGCGGTCAACAACCCGGCGCCACCGGTTTCCACGGGATAACGGCTGACGAGGCTCCACAGGCCGTCGTACTGCAGCGTCCCAAAGTGCTTGATGAGGAGAAACAGGGCGATCAGAAATCCAAAGTCGCCGACCCGGTTGGTGATGAATGCTTTCTTGCCGGCATTGATAGCCGACTGCTTGAGGAACCAGAAACCAATCAGCAGGTACGACGCCAGGCCCACGCCCTCCCATCCGACGAACATCAGCAGATAGTTGTCGGCCAGCACCAGGGTGAGCATGAAGAACATGAAGATGATTCAGGTAGGCGAAGTAGCGGTAGTAGCCGCCTTCATGCGCCATGTAGCCGAGGGAGTAGACGTGGATGACGAAGCCGACGCCGGTGACCACCAACAGCATGACCAGGGAAAGCTGGTCGAGATAAATGCCGAACTCCGCCGAGAACGATCCCGCGCTCAGCCAGGTGGCGTAGCGCTCGATGTGGGGGATCTGGTCTGGCGGCAGAGCTGCGAACTGCGTCGCTACCCACAAGGCGTAGGCGAAACGCAGCCCCGGTCGAGCCCAGCGCAATCGTGTTCACCAGCGCCTTGGAGAAGCGCTTGCCCAGCAGCCCGTTAATGGCGGCGCCGGCCAGCGGCAGCAATGGAATGATCCAAAGGTGCATTTGTCTTTCTCGTGAGTCGCATCACGCCCTTTCGTCAGGCGCGCTGCGGCCCCTTACAGCTTCAGCAAGTTCACGCGGTCCACGTTCAGGGTTTCGCGCGTGCGGAATACGGAAATGATGATGGCCAGCCCCACCGCGGCTTCGGCGGCAGCCACCACCATCACAAAGAACACAAAGATGTGGCCGTCCAGCGACTTCAACTGCGCCGCAAAGGCCACGAACGTCAGGTTCACTCCGTTCAGCATCAGTTCAATAGAAAGAAAAATGGTGATGATGTTGCGCTTGATCAGGAATCCGGCCACGCCGCAGGCAAACAGGATGCCGCTCAAGACCAGGTAATAGGAAAGAGGGACCATCTATTCCTCCCTCCGCGCCAGAACCACGGCGCCCATGATGGCGATCAGAATCAAGATGGAGGTGACTTCAAACGGCAGCAGGTAATCACGGAAAAGCAGGTGTCCGACGGCCTGCGGATTGCCAAACGCCTCGGTGCCGTTCATGACGGACGGACCGCCGATGCCGATCTTGTCGAGCCCGGTGAGACGGCTCACCAGCCAAATGCCGATGCTCAGTCCGATGATCAGAGCCGGAACACCGAGCATGGTGGCGACGCGGCTGCCGTGCGGTGTCCGCTCTTCGACTCCGGCGTTCAGCAGCATGATGACGAAAACGAACAGCACCATGACCGCGCCGGCATACACGATGACCTGCACCGCGGCAACAAATTCAGCGCCCAGCAGCAGGTAAATCACGGCGAGCGATCCCATCACCACGATCAGCGACAGCGCGCTGTTGATGGGGTGCTTTTGCGCAAGCAGGTTGATGGCGCCGCCCACACAGACCGCCGCGAAGATGAAGAAAAGGACCAGATGCAACATGATGTCTGTCGAATCAGCAGCTAGCCACTAGCCACTAGCTTTCAGTATTCAGCATTCAGTGAGAGATCCTTGGAACCCGTTGATTATCAGATTCAAAAACCGCTAATTGCTAATTGCTTACTTCAGCGCCACGACCAGGCTGGTGACGACGATGTTCGCGATGGCCAGCGGCAACAGGAACTTCCAGCCGAAAGCCATGAGCTGGTCATAGCGGAAACGCGGCAGCGTGCCGCGGACCCAGATGTAAATGAAGATGAAAACGAAAACCCGCAACACGAACCACAAAACCGGCAGCAGCGACTGCAAAATCGGCGGACCGAAAACCGGCCCCGACCATCCGCCCAGGAACAGCACCGAGGCCAGGCAAGCCACCGTGAACATGTTCGCGTACTCCGCCATAAAGAACATGGCGAACTTCATGGAGCTGTACTCGGTGTGATAACCGCCAACCAGTTCCGTCTCCGCTTCCGCAAGATCAAACGGAATACGATTGGTCTCCGCATAGGCCGCCATCACATAGATGAAGAAGGCGACGATCTGCCCCTTGAACAGGTTCCACTTGGGGATAAACCCCAGCCAGGTCCCCGACTGCGCATCCACGATGTCGCGCAGGCTGAAGCTGCCGGCCAGGATCAGCACGCCGACCAGGGAAAGGCCCAGCGCGATCTCGTAGCTCATCATCTGCGCCGACGCGCGCAGACTGGCTAGCATCGAATACTTGCTGTTCGATGACCAGCCCGCTAGCGCCCCACCGTAAACTCCCACCGAGGTGATTCCTAGAATGACAAGCAAGCCAATGTTCACATCGGTGATCTGCAGTGGGGTGTGGATTGTGCCCAGCGAGATCCACGGGCCGATGGGAATGACCGCGATAGAAGTCAGCGCGGTGACCAGAGCAATGATGGGTGCCAGTAAGTACAAGGGCTTGTTAGCAAAAGGAGGTGTGACGTCTTCCTTAAAGATAAACTTTAAGCCATCGGCGAGCGGCTGCCAGATGCCGAAAGGCCCCACCCGCGACGGTCCCCAGCGGTTCTGCATGTGGGCGACGACCTTGCGTTCCAGCAGCGTGGTGTAGGCCACGGCCGTCAGCAGCACGAAGATCGCAATCACGATCTTGATCAGGGAAACGAGAATGAAGGTGCCAATGCCCATTAGCTAACAGTTCTCACAGCCAACTCAGACACGAAACCGAAAACCACCACTACTCCCTGGCCGCAGGGTCGTAGTCTGCTGCAAGCTCCAGGTCTGGAGGTGAAGCGTAACGCTCCATCACCGTGCTTAATGTCGCCGAATACCTGCCGAGTGTGCCGGAAGTAAACAAAGTATCGTTGGAAGGCATTACCAGCTCGGGATGGCCCAACCCTGTCGCGCCGGTGATCTGCACATAGTTGCGTGTGCTCATCCCGGCCCGACAGCAGCCCGAGCCGCGAGATGTCGTATCCCGGAACCAGTCGCTGGATCTCGTCCAGCATGGCGGTCGGGTCGAACGGGCTCATCTTCGGTTCCAGGTTATGCTCCGAAAGCCAGACTGCGTGACGATCGGCTTCACCCGATTGCGCGCCGCGCGTCTGCCCCATATCGGCGCGAGTACCCCCGCCGCCGAACGGCACCAGCTTGTGCACGTCGTAGCCCATGCGATCGGCGATACGAACGATGCATTCGAAGTCGGTGCGAACTCCGGCGAACTCGCCGGCCTTCTTCAGCATCTGCACGTCGCCGCAGGTGTTGGTGCAGGTTCCGGCTTTCTCGTAAGCGTTTGCGACCGGCAGGACAACATCAGCAATGCTGGCTGTCTCGGTGAGGAACATGTCCTGCACCACGACGAAGCTCTTGGACAGCACGAACGGATCAACGTTGTAGCGCGCAATGGGATTGGAGCCGACAACGTAAAGCGCCTTCAGCTTTCCGTCCTTGGCGGCGTCCATCATCTGCAGCAGGTTCAACCCGGGCGTTTTCGGAATCTCGTCCAGCCATTCCTCATGGAAACTGGTTGCGCTCGCCACCGGGGCATAGCCGGGCAGCATGTCGGGATAGAGGCCCATATCGGCCGCGCCGCGCGAGTTCGAGTAGTCGCCGAGGCAGATGAACTTCGCGCCCTGCGCCAGTCCAAAGTCGATGAGAGCCTTGATGTCCTGGCCGCGCAACTCAGAGCCAAAGATTACGACCAGCCCCTTCTCGTTCTTCAGCGCGTCGCGCATCTGCGTCAGCGCTTCGCGGGTGAGCTGAGGAGAAGCAGCCGCGTCCGCTGCGCCGTCGTTTCCGGCGAGGAATTGCACGAAGCTGCCCTCGGAGCCGGGCGCAATCTGCGCAAACGCTGTGGCCTGCCGTCGGAGCTTAATCGGCGAAGAATTGACTACGTACAGCTTGGCGCGATGCAGGCGAACATTGGTGCGGATCTGCCATGCCAGCAGCGGATGCTGCTCGGTGGGGTCGTTGCCCACTAACAGGATCGCGGGCGCGTCGTGAACGTCGCGCATGCTGGCCGTCGCGTTCGGCTTGCCTGCCAGCGCCGAAGCCAGGGCAGGGAAGTCGGCGGTGCGATGGTGATCGATGTTGTTGGTGCCCAGCACCAGCCGCGCAAACTTCTGCAGCAGGTAATTCTCTTCGTTGCTGGTGCGGTTGGAACCGATGACACCGATTGCGGCCGTGCCCGTCGTTCGTCAGTACGTCCTTGAACTTCGAAGCAATCAGGTCGAGCGCCTGCTCCCAGGTCGCAGAAACGAACTTGCCTTCGCGCTTAATAAGCGGCTGCTGGATGCGTGCCTCGTTGTGGGCGAAGTCAAACGCATAGCGCCCCTTGATGCACAAGAAATCGCCGTTGATGCCGCTCTTGTCACGGTTGTCGCCGCGCACAATCTGCATGCCGGTATTCGGCACTCCGGACACCCAGCGTGGTCTTGCATCCGTCTCCACAATGCGTGCAGACGGTGCCCGTGTGCTTCATCTCCCACGGACGCGTCTTGTAGCGATAAGCGCCGGAGGTGAGTGCGCCGACCGGGCAGATGTCGATGCACATTCCGCACTCTTCGCAGTCCAGATGGTCTTCCTTGTTGGGCGCGATGATCGAGCTCGAGCCGCGGTTCTGAATGCCCAGCGCCCAGACGTCCATGCCCTCACCGCAGACGCGGATGCAGCGGTAGCACAGAATGCAGCGCGGGACGGTCGAAGTACACCACCGGCGACCATTGCTGCTCGTCGCGGTGGTTCTTGATCTCGATGAACTTCGATTCGGCCGCGCCGTACTTGAAGGTCATGTCCTGCAGTTCGCACTCGCCGCCTGCGTCGCACACCGGGCAATCCAGCGGATGGTTGCCGAGCAGCAGCTCCAGCATGGACTTGCGGGCCTGCTTGATCTTGTCGCTCTCGGTGGTGACCACCATGCCCTCGGCTACCGGCGTGGTGCAGGCGGTCTGCAGCTTGGGCATCTTTTCGACTTCCACCAGGCACATGCGGCAGGCGCCCTGCAGCGACAGCCCAGGGTAGTAACAGAAGGACGGTACCTCGATGCCCGTGCTCTTGCAGGCCTCGATAAGGAGCGTTCCCGCGGGTACGGTCAACTTCTTGCCATCGACAGTAAGGTTCACATCAGCCATGAAAGATCCGCTATTCGCTCTTCGCCTTTCGCTCTGTGGCTAAGCACCAACGCCGGTTCCGCGCTCTTCTCGAACGGGCACGGTTTGCCATCGAGATGGTCTTCAAATTCCTTCCGATACTTCTGAATGTACGAGATGATTGGCATCGCCGCCGCATCCCCGAGCGGACAGAACGTGCGTCCCAGCATGTTCTCCGCCAGGTACTTCAGGTTGTCAATGTCCTTGGCCACCCCGCCGCCGGCATGCATGCGGGTCAGCGTCTTCTTCATCCAGTCGGTGCCTTCGCGGCAGGGAATGCACCAGCCGCAACTCTCGTGCTGGTAGAACTGAGTCACCCGCAGCGCGAACTTGACGATGCACATCTGGTCATCGATCACGATGACGCCGCCGGAGCCCAGCATCGAGCCGACTTTGAGCACCGCGTCGAAATCCATCGCGACGTCAATTTCATCGGGAGTCAGAATCTGTACCGACGATCCGCCCGGCACGACGCCCTTCAAGGTTTTTCCCTTTACCATACCCCCAGAGACGTCGTAGATCATCTTCTTCAGGTTGTAGCCCATGGGCAGCTCGTAAACACCCGGGCGCTCGAGCTCGCCGCTCATGCAAAACAGGCGAGTGCCGCCATTGCGAGGCGTGCCCAGACTCGCGAACCACTCGCCGCCGTTAAGGATGATGTGCGGCACGCTGGCCAGCGACTCGGCATTGTTGATCACCGTCGGTCCACCCCACAGTCCTACAACTGCGGGGAAGGGAGGACGGATGCGCGGAATGCCGCGCTTGCCTTCCAGCGACTCCATCAAGGCCGACTCTTCGCCGACTTCGTAAGCGCCTGCGCCGGAGTGAACGAAAATGTCGAGGTCCACACCCGAACCAAAGATGTTCTTGCCGATGAAGCCGCGCGCGTAGGCATCGGCTACCGCTTTCTCCATGATTTCGATCAGATAGCGGTACTCGCCGCGAAGGTAGATATAGCCAGTCTTGGCGCCCACGGCCAGCGCCGCAATCATCACGCCTTCGATGATCGAGTGCGGATCTTGCTCGAAGATCAGGCGGTCTTTGCACGTGCCGGGCTCGCTCTCGTCGCCGTTGCACAGGACGTACTTCGGCTTGGCCGATTGCTTGGGCACGAACGACCATTTCAGGCCAGTCGGAAATCCCGCGCCGCCACGGCCGCGCAGGTTCGACGCCTTTACCTCGTTGATGATGGCGTCCGGCCCCATCGAAAGCGCCTTCTGCAGGGCCTTGTAGCCGTCCAACTCGAGATAGCGGTCGAGATTGGCCGCCCCCAGGCCGAAGCGCTTGGAGACGACCTTTACTTCATCGGGATGGGAAACCAGATACGCCATTCGCTCTTCGCCATTCGCTCTTCGCCACTGGGATTCCAACACCATCGCCCACAAAACAGAAGCTCTTGGC
This sequence comes from uncultured Acidobacteriaceae bacterium, assembly GCA_963735855.1. Classification (GTDB taxonomy): domain Bacteria; phylum Acidobacteriota; class Terriglobia; order Terriglobales; family Acidobacteriaceae; genus Bog-257. Next base: position 295,167 of record CAVTMW010000029.1, read on the forward strand.
AAATTACGTTAGTGCGTGAAGTCCGCAGCCAAAAGCGAAAGGCGAGTAGCGAAAAGCGTTCTACTGCTGTTCCTTCTTCTTCAACCCGTCAATCAGCTCGTCAATCTTTTCTACCGTCAGGTTCTCGTGGAAGTCGTAGTTCAGCATCAGCGCCGGGGCCCATGAGCAAGCCCCGATGCACTCGACCTCTTCCAGACAAAACAGACCGTCCGGCGTCGTTTGCTTATTGCCAACACCCAGCTTCTTCTTGCAATGCTCAAACAGGTCGTCCGCGCCACGCAGCAGACAACTTACGTTGGTGCAAACCTGGACGTTGTACTTGCCGACTGGATGCGTGCGCAGCATCGAGTAGTAGCTGATGACATTGCGCACCTCCAAAGTCGTTAGGTCTGTGCGCTGCGCGATCTCGTGGATGGCCTCATCCGTCAGCGAGCCGATCTCGTCCTGGATGTAGAGCAACATCGGCACCAGCACGGAGCGCTTGGTCGGATAGTGCGTGACCATGGTGGCGAAACGCTGTTCGAGTTGGTCGGAGAATTTCATTGGCGCTTGGCAGTTAGCACTTGGTATTTGGCATTTGGCGCCCAATGGTGACGATGCTAATTGCTAAATGCCAAGTACTAATTGCTATCGATCGCAATCTCCCAGCACAATGTCGATGCTGCCGATGGCCGCCACTACGTCGGCGATCAGGTTGCCTTCGCACATCTTGCGTAACGTTTGCAGGTTCGCGAACGACGGCGAGCGCATATGCACGCGGTACGGCTTGGCCGTGCCATCGCTGACCACGTAATAGCCCATCTCGCCGCGTGGCGATTCAATCGGCATATACACTTCGCCCGCCGGTACCGTGAATCCCTCGGTCACAATCTTGAAGTGATAGATGAGGGCTTCCATCTGCGTCTTCATCTTCTCGCGGTCGGGCAGCACAACATGCGGCGCATCGGCCTTCACCGGGCCCTCGGGAACGCCTTCCAAAGCCTGCGTGGCAATCTTCTGCGACTCACGAAGCTCGGCCACGCGAATCAGATACCGCGCGTACACGTCACCGTCCTTTGAGACCGGCACATTGAACTTGAATTTCTCGTATCCGCTGTACGGCTGGTCGCGCCGCAGGTCCACGTCCACGCCGCTGCCTCGCAGCGTCGGACCGGTTGCGCACAGCGCGATCGCATCTTCCGGCGCGAGATAGGCCACGCCCTTGGTGCGCTTCACCCAGATCGGATTGCTGGTCAGCAGGCTCTCGTATTCGTCAATGTTCGAAGGGAAGCGATCGAGGAAGCTCTTCACGCGATCGAAAAATCCGAGCGGCGGCTCCAGCGCCAGCCCGCCAATGCGGAAGTACGAGGTCATCATGCGCTGCCCGGAAACCGCCTCGAACAGCCGCAGCACGTCTTCGCGTTCGCGGAAGCAGTAGAGGAACACCGTCATGGCGCCGATGTCGAGCGCATGCGTCCCCAGCCACACCAGGTGCGAGTTGATGCGGGTCAGCTCGTTCAGCATCACGCGGATCCACTGCGCGCGCGGCGGAATCTCCAGCCCCAGCAACTTCTCCACCGCCAGGCAGTACGCCAGGTTGTTGGTCATGGGGCAGAGATAATCGATGCGGTCGGTCATGGGAACGACCTGCTGATAGAACTTCGCCTCGCAGGTCTTCTCGATGCCGGTATGCAGATACCCGATGTCGGGCATGACGCGCACGATGGTCTCGCCGTCAATCTCAAGCAACAACCGGAGCACGCCATGGGTCGAAGGGTGTTGCGGACCCATGTTCAGGATCATCGTCCTGTCGTCAGACGGATCCAGCACCGGCGTGGGAGTCATGTGGGCCATGATTAGCGATAGCCCTCGACCGGATAGTCTTTGCGCAGCGGATGGCCTTCCCAGTTCTCCGGCATCATGATGCGCGTCAGGTTGGGATGTTCATCGAAGCGGATCCCGAACAGGTCGAAGACTTCACGCTCGAAGAAGTTCGCTCCCGGCCAGATCGGGGTCAGGGAATCGACGCTCGCATCACTGCCAGAGAGCTTCACCTTCAAGCGCAGGTACTTCTTGTTGGGAATCGAGAACAACTGGTAAACAACTTCGAAGCGCGGCTCGTTGGGATACCAATCCACGCAGGTCACGTCGGCCAAGGCGTTGTACTGCAGTTGCGAATCATTCTTCAGCGTGAGGCACGCCTGGCGCAGGGAACTGCGATCGACCCAGATGGTGAGTTCGTTGCGGTCGAACTTCGCGCCGGCAATCGCGCTCGCGTTCCACGCCAGCAGGCACGCCAATTCAGGGCGCTCTTTCAGTTGCTCCAGGTCGGTGATCGCCGGCTCCAGCGCCATCCCTAGATCCTCTCCGCCTTGCCTTGCTTGTTCCAGTCGAGCACGCCCTTCTTCCAGACGTACCACAGACCCGCCATCACGATGAGGATGTACACCAGCATCTCGGAAAACCAGAAGAGGCCCAGGCCGTCCGCCTTCAGAGGTCTTCCCTACAATCGCCCAGGGATAGAGAAAAATGGCTTCTACATCAAACAGGATGAACAGCATGGCCACCAGGTAGAACTTCACCGTGAAACGCTGCTGGGCATCGCCGACCGGCTGCATGCCGCACTCGTACTGTGACATCTTGGAGGGATTGAACTTGTGCTGGCCGATGAAATAGGAGAGCAGCACCATCGCGATGGCCAGAATTCCGGCGACCGCGATCTGCATCAGCAGCGGCAAATATCTGGCAAAGTATAAGTCCGGCATAAGGGCGCGATCACTCAGGAAACATCACGCGAGTACTCGTAAATATTCGAGTTTAGTTACCGTTAACGCACATTGTCAACCAAGTGTGGGCCGCGATTCATGCGGGTTTCACATTGACTCCTGCGTGCGGTGCACCGGGACGCCCTTGCCACGAAAACGAACAACCACGGATCCTCACAGATGAACACGGATTTGCTTTAGGGAACAGCCGACCAGACGGCTTAGTCCTCGAACTCTGCGTTATCCGCCTCAGGTTATCCGCGAATTTCGTGGTTCCTTTTCCGATCAAGAAAACAGAAACGTATCCGTGTTCATCCGGAAAATCCGTGGTTAAGTTCTCACACTCAATATCAAGGCTGCAGCTTCAGCGGCGCCAACTGCTCCGTTTCCAACTCGTGCCATTGTTGCAAAAGTGATGTCGTTGACTCGTGCAGCTTGGGCACCGCCGCTGTGGCTTGCGTCGTCGGGGCCGCATCTACTTCCTGGAGAATGGTCAGCATCTCCAATAATGAGGTGCGCACACCGGTCAGGTTTTCAGGCGGCCGATTCCCCCATCGGCGGCGCCTTTCCCCGCCTTGCAGAGATTCCAGTTCTTTGTCGGCCGCGTCAATCTTCGCGGCATCGGCGGTCCTGGCTTTCGCGCGCATGGACTTGAGTTGAGCGCGGGCGGCGGTGACTTTTTCAATCACCGGCTGCAACGCGAGCAAGTCCTGATACACCTGCTGCGAGAGGTCAAATTGCTTTTGCAAATCGGCGACCGGCGTCTTGACGCGCGGGTCCATCTGCACCGTCAATGGCTGTATGTATTTCTGTCCGTCAACCGTGAGGACGAGCTTGTACTCCCCCGGCATGATCCACGGTGAGGTCGGCGCAGGGGCAGTGTTCCACGGCACCGCCGCGATCGGGTATTCGGGCTTGATTCCCGCTACACGCGGGTAGTGCAGATCCCAAACAAAGCGGTGAAATCCAGCGTTGCTCGCGAGCGGGTGCGGCGGGCGCACCCAGTACGCCGGGATCTCGAGATCGGGGTCGAGTTGCGAAACAGGATCGGTGGTGGAGTAGCGCTCTACTACCTTACCGGAGGCATTCACAATCTCCAGTGTCACGGGCTGATGCGCAGAAGACTTCAAGTAATAGTTGATGATTGCCCCGTCCGGCGGATTTTGTCCGGCTGGCGTATCGGGCGGCAGCGGAGTATCGGAGTTGGTGTTCCAGCGGACCCGCAGCGCCGGCTCCGGCGTGAACAGGAACGCATCGCTCGCGACAACTTTGTCGTCCAACTGCCGCAGGGGAGTGATGTCGTCGAGAATCCAGAATCCCCGGCCATGGGTCGCGACGGCCAGGTCGTTGTCCTTGACGGTCAGGTCGCGAACCGAAGTGGCCGGCATGTTCAGGCGCAGCGATTGCCAGTGATCGCCGTCATCGAAGGAGACATACACCGCGCGCTCGGTGCCTGCGAAGAGCAGTCCTTTGCGCTTGGGGTCTTCGCGCACGGCGTTCACGTTTTCGTTGTCCGGAATGCCGCTGGTGATCTCCGTCCAAGTCTTGCCACTGTCGCGCGTGCGATAGATATGCGGACGCAGATCGTCAAGCCGCAGGGTGTTGACGGCGGCGTACGCGGTTTGGGCATCGAAGTGGCTCGCCTCCAGCACCGACACTTTCTGCCACGCCGATAACTGTGGCGGCGTGATGTTGTTCCAATTGGCACCGCCATCGGTGGTTATCCAGATAAGGCCGTCGTCGGTGCCGGCCCAGATGCGATTCTGGTCCACAGGCGACGGGGCCAGTGCGTAAATCACGCCGCGCTGCTTGGGTTGTGCCGTCGGCTCAGAGCGGAAGATGCCGACCGTCGCCGGCACTTCCCAGGTCTTTCGCGTCAGGTCGGGGCTCATCTGCTTCCAACTGCGTCCGCCGTCGCGCGTGGCCCACAGGGTGTTTGCGGCGAAGTAGAGAAGATGCGGATCGAACGGCGAGAAAACAATTGGCTCGGTCCGGATCACACGGAAGTCCGGCGATCCCAGCGGCACCGGCATAATGTTTTGCGCCTGCGTGGTGCGCCGGTCGTAGCGCGTCAGCTTGCCGCCGAAGATCGTGTCCGGGTCCAGCGGATCGGGCACGACGTAGCCGTACTCCTCGGCCGCCACCGGATGCCAATCGCGGAAGGTGATCTCGCCATCGTTGCCGCGGCTGGAGATGCAGGCCGAACCGCTTTCCTGCTGCCCGCTGCACAGGCGATACGGGAATGCATTGTCGGCGTTCACGTGGTACATCTGCGCGGTGGGCTGGTTGTACCACGAACTCCAGGTCTGGCCGCCGTTCACGCTGACGATGGCTCCCTGATCGCTGGTGATTACGATGACGTTGGGATCGTTGGGATTGATCCAGATGTTCTGGTAGTCGTCGCCGCCCGGTGCGCCGCGGAAACCGCTCCAGGTCACGCCGCCATCCGTGGACTTCCAGGTGACGGTGCTGGTCACATAGACTACGTCGGGGTTCTTGGGATCGATCAGCGGAACCGGCAAGTCGCCACCGCCGATGCGTGTCTTCGGACGTGCGTCGGTGGTCACCGTGGACCAGGTAGCGCCCGCATCCCCGGAGCGATAAAGATCGACCTTCTCTTTGGTTGCGACGACGGCAAACAGGCGCTTGGGATCGCTTTGCGCGATCGAAACATAAGCCTGCACGATGCCGTTGCGGCAGGCCGCCAGCCAGTGGTTGCCAGGTCTGTCCGCCATCGGTGGACTTAAAGATTCCGCCACCGGTGCCGTTCCATTCGCCGTTCTCCCACGGCCCTTCGCGCGCCTCCCACAATGTGGCATACACGATATTCGGGTCGGAGGGGTCGATCCTTACCCCCGCCGCCCCGGTATTTTCGTCTTTGTAAAGCACCTTCTGGAACGTCTGTCCGCCATCAGTCGAGCGAAACACGCCGCGCTCGGGATTGGGGCCGTAAGGATGGCCGGCGACCGCGACGAAAAGGCGGTTGGGATCGTGCGGGTCAATCGCCATCTGCGAAATCTGCTGCCCGTCGCGCAGCCCGAGATGCGTCCAGGTCGCGCCGGCGTCGGTGGATTTGTAGATGCCGTCGCCGACCGACAGATCGGGACGATGCAATCCCTCGCCGCTGGCGACATAAACGATATTTGGATCGGAGGGCGCGACTTCAATCGCCCCAATCGAGCCGGTCGGCTGCTGATCGAAGATCGGCTGCCACGTCCGCCCGAAGTCGTTGGTCTTCCAGACACCGCCATTGACCGCGCCAATGTAGAAGACGTTCGGCTGGCTGGGAACGCCGGAGACAGCGCGCGTGCGGCCACCGCGAAACGGGCCGACGTTCCGCCACTGCATCTCGCCGAGAAGCTTGGTGTCGATAGATTGCGCGTGTGCCGGAGGAACGAAGCCTGGAATCAAACAAAGCAGAAGGGAATAAACCACCGCAGAAAATATCTTCATCAACCAATCAACCTCGAGGTCGTGTTCGCCGAGTCGTGATTCGGTACCGCGAAAGTGTAATCTATCGGAACACATTTTTGCCGGTAGAGGACATTTCGAGTTGAGACTTCTCACCAGCCGTTTTTGCCGACTTCTGCTTGTGCTTTCCGCTTCCCTCGCTTTGAATTTGTTCGCCACTGCGCAATCGGTCCCGCCCGAACTCTTCAGCGGCCTGCAATGGCGGATGATCGGTCCGTTCCGCGGCGGACGCGTGGTTGCGGTTACAGGGATCCCGGGCAACGAGACTACGTTCTACTTCGGCTCGGTGTGCGGCGGCATTTGGAAGACCATCGACGCCGGAGTCACTTGGACTCCCATCTTTGACGGCCAGCCCATCGCCTCGATCGGCGCCCTTGAAGTCGCGCCTTCGGATCCCAACGTTCTGTACGCCGGCACGGGGGAGTCGGACATACGCTCCGATCTCAGCTCCGGCGACGGCGTGTACAAGTCAACCGATGGCGGTGTGACGTGGAAGAATGTTGGCCTTCGCGATTCCAGGCAGATCAGCCGCATCGTGATTGATCCGACAAACGCGAACGTCGTATACGTCGGTGCGCTGGGCCACGCCTACGGCCCGAACGACGAGCGCGGCGTTTACAAATCAACCGACGGCGGCAACACGTGGACCCGCGTGCTCTACAAAGGGCCGGAGACCGGCGTCTCCGATCTGGCCATCGCGACAAGTTCCCCGAACATTCTGTTCGCGGGCACATGGAATGCGCATCGTCCGCCGTGGAGCACCTACGCTCCTCTGCAAGGCCCGGGCAGTGGACTCTACCGCTCGACCGATAGCGGCGCGACTTGGACGCAGCTCACCGGTCATGGACTGCCCGACGGCGATTGGGGCCGGGTCGGCGTGGGCGTCTCGCCGGACGGCAAGCGGGTTTACGCGCTGCTCGAAGCAGGCAAGAAATCCGGCCTGTATCGCTCCGACGACGGCGGCGACACCTGGACTCTCGCCAACAGCGATCCGCGCCTGACCAGCCGGGCGTGGTATTTCATGCGCGTCACCGTCGATCCCAGCAACCCCGATGTGATCTACATTCCCAACGTTGCGCTCTACCGATCGGAGGACGGCGGCAAGACCATCTCCATCCTGCGCGGCGCTCCGGGCGGCGATGATTATCACCAGCTTTGGGTCGATCCCAAGAATCCGTCGCGGCTGATTCTCGGCACCGATCAGGGAACCACCATCAGTCTCAACTACGGCAAGACGTGGTCTTCGTGGTTCAACCAGCCGACGGCGCAGTTCTATCACGTCATCACCGACAACGAATTTCCTTATCACGTTTACGGCGCGCAGCAGGATACCGGCGCGGCGGCCGTGGCCAGCCGCACCGATCATGGACTGATCACCGCGCGCGACTGGTTCATGGTCGGCGGAGGCGAAAGCGGCTGGCTGGCGCCCGATCCCAGCGACCCGAACATCATCTATGCGACGGGCGTTTATGGCAGCGTGGTGCGCTGGGACCGCCGCACTTCGCTTAGCCAGGACATCGCGCCCTGGCCAATGCAAAACTTCGCATCCGAGATCAACGAACGAAAGTATCGCGATCCCTGGACGCCGATGCTGGTCTTTTCGCCGATCGAGAAGAACACGCTGTACCTCGGCACGCAGTACGTGATGAAGACCACCGACGGCGGCCTGCACTGGGAGACGATCAGTCCGGACCTGACCGGCGCCGTGCCGAACGCGCCAGCGAAAAGCCTTCCGGCCCGACGACGGTGCAGAACGCCAAGGAGCGCGGCTATGGTGTGGTTTTCAGCATCGCGCCATCGCCTTTGAAGGCGGGCGAAATTTGGGCAGGCAGCGACACCGGTCTCATCCATCTCACCCTCGACGGCGGCAAGACCTGGCAGAATGTCACGCCCAAAGGCGTCGCCGATTGGAGCCGGGTCTCGATGATCGAGGCCTCGCGCTTCGATCCTGCCGTGGCATACGCGGCCGTCGATCGGCATCGGGTGGATGATTACCAGCCGTACCTCTACCGCACGCGCGACTACGGAAAAACCTGGCAGGTGATAACCACCGGTATCGCTCCAACGTCGGTGAACGCGATTCGCCAGGACACCCAGACGAAAGAGTTGCTGTTCGCCGGAACGGAGCTTGGCATCTACGTTTCCTTCGACGACGGCGATCACTGGCAGCCGCTGCAATTGAACCTGCCGGTCTCGTCGGTTCGCGACATCACCATTCACGGTGACGATCTGGCTATCGCTACCCACGGGCGCTCTTTCTGGATTCTCGACAACATCACGCCGCTGCGGCAGATCAATCGCGAGACGCGCGATGCCAGTGTATTGCTGTTTCAGCCGGCCACCGCAGTTCGGATTGACAATGATGTTTTTCTCGGCTCGCCGCTGCCGCCGGAGGAGCCCGCGGCCAAGAATCCTCCCGAGGGCGCGATGATTGACTACTACCTCAAGTCGCCGGCGAAAGAGGTGAAGCTGGAAATCTTCGATTCCGGCAACAGGCTGGTGCGCCGTTTTTCGAGCGGCCAGAAACCGGAGGCGAAAGGTCCTCCGCTGCCCATCGCCGAGCGCTGGCTGCCTAAACCTGCCGCACTGGAAAGTACGCCCGGCATGCACCGCTTCCTGTGGGACTTTCGGTGGAGCAGTTCTGGCACTGACGAAATTGAGGAAGACGAAGGTTTTGGCGCCCCGCGCGGTCCTAAGATAGCCCCTGGCAGTTATCAAGTAAAACTTACTGTTGACGGGCAGATCTTCATGCAGAACTTTAAGGTTGTGATGGACCCGAGATCGCAGGCGACCCAAGCCGAACTCGACCAGCAGCAACGCCTCGGCTTGGAGATCTTTGGCGAAGCGCGCCACGCCCGGAAAACGTTGGCCGAGATTGGCGCCGTGAAGAAGCAGCTCAGTGAAGCGAAATCACAACTGGCGGAAAAGAACCCCGATCTGCTGACTCAGTTGACGAGCATCGAGAATGCGATCACGGCCATCGAAAAGGGAAGCCAAGCTCCAAATCCAACCATGGGTCTGGAGACCGCCAGCACCGGATTGGCATCGGCGCTGCGCGTGGTGGAAGGCGGCGATCGCACGGTGCCATCACAGGCCATCGAGCTTTATCACCAGTCAGACGAAGCGGCGAAAGCGGGGATGGCCGCGTGGACGAAGCTGAAGAGCACTCAGTTGGTTGAGCTGAACGACGCCTTACAGAAGGCAGGAATGAAGGCGATCCAGGTCTCGGAGATTGAGCACGAAGTGGACTACCTGATGTCGGAGTAAGCGCCCGCGAAGAGAGGTTTTTTGCCGCCTGTTCGCGGGCCCGCTCAGCATCTGCCGAACGTCCTTGCAGCTGATACAACTGCGCTAGTCGCTCCCACTGCGGTTACGGAACCGGCCTCCAGAAACGGCATCAATCTGCCTCGTCACTCACCGCTGTGACGCATCTCGCAGAATTCGCTGTGAAATAATACGACTCTTGTTCAGAGGAAGGAGCTAATTCATGCGCGGCGACAAGAAAGTCATCGAGCAGTTGAACGCGGCCCTCAGTGCAGAGTTGACGGCCATTGTGCAGTACATGGTGCAGGCAGAGATGTGCGAGAGCTGGGGTTACCCTCGCCTGGCCGGACTGACCAAGGCACGGGCGATCGAGGAAATGCATCATGCCGAAGGTCTGATCGAGCGGATCATTTTCCTCGACGGAACGCCGTCGGTAGACATTCCGCTAACACCCAAAGTCGGCGCCACTGTGCAACAACAACTCGAGACCGATTACGCCGACGAAGAAGGCGCGGTGCGCCAGTACAACGACGCCGCCAAACTCTGCCGCGAAGTCGGAGACGCCGGATCGAAGGACCTGTTCGAAAAGATGATTCAGGATGAAGAGCGGCACGCCGACTTTCTCGAAGCGCAGCTCCATTCCATCAAGGAAATGGGCATTGGCGCTTACCTGTCGCAGCAAGTGCTGAGCGGGAAATAACTCAAGCCTGCGCTCTCGCCTCCAAGGCGAGTGCCGAGATGGGCGTGCAGCCCGCACGCCCTTTGAACCTCCTGTCAATTGAGCGGCACAATCCATTCAGCATGGCGCCAAATCCCGGAGAATTCAGATCGCCCCGGCCTTCCGCCGAGTTTGTCTGCGGGACCCCCTTGTGTTAACCCGGGTTTACAAAACTTATGTTTTCTTAACACCGGGGATCCGTAGCCCGGGTTTAACGTTATCGGTAGGGTCAAAATGGGGATCATTGCGCCAACCCGAACACCAGCCAGAATATTTGGCGATCGCCCGCTCTCGCAATATTTATTTTCGCTGTCCTGAGCTCTGCTGCGGCACAGGACTCCGCACCTCCGCAAGCTGTGCAATCCGCCTCGAAAGTCAGGACGGTTGGAACCATCAAGTTGATTTCCGGCACCACTGTCACTCTTACCACCGACTCCGGCGCCGAGGTTACAGTGGGCCTGCAACCGTCCACCCGCTTGCTTCGCATGGCTCCGGGGCAAACCGATCTGAAGCAGGCGACCTCGATTCAGGCGCAAGACTTGCAGGTGGGCGATCGCCTGCTGGCTGGGGGAACCAGTTCCGATGGTGGAAAGTCAGTTACAGCCACCACGGCCGTGGTCATGACCAAGGCCGACGTCGCTGCCAAACAGGAGCGCGATCGCGAGGACTGGCAGAAGCGCGGTGTCGGTGGCGTGGTGAAAACGGTGGACGCGGGTACCAGAACCATCACGATTTCGACCGGCGCTTTGGGCTCCAGTACCCTGGCCGTTCGTGTCTCATCCGAAACCATAATTCGCCGTTACGCGCTCGATTCTGTGAAGTTTGACGATGCGAAGCCCGGCACACTCGATCAGATCAAAGCGGGCGATCAACTTCGCGCTCGCGGAACCAAGAACGCCGAGGGCACCGAACTTGCGGCCGAGGAAATTGTCTCGGGTACCTTTCGCAACGTCGCCGGCCTGGTGGTCGCAACCGACTCTCGGCGCCGGCACTGTGACGCTTACCGACCTGGTGACGAAGCGGCCCGTGACCTTGAAAATCACCAGCGACTCGCAGCTGCACAAGCTGCCGGCGATGATGGCGCAACGCATTGCTACGCGCTTAAAGGGCGGCGCACCGAACGGCGCAGCGGGTGCCGGAGCAGCTACCGGTCCTCCACACCCGGCGCGCGCCGGTGAGACGCCGGGTGGCGGTGGAGCTGGTTTTCGTCAAGGTGGAACTCCCGACTTTCAGCAGATGTTGAGTCGCATGCCTGCGGTCACGCTTGCCGATCTGCAGAAGGGTGAGGCGGTGATGGTTGTCGCCACCGAAGGCAGCGCCGAGGTGCCCTCGACAGCGATCATCCTGCTGAGCGGCGTGGAGCCGATTCTGACGGCCGCGCCCAGTCAGGCGAGCACCATACTCTCGCCGTGGAACCTCTCTGCTGGCGGAAATGTTGGAACGGGGGACACTCCCTAAATGGAATTATCGTTAACGCTGGATGTTTCGTGCCGCACCCGTTTACCTGAAGCTGTCGCCAAGGCTTGGCGCCTTCTTCCCGGGCAGGTGGACCGCGAGCGGAGAATGCAACCTGTAAATGTTGCAACCAAAGCAGTTGCTTGTAAACCACTGGGAATCAATAGGTTGCCGAGAAAAGTTTCGTAATCGTATGATTCCAAACAATGAGGGGAGGGGGGATGGAGTAACTAGTTAACAAACAGTTGCCATGCAATTCCCGAAGGATGAATTTACTAACTGGCTTTCCTGGGAATCATTTACCTATAAGTCGAATGGATATAATAAGTTAGCGGTGATTCATTGCGTAAGTTACTGATTCTAAACAATCGCAGCTGGGACTGGCTACACGGTGCCGGAGATGGACGGCTTACCCAAAGCCACAAACGCCTGAGCCCACGAGGCGTTGCTCTACAAATATCTGCGCTGTGGGCAGTCGCTTTGCTGGCGGTGACCCTCATGACAACGGTGGCCGCTGCCCAGACTTCTACGGGCACTCTGCGAGGGCGGGTTACCGACCCTTCCGGAGCTGTCATTCCCCAAGCCACCGTCATGGCCAACACCTCCGATGGAAGATCGGTGACGGTTGTTACCAACAGTCAGGGTAGTTACGAATTCAAAGGGCTCCCTGCCGGCACCTACACGGTTACGGTGGTGGCCAAAGGATTCGCTACCGATCAGGAAGAGGCGGTTACTGTCGTTGCCGGCCAGGCCCAGCAGCTCGATGTCGGTCTGCAAATCCAGGTGGAGCAGCAACAGGTCGAGGTGCAAAGTGAGACGCCGACCGTGGATGTCAGCCCGCAGAACAGCGCCAGTACTCTGGTCCTCAAAGGCAAAGATCTTGACGCTCTGTCCGACGATCCCGATGAGCTGCAATCCGAACTGGAGGCGCTGGCCGGGCCGTCAGCCGGGCCTAACGGTGGCCAGATTTACGTTGACGGCTTTACTGCCGGACAACTGCCCCCTAAGTCAGCGATCCGTGAAATCCGCATCAATCAGAATCCTTTCTCAGCGGAATACGACAAGCTAGGGCTATGGACGGATCGAGATTTTTACCAAGCCGGGAACGGACAAAATGCATGGCCAGGTTATGGTCAACGGCAATTCGTCGGCCTTCAACGCGCTCAATCCGTTCGTCACCGAAGAGCCGGGCTACTACTCGGAAATCTTCAACGGAAACATCAGCGGCCCGCTGAGCAAGAAGGCGTCGTTCTTCTTCACGGTGCAACAACGAAACATTGATAACGAATCCGTCGTCGCGGCCCACGTCTTGGATCCGGCCAACAACGTCGTCGCTTACAACCAGGCTGTTCCCAGTCCCTCGACGCGGCTCAACATCAGTCCGCGCTTCGATTTTCAGCTTACGCCAAGCAATACGCTCACGGTTCGCTACCAGTATGAGCACAGCACGCAGGACAACGCCGGGGTCGGACAATTCTCGCTGCCGACAGTCGGCTACAACTCCCATAGCAGTGAACAGACCGTCCAGATCAGCGATACCCAGATCATCAGCCCGACGATCATCAACGAAACCCGCTTCCAGTACCTTCGCCAAAGCAGCAACCAGCTTCCGCTCAGTACCGACCCCACGCTGGTCGTGCAGGGCGCGTTCACTGGTGGCGGCAGTCCGTCAGGCACGGTAGTCAGCAATCAGGACCACTACGAACTGCAGAACTACACCTCGATTGCCCACGGGCACCACTTCATTAAGTTCGGAGGCAGACTAAGAGACACGCTCTACTCCAGTAATCAAGACTCCGGGTTCAATGGCACTTACAATTTTTCCTCGCTGAACGCATACCAGATTACCCAGGTTGGACTGCAGGAGGGTCTTACGCCGCAACAGATTCGGGCGATGGGCGGCGGCGCAAGCCAATTCTCTATCATCACGGGGCAGCCGCTTTCTGACGTTTCCATGCTCGACATCGGACTCTACGCAGAGGACGAATGGAGAATCAAGCCCAACATTTCGCTGACCGGCGGTTTGCGATACGAAACCCAGACTGGAATTCCGTATAAAGGCGATTGGGCACCGCGCATCGCCCTGGCATGGGGACTCGGCCATGGAAAAACTCCGCCGAAGACGGTGCTGCGCGCGGGCTACGGCATCTTCTACGACCGGTTTTCCTACAACTATCTGCTGCAGGCAGAGCGCCAGAACGGAATCACGCAGCTGCAGTACATTGTGAACCAGCCGGATTTCTATCCCCTCATCCCGCCGCCCAGCGAGCTGGCTAAACTGGCGAAAACGTCTCCCACCGTCTATCAGGTTGCTCCCAATATCGAGCCGGGATACACGCTGCAGACTGCCTTCAGTGTTGAGCGGCAGCTTACGAAAAGCTCAACCCTTTCGGTGACGTATCTCAACGCCCGGGGAGAGCATCAGCTCTTCATGCGCAACGCCAATGCGCCGCTGCCCGGGACGTACAATCCCGACGATCCCACCAGCGGCGTGCGGCCTTTCGGCGGGACCACGAACATCTATCAATACAGCTCCGAGGGAGTGTACGTACAGAACCAGCTGATCGCCAATTTTCGTATCAACGTTGGGACCAGGATTTCGCTCTTCGGCTTCTATTCGCTGAACTTCGCCAATAGCGATCTGGGCGCTGGGGGCGGTGGCGGAGGAGGCGGCGGCTTCTTCGGCGGCGGCTCGTCGTCGGCTGCGTTCATCATGAACTCCTACGATCCCATGGAGGACTATGGCCGCGCGGGATTTGACGTCCACAACCGGTTCGTTCTCGGTGGCAACATCACTTTGAAATACGGATTTCGCCTGAGTCCGTTCATCCTCGCGAACTCGGGCTCGCCGTTTAACATCATCGTCGGCCAGGACTTGAACGGCGATTCGATCTTCAATGACCGGCCGGCGCTGGGCACGACGGCAGGGCCGGGAGGCGCCATCTACGTCACACCATGGGGCACGTTCAACAGCGTGCCGATTGCGGGCCAGCCTATCGCTCCCATCAACACTGGCAGCGCAACCAGTCTGTTCACCCTGAATCTGCGGCTGAGCAAGACGTTTGGACTGGGACCAAAATTGGAACGGGCCGCGCTGGCTAGTGGCGGAGGACCGGGAGGACAGCATGGCGGCGGAGGTGGCGGACACGGAGGCGGCCTGGGCGGGCGCGGACTCAGCGGAGGTGGCGGCAACCCGTTCAGTTTCGGAAACGAGACCACCCATCGCTATAACCTGACGTTCAGCGTGAGCGCGCGCAACCTGCTCAACAACGTCAACTACGCGCCGCCGGAGGGCAATCTGGACTCGCCGATATTCGGGACGCCGAACGCGTTGGCTGGGCCGCCATTCTCTTCCGGCTCCGCCAACCGGCGTATTGACTTGCAGATGCTGTTTTCGTTCTAGCGAAGGGCCTGCGAAATGATCGGACTAATCTGCGCCGGCGGACTCGGCTTTCGAAATCAGGTTGGCGACCTCGGCAAGAAACTCCTGCGGCATCAGGCCCTTGGTGAGAAGCAGATCCGCATGCTCGAAGCCGGGCGGCGGATCCACCAGGCCGGTGAGCAGAACGATGGGAACTTCCGGCTTGCGTTGTTTCATGTGGAGGGCCAGTTCTGCTCCCGTGAAATCGGGAAGCAGGTGATCGGTGATCACCAGGTCCACATGATTGCAATTGAAAAGCCGTAACGCAGTGGTGCCGCTGGTTGCGGTGAGGACCGTATATCCGGCAATCGACAGCAACAGGCGGCGCGCGGTCAATCCTGTTTGTTCATCATCCACGCATAGAATTACAAGTACGTTCGACAAAGGAACTCTCTTTCCCCAAGTGCCGGGACGGTCGCCCGATGTCCGTCCCATGTCAATCATGAAGTGTCGCGAGCGGAGAAATTCACGCATCTGGAAAATCACCGTCCTGAAATGCCCGAAATCCGGGGCTGACGAAATGCTCGTCTTGCATCACGGCCTCGAGGGCCGGCAGGAGATCGTTGCAGGCATCAGACTTCACCACGTAACCCCGCGCACACACGCTGCGCAAGGCTTCCTGCACCACCGCCGGACACTGGTTCTCACTGAGAAACAGGATCTTCGAGTCGGGAGCGATCTCGCAGATCTGACGGGCGACCTCGATGCCATTGAGCTTGGGAAGGCCGATGTCCAGCAGAACCAAGCCGGGTCGCAGTTCTTCACTCTTCTGAATTGCTTCCAGTCCATCGGCGGCTTCGCCGACGATCCGAAATACTGGGTGATCCTCGAGCATGGTAGAGACAAACCTTCGCCAGGACGGAAAATCATCCACAACTAGAATTCGAATTGGTGCCACTGCCTGAACGGTCTTCCGCCTGTCAGCGTTCAAACAACACCAACGATTGGCGGTGCTGAACCGATTGTTACAGGATTGTTACACGCCAACGGAGCTCAGTCGTTGCCCGAACGCAATCTCCTGATTGCTCCGGAGCAAAGAGTACGACTTCTGCCTTGTGAGAGCTCAGGTAAGAGCAAAACAAAGGGGCCGCTAAAGGAGAAAAGCGGCCCCAAGTTTTGGGCTTGAGTTGCGTATCATGTCGCCCGGGAAGAGCAGGGAACTTCGGTCATCGCGGAAACAACTACGAGTATTCGCTGACCTGCTATGGAATAGCATGACAGCGCTCGTGGACTAAGTCGTTGTCCGAAGACAATCTTGTCCTTGTTCCAGAGCAATCAAAGAGGCTCGCGGATGCGAGACAGACTGAATTCGGTCAGACTTCGTGCAGCACCAACCGCTCTGGATCGCGTAACAGGATCTTGCCGCGGCTTTTTGTCAGCAGACCCTTACGTTGCCAATCGCTTAGCAAACGGCTGGCGGTAAATGGAGTGACGTTGGCGGCGTTGGCCAAGTCCTCGTTGCTGACGTGGATTTCCACGCCGCCGAAAGCTTTGTGCCCGATTCCGCTGGCCAGATTCAGTAGCGTTTCCGAGAGCCGCTGCCGCGCGGTGTGGCGCGCCAAAGACAATTGGCTGGCCAGCGAAGCGTTCAGGTAGTCCCACGAGATGGACAACATATTCTCCAGTAACCTCGGATACTTTGCCGCCAGGTTTCGAACGGTCGCGCGCTCCCACACCAGCACGCAACTGTTCCTGACCGCTTCCGTGCTGACGAGATAGTGACAACGCCTCGGCAAAAAAGCCGCTCCGCCAAATACTTCTCCTGGTGGAAGCCAAACCAGAAGCATCTTTTGGCCATCCGGCGTGATGAAGAAATATCGGGCGCGACCCTTGAGCAGCAGAAACAGGTAGTCGGCCGGACCTCCCTGGTTGACGATTACGGAGTTCACCACGAATCGCCTCAGCGTTGCGGCAGCAATGACAGACTGAAGGTCCGGCTGAGCCAGTCCTTCCAGAAAACGGGGCTTCAGTTGTCGCACCACGGTCGCGACGTCGGAGCCGTTCACGGCCATCGGACCTCTGAGGACGCGATGCGCCTCGTGTGCGCGCTCTGGCGTGACATTGCGAGCAAGTACCGGGCTCATCGGAAAACGATACCTGCAAGCGAGGCCCCGGTAAACAAGGAAATGTGCTTAGGTTAAATGAATGTAAATACCCTCCCGGGTCTTCGTCTTCCGAACCGCGCGAGCCATGCGGTGTGCTGCTGACCGAGCCGGCGCCGCGACACCCGCCTACCGAACGATGGCTTCGTGGGTAAGCGAGTCGTGGCTGGACGCACTTTTCGCCGTCTGCTCATAGCCGATCGCAGTGTAGTAGAGCGCACGGTCGAAGAACTGTCCCAGCGAACGCACCAGCTCCATCTCGCCAATGAGGTCCTCGGGCTCGAGTAGACCTTCCAGCAACAGATAGTCCCAAAGGACATGCTTGGTGGTCTGGATGGCAAACATGACCTGGCTGAAAGGCACACCCTGGCGGGCGCGCCGAACGCCTAGACCGACGTACCTTTCCTCAACGTCCGCCAGCGTTTTGGATACCAACCAATCGCTGAGATGGCGGTAGACTTCGTAGGTCCTGTGCTTTAGCTCGTGAGCTGGGACACTGCTGAGGAGCTCGCCGACCTCATCGGAGTTCTTAAGCTTGCGAATTAGTGCCTCAGAAAGTTTATCGGCGTGGGTTTCGATGAGCTGAACCAACCTGATAGCGAACATGAGCTGCCTCCTGGTTTCCCGATGAGACTGCCTCAGCACCCACAGACATGAAGGGCGCGTCGACCTGACACTTATAGTTTCGCCTTAGTCGCACCATCCCGCAGTGATCGCTGGCACAAACGAGCGTGACAACGTGAGTAATTAGCCCTTAGCACTTAGCTTTTAGACAGGAAGGCTCTTCGCTTTTCGCCTTTCGCTGTTCGCCAGAACTCCTGTGTCATTTCTGAGCGACGGTTCGCCGCCTTTGCGAACCGGAGTCGAAAGCCCGCCCTGAGCCAGCCGAAGGGAACCCCTATCGTGTCCCGACTTCTCCTGTTAACTATCCACTAACCACTAGCCACTAACCACTGCTCTCCCGTTTCGGGCCTTCCTATCGTCTAACTGATGCCCCCTCCCCCTCCCCGTGCTATTTAGAATCAGTGGATTACGCATGTTTTCCCGGCAAATGATAGAGCCCCAGAGGTTTACACGTTGATGATTGAGCCGCAAGGACTTATGCACGAGAATCTGTCCCATTCTCCGGAGCTTGCTCTAAAACGAAGAGGGTGCCAGTAATCAGCTAGTAAACTCATCCAGTTCGGTCTGACAACTGACTACTGGCTACTGACGACTGCTTTTCAAAGAGCTTTCCAGGCCCGCACACTGGGTGCGGCCCGCGAAGACACAACAACTTCGTCCCCGCATTTCAGTGATACCGCGCCGAGACGCTCGGTGGCAAGCGTCCACGTCACAGATGCATGTGACGAGGGAGAGCACCTGCCGTTGCAGCATTTACCCTGAAGGATTAGATTGGAAGTTCTTGCTGGGCCCACTCCGCGTTCCACGACTCATGATCTGTTCCCGTGTAGCGGCTCGACTGACCATCGGTAGATGAAAGCTCCAATTTGCCTTCGTCGAACGCAACGATGTGATGCGCGATGGCCTTCCCAAACAAACAAGGAACTGCATTTCCGATCTGGCGGTATTTGTGTTGTGTGCTGCCGAGGAACACGAATTCTGGTGGAAACGTTTGAATCGCCGATACTCTTCGACTGATAAGGGGCGCAGCTCGGTCGGATGGCACAGATCGGTTGCAGGCATGTTGGGCGAAGTGACAAACGTCGGAGCTGGTTTGCCCCAGGCCAGCCGACGGTAGGTACCAGTCTTCTGCTCTCCGTGGGGCCTACGCGGTGCTTGTGTACCCAAGGCCCAGCATTTACCCCTGGGAACGCAAAATATGAGCGTCGAACCATTGGTGCATCTTGTTCACTCACTCCAGCAAGACGCGTGGAGCGAGCGAAACGATGAAGCGTTCAGGGCACTTTTCGGGAGTCCCGAGGGGCGATACCCGAAAGGTGCTGAGAAATCCGTCACACTTCGGGCTCCCGAGATAAGCCAAGATTCTGGTGTCCCCTTCGCAGCCTATATTCACCCATCAAATCCGACCAAAGGCGCTTATGGGGGCTTCTCGTTCGTGATCTTCCCCGCCGCGGAGGCGCCGTGTCTAGTCGGGCTGGTCGTGGGTACACAGGGACTTGCTCCTGACGAAGCAATCCTTGGTCGTCCTGGCCATGCGCGTAAAGCGCAGGCGATCTGTTGCCTGGCTGAATAAGGAGTTCGGAAGAGGTCAACAGATTGCGTGGGCCAAGCAGGATCCTACGCGCATCGACATCGATGTTCCCGACAATCTACAGCGCCGGTGGTCTGCTTACAAACCAGTATTCGATCGTTACGGGAAGGTGCTGTACGCGGTATTCAAGCCGAGCGAGGATGTGGAGATCACGAGGCAAGCCGTTACTGCCCTCTTGGATTTGTGCTTTCAGGAACGCGGGTTCGACGTCAACGCCAACTGCCGAAATAACTGTGAGGAGATTCGAACTAAGTGGTTCGGCTGTTTAATGCCTGTTGTAACGCGGCAAGAAGTACGAAAACTGCTCGATTCCAGGCGCTTTGTCGTTCTTCAAGGGCCGCCTGGGACGGGCAAGACAATGATGGCGCTGGAACTTTTGTCTGATGACTATGCCGGATCGGGGAGGTCCATTCAGTTTCATCCCAACACCACTTACGAAAACTTCGTCGGAGGTTTAGCTCCCGAAGAGTCGGGAACTCAATTGGGCCTCCAGTTTAGACCCAAACCAGGATTTCTCATGGAATCTGCGAAGCAGGCGAGAAACAGCTATCCCAATCCTTACTTGCTACACATAGACGAAATCAATCGCGCTGACTTGGCGAAGATTTTGGGAGAAGCAATTTACTTGTTTGAACCTAAGTCGCCGCAGAAGCGAGAGATCGATTTGTCCTATGATTTCGGTGAACCTTTCCACGCCAAGCTACAACTTCCTGAAAACCTACAAGTTCTTGGCACGATGAACAGCGCCGACCGCAGTATTGCTATCGTTGATGTCGCAGTGCGCCGGCGGTTCGCATTCGTTTCTCTCTGGCCACAGATGAGTGTAGTCGAGGAGCACGGTTGCGAGTTGATGCGGGACGCCTTTCGGCGAATCGTGTCTGTATTCATCGAGCACGCTGGTGAAGACGCATTCCCACTCGTACCGGGTCATTCGTACTTCCTTGAATCAGACGAAACCGCTGCCAAAGAAAGCCTTAGAGTAAATCTCGGACCTCTCCTGGAAGAGTACCTGGCCCAGGGATATGTGACCGGGTTCGCTGAGCAGATTCGGACGTACTTGCAATGGCTGCAAAGCCTGTGACACGGCGTAATGCTCGGATCTACCGGAGAAGCCCTGCCCCGTTACTGCCTCCGGAGCTCGCGCGGGAAGTCTGTTTCGAATTACGAGACAACTCTGTCGTCCAGAAGTCTGCGGTAAGTTTCTTTGGTTTGCGGAATACTTCCAGGGATCCGGCTCCCATCGCTGCAAGGCTGCTGGAACAATTCGAGACCCAGAACCGCCCCCTTTTTTCCCTGATGGATGTTCGGCTTACCCGCCTGTACGACGGCAGCGATGTCCACGTCGCGGTCGAAGGCGGGGAATGTTGTAGGTGCAATTCCACTATTCTCTCCAACCAGCGGGATGCTCGATTACGGATTGGTAATCCAGCCACGATTCCCGTGGCCAGGTATCGGCCCAATGCTGGCAGAAATGGGTTGGCGAATAGCGCCTACTCCTTTGAAGCTGCCACTTCTCAAGCGCTCCGAGCGCAAAGTCCCGCTTTGGGTGATTTCGTGCATGGTCCTCGCACGGTTGAAAGCACTGTTGGACTCCTTAAGCAGACGGTTTGAGTTAGTTAACGAAAACAGGTCAGCTCCCCGAGGGACTGTTCGGTGGTCTCAATATGCGACTCGGTATCTGGCGACGGGACAATTTCTGTCCGTGCCCTGCACCTTCCCAGACTTGCGGGATGATCGGTTGCTTGTCGGAGCCATTCGCTACTCGCTTGAGAAACAACGCAGCGCTCTCAGTCGCAGCGAGAACATGGCGGTTTCGTTCATCAGCTCATTGCATTCTGTAACGAGCTTCTGCGCAGAGTTCAGCATAATCCGTCATTCTTGCCGTCACCCAGCACGTTGGCCTCTTGGCTGCAAAGGCCCCTGCGATCTCAGTACTTTCGGGAGGGCCTGCAAGCAATCGAATGGACGATTGACGATCGCGGTTTGGCGGGCGTTAGCGATTTGGAAGGGATTCCTTGGCGGATGCCAATGGAACAATTCTTTGAAGCGTGGGTCGAGACTGTCTTCCGTTCGTTGGCCAGGGTCATTGGAGCGGAGCTTCTGGTTGGGAGGCGAAGGGGAGACCGTTCAACCAATTGATTGGGAACCGCCGTACCTTGGATCGCAAAAGGCTCTCGTGCCGGATATCTGGCTCAATTGGGGATCGACAACCCTCATCGTCGATGCAAAATACAAGCGCCACTGGGATGAGCTAGAGGACAACGCTTGGGGATCGGTCGAAGAAATGATAAGGGAACAGCATCGAAGCGATTTGTTCCAGGTGCTGGCCTATGCAAATCTTGCGCGTACGGCCCGCGTTATTGTGTGCCTCGCCTATCCCTGCACACCCGAAACCTGGGAGCGAATGATCCGTCGAAACAGGGTACTTCACAAGGCAGAGATAAACGCAGGTGCTCGCAGCATAGCGGTTTGGCTGACTGCTGTTCCGATGGCGACCGCCGTCGATAAGATATGCGGACCGCTTCTGACGGAAGTACGTTCCGCAGCGGCATAGAGTGTAGGATGTTCGGAGGGGAATGTTGAAAGAGCCGCACTGATCTGGAGAACGGACGCCATTCCAGAGCTTTGACTCTTCCATGGCCGTGTGGCTCTTTGAGGATTCCCCACCAATACAACGCAGGTAATCGGCTTGCAGTATCAGGGCGGGACGACACGTCAAGTGCGTTCTGACCTCTTCGTCCTACGAAATGACCGCAGCGAAGTCTACTTCGAGATGAAAACCGTTAAACCCAACAAGAACACCTTCCGAGACATGAAGAGGGACATCCTGATGATCATGGCAATGTGCCACCAGCAAAATGCCCAGGCATACGCCGCCATGTCATACAATCCGGCAGGAGAGGGGAACGTCTACACCCCTGATTACAACGAATTCTTAGAGCTAGGTGCCGATCTGATCGTCGGTCAGCAATTCTGGAACTTTATCGGCGACGAGCAGACCTACGACGAATTGCTTGAGGTCGCACAGGAGGTGGGCACTATAACAATGCCTCTCATCGCCGCAGCCAATCGACGAAATCCGCAGGAATGAGCCCCGTGAAACCCCTTACCAAGTGGAACATCTTCCACTACGTTTATGTGGTGCTGCATCATTCGGGGTACCGCGAGCGCTACGCCGCCGACCTGAAGCGCGAGTTGCCGCGCATTCCGTTCGTGGGGGCAGCCAACCCAGTCCCGCCCAGCGGGACGGCAAAAGATAGCCCAGCGCTTCAGCGCTGGGTAGACGTTGTTAGTGAACCCGGAGTCCCTTCAGGGACGGCACAAAAAGCAGATCCCTCGACTCCCGCCGCGACCGAGCCAAAAGATGGCTCGGGGAAAACACTCGCGGCGGTCGCTCGGGATGACAAGGTTAAAGGGGGCGTGCAACGCGGGCCTGAAGGCCCACTCTACGCGAATGTCGCGACACCTGCAGATGATAAAGCCGTCTTCTGGGCCTTTGTCGAGGCCGGGCGACGGCTCGCCGATATTCACGTCAACTACGAACAGCAGCCGCAATATCCGCTGGAGCGCGTCGAAAAGGGACAACTGAACTGGCGCGTGGAGAAGATGCGACTGGGCAAGGACAAAACGACGCTCCTCTACAACGAATTCCTGGCCCTGCGCGGCATCCCACCGGAAACCTACGAATACCGGTTGGGCAACCGTTCGGCGCTGGAATGGGTCATCGATCAGTATCAGGTTTCGACCGACAAGCGCAGCGGCATCACCAACGATCCCAACCGCGCTGACGATCCCGAGTATATCGTCCGCCTGATTGGGCAGGTCATCACCGTCAGCCTGGAGACGACGAGGATCGTGAGGTCACTGCCGCCCCTAGTAACTGATCAAAGCTGAGCACATTTGCAAGGAGGAAATATGCCTAGCGTCTTTATCAGCTATCGCCAGAGTGATGCAGGGAAACATGCCAAGCAGCTGTATGGGGAATTGGGGAAGATCCTTGGCCCGGACGAGGTGTTCCTCGACAAGCAGGGGATTAAGCTCGGGTCGGACTTTCCGGACGAGATTAACGCCGCGCTCAACGATTCCGACGTCGTCGTGATCGTGATCGGTCCAGGCTGGCTGAACGCGACGGACGCCGATGGAAAGCTCCGCCTTGAAGGTCCCGACGACTGGGTGAAACACGAAGTTCAGTTGGCACTAAAGCGGAAGGTGCCGGTCATTCCTGTGCTGGTGGGAGGCGCTGTGATGCCCGATAGAGGCCAACTTCCAACGTTGCTAAAGAAGCTCTCCCTCAAGCAATCAATCAAAACGGCAGAGCACACGATGAAAGAGGTGGCAGCACTGATCGAGGAGCGGTTGCCACGCATAAAAGTGGAGTTCGATCTGTTATATGGCGAGCCACAATACGAAAAGGACGGGGTGCGATGCTATTGGATTGGCGCGTCAGTGGTTAACGAGCCTGGGTGGGTCAAGAGGGTACGTTATGACCTTAGTCACGAACATACTATCCGGGTGTGCAAGGCCGGGAACACCACATGGACGACAACCTACGGCGATTTCAAAGTCGTCGCTACTATGTACGATAACTTCTCAGCAAGGCGCGCCGCAACGCACGGTGCGGCCGATGCGGGTTTCAGATGCGTTGAAACGGGAGTATCGAGGCAAGTCGAACGCCGAGATTAAAGTCGCGATTCAAAAAATCGCTGGCAACTAAGAGAGTCGCGAAAGTCATGACGGCCGACCGCCCAGGCCGCACGCGGCACTCATTCGCGCGGGTTGCATCGTCAGCGACTTGCGCAACGTGGCGGTGCTGAAACCGGCGGCAAGGTCGCCCTGGGCTAAAACCTGTGTCGCCCCTGAAGGGGCTCGGATTAGTTTCGTCGCTTTATCTCGGGGCTTGCGACCCGTTACGAAACTCTGTCGTCCCTACGGGACTCGGATCAAATTTCAACTCGACCCAGCACTCCGCCTTCGGCTGCGTGCTGGGCTAGATTATTGCGTGCCTACGGCACTCTGATTTTGCAACTTCTGTTCCACTGTTGTGAACTTGAACCGAGTTTCGTCACAGCCTCTTGCGCCCTGGGCTAAAACCTGTGTCGCCCCTGAAGGGGCTCGGATTAGTTTCGTCGCTTTACCCAGGGCTTACGCTCTGGGCTAAGTTTGTTTCGCCCTGCGGGGCTCAGATGTAAATTTCCCACTCAAGCCCAGCATTCGCGTATTACGGCTTCATGCTGGGCTAAACTGAATTCGCCCCTGCGGGGCAGGTTTCGTAGGCAGTTCATCCCACGGTCGGAACCTAGACTCGAGTTCTCACACAGACTCTTCACGCCCGGGCTCGTGTGTTTCGCCTCAAGCCCGGGCTCGTGTATTACACCTTCAAGCCCAGACTCGGGCGCACATGCGGTCCTAACCACTGATCACTGCCGACCGCCAGGCTCGTGTACTACCGCCTTCCTGGCAACTGACTACTGACCACTGACCACTGACAACTGCTCTTACACCGGCACGCCCATCTCGACGTGCTCCAGTTCATGGGCCACGGCGATCGACAGCCGGCGGATGCCTTCGCGGATCTGCTCCGGCTGAGCGTTGGAGAAGTTGAGCCGCATGTGCGAGCCGGTGTCGCCGCCCGGGTAGAAAGGATCGCCCGGCACAAAGGCCACGTCCTGGCGCAAAGCGGTATCGAGCAGCTTCATGGTGTCGATGCCCGGTGGCAGAGTGACCCACAGGAACAGCCCGCCCTTGGGATGCGTCCACGTGACCTCAGGCGGGAAGTAGTTGTGCAAGGCCTCCAGCATGGCGTCGCGGCGCTCGCCGTAGACGCGGCGAATCAGTTTTACGTGCTCTTCGAGGAAGCCGTCGCGCGCCACTTCGTAGGCCACCATCTGGTTGAAGGTGCTGGTGTGGAGGTCGGCGCACTGCTTCAACTGCACCAGCCGGCTGATTACATCGGGCGGGGCCACGATCCAGCCCAGGCGCAATCCCGGCGCCATGACCTTGGAGAAGGTGCTGAGATAAATGACGTTCCCGAGGCGGTAGCCGTTGTCGCGCTGCAGGTTGGTGCGGTCGAGCACCACCAGCGGCGGAATGTGCTCGCCTTCATAGCGCAACTGCCCGTACGGATCGTCCTCGATGATCGGGATGCCGTACTTATCGGAGAGCAGCACCAGCTCGTCGCGGCGGCTGCGCGAGAGCGTGACCCCGCCGGGGTTCTGGAAGTTCGGCAGAATGTACATGAACTTCGGGCCGGAGCGCAGCGCTCGCTCCATTTCGCTGGTCTGCAGTCCGTGCTCGTCGACGGGCACGGTGACGTACTCCGCGCCCATCAGATCGAAGGCCTGTAGTGCGCCGAGGTAGGTGGGCGACTCCACCAGAATGCGGTCGCCGCGATTGATGAGCAGCTTGGCGATGAGGTCCAGCGCTTGTTGCGAGCCGGAGGTGATGAGGACGTTGTCCGCGTTCGCAAGAATGCCGTACCGCCCCATTTGCTCCACGATCAACTGGCGCAAAGGAGCGTAGCCTTCGGTGGGCCCATATTGCAGCGCGGCGAAAGCCTGCGTGGACAGAACGTGCTGGCATGCTTCCTGGAAGCGCGCTACAGGAAACACTTCGGGCGCGGGCAGTCCGCCGCCGAAGGAGATGACCTCGGGACGTTGGGTGAGCTTGAGCAGCTCACGGATGATGGAACTCTTGGCCGACTTGGTGCGCTGCGCGTAACGATGAGCCCAGGGCGCTGCCATACGTAACCTCCTCAGTTACATCCCAACGTAGCGCGGATGGCAGGCTTTGTCTGTGACGGCGGACACGTGGGGCAGGTTCAAATTACCGCCGGAGCAGGGGCCTCACGGTTCGTTCCGTGGTGCTGCGGAGGCGAACACCGTTATATCGGGAGGGCAATCAGGCGGTAAACAAAACCGGCATCCCATAGAGAGATGCCGGCGCGTTGCACCAATGACGTTAAGGATGTGGCATTTTGAAGACCACTCCCTGGTCGTTTTCGCCGCCGTCGTAGGCGACACCGTAGAAATTGCCTTTGGCATCAAACACCAGATCGCCGTATGGATGGCCCCCCTCGTGGCTGCCACTGAAATTGCAGAGCACGGACTTTGTCCAGATGCCCTGCGACGGTGTCAGCTTGAAGATTCTGCCGGCGTAGCGGCTGGCGTCGACTCCGTAAAGATTGCCTGACGAGTCCATGCTGAGGTCGTTGGATCCGGTTCCGGAGATTACGTTGTAGGTCCAGATGCCCCCAGATGGCGTCAGCGAGAAGATCGCGCTCTTGGCGGCGCCATAGAGGTTACCGGCCTGGTCCAGGAGCAGGTCACCGAAGGGCTGTCCATCGAAGCTCCCGAAGCGGTGGAGAACGTTGTGCGTCCAAGCCGAGCCCGTGGGTGTCAACTGGAAGACCGTGCCACAACCCAAGCCAGAGTTGCAGGAGAGGTCTCCACCATAGACGGTTGTGCTGTAGAGATTGCCGGAGGAGTCGAAAACCAACTGGCTCGAAGGATGCTTGCCCTCAGTACCTCCCGTGAAGCGAAAGAGGACGGTCTCGATCCAGCCGGGGTAGGAGGGCGTCAGCTCGTAGACCACGCCACAGGTTCCGCCGCTGCCACCACAGTTACCGCCTTGGTAGGCGGTGCCGTAGATGTCGCCCGCCTCGTCGAAAATGAGCTCGCCGCGTGGGTCGGCGCCATCCAAGCCTCCTTTGAAGCGATGAAGCACGGTTTCATGCCAAATACAGAGAGGACCTTGGCAGGTGGGTGGGTGTCTCAGACGGAAGACGGTGCCGCAGCCGTTCGGGCAAGCCTTATTTCCACCGGCCGTCGTAGTGCCGTAGAGGCTGCCGTCCGGGCCTACCATCACTTTGGTAATCGGATAGGCCCCATCGGTGCCTCCCTGAAAGCTGTACAGAGTCCTATACTTCCATCCAGAGCTCTCGTGCCACAGTTGAAAAACGGTGCCAAAGCCGAGCCCGCCGTGGAGGGTTGTTCCATACAGGTACCCATTCTGATCGCTGCTCAAGCCGCCCACCGGTTGGGCTCCGTCAGCTCCCCCTTTGAAGCTGTGAAGTACCCGGGTGGCGGGAGGCGTAAAGGTTACAGAAACATGGTAGGAAAATTCGGGAGGAAATTCGGTACCCCTAAAAACGAATCGGATAGTTCACCAACACCGTAATTGGGCAAACCCGCCATGCCCAGATTCGCCAATAGAGTGGGATCAATAGCATCGACTTTGATGCTCCCGGAAAAGTCATCAGAAACACTTATGCGTCCGTTAAAACGTTCGCTACCCGCCCCACCAAAAAACGTCGCGATCAGCAAAGGACTGCCGCTGGGAAGACCGAAAACCGATCCTGCGATGCCCGCACTTCCACCAGGATTCCCGTACGTTGCAAGGCAATCCTGACTATCGGATCGCGTGTAGGTGGCTGGCGAGCTCTCCCACCCCAAGAGCCATCGTCAACGGGGACCGGGTCAGTGTAGCCGGGCACATCCGAGCTAACAGTAGCAATCTTCACACGGTCATTGCTGTACCGCCCGGGGTGCAAGCCAGGCTCATGCTCCCGGGGTGACAATCTTGGTCTTGGCTGGGATCACACGTGAGGTCATAGGCTGAAAGTAATGGTTTGGGGGTAGGCCGTGCTGGGAAACAGCACGACGGCAAGAATGACAAGAATCATCGCCGGCAGAGGGATGCCGAAGGTGAGATTGTGGTGTCTGTCCTGA
Organism: uncultured Acidobacteriaceae bacterium; assembly: GCA_963735855.1. Classification (GTDB taxonomy): domain Bacteria; phylum Acidobacteriota; class Terriglobia; order Terriglobales; family Acidobacteriaceae; genus Bog-257. The sequence continues at coordinate 323,283 of CAVTMW010000029.1, forward strand.
AATGGCCATGTCGAATTCTCCTTCTTGAGGTCAGATTGTCTAGAAAGGGGCCGCTGGATTACCGAGGTAGGGGGAACTGGGGCTGGTCAGCGTGAAGCGTTCTTGGAAACGCCGGCTAAGAGCAGCTCTCCCGCGTCGTTCCGATGCCATCTTACCTAGCTGGCGGCGCCGGACAAAGGAGGTTGGTCACATATCAACGTGACATCCGTGGATTTCTTGTTAGTGTGCCTCGGGAAGTACTTTTGGATATAGTTAGCGGCCTGCGAAATGACAAACCACTAGCAACCGACTACCGACAACCGCCTGCTGACGATTCTTACTTACGGAATGATCCGGACCTGCTGACCATTCTTAATCATGTTGGTCCCGCTGGTGACGACGTGGTCCTGAGTGTTTAGGCCTTGGAGGACAGCGATGTTGTTCCCATAGGTATCGCCAAGAGTGACATCCCGGGTATGGACGGTGACCGTGTCGCCAGCGCCCTCGGTCAAGTACACAGCAAAGCCATTCTGGTTGTCCGGACTGCGTATCACCGCGGTCAGGGGCACCACCGTCACTTTGCCGATCATCTGGCCGGCGCCAATGGTGATGGAAGCAATCATCCCCGCCTTGAGCAGGTTCTTGGGATTGTCAATGCGGACTTCGACGGAGTAAACGCGACTCTTGGGATCGGCTGCCGCCGAAATGGCGGTCACGTGGCCCGAATAGCTGCCGGGCAGTGCCTCCGTGGTGACGGACTGCGGACTGCCGAGCTTGACGCGCTCGATGGCCGTATCCGGCACGCCGAATACGGCCTTCACGGAGCGCGTGTCGCCGAGGGTGAATCCGACGGTAGCCGCACTGACTAGGGTTCCCACGTCAACATTCCGCTTGAGCACCCACGAGTCGAAGGGCGCTTTGAGTTGGCAGTAGCCGAGCGCGATCTCCGCTTCGGCGATGGACGCCTTCGCATTGTCCACGGCAGCTTGTGTGCTCTGAAGTTGCGCGTTGCTATCGTCGTAATCGGGCTTGGTGGCTGCGCCTACCTTGTAGAGCGCCGAAACCCGCCCGAAGGACAACTGGGCACGCCCATGCTCGGCCTGCGCCTTGTCGAGTTGGGCTTTCGCCTGCGCCAGCTTCTGCTGATAGTCATCCTGTTGCACGGTGGCGAGGACGGTACCTTGGGTCACGTAATCGCCCTGATCGATGTTGCGGATATGGCCGTCTGCGTCGCGCACTTGCCGAATGCTCGCCAGGTAGCCGTTCGACTTGAACGCCAGGTCCACCTGCTGGTAGGGCTGGATGTTCGCCGAGTAAGTATTGCCGACGCCAGTGTCGATGGTCTGCACCTCGGCGGTGCGCACAGGCACAAGGATCGGCTGGTTCGAGGCCTCTTTCCTGCAACCGGCCAGCATGATTGCAACCGACGCCGGCGACCAGCGCCAGCAGCCCGGTCGGGCGGAGCTTTGTCTGTCGCGTTCTGTGCATGGGCTTCACTCCTCCCCGATGGCTTTCTGGAAGTTTGCCTTCGCGGTCCAGAACTTGGCCATCGCCTCGTTGTAGTCGGCGTTGGAGCCTTCGACCGCCGACTGCTGCTGCAACACGTCACGCAGCAGCACGGTCTTCTGCTGGAATTTTTCTGTCACCTCGCGCAGCTTCTCCACCGAGGCTTCCTTCTTTGCCGTTGCCACGGCGACCGCCACGCGCGCCTCGTGCAGTGACCGGAATTGCGTGTCCACGTTGATCAGGATCTGCGCCTTGGTGTCGTCCAGGCTCAGCTTGCTCTGTTCGACCTGCGATGACCTTCTCGTTGACTTCGTGTTTGCGCCGGTTCCAGTCGAAGGGCTCCCAGTTAAACTCCAGCCCCAGCGTCATCACGTTCTGCGGCACGAAGTTGACGCCGAAGGGCGAGAGGTAATGGAAGGACGCGCCCAGGTCAGGCAGGTATTGCGACTTGACGAACTTTCGGGCGTTGTCCGCCTGCTGCACCGTGATTTCAGCTTCTTTCACCTTGGGATTCTGGGCCAGCGCCAGGGCCTGCGCCGCCGGAAGGTTGTCTTCAACCGGTGACAGTTCGGTCGGATTCAGCGCGGTGAATTGTGTGTTGATGTCGCGGCCGAGCAGGTTGTTCAGCGTCTCTTTGGCTGATGCGAGCTTGTCCTGCGCCTGTAGCAGTTTGTATTTCTCATCGGCAAGCTTGGCTTTCACCTCGAGGGTTTCGGACTTGAGCACCACCTGTTCGGCCAGGTACTGGGTCGAGATGCGGTCCAGTTCCTCGTACTGCTTGATGCTGGCCTCGGTCGCCTCGATGGCGTTCTGGATCTCGACGATGGAGTAGTAGGCCTGGCGGACGTCGTCGACGATGGAAATGCGCTCTTCGCGTACCTTTTGCGCCGCCTGTTCGACCGAGAGTTGCTGCCCGTGAATGTGGATGTTGATCTTGTAGAGGGTCAGCAGCGGCTGAGAGGCGGTGCCAAAGATGTACGCCGTGAACTGGCTGGGCGTGGTGATGTTGGTGTTGGTGGCGGGGATGGGACCGGTTGCCGGCATAGGTCCCGAACTGGCCCGCCTGCACCGTAAAGCTGAAAGGCTCCAGCACCTGCGAGCCGAGGACATAGGTGCTGAAGGAAGGAAGGCGCCGGGTTTTCTCGGCCGCCAGCTTCTCCTTGGAACTATCGAGGCTGAGGGAAACGATTTTCAGATTGCGATTGTTGGCCAGCGCAATCTGGACGGCCTGGTCGACCGTCAGCGCATCGGGAGGCGTGGTCGGCTCCTCAGCTGCAGCGGAGCGCTGACGAACGTCAAAGACAACAAGAAGCCCGCGATAAACAGCCATCGTGCGATGCGCCCACCTGCCGACGAAACCGCGCACGATCTTTCCCCGGCGCGCGACGGGACAACCAGGGGAAGTGGCGTAGAACGGGCGGAGCGCAGGCGCATCTTCGGATTGCTGCAGTGACCGAGGTTTTGAAGTGCCGGAACACTCTACCATGAACCGGGGAATTTTCGAGGGGTCATTTCGACGCGCTCAACGCCAACTAGCGCAACTTCGCAGGTGCTCGTCGTGCAGGAAGAGAGAGTCATTAACGGCTCCACAGCGTCCGGAAACAAGTGCTCTCGCTGGCGTAGATCGTCTATTCTTGCGAGGAAGGTGCAGCACATCTATGAAGATTATCCCGGCGAGCGACTCGTCGTTGCTGGTTGTCTTCGGGAATGTAATCTCGCTCGCGCTTCACGAGCGGGTGATGGCGCTGTTTCATGCGTTCCAGGCCCGGCGTGATCCGCGCATCCGCAATCTGCACCCGGGATATGCGTCGCTGCTCATTGACTTCGATCCGCTGCGATTGACGCACGACGAATTGAACGCAATGGTTCAGCAACTTGACGGCACCGGTGATTTCGCGGCCGAGCGAAGACGGCAACGTGGTTACCATTCCAGTGTGCTACGACGCCGAGTTCGGACTCTGATCTGGCCGATGTGGCGCAGCACGCGGGCATTCCGGTCGAAGAGGTTGTCCGACTGCATTCTTCGCCAACCTACCTCGTGTATTTCCTCGGATTCTCTCCGGGTTTCGTCTACCTCGGCGGGCTGCCGGAAATCCTGCACACTCCCCGGCTGGCCACCCCACGGCCGTCCATCGCCGGCGGCAGCGTCGGGATTGCGGGCAGTCAGACGGGAATCTATCCGGTTGACTCTCCCGGAGGATGGAAGCTGATCGGACGAACGCCGCTGCGCATGTTCGATCCCGACAGCCACGCCGCCAACTCGACTGCAACCGGGCGACAGGATGAAGTTCGCTCCGATTGATCGCGCGACCTTCGAGGAGATGAGCCGACAGCGCCGGAGGCCGGGCTCTGCATGACGATTCGGGTTGTTAAGCCGGGATTCTTCACCACCGTCCAGGACCTCGGGCGCTACGGCTATGCTCATCTCGGAATTTCTCCTGCCGGAGCTGCCGATCCGTTGTCGTTCCGCATCGCCAATCTTCTGGTGGGCAACGAGGAGAATGCGCCCGCGCTGGAGATGACGCTGCTCGGCGCAACGCTGGAATTTGACGAACGCGCGATCGATCGCGCTCACTGGCGCCAGTTGCGAATGCAAAGCCGGCTCTGATCAAGTGCCAGCCAACACCGCGTTCGAGATTCCTGCAGGTGCAGTCCTACAATGTGGGAGCATGATGACCGGCGCGCGGATGCTACCTGGCGGTCCAGGGAGGCTTCGACGTTCCTTCGGTCATGGGCAGCGCGTCAACCTTCGTTGCTGCCCACTTCGGAGGGTTCCAGGGGCGCAGGTTGCAAAGCGGTGACGTGCTGCAAGTGCGCAAGCATGGCTCATTCCGCGTCCGCTCGATACGTTCCGGTGCACTCGATCGCGTGCGAGTCTCCGCGACCGCTGCGGGTCACCAAAGGCGCGCAGCAGGATTGGTTCGGGCCGGAGGCGTTCGAGAACGCTGTTCTCCAGCGCGTACGTCGTCAGCGAGCAGTCGGACCGCACCGGCCTGCGGCTGAAGGGAGAAACCGTGCGACCGCGCGAGCAGGCAGAGCTGCTGACCGACGGTATTCCGCTTGGGGCTATTCAGGTGCCGCAGGATGGGCAGCCGATCATTCTGTTTGTCGACCAGCAGACGACCGGCGGATATCCCAAGATCGCGAATGTGATTGCGGCCGATATGCATCGCGTCGGGCAGTTGCGGCCTCGCGACGAGGTGCGATTCGCAGAGGTGACCATTCCGGAAGCAGTCCAGGCGCTACGCGAGCAGGAGCAGTGGCTACGGGAGATATTCCAATGAGCGACCTTGCAATCGACATCAACGCCGATCTGGGCGAGTCCGAGGAATCGCTGGCCAATGGAACCGACTTCGAGTTGATGCGCTACATTACCTCCGCCAACGTCGCCTGTGGCGGACATGCGGGCAATGAACAAACCATGCGGCAGACGCTGGCCGCGGCGCGCAAGTTGAAGCGTCGCGGTCGGCGCGCATCCCGGCTATCCCGACCGCGCGAATTTCGGACGCGTTGAGTCGCCACTTTCTCCGGCCGAAATTGAGGCTTCTGTGCGCGAGCAGATCGCTTCGCTCGCTGAAGAGTGGCCGAATCGCTGGACATGCGCCTGGTGCACGTAAAGCCACACGGCGCGCTCTATCACGCGGCCAACAAGAATCGCGAGGTTGCGCTCGCCATAGGTCGCGCCGCGAAGAACGATCAATCCACAGCTCGTCATGGTCGGGCAGGCTGGCTCTTCTGCTCTGGAAGCATGGCGATTCGATGGGGTTGCGATGCGCCGCAGAGGCCTTCGCCGACCGCGCTTACGAGCCGGACGGAACGCTTCGCAAGCGCACTCTTCCCGGCGCGCTGCTCGACGATCCCGAGCGCGCGGCACAGCAAGCCGTTGAGCATCGCTGTTCGGCACAGCGTCATTACCAGCGACGGCAGCGAGCTACGCGGTTGAAGCCGACACCATCTGCATTCACTCCGACACGCCGGGCAGCGTGGCCATCGCTCGCGAGGTCAATCAGCGGCTCAGGGCGCAGGGAGTGCTGGTGCGCGCCCTGGCATGACCTCATTCGTACACCTGCAACTCTTTTCCCTTGGTCTCGGGCAGCAGCAGCACGGCAAGGATCATCACCAGGTAGGCGGCCACGGCAAATGTGGAGATAGCGTGACCCAGGCTGATGCGCGCGCTGAGGAAGCCAACCAGCGTCGGAAACAGCGCACCGATACCGCGTCCGAAGTTATAGGAGAATCCCTGGCCGGAGCCGCGCAACCGGCTGGGAAACAGTTCGGTGAAGTATGCGCCAACCGGGCTGAACGATCCTGAAGCAAAGAAGCCCAGAGGAAATCCCAACACCAGCATGGATCGGTTGCTGATGGAGAAGTAGGTGTAGGCGGTCACCGTAAGAAACGAGCAGACTGCAAACAGAATCAACGTGCTGCGGCGCCCCAGGCCATCGGTCAGCTCGGCGGCGATCATGTAGCCGGCGAACGAGCCCACAATCACCACGAACAGGTAGGCGCCGGTGTTGAGCACCGAGAGGCCGCGCGTGGTCTTCAGAAATGTAGGTAGCCAGGTGGTGATGGCGTAGTAGCCGCCCTGCACGCCGATCGACATCAGCGCGGTGAGGAAGGTGATCCGCAACATCGCCGGGCTGAAGATTTCCAGGAAATGGCTGCCTTCGCCGAGTTCGACTTCGCGCGCGCGCGTCTGACTGAAGACTTCCGGCTCGGGAACGTTGCGCCGGATGTAGAAAACCAGGAGCGCCGGCAGGATGCCGATCCAGAACATGGCGCGCCAGGCGAGCGTGGCCGGCAGGACGGAAAAAAGCACGGTATAGGAAATTGCGGTGATGCCCCAGCCAATGGCCCATCCACCTTGCACCGTGCCGACTGCTTTACCCCGGTATTCCGCGCGGATGGCTTCGCCCATCAGCACCGAGCCGACCGCCCACTCGCCACCGAAGCCCAGCCCTTGCAGCCCGCGGGTCATCAATAGTTGCCAGAAGGAGTTGGTGAACCCGCTGAGAAAGGTGAAGACCGCGAACCACAGGATGGTGATCTGCAGGATGCGCACCCGGCCGAAGCGGTCGGCAAGCAGTCCCGCCAGCCATCCGCCCAACGCGGAAATCAGCAGAGCCGCCGTTCCCAGCATGCCTGCCTGTCCTTTGCTGATGTGCCAGGCCGCGATGAGCGTGGGAATGACGAAGCTATAGACCATCACGTCCATGCCGTCCAGCGCCCAGCCGCCGAAGGTTGCGATCAGCGTGCTGCGCTCCTGCGACGTGAGATTGAAGATCCAAGCCTTCGTTCTGGAAGCCGCTCTTACAGCTGGCTGAATGGTGTTCATAGGGTTCTTCGTAAGTCTCATGCACATCGTCTGCGCGCCAAAAAAGGCGACCGGCGCTCATTGTAGACCTGAGACGAGCTTAAGCAACCGGTCAATTTAGGCGCAATGGAAATAAGATATCCTGCCAGAGCGTGCTTTCATGCCGGTACGAAAGGCCATCGAAGTTTCTGGAATCGTGCAGGGTGTCGGCTTTCGTCCGTACATCTACCGTCTCGCCAGCGAGCGGCGGCTGGTTGGCAGCATCTGCAATACGGCGGCAGGAGTCAGCATCGAGGTACAAGGGACCGCCTGCGGCAGTAGATGATTTCCTGGCACGTTTGCCTGTGGAAGCGCCGCCGCTTGCCCGTATCACTGACATCAGTCGTCCGCGAGGTGCCCTGTAACGGAGACCGCGATTTCCAGATCGTTACCACTCATCGAGGCGAGCCGGTCAGCACGCTCATCTCCCCCGACGTCGCGGTTTGCGCCGACTGCTTGCGGGAGATGTTTGACGCCACCGACCGTCGTTTTCGCTATCCCTTTATCAACTGCACGAATTGCGGACCTCGCTTCACCATCGTCCGCCAGATTCCTTACGACCGCCCGTTCACCTCGATGGCGAAGTTCCCCATGTGCCAAGCTTGCCAGGCGGAGTATGAGGACCCAGGCAACCGGCGCTTCCACGCCCAGCCGAATGCCTGCTGGGAATGTGGGCCGCGGGTGGAGCTGTGGGATTTATCGGGCAAGGTCATCGAAGCGGCCGATCCGATCATCGAGGCAGTGAACCGCCTGCGAGGCGGGGAAGTGGTCGCCATCAAGGGCCTGGGTGGGTTTCACCTGGCGTGCGACGCCACGAACGCTGATGCCGTGCGCAGGTTGCGCGAGCGAAAACGACGCGTCGAGAAGCCCTTCGCGGTGATGGTACCTGATCTTGATGCGGCAGAGCGTTTTTGCGAAGTGGATGCTGCCGCGCGCCAACTGTTGCTCGCGCATCAACGGCCCATTGTCCTGTTACGGCGACGCGAGAATACGTCGATCGCCGACGATGTCGCGCCTTTCAATCATTACCTTGGCGTGTTCCTGCCATACACACCGCTGCATCACTTGCTTTTTGCTGGCGGCTCTTTTCCGGCGCTAGTCATGACCAGCGCCAACCTCAGCGAAGAGCCGATTTGCATTGCCAACGACGAAGCGGTGCGCCGGTTGCACCGGTTGGCCGACTGCTTTCTGGTGCACAATCGCGATATCCTGCTGCGCTGTGACGATTCCGTCATTCGCATCTCCGGCGGGCGCTCGCGGCAATTGCGGCGCTCGCGCGGATTTGTGCCGGTGCCGGTCATCCTGCGCGAAGACGTGCCGTCGGTTCTGGCAGTCGGCGGCGAACTGAAGAACACCATTTGTCTGACCAAAGGCCGTCACGCGTTTCTCTCGCAGCACATCGGCGATCTCGAAAACGCGGAGAGCTACGGCTTCTTCGAGGAAGCGATCGAGCATCTACAGCGCATTCTGGAGATCACGCCACGTGCCATCGCCTACGATTTGCACCCCGGCTACTTCTCGACGCGCTGGGCGCTGGCGCAGTCTGAGTTGCCGCTGATCGGCGTCCAGCATCATCACGCGCACATCGCGAGCTGCATGGCGGAGAACCATCTGGAGGGCCGCGTCATCGGTATCGCGCTTGACGGAACCGGCTACGGCACCGATGGCCGCATCTGGGGAGGGGAAGTGTTGCTGGCCGATTACTGCGGCTTCGAGCGCGCCGCACACCTTGCGTATGTTCCTCTACCCGGCGGGGAGGCGGCGATCCGCGAACCGTGGCGGATGGCTGTGTCATATCTGGTGCGTCACTTCGGATGCGACTTCGTGCGCGATCTTCCTTTTGTCGCCGATGTTCCTGCGAAGAATCTCAACGTTTTGTTTCAGATGATGGAGCAGGGCATTAACTCGCCGTTGACCTCGAGTTGCGGTCGTCTCTTCGACGCGGTTGCGGCGCTGGCAGGTATTCGTCGCGAGGTGAATTACGAAGCGCAGGCCGCAATCGAATTCGAAATGGCGATAGGGAACTCGCACGATGAGGGCGCATATCCGTTCGAGTTGCTTGCCGAAGGGGAGAACTGGATCATCGACACGCGCGGGCTGTTCGAAGCGCTGCTCCATGACATCGGACGAAAAGTTGCCGTTGCTGACGTCAGTCGCCGCTTCCACAACGGCCTGGCGGAAGTCCTCGGAGAAGTCGCCTGCCGTCTGCGCGAGCGTTCGGGCTTGGAACGCATTTGTTTAAGCGGAGGAACATTCCAGAACGCGTATCTTTTCCAGCGTCTCAGCGAGCGCTTAGCGGCCTGTGGTTTTCAGGTGTTTGCTCACAGCGAAGTTCCCGCAGGTGATGGGGGACTCAGTCTTGGGACAAGCGCTGGTCGCTGCGCGAGCACTGCAAGAGGCGTCTGACTAAAGGCTGGCTTACCGGCATCCCGTTACTAACTACCCGAAAAGACGTACTGGACGTACCTCCGACGTGCGATGTGCAGAGCCGGCCATCGCGGTACCTTGGCTCATTAATAACCGTGGGGCGCGAGGACAACCCGACAGCAATCGCGCACAGAACGGATGTACACAATGCCGACGACGAATACTCCGACTTGGTATCACTGCAATGCATATAGTGCGGACGCGGCCTGCGAACACTGCTCGGGAGTGGTTCGTCACGAAGACTGGTGCATCACGCGCAACGACGCCGTTTCCTACGCGTACAAAGCTGTACTGGACGCCGAGAACTTGGGCTTTGGGGACCGCCTCATTCTGCACGCGCTTGGCGTTGTGTGGCGCGACAAGGTCTGCGATGGACGCTGCCAGACCTGGCCGTCGCGACATCGGGATGAAAATGTACGGAGTAATCGTCCGTGGCGGTCCGCTCCAGTGGTGTCAACCTTCGCCCTGCCTTGCCTGCAAGCTGAATATCTCCCTCCCCAAGTGGTTCTCTAGACCTGTCCAGATACAATGTCTCTGGACCATGGTTGGCCAAATCGTCTCTCATTATCGAATTCTGGAACGCCTGGGCAAAGGCGGAATGGGCGTTGTGTACAAGGCCGAAGACACGACCCTCGGCCGCACCGTTGCCATCAAGTTTCTTCCTGAAGCCACTGCGGATGACGCCGTTGCCGTCGAACGGTTCAGGCGCGAGGCCCGTGCAGCTTCGGCCCTGAATCATCCCAACATCGTGACCGTACATGAAATCGGGGAGGAGAAGATCCAATTCGTTCCTGGTCATGGAATGGATCCAGGGTGAGACGCTGCGCAGCCGGATGAAGCGCAGCATGGATCTCGCCGCCTTGATTGATTACGGAGTACAAGTGGCCCGGGCGCTGAAGGCGGCGCATCAAGCAGGTATCGTTCACCGCGACATCAAGCCGGAGAACATCATGGTCCGCTCGGACGGCTACGTGAAGCTGGTGGACTTCGGTTTGGCCCGCGTGGGCATCACCCCGGACGGCGATACCTTGTCGGTGGGCATCACCAAGGAAGGCAGTTGGATCGGGACCATCGACTACTTCTCTCCGGAGCAGGCCCGCGCTGAGTCGCTGGAATGGGGTTCGGATATTTTCTCCTTCGGCATCGTGTTGTACGAGGCCGCGACCGGCGTGCATCCTTTTCAGGCGGGTTCGCCGTTCAGCACGGCGACCGGAATTCTTTCGCAGGAACCCATTCCGCCAACCAGAATCAATCCCGGTTTGCCGGCGGCTCTGGAACGTCTTCTGCTGTCGATGTTGCAGAAGGATGCGCGGCTTCGCCCCACTGCGGGCGAAGTTGAGCAGGTCCTGGAAGCGTCTGCGTAAGCCCACATCTGACATTGATACTGTGTTCTTGAAGACGCCTGACCGGCACACGGTGGGTCGTGGCCGGCAATTGCAGGAACTGCACGCGGCATTCAATCTGGCTGCGGCCGGACGTGGCTCGCTGGTGTGTGTGTCGGGTGAAGCGGGCATCGGGAAGAGCACGCTGGTCGAGGAGTTTCTTGCGTCCTTGCACGTCACCGGACTGCCCTGCGGTGTCGCTCGCGGGCGGTGCTCGGAACGCCTGGCGGACGGCGAAGCGTATTTGCCGATCCTGGAAGCGTTAGACAGCCTCCTGCATTCCGGCAGCGGCGATTCCGTCAGCCGCATCATGCGGACATTGGCGCCAAGCTGGTTTCTGGAACTGGCCCCGGCACAACAGCAAGACTCTTCGATGATTCGGCTCGCCGACTCCAAAGCGACTTCTCAGGAACGATTGAAGCGCGAATTCTTCGGCTTCCTACAAGAACTATGCCGGCATCGTCCACTGCTGCTTTTTCTTGAAGATGTGCACTGGACCGATTCTTCCACCATTGACCTGCTGGCCTATGTGGCGACGCGCTTTGAGTCGTTGCCCATGCTGATCGTGCTTACCTATCGCGCGGGCGAGATGGTGGATCGAATGCATCCGCTTGATGCAGCTCAAGTTGGATCTGGAAGCACGTGGTCTGGGCCGCGAATTGATCCTGCAATACCTGAGCAAGGCAGACGTGGAGGGTTATCTGGCGCTTGAGTTCCCCGAGCATCGGCTGCCGCCGTCGTTTCCCGAATTCCTCTGGCAACGCACCGAAGGAAATCCGCTGTTCATGGTGGACCTGGTGCGAGACCTGCGCGACCGGAAGATCATTGTGCAGGACCAAGGCCGTTGGATATTGTCCAAGCCCATCGAACAGATTGGCGACGATGTGCCGGTGTCGGTCCGCAGCATGATTCAGCGCAAAATCGACAGCCTCAGCGAGCAGGACCGGCGGCTGCTCCAGGCGGCCAGTGTGGAAGGCGCGGAGTTCCATTCCGTCGTTTTGGCGGCCGCCGTTTCTGCCGACGCTGCGGATGTGGAAGAGCGCCTGGAAAACATCGAGCGCATTCATTTCTTCGTGCAGAGAATCGGGGAGAAGGAGTTCCCGGACGGCACTCTCACCTTGCATCTCCGTTTCGTGCACGCCCTGTATCAAAATGCGCTGTACGCGATGCTAAGCCCAACCCGCCGCACCGGCCTGAGTGCGACCACCGCCAACACGCTTTTGCGGCTTCATCCTGGTTCGCAGGGCAGTGTGGCGCACCAGGTAGCACTGCTGTTTGCGTCGGCTCGCGATTTTTCCCGCGCCGCAGAATTCTTCCAGATCGCCGCCGAGCGCGCGGCCGGAGTTTTTGCCAACCAGGAAGCCGCAGCCCTGGCGCGAAAAGGACTGGAGATGCTCGCCAAGCTGCCGCCATCGCCGGAGAAGACGCAGAGGGAGTTGTCGCTCCAGATTACGCTCGGGCCGGTGCTGGTCTCGACCAAGGGTTTCGCCAATCCTGAGGTCGAAGAGACTTATACGCGCGCACGAAAGTTGTGCGCAGAGCAAGGCCAAAGCCCGCACCTGTTCCCCGTACTGTGGGGGCTGTGGAACTTCTATGAGGTCAAGGGCCAGGTTGACACCGCTTTGCAACTGGCGCAGCAGATGCTTGAACTCGCTGAGGAATCCCAAGACACAGCACTATTGTTGGAAGCGAATTACGCCTTTGGAGACACGTTGTTTTGGGCCGGAGACTTCGAGCGCTCGCTGCAACATGTGGAACAAGCAGTAAAGCTTTACGAGCGGCCCAAACACCATTCGTTGGCGTTTGTGTATGGCGGGTACGATCCATCGGTGGCCAGCCAGGCATTCGCCGCGTGGGACCTTTGGATGCTCGGTTACCCTGAACAGGCCGTGGTTAAAAGCGATCGGGCGGTGGCCTTGGCGAACAGCTTGCACCATCCCTTCAGCCAGGCCATCGCGCTTTCATTTGCCGCGATGTTGCACTACTGGAGGCACGATCCAGCGGCTACCCGGCAATACGCGGAAGAGACGGTCGCTCTTTGCACGGAGCATGGAATCGCCATCTTTCTGGAGATGGGAAAAATCATGCTCGGGATGGGCGAACAATCAGGACAAGGAAGGCGAGGAGGGCATTGGGCTGATTCGGGAGGCCATCGCCGATTGGCGGGCCTCGGGCGCCGAACTGGTGATTCCACAGTTTCAGCAGGCCTTGGCTGGCTCTCTGGCACAGTGCGGCTCGTACGAGGAAGCGCTGCAGGCGATTGAAGAGGCGCTGGCGGTGATTTCCAGCACCGGGGACCGCTCCTTCGAGGCGGATTGCTGGCGGTGGAAAGGTGAGCTGCTGTGGCGGAGCATGGAAGGAAATGATTCGAGTCATCCGGAGGCGGAAGCCTGCCTGCATAAGGCGATCGCGATCGCGCGCCAGCAGAAGGCGATCTCTCTGGAATTACGGGCGCACGCTCGGCTTAGTCCTTTACTGGCTCGAAGAGGAGAAGTAGAGGCCGCCCATCAGTCGCTGGCTGAGGTCCATGGCAAATTCAAGGAGGGTTTTGACACCCACGACCTCAAACACGCCAAGCAGGTCCTGGAGGAGATCCGGGAACACGCGCAGGCTGCTGGGAAAAATAAAGAATGAGACCGATGCAAGTGTTGGTCTGCGGCAGCAACTATGGCCGGGCTTACATCACGGCGCTCCGGCATGAATCGCGAAAATATGAATTGGCCGGGATTCTGGCGCGCGGCAGTGATCGCTCTCAACGGGTTGCCGCGGTAAACGGAGTTCCGCTGTACCGCTCGACTGACGAAATTCCTGACAATATCGACTTGGCCTGTGCGGCGATGAGTTCCTCAGCATGGCCACACGTGCTCGCACTCGCCCGTCGTGGGATACACGTTCTCTGTGAGCACCCGTATCCAGTTGGCATGATGAAGAAGGCGCTGGCGCTAGCCTCAAAGCACAATGTGCAATTCCATGTGAACGGTCACTTCGTGAATCTGCCGGCGCCCCAGGCGTTCGTCCGAGAATGCCGGCAGATCGCAAAAGCTGCTGGTCCGGAGTTCGTAGAGATAATGGCCACCGAGCGCTCGTTGTACGGGGCGCTGGACATCCTGGCCTCCGCGGTGGAGCGACTGTCGCCGCCTCGGGTCCGGGTGCTGAGCCGGCGCGCGACGTTTGTTCTGCTGGAGGGAACGATGGGGAAGCTGCCGGTTCGTTTGACCGTGCAGGTGTCAGGCAAGAAGGGAAGTGGCCAATTGGCGGATGGAAGTCCCGCTTACCTGCTGGATCTGCGCCTCACCACGGCGTTCCCAACTGGATTGCTGACGTTGCTCTCGGTGGCTGGCCCGGTCGTGTGGACCAGCGCTCCCGCACAGGTATTGGGAAACAGCGAACCGTTATCGGCGATTTGTCATCACGAGAAGCAGACGCTCGCCGAGCTGGGAGAGCAAAGAATCCAGGCGAACGTCGAAGCGTTGAACTCAATTCGAAACGCCATCCTGGGACATGGCGCCCCGGAAACACAGCAACCGGACCATATCCTGCAGGTCAGCAAGGCGTGGGAGCACATCGGGCGGCAACTCTATTCAGCCTGACCTGACTTCGTTCCGAGTGCCTGCAGCAACGCAGTCGCGCGCGGTGTTCCCAAGCCAACCTCTGGAGCCCACTCCGACCGCGAAGGACCAACCGCCTGGACCCCGTTGCGGGTACGCTGGTCGTAAAGCAACGGGTTGACATGTCCGATTGGGACCTTCAACTCTTCGTTGAGCAACGCAACCAGGCTTGCCCACAAGGGAGCGGCAGCGCTGGTCCCGCAACCAGGCACATGCAGACCGCCAATCGTGAGTTGATAGCCGAACTTCACATCGGCCTTGGCGGCGACGTCGGGAACCATTCTTCCTTTGTGGCGGCTGGCGGCTGTGGCCGCTGATTGCCAACTCGGCAGCTGGAACAGGGTGCTCTCGCCGTAGCCGCTCTCTTCAGTTTGACCAGTAATGGTCTCCCGCCACACGGTTTCAAGCCGGCTTCTCGCCGGGCACATGTGGAAGGATGGTGCCTCCACAAGCCAGGACGTGGGGACTGCAAGCCGGGAAATAAGCCTGCGGTTCGCCGGCTTTCCCGGCTCCGTTGCCGTCATCTCCGGAGGAGCAGACGATGGTGATGCCCATCAGGGCCGCTGCCTGAAACATCAGGTCCATCTCTTCCACAAGAACGGAAGAGATCAACCTCTCCGGAGCTCCCCAACTGCAGGAGATCACGGTTGGCTTATGGATCTTGTCGAAAAGCGCAGCGCTGAAGGCTTCATATTTTCCACGTGCATTGTTGTGGGTGAAGTAAACGACGATGTGTGCCTCGTTGGCCCAGGTGCCGATCAGCTCCACGTCCATCGTGGTTTCCAGCGTCCACTCCACGTTCTTGGCTGAGTTTCGCCGGGAATGGGGATAAGCGTGAGACTTACCCTTGGCGTGATGAAGACCGGCGACACCCTGCTTGGCAAGGCAATCGCTGATTGCTTCTGGGTCGGCAGGATGGTTCTCCTGTCCTTCCACCTCGACCACAGTGATTTTCGGCTTCGGAATTCCTAGATGCTTGAAGTAGGCATCCAGGTCCGATTCGTGGAAGCCGCCGCCGAGGACGATGATGCCGATGGTCTGGCCACGTCCCGCACGGCCGGGAGGAAACTGGTACGTCTTGGCTACGGTTCGCGGGTCCACCAGATGCCACTGGGCATGCGACGCAGACGCGGCGGGGATGCCATGATGGGAGCGCGAGCTGAAGCCCATGACGGCGCGAATCGTGCCTTTGAGTTCCACGGGAACATGGATGGGAGCGATGTGCGATCTGTAAGTCCCGTGGTCTGGGTCTTGAAGATGAATGAATTTCACATGGAATGCGCGCGACAAGTCGGCCAGCTTCCCGGACAAGACGACGCGGCGCCTGGCGTGACTGGATTCGGCGACCTCGAGTTTGTGTTCGGCAGCGAAGCGGGCCACGATTGCCAGGTCCTCGTCGGTAGCTCCGTATAGCTGGCGAAACTCGTCGCGATTTAGGTATTGCCGCTGATGAGGAAAATGCTGGGCCATGCGGTCGAGATGTTCGCGCATGTTGTGGTGAGGCGTGCGCGGCCGGAGCACGAGGATCACTCGCGCTTGTTGATCGGGGTCAACCGCCAGGTTCGCTAGCTCGCCATTTACGAAATGGTCGATTTCTCGAACCGGAACATAGTGTGGCGCGGTCATGAAAGCACCTATGGTTTCCTGAATCTCCAGAGCCTATAAGAATAGTCGCCGATGGCCAGGCCTGCTCGAAGCGCATCTACGCTACGGTTGAGGCGCGCGATCAAGGGCCGGTTGACGGCGTCAGCCAGCGCGTCGAGCTGCTCAGAAATGCTGTCTGAGGAGCCCATGGCCTGAAATACCTGTTCGCTGATGTTTTCTTCCGCAATGAGTTTGAGGGGAGACTTCCGTAATGCCTGTTCCCGGGCTTGCCAGTCCAGTTCCAGCACATCGACGTTCCACAAATCAGCGAAGCAGAAGATCCCTGATCTCTTGAGTACGCGCGCCGCTTCCGCGAGGAACTTGTCGAACTGACCATAACAATGCGACGACTCTAGATTCACGACAACATCGAAAGACTCGTCGGCCAAGGGCAGTTGCTGGGCATCGCCACTGACCAATACTGTTTTTTGCAGCTCGCGATTTTGACGGGCCAGAGCCAGGTTCGGAGCGCAGACATCTAATCCCACAATTCGCGCGGCCTCGGAATAGTTTGAGAGGTAACAGCAGTTGCCACCGCGGCCGCAACCGATTTCGAGGACAGCCGTCCCGCGGAGATCAACCCCCGCAAGCAAACGCCTTACCAGATTGAGATGGTGACGATAACGAACGTGAGCAGGCAGGATCCAGGAGTCGTCGAGACCGGGCTCCCAAAAGCCGTAGTTGAAGAACAAGAGATCCGGTTGCGGAATGGTCTCCGCAACCGATTCGTAGATTCCATGCATATGTCAGGCAAAACTGAACTGGATGAACTAAAAGCCCGGCGCTTCCGAAAAATGGGCTACGGCAGCGTCGTCTTCGTCATCTTTCTTCTGGGACCAACGTTCCTTGATTACGGTTGTCAGTTCTTCACGGGTAATCTCGTAGCCGTGGTCCTTGGCCACCTTAATGATACGTTCCGACGCTGCGGTCACTTTCTTGCGGAGGGCCGGATCTTTCTGGACCTGTGCTACGAACTTCTTGGCGTGTGCTTTCGACATGAATCTCCTTTCCTTGAGCGCGTGATAAAGTCGCGGTAAAGAAACCGCAACCAATTCTATAATCCGCTTCTGGCTACCGCCATGGCAGGTTCATTTCTATGCTTAGTTCCTTGGGAAGATGCTTTGGTCAGGCGCCGATTTCAAAAGCCCGGTGTTTGGGAAAAATAATGCAAGGATGATCCTCGTCGTCCTCTTTCGCCTGAGACCAATGTGCTTTGAGGGCGTCGCTGATCTCCTCAGAAGTAACCTTGTAACCGTGGCTCTTGGCCAACAAAACGATGTGTTGTGACGCCTCGTTTACCTTCTTATGCAGGACCTTGTCTTTATGCAGCTGTTCGATAAATTTCTTGGCGTGAGCCTTCGACATGGCGCTCCCATCGTGCAGCCGGATTATGTAGGAAGTTGCCAGTAAGCCTATACGGCACCTGCCCGAAAAACAAGTCAAAGGATGAGATGGCAATGATTTAAGTTGACTTCCTCTTGTGGTTGACCCAACCATCCCATTTGTACAGGCAAATCATAGAGACGTCCGGCAGCGAAGCGCGCCCACCAACTGCGCATCCCCGGAACTACTACCTTGACGACCGGCATGCCCACGTCTTTTCGCGTCTGATCGAGTATCAGCATCTCCAGGTTCCAGGACTTCACCAGTTCGACACAGGACAGCACCTGCTGCTCGGGTCGGCGCGAGACTGGCGGTGAGAAGTGGGAACACGCTAGTCGCCGCCACTTCGCTCGTCCGGCGTCAGAAAAGAGGTATCGATGTGGCTGCCCTCAGCGCATAGAAAGCAAACCGGATCGTGCCCGGAAAGAACGACGGGCAGGAACTGGGTCAATTCCATGAGTGCCTTGGCCAGTGCCGCTTGTGGGTCGAAATGCGCTCCGAAACCAAGCATGTAGTCGTTCCGAGGCGGCCCTTCCGACCGGGACAATGCCACGAAGGTTGGAATCATTGGATGGGCTGTGATGTCCAGAACTTCAATGGAGCGGCCAAGTAATTCAAAGAGATTGCGAACCGCAGCCAGGTGGGACAATCCGTAGCTGTCGATGTCCACACGCGGCCGGCGAATCCGGTTGTACCACCAGACAGACGCACACTCGCGCTCCATCAATTCCAGGAAACCATGGATGATCGCCGAATCCAGGTCATGCCCGGCGGCATTTCCATTGGAATCGGGCCGGCAGAAATCGTGCGCAGGATCGAACGGATAGCCGTAATAGCAGTAAGCTGTCGGCAGATACATCACTTGTTTTTGCGTGAGCGACCACGCAGGCGACCAATCGATGTTTCGTTCCGGGTCGAAGCGCTGAGGTATCCAATTGTGACTGCCCTCGCGTCGGTTCCATTCCTCGCGCTCTTTGTACTGCGACTCGCTGAACAAAGTGAGCGCGTTCGGATCGATCGCCTGCTCAGCGATCTCTGAGTAGCGCGCCACCCGTCGAGGCTCATCGCCACGAAAGATTCCCGAATGCCGTTCGAGCCCCTCGCAGAGGCAACTCAGCTTCGCCTCCGGCGATCCGATGCCGGAACCGGAAACGCTCGCAGAGATTGCTGGCCGCGCACGGTTTTTCGCGAGACGGAACTCCGGCTTCAGTTTGCCCGTGCATATATGGATCGGGCTTTCCCACGGAAGCTCGTAATGGCGAAGGGACGCGAAGATGCCGGTGTGCTCGTCGAGAAACCTTGCATATCGGCGAAGAGCCTCTTCGGCGGTATCCGGCATACCACTATAAAGCTATCGCAAGATTTGGTTTCCGAGAGTGTAATCGAGAGTAGAATCTCGTTTTCATCCAGCTTTGCGGCGCTGACGAGTGACTCTTGCGCCCACTCTCACTTCATGGAAGGCCGCGGGAAAACAGGAGCTTGCCGAAATGAACTCACCCCCATCTCCCGAACTGAATGCTTTCCTCAGTGCTCGCGATTTCCTTCTGCAACATCGCACCGACTATGAATTCGTTTATCAAGACTTCAGGTGGCCTGAGCTGAGGCAATTCAACTGGGCGCTCGACTATTTCGATGGCTATGCCCGCGGCAACCAGAAACCGGCACTGTGGATTGTGGACGAACACGGCTCCGAGCAGAAATTCAGCTATGACCAGATGTCGCGCCACTCAAATCAGGTGGCCAACTTTCTTCGCAAGCACGGGGTTCGCCGAGGCGATCGCATCATCGTAATGTTGCCCAACGTGGTCGCCATGTGGGAAGTTATGCTGGCTTCGATGAAGCTGGGCTCGGTGGTTATTCCCGCGGCGACCCTGCTCACCCCGGACGACCTTAAGGATCGCCTTACGCGAGGACAGGCGCGCCACGTGATCACGAACGCCGCCTTCACCGAGCGGTTCGAGGAACTGCCGGGCGATTATTCGCGCATTGTGGCGGACGAACCCGTTAACGGGTGGATCTCCTACTCGGACGCGTATCAGCAGGATGAAAATTACTTGCCTGATACGGCGACCAGAGCGACCGATCCCATGCTGCTGTATTTCACCTCGGGAACGACGGCCCAGCCGAAACTGGTTTTGCACACTCACCAAAGTTATCCCGTCGGTCACCTTGCCACCATGTATTGGATTGGGCTGCGGCCCGAAGATGTTCACCTCAACATCAGCTCTCCGGGTTGGGCCAAGCATGCGTGGAGCAGTTTCTTCGCGCCGTGGAACGCCGGCGCAACCATCTTCGTGCACAACTATGCGCGATTCGACGCTAAGAAGACCCTGGAAGTGATTTCGCGCTGCGAAGTGACCACGCTGTGCGCGCCCCCAACGGTGTGGCGTCTGCTGGTGCTGGAAGACCTCGGTGCGTATCCGATCACGCTGAAGGAACTAGTGGGCGCCGGAGAACCGCTCAATCCGGAGGTCATTGAGAAAGTCCGGCAGGCATGGGGCTTGACCATTCGGGACGGTTTCGGTCAAACCGAAACCGCGCTCGTCATCGGCAACTTCCCCGGGCAGATCGTGAAGCCCGGGGCCGCAGGGGTGGCCGCTCCGGGGCATCACGTCGTTTTGCTGGACGCCGGGGGGAACGAAGCCGCAGACGGCGAGATTTGTATCCGGCTGGACCCGGCTCCCATGAGCCTGATGGCCGGCTACGTGGATGATCCTGCGCGAACCGCGAGCGTGATGGAAGGAGGTTGCTACCACACTGGCGACATCGCCGGCCGCGACGCCGATGGATACTACACCTATGTCGGGCGTTCCGATGACGTGTTCAAGTCCTCGGACTACCGGCTCAGTCCATTCGAACTGGAAAGCGCGCTTATCGAGCATCCGGCGGTCGCCGAAGCTGCTGTGGTGCCCGCGCCCGATCCGATCCGCTGGAACGTTCCCAAGGCGTACATCACGCTCAAGCCAGGAGTACATCCGTCGAAAACAGTTGCGCAGGAGATTTTCGTATTCATCCGCCAACGCCTGGGCCCTTATAAGAGAATTCGCCGGATTGAATTCTCGGAGCTGCCCAAGACCATCTCCGGAAAGATTCGCCGGACTCAACTGCGGTCTGCCGAAAAAGCTGAGCGGCCTGTGGACGCAAGGCGCGAGTTCGAATATTGGGAGGAGGATTTTCAGGGATTGAAGTGACCGTCCCGGCACCGGATGTTCCCAAATCAATTCAATTGGCAGCCGGCGCTGCCAGCCATTTGCTGAACCCTCCTGCTGATGTCCGGCCCCATCCTGGTGATGAATCCGATCACTAAACAAGAAATTAAAATCTGTTCCATAGATCCCATCATTTATGATGTATGCACCCTGACGAGATGAAAGGTGTGGGTGCCACTCTTGAAGGAAAAGTGTATCTCTGAATGACAGTTCTCCCAGGTATCGGCCGACGACTGGTCCCCCTATCAGTGATCTTCAGCTCGGCGCTGGCGTTCGGCTGTGATGGCCTTGCTGCCGGCCAGACGCTTTGGATTCGCCTCAGCTCTCCGGTTTCCTCGTACAGCTCAAAGCCGGGCGATGCCGTGCATGCCTTTCTCACAGAGTCAGTGAAGTGTGAGGATGGGATAGTGTTCCCGGTCGGCACCAGCATCGAAGGAAGCGTCCATTCGGTTCGGAAAGTGGGATGGGGCATCCGTCACGAGACCGCTGCCTTGGACATCCGGTTCGATCGTGCTGCCGTCGGGCAAGGTGCACCGGTGCCTATCTCAGCCTCGGTTGCAGAGGTCGAGAATGCCCGTGAACCGGTTTCCAAGGGAGTGATTGAGGGAATTCGCAGCAGCGATACACCCCAGGGCCGAATCAATAGCCGCCTCATCCACCTGCCCACTTGGAACCCTTACTCGGACCTGGGGCTGATCGTGTACAAGGCGACCTTTCCCATTTTTCCTGAACCGGAGATCTACTACGCTGCTGGAACCGATATCCGCCTCAAGCTGACGAAACCTGTCCATTCGCCTTCCGAGATGCCTGCTCCGCGAAGCGATCCAGGAGAGCCCTGCGGAACTGGATGTCGAGCGCTTCGCCGCATCGCTTCCGCAACGCTCTACGACCACAAAGCTGGTAGATGCCGACGTGGTGAACCTTGCCTTCGTAGGCTCGCGCGAGGAGGTCGAATCCGCCTTCCAACAAGCCGGTTGGAGCACGAGTGACGCTTTCAGCAAGCGGTCGTTTATGCATGATTTCTACGCCTTTCTGAACAACAGCGTTTACGCACAAGCGCCGATGCATCCTCTTCTTCTGGACGGCAAGGCTCCCGACATGAGCTGGCAGAAGAGCCTGAATAGTTACGACCGGCGCGACCATCTCCGCATGTGGCAGTGGTCGCAAGCCTCGGGCTCGGATACCGTGTGGTTGAGCTCCTCCACCCACGATACGCGTGCAGCTCTTTCGCTTAAGTATCGCCAGTTCGTTCACCACATTTCCCCGGATATCGACGACGAACGCAGCAAGGTGATTCGCGATCTCGAGGTCGCAGGTTGCGTGCAATCGGTTCATCTCGTGCCCCGGCCTGGCATGTCGAACTTCACCCAGAACGCCACAGGGGATCCGATGCGCACAGACGGGGACTTGGCGATCGTGCAGCTAAAGGAATGCCAGCCGGTTGTACCGGGATTGGCGTCGAGCACGGCGGGAACGAATTTTAAGCCCGGAGGGCACGTGTTCCGCTACTTGCGGCGGCAGATTCTGACCTTCCGAAGCGACATCTGGCGCGCCAACATCATTTACGGCGCTTACGACTTGGGGCGCATGAGCTTCGAAGCCCTGCGGCACCATCCGGCCCTGCCGCCCACGCAGCAGGTGAACGCGGACGTGAAGCCAGTTCAGATGAGTGGATTGGAATAGCGCCGCTCGTCACGCGCAGCCCAACTCAATCGGGCAGCACTTTGCCCAGCGTCTCTTCCCCGAACGGGATCACCAGCAGGCCAATGCCAAATGCAATCGCGGTGAATGCAACCGGCTTTCCCAAAGTTCCCATGTTTCGAACCAGCGCGCCGACTCCGAAGTTGACTCCGGCGGCAATGAAACGCCCGAACGAAGTGGTGAAGGCGAACGCAGTGGCGCGCACGTTGGTTCCGTACTGCTCCGGCAACCAGAGACTGAATACGGCGAAGTTCCCGCCGAAGAAGCCCAGGAAGAACAGCACGGCGATGAAGGGGTGAAGCCCCTGCGGCAGGTAAAATGCCCAGCCAAAACTGAGCAGGATGCAGACCAACATTCCGAAGAAGTAGAAAGCCAATGTGCGCTTACGGCCAATTCGTTCAGCCAGCAACGGCACGCCCAGGCAGCCCAGGATGGTGCCGATCGACAACAGGCCCATGCCTAAAGAAGACATGCGCACCGCCTCGGGCTGCGCCAT
This sequence comes from uncultured Acidobacteriaceae bacterium, assembly GCA_963735855.1. Taxonomy (GTDB): domain Bacteria; phylum Acidobacteriota; class Terriglobia; order Terriglobales; family Acidobacteriaceae; genus Bog-257. The sequence continues at coordinate 345,971 of CAVTMW010000029.1, forward strand.
GCCGGCACGCTTTGCGAGGTTGATGATCGCTGTCGGCGCGTAAACCGCACCCGCCCACAGACCGCATATCGCCGAAGCCAGCAGCACGGTGTTGACCAGCGTGCGCCGCGTATAGGGAGGACTGAAAATCCTTCGCAACGAAGACAGCCCGCCCACCGCTTTCGCCTTGGCCTTCTGCTGCCAGCGTTCCGGCTCTTTCACGCGGAACAAAACTATGAACGCCACAACCACCGGTGTCAGGCCGCACCAGAACATAGCGCGCCAGCCAAAGTGTGCTCCCACCGTATAGTTGAGCGCCGAAGCCAGAAAGAAGCCGGCGTAATATCCCGTTTGCAAATAGCCGGCGCCCATCTTGCGGCGGTCTTCCGGCCAGGCCTCAGCGACGTAGGTTCCCGCCAAGGCCCACTCGCCGCCGATCCCTATGCCTGCCAGCAATCGGAACAACGCCAGTTGCCAGACAGTTTGCGACATCGCCGCGGCGCCCGTGAAGATGGCATAAACAAAGATGGTGGCGGCGAGCACCCGCGTGCGGCCGAACCTATCGGCAATCGGCCCCCAAATTAGAGACAGGCCCCATCCCACCAGGAAGAGCGCGAACAAGACGGAGCCAGCGTAGCCGACAGTGGCAGGAGTGGCTTTGATTCCTGACTTCGGAAGCAGTTCCGTCAACGCTGGGCTCAGCACAAGCGCATAGATCACGGAGTCCATGCCGTCGAGCGTCCATCCTGCCCACGCGCCCCAAAAACCGGTGATCTGATGGCGGTTGAGTTTGGTTCGGGTAACAACTCTTGGAAGCGGAATCGCGGCACCTGACATGAGGTACCCCTCTCAGCGACGCTCGGGCGCTTGGCTCAAGAAGACGTGGGGCAGAATATCACAGCAAGTCAAGCCAGACAGGATGATGATGTTGCTGAGCGGCCACTTTCGCGGAGGGAACCCCCATTTTTGGCGGTAACGAACTCTCTGCCAAAAGAGAAAACAACCGCCATGTTAGTGCAACCTCTTGCAGCAGCAATAAACGCCTTCCCATGTATTTCAATGGTTTGCGGAGGATACGGAATTGCAAGTAGCACTTGGATTACTCGCGGCGTCTTGGCAACCGATTTGGATGTTCGGTTGGACGCTGGGAGAGTTGGGCAGGGAACGCGGATCGTCGCGACTCTTGTTGTTTGCCCAGCACGGCCCCCTCGAAACGAAATCCCAACACACGCCTTGTAGGCGGAGGATAACCCATGAAAAAGCTTCTTGCGGGTGCGGTTACTGTCCTGGCATTGCTGGTCTGTGCGCAAGCGGACAACATCATTGGCACAGCCAACTCTGAGAACTGTATCCCGTGGAGTTGCCCTAGCATCACTGGCGGAAACTACGAGCAGATTTACAACAGCGGAGCCTTTTCTGGCTCGATCAACATCGGCTCGATCAGCTTCTACAACACCTTTTTCAGCAATGGAGGCTCGCAGGGAATTGCCACCCTGGACTACCAGATATACCTGGGGGTCACCAGCCAGTCAGTTCCTGACGGCAGCACGCCGCCAGGCGAACAGTTGTTTGCCAGCGGCCATCTGAGCGATGGGTTGTGGCCGTTTGGAAACACTCTGACCTTTAACGGCTCGCCCTTCCTCTATGACCCGACGAAGGGGAACCTCGAGCTCGTCGTAGACATTACCAACGCGTCTGACCCGGGCAACGGGGTATATGCATATTTTGACGCTGAGAGCGGCGGCCCATTCTCGCGCTGGTGCCCCAATTGCGGCAGCGGTCAGGGATATGGACTGGTGACAGGTTTTGGAGTGGCGCAGACCGGGTCGACTCCTGAACCTGGTTCCTTAGTTCTCACAGCCAGCGGTTTGCTTGCCATGGCTGGAGTGCTTCGCCGCAAATGGCTAAAGTAAGTTCTCCCAAGTGACGACGACCTTGGGATGACGACCAAACCAGGCCGCCACCGCCGCACTAATCATCGCCAGTGTTGCTCCTGAACAACGCGGCGATGGCCGGCTTGGTAACCTTGCCCATGGCGTTGCGCGGAAGCGCGTCCAGAACGAGCAGCCGGGAAGGCAGCTTGTGCGCCGCAAGAAACTCCTTCGCCCAGCCGCGAAGTGACTCGAGATCAAGAGCATCGCCAGCATTCAGCACCAGGGCCGCGGCGACACGTTCGCCCCACTCGGGATCGGGTATACCGACAACCGCGCACTCAGCGACTGCGGGATGTTCGCGCAGCGTTTCCTCAATCTCCAGGGCAGAGACCTTGTGCCCACCCGTCTTTAGGATGTCAATGTTCGTCCGGCCGAGGATGCGATAGACACCGTTTTCGACGACCGCCGTATCGCCAGTACGGAACCATCCTTCACGGAAGGCATCGCGGGTCGCGTCCGGCTTGCCCCAGTATTCTGTGAAAACACTCGGCCCGCGGACTTCGATCTCGCCTGGCATGCCGGGCGCAACGGGCCCGCCATTTTCGGCAACGAGCTGAACCTCGACGCTCGGCAAGGGCGTTCCGACACTGCCCGGTACGCGCTCGCCCAGGTAGGGGTTCGACAACGCCATGCCAATTTCGGTCATGCCATAGCGCTCCAGCAGGGTGTGGCTGCTGATTTCCCGCCAGCGTTCCAGCGTGCTCACCGGCAGTGCTGCCGAGCCTGACACCATCAGACGAAGCTTTTCACAGGCGTGGCTTAGGACTGCACGCCGCTCCGGGGACGCCGCGTCCCAGGCGTGGATTAGCTTCACGTACACGGTGGGTACGGCCATGAACAGACTCACGCTGCCGCTGGCGATGCACTCCCACACCGCATTCGCGTCGAAGCGCGGCAACATCTCGCAAGTGGCTCCGGACCAAAGGGCGCATGAGACGACGTTGATAATTCCGTGCACATGGTGCAGCGGCAGACACAACACGATGCGATCGGTGGCCGACCACTCCCAGGCCTCGACCAGGCTGGTAATCTGCGCGGCAGTGTTGGCGTGGGTTGTGACCACGCCCTTGGGTCGGCTAGTGGTGCCGCTGGTGTAAAGGATCATCGCTCGCCGCTCGGTGGCGACGCCAGGCAATTGCGCTGTTTGGTGCGCGACGGCTTCGTCGTAGGACAACCCCCGAATTCCACGGGCCGCGGCGATAGGCTCCAGCGGCGCCTCCGCCAGTGCATCGAAGACCAGTACCGAAGCCCCGCTGTTGTCGATGAAATATTCCAGCTCAGACCTTGTAGAGTTGAGCGGCAACGGCACCGCAACACCACCAGCCCGCCAAATGCCCCACTGCACCGCGACCCACGGAAACCCCGGCGTAGCGAGAAATGCAACGCGCGCTTCCTCAAGGTCGCTGCGGCCGGCAAGCAGCGCCGCCGCCACGCGCGATGATGCGTCCAGCAGTTCGTGATAGGTGAAAGCCCCCTGCGAATCGATGACCGCCGTGCGGTCGCCGTAATGCTCGGCGTGAGCAATCAGTGGAAGAGGGTTGGTGCGGCCCATGACACGCCGACTTTACGTCGTCTTCGCGGGGTTGTCCACCCGTAGCGGCTGATTACTCCTATTGCGGCTGGACGCTTCTCGACTGGATGTACTCCTCGATGACGCGCTCCAGCGAGCCCTGCGCGCGCAGGACGTACTCGATGGCATCGCGGACAGCTCCGTGGCCGCCCTCGTGCGGAGTGACGTAGTGCGATTCGCGCAGCACTTCCGGCCGCGAGTTCTTGACCGCAATCGCCAGTCCACACAACCGCATCGCTGGCAGGTCGATTACATCGTCACCTACGTAGCAGACCTGCTCAGGCTTCAGCCCCTCCTTTTGCAGAATTTCGTAAAACGCTGAGGCTTTGTCCTGCTGCCCCTGATAGACATGTTCGATCTTCAGATCGCGGGCGCGCAGAGCAACCGTCTCGGAAATGCGTTTTGTAATGATGCCGGTCTTAAGGCCGCCGAGCCGGGCCAGCGAAAACCCAGTGCCATCGTGCGCGTTAAAGCCCTTGGCCTCGATGACCCCGCCACCGGCAATCCCGAAGCCGCCCTTGTCGGCCATCTTTTCGCGATGCTCGTGCGTGCCCTGGCCGGCCTCGCCGCCTGGAGCGGGGAAGAGGAAGATGGTACCGTCGGTCATCACGCCATCCACGTCGAACAGCATCAGCTTGATTTTTCTTGCGCGCTCATCGGTCATGCGGCCATCTTAGCAGCCCAAATGGAGTGCATTTCACCACAGAGGCACAGAGTAACGACGACAACAGCCCAATACAAACGCGCGATTCTTGGTTTGATGGGCTGAGCTCTGACTATCCAGTGCCCGCAAAAAGGCGCCGTGTGCTGACGAAAAGGCGGCGTCTGCGCCAGTAACCACATTCCTGGGCAGGCCAATGTAAAAAACCGGGCAACTGTCGGTCGATCAGTTGAGCTTGAAATTCCAGCAACGCATCGCAATATCCGTTATTTCAGTTTCCTTGAGCGTGTTCGGTGTGTTGGCGGGCGTCCCCGTGATATCTACCTCGTGCCCGACTTCATCCCAAAGCAGGTGATTGTCGCCGACTATCCGGTGCTGTTTTCCTTGATGATCGGTTAGCGTGTAATCGCCTTTCTTCCCGCTAAGGCATCCCCGCAGATCATTCACCGTCGCGGACTGTGGATGGCTTGGGGCGGCCGAGCTCTGGCCGCCGGAAGGGGGCGCGAAGCTCGACTGAGGCGTTGTCTGCGCCGCAGCCACGGTCGCCAGCAACAACAACGATATGCAGCAGAACCGCTTTATTCATCTCTAAACTCCTTGCGGAGCCACGAGCGGCGAGGCAACCTCCCGGCCCGGCTTCGCAACCAATTAGAGCTGCAAAGAAGGGTCACGGGTTTGCCGTGGCTCTCGTGAATTGTCAGGGGCGGGAGAAAAATCCGCAGGAATGCGACATCCCGACTGGCGAATAGTTAGACGACTGCCATCTCAGGGATAGGTGACTAAGGTAACTCAAATCGGCAGGAAAGCTGATTACTATCGTTTGAAATGTGGCCTCGATTTTCGGCCGGTTCGACATTATCCACTTACATTCACCATTGGGTCTCGGAAGCACTATCCGCCGGAATCTGCTAGACGCACGCCAATACTCAAATCCAGACTCTCCGGGTGACAAGCTAAGGTGAAACGTTTCTTAATCATATTCGCCCTGCTGGGGAATTTATGGGCGCAGTGTCCTGTGAAACCGACGACTGCGGCTCATGTAACAGCTAACATCTCTGGCGGCTCAATAACGGGATTCACCGTGCTCAATGGCGGTAATTATCCCGGAGACCCGACGCTAGCCGTTTTTATCTTCGATAGCGGCGGTGGTTCAGGAGCAACAGCCACGGCCACCCTCTCAGGTAATGCCGTCAACGCTGTTACCAAAGTCACAGGCGGTTCCGGCTATACCAACAATACCTACGTCACGGTGGCGCCCACTGCGATCCTGGCTGGTGTCAGTCCCCCGGTGACAGCCGTCTGCGGCGTTCCCAGCAAGGGCAGTTTCTGCGGCCTTGGCTACAGCAATCCTGACGGCACTAAGGCTGCCACGACGACCCTGCAAAACCAGCCGGCTCGGTGCTTCAACCTGTACTACGGCTCGGACGGGCCTGGCAACACAGATCCGATTGTAGATTGGGTTCATGGCGGTGGCGGAGTGATGGGCACTCCAGACTCGGAGTGGTATGTCCTTCCTTCCGGAACAAATCCTGGGGTAGTTCCTACCGTCGTAAATCGGGGAAACAAGTTTAACTTTTACGCGCACGCATACACTCTTGCGGCCTGCGGTTCTGTTGTCGCCGATGAATGCTACGACCACCACCGCGACGGTCAGCTATGCCGGGATTACTGATTTCCCAATTACCTACACCTCATGCTTCAACCTCCAGGCCGTCAATGACGGCACCGGCGCTGTCGAAACCATGAAGGTTACGGGCATCAGCGGCAGTGGACCGTGGAACTACACGGTGGTGCGAGGAAGGGATTGTCTGGGCAACGCCAGCACAGCGGGTTCGCATACCGTCAACGGGCAGTATGCATGGTTCACGGATGCGAACGGTAATAGCCCGACCTATCCTGCCGGTTTTAACGACACAGAGTGCTTCGCGGCCTTTCTGTCCGCCAATGCCGGCAAGGGACAGATTCCCGGCGACGGCAGGGACATCCGGCCTGTTGGTTTCTCCCACGGCACGGCGCATGTTTACCTCATGCGCGCCCTCGGGACCCAGCTGTACAACCCTGCCAACTGCGAATGGAAGCGTCCTGCATCCACGCCTTTCACGAGGTTCGCAGGCATTTCGGGGGTCTTTGACTGGGCAGCCATCAGCAATGTCGCCAGTATCTGTTCCCAGACCGGCAACTGCTCGGTCAACGGAGGAGTGCCGGGCAAGTCTTCGGATGGCACGGAGCCTTTCTTTGTGGCGGTCACGGCGGGAGCAGCCGCCTGGGGATTGACCGGCCCGAATCCAACCAACGGCAGCGTCACGATAGGAGCCTGCGGCGCAAACGGTCTGGCCGTGACTCAACCGACCTCCGCCAACGCGATCGTAAGTCAATGGAGTCCGCAGTCCTATTGGAGTGGCGGCCAGTGTGCATCCGGCGGTGGCCATTGCTGGGGAATCCCGGTCAATCCGCTGCCGCCGGCTTTCATCGCCACCGGTGCCTATGACGGCGATGTCAGTGCCGACACGCAAAACTGTTTCGTCTCGCAAGTCCCGGGCGTAACTCAACTGCCCTTATCAGGCACCTGTGACGGGACCCATTATGTTGACCATTCCGCGTGTTCCACGAACGGGTCGGGCGGCGATGGGATCGCACCTCGACAGTAATTCCCCTTCGGTCAGCGCCTTAATCAATTGGATAACAGGAGATAGCTTTACCATCGCGGCGTCACCGGCTTCGCTCAGCATTCCGCAGGGAAACCAGGGGACATCGACGATCACGGCGACGATTAGTGGTGGGTTCAACAGCCCGATCAGTCTGTCATCTTCCGGGGCGCCTTCGGGCACGACCGTGAGCTTCAACCCGCAGACGATCCCGGCCCCCGGTTCCGGTAACTCCACCATGACCATCACGGTAGGCAACGGCACGCCGCTGGGAACATATCCCATCACGGTGACGGGCGACGACGGGGAGACGCAACAGAATGTGGTGGTCACGCTGACGGTTACATCGGCGAAGAACTTCACGATCTCCGCCTCGCCAGCTTCGCTCAGTATCCAGCCGGGAAATCAGGGGAACTCAACCATCACCACCACCATCGCCGGGGGTTTCAACAGCGCGATCACTCTGTCGGCCTCCGGGGTGCCGTCGGGCACGACCGTCAGTTTCAATCCCAACCCAATACCGGCGCCGGGCGCGGGCAGCTCGACCATGACCATCACAGTAGGTGGCAGCACGCCTCTGGGAACCTACCCCATCACCGTAACGGGCAAGGGAGGAGGTATCCAGCAAACGACGACGGTCACGCTGACCGTTACGGCTGCCTCGGGATGGAGCGTGGGGTTTGATTTTCGCAACTCGGTAGGCTATGTGGGGGATCCCGCCGGCGACACCTACGTGCTGTCCTCCACCGCCTATCCGACCACGAAGAACGGTGTTACGTATGGCTGGGTGAATACTTCCCTCGTGCAAGGCCGCGACCGCAATGCCAAGCTGGATGCACGGCTGGCGGGGATCAACTTCGCGACCAACGGTTCGCCGGCGACGTTCTACGTAGACCTGCCGTCAGCCGGCACGTACAACGTGACGTTGGCGCTAGGGGATGCCGGTTACACGTCGTGCTGGGTGAAGTGTCAAGTGCAGTTTCTGGACGGCAACACCGTGCTCGCGACTGTAATTGCCGGGTCGGACAACCTGGGCTACTTTTACGATCCCAAGGGCAACAATTGGTCGGCCGCGGCCTGGCCCGCGGGTAACGTCAGTCAGCAGGTGACGCTCGTCAGGTACCCGGCTGAAGGTGGTAGTGGGGACGAACCAGGCAAGTGGAGACTCCACGCCGATCGCCTTCCTCGGCATTGCACAAGCCTCCGGTTCGCCGAATTTTACGATGTCGGCCTCGCCAGCTTCACTCACCATCAAGCAAGGCAATCAGGGGATGTCGACCATCGCTACTACGATCAGTGGCGGCTTCAACAGCTCCATCGCTCTTTCGGCCTCGGGGACGCCGTCGGGGACAACGGTCAGCTTCAATCCGAGCACGATACCGGCGCCAGGTGCAGGCAGTGCAACCATGACCATCACCGTAGGGGCCAGCACTCCGGTGGGGACCTATCCCGTCACGGTGACCGGTAAGGGAGGCGGAATTCAGCAAAATGCCATTGTCACTCTGGTCGTTACAGGCAATGGAGGTTGGCAGCAAGGGTTCGACTTCCGCAACACACAAAGCTTCGTCTCTGATCCGGCGGGTTCCACGTATGTGCTCGCCACCACCGCCTATCCGACCCACGGGAACGGTATTACTTACGGTTGGGTGAACACGTCCCTGGTACAGGGCCGTGACCGCAATGCCACGCTGGACCCACGCCTGGCGGGCGTCAACCTCATCACCAACGGTTCGCCAGCAACCTTCTACGTGGACCTGCCATCGTCTGGCACGTACAACCTATCGCTGGCCATGGGCGATGGCGGTTACCAGGAATGCTGGGTGCAGTGCCAGATTCAGTTCCGGGATGGCAACACTGTGTTGGCGACTGTGACCCGCGGATCCACCAACCTTGGCTACTTTTACGATGCGAAGGGAAACAACTGGTCAGCCGCGGCCTGGCCGACGAGCAATGTCAGCCAGCAGGTCACGCTGACAGGCACTCGACTGACGGTGGTACTGGGAACGAACCAGGCCACGGGAGACACGACGCCGATCGCTTTCTTGGGGGTGTCGCAGTGAACGGGATTAGTCTCGGCAGCGGTATCGCGTACGAGCCGAGAGATTGCGGCGTGAGATGGTAACTATTGCGACAATATGCTGCCCCAGTCTTCGCCGTGGACTCAAACGGTGGAGGCAAGTTGTGTGTGTAAGTATCTATGGCTCAATCATATACGTATAAAGCTATTATGCTCAATCATTTGCCGGGAATTCTTGTCTAAGTTGTTGATTCCAGGTGGACCCTAGGAGGGGAGGGGCATTCCGTTCGATGGGTGTTCGGTTCCGGGTAGGAACGGTCTCTGCTACGTCGCACTTGAGTTACTCCGCGGTTAGCAGTAGCACTGGCTGCGAGGAGCGGCGCTGTCACCACCTCAGCCGCGGAACGATCGCTCCTGTGCTTCCGACTGTACTGCTCGTACTCTTGACCGAAGGTGGTCACCATGAACCGCTCCTCGATCCGGCTCTTCAAGGAAAAGCCAATCCAGAGCAGCACGACGGCGATGAAACCACGGAGCTGGCCTTTGTTTATCGCAGTGCCGATCATGGCCAGGATCATTCCGGAGTAAATCGGATGACGCACCCAGCGATACGGTCCGGAACGAATGAGTTCGTGGCCTACCTTGATGGTAACGTTGCCACTCCAGTTGCGGCCGAGGTAAGCCCTGGCCCAGATGGAGAACAGCAGACCCGCGGCGGTCAGGGCAATTCCAAGATTTGCAATCGCGGAATTCGGTGGCAGGATGCGCAGACGCATCCAGTCGGGAACCGGGTGACTGAACATGGCGTAGAAGGCGGCGGTGGTAAGCACGAGGTACGGAATTCTGGAGACGAATCTTTCCCGGGTTTGTGTCCGCTTGGTAGCGAAGGCCCACAGGAGCCAGATCACGAAGAAGGCTGACCAAAGATACCCGCAAAAGCTCATTCCGCCCATGACCGGCTCCGATCACGAATACGTTACAACAATAAAAACGGTTCCTGTGAATGCGGACGGCGACGGTGGCCGACCCTGGACGCCGAAAAGAGGTTAGAGTATCGTTACGAAGCGACGAATGATCTCGACGCGCAGTATTAAATTCCACAGCATCAATCAAACGGAGCCATAGCATGAAGCGAATCCTGGCAATCGTGGTGTTGGGTCTTCTGGCATCTTCTGCAGCCCTGGGGCAAAAGACAAATATCGATTGGGACCGGCAAGCGAACTTCTCCCAGTATCACACCTACATGTGGCAGAAGAGCCCTCATCCCGCCAAGGGCTTCTGGGACCAGCGCATCGTTGACGCCGTGGACAAGCAGTTGCAGGCGAAGGGGCTGACCAAGGTGGATTCCAATCCCGATGTGTGGGTCGTGTACAGCAACAGCATTCACGATCAGAAGGAAGTGGTCGGAACCGGCTACAACATGGGACCGTATTGGGGCTGGGGCGGATGGGGGGCGCCGACTACCACAACTTACAACACGTGGGTGACCAAGATTGGAACTCTGGTAGTCGAGATTTCCGATCCCAAGCAGCACGATTTGCTGTGGCGTGGTTCTGCGACAGACACCATCAGTGACAACTCCAACAAGAACATCAAGACCCTCGACAACGCGGTTGACAAGTTGTTCAAAGGGTATCCGCCGACATCGAAGACTAAATAAGGTGAGATGGACCCATGCGTCTGGGCGATTACGTTGACGATTATTGCTCGCGCTGCAAGCGCATCACCGACCATGCCGTGGTCTCAATGGAAGGCGAAGAGGCGCTGAAGGTGCGTTGCCGTACCTGCAGCTATGAGCACAAGTACAAACACAACAAGAGCGGCAAGAAAGAGCTGACCAAAGAAGAAGCTTTTCAGAAGGTCCTGGCCAGCGTGACTGGACAATTGGGCGGCCTGTCGGCCGACAGCTCAAAGAAGAAAGTCAAAGTAGCCGCTTCTTTGCTTCAGTCTTCGACGACGCCATCGAACAGGTCGGTTTCCGGCTTCAGTTCCTGCGGATCGCGGGTTGCGACGAGGTGATACATCTCGACGGTGCCCTCTCGCCGGCCGAGGTTTTTTCGAACACGCTCGAATAGAGGTGTTTGCGTCGTGTGCAGCCGGAAGGCCTCGGCTTTCTTCTCGAAGCGTTCCTTGCCGATCTCGATGCGCGCGGTCACCGTCGGCGGCGCGATCGGCTGCCGATCAGGCAAGACAAAGTCAGCGGTCTGGTAATAGAGTTTCTGCGCGCGATGCGGTTGCAAGCCGTTCTCGATCTGTTCGGGAAAGCGATCCGGACGGCCAGCCCACTCGAAGGCCATGCTGGCGAAGACGCCGGCCATCGCATGATCAGCGTGGCCAGTGAGTCCGCCGTCAATGCCGAAGGTCAGGATGACCTGCGGACGGATTTGACGTATGCGCTGCACGAGCGTTTCGACCACCTCATAGAAATCCGTGCGGTCGAGCTTGCTGTCCGGATAGTTGAGTACCTCGTACTGGGTGACGTTGAGAAGCTTGCACGACGCGGCAAACTCCGCCCGACGTAACGCAGCGAGCTCGTCGTCGGTGCGGGCCGTGCCTCGATTCCGCGCAGCCGTCCCTGCGGTCAGGCAAATGACCGAGGTTTCCACTCCGCGCTCGTGATAGAGCAGCAGTGTGCCACCAAATGCACCGGCTTCGTCGTCAGGGTGAGCAGTTACGCAGAGAAGTCTTAACATAACGATGGGATGGTTGCTGGGCTGTTGTGGACTCCAATACAGTACATCACACTCTGAAGGTCGCTTGCCAAAGCACGCCCAATCCGCAATAATGAATGAGTTGTTGCCTCCAGGTATGTGAGGTCCAATGAGCGCCAAGCTGCGCTCGTTGGGGTGCGGTAGCGAAGCCGTTCGATCGCTGGAGCGCCCGTCTCGTTTAGCCTGAGGAAAAGCTGCGCCACCGGCGCATTCCAAGCCTAAGTCTGCTTCGGTTCGATGGGCGATGGAACGCGTACTCTTGTGGACACTGACTAGCAGGAAAGGAAACAGCTTCTGTGTTAATGATTCGTCTCTCGCGCCGTGGTGCGCGCAAGCAACCTCACTATCGCATTGTCGTGATCGAAAAGGACCGTGCGCGCGATGGCCGCTCGGTGGAGGTGGTTGGCACGTATAACCCGCGCACCAATCCCGCCACGGTCGAGCTAAAACGCGACCGCATTACCTACTGGACGTCGAAGGGCGCGCAGTTGTCGGACCGTGTGAAGAAGCTGGTGGACAAAGCTCCAGCCGCGCCGGAGCCGACGGCAGTCGCGTAATCGCGCCGTTCACGAACTTCGCAAGCAGGAGCCGCCACATGACGAGCAACGCCGTAAACATGGTCACGTTGGTTGAGCATCTCGCCAAGGCGTTAGTGGATGTGCCAGGCGAGGTCGAGGTCGAGGCTTTTGAGGAAGGCGGACAGACGGTGATCGAGCTGTTCGTGGCCGACGACGACCTGGGTAGAATTATTGGGCGCCAGGGACGGATGGCGCGGAGCTTGCGCACGATTGTGAATGCGGCAGCATTGCGTACACGCAAGCGCCATCAGTTGGAGATAGTGGAATAGCCGGCGAGTTCATCACCATCGCTCGCGTGCTCGGTCCGCAAGGACGGCACGGGGAAGTTCTGGCAAAGTTACACACGGATTTTCCTGAGCGATTCGAAGAGCGCCGCCAATTGTCGGGGTTTGCCGCCGATGGCAGCCGCCGGGAATTGCAGCTGGTAGGCCACTGGTTTCATAAGGGCGGCGTGGTGCTGAAGTTCACAGGCGTGGACAGCATCAGCGACGCCGAGCAGCTTGCTGGACTGGAATTGCAGATTCCGCGTGAGGCGCGAACCGAGTTGGAAGCGGGCGCTGCTTACGTGAGTGAGATTGTCGGCTGCGAGGTTTGGTTCAGGGAAGCCGACGAGTTGCAACTTCTGGGGACGGTCAAGGAAGTGCAGTTCGGCGCCGGTGAAGCCCCGCTGTTGCTGGTTCGCGGCAGGCCTTCTGCCGGGCGTAAGACAGGTGCTGAAAGCGAGCAGGAGTTTCTGGTCCCATACGCGGCTGAATTCCTGCAGTCCTCGGATTTTGAGGCGCGCCGGATTGAAATGAAGCTGCCGGAAGGGCTGCTGGACTTGGAAGCCCCTCTGAGTTCAGAAGAGAAACAGCGGCAGAAGTCCGAAGCGGAAGAAACACGTGCGGCTGGTGTAAGGCGGAAGCCAAGAGGGTAGAGCCAGTCCCGAAGAACGGAGCGCCGTGCTCGCTCAGGATTACAGATGAAGTTCGAGATCCTGACGATTTTTCCGGACTTTTTTCGCGGCCCGCTGGATTACGGCATCGTACGCCGGGCGCGCGAGGCTGGGCTCGTTGAAATTGCGGTCCACGATCTGCGGACGTTCACGCATGATCGTCATCGCACGGTGGACGACCGGCCGTTCGGCGGCGGCGAAGGGATGGTGCTGAAGCCGGAGCCCATCTTCGAGTGCCTGGAGTCGCTGGGAGTTTCATCGCGCGAGGAACGAACGCGCGAAGGTGGTCGTGAGACTGTTGTGTTGTTGTCGCCGCAGGGAGTGCTGTTTACGCAGGCTGTCGCTCAAGAGTTGATGGATCGCGACCGCGTCGTGCTTATCTGCGGACGCTACGAAGGCGTGGACGAGCGGGTCAGCGAGTATCTTGCCGATCGCGAGATTTCGGTCGGTGATTTTGTGCTGAGCGGCGGTGAGTTGGGTGCGGCAATCATTGTCGACACTGTGACGCGTCTGGTTCCGGGAGCGCTTGGCAACGCGGCTTCGGCACAGCAGGAATCGTTTACGGCTTCAAGCGCGGGCGAATACGACCGGGCGCCTGGCGAGCCACCGAGTTCGACGTGCAGTTCAGGCGGGTTGCTGGATTACCCGCATTACACGCGACCGGCGGCGTTTCGCGGCATGCAGGTTCCCGAAGTGCTTATGAATGGGAACCATGATGAGATTCGAAAGTGGCGGCGCCGTTGCGCGCTGCAGAAGACGCTGCACAATCGTCCTGACCTGTTGCGCGAGGTGCAGCTGAGCAAGGACGATCAGGATCGTGCTGGCTGAGATTGAGGCCGAAAAAGCGCGCGGGTGATGCAGATATGACTTCAGGCGGAACAGCTATCGGCGGATTGACGCGGGATGTCATTCTCAAGCGCTTCGAGAATCCAGACGAAACGCGGGTCTTCGAGAAGGGCAAGTTCGAACTGGTCCAGATCGGCGGCATGACGATCGGGCGGGCCACCTACGAACCCGGCTGGAAATGGTCGGAGCACGTTGGCAAGGCGATGGGAGCCACCCGTTGCTACGTGGAACATGTAGGCATGGTGGTTTCCGGTTGTGCGACCGCCGCGATGGACGACGGACGCATTATCGAGATGCACGCTGGAGATGTGTTTTACATTCCGCCCGGTCACGACAGTTGGGTTGTCGGTAACGAGGCGTACGTTTCGCTGCATTTTATGGGAGCGGGAGACTACGCCCGTGAACACAAGAAGTAAGATCCGTCGGGCGTGGCAAACTTGCCCGTCGCTCTGACGCACCAGGTATTTGATTTTGGCCGCCGCGAGGCGAGCGCTACGGAAGGAAAAGAACAATGTCGAACTCACCAATTATTGACCGGCTACTCGCCAAGACGCGGCGCACGGACATTCCTGACTTCAAGCCTGGCGACACCGTCCGGGTACACGTAAGGATCAAGGAAGGCGACAAGGAACGCCTGCAGGCGTTCGAAGGGCTCGTTATTTCCAAGAGCGGCGGCAATCAGCCCAGTTTCACCGTTCGCAAGATGAGCTTTGGCCAGGGCGTGGAACGTATCTTCCCGACCAACTCCAAAGTCATCGACAAGATCGAAGTACTGCGCTCGGCCCACGTTCGCCGCGCCAAGCTGTATTACCTGCGCGCGCTGCGTGGCAAGGCTGCTCGTCTGCGCGAAGTGGATACTGCGCGCTCCTAACGCCGCGCAAGCTCGGTCTAAGACAGCAGCGCCTACCGTGTCGCTGGACGCGGTAGGCCTTATTGCTTGCGTGAGATCTACCGCTTTGTCTTCGGCCGCACGAACTTCAAGGCGGTGTGCGTTGCGGAGAAACTGACCACCTTCACATCAACCAGACCTGCGGCCCTGCCCGCATCGAGGACCTGCAGCTCTGTGATGTCCTGCCTGCCCTTGGGATAGACAATCCAGAGTGCACCGGCGCTACTCAGCGACGGTATCAATTGCCTGGCGCGCGCCAGTTCGCCAGATTTTGCCGCGCCGAAGAAGATCAAGTCTGAATTGCTCAGCGGCTTCGACTCCGAAAAGCTCTTGGCTTGGGTGCGAAGGTCTTTGACGAAACTGTCATCTGGCATCCCAACGGCCGAAATCACCATTCCCGGCTTGATTCCCAGTTTCTCCGATGTACTTTTGGGATGAAGGATCTTGTGTGCCCACTTCTCGGCCTGCTCGCCGAGTTCGAAGACGGCCGCTCCTTCGGTCCACTTGAGATGAAGCTGCCCGTTTCGTGCGGTAATCGACTTCAGTGAAGCGAACGGAATTTTCAGCCTGAAGTCACCGCGAAAAATGACTTCGCTGGTTTCCAGCAGCGCCTTCCCGCTGGCCGTTCTGCCCCCTGAACGAACGTTGCAAATAAGTTCGCGCCCCATGCCGGCTCCAGAGTGAGTAGCATCACGCAAATTCACTGGGCCGTCAACCAGGTCATCAACACGAAACCCCGCCGGGGAAGCGGGGTCTCGTCATGCGCGACGTGTACACGCGCGTGTCAACGATTCAACAGTCGGGCCTAGCTGGCCTTTGTTGCCAGTTCCAGAATTCCAACCGCCATGGCAATCCAGAGCGCAATTGCCACCGTGTTGAGGGTGACGCGGATCGCACCGTTGTCGATCAGCCAATTGTATTTCGCGTCCATATTCATCTCCTTTAGGAACGGTTGCGCCCGGCGTGCCTCGCGGCGTTCACCGGATCAACTTCTGCAGCTATATACGGGCCAGACCGGGAAACGTTCCGTTAAAACTGTGTGAATGTTGGCCAGTTGCGCTATTTCCGGTACCGAACGTCGCTGGCAGTGGGCGAAGGGAAAAGATTGGAGGCGCATCCGCAGCGCGCAATTTGATCGAATTCCCAGATCAGTCTTTACGAAAAACTTACGAACTTCTTAGCCGACACTTACGTGCGGAATGCTCCAATCAATTGGCTGGAGGCACGTGTGAACAGTGTGCGGAAGGTAAGTCTATGAGTGCTCTTTTTCTCGTTGTTGCCACCTTGAGTGTGGCGTTCTTTGTCGTGTTCTTACTTGAGTGTTCGCGGCCGGCGCGGAAGTCCAAAAGGGCGCCAGTCGTGCGCAAGTTGTCAGCAACTGAGGTGAGATTCGGCCACGGGCCACCGGTTTCTCGCCACCTCGAACGGCAGATGGCGGAATTTCTCTCGTACATCATCGCTCGGCCACACTGCTTCTGGTCGGCATAGCGTTGATTTCCGTCCCAATCACCGCCCACGGGCAGAGGACACAGCCCCCTGTACCACCGTCGAGCGATACCGATCAGCAAATATCGCCTGCCGTTCAGAAGCAGCTGGATGCCATGCAAAGGCGCATTGAGCAACTCGAAGCCGCAGCTGAATAGTCGAAATGCCGCTGGACAGCCCAGCGCGAATGTAACGAACAGTTTGGCTCCTGCACATTCCATCGCTGAGCAAGCGTCTGATTCGCAGGCGGAAGCGCCACAAAAGATCTCGCTCTCCGCGGATGATCGCAGCGTCTCTCAACTACTTGAAGGGAACGACCATCAACGTCTCGCTGGACGGCTATTACGCCTATAACTTCAACAATCCCGTGGGACGCGTCAATGTGCTGCGCGCCTACGATGTGCAGCAGCAATGCCTTCAGCCTGAACCAGGCGGCCGTATATCTTCGAGCGTGCTCCCGACGTGGACGCAGGCCGGCGCTATGGGGCTCGCCTCGATCTGCAATTCGGACAGGCTACCGAGACACGTGCAGGGCAATCCGGCTAACGAACACCGTCCGGATACGTACCGCAATATCTTCCAGGCGTACGGTACTTATGTCGTGCCGCTCGGCAGCGGTCTCACCGTGGACTTCGGCAAATGGGCCAGCTCGCTGGGAATCGAAGGCAACTACACCCAGTTCCAGATTAACTATTCGCGTGCCTACTGGTTCGACTTCCTGCCGTTCTATCACATGGGGATTCGGGCGCAGTACAACGTAAACAAGAAGCTGGCGCTGAACTATTGGCTCGTCAACGGGACTCAACAAACTGAGCCGACGTCAACGATTTCAAGGATGAACTGTTCGGCTTCGTCGCTTACGCCGAGTAGGAACGTGAGTTGGACCGTGAATTACTACCTCGGCCAGGAGCATCCCGATGCTACACCGGTTTCCACTTGCGGCCCGGTCCCGGTCCAACCGGGGTTGTGCTTCGAGAAGATCAGCCCCGCGCCGGACGGCAAACTGCACATCTTCGACAGCTACGTGAGTTGGCAAACAACGCCTAAGCTTCTGCTCCAGTTGGAAGGCGACTATGTGATCGAGCGACTGTGGGCCTACGCTGCGCCAGGATCATTCGTCTGCGCCCTCGCATACGTCGGGCGGCGCCGCGTATGCCAAGTATCAATTGACACCGCGGACTTACATCGGTGGACGCGCAGAGTATCTCTCCGACCGCGGCGGACTCTTTAGCGGAGTCACTGAAGCCCTGAAGGAAGTGACGGCCACCTATGACTTCACTCTGGCAAACGGATTCGACATGAAGTACGAGTATCGCCGCGACTGGTCGAACCAGCCGATTTTCCTCACCAGTGCGCAAGGTGTTTTCTCCAAGGACCAGAACACCGCCACCGTGGGTGTGATCTGGTGGTTTGGCCGCAAACAGGGACCGTGGTAATGAGCACGGGCTCCAGGAGTTGAACATGCAAGACCTGATATTTATCGCAATCACCATCGCTTTCTTCGCCTTGTCGCTGGGGTATGTCACACTTCTGCGACCGGATCAAGTGAGGGAACTTATGCACATCCAGTCAACCATCATGATCGTCATTTGCGCGTTGATGATGGTTTACCTCTTCTACGCGTTGTTGCGCCCGGAGAAGTTCTGACATGACCGCCAATGGATGGCTTCAAATCGTCGTGTTTCTTGCTCTGATCCTGGCCGTGACCAAGCCCATGGGCGTCTTCATGACGCGGGTCTTCAATCGCGAGCGGACCTTCATGGATCCGGTGCTGCGGCCGATCGAGCGCCTGCTGTATCGCCTGACCGGCGTGGATGAAAACCACGAGATGCGCTGGACGGAGTACGCCGTTCGCCATGCTGCTGTTCAGCGTGGTCTCGATGCTGCTGCTTTATCTGATGCGAGCGGCTGCAGGGATTCCTGCCGCTCAATCCGCAGAAGTTTGCAGCGGTTGCCGCAGGCGCTGGCTTTCAACACCGCGGCTTCGTTCACCACCAACACCAACTGGCAGAACTATTCGGGCGAAACCACCATGAGCTACCTGACCCAGATGGCCGGTCTGGCCTACCACAACTTCATCTCCGCAGCGGTCGGTATCGCGCTGGCGATCGCCTTCATTCGCGGCATCGCCCGCCGGCAGATGCAGACCATCGGAAATTTCTGGGTGGACATGGTTCGCTCGTGCCTGTGGGTGCTGCTGCCGTTCTGCGTTGTCGGCGCCCTGGTGCTGGTTTCGCAAGGCGTGGTGCAGAACCTCAGGCCCTACGACTCGGTCAAGCTGGTTGAACCGCAGCAGGTGCAGCACGTGGGTCCCGACGGCAAACCGGCCGTGGATGCAGCCGGCAAGCCGGTGATGGACACGGTAGCGACCCAGACCATTGCGCAGGGCCCGGTGGCCTCGCAGGAAATCATCAAGGAGTTGGGCACCAACGGCGGTGGTTTCTTCAATGCCAACAGCTCGCATCCGTTCGAGAATCCGACACCGCTCTCCAACCTGATCGAGCTGTTCTGCATTTTTGCCATCGGCTCGGGACTTACGTACACCCTGGGCCGCATGACGGGATCGCAGCGCCATGGCTGGGCAGTGTGGGCGGCGATGGCGGTCTTGTTTCTGGTGGGCGTCACCGGCGACCTACTGGGCCGAGGCCCGCGGCAATCCGCTGCTCCATGGCGTTGATCAGCATGTGACCGCCCAGCAGGCGGGCGGCAACATGGAGGGCAAGGAGGTCCGGTTTGGAATCACCAACACCGCTCTCTGGGCCACGGTCACCACCGACGCCAGTTGCGGCGCCATCAATGGCTGGCACGATTCGTTCACCCCGCTCGGCGGCATGGTGCCGCTGGTCAACATCATGCTGAGCGAAGTCATCTTCGGCGGTGTGGGCGCTGGCATGTACGGCATCTTGATTTACATCGTCCTGGCGGTATTCATCGCCGGGCTGATGGTCGGGCCGCACCCCGGAATATCTGGGCAAGAAGATCGAAGCCTACGACGTGAAGATGGCGATGCTGGTGGTGCTGGTCTTTCCGCTGGTGATCCTGGTGTTCACGGCCATCTCGTCGGTGAGTGGGTTCGGCACGTCCAGCATTCTCAATCCCGGTCCGCATGGGTTGACGGAGATTCTTTATTCCTTCACCTCGCAGGCCGGCAACAACGGCTCCGCCTTCGCGGGGCTGACCACGAACACGCTCTGGTACAACACCGCGGGCGGCTTCACCATGTTGATTGGCCGGTTCCTGATGATCATTCCCATGCTGGCCATTGCCGGCAATCTTGCGGACAAGAAGTATGTTCCGCCTTCGCTTGGTACATTTCCCGTAACTACACCGCTGTTCAGCGCGCTGCTGATCGGAGTGATTCTCATCGTGGGCGCGTTGACATTCTTTCCGGCCCTCAGCCTGGGACCCATTCTTGAACACCTGCTGATGCAAGCAGGAAAGGTTTTCTGAGGTTCAGCAATGGCAAGCAAGAGTTCAAAAAAGAAAGCCTGGGATCTAAAGATCGTTCGACGCGCGATCCTGGATTCCTTCGTCAAGCTGGATCCGCGGCACATGATGGGCAATCCTGTCATGTTCGTCGTGGAAGTCGGCAGCGTGATCACCACGGTTTTGCTGCTGCGCGATCCCAAGAATTTTGGCTTCAATCTGCAGATCACGCTCTGGCTGTGGTTCACGGTGCTGTTCGCCAACTTCGCCGAAGCCATGGCGGAGGGTCGCGGCAAGGCGCAAGCCGACACGCTGCGGAAGGCGCGCTCGGAAACCATCGCCAATCGCATAGCTGACGATGGCCGCACTGAACAGGTGCCCAGCTCGAAGCTGCGCGCCGGCGACATCGTCGTCGTTTCGGCGGGCGAGTTCGTCCCGTCGGATGGAGAGATCATCGAAGGCGTCGCCTCGGTGGACGAGTCGGCGATCACCGGCGAGTCTGCGCCGGTCATTCGCGAGGCGGGCGGCGATCGCTCGGCCGTAACCGGCGGCACGCGCGTGCTGTCCGACCAGATCAAAGTCAAGGTCACGTCGAATCCCGGCGAGACCTTCCTCGATCGCATGATCGCCCTCGTCGAAGGCGCGGAGCGGCAGAAGACGCCCAACGAGATCGCACTTAACATTCTGCTGGCTGGCTTAACCATCATCTTCCTGCTGGCGGTCGTGACCCTGCAGCCGTTCGCCATCTACTCCGGCTCGCCGCAGACCGTGTTTGTGCTGGTATCGCTGCTGGTGTGCCTGATTCCCACCACCATCGGCGGCCTGCTGTCCGCCATCGGTATCGCCGGCATGGATCGCCTGATTCAGCACAATGTCCTCGCCATGTCGGGACGCGCCGTCGAGGCCGCCGGAGACGTGGACACCTTGCTGCTCGACAAGACCGGAACGATCACGCTGGGCAATCGCCAGGCGGCGGAGTTTATTCCCGCTCCGGGCGTGAGTGAAAGGGAAATGGCCGATGCCGCGCAGCTCTCCTCGCTGGCCGATGAGACGCCCGAGGGACGCTCGATCGTGGTGCTGGCGAAGGAGAAATACGGCCTGCGCGGCCGCGAGTTGTCGTCGCACGAGATGGAATTTGTGCCCTTCACCGCCCAGACGCGCATGTCGGGCGTGAACATGAATGGCAACCAGATCCGCAAAGGCGCCGTCGATGCCATCAGTCGCTATCTGGCTGCGAATGGTTCCGAGATGCCGGCGGAGGTGCAGTCCAGCGTCGAACTGATTGCGCGCTCCGGCGGCACGCCGTTGGTGGTCGCGGAGAAGCACCGAGCGCTGGGCGTGATTCACCTCAAGGACATCGTCAAGGGCGGCATGCAGGAGCGCTTCGACCAGTTGCGCGCCATGGGCATCAAGACGGTGATGATCACCGGCGACAACCCGCTTACGGCCGCTGCGATTGCGCGCGAGGCCGGCGTGGACGACTTCCTGGCCGAAGCCACGCCCAAGGACAAGATGGACCTGATCCGCCGCGAGCAGTCGCAAGGCAAGCTGGTCGCCATGACCGGCGACGGCACCAACGACGCTCCGGCGCTGGCGCAAGCCGATGTCGGCGTCGCCATGAACACCGGAACCCAGGCAGCCAAGGAAGCCGGCAACATGGTTGACCTGGATTCCAATCCCACCAAGCTGATCGAAGTGGTCGCCATCGGCAAGCAGTTGCTGATGACGCGCGGCTCGCTGACGACCTTTTCCATCGCCAACGATGTGGCGAAGTATTTTGCCATCATCCCGGCGATGTTCGCGGGAACATTTCCGGTGCTGAATGCGCTGAACATCATGCATCTGCGGACGCCGCAGTCGGCCATTCTTTCGGCGGTGATCTTCAACGCGATCATCATCATCGCGCTGATTCCGCTGGCGTTGCGCGGCGTGAAGTATCGTGCCATGGGCGCCGCTGCTCTCCTGCGCCGCAACCTCTGGATTTACGGCGTCGGCGGAATCATTGTGCCGTTCATCGGGATCAAGCTGATTGACATGCTCATCACCGGGTCGGGCTGGCGTAAAGGCAGGAAACTATGAAGCAAAATCTTAAGATCGCAATTCTTATGACCATCGTCACGACGGTGTTGCTCGGCATTATCTATCCGCTGGTGGTGACCGGCCTGGCGCAGGTGCTGTTTCGCGACAAGGCCAACGGCCAGCTTATCGTCGCGCAACGGCCAAGTCGTCGGATCGAGAATCATCGGACAGGCGTTCACCGGTCCGGGCTATCTGCACTCGCGACCTTCGGCGGCCGGCAACGGATACGACGCCGCCAACTCCGGCGGCACCAATCTGGGCCCCACGAACCAGTCAATTGATTGACCGCGTGAAGGGCGACGTGGCGCGCCTGCAAGCGGAGAATCCCGGGCAGCCGGTTCCCATCGATCTGGTGACTACGTCGGCGTCCGGTTTGGATCCCGATATCACTCCCGCGGCAGCGGAATTCCAGGTGCCGCGCCTCGCTCGCGAACGCGGCCTGAGTCGAGGACCAGGTGCGCGCAGATCATTCGCCAGTATACCCAGGGACGTCAGCTGGGATTTCTGGGCGAGCCGCGGGTCAATGTGCTGGAGGTGAATCTCGCTCTCGACCAGTTGAAGCCGATGGCGGCGCGATAAGTCAAAGCCGACGAGGCTATTGTCGGACCCTTGAGACCGGGCGACTGAGGGCCGAGGCAATCGGTATCAGTAAAGAATTGCCGGACGCCGCTCCAAATTCACACTCCTTTCACACAATTTGTGGATTGCGAATTGTCCCTGACCGCAGAAAGCCCATAGACTAAACAGCGCAACTGCACAGGAGAGGACTTTGGCCGAAGCGATCATTCAAGCCCGCGCGGTCGAGAAGTATTATCCGCAGCCCGACGGCAACAAGATCGAGGTGATCGCGCCCACCGACCTCGAGGTCTCTCCCGGGAAAATTGTCTGCCTGCTCGGTCCTTCGGGCTCGGGAAAATCCACGCTGCTGCGCATGTTGACCGGGCTGTCGAAGCCGTCGTCCGGACACGTCTTGTGGCACGGCAAGCCGATGGACGGCCAGATTCCCAATGTCTCCATCGTCTTCCAGAGCTTCGCGCTGTTTCCCTGGCTCACGGTTCTGGAGAATGTCGAAGCGCCGCTGGTCGCGCGAGGCATGGGCGCCATTGAGCGCCACAAGCGCGCGCTGAAGATGATCGACACCGTCGGACTCGACGGCTTCGAGACCGCGTATCCCAAGGAGCTTTCCGGCGGAATGAAGCAGCGCGTCGGCTTTGCGCGCGCGCTGGTGGTCGAGCCGGAAGTGCTCTTCATGGACGAACCGTTTTCGGCGCTCGATGTGCTCACCGCGGAGAACCTGCGCTCTGAGCTGCTGGAGTTGTGGCTCAACAAGAAGATGCCGACGACCGCCATCTTCGTCGTGACCCACAACATCGAGGAGGCCGTGCTGCTGGCCGACCGCGTCATCGTGCTGGGCCGCAATCCGGGGCGCATTCGCTCCGACTTCGAGATCGACATTCCGCAATACCGCGATCGCAAGTCGCCGCGCTTTCTGGCTTACGTCGATTACATCTACAAGACGCTGACGCGTCCGGACGAACCGGTTTCGGTTCCCGGCAAAGCGGCACAGCAACCCGGCGACGGGCAACCGCGCGAGCGCACCAAGTTCCAGATGCTGCCTCACGCGCGGCCCGGCGGCATTGCCGGATTCATGGAGTTGCTCGCCGACCGCGGCGGCCGCGACGATCTCTACAAGCTGGCCGACGAACTGGCCATGGACGTGGACGACTTGCTTCCCATCGTGGACGCTTCGGTGATGCTCGGCTTCGCGGTGCTGCACGAAGGCGACGTGGAGATCACGCCGGAAGGCCGCAAGTTCGGCGAAGCCGACATCCAGACGCAGAAGCAGATCTTCCGCGACGCTGCGCTGAAGAACGTCGCCATCCTGCGGCTCATCGAGAACACCTTGCACGCCAAGCGCGACCACGCCATCGGCGAAGAGTTCTTCCGCGACATCCTCGACGAGCATTTCAGCTCCGAGGAAGTCGAGCGCCAGTTCCAGACCGCTCTGAACTGGGGACGCTACGCCGAAATCTTCGACTACGACTCCGAGAACGGCCGCCTGTTCCATCGCGAGGAAGCCGACGCCGACTCGGTGTCGATTCTGGGCGAGGCTTGATGGCGCGTTCAAGCTGGCAACCCATTCGCATTCTCGGCAAGGGACCGTGGTCGTTGCTGCCCGCGCAAACCTGGTCGGTGCTGACCGACTTCGTCATCTTCGCCGCCGGCCTGTCGATCTTCTACGCAGTGCTGGTGCTGGCGCGCACCTGGTTCGGCCCATTCAATCCTCACGTCGAGATCTCGCGCGATCCGACGAAGCTGCCGGTTTACGCTGCGTATTCGCTGCTGCGAATCACCGTCGCTTACGTGCTCTCGCTGGCCTTCACGCTGGTTTACGGCTACGTCGCCGCTTACAATCCACGCGCCGAGCGCATCATGATTCCGCTGCTCGACATCCTGCAGTCGATTCCGGTGCTCAGCTTTCTTCCTGGCGTGATGCTGGCGATGGTGGCGCTGTTTCCCCATCACCAGATCGGCGTGGAGATGGGCGCAATTCTGCTCATCTTCACCGGCCAGGTCTGGAACATGGCCTTCAGCTTCTACTCGTCGCTGAAGAGCATTCCGCGCGACATGCGCGAGGCGGCCAAGATTTACCGCTTCAACTGGTATCAGCGCTTCACGCAGTTCGAGTTGCCGTACGCGGCGATCGGGCTGGTGTGGAACTCGATGATGTCGGTCGCGGGCGGCTGGTTCTTCCTGATGGCCTGCGAGATGTTCGTTCTCGGCGACCGCGACTTTCGCCTGCCGGGACTCGGTTCGTATCTGCAAACCGCGGCCAGCGCGGGCGACACGCGAGGCGATCGTTGTGGGGCGTCGGAACCATGATCGCGGTCATCGTGCTGCTCGACCAGATTGTTTGGCGTCCGGTCATCGCGTGGGCAGAAAAATTCAAAATGGAGCAGGTGGAGAGCGCCGACGCGCCGCGGTCGTGGTTTCTCAACCTCATGGAAGCCTCGCGCGGCTTGCGAAAGCTGCGCAAGAAGACCATCAGGCCCATCCGCGAGCGCCTCGCGCTTCACTTCGCCCGTCTCTATCACGGCACGGAGGACGACGCTCCGCCGGCGCCCTGGAAAGTCTGGACCGGCCGCGCGATTGCCGTCCTTGCCGTGATCGCCGTGCTGTACGCCGTCACCCGAGCGATCGCCATGCTCACCGGACTGAACGGCGGCGAGTATCGCGAGCTGATGACCGGCGCGGGCGCAACGTTCCTGCGCGTGGTCGCGGCGCTGACCATCGGCGCAGCCTGGACGATTCCCGCAGGCGTCGCCATCGGATTCAATCCCAAGCTGGCGCGCATTGCGCAGCCGCTGGCGCAGATCGCGGCTTCGGTTCCGGCGACAGCGTTGTTTCCCATCGTGCTGCTGGCGCTGATTCGCATTGGCGGCGGATTGGGACTCGGCTCCATCGTGCTGCTGCTGCTGGGCACGCAGTGGTACATCCTGTTCAATGTGATCGCCGGCGCCATGGCGATTCCCACCGACCTGAAAGAAGCGTCGTTGCTGTGCAAGTTCAGTCGCGGCCAGCGCTGGCGCAAGTTAATTCTGCCCGGCATCTTTCCTTACCTCATCACCGGAATGGTCACGGCTTCCGGCGGCGCCTGGAACGCCAGCATCGTCGCCGAATATCAGCATCTGAAAGACCAGACCTATACGACCGTTGGTCTGGGCGCGACCATCTCGCGCGCCACCGACTCCGGCAATTTCGATCTGCTGCTGGCTTCAACCATCGTCATGTCCATTGTGGTCGTCACCATCAACCGCCTGGTCTGGCGGCGCATGTACAGGTTGGCCTCCACGAGATACACGTTGGAGACATAAGAGCCGCTTTTCGCCGCTCGCTCTTCGCGCGCAGTTGTTCGGCTGCAGCCACATTCCCGCTGTCATCCCTTCTTGCTGTCCGGCCTCATTGTCATCCCGACCGAGGACTGTAATCCCTTTCTTACTGTCATCCCGACCGAGGACTTTAGTCCGAGTGGAGGCGATCTGCTGTACCGTTCCTTCGACGAACCTCCAAGGAACCCCTCCCCCTCCAGGCCTCACTTGGAATCAACGACTTAGACAAGAAATCGTTGCAAATGATTGATTCGTGCGTGACTTATAGGCATATGCTTGAGCCGTAAGGGGTTAGCGGCAATTGGCGGTAGCCGGTTGCCGCTCGCCGCCACAAACGACGAGGGGATTCTGGCCGATTGCCAGTCGCTGTTTGTGCCTTCGACTCTCATCGTGCTCTGGCCTCCCGAAAAATTATGTTCCATCGGTGATCGCGTAGTGCTGAGCGAATTGCCGGCCGCCGCGTGGGCGGACACCAGCGCCGCGGGCGCGGCAGAACGACCTCTGCCGTCCCTACGGGACTCGATTCCGCCTAACACTCTTTGCCAGCGCTGAAGCGCTGGGCTAAGCTCTTTCGTCCCACACTGTGGGACTCGCTTCTGTCCCCTCCCGGGGCTAAAGCCCAGCGTTGCATAACGACCTTGGACGCCGGCCTGAAGGCCGGCTCTACCGGAGCGATTGCAATGCACTCAGCGCTTCGGCGCTGGGTTTTGTCGTCCCATACTGTGGGACTCACTTCTGTCACCTCCCGGGGCTAAAGCCCAGCGTTGCATAACGACCTTGGACGCCGGCCTGAAGGCCGGCTCTACCCGAGCGACTCGCAAGGCATCCAGCGCTGAAGCGCTGGGCTAAGCTTGTCATCCCACACTGTGGGACTCACTTCTGTCACCTCCCGGGGCTAAAGCCCAGCGTGGCATAAGCGACCTTGGACGCCGGCCTGAAGGCCGGCTCTACCGCGAGCGACTCCAAGGCATCCAGCGCTGTAGGCGCTGGGCTAGCTCTTGTCGTCCCACACTGTGGGACTCAGCTTCTGTCCACCTCCCGGGGCTAAAGCCCCTGCATGCTTATCACGGCCTGGACGCCGGCCTGAAGGCCGGCTCTACCCGAGCGACTCCAAGGCATCCAGCGCTGAAGCGCTGGGCTAAGCTCTGTCATCCCACATTGTGAGACTTGTTTCGGCCACCTCCCGGGGCTAAAGCCCAGCGTTGCATAACGACCCTGGACGCCGGCCTGAAGGCCGGCTCTACCCGAGCGACTCCAAGGCATCCAGCGCTGAAGCGCTAGGCTAAGCTTTCGTCCCACATTGTGGGACTCGCTTCTGTCCACCTCCCGGGGCTAAAGCCCTGCGTTGCATAACGGCCCTGGACGCCGGCCTGAAGGCCGGCTCTACCCAACGCAGGGCTTTACGTCCCGGTGCGAAGCAGCCAGGTGTTACCCGAGCAGGCCTCAACCGTCCGTCCCTCCGGCTCCAGCCGCTGAGGTACCGGCAAGATCCTTACCTCAGGCGCTAAAGCGCATCCCCTAAACGAAGCTCTTAATGGCACGCCTGGAAAGCGTGCTCCACCCGTGCTGCTGCTGCGCAAATGCGCCTCTTGAGGAACGCGCTGAACGCATCCTTGCCGCTACGTTCCGCTCTTCTTCTGCGGCTCGTTCAGGGCATCCGTGGCGTCGGCCGGCTCCGTCGCTGCCGGTTTCTTGTCCACTTCAGCTCCCAGTGCCGGGGCCGCAGCCGCGTCGCCGGTGAGTGCCGCTGTTTCCGCCTCCTGCGGCTGCGTGGCGGCCGCGGCCACAGCTGCTTCCAGCTCGGCCCTGCGCTTGGCTGCCACCTCGGCCAGTTCCCGTTTAATCTCGGCCGCGTTGCGGGCGCGCTCCTCAGGAGTGCCCAGCAGCCGCTCTTCGTTGCGCCGCGCTGCTTCGACTACGTAGCGGGCCCGCTGAATCGCGCGTTTGTGCTCCTGGACTTCGTTCATCGCCTGCCGGGTGAATTCTTTCTCACGCCGCTGGTAGGCATCCGGGCCCTGGGTGCGGAAGATATCTTCCAACTCCACGTCTTCAGGCCCGATCTCGTCCCAACGGAAGGGCTTGCTGCGGTACGGCGCAGGCTCGACCTTGACCGCCGCCGCCGCCGCGGCAGGGAACAGCACCTCCGGCGGCTTCGCCAGGTCCAGGTCCTGGGGCAGATCGAACTCTTCCTCGAAGCCGGGATAGTCCTGCGGCGCGCTCGGCGGTGTCGGACTCGTCGTAGACGCCCAGAGTGGGCGCGGCAGTGGCGCTGCGCAGGTCGCTGGAGGCCTGCTGCAAGCCATAGAGCAGCAGCCCGGCGCGGCGGTCTTCGATGAGGCCGGCGGCCAGCGCGTCCAGCACCTGCATGCGGGCCACCTGCACCGCATTCAGGTCTTCGAGGAGTGGCAGGAGGAGAACGTGCGGCTGGCGGCGCGCCTGCGCGCGCGCCATACGCATGCGGTGGCCCAGCGCCCGCAGATGAAAGCGACAATATTCGCGCCCGCGCAGCGGAGCGCCTTGGCAGTAGACGCCGTCTTCTTTAACGTGACGGCAATGTTGGATTGGCATAAGACCCTCTCTTTCGTGGTTCGCTGATCGCTGTTCGCCATTCGCTCTTCGCTTTTCGCCAGAGAGGCTGTCGGCCGGCTGAGGACGGTTGCCCTCTTTCTGCCGTCATCCCGGCCGAGGACTGTGATCCCCTTCTTACTGTCATCCCGACCGAGGACTTCAGTCCGAGCGGAGGGAGCTGCTGTTCCGTACTTTGCGAAGGCGGTTGGCTCTTAGCTACCAGTGGATATGGTGTTCCTACGTTTCTGAGGGTCATTGTTTGGACGAGCAACTAGCCACTAGCCGCTAGCCGCACCTCACCACACTCTGAGCTTAAGCACGGGTCAAGGGAAAAGTCAGTGATATTCGAGCGAGGACAGGTTACGAAGGTAACCAACGTGTAGAGGGAAGTGCGCCGCGACTTGAGAACGGAGGCCGCCCGTCCACGGTGGGCTCAGGGTCCATTTTCCAACGGATAGCAAGCTCAAACGGATAATTCCCAGAATGGAACGCAGGAACCTCGTTCAGGAGTCTTGACAGGCAGAAAATCCTTTCATGCGATGCCGTCTGGTGCTACCATCCGGCAAGTCCAGATTGCTCAGTGCTGTCCACGCCGGACTCCGTACCCGGCCTTAAGTAAGCGCCGCCATTTCGGAATCCTCGCAAGGAACAGTTGAGTAAACTAGTCCGCTGGGGCGAATAACGATTTTTTGTGAGGAAAGCCCATGCAGCGCACACGCAGTCTCCGGTTCGCTATCCTGGTTTGCAGTCTTGCCGTGGCATTGCCTTCCGCCATCGCTCAGGTTGTGATTGCGACGGTGCCGGTAGGGAACGGCCCCCATGGTGTGGCTGTGAACTCCGTCGACCAACAAGACCTATGTCGCAAATTACTCTGACAACACGGTTACGGTCATCGATGGCGCGACCAATACCACCACGATCGTGAACGTGGGGGTCTATCCCAATGCGGTCGCGGTTAACGCCTCAACCAACAAGATCTACGTGTCCAATAACTGCGGCAACGATCCCAGCTGTAACAGTACGGGGACGGTAACGGTCATCGACGGGGCCACCAATAGCACCACCACGGTCAGCACGGGCGCCTACTACCCCTACGCCT
This sequence comes from uncultured Acidobacteriaceae bacterium, assembly GCA_963735855.1. Taxonomy (GTDB): domain Bacteria; phylum Acidobacteriota; class Terriglobia; order Terriglobales; family Acidobacteriaceae; genus Bog-257. Next base: position 375,282 of record CAVTMW010000029.1, read on the forward strand.
TGGCGGTGAACCCGGTGACCAACAAGATCTATGTCGAGAATGACTGCGGCAATGATCTGGGCTGCAACAGTCCTGGGACGGTGACCGTCATCGACGGGGCCACGTAATAACACCGCGACGGTCACCGTGGGGAATTTCCCTTATGACGTAGAAGTCAACTCGGTGACCAACAAGATCTACGTGGTCGAATAACTGCGGCGACGACAACAGTTGCAGCAGCGGCGGAACGGTGACGGTCATCGACGGGGCCAGCAATAACACCACGACGGTGAACGCCGGGTTTTACCCCTATTTTGCGGCGGTCAACTCCGCGACGAACAAGATTTACGTCCCAAATTACTGTGGCAATGATGTCAACTGCGCAAGCTTTGGAACGGTAACTGTAATCGACGGGGCCACCAACAACACCACAGCGGTCAACGGGGCGGCGTACCCCGATGCCGTTGCAGTTAATGCTGTCACCAACAAGATCTATGTCGAGAATGACTGCGGCAACGATCTCAATTGCGGCAGCGTTGGAACCGTAACGGTCATCGACGCCAACAACAACAACGCGACTGCAAGCGTCAACGTCGGGGTTGGTCCCTATCTGCTGGCTGTCGACGCGGTCACCAACAAGATCTACGTTCCCAATAACTGTGGTAACGATCTCATGTGCGCCAGTGCCGGCACCGTCACCGTCATCGACGGCGCCACCAACAACGACGGTCCCAGTGGCCGTCGGCGGACGGCCCCCAAGTCAGTGGCAGTCAACGCAACGACCGACAGGATTTACGTTCTCAATTACCTCGACAACACCGTTTCCGTCATCGCCGGCGAGACCGCGCTGCAATTTGTGGCAGTGACGCCATGCCGGTTGGTAGACACGCGCAAGAGTGGCGGCCCGATTCAGGGCAATACTTCGCGCGACTTCACCGTTCCGCAGCTCGGCGGCTGTAGCATTCCCACCACCGCCGCTGCCTATTCGTTGAACGTCACCGTCGTTCCACCCGCGCCGCTGGGCTATCTGACCATCTGGCCCACGAGCCAGAACCGACCGCTGGTGTCGACGATGAACTCGCTGGATGGCCGCATCAAGGCCAACGCGGCGATCGTGCCCGCCGGGTTGCAGGGTGCGGTCAGTGTTTTCGTCAGCAACACGACCGATGTGGTGCTGGACATCGACGGCTACTTCGCGCCCACCAGCGGCTCGACGCTGGCCTTTTACCCGCTCACGCCATGCCGGGTGGCGGACACCCGCAAATCCAACTTCCCGCAGGGCCTGGGTTCACCGCATCTGTCGGGCACGGTAGCACGCGATTTCCCGGTACTGAACGCGTCGTCTTGTAACATCCCATCCAGCGCGCAGGCCTATTCGCTGAACTTCACGGCCGTGCCTTATCCCGCGATGGGATACCCGCTGGGCTATCTGGAGCTGTGGCCGACGGGCCAGAAGCCGGCGAATCCGGTGTCCACGCTGAATAACTTGACGGGGACGATTGTCGCCAACGCGGCCATTGTGCCGGCAGGCACGGGTGGCGATATCACCGCGTACGCCAGCAACGACACTGACCTGGTGATCGACATCAACGGCTACTTCGCTCCGGCGGGGCAGGGAGGCTTATCGCTGTATCCGGCCGTGCCGTGCCGGGTGATCGACACGCGCAAGATTGGCAATGGGCAGCCGTTCAGCGGAACGCTGAGTCCTCCGGTGGATGTGGTGGACAGCGTCTGCGGCCCGCCCGCGACGGCTCAGGCCTATGTCTTCAACGCGACGGTGGTGCCCAGCGGCGGACTCGGCTATCTGACGCTTGTGGCCAGACGGGCAGAGCCAGCCGGTGGTCTCGACGCTGAACGCCATCGACGGTGCGATCACCTCGAACATGGCGATTGTGCCGACCAGCAACGGCAAGGTGGACGCCTACGCGTCTGGGATCACGCAACTGATCCTGGACATCTCCAGCTACTTTGCACCGTAGCTTTGCGGGGTCCGTGGCGGAGCGGCGGCAGTTGGCCGATGCGTACGGCAAGAGCGGCGCAGGGGGTGATCATGCCGCGAAAGAGCGCTAGCGAGAGCCTAGGGCATTGTCGTGGGCATCTCACCGGCAAGACTGCAGGAGAGAAGATTCATGATTCAGCGTAGAAGTCTGGCACTGGTTTGCATGGCGATGGGACTCACGATGGGCGCGGTCGTCGCCGAGGCCCAATGGGTCATGGTGGCGCGCGCCGTGGCGGGGCGAGTGCAGCAGATGAGCGATCGCTCGAAGGACGGTTCGGGATTCGATGTCGCCACCGTCGTCCTGGAGGCCAATGCCGACAAGGTGTATCAGACCGCGATCAAGAACCTGTCGGCGCGTACCGATCTCAAGATCACCCAACAGAACGAGAAGAAACGATTGGTGCAATTTACCAACGGTATGCAGGTGGCCAGTCTGCAGGCCACGCCGCTGAGCGACAGCGTCACGCAATTGGTGGTGGCTTCGAACTTGACGGCGCAGCCCGACGCCACCTCGCTGGTGGTGCAGGGCGTGCTGAAGGTCTGCAAAGAAATGAATGTGGAGTGTACCTTAACGGGCCAGTGAGAGACCGTGGACATCGGTTCGATGAGCGGAGGGAAGGGTCAAACTTAACTTAAAGCAATATCCCACTCAACAAGCCGTAGGAGCCTAAACGGCCTGCCATCCTGAGCGATGAGGCTGTGCGCGGCGCGCCGAAAGACCGAATGAGCAGAAGACCCCTATTGAGGACTCATCGCACGCTGCGCTCCAAACATAGGGGTCCTTCGACGCCGCCGGAGCCCGCAAGCGGACTCCTGCTCCGCTCAGGATGACAGAGCAATCCCTGGCTGAGAATTGGCTGCTCTACCGCGAAAAGCGAAGAGCGAACAGCGGCCTTTCTTACTGCGACAGCTTGCTGTACTGCGAGTTGGTCATCGTCACTTGAATCTGTTTGGCGGTGGCGCCGAGGACCGTTTGCTGCGAATAGTTGGTTCCGTCGGGCAAGCTGGCGAATTGCACGGCCAGCGTGACCGCGTCCTTCTCCTGGCCCATGTAGGTATTGACGTTGAGCGTCTGGATTTTCTTGGTTGCGGTGTCGAAGGCAATCGTCATCTGGTCGCCGGGCTGGGCATAGTTCTTGAAGACCAATTGGGCCGCGCCGCCGCCGGGGACGATGGAGACGTTGTGGGCCTGAAAGGCCTGCTGCATCTTTTGAGGACTGGGCGGAACGTACAGGGTGAGAAGGCTCTGGACCTGCTCCATGTAGTCTTTCAGTTCGTCGGTCTTCTTTTCAACTACATGCTCCTTCACCCTGCCGCGCCGGCCGCTCTGGTCTGGTTGCTGCTGTTGCGGCTGACCGATGGGGACCTTCTGGATTTGCCCGTTGGCGCCGTAGCTGCAAAGTTTCTGGGAGGGAGGTTTCGCGTCGCCCTTGTAGGTGACTTGCGTGGTCTCGACCCATTGGTACTGATGAAGGCGCTGCTTGTTCGCAGCCACCGACTGCTTCAGGGCCGCCAGCTTTTGCTGCAGCTCTGGCGAGCCGCCTCCCGTCTGGGCGAGGGACGAAGCCGCCAGCGCCATTATGAGGATGAAGGCTGCGGCGAAATAGGTGATGGTTGCGGCGCCGGAAAATCGGCGGGCCGTGCTGGCTGGTTTCATGCGAACGCTCCTCTGTCATTGGGTGAAGTATTGTGTCTCATGGCTAACGTTTACACTTGCGTGGCTTAGCGCCAAGCGGTGGTGCTATTCGGCCTGCGTGATCGGGACCACTTTCGTTTCGTCGCTGTCATGAGGGCTGAACCCGGTAAACTGCAGCCATCCGAACCAGCCCCATATGGCGGCGAAATAATATTTGTCAAAGCGCTTGCCGAAGACGACTTCGGGAGTTTTTGCCGGCGCAGACTTCTTCTGCACGAAATAGAGGGCTTGTTGCCGCTTGCCATCGCTGCTGCGCAGCAGACCGTACGAAGGCGATATGGCTTCCAAAGTATATGGCCCGGCGGGGAAAGTCACACCTCCGATGCTGAACTCGAAGGGAACGTTGATTTTTCCCCGATGCGGCTGGTTCTGGCCGAAGCCGACCGTTGAGAGACCCAAGAACAGGCAGGACAGAACAACCATCCGACAGCATCGCAACATGATTCGCATTGGGCTTCCTCCCTAGAGCCTCCCCTGATCAGGAGGCAGCGCGGGAACGCGCTTCGTACTCAATCGCCCGAGGTCGCAGGCGCCGCCGATGACCCGGAGGGCATCCCGACAGCGCCTCCGGGCTTTTCTTCCTTCGCATCCCAGGTGAGGATCTTGAGGTCAAGAACGAAAATCGAGTACAGAACCGGGACCATCAACAGAGTAATGAAGGTAGCGACTGTCAGTCCACCAATTTGCGCATAACAGAGCGGCTGCCAGAGTGGACCGCCGTGCATGGCCAGTGGGAACAGCGCCAGCACGGTCGCGCCCACGGTAATCATCACTGGGCGCAGACGAATAATCCCGGCATCAATGACCGCTTCCTCGAACGGCTCGCCCATGGCGTGCCGCTCCTCGATGAAGTCGAAGAGCACGATGACGTGGCTGACAATGACGCCGATGAGGCTGGCGATGCCGAGGAAGGCCATGAAGCCGAAGGAGGTGTTCATGACCCAAAGCGCAGCGATGGCGCCAGCTACGCCATAGGGAGCTGCCGCGAAAACCAGCAGCGGCTTGATCGCGTTATTGAACTGGAAAAGCAAAGCGAGATAAATCGCCGAAACGGAGATCATCAGCACCATCGCCAGGTTTCGGAAGCCAACTTTCTGCTTGTCGAACTCGCCGCCTACGGTCAAGCGGTAACCTGGCGGCATTGTTTTCTGCAGGTCTTGCAGCTTGGGCACTGCGACGTTGGTGATCTCCGACGGGAGATGGCCTGGTGCCGGAAAGGCGTAGATCGACATGGTGCGAAAGTGATCGAGGCGGATAACGCGGTCCGTGGCCATGCTGTTTTGAATGCTGGAGATCTGCACCAGCGGAATCTTGGTGCCCGCCGATTGCGAGTACACGTATAGGTTCTGGATGTCGGAGAGGCGGGCGCGTTCGTTCATCTGCAGACGGGCCACCACGGGAATATTCTTGTCGCCATCCTGCAGCGAGGTCACGGGCACACCGCTCATGGCGCTAGTGGCGGAGTTGGCCACGTCCATGTTGCTGATACCTGCAAGGTTCGCGCGGTCGGGATCGACAACCAGGCTGACCTGGGCGCTTTCCGTGTCCCACTCGTTGCGCACGCGCACGGCTGCGGGAGCGGACTGCAGGGCATTGATCACCTGTGCGGCGATCTGTCGCATGGTTCGCATGTCTTTCGCGCTGCCCGCGGTTCCCACGTCGGCATCGCTGATGACGCGAATCTCTACCGGATAGTTGACCGGGTTGGTCTGCAGCTGACGGTAGTCAACCCGCACTCCGGGCAGGGTGGCGGAGAGAACCGGCTGTACCTGATCGACAAAGAGGGGAGTCACTTCCTTCTGGTTCAGCTCAATCAACACTTCAGCGTAATTGAGCTGTTGCGACTGCGGCGACAGCGAGAACCAGAAGCGCGGGCTGCCGCCCCCCACCCAGGTGGTCACATAGCGCAGGATGTGGGCCGGATTGCCTTGCTTGTCGGGATGCTGCTTGCCCCACACGTCGGCTTGCTGGCGGATGATCTGTTCGACTCGTTGCGCCGCCTGGTTGGTGGCCTCAAAGGTTGCGTCGTTGGGCAGCCAGACATCGGCATAGGACCAATACTGGACATCGTCAGGGAAGAACGAGGTCCTCAACTGGGTAAAGAGAAATCCGCCTAACAGCAGGAATGCCAGCGAGCCGATGGCGACCTTCCAGCGGTGTTCGATGGCGAACTTGGCGACCCGCGCATATTGACCGGTGAAACCGGTCGTTCGGCGCACCTCGATGGGCGCTTCCGCCTTCTTGTCGGGACGCAGAATGTAATAGCCCAACAGCGGGATGAACGTCATCGATGCCAGTCGCGAAGCGACCAGGGCGCAGGTCATCACGATCGGCAGGCTGTAAAGGAACTCGCCGGTGTTTCCGGTGACCAGCAGGAACGGCAAATAGGCGACGATGTTCGTAATGGTCGCGTACAGGATGGCGGTCGCGATCCGCGTAGGACCGAGCCAGGGCGCCACGATTCGCGGCTGTCCCTCGGCCAGCATTCGCTTGATGGAATCGCCGGCAACGACCGGGTCATCCACCAGCAAGCCAAGGGCGATAATCAGCGACGCTACGGAAACCTGCTGGATATCGATGCCCAGCACGTAGATGAAGCCGAAAGTGAGCGCCAGCGTGATGGGGATGGAGATCGCCATCAGCAGCGCCGAGCGCCATTCCCAAAAGCCGATCAACGAGACAATCACGACCAGGCCAATGGCTTCGTAGAGCGCATCCATGAAGAGATCGATTTGCTCTTTCACCTGCACCGGCTGGTCCGAGGTGTGGACCATGATCAGGTCATCAGGCAGATAGCGCTTCACGGAATCCAACTTCTCGCTGACGTGGCGGCCGAAAAGGTCAACCTGCTGACCGTCGCGCATGTAAACCGCAAGGGTGATGGCCCGGCTGCGAATCCAGTTTCCCTTGGCATCGCGCCAGTTCAGATAATTGAGGAAGGTCGGAGGACTCTGATACGCCCGCGAGATGTCCACCAGGTCGCGCAAATAAACCGGACTGTTTGAGGACGACACGCCGATGATGACGTCGCCAATGTCCTGTGCCGAGCCGAACAATCCGGACGGATTGATGGTCAGGTTTGTGGGCCCGACTTCCAGCTCTCCTGCAGGCAGGGTAATGTTCTGGGCGCCAAGGACATCCTTGAGTTTCGACGGATCGTAGCCATATTGCGCCAGACGCTGCTGCGAGTAATCGAGGTAGATCTGCTCTGCGAGCACGCCCGAACGGGAGACCTTCGAGGTTTCTGGAACGCCTTGCAGCGTGCGTTGCAGCAGTTCGGTGTAGTCGTCAAGATCGCGATACGAGTACTTCGCACCGGCAACTTCAGCGAGCCTAGCCTCGGTGTCGGCGGGGTCACGAATGATGGCAGGCTGCCAGGCATCGGGGTGGATCTCGGAGCGGTGGAGATTTACCTTGATGAGTTGTTCGCCGCGCTGGCGAATGGTGGCGTCGTCGAAGCTGGTGCTGGCATCGAGCCCGACATAGCCGGGTCCATCGAAGAAGTGAAGGTCGTTGAGCGTCTTGCGCTGACTGGCGATGCGAGCGATATTCTCGAAATCGGTGCGCACCGGTCCGGCAGCGACCGACAGCGGGAAAGCATAGATGACGCTCACCCGCGGTTGTGGTGCGTTCCTGGGCAGTTCAGCGCGTGTCCGCTCGATGGCCTTCCGTATGGCAATGGCCCGGAGAGCGACTTCCGTCGGAGTGACCATGGGGCTGGCCACCGTCAGCATCAGCGCCGCAGTGTCGCCGAAATTGCTGTTGAACTGAATCGGCCCGGCTCCCTTCGGCAGGTTCATCTGATTCAGCTTCAAGTTCATATCGGAGAATTGCTTCTCCTTGTCCTTCACGTTGTCGTTGAGCTGGATGTAAACGACAGACAGGCCGGGAAAGCTGAGGGAGCGGATCCCAAAATCTGACGGACTTGGTGGCTTGAGCGTGGAATTCAGCGCGACGGTCTGCTCGATGGGCCGCGTGAGTAATTGTTCCACCTGCTCGGTGGTAGCTCCCGGCCAGGAGCACTGCGCGGACGCCACCCGAACCGGAATGTTCGGGTCCTTGCGCTTGGGCATGTTCTGATAGCTAAACCAGCCCCAAACGAAAGTCGCGAGCAGCAGGATGAGCGCCACCTGGCGGTGCTCGGTGAAGAACCGGGCCATGTTGTGCGTGGTCGCTACGTATTCCGCGTCACTCTTGAACGTGTGGGCCATCAGGGCTTGAGTTGGTGTCGCAGGGAAGCGGAAAGATTAAATCATATCGTGAGGGAAAAGTCTGCTCTCTCCAGGGCACTCCTGTGCTAGCAGGCCGTGCAGCACCGGGAGAAGGGCGGCCTGGCGATCCGCAGATAGTTGATGGTGTTTAGTAATGTCCATCGCCGCGGGTTGAAGCACACACTACTCGCAATGCTGGGCGTCCATCGTGATGAGACACGAACTCCTGCAGGCGCGGCGCCGTGAGCGCCGCGTTGAAGCCCGTTTGTAGAGTTCGTTCAGCTCTTGTGCGAGGTCACCGCAAAAAACTCGGCTGCCTCCTGCTCCACCTTCTTACAGCCGCACTTTGGGCAAATGACCTCCTGCCTCTCATGTTCCTTCAAGGTGAGGATCACTTCAAACGCGGTGTGACATTCAGGGCAAAGATACTCGTAAACAGGCATGGACAAACCCCCTGGGAGAAGTGGTTGGGCAGCGAGGCTGCCAGGGTTAGAATTTGCCGTCAGCGAACTCCTGCGTGTTCCTCCTCAGGATGCTCCTGCGGAAGCTTGTCTCTCCCGGGCGCTTCGATGTCGGCGATCTCCTGCGCGCGGTGCAGGAAGAAATACGCGGCCAGCAAAGTGACCATGAGCAGACTCATGACGACCATCAGAATGGCGAAGTATCCTACCGTCCGGACCGGCGCCAGGGCTTCGCGTTTGCTTTGGCTCACCATGACGAACCAGCTCAGGTTGGAATAGCTCGGAGTCAGGCCGGCATCGGCAAAACCGACAATCCGGTTGCCCCCGCGCATGCTGGCGACGACGTATCCCGCCTGCCGTCCTTGCAACGTTCCCAGCGCATCGCGCACCGAGCCGTATTCTTCGGACTTCATCTCCATGGCAGGCGTCACGTTGGGCGCGCTGATCACCATGCCGTTCTCTTTGACCAGCATGGTTGCGGTCGTACGTCCCGGTTGCTCACGATTGAGCAAAGCGAAAAGACCGGAAACATCCACCAGAGCATGGATTGCCCCGATGAAACGGCGGGAGCTTTCGTCCAACACGGGGATCCCAATCCCGATGTAATTGGCCGTGCCTTGGCCGTCAAACAGTACTTCTGTGACGTACACGGAGCCCTTTCCCTGGGCGTAAACCCCCTGCCAAAAGACTTCCTCAACCGGGGCATAATGCGCCGGCTTGTCGGTGGCCGCTACGGGAACGCCATAGGCGTCCAGGACGATCAGTTTCATGAAACGTGGATCGAGCTCACGGTAATGGCGAAGGGATGTCGAAGCGCGCGAGGACAGAATGCCGGCCACCAGGGCATCGACTTCCGGTGTAGACCACTTGTTCTCGGTGTTGGCAATTTTCGCGGCCTTCGCAGCATCGTTCATTTGTGCGGAAGCCCGGTTGGCCGCAACGATCGCGTCCACAACCGCGGGTTGGGTGGCGATGGCGGCAACGTTGGTGACCCGGTCATCCACAAATTGACGGGCTGCGATCGCGTCGCTTTGCGCGATGTCGCGGAGCAGCGTGCCGGTGGTTTGCTCGACCGCGCTTTGGCTCTCCATGCTCAGATACAGGCCAATGAAGTTCAGCGGGACGAGGATCAGAATGAGGAGAATTAACAGTTTTTCGAGGGAGATTCGGATTTCAAATGCATTAAGCGGCATGGCTGCCTCCTGCTGGAACCATGACTCAGAGCAGCGGGGATTGTTCTGCTGCCCGCAACGAGGGCACCTTGCTGGAACGCCGCGCCGGCAGCGCCTGTCGGCCGACAACTTCTATGTTGTCAGCATAAGAGCCGCTTATCACCAAGTCAGTGATTGCGGTCACCCTACCGGCGGACATTCGCAAGGGCGCAACAAGTCGCAGTTTTGCATGGCGATTGCCCCTCCTGATCTTTGATCTTGACTCGGAATGTCCAAAGGGCTATTTTAGGAAGGCGAACAAAAAGCGAATATTGACACCTTAGTCATGCATCCGTCCCTGCTCCAGATCGAGGACATTGTCGCCGCGCCACAACTGGTGGGGATTGCCAAGATGGCGGCGCAGGGCGAATCCATCCGCCAGGGACACCTGGTGGAGTACTTCACCCTCGAGTCTCGTTCCTTGCTCAGTCGCTGTACCTCGTCACGGGTACCTTTTGCGTGGACGATCAATCCCTATCGCGGCTGCGAGTTCGCCTGCAAATATTGCTACGCGCGTTACACGCACGAGTTCATGGAAATGCGCGACGGGGTGGACTTCGAACGCAAAATCTATGTGAAGCGGCAGGCGGCTTGGCTGCTGCGGCAGGACCTCAGAAAGGTGAAGCGCGGGGAGGAGATCGCCATCGGCACGGCAACCGATCCCTACCAGCCGGCGGAGAAGCGCTTCGAGGTCACGCGGGGAATCCTGGAGGAACTGACGCTGCACCATGGACTGGAGATCGGGATTGTTACCAAATCAAACCTCATCCTGCGCGACGTCGAGTTGTTGCGGCAGGTCGGTGAGCACAATTCGCTGTTCGTGAACGTGACCATCACCACGCTGAACGCAAAGCTGGCGAGGATCCTGGAACCGCGAGCGCCGCGTCCTGACCTGCGGCTGGAGGCGGTCCGGGAATTGAATGCCTCCGGAGTTAATGCCGGTGTGATCTGCGCGCCAGTGTTGCCGGGCATCACCGATTCGCCGTCTGCGCTTGACGCGTTGGTGCGGGCGACGAAGGAGGCGGGAGGGAAGTACATCTACGCCAACCCGCTTTTCTTGAAGCCGTGTTCGGCGAGCGTGTTCCTTCCGTTCCTGGAGGAGGAGTTTCCTCAACTCGTTGAGGATTATCGCAAACGCTTTGCCGAGCGCGCTTTCGTAAGCAAGGCGTATAGCAAACGGATTTCGGAGCTGATCGCAAGCCTCCGCAAGAAGCACGGCTTCAGCAGGGAATTCGCGTCACGCAGCCAGAGTGCCCATCCACCGCAGCACGAAGAGGAGCAGATGAAGTTGTTCGGCAGCTGAGTTATCAGGGTCGCAGATGAGATTTAGCTTGCGGTCGCGATGGTCGCGCCGTCGCCGGCGAACTCCACGTTGGGCTTGTGCGGAATGATGCCCGCCGCATAGCCCATTTCCAGAAGCTTAACGATGGCTTCGCGGCCATCCTTGCCGTAGTCGAGGGTGCGCTCGTTGACGTACATGCCGACGAACTTGTCGGCCATCTGCGCGTCGAGATCGCGGGCAAACTGCATGGCGTACTGCAAGGCTTCCTCGCGATTGTCCAGCGCGTACTGGATGCTGTCGCGCAGGGCCACGCAGCAGGAGTTCATCAGGTCGGTGCCGAGATCGCGGCGAATGGCGTTGCCGCCCAGCGGCAGGGGCAGACCGGTCTGCTCGCGCCACCACTTGCCCATGTCCAATATCCTGTGCAGCCCGACTTTGTTGAAGGTAAGCTGGCCCTCGTGAATGATGAGCCCGGCTTCGTACTTCCCCTGCAGCACCCTGGGAATGATGTCATCGAAGGGCACGACTTCGGTGGCGATGTCGGGTGCGAATAGCTTGAGCGCCAGGTAGGCGGTGGTCAGCGTCCCGGGCACCGCGATGGTGCAACCGCCGATCTCATCGAGGGGGATGTTGCGCGAGGCCACGATCATCGGCCCGTAACCCTCGCCCACACTGCCGCCGCTCGGCATCAGCGCATATTTGTCCTGGAGATAGGGGTAGGCGTGGAACGAGATCGCCGTGATGTCGTAGAAGCCGTCCATGGCTTTGCGGTTCAGGGTCTCGATATCGCAAAGCGTGTGAGTGAACTTCACCCCCGGCACGCGAATCTTGTTGGTCGCCATGCCGTAAAACATGAAAGCGTCATCGGAGTCGGGACTATGAGCGACGGTGATTTCGCGGACGTTCTTGGCGCTGTTGCGGGGCATAGAAATCAGTTCAGTCGGATGAACAGCAGGTCCCTCGACTCGGATTGCCACCCCGCCAGGCGCAAAATCGGCGCCCGTCGGGGACCCCGGTCAGTCCTCGCTCGGGATGACAAGTTCAGCAGAGCAAACTCCGCTCTGGTTGAAACCTAGATGAAACGCGATGCCGCACTGCGGCGCAGACGCAGCGCGATCGCAGCGGCCGCCATTACCTTCAGGACTTCGGCGAAGAAGAACGGATACAGACCAAAGTACGCCGCGCGCTGCCAGCTGTGGGTCACGATCGCCAGCCAACTGAGCCCGCCGGCGAACAGAGCGAGCTCGCCCACTACACCAGCCAGCAGGTTGCGAGCAAAGCTGGAGGAGCCACGCTCCGCAATCCATCCCGTCAGAAACGCCATCACGGGATAGGCCCACAGATATCCGCCGGTGGGACCGAGCAGTTGCGCGACGCCGCCCGGGCCAGCGGGATTGAACACCGGCAGTCCCATTGCTCCCCAAGCCAGGTACAGAGCGGCAGCGGCGAATCCGCGGCGGCTTCCCAGGGCCAGGCCGATCAGCAACACGGCGAAGTTGCCCAGCGTCAACGGCACGGGGGTGAAGGGCAGCGGGAAGATGAGTCGCGAGCAAACAGCGATGACGGCGCTGGCACAGATCACGATGCCAGCCTGCTTGATCAAGCTGAACGGCAGTTCGGCAACACTTCCGTCGTTACGCAAAGCGGTTTTCAGCATGTCTTCCTCGCCAGTTACAAAGGTGAACTAAGGCGCTTCCTCTTTTTCGGCTACGCTTTCCGCGGCGTCTTCGATCAACGGCCGGACCTGGGCTTCGATCTCTTCCTGTCGCAGATGGCGCTTGACCCGTAAATGAATCGCCAGGCACACAGCCGCTATCGCCACGGTGCACAGCACCAGAAGTACAAAAAATAACTTGATGACCACGGTTATTCAGGATAACAGATGACGGGGCGCTAGAGCAGCCTCAGACACCCACCGGGAATGGCTTGGGGCTGTGCTCTTCGGCGCGCTCCCGGACCAGAGCATCGAAGCGGCCTTGCAGCAACGACATCAGCCCGGTGTACCAGTAGCCAAAGACGAACAGGACAAGGAAAGGCACGGTAATGTAATTCTCATTGGCGATCGCGTACCAGACCGTCAGCGCGAAATAGCCGCCGATCAGCATCTCGAGGTAGGGCACCCATCCGAGGCGTTTACGATACTTTTTGGCGGCGATGGACTTTTCTTGCTTGCTCACCACCCGATACTTCGGGGTGCGGGCGAACGCGCTCTGATGACCCACCAGCGCCTCCAGCACAGCCTTGCTGTTGGTGATGGTCAACCCGATGCCGAGGGCCATGAGCGGCGGCAGAAACAGGAATGTGCGCAGCCAGTTCTTGGGAAACAGTTCCTTCTGCGAGACCAGGTAGAAGCTCGATATGGAAAACGTGGACGCCAGGAACAGGGGAATGTCGATGTAGAGCATCTGGAACCATCCCTGGTAGAAGCGGATGACCATCGCCGGCAGCAGCAGCGTGCTGAGAACAATCATCAGCGGATAGCTGATGTTGGCGGTCAGGTGGTACCAGGCTTCAGTCTTTTCGCGCCGCGAAACCGGAGCGCGCAGGACTTTCGGCAGGTCTTTCTTGGCGCACTGGATCAGGCCCTTCGCCCAGCGCGCCTGCTGGGTCTTGAAGGCGGTCATCTCGATGGGCAGCTCGGCCGGACACTCCACGTCCTGGAGGTAGCGGAACTTCCATCCCTTCAACTGCGAACGGTAGCTGAGGTCGGTGTCTTCGGTGAGGGTGTCGTGCTCCCAGCCGCCGGCGTCGTCGATGGCTTTGCGCCGCCACATTCCGGCGGTGCCATTGAAGTTGAAGAACACTCCGGCGCGCGAGCGGCCGCCGTGCTCCAGCACAAAGTGGCCGTCGAGCAGGATGGCCTCCACTTCGGTCAGGAAGGAGTAATTGCGGTTCAGGTGCGTCCAGCGAGTCTGCACCATGCCGATCTCCGGGATCGGCGAAGTGATGAATGACCTTCATCAGCCACTCTGGCTGGGGTGTGAAATCGGCGTCGAAGATGGCGACAAACTCGCCGGTGGAGACTTTCAAGCCGGCGTCGAGCGCGCCCGCCTTATAGCCTTCGCGGTTGGTGCGATGGTGATAGCTGATGTTGTGGCCCAGCGCGGCGTGGCGCTCGACCACGCCGCGCGCCACTTCGACGGTTTCGTCGGTGGAGTCGTCGAGCACCTGAATCTCCAGCTTCTCGCGCGGATACTCGAGCTTGCAGACGCAGTCCACCAGCCGATCGACGACGTATTGCTCGTTGAAGATGGGCAGCTGGATGGTGACCTGCGGCAACTCCGCAAAGCGCGATTCCGGATTGGTGACTTTGTTCTTGCGGTGCTTGTAGTACAGATAAACCAGCTGGTAACGATGCATGCCGTAGAACGCCAGCAGCACCAGCACCACGAAGTAGGGAATCAGCAGCGCCATGTCGAAGGCGTTGGCGTGGTACAGGCCTTTGAACGTGGTGTCGAGGAAATGGGTCCGAAAATAATGGCGCAACCCATGCGGTTGCACCAGTAGAGCGCAGCCGAGGCTGAGGACGGGATTCAGCGAGTGCTCCTCCAGGTATGCGTCACTGCCGTTGTCCATCGGTCGTGGGTAAGGAAGCTTGTACAGCCGTTGATTGTACCTGACCGGGGAATAGAAACAGCGAGGCATGGCAAACCTTGCCCCACGACATTGACTACTTATGCTCTGACGGCGAACAATAACAGAGAGATGCGATGAAGCTGCCCGGGGTCCTTGCTGCACTCTTATGTTCGTTTCTGAGCTGCCCCTTGTTGAGCGGGCAGGCGGTTCCCGCCTCTTCCGCTCCAGCGGCGGCCCAGGAAGTGTATCCCGACCAGGGCTATCTGTCTCCCACGCGCTATGTGAACCGGTACTTCGGATTCGCCTTCGAGCTTCCGGCCGACTTGCGCTTGGAGCCGATCCCGCAGCCGGTCGCCCGCGACAGCCGGATTCAGATATTGCAACTGGGGGGCCCTCCGCCGGCATACGCCTTCGTGTCCATCTTTGCGCTTCCTTTACGCGCCAAGCCCTCGACCGACGCCAAGGTCGTGCTTCGCAAAGCGCTCGACCAGGAGCTGTTCTACGGGGTCGAAGAATTGCATGGTCTTTCCAAGACCATGCTGGACGGCCACCAGTTCTATTTCTACGAGACCCGTCGGGGGGCGGACCAGCACATGGCGCTGGCGACCAACCTCGAGGGCCATGTGGTAGTGGTAAAGGTAGGCGCAAATAATGAAAAAGCTGTCAAAGAGCTGGAGTCGTCTTTCCAGCATGTGACGTTTGTCGCTCCCGCGAAAGCACGGGAGTATGCGGGCACGGATGCCTGGGAATATGAAGGACCGGCGATTTCATCCCACCGCCTGGCACAGTTGCAGGCCGACCCACCGGCGAAACACATTGATCCCGGGAAGTTCACAGGCAATGTGTACGAAAACCAATCGCTGGGCTTCCATTATCGCGTGCAACCCGGCTGGATCCTGGAATCCGAAGGTGCAGTGCAGCCCGCCATCGAGCGCTCCAGAAAGAGCGATGTTGACCAGCCCTGGATGGGCACCGGTGAGCAGGAGCTGATGAAGATTTGCAACCGGACCCTGTTCTCGGCATGGGCGAAGCGGCCCGGAACTGGTGGGCAGCTTTCGTACGACGACTTTGGCGAAGTCACCGTTTCGGCAATATCGACGGCCTGTTTCCCGGGGATGAGGTTTCCGGCGAAGGTGAGCGACAAGCGGTCCATTGAAGACTTCCTGCTGCAATTTGGATTGACACATCCCGTCCTGCGCGATATGCGTGACGCGAAGGCCTTTACCGCCGGGGGGAACGTCGTCGTGTACCTCCACGGCACGGTGGCATTTCAAGTTCCAGGCGACGAGCTCTCGCGGCGGTTGTCCATCGCCCTGGCTGTGACCTCGCGACGAGGTTATCTTCTGACCTGGTTCTTTGCCGCTCCTCACGACAGCGAGTTGAAAGAGCTGCTGGAAGAGCAGATTGCTTTTGATGCTGAGCCGCTAACCGAGCAAGCCGCCGCGCCAAAACCGGGAGGCGGTGTAAGTTCGCCTGCCAGTTCGCCGCCTGCGGCCCCCACGCCGGCGGCAGCTACCGCTTCCACAACCCAGCCAGCGGCGACGTCTGCTCAGCAGGCGAACACGAGTTCGGGGTCCCAGGTTTCGCAAGCTACTGCCGGTGCTGCCGCGGGAGCCGATCCTGCTCAGCCGGACGCACCTGCCGCATCAGCCTCGCCGCGTCCCAGCCTGCTCCGGCAAGGGGAGACCATGAAGGACCAGCAGATCGGCGGCAAACCGATTCCCCCGCAGAAGCATTAGGAGCCGCTTTTCGCTGTCCACTCTTCGTTCTTGCTTGGTGCTCGTGAAGAATCCGTTATGATGTGAGCCTCCGACGAGCATGTGCGACAGGCGAAGAGCGAATAGCGGACCTTATGCGTGGACTCAAAGGCAAGCGAGTTGTCATAACCGGAGGCGCCAGCGGCATCGGCGCGGCCACAGCGGCCCGCTTCCTGGAGGAGGGCTCAATCGTCGCGGTGCTGGATCGCGACCAGAGCGCCTGCGCTCGAATCCAAGACGAGCTTCCGGCCATCGCGGGAACATTCCTTGCGGATGTTGCCGAACACTCCCAGGTGCAGCATGCATTTGCCGCGATTATTCGCGAGCTTGACGGCGTGGATGTCGTCATCAACAACGCCGGCATCAGCATTCGCCACAAGTTTCTCGACATTACGCCCGGATGAGTGGAACAGCGTCCTCGCCGTGAACTTGACCGGCGTCTTCAACGTGGCGCAGACCGCTGCCCGTCACATGATGCAGCATACGGGTGGGGTCATCTTGAATACGGCTTCGACCAACGGCATCATGGGCTATCCCTACTATGCCGACTACAACGCCACGAAAGCTGGGGTGATCGAGCTGACGCGCTCCATGGCACTGGAACTCGCGCCCAAGGTGCGAGTGAATGCCGTCGCTCCGGGATACGTGCTGACGCCGATGCAGCGCGCGGAATATTCCGACGAGATGTTGGAGGCCGTGAACCAGAAGATTCCCCTGCGCCGCCATGCGCAGCCGGAAGAGGTTGCGGCTTTGTTTGCGTTTCTTGCCTCCGACGATGCCGCTTACCTCAACGGGCATGTCTATGTGATTGACGGCGCCGAGACGGCCGGAGGCCTCGCCAGCCGATGATGAGACCTGGAGCGCATTCCTTCACCCCGTAAACTGATCTTTCATGCATCCGTTCGCGATTGCCGGATTTCTGTGCGTCATCATCTGGCTCGGCCTGCTGTTCGGCCGCGGACGCTTTTGGATGGTCCAGCGACTGGGTGCCGAGGTCGCGCCTCTTGCGGAGACCGGGCTCATCGCCGTAGTCATCCCGGCACGCAATGAAGCCGACGTGATCGGCAGCGCCGTGAGATCGCTCCTGCAACAGAGCTGTGCCAGCTCAATGCATATTTTCCTGGTCGATGACAGCAGCTCCGATGGAACTGCAGCGGCAGCGTCCAACGCGGCGGTAAGTAGTGCTCGCGTAGACGCGCTAACGGTGATTAACGCTCAGCCGTTGCCGCCAGGTTGGTCCGGCAAGCTATGGGCGGTGCAGCAGGGAATCGAGCAGGCACTCCAGCTGCAGCCGAAGTTTCTCTTGCTGACGGATGCAGACATTCAGCACTCGCCCGATAATGTGGCCATGCTCGTCGCGATAGCGGAGAAGGGAGACTATGATCTTGCGTCGTTCATGGTGAAGCTGCACTGCTGCAGCGTGGCTGAGAAGATGCTGATCCCGGCATTCGTTTTTTTCTTCTTCCTGCTGTATCCACCGCGATGGATTCGCGATCCTAAGCGCAAGACTGCCGCTGCGGCTGGCGGTTGCATGCTGATTCGACCGGAGGCATTGGCGCGGGCTGGTGGAATCGCAGCGATTCGCCACGAGATCATCGACGATTGTGCTCTCGCCGCCGCCGTGAAACGTAGCGGAGGAAAAGTCTGGCTCGGAGTGACGCAGGAAACACGCAGCTTGCGGGCTTATGGGTCGTTCTCGGAAATCGAGCGCATGATCGCCCGGACTGCCTTCAACCAGTTGCGGCATTCAACTTGGCTGCTCGCCGCCGCGCTGGCTGGCCTGCTGTTGACGTATCTGTTGCCGGTGGGGCTGCTCTTCAGCGGTCCCCGGCTCTTGTGGTGCTGGGCGCAGCCGCGTATTTGCTGATGATGATCGCGTATTTGCCGATGGTGCGTTTCTATGAGATCAACAGTTCTCTGGGTGCTGACCCTGCCCTTCAGTGCGGTATTTTACGCGTGGGCCACTCTGCATTCGGCGCTGAAGTACTGGTCGGGGCGTGGTGGCGAATGGAAGGGACGTGCGCAAGACCTGGCGGACCGCGCTTGATCCTAGAGGAGCTCTCTTCCAGTTCACCTGATCTGCGGCTGCGATCGGGTTCCTGTGATGTTGATTGGCAGATAAGTGCCGCCGCGATGCTCAGTCTGCTGCGGCTTGTTTCTGCGCTGCCGCGAGGACGAAGTGCTCCATCGCATAAGCGAAGCCGTCCTCCAAATTGCTCTTCGTGACGTAGGTCGCCTCTTGTTTCACGTCGTCGCTGGCGTTGCCCATGGCGATGCTGATTCCACTCTTGCGAAACATGAGTACGTCGGTCTGCATGTCGCCAATGGTGGCGATCTGCGCGGTAGGAATGTTCAGCATCTTAGACAGGGTGACCACAACCGCACCTTTATTGGCGTTGGCGTGAGTCACGTCGAGATAGTAGTTGGAGGAGCGGGTCGCCGAAATCGCGATGCAGCATAGCTCGTCGAGCTCTGCCCCGGCCCGCTTTACGGCGGCATAGTCGTCGCTGACGCCGACCAGCTTTAGTACGTGAAACTGCGACATGTCATAGGTGGGCAGGGGCGTGGCCTTACACTGCATCAGCCCCTCCTGACTCTGCACGTGCGGACCCACCGGGTTGCTCACATACCACTCGGTGTCGGTGTAAACCCACAGGTCAAGCTTGGAGTCGGAGATATGCTCAGCGACAGTTTGGGCGTCGCCCGGCGTCATGGGCAACTGATGCAGGACATTTTGTTCGGGATCGATGAGCAGCGCGCCGTTGAAGCAACCGGACGGCTCGACGATGTGCAAGGTCGCGCAAGAGCTGGCGGGTCAGCCGTGGGGGGCGCGCGCTCACGATGGTGAAACGTATGCCCGCCTGCTTCAACTGCTGTACCGCTGCCGGAGCGCCGGGAGTGAGATTCTTACATGGATCGAGCAAAGTACCGTCGACATCGGAGACTACCATCGCAATGCGCGGGTTTGCCCCAGTCATCAAACGTTCCCTCCGTCCTCGTGCTTGAGCGGACGCCAGCTGGAGGTTGCCGTGCTTGATGAGATGGTCCGACGCTTCGGGTCCCTCGGTGCCGGCTGGGTAATTGGGGAATTGCGGAGGCGGTAGCTCGGCCCATGCCTCTTCAATGGGCGTGATGATGCGCCACTCCGCTTCAACTTCATCGCGCCGGGTGAACAACGTTGGATCACCGCGCATGGCATCGAGCAGGAGCGTCTCGTAAGCTGCGGGGGTCTCGGCGCCGAAGGCGTCGCGGTAGGAGAAGTCCATGTCCACGCGAATGGCACGCATCTGCGAGCCCGGCTGTTTGGCGCCAAAACTCAACGCGATGCCCTCATTTGGCTGAATGCGCATGGTGATGACGTTGTGGTGCACATCCTTGGGACTGCGGGCGAAGAGCGCCTGCGGCGTACGTTTGAAGTGGACGGCAATTTCCGTCAACTGGTTCGCCAGCCGTTTGCCGGCGCGCACGTAGAAGGGAACTCCTGCCCAGCGCCAGTTATCGATGTGGAACTCGACCGCGGCGTAAGTCTCTGTGAGCGAGTTGGGATTGACGCCGGGTTCCTGACGATAGCCGGGGACGGGTTTGCCGTCAATCTTCTCCCGGTCCGTACTGCCCGCGAACCGTGCGTTTCGCGACCTCCTCCTTCGACATGGGAGGAATGGCGCGCAGCACTTCCACTTTGTGGCTGCGCACGGAGTCGGCGTCGAAGGTGACTGGCGGCTCCATCGCCGTCAACATCAGCAACTGGAGCATGTGGTTGGCCACCATGTCGCGCAGCGCACCGGTCTCTTCGTAGAATGCGCCACGGTTTTCCACGCCCAGCTTCTCGGCGGCCGTAATCTCGATGTACTCGATGTAATTGCGGTTCCACACCGGCTCAAACATCGAGTTGCCGAAGCGGAACATGATGATGTTCTGCACCGTCTCTTTGCCGAGGTAGTGGTCGATGCGGTACACCGACGGCTCATCGAAGACGTGGGCCACAATTTCGTTCAGCTCGTGAGCGCTTTGGAGATCGCTGCCGAAGGGCTTCTCGAGGATGATCCGAGTCCAGCCTCCGCTGTTGTGCGCCAGTCCGACCGAGCCCAGGCCCTCGACGATGGGAGGAGCGAGGGAGGCCGGCGTGGACACATAGAACAAGATGTTGGGGCTGGCGCCGTTCTTCTGCATCTCCTCGATCTTCGCCTTGAGGTGAGGGTAGAAGTCGCGCTGATTGGCATCGCCGATCAGATAATGCAGGTGACCGGCAAAGTCCTTCCAGCCGTCGTCGGTGAAAGTTACGAGTGTCTTTGGAATTCGCCGCCCCGTCACGCAGACGCGCCTGAAAGTCCTCATCCGTGAGTTTCGTGCGGCCGATGCCGAGCACGTCGAAGTTGCGGTTGGTGCAGCCGACGCAAGCCAGATCGTAAAGGGCGGGAACCAGTTTCCGGCGGGTGAGGTCTCCGGTGGCGCCGAAGATGACCAGCAGGCAGGAATCGCCTTTGGGCAAGGTTGGCTTCGTAAGCTTGACGGGAACTGGCTGAACGATCGTGCTCATAACAAAATAACCTCGTGGTGCGACGCCCTGAACGCCCGGCTAAAGGTTGCTGTCTTTGCCGTTTTTCATCGGCGTGCCGCGACTTCCAGGACCGCAACTGGAGAAACCGCGCCTTTAACCAAAGCCAACAGGCGGCGCAGTCCCTTCTCCACGTCGCCACCCAGATCAATACGGATGGCTGGGCGGTGCCGGCTGGACAATGACTCGAAATCACCCAGCGCCTGGGCCTGCTTAAGCACGCCAAAAGTGAATTTCTCTCCCGGAATGTCGATGTCGTTGATGTCGTCCGAGGTCAGCTGGATGAACAGACAACTCTCCGGACCGCCTTTGTGAAGCTGTCCCGTGGAGTGCAGAAAACGCGGGCCGTAACCGGAAGTGGTCGCGAGCTTCTTCTCGTCGCGGATGGCGACGCGAATCTCCTGCAGCAAGGACTCGTAGTTGTTCAATTCCTCGATGAACTGCGTAAATGCGAAATAGTCCCCGGGCTTGGCCCTGGCAATATGCGCCGCAACGATCTCCTGAAGCGAAGAACCTCCGCGACGCAGGGTGTCGCGGGTTTCGGCGTCGCCAAATACCCGGAGAGTATTGTCGGCCACAATCAGGTTCTGCTGCGCGAAGGAACCGTTATGGACGTATTCCGCAAGCAACCGTTTGGTATTGTCCTTGGATTCCTGCACGTTCGGCTGATCGAACGGATCAACGCCGAGCACTGCGCCGGCAACTGCGGTGGCAAACTCCCACAGGAAGAACTCTTCGCCAAGGTCGAGCGCATCATGCAACGTGTGGCGCAGAACCGGATGCCCGGCCGCTTCCAGCGCCGCCAGTTTCTCGCCAATATCGCCCGCTTTCGCCGAGTGCGTATGAATGTATGCGAAGACGCGGTCATCGCCATAAACCTCTGGAGAACCAAGCGGCTCTCCGACGACTGGGACGATACCCTTGCCCTCTTTCCCGATGCTTTCTGCAATGAGCTGCTCGATCCACAGCCCGAGCGAGTTGAGAGGTGGGGGCGTGATCAACGTCAGTTTGTTGCGCCCGGCTTTGGCCAGCGAACCGAGCATTGCTCCCAGGCGTGCGCCGGGATTCTCGCTGATCCCAACCGGCCCGGCGCAAGCATGCACAGCGTACGCGGCCCGGGTCAGAAAAGCCTTTACATCCCCGCCCATGACCGCAAACGGCACCATGCCGAAGTAAGAAAGTGCGGAGTAGCGCCCACCGATGTCGGGCATGTTGAGGAAGACGCGGCGGAAATGATCGTGGGACGCGTCTCGTACGAGCTGCGTCCCGGGGTCGGCAATGGCGATGAAGTTCTCGCCTGCCGACTCCCCTTTGACTTTCTTAACGCGATCGTAGAAGTAGCGATGAAACATCTGCGGCTCGGTCGTGGCGCCAGACTTCGAGGACACCATGAAGAGCGTCTTGCCGGGGCTGATCTTCTGCTCCAGGTGGCGGATCGCCGTGGGTACCGTGGAGTCAAGAACGAACAGCTGCGGATAGTCGTCTTTCTTGCTGAAAGTGCGGGCCAGCACCTCCGCGCAGAGGCTGGAGCCGCCCATGCCGAGCACGACGGCTGCTTCAAATCCAGCTTTGCGGATTTCGTCCGCGAATGCGACCAGCTCGCCCACGTGCGGCTGCATGTTTTCGACGACGGTGAGCCAGCCCAGGGCATTGACGATGATCTTCTGGCGTTCCGGGTCATTCGTCCAAAGCGTCGGGTCCTTCGCCCACAGGCGGGTGGCAAAGTGTTCTTTCTCGAGACTCGTCATCGCGTCCTGGAAGTCTTCGTTACAGGGCCCCAGTGCAGCGCTGTGGCGGTTGGCGGTACCGCGCGTAGCTTCATCGCGTCGCGCCTCAATCACCTCGATCAGCTCCCTGAACGAATCCGAAAACGACTTAACACCCTCTTCCGTTAGCTTGTCGGTTACCGCCTTCATGTCAACGCCGACGGCTTTCAGCTCGTCGAAGGTGTGATGCGCCTCGTCAAGTCCCGCTTCCAGCGTGGGCGCAACTTTTCCGTGATCGCGAAAGGCTTCAAGCGTCTGCGGAGGAACGGTATCGACGGTGTCGGAACCGATGAGGCCATCCACGTACATCGTGTCGGGATAGGCGGGATTCTTAGTGCTGGTGGAAGCCCACAGAGGACGCTGGACCTTCGCTCCTTTTGCTTTCAGCAGCGGCAAACCGCTCGCCGCCAAAGATGCGCTTAAACGACTCGTAGGCCAGCTTCGCGTTGGCAATCGCAGCTTTGCCCAACAGCGCGTTGATGCGCTGCTTTTGTTGCTCGTCAGTGGCTTCCTCCGCGAAGTGGGCAAGCTGCTTGTCCACCATCGAGTCAATGCGGCTGACAAAGAAGCTGGCAACGGAACCGATGCGGTCAATCGGTTGGCCCGCAGCGGCGCGGCGCTCCAGGCCTCGAATGTAGGCGTCGGCGACTTTCTCGTAGACTTCGACCGCGAAAATCAGAGTGACATTGATGTTCAGCCCCGACGCGATCAGTTCCTCGATGGCAGGAAGTCCGGCGGGCGTTCCCGGAACCTTGATCATCACATTCGGACGGTTGAGACGCGCGAAGAGTCTCTTGGCTTCTTCGATGGTCGCCTTGGTGTCATTGGCCAGCAGGGGAGAAACTTCGAGGCTGACGAAGCCATCGCCGCCGTCGCTGGCATCGTAAACCCCACGAAAGGTGTCGGCGGCGCCGCCAATGTCCTGAATGACAATTTCCTCATAAATATGCGGCACGCTGCTGCCGGCACGCGCCAGCTGTCCCAATTGCTCTGCGTAGTCCTGGCTGCCGCTAATGGCTTTCTCGAAGATCGTCGGGTTGGAGGTGAGGCCGCGGAGGCCATCGTCCTCGATAAGCCGCTTAAGCTCGCCCGTAGTCAACAGGGAGCGGCGCATCTGGTCGAGCCAGAGGCTCTGACCCAGAGAATGGAGTTGTACTAAAGGGTTATCGCTCATTTGAGTCCTCGCAAACTCTCCCATTCGAGGGCTTCGATCCTGGCCAGCCGCCGGCGCTGGAGTTCAGCGATCACGACTTCGTTCGAGGGAACTCCGGAGTGATCGCGCCCACGGCTATTCTCATGGCAATGCCAGGTCCCCAACGCTAAGCTTTGATTTTCTTCATGACCTCGCGCGCCTTGTCTACCACGTTGTCCACGGTGAAGCCAAAGTGCTGCAACAGCTCCTTAAGAGGAGCAGATGCGCCGAAGTCATCATGGGAAACAACATATCCATCAGGGCCGACGTACTCGCTCCAGCCGAGGCTGGTGCCTGCTTCAACCGCCACTCGCGCGCGCACCTCAGGCGGCAGCACCTGGCGCTTATACTCCACGGGTTGCTCTTCGAACAGCCTCCAGCACGGCATGGACACGACCCGCGCCTTCACGCCTTCTGCGGTGAGGCGCTCATAGGCGCCAACGCAAAGCTGCACCTCTGAGCCGGTCCCGATGAGAATGATGTCCGGAGTACCGCCAGAGTCAGCCATGACATAAGCGCCCTTAGCCAGGCCCGCAGCTGAGGCGTACTTCGTGCGGTCGAACGTGGGAACGGCCTGGCGCGTTAGCACCAGCGCTGCCGGAATCTTCTTCAAGGGCATGATGCAGCGCCAGGCCTCCGCGACCTCGTTGGCGTCTGCAGGGCGGAACAGCAGAATCCGCGGGATGGCTCGCACGGACATGAGATGCTCGATCGGCTGGTGCGTAGGCCCGTCCTCTCCCAGGCAGAACGAATCGTGGGTGTAGATGAAGATCGCCGGCTGGTCCATGATTGCCGCCAGGCGCAATACCGGCCGCATGTAATCCGAGAAGATGAAGAAGGTTGCCCCGTAAGGCCGCAGGCCCGATAACGCCATGCCGTTCACGATGGAACCCATGGTGTGCTCGCGGATGCCAAAGTGAAAGTTGCGTCCGCTGTAGCTGCCCTTCTCGAAATTGCCGGCGCCGTCGATCAAGGTTTTGGTCGAGGGATAAAGGTCGGCCGCGCCCCCGAGCAACCACGGGACATTCTTGGCGACGGCGTTCAGCACCTTACTGTTGGACTCCCGCGTGGCCAGGCCCTTGGCGTCGGCAGGGAAGGAGGGAATGTTCTTGTCCCAGCCCTCGGGCAACTCCTGATTGAGCATCTGCCGGCAGGTCTTCGCGAGGTCCGGAAACTCCTTCGCCCACGCCTGGTAGCGATCGTTCCAATCCTTCTCCCATTGCGCACCGCGTTCGACGGCCTTGCCCATGTAGGCCTTCACTTCGTCAGGCACCAGGAAGTGAGCATCGGGTGGCCAGCCGTAGGCGATTTTGGTGAGGCGGACCTCATCCTCGCCGAGCGCTTCGCCGTGGGCCTCCTTGGTGTCCTGCCGATGCGGGGAGCCCCAGCCGATGTGCGTATCAACGATGACGATCGTGGGGCGCGCGGGCTCTCGCTGCGCGGCCTGGATGGTGACGTCGACCATGTCGAGGTCGTTGACGTCGCTGATGTGCAGCACATTCCAATGCCATGCCTCGAAACGCAGGGCAACGTTATCGCTGAATGCGAGCGAGGTGCTTCCCTCGATGGTGATGTGGTTGTTGTCGTAGAACCAGATCAGATTAGACAGCCCAAGATGGCCAGCTACCGAGGCGGCTTCATTGCTCACGCCCTCCATCAGGTCGCCGTCACCGCAGAACACGTAGATGCGGTAATCGAAAGGATTTTTCCCGTCTTTGCCAAATTGCGAAGCGAGCCAGCGTTGGGCAATCGCCATGCCGACCGAATTCCCACATCCTTGACCAAGCGGGCCAGTGGTGGCTTCCGCTCCTGGCACAAGGCCGTATTCGGGATGTCCCGGTGTCTTCGATCCCCACTGCCGGAACTGCTTGATGTCATCGAGTGAGAGATCGTAGCCGGTCAGGTACAACATGGAATAGAGCAGCATGCACGCATGGCCGTTGGACAAAATGAAGCGGTCGCGGCCCGGCCAATGAGGATTTCGCGGGTTGTAGCGCAGATAACGGTCCCATAGGGTATAGGCCAGCGGCGCGAGTGCCATGGGCGTGCCCGGATGCCCGCTGTTCGCCTTTTGCACCGCATCCATCGAAAGGGTCCGGATAGTGTTGATGCAGAGGGTCGTGAGTTGCTGCTCCGGCGTTTGGCCTTCAACTCCACGTTGGGGAGCGGCTGCTTGCTTGTTGTCCCGAGCGGAAACATCCACTTGGCTGCTCAATCGATTCCACCTTTCTGCTGCCTAAGTTTGCATTGGCGGCGTGACTGCCACCTCGAAATTCTTGCCCTCCCAATTGCTGTCCTGGGGCCAGTAGAACGTAAAGAGCACGCGGGCAGTCTGCGTCCTTGCCACCTGAATGTCGGCGAACTCAATGCCAACTCCGGTTGGGGTGGACGTAGTGTCGTGCACCGTCTTCCATTCGTCATTGCTCCAGTGCAGTACGAACGGGGAAGAGGCCTGTATTCGCAAAAGGCCCCCTGCCGGAACACTACGCACTTGCCGGTTCATCTTCCATACTTCGATTACCGGGCGTGGATGATCGTTGCGATATCGTTCCGCCACCGGCTCAATGAGGTCGAAAACCTTCTTATCCACCAGGGAGCGCAGCAATTTTACATACTCACCGTGCGCCCACATCAGGGGAATAGCGGAGCCGGTTGGCCCGCCAAAGTACATGAGTTTGTCTGGGATGTCCGGCTGGTCCCAGATCTGCTCCGGAATCAGGCCAATGCCGGTGCTGAAATTCTCGATCGCCAACAGGTAAGGGTCGATGTCCTGCCCAGCGGCTAGTTCATAGGTAGCTCTTTCGCCGGTCAGTAGAGGCCACGGCCGCCCCACGCCCCAGCCAATGAAGGAGCTGCCGTCATCGCGCTGCCCGTAGCCGTCATGGTTATAGCGTTTCCAGCACGGGCCTTTCGGCGTGTCCACCTTCAGCACGGCATCTACGACCTTAAGCGAATCCTCGATGAGCGGATCGCCGGCTTTGCGGATGCCGAAACGCACCAGCTCCAGAAAGCCAGCGTCCACAATATCTTTCGCCGGATACTTGCTCTGGTCGCCAGGCCGCTGGTTGGCAAGGGTCAGTACACCGTGATCGGGGTCTTCGTCTCCCCTTGCACCCTCAGAGCTGATGGCCGGATTGATGCGGATATAGTGCCGCGCGATTCCCGGTACCAACGTGCCCTGATTCGTAACCGTCCACTTCTCCACGTGGGACTCGAGAAAATCTGCGTAAGTGCGCACGAACTCGGCCGAAGGTTTGTCGCCGCGCGCCTCGAAAAACTCGGCAGCGCAGATCAGGCCGGCGATGTTGCTTGCCAAGGTAGACGGCGAATAGCCTCCGGCCTCTTCCCAGCGCTCTTGTGGAGTTGCGGGACCCTCGCGAATGAGGTAGCCGCAGGCCAGCTTTACGGTCATAATCGGATCGAAGTTGGCGAGCGCATCCGCCTTCCACAAGCGCCATGCCAGCATGATGGGAAAGGACACCTCATCAAGCTGCACACCCGTCCAGTACGGGTCTCCGTCGATCCAGAAATTCTGGTAGAAACCGCCGTCCTCCCGTTGAGCGATCGCGAGATAGATGAGAGCACGCAAAGGGGTGGCCGTGTCGCCCTACGGCCAGCAGCGCGGTGGCGCTGTTGACCATGTCGCGCGTCCACACCAGGTGGTAGCCGCCGAGATCGTCGTCGCTTTTGTCCTGGCCCCAGGGAATACTCAGGCTGGCGATCATGGCGCCGGGATACAGCTTGTCCTCGTGAGCCAGCAGAAGATTGACGCTGCGCGCAAACAGCGACGAATCATGGGGTGGAATCTTGTCCAGTAATGCCAAACGCCTGGCGGTGCGCTGCCATTGGTCAAGAAAGGTGCTCAGCGTGGTGTCAAAGGGTATGCAAAGCGACTGGGCCGCCATAGCGGCGGCGTTATGGCGGGTGTGGCCGAATCCCACGCCCAGGGTGAATTCGGTGCCGCGGGACAGATCAAATTCTCCCGTCAGGGCAATATTGCCATCCAGCGCGGCGTCATACTCCCAAGTCATTTTGAGGTGGTGAAAAAGGTCGGTCCACCCGTCATTGACTCCGACGTATCCACAGGAAAGCTTGATGAACGGACGGGGTACGCAAGAGATTCCCAGATAGATGTCGCCCCGATACGCCATCAGGAACCTTCGCCCTCTGGCCTCGGAGACTTCGCCGTTGTTGTGCCATCCGCCGATCTGCAGGTGAGGCGCGAGAAGCATGTAGAGATGCAATCGCCCCTGCCATTGCGGCGCCACATTGAACTTGGTGTGGACCAGCAGACAGTTCAGGTGGGGATCGGTGATGATCTGCTTCTCGATCGAGTAGCGCCCTTCCCGATCGAAGTTGGTAATTTTCACGCCCAGGGCCGCGCTTCCCAGGCAGTCCATTTCGGTTCGCATGTTGCGGCGCTCGTCGTGGAAGAAGGTCTCGCCGTCGCTCACCAGGTATTGCAGATCGCGGATTTGCGGCGAATCAATGGTGGGGTAATAGCACTCGGTGATGACGCCGTCAGCGACCGTGTACCAGACGCGACTGGACGTCGAATAGGCAGTCCCGACCGCCTCTTTCGCGCCTCGCGTCCAGCGAGGCGAAATGCCCGGTCCACCGGGCGCTGGATTCTTGAAGGTCATATATGGTTGAGTTCCGCACCCCGCCCGCGAAACAGCCCAAACCGGAAAGTGTATCGCGAGTAGCGACTTCTCGCCTCATTTTTGCATTCCGGGCGCTACGATCTCGTGCATTTGCGCCGTCGCCCCCCCAGCTTGTGGAACTATTGAAGCGCTGCTTGTGAATATGTCATGAATAAGGCATCTAGATGGCCGTTGTGCGCATCTCCATTGTGGCGAGCTGGGTCGCCCGGATGCACGGTGAGAAACTATGCCAGAGTTGGCGGGTTCTAGCTTTGGGCGACGTGCGTCAGGTAATTTGCGGCGATGATTGCACTCCAGCGAACTTGCCAGAGCTCCGATGAGCCGTAGCGCGCATGCCTTCTCAGGGCTGCGAGGTATTTTGGCCAGATTGTATCTACGAGAACCATCCCCAGTTCCACGAATGGAGGGTCAAGGCAGTGCGCATAGCAATCGCGTCTGATCAAGCAGGTCATCAAGCCAAACAGAGTCTCGCGATGAGACTTAACGAGAACGGGCACGAAGTCGTTGATGCCGCACCTTCGATAACGTCCCGCGAACGTCCCGATTACGCTGAGCAGGTGGCGCTGTGCGTTCTGCGCCGCGATGCCGAACGCGGCATCATTATCACCAGTCGCGGCGTGGGCGCGTCGGTCGCCGCCAACCGGGTACCGGGAATTCGCGCCGCCATGTGCGGCGACCCGCATTCCGCGCGTTTGGGAGCGCACGCCGAAGGCATGAACGTACTGGTGCTGGCGTTGCACGCTTGGGACGAGGAGCGCGCGCACGAAGTCGTGGACGCCTATCTGCACGCGGCCCTGGCGTCTGTCGAAGCGATCGGCGGATTGCCGCCTTGGCGGTTGCAGCGCGTGTTCGCTCACGTTCGCGAGAACCTGGCCAGCGAAGTGTCGGTGGCTGAACTGGCGAAGACCGTGGGCATGAGCCAGTACTACTTCTCCAAGCTGTTCAAGACGAGTACGGGCACGACGCCGCACCAGTACGTGATGCGGCAGCGTGTGGAGCGCGCGCAGGAGCTGCTGCGCGAAGGCCGGACGGCGCTGGCCAGCGTCGCCACGCAGGTTGGCTTCGAAACCCAGAGCCACTTCACCAGCGTGTTTCGGCACCTCGTGGGCATCACGCCCAAACGCTATCGCGAGATGCAACAGCCGGCGACGTTGGTCGAAATGGAACGGCAGGACGCAGCGACTGCGGCGTGACGTTAGCAGTCAGCGTTCTTCGGTCGTCGGGTGGAGAGGAATCTTATCGGGTCCGCTTGAGCGGAACGACCCGACAAGCGGCGAGAAATCTCATTTTCGAGCTGCTTTGTTCCCACTGCTGTCGATTTACTTAGAATCAACGACTTACCCACCATTTCTATCGTAAGATATTCTATTCAAATAAGTTACAGGTAAGATATTGATTTGCCTTGCCTTAGAGGCAACAATTCAGGCCAAAAGTGCCCGTCTAGCCCAAGTCAGTATCATATGTATACATAGTAGACATAAATATATGTGTTAGTATAAGTACCATGACAAACTAGCGTCCTGACGGAGTAGCCTCTTCGTCCTGCCCCGCATGAAAAGAGTCCTGGATCTCCCCGCCGCGAAGCGACACGGTTCATGACTGACCTAACTGGGGATCTGAGCCTGCCGCTAAGATAGCATTTTAGTGCTATATCATTTTGCTTTTGTCTACCATATAGTGCCACATCACCGTGCGAGGTTAGTGCCATGTTGGGCTCAAAATTCGCCGGAATTCGCTCGAAGGCAGGCCCAGGCTATGAACTCCGGCTTCTCCACCCGGCACATATCGCTCTTATTCGCGTTAGCAACTGTATTGTTGCTGACCACAAGTCTGGAAGCCGCTTCTCAGTGGCAGCAGGGCTTTGACTTCCGCAACACAGCAGCCTTCGTAACGGATCCTCCCGGCGACACCTATGTTTTGCCGACCATGAAATACCCAACTACGGCGAACGGGGTAACGTTCGGCTGGGTCAAAACCTACCTGGTCCAAGGCCGGGACCGAAGCACGAAGCTGGATCCTCGACTGGCAGGGGTCAACCTCATCACCAACGGCTCGCCGGCGACGTTTTATGTGGACTTGCCTTCGCCAGGCACCTACAACATCTCGCTGGCCATGGGCGATGCCGGCTACCAGGAATGCTGGAAGCAGTGTCAGATTCAGTTTCTGGATGGCAACACGGTGCTGGCGACGCTCAGCCGGGGATCAACCAATCTGGGCTATTTCTACGATGCTGCGGGGAACAACTGGTCGGCCGCAGCCTGGCCAGGGAGCAACGTCAGCCAGCAGGTGACGCTGACGGGTACGCGACTGACAGTGGTACTGGGAACCAACCAGGCCACAGGAGATTACACGCCAATAGCCTTCCTGGGGGTATCGCAAGGATCCGGTTCGTCGAACTTTACAATAGTCAGCCTCGCCCTCCTCGCTGAGCATCCAGCAAGGCAACCAGGGGACGTCGACGATCACCACCGCCATCAGCGGGAGCTTCAACAGTGCGATCAGTCTGTCGGCCTCAGGAGTGCCTTCGGGTACGACCGTCAGTTTCAATCCCAACCCGATTCCAGCGCCGGGGGCGGGCAACTCAACCATGACCATCACAGTAGGGGCCACGCCAGTGGGAACCTATCCCATCACGGTGACCGGGGATGGCGGAGGAGTCGAACAAAATACCACCGTCACGCTCACGGTAACGGCGCAACAGCAGCCGAACTTCATGATCTCAGCGTCTCCGGCCTCGCTCACCATCCAGCAGGGCAATCAGGGTAATTCCACCATTACCACCGCCATTAGCGGTGGCTTCAACAGCTCCATCGCGCTGTCAGCTTCGGGAGTGCCTTCGGGCACGACCGTCGGTTTCAATCCCAACCCTATTCCCGCGCCGGGAGCGGGAAGTTCGATCATGACCATCGCGGTGGGCGGAAGCACGCCCGCAGGGACCTATCCCATCACGGTGACGGGCAACGGTGGCGGCATCCAGCAAAACACGGCCGTGACGCTGACGGTGACGGCTGCGTCGGGTGGTTGGCAGCAGGGATTCGATTTCCGCAACACGAAAGCCTATGTGACCGACCCTCCGGGCGACACCTACGTTCTGCCCACCACGAAATATCCAACTACGGTGAACGGAGTAACGTTCGGATGGTTAAATACCTACTTTGTGCAAGGCCGGGACCGCAATCCCAAAATTGACCCGCGACTGTCCGGAGTCAACCTTATAACCAACGGTTCGCCGGCGACGTTTCATGTGGACTTGCCGTCGCCGGGGACCTACAACCTTTCCCTGGCCATGGGCGATGCCAGCTATCTGGAATGTTGGAAGCAGTGCCTGATTCAGTTCTTTGATGGCAACACTCTGCTGGCAGCGGTGACCGAGGGGACGACCAACCTGGGCTACTTCTATGATGCTGTCGGCGACAACTGGTCCGCCGCTGCCTGGCCGGCCAGCAATGTCAGCCAACAGGTAACGTTGCTGGGCACTCAGTTGACGGTGGTCGTGGGGACAAGCCAGAACACCGGAGACTATACGGTCCTGGCTTTCCTGGGAGTGGCGCAAGCCTCGGGAACGCCAACCTTTGCTATTTCAGCTTCGCCCGCCACGCTCAGCGTGCAGCAAGGGAACCAAGGGACATCCACGATCACGACTACCATCAGCGGGGGCTTTAACAGCGCGATCGCTCTGTCCGCTTCGGGAGTTCCGACAGGCACCACGGTGAGTTTCAACCCCAATCCGATACCGGCCCCGGGGTCGGGCAACTCGACCATGACCGTCTCGGTTGGCAATGGCACGCCGGTGGGGAACTATCCCATCACGTTGACCGGCAACGGCGGGGGTGTCCAGCAAAATGCCGCCATGATGCTGGCGGTGACCGCAGCAGGAAATCAGGGTCTCAGCAACGCCTATGTCGGACAGCCGTATTCGTTCACCTTGCAGTCTTCCTTCGGTACGCCTCCTTATGCTTATCAACTCACCTCCGGAACTCTTCCGCCCGGGCTGTCCCTGGATCAGTCTGGTAACATCACCGGAACCCCGACAGCGACCGGTCAATTTCCTTTTGAAGTGCTGGTGACAGATTCCTCTCAGCCACCACAGCAGCAGACCTTCGACTACACGTTGAACGCTTTGATCGCGGTCACAACCTACCACAATGACAACTACCGTTCCGGGACCAATACCAACGAGGCCGTTCTCAATACAGCAAATGTGGACGTGCTGACGTTCGGGAAGCGTTCGGTCTTTGCCGTGCAGGGATACGTCTATGCTCAGCCGCTCTATGTGCCTGGCGTCAACATTAATGGCACAACCCACAACCTGGTTTTGATAGCCACGGAGCACGACCAGGTTTATGCGTTCGACGTAAACACTCGACAACTGATCTGGCAGACCACCTTTCTGTCATCCAGCGGGAACCTCATTATCAGCACAGTCTCCTCTCCTGGCGACACGAATTGTGGAGACCTGGTTCCGGAGGTCGGAATTACCGGAACTCCGGCGATCGACACCTCTACCAACACCATGTACCTGGTCGCAAAAACGAAGGAATACAATGTGCAGACCCAGAAGACGACCTTCTATCAGACGCTACATGCCCTGGACATAACGACGGGTCTGGACAAGGTTCCACCGCAGCGGATCGCTGCCACGGCGCTGGGCACGGGCGCAGGGTCGGTCAACGGTGTGCTGACGTTCGATCCGCTGGTCCAGGCCCAGCGACCCGGGTTGATGATTGGAAACGGGACCGTATTCATTGCGTTCGCCTCTCACTGTGATCTCGGCACCTATCACGGTTGGATCATGGCGTTTGACGAAAGCACCCTTGCTCCAGGTGGCGTCACCGTGGACACGCCCAATGGCTACGAGGGAGGCTACTGGGGAGGAGGGTCGGGTCTGGCCGCCGACTCCGGCGGATCGATTTATGGTGCGAGCGGCAACGGCTATTTCGACGTTGATAAGGGGGGCATCGATTACGGAGACAGCATCCTTCGACTGACATGGTCGAGTGCAAGCAAGAAGTTCACGGTAACCGACTATTTCACTCCGTGGGACCAACTCAGCCTGGATCAAAACGACACTGATCTCGGCTCGGGTGGGTTACTGCTCCTTCCCGATCAGCCGGGCACGAAGTATCCGCATCTGCTGGTGCAAGCCGGAAAAGAAGGCACGATCGATCTCGTGAGCCGGGACAACATGGGCCACTTTCATTCTGGAAACGACAGCCAAATTGTGCAGACCCTTCCCTATGCAGTTGGTGGGATATGGGGAGCTCCCGCCTTCTGGAACAACAACGCCTATTTCGGTGGCATCTTCGACACTCTGAAGGCATTCTCGTTTGACCCGAATGCGCAACTGCTTTCCTCAAGCCCCACCTCCAAGTCGCTCAGGTACTTCAACTACCCGGGACCGACGCCGTCGGTGTCCGCAAATGGCAATGCCAACGGGATTGTGTGGATCGTTGAGAACGACACTTGGGGCGGAGGCGCCGCCGTTTTGCGGGCTTACGACGCGACCAACCTGGCCATTGAGCTCTACAACTCAAGCCAAAATTCGGGGCGCGATGGGGCTGGACTCGCGGTGAAGTTTACCGTCCCCACGATAGCCGACGGACATGTATTTCTCGGAGCAGAAAACGAAGTGGACATGTACGGGCTGTTGCAATAGGAATTCCGGGCGCCCGCGGGGCTAGAGCCGAATCGCCAACGGCGTAGGTTGCTGACGGCGCTCGGGAGTTTGATGGCGCATCCGGGGGAGGCGGTGGAGGAGCTAGACTATTTCCAGCTCTTCTTCCAGCAACTGTTTGTTGTAGAGCTCGGTGTAGTAGCCGTTGCGCTCGATGAGCTCATCGTGAGTGCCATACTCCACGATGAAGCCGTTGTGCAGCACGGCGATGCGATCGGCATTGCGCACCGTGGATACGCGATGCGAGATAAAGATGGTCGTGCGGCCTTCCATAATCTCGCGCAGGTGATTGAGGATGCGATCCTCGGTCTGGGTGTCCACGCTGGCGAGGGCGTCATCGAGCACCAGAATCCGCGGATTACGGATCACCGCGCGCGCGATGGCGGTACGCTGCTTCTGGCCGCCGGAGAGGGTCAGGCCGCGTTCGCCGACCAGCGTGTTGTAGCCGTCAGGGAAGCTCTCGATCTCATCGGCGATACTGGCCGCCTGGGCGGCGCGGCGCACGTCGTAATCGGTGGCATCGTCGGTGCCGAAGGCGATGTTCTCGCGGATGGTGTCGCTGAACAGAAATGTCTCCTGCGGAACGAACCCGATATTGTGGCGCAGCAGTTCGAGAGGGAACTCACGAATAGGGCGACCGTCGATCAGTACCGAGCCAGGCTCAGCGTCGTAGATGCGCGGGATCAGCGAGACGAGGGTGGACTTACCGGAGCCGGTGGGTCCGACGATGGCAAGGCTGGTGCCGGCGGGGACGCGCAGGTTGATGCTCTTCAGCACATTCTCGTCGCCGTGGACGTGCCCCATGCCGCGCTCGGCCGCGATCAGGGTTTGTCCGTAGTGGAAGCTGAGATTGCGGAACTCGATTTCGCCGTGGACCTCGGTGGGAGCGTCTTTCGCAGGAACGCCGGCGTCGGTGATCTCCGGCTGCTCCGCCAGAATATTTTCAATGCGCCCCATGGATGCAGTACCGCGCTGGAAGATGTTGATGACCCATCCCAGCGAAATGATCGGCCAGGTAAGCTGCACCATGTAGGTGTTGAAGGCCACGAAGCTGCCAACGCTGATGCGATGCAGCAGTACCTCGCGTCCGCCCACCCACAGGACGATCACAACCGCTAATCCCAGCAGGGTTTCCAGGGTCGGCCAGAGCATGCCCATCAGGCGGACCAGTTTCAGACTGCGCCCGATGTACTCGATGTTGTCGCGCTCGAAGCTTTCGATCTCCGCCTGCTCCTGAACGTAAGCGCGAATCAGGCGGGCGCCGGAAAAGTTTTCCTGCGCCTTGGCCGAGATATCGGAGAACATGGCCTGGATGCGTTCGAAGCGTTCGTGGATCTTGCGCCCGAAGTACTGCACCACGATGCTGACGATGGGCAGCGGAGCGAAAGCGAAGATGGTCAGGCGCGGGCTGATGCTCAACATGAAAGCCAGAGCGCCTGCGGTGAAGACCAGGGTGTTGGCGGTGTACATGATCCCCGGGCCGGCCAGCATGCGCACCGCGTTGAGGTCGTTGGTGGCGCGGGCCATGATGTCGCCGGTGCGGGTGCGCTGATAGAAGCTGTAAGAGAGCCGCTCGAGATGGGTGAAGAGGTCGTTGCGCAGATCGAATTCGATCTCGCGCGAGACGCCAATCAGGATCCAGCGCGTGAGGAATTGGAAGATGGCTTTGGTGCCGGCGACGGCGAGCAGCCACCCGGAATAGGTCAGCAGCTTATGCACAGTGACGCCTTGATTCAGGTCATCAATGGCGCGGCGGATGACCAGTGGGAAGAGAATCCAGACGCAGTTGTTGCACAGCACGCACAGCCCGCCGACCCAGAAGGTTGCCCGATACTTGCGGAGATAGGGAAACAGCGGCCGTAGGTTCTTGAACATTAGCGATTCGGGAGTCTGACATCAATAGATGTATAACTTGCGCCGGGGATGCTACGTCGGAACCCGGAGCAGCAAATAGCCTCCGGCGAAGGCAAAGATGAAATCGGGTGCCCATGCCGCGATGAGTGCCGGCAATTGATTGGCCGACCCCATAGCTTCGAAGAGTCCAGCCGTGACCCAGTACACAATGGCGATGCCGATCGCGACGGCCACTCCGGCCAGCGCGCCGCCACGGCGTCCCGACGCCGCAAACGGGATTGCCAGGACGGCCATCACGAGGGTGATTAGGGGGAAGGCGAGTTTTTTCTGCAACTGCACTTTCAGCCGCACGGTGTCAAAGCCGCTCTGCTGCAGATCGTCGATGTAGCGGCGCAATTCTTCGTAGTTCATCTCGGAAGACTGCTTCACTTCCTTCTTGAAGTAGCTCGGGTCTTCGCGCAGGTCGTTGAAGGTGGCCACGTCGAAGGTGTGGTAGTCCTGGATGGAAGCGCCGCGCAGCGTTCGTACCCAGCCGTTCGCAAAGACCCACTTCTTCAGGCCGTCTTCCCAGTGGGCGCGCTCGGCATGAATACGGCGGGTGAGCTGGAAGGTATTGGGATCGAACTCGAAGATCGAGATGCCGCCGAAGCGGTCGGCGTCGGGGTCGAATACCTGATAGTAGTAGATTTCGTTGTTCTGCCCGAAAATCCATTTGCGGTCGGCCTGCAAGTAGGTCTGAGCGGGTTTGCCCTTGATCTGGTTACGCAGAATCTCCTGCTGGCGGTTGGTGTGCGGTATGTAGACCTGATCGAAGATGAACAGGCCTGCGGCGAAAATGGCACTGAGCACGATGACGGGGAGCGCCGCGCGGTAAATGCTCATGCCGCTGGCCTTCATCGCCGTTAGCTCGCTCGACTTGTCCATCAGCCCGAAGGTGATGAGAACGGCAAGCATCACCGCCAGCGGCGCGATCAGGTAGATGAGGGACGGGCTTACATCCCACAAGTACTGGGCCTGAATGATCGCGGGAATCCGATTGCGCATGATGTCGGTAAGCAGCTCGAAATAGGTGAACACCAGCACAATAAGCAGGCAGGTGGCGATGATCATCGCCAGATACAAGGCGAAGTCGCGCAGGATCATGTCATCGAGAATGAGCGGAAAGCGGGCGCTAAAGCGGCTCTTGTGCGACGCTGATCCAGCCTGGGACGCGCGCGGCTCAAAGGCTCTTTTGCGGTGGCGGTCAGGCACTCGCAACTTTTCTCGGATGGACTTCCAGAAGTCGCTGACGCTGCCGACTTCGACAGGCATGCGATCCACTCGCGACAACAGGATCAAGCCGCAAAGGAAGAAGAAGATGTTGCCTGCCCAGATACCCAACCACGGTGTCACCTTCCCTTGTCGCGCCATGGAAACGCCGGTAAGCGAGAAGAAGTAGTACACAAACACCAGCAGAATCGTGAGCACGAAGCCGGTGCTCTTGCCGCCCTTGCGCGCCGACAAACCGAGAGGGATGCCCACCATCGCCAATACAAGGCAAGCCGCGGGGAGGGCGAAGCGGCGTTGAAATTCAATCTGATAGTAGCGAGACGCCAGCGCTCGGGATCCAGCGGTTGCCGGATCGGAATGCCGAATCCGCTCCGCCGCCTGTTGTTCCAAGGCTGCGTTCTTGAGCAGGTCGCGCAGGCCCAGTTCGGCCGTCGGCAACAGATCGCGGGGCGCACGGTCCGAGCTGCTGGGCAGCTGAATCGGGATGTCCGTGGTCTCGAAGGTGGTAATTGAATACTGGTCCTTCGCCTGCGGAATCATCTCCTGCTGGGTGCCGTCCTCCAGATGAAAACGCAGTTTGTCGGGGGCATCGCTCAACAGGGCACCGCGCTGGGCCAGCGTGATCTTGGGCGAGGCTGGGTCGCTGATATCGGCCAGAAAAATGCCGCGCCACAAGGAGCGGCCGCCGGAGGGAACCACGTCTTGCACATAGAGCACAATGTTTTTGAACTCTTCGTAGAAGACGCGGGGCTGTATCTCGAACGAGGCTTGCGACGATTTCAGCCGTTCCTGCAGACGATTGAGCGCCTTCGCCGATGCGGGCGCAACATAGATGGTGTTGAACATTCCCAGCATCCATGCCCCGACGGCGAAGATGGCAATGGTGCGCACGAACTTTCCCGCGCCGATACCGCTGGCCCGCATGGCAGTGACTTCGCTGTCGGCAGCCAGGCGGCTGAGCCCAACCAGGATGCCGACCAACACCCCCATCGGCAAGGTAATGATGAAGGTCGTGGGCAGCGTAAAAAAGAAGATTTCTGCCACGCTGGGCAGGGGAGCGCTGTTGCGGACGATCAACTCCAGCAGCCGTCCCAGGTCCCGCATGAAGATGATGAAGGTAAACAACGCCATGCCCAGCAGGGCATGTGAGCTGACTTCCTTCAGGATGTAGCGGGTAAGAATGCGCACCAAGGTTTAGTTTATCGGAAACAGCCTGGCAAACTCCACGCAAGGCAGTGTCGAAGCCTGGACACGATAACTGTGGAGGCTAGCGTCGATCTATCGGACGTCCGCTGTGCCATCATCGCGAACGCTCGCGCTCGACGGCATTGCCAGGTATTTCGCGACGGCCATCTCCAAGTTGAAATGCATCGACTCACGTCCGAGGGCCGTCCCCAGCGACGACCGCTGGACCATGGCCAGTACTCGCGGATTCAACCCCACCAGCCACAGTGATACGCCGCGTTCACGCTGTCTCTTTTCGGCTTCAGTCAACATCGTGAGCGCGGTGTACTCGACGTCGGGCACACCGCTAAGGTCGATCACGACGATTGTTGGCTTCGCTTCTTCGACCAGCGGCTTGATCTTTTGCGCGATGTGCCCGGCATTGGCGAAGAAAATCCTGCCTTCCAGACGCAGCAGCAACAAGCCTGGAAAGGTTTCGTCTTCGGGATGCTCCGCGGAGCGCGGCCGGAAGACGTTCGTTCCGGGCTTACGCCCGAGAACGTGAACTGGGGGATCGGCCACCTGATACGCGAGTGCGAAGAGAGACACCACAATGGCGACGATGATTCCTCGCAGGGTTCCCAGCAGCATCACCCCGGCAAAGGCGGTAAGCGCCCAGATGAATTCGGTCCGCCGAACCGCGAGAATCTCCTTGAACTCCTGCGGCCGAATTAGCCCAATCGAGTACACGATCACCACGGCCGCAAGCGTGGCCTGCGGCATCAACCCAATAAGAGGAGAAAGAAAAAGCATCGTTACCAGCGCGAGCCCGGCCGTAACCAGCTCCGCAACCTGCGTACGCGCTCCCGCAAGGCGGTTGACGGCGGTTTGGGTGGTACCTCCGCCCGCAGGCATGGCACCCAGAAAAGCACCGCCCACATTCGCCAGCCCTGTAGCCAGCAACTCCCGGTTCGGTTTAAGGGCCGGTTCTTCACTCTTGGCAAATGCCCGGCCAGCAGCGATGGTCTCGGTGAAGCTCATTAACGCGAGACCCAGGGCGCCGGGCCAGAGCTGGGCGGCGAGGGAGAATCCCGGCATGGTGATGGGAGGTAGGCCTTGGGGAACCCGGCCGACTAACTCAACTCCGTGAGCCTGCAAGCCGAGGAAGCGCGCACCGAGGATCCCGGCAGCCACCGCGATCAGCGGGGCTGGCGCTCGCGGGAAATACCGCTCGGTACCTATCAATAAGGCGATCATGACGAGGCCGACAGTCAATGCGGCCAGCGACGTTTCAGGCACGCCGTGAACGAGAGCAAGCAGGTTGTGGAGAAACGAGCCCCTGGGTAAGTGGATACCGAGGATTTTCGGAACCTGGTCCAGTACAATGACCACCCCTATCCCGGCCTTGAATCCGATCAATACTGGCTGCGAAATAAAATTAGCGATGAACCCCAGCCGCAGCACTGAAGCCACAACCAGCATGGCTCCGACCAGCAGAGTCAGCATGGCCGAGGCTTTCAACAGCGAAGCCGGATCGCCTCCCGGGACGACCTCGCCGAGCTCGGCTGCGGCCAGAATGGCGAGGGTTGTCGTGGTGCTTACGCTAAGTACACGAGACGTCCCCAGCACCGCGTAGATCACCATGGGCAGGAAGGCGGTGTAGAGTCCGACCTGCACCGGCAGGCCGGCAATGGTGGCGTAGGCCATCGCCTTCGGAATGACCACTGCGGCAGTAGTCAGGCCGGCGATCACATCTGGCCGCAACCAGTCTTGTCGATAACCGATTACCCACTCCGGCAAGGGGATGTAGCCGTGATGTTGAGATTTGGCTGACAAACTTTCCTCCCAGCGAAGAGCATAGACCTTGCTGCGTTATCGTGCGGCCAGCTGAGGAGTCAGATCCTGCCGAGCATTACCCGGTGTGCCGCTGATACTATCTGATTACGACCTTCGTTTCTAATGCTAAGAAACCGAATTCTGCCCCGCACCTGGGGATTTACCTAGTGGCGGAGCTCCTCTGGCTGGCAGTACAGAGGGAACCCGGGCAGTTGTGAGGACACAGGATTCCGGCAGGGAAGGGTCTTCCCCGCGTTTGACAACAGGCAGCGTGTACAGGGATCTTTGTTCTCTAGTTACTAAATGATGGGCGATCCGTGGAAGTTGCGTCGCCCGTGGGAGTGTCACATGGAAAACATCATCCCTCGTTGGGAATGGAGAACCTTCGGCGAGAGCTTTGGCGAGTCCGACAAGCAATTCGCGGCGCTTGAGCCGGGCGGCGTCCAGGAAAGTGATGAGCTCTACTTTCTTTCTGCAGCCAGCAACGAAAACGTCAAAGTGCGAGACCTGCTGATGGACATCAAGACCCTCGAGCAGGTCAATCCCGACGGTCTGGAGCAGTGGAAGCCCGTCATGAAGGGGGCGTTTCCGCTGCCCGCGGCGGCCGTGAAGAACGTATTGAGCGCGCTCGGTATCGTCACGCCGCCGTTGGCGCGTACCGACTATACGCTCGAGCAGTTCGTCACGGAGTTGGCAGAGCCAAGCGGGCACTTGCGTGTAGTAAAGGTCCACAAGAAACGGACGCGTTACAAGATCGATGGCTGCACGTCTGAGATGACCGAGGTAGTGGCGGACGGCAGGAAGACGCGCACGGTTGCGCTTGAATCGGAAGATCCAGCCCGCGTGATTGCCACTGTCCGCAAGCTCGGGCTCGATCGCTTCGAAAACATTAGTTACCCGCGAGGCCTGAAGAAGCTCGCCGGGATGAACAGCTGAGGAGCCCACTATGCCCCGCTACGCAGTCATCGACGTCGGCACCAACTCGGTGAAGTTCAATATCAGCGACAAGCGCGAAGACGGGTCTTGGAAGACAGTCGTCGACCGCGCTGAGATCACGCGGCTCGGCGAGGGACTGGAGAAGTCGGGTGAGATTAGTCCTGAGGCCATCGCACGGACTGTGGCCGCTATTTGCGCGATGGCATCGGAAGCCCGAGAAAATGAGGTGGCCGCCATTGCGGCGGTTGGCACCATGGGAATGCGGACCGCGCGAAACAGCCAACAATTCATCGACGCAGGTCCAGCAGCGCTGTGGGGTCGCGATCGAAGTCATACCGGGCGACGAAGAAGGACGGCTGGCGTATCTTGCCGTCAAATCCGGTCTTGGTCTGACAGAAGGCTCGCTGGCGATTTTCGATTCGGGCGGGGGAAGCACGCAATTCACGTTCGGTCGCGGTTCGGCGGTCGAGGAGCAGTTCAGTTTGAATGTCGGCGCGGTTCGCTACACCGAACAGTATGGTCTGAGTGGGGTCGTTCCTCCAACACAGCTGCAGGCCGCGCTGGATGCAGTCGCCGGCGATCTTGCCCGGCTTGGTACGGGGCGCGCGCCCGACGCCCTGGTCGGGATGGGCGGCACGGTCACGAACATCACGGCGGTAAAGCACAGGCTCGCGAAATATGATCCCGACATTGTGCAGGGCTCGGTCATCGATCGCGCCGAGGTTGAGCGGCAGATTCAGCTCTATTGCTCACGGACGTTGGAGGAGCGTCGCGCAATCGTGGGGCTACAGCCGAAACGGGCCGACGTGATCCTCGCGGGCGCCTGCATTGTCAAGACTGTGATGGATAAACTCGGTAAGGACAGCCTCTCCGTAAGTGACCGCGGACTTCGGCACGGCCTGCTGATCGACCGATTCGGAAGCTAACGCCGGCCCAGATGGCTGCTCAACAACCTGGAACTAGAGAGTTGGCCCGGGCGGCCGTGACACAATTGAGTTATAACCAAAGGAGAAGGCTCCTAGCTCTACAGCATCGATGATTTGCTGCGTGTCGTCACGCGGCGGAGGTCTTATCTTGCAGAAGTCCGTATTCGCGGAACACATCAGAGTGTCCGCGTTGTTGTACCTGCTGATCGTTGTGACTGTCCTGGTGAGTGGTTCGAGTGCACAACAGACACTGCCTAACGCTCCCAGCGCACAGAAGGCCAAAACGCAGGCGACGCGTGCGTCCGATACCGGCTGGCCTCGTACAGTTACCAGCGGCGCCGATACATTTGTTATCTATCAGCCGCAGGTGGACAAATGGGAGGGCAACCGTATTGATCTGTACTCAGCGGTCGAGCTGAAAACAGGAAAGGACAGCCCCGCGAAGTATGGGGTCATCTGGTTCAATGCGCGCACCGAGGTGGACAAAGTCAACCGGCTGGTTACTCTGGACCAGCCGCAGCTTACCAAAGTCAAGTTCCCAGTAGCGCCGGACAAGGAGCCGGAGCTTACAGCGCTGCTGCAAAAGAAGCTGCCGGGCGCCACAAAAACCATATCGCTCGACCGGTTAACATCGGCGGTTGAGGCCAACGGCGAGCCAATCAAGGGAGTCGAGGTCAAGAACGATCCACCAAAGGTCATCTTCTCGGCCAAACCTTCGCTGCTGGTGCTGATAGACGGCACGCCGCAGTTGAGCGAAATCCAAGGCACCAATCTGCAGCGCGTAATCAACACCAAGGCGGTCTTGCTGTTCGAAGGCAAAAAGAAGACCTATTACCTGCGAGTGATGGATTGGTGGCTGCAGGCACCTCAGGTAGAGGGGCCCTGGACCTACGCGAAGAAGCTGCCCGACGATATGAAGAAAGCGGAAGAGTATGCCGTCAGCCAAACACAGGCACAGACCCTGGACACCGAAGCGGAATCAAAACAGCCTTCGTTGAAGGAGCAGGGCAAGAATGCCGAGATTCCAACGGTGTACGTTGTGTTTGGACCAGCGGAGCTGATTGAAACCAAGGGGGAGCCGCAGTACAAGCCAATAACCGGCACCGGCCTGGAGTATGTGGACAATACCAACGGCAACCTGTTCCGTCTCGGCGGACAATATTACATCCTGATCTCGGGCCGCTGGTTCAAAGGAGCTTCCCTGGACGGGCCGTGGAGCTTCGTGAGCGGGGACGAACTTCCTCCTGATTTTGCCAAGATCCCGCTGGACAGTCCGAAATCAACCGTGTTGGCGTCAGTGCCTGGCACGCCGCAGGCGAAAGAGGCGCTGATCGCGAATTCGATACCCCAGACGGCGACGATTACCCGCGCGGAAGCAAAGCTCACGGTGCAGTACGACGGCGAGGCTACGTTCGTACCGATCGAAGGTACATCGATGACTTACGCGAAGAACACGTCGGTTCCGGTCATCAAGGTTTCTGACAATAATTACTATTGTGTCGAAGCCGGGGTATGGTTCAAGGGGCCAACCCCGCAAGGGCCGTGGCGCGTGGCAGATACCGTGCCGCCGGAGATATACACCATTCCGCCAAGCTCGTCTCTCTATTACGTCACGTACGTCAAGGTCTATGGCTCGACGCCGGATGTCGTGTACGTCGGATATACGCCAGGCTATTACGGTACAGTTGTTTCTTCCAACACAACCACCGTTGTTTATGGCACGGGATGGTACTACCCGCCTTACCTTACTCCCACAGTGTGGTATGGCTGGCCTTACACCTACGGTGTGGGAGCTGGATTCACCTACACCACCGCCACCGGATGGAGCTTCGGCTTCGGCTACGGATATTCCTACTATCCCTGGTATTACCCGTGGTGGGGACCGATGGGCTACTACGGATACGGCTGGTATCCCTATTACGGCTGGGGAGCATGGGGAGGAGCTGCGGTCGCCAATGTTTACGGAGTCTGGGGCAACACGGCATATTCCCGTACCGGAGCGGCCTGGGCAAATCCTTATACCGGAAATTATGGAGCGGCCACGCGCGGCGCTTATCACAATACCCAGACCGGCAGGACCACGGTCGCGGGCGCGGCACTAACACCAACATTTACACGGGCAACACGGCTGGATATCGCGGCGGTGCGACCTATAACCCCAACACCGGGATCGTCGCTGGCGGCGGTGCGGGATATGCGGGCAATATCTACAGCGGCCAAGGCACGGCCGGACGCGGCGGCTTCGCCTACAACACCAACACCGGCGCCGGAGTGGCGGCAGGGAAAAACAATGTCTACGCCGGCAAGGACGGGAACGGTGTACCGCTACAACCGGGACAGCGGCGGTTGGTCAAGCAACAGCGGCAGCGGATGGCAGTCCACAACCAAGCCGGATGCCAATCTGCAACGCCAGCAGCAGATGCGAACCCAGGGCGCGCAGCGTAGCCAGAACTTTAACTCCACGCGCAGCTACGGGGGAAGCATGGGCGGCGCGAGGATGGGCGGAGGAGGTAGACG
The DNA here is from genome assembly GCA_963735855.1 of uncultured Acidobacteriaceae bacterium. Classification (GTDB taxonomy): domain Bacteria; phylum Acidobacteriota; class Terriglobia; order Terriglobales; family Acidobacteriaceae; genus Bog-257. The sequence continues at coordinate 419,807 of CAVTMW010000029.1, forward strand.
CCGGTGACGGCACTGTCGGTCGCTGGCGTAACACCGAAGCAAGGACATGGACCTGTATAACCCGGACATGGCCTGGCAACCCACGAACGATGAATGGCCGGAGATTGCAGCCGCGGCTAGCCGGCCGTAACGAGGATATGGATCGTCTCAAGTACACTGCTAAGTTCATCCGCGTATCAGCACCTCAGCCGCACGGCTGCTGAAGCACTTCAGCGTGCGGACTCGAACCCGGTATCTAGGAAGGGGTTGTATGAGCAAGAAGTCCAAGAAGAAAAAAAACCAAAATGCAAACGACGCTGCGGTCGAGACGAACGATCGGCAGGGAAAAACTCCGGCAGAAAAACTGAAACTGAAGAACAAGGAGTACGAAGCTGATCTCTTCAAGCTGCAAGTTGAACTGGTGAAGCTTCAGGACTGGGTGAAGAAGACCGGAGCGCGTATCGTCATCATCTTCGAGGGCCGTGACGCAGCTGGGAAGGGCGGGATTATCAAGCGCATTCTGGAACGCGTGAGCCCGCGCGTCTTTCGGCTGGTTGCCTTACCGTCCCCGACCGAACGCCAGAAGACGCAGATCTATGCGCAGCGCTACATTGAGCATCTGCCCGCGGGTGGAGAAATCGTCATCTTCGACCGTAGCTGGTACAACCGCGCTGGGGTCGAGCACGTCATGGGCTTTTGCAGCGAAGAGGAGTACAAGAAGTTTCTCAAAGGCTGTCCCATCTTCGAAAACTTCTTGATCAACAACGGTATCATCTTGCTGAAGTACTGGCTCGATGTCTCCGAAAAGGAGCAGCACAAGCGCTTTCTGGCGCGCATCCAGGACCCATCGAAGCGCTGGAAGTTAAGCCCAATGGACCTGGAGTCGCATCGCCGCTGGTACGACTATTCGCGGGCGCGCGACGCGATGCTCTCGGCCACGGACACGCCTACCGCTCCCTGGTGCATTGTGCCTTCAGATGACAAGAAACGCGCGCGCCTGAATTGCATTGCGGACATTCTCAGCCGCATTCCGTATGAAGAGGTGCCCTATGCGCCTCCAAAGCTGCCAGGACGCCAGAAGGCCAAGGGCTATCACGGACCCCAAGCAGAGGCACCAGGTGGTACCGCAGCGTTGGTGAGGCCGGATAGTATTACAGACAAGGAGAAAGCCATGGCCACCGCGCAGAAGAAGTCACCTCCCCTGTCCTACGTCGAGGTCACAGAACAAAAACGGTTGAACGAAGCTCGAGAGAAAGGCGTCCCGTGGAAAAAATGGGGGCCGTATCTCAGTGAGCGCCAGTGGGGTACGGTACGCGAGGACTACAGCCAGGACGGCAATGCCTGGAACTACTTCTCGCACGACCAGTCCCGTTCGCGTGCGTACCGCTGGGGCGAAGATGGGCTCGCTGGGATCTCCGACGACAAGCAACGCCTCTGCTTCGCTCTGGCCTTGTGGAACGGTCGCGACCCCATCCTGAAAGAGCGCCTGTTCGGTCTGACCAACAGCGAAGGCAACCATGGCGAAGACGTCAAGGAATATTACTTCTACATCGACAGTACGCCGACGCACTCGTACATGAAGTATTTGTACAAGTATCCCCAGAGGGAGTTTCCGTATCGCGATCTAGTGGAGACAAACGGGCGGCGCTCGCGCGAAGAGATGGAATACGAACTTCTCGATACAGGTATATTCGACGACGATCGCTACTTCGATGTCTTCGTCGAATACGCCAAGGCTGACCCGGAAGACATTCTGATTCGAATCTCGGTGCATAACCGCGGTCCGGAAGCGGCCCAGATCCATCTACTCCCCACGATGTGGTTCCGCAACACGTGGTCGTGGGAAGAGGGCGAGCCAAAGCCTGTGCTGCGGGAAGGGAATCCAGGAGCGATACAAGCTTCTCATCCGCAGCTCGGCCACGACTTCACGTTGCAGTGTGAGGGCGCGGCGGAGCTACTGTTCACGGAAAACGAATCGAATGCCAGCCGCCTGTGGGGGCAAGCTAATCCGTCGCCGTACGTCAAGGATGCCTTTCACGAATACCTGATCGCGGGCCGGCGCGAAGCCGTTAATCCGTCCAAGGCAGGCACCAAAGCTGCCGCGCATTACGCACTCGAGGTTCCGGCCGGAGGATCCAAGACTGTACGGTTGCGCCTGAGCGCAAAGGCGGACGCCGACGCGTTCAAGACCTTTGACCAGATCTTTGCTGCTCGTCTCGCCGACGCGGACGAGTTCTATGAGCGAATCACCCCGAAGAATCTGAGCGAAGACGAGCGGCGAGTGCACCGGCAGGCACTGGCGGGCATGCTGTGGACCAAGCAGTATTACTATTTCGATCTCGACCGATGGCTGATTGAACATGAATCTCATCCGCTCGTGGGGGCGGGCAAGGGAGGTGCGCGCAACCCTGAGTGGTTCCACATGCTGAACAGCGACGTCATCTCCATGCCCGACAAGTGGGAGTATCCCTGGTACGCGGCTTGGGACCTGGCGTTTCACACGATTGCACTCTCGCTGGTGGACTTCGACTTCGCGAAAGAGCAGCTCCTGCTGATGCTGAGGAACCTGTACGCCCACCCCAACGGACAGATCCCGGCCTACGAGTGGAACTTCAGCGACGTGAATCCGCCCGTCCACGCCTGGGCGACATTATTTCTTTACAGAATTGAGACCGAGTTGGGCCGGGCCGACCTGCGCTTTCTGGAGCGCTCCTTCCAAGGATTGATGCTGAATTTCAACTGGTGGGTTAACCGCAAAGATCCGGAGGGACGCAATGTGTTTGCCGGCGGCTTCCTCGGGCTGGACAACATCGGAGTGTTCGATCGCAGCGCGCCGCTGCCCACCGGTGGACATCTGGACCAGGCCGACGGCACCGCATGGATGGCGTTCTACTGCGTGTGCATGCTGGAGATCGCGCTCATTCTGACCGACTATGACTCCGCCATGTACGAGGAAATCGCCTTCCGTTTCCTTGAGCATTTTGTATGGATCACCTACGCCATGGACCGCATCGGCGAGCACCACGACGAAATGTGGGATGAGGAGGAAGGCTTCTTCTACGATCTACTCCATTTCCCCAACGGCGGTGCCACGCGTTTGAAGACCCGCTCCATGGTGGGACTGCTGCCCCTGTGTGCTGCAACCGTATTCGAGGCGGGCACCGTCGCGCGCCATCCCCGCATGATGGAACTGGTTCAACTGTTCCATAATCGCCATCCGGAGGTGGTGAAAAAGATCGCTGCCGCCGCTGACCTATCGATTGGCGGGTATATAGGTCGCAGGCTGGCGACGGTATGCAACAAGGAAAAGCTGCAGCGCATTCTGGCCTACATGCTCGACGAGAATGAGTTCCTCAGTCCGTATGGCATACGCTCGTTGTCGAAATATCACCTCAATCATCCTTTCGTGTTTCACCTCGAGGGACAGCGAGTACAAGGTGCAATACCTGCCCGCCGAGTCCAACACCGGCATGTTTGGCGGCAACTCCAACTGGCGGGGACCGATCTGGATGCCGGTCAATGCGCTGATCATACGCGGGCTGCTGCAGATGTATCCGTTTTATGGTCCGGACTTCAAAGTGGAATGTCCAACCGGCTCGGGAAATTACATGACGCTGTTTGAGGTGGCGAAGGAAATTGGCCGCCGGCTGTCGAGCATCTTCCTGCGTGACGCCAACGGCAGGCGCCCGGTCTATGGAGGAACAAAGAAGTTCCAGGAAGACCCCTACTGGCGGGATTACATTTTGTTCTACGAGTACTTCCACGGCGATAATGGCGCCGGGCTGGGCGCCAGCCATCAGACGGGGTGGACGGGACTTGTGGCGCGGAGCTTGGATTTGTTTGCGCGTGTGAGCGCGGAGGATTTGCTGCGTGCCCCCAAGAAAGCCGTCGCGGAGATGACTCGAGAACAAGTGGCAGGCGAATGACTCCGCATGCTCGCACTTCCGATCTTTAGTGAGGTTTGCAACTGCTTACGTAGTGTCTGTTAAGGGAGTTGCGTTATGAATGCATTTAGCCTCAAGGACCACGGCCTGACCGTCTCCGAGGTCCACCACAATCTGCCGCCCAGCGCGCTGTACGAGCATGCAATCCGGTACGACAAAGATGCCAGCATCGCCGAGAACGGCGCGCTGGTCGCGTATTCAGGCGCGAAAACCGGCCGTTCGCCCAAAGACAAGAGAATCGTCAAGAATTCTGACTCCGAACGCGATATCTGGTGGGGAGACGTCAACGTACCGCTCGACGCTCGCACCTTCGATGTTGTGCGGGAGCGGGCAAAAGACTACCTGAACATATGCGAGCGGCTCTATTGTTTTGACGGTTTTGCCGGCTGGGACCCCAAGTACCGTATCAAAGTGCGCGTTATCTGCGAGCGCCCCTATCACGCGCTCTTTATGCACACGATGCTCATCCGGCCGACGCGGGAAGAGTTGGCCAACTTCGGCAAGCCTGACTTCGTGATTTATAACGCAGGGAAGTTTCCTGCCAACCAGTACACCGCTGGCATGGGGTCGAAGACTAGTATCTGCCTGAACCTCGAAGATCGGGAACTCGTGATTCTCGGGACCGAATATGCCGGGGAGATGAAGAAGGGCGTCTTCACGGTGGCAAACTACTTTGCTCCCAAGCGCGGTGTGCTTTCGATGCACTGCTCCGCAACCGCGGACAAACAAACCGGGCGCTCTTCGCTGTTGTTTGGTTTAAGCGGCACGGGCAAGACTACGCTGTCGGCTGACCCTAATCGTCATCTCATCGGCGACGACGAGCATTGCTGGAGCGATGACGGAATCTTCAACATCGAGGGTGGGTGCTACGCCAAGGCGATCAACCTTACTCCCGAATCGGAGCCGGACATCTTTGCGGCGTTGCGATTTGGCGCCGTGCTGGAGAACGTGGTGCTCGAAGACGATCGCAGCGTAGATTTCGCTGACACAAAGATCACAGAGAATACGCGCGGCGCATATCCCATCAACTTCATCCAAAACGCGCGCATTCCGTGCGTTGCCGGCCATCCCACGGACGTTATCTTTCTTACCTGCGACGCCTTCGGTGTCTTGCCGCCTGTCAGTTCTCTTACCCCAGCGCAGGCGATGTACCACTTCATCAGCGGATACACTGCGAAGGTCGCCGGAACCGAAGTCGGTGTGAAGGAACCCTCGGCTACGTTCTCGCCTTGCTTTGGTGGCCCGTTTCTGGTCTGGCATCCCAACAAGTATGCTGAACTGCTGGCGGAAAAGATGAAAACGCATGGCGCCCGTGTCTGGCTTGTAAACACCGGCTGGAGCGGCGGCGCGTATGGCGTGGGCAAGCGCATCAAGTTGGCCTACACACGTGCGATTGTCGACGCGATCCACAGTGGAGCCCTGGCGAAATCCAAGACCCAGCGTGACCCAGTCTTCGGGTTCGACGTCATCACCGAATGCCCGAATGTTCCGGAAGAGATGCTCGATCCTCGGAGCACTTGGGCTGACAAGTCCGCCTTCGACGGGACGGCGAAAAAGCTCGCTGGCCTATTCCGCAGCAATTTCACGAAGTACGAAACGGGAGTAGGCACAGACGTGAGAGCGGCAGGGCCCAAAAGCTAGGCAGACGAGCGGTAAACCATCGCGGCACCTATTCGGGAGCGACGACGGCAGGAGGGCGGAGCAACTCGACGACTTGCCTCTCTGACGACACGAGACAGAAAGAAGGGCGATTTAGATGCCAAGTTCCCGGCTGGAGCTGCGAAGGCAGTCGGCAAGTTCAACAAAAACGCCTCCGGCTGCGACGGAAGGCGTTTGTAATCAGGAACTTGTTTGGTTGCGGGGGGTGGATTTGAACCACCGACCTTTGGGTTATGAGCCCAACGAGCTACCAGACTGCTCCACCCCGCAGATTGATGATAGCGGGTGAGGAGCACTAGGTCAAACCGCGCGAACAGCTGACGCCTAAGAAGCGCGCATTCGCCCCCGCACGATCTGCGGGAAATCCCTAGCCTCCTGCAATTAACCACCACGGCGCTGAGGTTAGAACACAAGCGTGGGCTGTGCATCGGTTTGCGTGGAGTGTTAGCCTCTTGTTTATGGCCGATGAGCAACGGGACGACACGCCGCAGACCGCCGCCGTGCTATGGGCGCGCTATTCGCAGATCGCATTCATCATTCCTGCCGCGGTTGTGGTGGGCCTACTGCTGGGCAAACTCCTGGACTACTGGTTCCACACCCATTGGCTGTTTCTCGCCGGGGTCATCGTAGGGGCCATCGCAGGGTTTGTCGACTTGATACGCACCGTAACCCGGGACAAGAACCTAAAGAGCGAGTAGGCCGCTGGTGCCTGCAGTAGAGTGTTTCAGTGCTCATGGCGATCCCCGAATCCACTTCCTCGAAGAGCGATCAATTCTTCGATCGCGCGCTGGAGCGCATCCGGAAATTGATGCTCGCGTTTGCGGCCGTCGGGCTGTTGGTCTGCATTGTCTTTTTTCGCTGGCCGGTTGCGGCGGGATTCGCAGCGGGAGCTGGTGTCTCTTATGTAAATCACCGCTGGCTGGAGCGCGCGGTCGAAGCCCTAGGGGAGCGAATCACAACCGGTCAGAGCCGTGAACGCGGGGGAGGGATTGTCTTCCGCGCGGTGCTGCGCTACGTCTTCATCGCTGCAGGCGCCTATGTTATATTTAATCTTTCACGTGCAGCGCTCTACGGCTTTCTCGGTGGCGTTTGCCTTCCGATTGCGGCCGTTGCTTGCGAAGTTGCAATAGAGTTGTTTGTTTCCCTGCGGCGTGGATTTTGATTTCCCGAGTCATTCTGGCGCCCGCCTCGGTTAATACCGCAAGTGTGCTGATGCAACATCATCTTCAATCTTACGAGCTAAGCCTACATGCCTGAGCAACTTTGGATAACTGCTCTTCTGAACAAGTACTTCGCCGGCCCGGCGAATGCGATCCTCGGAATCCTCCATGTGCATGCGGAGTATCCGAAGGCTCCGATCAGCAACTATGTGGCGATGCAGTTGCTGGTGTTCGTTCTGCTGGTGGTAATTTTCGTGATTGTTCGCGCGCGGCTTTCCGTGGACGATCCGGGCGCGCTGCAACATGTGATGGAGAGCATCGATTCTTTCGTCAGCAAGCAGGGTCACGAAGTCATCGGCCACGGATACGAGCAATACACCGGATACCTGACTATTCTGGGTATTTTTATTCTGGTGTGCTGCCTCATCGGCGTGATTCCCGGCTTTGAAGCGCCGACAGCGGTTCCCTCGGTGCCGCTCGGCTGCGCGCTCGTAACCTGGTTCTATTACCATTACCAGGGCATTCGACGGAACGGCTTTGGGTACATTAAGAACTTCCTGGGTCCCGAACCGTTCGTCGCTCCGCTGTTGTTTCCCATTGAGATATTCAGTCACCTAGCAAGGATCTTGTCGCTCACGATTCGTTTGTTTGCCAACATGTTTGCGGGCGACATGGTGACGTTGGTGTTTCTCTCGTTGTTTCCCATCGCGATTCCGGTGGTGTTTCTCGGATTGCACGTCTTCGTTTCGCTTATTCAGACCTACATCTTTGTTCTGCTGGCGACGGTTTACATTGGGGAAGCGGTGGCACACGAACATTAGTCTCGGACCGCTCGGCAATTCGTCCCAGTAATACTAATGGCATGTTAAAGGCTGCGAGTGTGAGGGCGTCAGCACGGTGAACGTCAACCACCCCCTGGCAGTGATTTATAAGGAGAACGAAAAATGCGAAAAGTAACCATCGTAATCTTTGCGCTGCTGGCCATCATGATGATGACCATGCCGGCGTACGCGCAGGGCGGAGCGGCTGCCCCTGCGAATAACCTGGTCCCGATTGCTGCGGGCTTCGGCATCGCCATTGCCGCCGGTTTGGCCGGCCTCGGCCAGGGCCGGGTGGGCGCCGCGGCTTGCGAAGCCATGGCCCGGAACCCTGCTGCACGTCCGGCGATTCAGGTGGCCTTGATTCTGGGCTTGGCGTTCATTGAGTCACTGGTGCTATTCACGCTCGTTATCATCTTCGCCAAGGTAGGTTAGGGTTAGCCTGTGGCTAAGTTTTGGGCGCCCCGTCTGCGGACGGGGCGTTGTTTTGCTGTCCCTGATAGTCCACATACAACCGTCGTAGCAGGCTTTATGTCACAGCCTTGATACATCTCCACAACACGGTTTTTACTTCTAGAAATTTCACCACATTTCTGCTCCAGTTCGTGTCTACTTCACACGCATTTGTCACTCTCGCCCTGCAGCGATAGTGCTCACGCCCTGCGGTCCCATCTAATCTCTTAGTCCATCGTTGCAGAACGCCACGACCCAATGAGCTTAGGTCAGTAAGTCGAGGTCCAATGGTGGCAATAGGAGAATGATATGAAGAACTATCTGAGCAAACTCGTGGCGCTCGCGTTACTTGCGATGGCGCTGACGGGCGCGACCTTTGCGCAGAGCGGTATGCGCGAGGTCCGCGCTAACATTCCATTCAGCTTCTAGCGCGGGCGGTAAAGTGCTGCCCGCCGGTGAATACACAATTGCGATCAACATGGAAGATCACCTGGCCATCATCGGGCAAAAAGCGACCGGAAGAAGTTCCTTTCTTGCCGGCTTACCGGACGACAGCTCACGCGACGAACGGACCGTGCTGATCTTCAAGTTGGGCGAAGACGAAGTCTACGCATTGCGCGAGGTGCGGGGGCCCGACCTGGCCCTGAGCTTCCGAGCAAAGGAGGCACGGACGACGATGAAGGTGCAGAACCAGAGCAATGAGTCGGTAACCATCCTCGCCGAGGCCAGGTAAGTGTGAAACTGCGATACGCATCCAGGCTGGGCCGGAAAGCGAACGCCGGCTCAGCCTTTTTTCTTCGCGTACAATGAGAGGTCTTCATAGTGTGTTTCGCACACAGGGAGTCTCTCCATGCGCAGACCCGCTTTCATAGCCTTGTTCGTAACCCTGCTGATCAGCCTACTGATCGGACAGACGGGGAACAATACTGAATCGCATCCAGCGAAAGGCGCTAACCCAGTACCGCGCGTCGCCGGGTTGCCTCCAGCGGCAGAGCAGGCAATGGCCGCCGTCGATGCGGAGAAGATTCGTGCGCACGTTAAGTTCCTGGCCAGCGATCTGCTGGAAGGCCGGGGCACCGGCGCTCGGGGAGGCCAGATTGCTGCTGAGTACATCGCCACGCAGTTCGCCCTCTACGGCTTGAAGCCCGCCGGCGACAACGGCAGCTACATGCAGAATGTGCCGATGGTCGGCATTGCCACGCAAGACAACACGACATTCACGCTCGTTCCAGACCAGGGTGAGCCAATGAACCTACGCAACCGAAGCGACTTTGTCGCCATGGACGAGACCACCAGTACGCAGAATATCGTGGACGCACCGATCGTCTGGATCGGATACGGCATTGATGCTCCGGAGTTCAACTGGAACGACTACAAAGAGGCGGATGTGAAGGGCAAAGTACTGCTCATGATGGTGAATCAGCCGCCTTCAGACGATCCCAAGTTCTTCAACGGCAAGGCATTGACCTATTACGGTCGCTGGACCTACAAGTTCGAGGAGGCGGCGCGTATGGGAGCAGCTGGCGTCCTTCTCATCCATAAGACCGACATGGCGAGCTATGGATGGAACGTGGTGCGCAACTCGTGGTCGGGCGAGCGCGCCTATTTGCGGAATGACCCCGCGCCGAAGCTGAAGGTCGCGGCCTGGATACAGCTGGACGTCGCACAAAAACTTGCGCAGGCCTGCGGCATGAACCTGGACCAGATGATGGCTGCAGCGCAGCAACCCGGCTTCAAAGCGGTTGCCGCTGCCGGCGAAGCTTAAGGCAACGGATGATCAGCAAGGTTCGGCCCTTTGACGTTAACAACGTGGTCGCCAAACTGCCGGGTTCCGATCCCGACTCAAGAACGAGGCGGTCCTGTACAGCGCGCACTACGATCACCTGGGCATCGTTCCCGGCATGCCCGGCGACAACATCTACAACGGCGCACAGGACAACGCTACCGGCTGTGGCATTCTGCTGGAAATCGCGCGTGTGTTCGCTGCCGCTCGCCAGCCGCCCAGGCGCTCGATCTACTTTGTCTCCGTTACAGCGGAGGAGCAGGGCCTGCGCGGTTCCGAATTCCTCGGCCAACATCCGCCGGTTCCGGCAAAAGTGATTTCGCTCGATCTGAACTACGACGATGTTCCGCCGCTTGGCGTTCCGGAAGAGGTGAACGTTGCGGGCGCGGAGCGCACCACCTTCTATCCTACTGTGGAAAGCACCGCGAAAGACTTCGGGCTCAAGATCGTGCCCGATTCGCAGCCTGGCGCGGGGCATTATTACCGCTCCGACCACTTCAGCTTTGCCCGCGCCGGCGTGCCTGCGTTCTCTATCGATGAGGGCCTCAAGTACAGCGGCCACGATCGCGAATGGGGCGCGCAGCAGGCCAAGGAGTTCGTCGCGCAGCACTATCACCAGCCTAGCGACGAATACCGTCCGGAGATGGACTTCCGCGGCGATGCTGTGATGGCGCGCTTTGGCGTTGCCCTCGGATGGCTGGCGGCTGACCAGGCCGGGTTGATCGGCTGGAAGCCGGGCGATGAGTTCGCCAAGACGCGGGCGGGAAGCAACTAGCTCACAACTAACATTCGGTAGGTCTTGCGGGTTCCCTTGGCGTGGGGCTACTGCTTCGGGCCAACTTTCCCCTGGACAGTAACCCCAAAGGCCGGCAGCTCGAACCGGATCAGATCTTTCGTTTGCGACACCGGGCTCAGGTTTTGATAGATTTCCAGGCGTGACTCGTCGGCTTCAGGATTACCCGTTACCGGGACAGTCGCCAATAGCTTGAATTCATCATGGTGCAGCACTCTTACCAGCATCTGCATCGACGGCAGGTCGTCCCAAAAATTCGGCTCCAGGACTACGTATCGTATGCCGTAGCGCCGAAGCATGTCCTCGAATTGGCCTTCACTAACCCCCAGCTCCTTGACCCCGAATAAACGTCGGTCTTCCATCACGACCAGCAATAGTTTGTCAGCCCGAATCACCGTCAGGTTCTTACACTCCGGCATTGTTCTCACATTAAAGATGAAGGAGCCATCTCGCAGACCAGAAAATAGGATTACGCTGTCCGGGGGCGCGATCGAGCACACATATTGCGCGGCGGCTCGATACCCCGCTACGTAGGGAACATGGTCTGAGATTAGCGTGTGGCTAAACATACCCACTGATAGTGCGAGAGCAGCATACGGAGCTATCCTGCCAGGAAGACCCCGTATAATCGCCAGCACCCCGAAGAGAGCTAGGGGAAAGATCAAGAATATTGTGTACCGGTCAAGCTTGAGAGCTATGAGGGTGAAGAACACATATCCGGCGAGTACCCAGACCCCAAAGAAAAATAGTGCCGGCATCTCCAGTCGCCATTTCTTGTGAAGGGCCGCTCCCACGCAATATACCGCCGCCAGAACCAACACGGGCCAACCGACCTGGTGGGGCCAGTGGCGTGCCACATAGAGCCAACCCGCTAGTGTGCTGCGGGAGTTTTCCACCCAGGCGCCCCCGGCAGACTGCTGCACATTAAGCCTTCCCCACAGCCAGGTGACTACCCCGAGCGGTATAAGTCCAACCGCGAACAATACTGTTGACCACCAGAACTCTCTGCGACGAAATATTGCCTTCTGATAGGCAAAGTACAGAGTGAGGAGGTAAACAGGTGCAACAAAGATAGTCGATTGCTTTGTATATATCGCAGCAAGAATCAAGCCAGCCGCTAAGTATAGGTCCCGCGCTCTTGAAGTACTGATGTAGAGGAAAAAGAAATATGAACCCCAGATCAGGAACGAAAATGCCGGAACCTCAAGCATCACCTGCCGTCCCCAGAGCGCCATAGCCGGCGTTCCGACAAATAGAAGTGCGGTCGAGAAAGCGGCGGTCCGGCCAAGCCAGCGTCGAGTCAGAAAATAGGCTCCGTAGGCAGTCGCTAGAAAGAAAGCACTGACAGTCAACTGCGCTACACTGTGCGACAGCCCGAATAAAGCGAAGAAAGCGGCCTCTACGATCGCGAAGAGCGGAGGATAAAAGAGCACCGTAATGGCGGGATATTGAATGTAGTAGTCCATCGCCCACTGCTTCAGGTGGGTGAGCGGCAGGTTCCGGGCAAGGTCGTAGTAAAACACGCCATCCATGGCGTGGCGTGGAGCATCGCTCCACCAGAAGTCGCCGGCACGAGGTGATGTCTCAAAAAGTAAAACGACAGCTACGGTTAGTAACAACAGGGAGACGAGATCCCAGCGCTGGAAGCTAGTGTTACGGTCGTGGGGAGGTTGCTGCATGCTATCAGCTCGCCGTCAAGTCGATGTGACCATCCGATCGGGTAATTCACAGATGCAACCATCGGGCGCTGCGTGATCCCGTCTAAACTTTGGTTAAGGCCGGCGTTTCAATAGCCGCACAGAGTAGCGCGTTCAGAGACTTTCAGGCATCGCGTGGACACCAGTGACAACAGTTTCTCCGCTTTGCGATTTGACTAGCTTTTCGACAGCAGATGTCAAGCTTCCTGCGGTGCGGCTCCATGCAGAGAAGAGGACAATTTCTCCTATTGTAACGCGGCCTGTATGGAATACGCGCAGACTAGCCGTCACGCGACCGGCATCGGAGTGGGCGTGTCAGTTGGGGAAGGTTCGCCCATTACGATTCGTCGCGCTCGCCCTGGAGCTACGCAGGTGCGGCAGGTGCATTCGAAACTGTCCCACTCACATTCTGCGTGGTCTGGCGGATGATCCGCTGGACGTCATCTTTTTGTGCAAGAGTAGATCGCAATCCTAAGAGATTTTTCAGGATGCCGTACCAGAACGGCGCCCCCAGGCTGATCAGCAGGACAGAGAGCACCATGCCGGGATATTTTCGTGGATCCTCCAGTTGTCGAAACCAGCTGCCGTTCGTCGGCAGCGTGATGAGTCCGGCTTTGCTCAGAAGATCGTAATAAGGGCCGGGGGCGACGTTTGGAGCGGCGGGGCTCTTGTTCGGGCAGAAGTCGGATTCGTGTCACTCTGGGGCGCAGTCTCTTGCGAGAAGTCTTTGACGGCGGAAGAAACCACAGTGTTGCGGAACTGATCGTCAATCGATAGCCTGTCGACCACCGCGATGATGTCCACCTGCACAGCGAGCACCACGACCAGCGAGACGGCAATCGTGATCCAATGGGTGTACTGGGTGAAACGCTGGCTGACGCGATCAATGGTCTGGTCAAACCACGAATTCACCCGCGCCACATAATCGCTTGCCGCCTCTTGTATGAGCGCCTTGGCCTGCCGGACATCACTCGCCAGTTCGGGGTGTGACGCTTCCAGCTGCATCGCCACCGCCCGCACGTTCTTGAGCGTCTGTTCCGGGTCGGAGATGCCGCCCTGCTTTAGCATATCCACAAGTTTCGCCTTGGCGCCGCTCTCGAGAGTGGTTACGCCCCCGCCACCAGCCAGGTCCATCAGAAGCTTGGTGAACTCCTCGCGATGGATTACCGTTCCCATTTTGCCTTTGCCGTCGGCGATTAGCGGATGCGTCAACACCGTCTTGGCAATGGTTTCCGAGACCTCGCGCTCCGGAATGCCCAGTTGCTGGATGAGATCGGCGAGGCCGGACATCAGGTGTTTTCCTCTCCGCCCGAGAAGGTTGGAAATCGCCTGGGTAATGACTGTAACCGCCATACTGAAGATCAGAATGACCGTCGTGGCACCGATCAGAACATCAAGCGTTTTGAGCATGCCGCACCTCAGATAGCTGAGAGTTTCTGGGTCCTATACCGCAAGTGTCTCCGGAGTCCAGCAGTATCGCACTTGGCACTTGGCCAATGGAGGCTGCGTGAACTGGATGCCACTGCTTATTGGCCAGCAGCGATCACAAGCATAGTTGACTATCCGGTAAACCATGGCAGCGTACACCGCTTCTTCGCGCGTGGGGAACGACTGCCGTCCACCTGACACCCTACCCCCCTCCAGCCACTACCAAGAATCAACAAGTTAGGCAATAAATCTCTGTAAATGATTGATCCCCAGAGGTTTATATCTCGATGATTGAGCCGCAAGGACTTACGCCAGCAAATGAGCCACAACCAGAGAAATCCGCCGAAGATCGCAAAAGAGCACCGTTAATCGACTAGTAATACATGGATCCTTGGCCTGGCAAGTGACAAATTGACCACTGACGACTGTTTTTCAAAGAGCATCCCACGGCACACGCCCTGGCGCGGCCACTAAAGACACCACTAACTTCCTCCTCTGCGGTCAGTCATATCGCGTCGAGCCAATCCCGGCAAGTACGCGCGTCACGTGGGGCAGTGACGAAACAGAGCCGACCACGCGCGTCCATCGAAGCGATTCTGAAAACCTCTCCAAGAATTGAGCTGACAACCCCTCCCGAATCAACCCAGCGGTGCCAGTTCTCAGTGCCCGTCACGGCGCCACGCAGATGAACGGGGCAGTGGCTGGAAGTGGCAGGAGTATATGTCCCAGACCAAAAAGGAAAAGGGCCGTTCCAAACAAGAGTGGCGCGGCCCCTTAAGCGAGTTAATTGTAGGTAAACATACGGGATAAGGCTGGTCCAAGTCAAATCCCAAACGTCGTCGTCAACTTAGCGTTGGATCCCAGGATCTGGCGTCTCATTGTGACAGAGTAGTGAGAATCGGAGCGCCGACACCAAAGAGAGGGGTAGAAAGCGACTTCCACAAGTGCGCAAATCTTTGCATTTGAGTCCCATAGACCTTCGTGGGGGTGAGTTGCCTCGTCTACTATGGCCTTCGTTTTTAGCGGCTCAGGCTCTGAACTCGTCGACCGCGCCTTTGGAATCAGAACTGCAGCTACGCTTCGTACTGCTTTATATCTTCCGGGAGATTCGGCGATTCCTGGGTGACGGGCGCATCCCACTAGCAACAGATTGCCACTTCAAGAAGGTCCGTTGGGGCGAAAGGACTGGCCGGATTGTTCGGGAATTCAACGGTACGAATCACCGTACGAGCACTTCTTTGCTTTGTAACTGCGGCCCTTTTGGCAGCCGCAGCCCACGCGCAGCAACCTACCGCAACCTCTGCCACCTCCTCAGATGGGGTGGCGGCGACCCCCGTAAAAACCGCTTCCTCCCCTGGGGGACCGTGTGATCCTGAAAGTGGGGAACCTGCAAATCACGCAGGCGGAGTTCGAGTCCATGATCAAGGCGCTCGAGGAGACGCAGGGCCCGTGCCGATTTGAGCCGTAAAGCCATAGGCGACAACTACGCGTCGCTGCTGGCGCTGTCCCAACAGGCGCTGGCCAATCATCTGGAGTCCTCGCCCGAGGTCATTCGTCAGCTAGCTCTTGATCGCACTCAGATTCTGTCCAACGCGGAATTCGCGCGACTGAAAGCCCAGGCCAAGCCGACCCCGGAGGAGATCCACGCCTATTACTCCGCCCATCTGGATGACTACGACGTGGTGCGAGCTTCGCCGGCTCTTCATTTGGACAAACGACGGCTCCAAGGACGGACATGGCTTCGAGCCAGCAGCAAGCAACAGCCCTGGCCGCAGCAGCTCGCAAGGCTTATGCCTCCGGAGGTGACATAAAGAAGGTCCTGGCGGAAGCCAAGCCCGACCCCGGCAGCATCGCGTTCGACGGCGAACCTATCACCTTTCAGCGGGGAGAGTTGCCGGGGAAGAAGTGGGGAGAGGGCATTCTCCCTCAAGGAGGGCGGGTGGACTGAATTGAATGATGCTCCCGGCACCTTTGTTTTCATGCAGC
>CAVTMW010000030.1:0-84505 GCA_963735855.1 uncultured Acidobacteriaceae bacterium
GCACGCATTATAAAAGGGCGCCCCTTTCGAAGTAGGTTATGGTTGCTGTGCTGAGCAGTAAACCAAACCTCGCGAAAGGAACACCCGATGGATAGCATCAAGTATATCGGCCTCGATGTCCACCAGAGCACCATCTCGATAGCGGTGCTCGACGCTGACGGCAAGCTGGTGATGCAGTCGGTGATCGCCACCCATGCCGCCACCATTCTCGATTTTCTGCATGGGTTGCGCGGAACGTTGCATGTGACCTGCGAAGAAGGCACGCATTCCGCGTGGCTGTACGACCTGCTGGTGCGGCGCGTGGCCAAGCTGGTGGTTTGCAATCCGCGCAAGAACGCGCTGTTGAAGGCCGGCAACAAGAGCGACACCATCGATGCCCGCAAGCTGGCCGAGCTGCTGCGCGCTGGGCTGTTGTCGCCGGTCTACCACGGCCAGAACAGCACGGCAGCGGTGAAGCATCTGGGGCGCAGTTATGCCGCGCTCACCGAAGACACTACCCGCATCATGGGCCGGCTGAAAGCACTCTACCGCAGCCAGGCCATTGCCTGTGCCGGCAAGAAGCCCTATGGATCACGCCATCGGGAAGAGTGGTTAGCGCAGTTAAGCGACAGCGGGCTGCAGCGCCGGGCCCGGCGACTCTATCAGGAACTGGATTTACTCCAGCAGTTGCGCCGTGAAGCCCGCCACGATCTGATTCTGGAGTGTCGTAAGCATAAGGAGACCAAGTTGCTGCGCTCGATTCCGTGGCTCGGTCCCATACGCGCCGCCTTACTCATCGGGCGGGTGCAGACGCCCCATCGCTTCCGCAGCAAGCGACAGTTTTGGGCCTACTGCGGGCTGGCCTTGGAGACGCGCAGCAGCGCCGACTATCAGATGGTGAACGGCCAACTGGAGCGCAGCAAAAAGCCGGTGTTCATTCGCGGCCTCAACCTGAATCACAACCACGACCTGAAGAACCTGTTTAAGAGTGCGGCGACCACCGCCAGTGGCAGTCACGGACCCTTTCGCCCGTTCTACGAAAACCTTCTGATAAAGGGAATGAAGCCCGAGTTGGCCCGGCTGACCCTGGCACGCAAGATCGCCGCCATCACTTTGCATGTTTGGAAGAAAGGAGAACCCTTCGACGCCGACTATCTGAAGCCACAAGCCGCTTGAGCGCGCAGATCCGCCGGGAATGGCCGCGTTTCACTCCGTGCTTTTTCCGTTCCGGCTGAGCGCTCGGGTTCGAGGGTAAGTATCCTGGCCGGGTTAGGCTGCGTGCGCCGCTGGCGCCAAGTCTCACGGGGCACCGTATGCTCCCTCGGACAACCCAACAAAGCCATAGTGCCGCGCCTCGGCGCGAGTCTCAGATAGAACCATGGTTGGCCAATGGCCACCGCCAGGCTTGGGCAGCCTCAGCTATCGACCGACGTCGTAGCACGGAAATGAAAACGACCAAAGAACTGCGGACTTCTGCCGCCAAGCATGACGAAAGGGGCTGGATGTCAAAGAACTATTCCTTCTCCAGCGAAGGGAAAAGTGTTTTCTCTTGACATCCCCTTTTATAGAACCCGCGCGATGAGTGTGGCACCCGGCGAGGTACATCTGCCAACTATGGAGATCCGTCCACCAAAGACCCAGCAGTGGCGCGGAGGTGGTGAGGCAAAAGCTACTCGCTGGCCGGTGAGCACTACCCGCAATCCGCCACGGAGGGGGCATATCTTCGACCGGGCCAGTTGTGTAGTATTAGGCCGTCCCACGACTCACGGAATATCCCAGGTTAAATCGTAGCGTTGGCAGTCGGGCTTCGCTTGCTTTTCTGCGCCCCTGTGCCGGTATGCGTAAAGTGGGATAGGTCAAGTGCAATTCCAAAATAACTTCAAGTCACACGGAGGAAACACATGCTGGGAGAATTACTCGGAGAAAACACAGGAAAGCGAATCGTAAGAAGGGTGCTGGGAACGAATCCGCTGACGGCGGAGGTGTCGTTTGAGGAAGCTGGCACGATGCTGGGAGTCGCCACCAGCGGATTCGGGACCTACACTTCGGTTGTGCGACCGGACGGGAGCATCTACGGAGAAGGTCATGGCGGGCTCTTCACACGGGATGGCGAGGGGGTCACCTGGAAAGGCTCGGGGCTGGGAAAATTCGGACCGGGTGGCGCTGTCAGCTATCGTGGGATTCTGTACTTTCAGACCACATCAGAGAAGCTGGCGCGACTGAATGGCACGCCCGGCGTCTTCGAATATGAGGTTGATACCGAAGGCAAGACGCACACCAAGATTTGGGAGTGGAAGTAAGCAGCTTAGCTGCTAAACTCAACCTCGAAAATCACAACACAATTAGGAGAGGGAAACTGCATGAAGAGAATGCTGATAGGTTTCACCGTGATTCTGATGGCGCTGGCAGCTCAGGCGCAGATGGGCGGCGTCGAGAAGGCCATCGCCGGCATGGAGCAGCAATGGGCGGCGGCAGGAAAGATGAGCAATGCCGACGCGATCGCTCCGCTTCTGGCCGACAACTTCACCAACCTGAACAGCGATGGGACGATGATGAACAAGACCCAGACGCTGGCCATGGTCAAGGGAGCCAAGTGGGACACCAACGAAATCAGCGACGTTAAGGTAACGACCTTTGGCAACACCGCGATCGCTACCGGCACGTGGCAAGGCAAGGGTATGGCCGACGGCAAAGCCGTTGATGCCCATGAACACTGGGTGGACACCTGGATGAAGATGCCGGGTGGCAAATGGCAGTGCATTGCCAGCGCCAGTGCGCCGGCGAAGATGTAGCACCGCGACAACCGGATTGTGCGACGCCGTCCCACTCAAGCCTGGTTACGGTTGAGTGGGGCTTTGTTTTGTGGTCGAGATCATTTCTAGAGCAGCTCAACTGTTGATGTGTGCAGGTAGAGTGGGCGTTCAGGCCCGCGTTGAACCATGCATTCCAAACGCAAGCTGGAGCGTCCACTGCATTGCAGCGGACGCTCTAGCTCGATACGTAGCGGCGTCGACGCGGCGCTAAAAGCGCCGCTCTACCCCTGTGTTTATGGATAGTAGCCCCGATACGACCCGAAACAATTTCTCAGATGACCCCTGGTAACCACAAATGAGAAAACGCCGGCCCGTTTAGCTGAGCTCACCCAGCTCGACGTCGTGGTACAGCTCCAGATGATGACAGCGCGGGCAGAGAACCAGGCGGACCGGCAGAGCGCTCGCTACGTTGATGCTCTCACCCCTGCCTTTATGCGGGTCAATATATCCGGGGAGGCCGAAGCTGGTGTCCAGCAGGGTCCGGTCGGCGTGGCATTTGGGGCACTCTCTGTTGAAGTTGAATCCCTTTGACATCAACCGTCCTCCACTCGCAGCGCGGATTATACGCTCCGCTTCCTCTCGGACCTTGCCCTCGCGGCCACTTGCCGATCCTGCATCATGGGGCCCAAACCGGGACGCTCATCTAGCACCCGGCTGTCGCCCGAGAACTGGGGTCAGGGCTCCCCGCCCGCACAAAAAACGGAATTTTGGCTAACAAGTTGCCCACAACAACCGGTTGTTGTAGCACAATAGAGCTTTACGCCATCGCTGTTCTCGGGGGGAAGCAATGTCAGTCAACCAAAACCGCGGCATAAATCAACCATCCTTGGAGCTTCGACCGTTTGACCGCTTGACGGTGGGATTGATTGGTCTGGGAGTGATCTTTGCTTCCCTGGGTCTGGGCGAAGCCGTCTATCGGCTCGCCTTCTTCGATTTCGACGGGGCGACCGACCGTCTTCCCATCGAGATGTTGTTCGGGCTCGCCTTCGCCTGGATGGCAACCAAAGTGGTTAAGAAGATCTACCAAAACCGCATGGAGGCCTCAGCGAGAATCAATTTGATCTGGGACCGCAACCACAAGATCCGTCATGCGGTCGAAGCCATTCCTCCGGTGCCGTATCCCGGCCATCAGCAGGCGATTCGTGTGATTCGCGAGGAAGTGGATCGCATCGAGTGGGCGCTCACCGATATTCTCCCGCGGTGATCGACCTGCGAGTCATTGCCGGACTGACGCCTCCTCAGGCAGCTTCGCGCTTCTGTGTTGCTTCGGGGTAGCCAACGGCCTCTCCCGGGTCACGCCAGGATCGAAGCTTGCTGACGCCCCTCCCAACCAGTGCCGATACGGTGAAAAGTTGTCCCGCCGTGACGCCGGGCAACACCCTAAGGTGTCCCACCGCGGCCATCCCCATACTCGCGATACAGCCACATTGCGAACAGTCGGGCGTTCCGCCAAATTGACACGGTGTGATTCGCGTCTTCAAGTCCGCTGAAACAGTAAGCGTGATTTGCGCAAAGATGCAATCCTTGGGCGAAGCCGGCGGACGCCGGAATTCCTCAATCACGCGCTGGTGCATGTCAACCAAGGGATACGCCACTCGCAGTCGAAGCAGTTCCTCAGTGACCTGCCTCCGCTGATCGGGCGTGAGGATTTCCGGAGCGACCGCCCCCTGCTGGGGCGTGAAGAGGCTGAACCATATTTTTTTTGTCTCCTCGCGCCGGCTCCAGAAGCGAACAAAATCCTCGAGGTAGTCTTGCCGCTCCATCATCTGTCCGGTGACGGTGCAATGAATCGTGACCTTGCTTCCCGCAATGCTCTTCAGGATGCGTTCATAGGTCGCCGGCTTGCGCCGCACGTCATGTTCCGGCTGCAACCCGTCCACCGACACTACGACGTTCAGCCTGGACAGGACACTCCATCGCACGGGAATCTCACGAAAGGCGCTGGTCACGAGCTGCACATGAATGCCACGCCGGTCCAGCTCGGGCAGAAGTTCTTCGAGCTCGCGAAACCGCACCAACGGATCGCCTCCCACCAGGGACACATGAACCGGGCGGTGCTCGTCAACCAGTCGGAGCGCGCCTTGCACCAAGGCGCTTCCCTTGTAATCCGAAAGCTGACGCAGCGTTACACCCGGAATCCCCAGATGTTCCGGCTCGTAGGCGTAACACCCTGGACAACGAAGCGGACACTCGCGGGTGAGTTCGATCGAAATAGCGGGCGTCCTGCCGGAAAGTATGCTGCCCCACGCTTGCAATACTTCGGAAGTCTTCAAAGATTTCTCCTGGCTCGTATGTGATTAGACGAAGTCCATGACAATTCGATGTAAGGAAAAGAAAGGAAATGCACCGGCCAGACACTGGCGAAAGGCATGCTGAGTTGCGGACCCAGGTCAGCCGGCTATCGATTCAATCGCCCGCACCGCTTCGGGAGAGAGCGCCACCTCACGACTTTCCAGGTCCTGCTTCATATGCTCGGCACTGGAGGTTCCGGTCAGCGGCAGCATTCCAACCGCTCGCGCAAAGCTGAACACCACTTGGGCGGGAGTCGCATTCGCTCGCGCAGCGAGACCTTGAACCACAGGATGTTGAAAGACCTCGACGTTTGCCGTCAGCAGCGAAAACCCCTGGTAGAGGATGTTGCGCTTCTGGCAGAACAGCCGCACCTCGCGGTCCCATTCCATGCGGGCAAAACACCGGTTTTGTACAAACGCAGGCACTTCGGTGTGGGCGGCTGCCATCTCTTCAAGATGCTGCAGGGCAACGTTGCTTACACCGAGGAGACGAGTGTGCCCGGCATCGCGCTCCCTGCACCATGGCCTCCCAGACTTCGGCGTCATCGCCGGTCCAGCCATAGCCCGACGACGGCCCATGCAGCACGTAGCTGTCCACGTAGTCGGTGCCAAGATGCTCGAGCGAGCCCGCCAGAGACTGAGCTACCTGGGCCGATAGTCTGGCTTGAGGATCGTAGGGCAGCCGATGGTCCTGGCCACGCTGATAGGTGAATTTCGTCTGCAGAAAAAGGTCGCCGCGGGCCACCACGCCCGCGCGATAGGCTGCAGCCAGTCCCTGCCCGACTCCCGCTTCCCAGTAATGCCGTCGCTGGTTGGCGGTGTCGATTCCACGGAATCCCATGCGAAGCGCGAGTTCGGTAAGCGCCGGGGTGCGGTCTTCCTTCCAGGCAGTGCCATAGAGAAAATCGGGAACGCAGGGTGGCTCGTTGGGCATCGCGCTATTCTCCCATGCCACCGCTGACAACCGCTCCTTGACCGTTCGGTTGAGGAAGAGATGTCTGGGAAAATCTGGCCCATCTCTCTGTGACGCGCGTCATAGCCTTCTTGCCGCGCTAAATGATAGGAATAGCTGTTTGCCTTCGGAGAGGCGTTGGCCTGGTACCCGTGGGGCGCCGGAGTGCACCGTCCTATCCGAAGGATCGTTGCGCCCTCACGAGCGGGCCTACTTTTGCGAAGCGAGGGATAGGCGAACGCCGATTCGTACTAAAGCCCGAAAGGGGGCATTCTCGACGGGAAAACACTATGCGCGAAGCTGTCCTCAAATTGTGGCCTGAGATCGAGTGGATAAAGGCGCCTGAGCTGCGCGAGCAGGTCGCCAGCACCTGGCAGCGTGCGCTCGAACTCAGCCCGCTTACGCCTGGCGACCTCAATCGCATCCCTTTTACGCTGCTGGTGCCCAACTGCCCGACGACGTTCATGGAGCACAAGCGCTGCGTGGTGCACATCGCGCGCAAGGCGGCCGAGAGCATGGCCGAGTTTATGGGACGCGCTCTGCCCATCGATCTGGACACCGTGATCGCGGGCGCGATTCTGGCCGACGTTGGCAAGCTGCTGGAATACGAGAATGTGGACGGCAAAACGCGGCAGAGCAAGCGCGGCGAGCTGTTGCGCCATCCCTTTACCGGCGTGGCCCTGGCCATGGAATGCGGCGTGCCCGACGCGGTCTGCCACATCATTGCGACGCATGCTGCCGAAGGCGATCTGGTGAAGCGTACGACCGAGGCCTACATCGTGCATCACGCCGATTTCATGGCCTTCTTGCCGTTCAAGAACTTGGCGAAGTAGGAGAAAAATCTATGCCCACCACGACCGCGCCCGCGCCAACCAAAGCGGCGGCTAAGCCAACCATCACCGCAACCATGTCGCAATGGGCTGCTGGCCTGACCTTCGACCAACTTTCCCCCGACGCCGTGTACCAGGCCAAACGTTTCCTGCTCGACAGCATAGGCTGCGCCCTCGGCGGATATCAGCAGCACGACGTCACCATCGCACTGGCAGTCCTGAACGAAATTGCCGGCCCCGGCAAGGCCACCGTCATCGGCAGCGGCGAGCAGATGGATGCGGTTTCGGCGTCGCTGGCCAACGCGCTGATGATTCGCTGCATGGACTACAACGACATCTACTGGAAGCAGGACCCCTCCCACCCGTCCGACATCTTCCCGGCTGCGATTGCCTGTTGCGAGCGCGCGGGTAGCGACGGACGCGAGTTGATCGTCGGCCTGGTGCTGGGCCACGAGTTCGAGATGCGGCTGTGCGAAGCGGCTTTCCCCGGCATTCGCGAACGGGGATGGCACCATGCGACGCTGACCGCTTTTGTGTCGCCGATGGTTGCTGCGCGCATGCTGCACCTTGGCGCAGCAGAGATGCAGCATGCCATCGGCATCAGCGCCAGCGCGCGTGCCACGCTGGGCGCGGTCACCGCCGGCAAGCTGACCATGATGAAGAACACGGTGGACCCCTTGGCCACACAGAGCGGGGTTCTGGCCGCGTTGCTGGCGGAAAAGGGTTACACGGGCCCCGAGCATGTCATCGACGGCAAGGAAGGGCTGGTGCATTGCTTCGGACCCGACTGGAAGCTCAATATCCTGACTGACGGACTGGGCGAGTCCTGGCGTATCACACAATGTGGGATGAAGGCGTTTCCCACCGAAGCGCTGACCCACACGCCAATCTCGGCCGTGCTCGCGCTGGTGAAGGACAATGACCTGCGCCCCGACGAGATTGCCAAGGTCCACATTCGCACCACCGCGCGCGGGGCCGACATCCTCAGCGATCCCGAGCAAATACGATCCGCACACCAAGGAGACCGCCGATCATTCGCTGCCCTACGTCATCGCGGCTGCCATCGCCGAGCGCCAGGTCACGCCCTTGCAGTTCACCCAGGGAAAGATCATGGACCCGGTGATTCGCGCGCAGTTGCGCAAGGTGCAGGTCGTTGCCGATCCTGAGATCGAGAAGGTCTTCCCGGCACTGCAGCGCGTGATCGTCAGGATTCACACGGTTGACGGCCGCGAGTTCACCAAGCAGCTTGACTATCCCAAGGGCGACCCGCGGAATCCACTCACCGACAAGGAGATTGAAGAGAAGTTCGAAGCGCTGGCCGAGCCTGTGATGCCGCCGGAGGCCCGGCGCCGCGCGATGGACGCGATTTGGGACTTGGAGAAGCAGTCGAGCCTGACGAAACTGATGAAGCTGTTCAAGGCCGGGTAGGGCCCGTCTGAGGACCATTTGTTTCACATGGGGGAGTCGAAGGAAATAACGAAGGAACAAGCCCCACATCCGGGGTCCCCGGCGAGCGCCGGTTTTGCGCTTGCTGGGGTAGAGGAGGGGCGACTTCAGTATGGCCCCAGCGCGGAAGCGCTGGGTAGGCCTCGTTTCTATCATCCCGAGCGGGCTTTAGCCCGCGGCACAGAGGATCATATGGGCCAAACCGTCGTCGAAAAAATCGCGCAATCGCACATGACCGAGGGCCCGGACCGCCCGCTGCGCGCGGGCGACTTCCTCTCCATCCGCCCTTATCACGTCATGACTCACGACAACACGTCGGCGGTCATGAAGAAGTTCAAGGCCATCGGCGCGAAGAAGGTGCACGACCCGGCCCAGCCGGTCATCACCGCCGATCACGACATCCAGAATACGGAAGAGTCGAACCTGGCGAAGTATCGCAGCATGGAGGCCTTCGCCCTCGAGCAAGGCATCGACTTCTATCCGCCGGGCACCGGCATCGGCCACCAGATCATGGTGGAGCAGGGATACGTGCTGCCGGGAACCTTCGTCGTGGCCTCCGATTCGCACTCCAATATGTATGGAGCGCTGGGCGCGATTGGCACGCCCGTGGTGCGCACCGACGCTGCGGCCATCTGGGCGACCGGCGAATTCTGGTGGCAGGTTCCGCGCACCGTGCAGGTTGTGCTCGAAGGCAAACTCGCGCCGGGCGCGACCGGCAAGGATGTGATCGTCACGTTGTGCGGGCTGTACAACCAGGAGGAGGTGCTGAACGCTGCGGTCGAGTTCACCGGAGCGGGCGTGGCCTCGCTCAGCATGGACGCGCGCCTGAGCATCGCCAATATGTCCACCGAGTGGGGATCGCTCGTCGGCTGGTTCCCGGTGGATGGGATAACGCTGCAGTATCTCGACATCCGTAGCCGCGGCCTGTGGGCGAGTGGCCGCGCGGGGATTCCGGAAGAAAAGTTCGCCCAGTGGCGGACAAATCCTCCGGCACCCGACCCGGACGCCACTTACGCGGGACGGATTGTACTGGACCTCGCCGAGGTCACGCCGCACGTCTCCGGCCCCGACACGGTGCAGGTGATGCAATCCGTCGCCGAAATCGCAAAGAAAAAGGTGGCGATCCAGAAGGCTTACCTCGTCTCCTGCGTGAATTCGCGGCTGGAGGACCTGGAAGCGGCAGCGCAGGTTTTGCGCGGCCAGAAAGTCGCCGCGGGCGTTAAGTTCTATCTCGCCGCGGCCAGCCGCGCGGTGCAGGAGGAAGCGGAGAAGAACGGCATCTGGCAGACCTTGCTCGATGCGGGCGCGCATCCGCTGCCGTCAGGTTGCGGGCCATGCATTGGGCTGGGCACGGGTCTGCTGGAGGCGGGCGAGGTCGGCATCTCGGCCACCAACCGCAATTTCAAGGGACGCATGGGCTCGCGCGACGCGCAATGCTATCTCGGCAGCCCCGAGGTCGTGGCGGCATCGGCGGTGGCGGGCTACATCTGCGGGCCGGCAGAACAACTGGTCGAGCAGAAAGTGCTGCGGGTAGAGCGGCGCTTCAGCGCCGCGTCCAAGCCCGTTATTTCTGTTGTTCCGAGCGGGCTTCAGCCCACGAAACATTTTGAAGCGTTTGCCGTGAGTTCAGCTCCGGCGGAGAAGGTCGCCATCCTGCCCGGCTTCCCGCAGAGCGTGCGCGGCCGGCTCGTCTTCCTGCCGCAGGACAATCTGAACACCGACGGCATCTACGGCAAGGATTACACCTACCGCGAGGACATGACGCCGGAGATGATGGCGCGCGTGGTCATGGAAAATTACGATCCGCAGTTCGCCGCTCGGACGCAAGAAGGCGATGTGATTGTCGGCGGCTTCAACTTCGGCACCGGGTCCAGCCGCGAGCAGGCTGTGACCGCGCTCAAGTACAAAGGAATTCCGCTGGTGATCGCCGGCAGCTTCTCGCAGACGTATCTGCGTAATGCGTTCAACAATGGGTTTCTGTGCATCGAGACGCCGGAGCTGGTGAACCGGCTGCGCACCAGGTTCGCCGATGCAGTTGCGCGGAAAGACAAGACCATCATTCCCGGCGACGAGATCGAGATTGATTTCGCCGGCAGCACGGTCCGCTATGCGGGCGAGGAATTTGCCTTCCCGGCACTGGGCAGCGTGCCACAGTCGCTGGTGATTGCGGGAGGCGTGGAGAATCTGGTAAGCCGGAAACTAGGGCTGAGAGCGGCGGGCGCAGAAGCCACATGAACCGGCTCCGCCAAGGCTAGACCACCACTCGTACAATGTGGGAGTTTGCATTTGCGGCGATGACGATGGAGCGGTGGCGTTCGTTGTTGGTCTTAGCTTTCGCCTCTTCGGCTACGAGTTCGTTTTGACTCAGACGCACGAACCAGGCAAGACCAGCCCCGAAAAGGGGCGGCACAAAAAGCAGGTCCCTCGACTCGGACTGCAGTCCTCGCTCGGGATGACAACAACGTAATAAGGATAACGACGCAATAAATAACAGGAGCACGCAATTATGGCAAAACATACCGTCGTAACCATGCCCGGTGACGGCATCGGCAACCAGGTCCTACCCGAGGCGATTCGGGTGCTCGAGGCCGTCGGCTTCGAGGCCGAATATGTCCACGCTGACATCGGCTGGGAGTGCTGGATCAAAGAGGGCAATGCCTTGCCCGAGCGCACCATCGAGTTGCTGCGCCAGCATAAAGTCGGCCTGTTTGGCGCCATCACCTCGAAGCCCAAGAAAGAAGCCGAGGCCGAACTCACCTCCGCGCTCAAGGGCAAGGGCCATCAGTATTTCAGCCCCATCGTGTCGATGCGGCAAATCTTCAATCTCGATGTGTGCATGCGACCGTGCCTGTCGTTTCCCGGCAATCCGCTGAACTTCATCCGCAAGAAGCCGGCCGGCGGTTTCGAGGAGCCCAAGGTGGACGTGGTGGTTTTCCGCCAGAACACTGAAGGCCTGTATGCCGGTGTGGAATGGACCAACCCGCCGCAGCAGGTGCGCGAGGCGCTCGGCCTGCACTCCAAGTTCACGCCGTTCGGCAAGGTTCCTGGCGAGGACCTGGCTGTCTCGGTGCGCATCATTACCCGCCCCGCGGCGCGTCGCATTTGCGAGGCCGCATTCCGACATGCGCGCAAGTTCGGCTACAAGTCGGTGACCCTCTGCGAGAAGCCCAACGTGCTGCGCGAGACTTCGGGCATGATGGAAGAGGTTGCGAAGGAAGTGCAGAAGCGCTACAGCGACATCCCGCTGTGGTCCACCAACATTGACGCGCAGACCATGTGGCTCACCAAGAATCCCGAGGATTACGGCGTCGTCGTGGCCAGCAATTTGTTTGGCGATGTCATCAGCGACGCTTTCGCCGGACTGGTTGGCGGGCTCGGATTCGCCGCTTCGGGCAATATTGGCGACTCGGTTGCGGTGTTCGAACCGACCCACGGGTCAGCGCCGAAGTATGCGGAGCTGAATCCACCGATCGTGAATCCCATCGCGATGATTCTGTCGGCGGCGATGATGCTGGACCATATTGGCGAGAATGACAAAGCGTGCAAGATCCGCGGAGCGATCGCCGCAGTCGTAGCCGAAGGCAACGTGCGGACCTACGACATGCTGCGCATCCCCGGCAGCGCGAAGTCTCTGGCACAGGGCGCGGCGTCCACCACGCAGATGACCGACGCCATCATCGCCAAGCTGGGCGTGCGGGTGGAGGCGGCCTTGGCAAGCGCCTGAAGGGGAGATGTCTGGCAGGCACGGGTAGAGCTGGCCTTCAGGCAGGCGTCCAGTCCGCCTTAACAAATGAGGGGCTTCAGCCCCGGAGGTTTTCTTTGACTCTCTCGGCGGTAGCAACAACCAGTGCGAAACGCTGTGAAGCCGGACGCGCAGGTGGCGATGTGCGCTCCGACCTTCACGTCAGCTTCGAACAGCGTGCCAGTGGCGGCATCGAAATCGAGCTGCGCTCCCGCGTCGAGCTTTATTACGGCGAGGTCATCCGCCAGCAGGCGCGCGATGTCTTGCACGCGCTCGGCGTCGAGCATGCATTCCTTGAGATCGTGGATGAAGGCGCGCTTCCTTTCGTGATCGCCGCACGAATCGAGGCGGCGGTGCGGCGCGCCGGCCTAGGCCAGGGCAAGTCCGCACTGCCCGAAGCCGTGACCCTGGCAGCCCCATCGGTGCGCGATCGGTTGCGCCGGTCGCGGCTGTACCTTCCCGGCAACGAGCCCAAGTACTTCATCAACGCCGGGCTACATGCACCCGACGCGATTATTCTCGACCTCGAAGACTCCGTACACCACGCCGAGAAGGACGTTGCGCGGCTGCTGGTACGCAATGCGCTGCGGGCGGTGGATTTCGGAGCAGCGGAGCGCATGGTGCGCATCAACCAGTTGCCGCTTGGCTTGGCAGACCTGGAAGAGATCGTTCCGCAAGCGCCCGACCTCATCCTCATCCCAAAGGTCGAAACTGCCAAGCAGGTATCTGACGTTGTGGGAGCTATCGACTCGATCGCGCAGCGGACGGGCATCACACGACCCATCTGGCTCATGCCGATTCTGGAGTCGGCGCTCGGCATCGAGAACGCCTTCGCCATCGCGACCGCGTCCGACCGCATTGCGGGCATCACCGATCGGCCTGGAAGACTACACCGCCGATCTTGGCGTGGCCAAGACTCCCGGCGGCAGCGAGACGCTTTACGCGCGCATGCGGGTGGTCAACGCCGCCCATGCCGCCCACGTCGAGGCCATCGATTCGGTGTACAGCGACGTGGCCGACGCGGAGGGCCTGCTGCGCTGGGGCGAGGCCTCGCGCGCCATGGGCTTCGAGGGCATGGGCTGCCTGCACCCCATCCAGATCGAGATTATCCACCGCGCCTTTACTCCCACAGCGTCAGAGTTGGAAAAAGCGCTGAAAATCGTGGCCGCTTACGAAGATGCGCAGGCGCGTGGCCTGGGAGTGGTGAGTCTTGGCTCCAAGATGATTGACGCGCCGGTGGTGCAGCGCGCACTGAAGCTGGTGGCGCGAGCCAAGCAAATGGGAATCGCTCTCGACCAAGCGACCGGAGAACAGCTATGAGCGCAACCGTCGCAACCACCAGCTTGCTCACCAACGCCATCGGCCGCCGCGTGCCTACCACGGTCAACGGCCGCGAGCAAGTTCCCTACGCTGGCGTGGACGGCCATCGCCCAACCGGCCACAAGGCTGGCCCGCCCATCCGCAGCAACAGCGACTATCCCACAAACGGGGACAAGCGCGTGCCTGACCTGGAGACCGCCCTGCGGCTTTGCGGACTGCGTGACGGCATGACCATCAGCAGCCATCATCACCTGCGCAACGGAGACCGCGTCGCGCTCACCGCGTTGCAAACTGCCGCGCGCATGGGCGCGAAGGACCTCGTCTGGTTTCCCAGCGCCTCGTTCCCCTGCCATGAGCCGGTGATTGACCTTATGAAGTCGGGCGCAGTACACCACATTGAAGGCAGTATGAACGGCCCGCTCGGCGACTACTGCTCGCACGGCGACATGCGCGGCCTGGGCGTATTGCGCTCGCACGGAGGCCGCTGGCAGGCGGTGCAGGATGGCGAAGTTCACATTGACATCGCGGTCATCGCCGCGCCCACCGCCGACTTCTTCGGCAATGCCGACGGCTCGCACGGCAAGTCGGCGTGCGGCTCGCTGGGCTTCGCGCTGGCCGATTCCGTTTACGCCGACCGCGTCATCGTCGTCACCGACAATCTCGTGCCCTTCCCGTGCATTCCCTGGCAGATCCAGGGCAACAACGTGGATTTCGTCGTCGAAGTCGATTCCATCGGCGATCCCGAGAAGATCGTCAGCGGCACCACGCAGATCACGCGCAGTCCCGACCGTCTGCGGATTTCCGAGCTGGTGGCGTGCTTCCTGCGGGACAGTGGCATCATGCGCAACGGCTTCTCGTTCCAGGCCGGTGCCGGCGGCATCGCACTGGCCTTCGTCGACTACCTGGCGCGCATGATGAAGGCGGCCAACGTGAAGGCCGGCTTCGTGCGCGGCGGCTCGACCAAGTACCTGGTCGATCTGCTGAACGAAGGTCTCATCGGATACATTCTCGACGGCCAGACGTTCGACCTCGACGCGGTGCGCTCCATCGCCAGCGATCCGCGCCACGTCGCCACCAGCCCGTTCACCTCGTACAACTTCCACGGCAAGGGAAACTTCGCCTCCATGGTGGACGCCGCTGTGCTGGGCGCGACTGAAGTGGACGTCAACTTCAACGCCAACGTGGTCACGCACTCCGACGGGCGATTACTGCACGGCATCGGCGGCTGGCAGAACTGCCTGTTCGCCGGATGCACGATTCTCGCAGTGCCCTCGTTCCGCGATCGTATTCCCGGTGATCGTGGACGAAGTCACGACCGTCACCGGCCCGGGCGAGCTGATTGATGTGATCGCGACCGAGCGCGGCATCGCCATCAATCCGCGGCGGCAAGACCTGCTCGACGCCGTCAAAGGCAAAGGCCTGCCCATCCGGCCGATCGAGGAGATCAAAGCTGAAGTCGAAAAGATCTGCGGCGGCAAACCCGCCAAGCCGCGCCTGCTGGAGCGTCCCGTCGCCGTCGTGAAGTGGGTGGACGGCACCGTCCTCGACACCGTCTGGCAAGTCGCGGACGACAACCCCTACGCGCCGAAAGTGAGTAGCGGAGAGTAGGTCTCCAGAAGAAAACCCAATCTCTCTACGTTTTCTCGCCCTGACCAACGAGGATCCAGCGACTGAGAAGTTGAAGGATACCGAGCCAGTCTCACCCCTTCAATTTAGCGTCTGATGGCAGATCCACCCGCTTCCATCTCGGTGACCTTTCGCGATTCTTACGCTGCCACGTAGAATAAGTACGCCGAGGCGCTCCGAGCACTCATGACTGCCACCTTCAACAAGCGTAAGCTTCGTCACCGCCACGGCAATTTCTTACGCGAGGCGGCACTGATCGCGCTGCAAACGATGCGCGCCCACAAGCTGCGCTCGTTTCTCACGTTACTAGGCATCATTCTGTCCGTCTCCACCTTGATTCTGGTCATCGCGCTGATCAGCGGCATGAACCTGTATTTCGCTCAACGCGTCGCCAATCTT
Organism: uncultured Acidobacteriaceae bacterium; assembly: GCA_963735855.1. GTDB lineage: Bacteria > Acidobacteriota > Terriglobia > Terriglobales > Acidobacteriaceae > Bog-257. Next base: position 15,399 of record CAVTMW010000030.1, read on the forward strand.
GGCTCGAATGTTTTCCTGATCGAGAAGATCGGCATCGTGCCCGACTGGCAGGATCGGATCAACGCGGAACGGCGTAACCGCGATATCACCTGGGAGGACTACGAGGCGCTCCGTAACGACTTAAAGCTTCCGAAGGAAGTAGGAGTCGAGGTTCGTAACCCTGGCAAAGTTCGTGCCGAGCACCGCGACCTGGACGAGGTAGCCATTCGGGGCGTCACCGCCAATATCGCGGAGATGGATGTTCAGGAGATAGCGAACGGCCGCTACATCAGCGACAGTGACAATCAGCACCACGCCATGGTCGCGGTGCTGGGCGCCGACGTGGTGAAGAAGCTGTATCCCAACCGAGATCCTTTGGGCAAGACCGTGGCGATTGACGGCGAGGAGTTCACTGTCATCGGCGCCTGCAAGCCGGTGGGCACCGTCTTCGGACAATCGCAGGACAACTTCGTGTACATTCCTGTCCGCAGCTGGCTGAAGATGTATGGGCAGAGGAAGTCGCTAAGCATCAACATCCAGGCTCGTGGGGCGGAATACCTGGAACGGACCCGTGAAGAAGCTCGTGTGCTGATGCGAGCCCGCCGCCATTTGGCGCCCAACGATAAAGACAATTTCGGCATTGTGGCCAGCGACAGCTTGATGGCCCTGTGGAAGAACCTCACGGGCACGCTGGCCTCCGGTATGGTCGCGTTGGTGTCCATCTTCCTCATCATTGGTGGCGTCGTGATTATGAACGTGATGCTGGCGGCGGTGACCGAGCGCACTCGCGAAATCGGTATCCGCAAGTCACTAGGCGCAAAGCGGCGCGATATATTAATGCAGTTTCTCGTCGAATCCACGGTGATGTCAGCTGTCGGTGGTGCTATCGGCGTGACCATTGCATGGCTTCTGGCCGTAGTGGTTCGGAATACGACTCCCGTGCCGATGGCCGTCCCGATGGTCGCTGTCGCTATCGCGATTGGGATTTCGTCAGCGGTGGGCGTGTTCTTCGGCGTCTATCCAGCGCGGAAAGCGGCGCGCCTGGATCCGATTGAGGCGCTGCGCTTCGAGGCCTGATATGCGAATGAATTTTGGCGAAAATTCGCGGATGGCGCTGCAGACGGTGCGCGAGCACAAGACGCGATCTTTCCTCACCGTGTTAGGCGTCGTCATCGGCGTCGCCGCTATGATCTTCGTCGCCTCCATCCTGGTCGGCGTGGACAAGAACACTGCGGATTACCTGAATGACTGGGGCACTAATACCCTGTTCCTGTTCCGCTTCGATATTGGCTTCCGGACCTCGCAGCTTACGCCGGAAGAGCGAGCGCGCAAGCCGCTCACCCTCGACGATACCAATGCCATCCTGGCAGAGTGCCCGAGCATTAAGAACGTCACCTCCGAACTGATGCAGCGCCTTACCTTTGGCCCGGGGATGCGGACGTTCAGCACGCGTTTTGGTTCCCATGAGGTTGAAAACATTGACTTTGCTGGGGCAACACCTTCCTGGCAGGAGGTCTATAACGGACATGTTGCCCAAGGCAGGTTCTTTACTGAGTTCGAGAACCTGCACAGCGCCGATGTTGCGATCATCGGCGACGACATCAACAAAGCTTTCTTCCCTGCTAACGACGGGGTGGGACAGACCATCCTCGTGGATGGTGTTCCCTATACCGTTGTCGGGGTGATGGAGAAGCGTAAGAGTGCTTTCCTCGGTGGAGACTCTCCCGACAAGCTCATCCGCGTTCCTTACAACAGTTACCACAAACACTATCCCGCTGATGACGAGAACTTCCTTGGTGCTGAAGCTTACCCCGGACAAATGGCGCAGGCCGAGGACGAAATTCGCGGGCTGCTGCGCCGCCGGCGTCACGTAGCCTACGACAAGCCTGACAGCTTCGCCATCACCAGCGCTGCCGCCATTGCCGATACTTTCCGCCAGATCATGAGTACGGTGGCGCTGATGACAGTTGTCGTCAGTTCGATCGGCTTGCTGGTGGGTGGCGTAGGCGTAATGAACATCATGCTGATGTCAGTGACGGAGCGTACCCACGAAATTGGCGTACGCAAGGCCATAGGCGCGAGGCGAGGCGACGTGATCCGCCAATTCCTGACTGAGGCTGTCGTCTTGACCGGACTGGGAGGAATTGCTGGAGTTCTCGTCGGCATCGCCGCGGCGTCGCTGTTGCCGTTGGCTTTCCCTTCCATGCCGACGTCGGTACCCGTCTGGGCCATCGTCATGGCTGTGGGGATGGCTGCCAGCGTAGGCCTGTTCTTCGGAATGTATCCGGCAGTGAAAGCTGCGCGCCTTGACCCGGTAGAAGCCCTACGTTACGAATGATTTGCAGTCGCCGACCTGCTGGGAATCGAACCAATGCAAACCACTTGCGCCAACGAGCCCACTGGAGTCAAGATTCGAGGTTTTTGCCTGCCGCTAGCTTCTTACGCAGGTCCTCGGCGTAGTGGTCGGTCATGCCGGCGACATAGTCGCAAACCACTCGCGCCAGCGATTCTGTCCCCGCCTTCTCACGAAAGCTGGAGGGCAAAGCCTCCGGATGGGCGACGAGATATTCGAACAACTCGGTAATGACTTTTTCCGCCAACCGTTTCTCTGGTTGAAGCGGTTTGCAATTGTAGAGAGCCTGGTAAAGGAAGCTCTTGGCCTCTTGGCGATCTTCCTCCACCTCCGGACTAAAACCAGCAAGCCGCTCAGGATAATGGCGCAATTCGTCGAGGCTGCCTACTCCGGCGCTCTGCACCCGTTGCCGTGTATTCTCGATTAAGTCCGTAACAAAGCGATTGAGCACACGCTTGAGCGCTTCATTGAACTTCAGTTTGTCCGGCGCGTCGGGATATTTTCTTTCTGCCTCGACGTAGTATTTCTCAAACATGCGGACATGCTGGCGAATCTCCGGAAGGCGCAACAACCTGGCTTCAAATCCGTCATCCAGGTCGGCGGTGCTGTAGGCGATCTCGTCGGTGAGGTCGATCAACTGCGCCTCCAGGGGAGGACGCTGCGCGAGCAGATATTCCGCCAGCTCGGGATGGTCGGCTTCACTGTAATCGTGCGAGTGTTTGATGATGCCCTCACGGGCCTCGAAAGTGAGATTGAGCCCGCGGAACTTGGCATAACGCAACTCCATGTCCTCCACGGTGCGCAGCGCCTGCAAGTTGTGATCGAAAAACTCGCCGTGCTGGCGCATCAGTTGGTCCAGGGTGCGTTCGCCGGCATGCCCGAACGGTGGATGGCCCAGATCGTGGACGAGCGCCAGCGCTTCCACGAGATCAACATTCAGGTTGAGAGCCGCGGCAATGGTGCGAGAGATCTGCGCCACCTCGATGGTATGGGTCAGGCGGGTGCGAAAGTGGTCGGAGTAGCGGCGAGTAAAGACCTGGGTTTTGTTCTCGAGGCGGCGAAAGGCGCGCGAGTGGATGATGCGGTCGCGGTCTCGCTGGAAGGGATTGCGGTAGGGATGGGGCGGCTCCGGATAGCGGCGCCCGCGGGAGTCCTCCACGCGAACCGCGTAGCTGGCGAGCATAAGCGCAGTGTAGCAGCCCGAAGGGCCGGATCAAATGACCGGCTGTCATTTTGCGAGGCAACAAGATGTGCTACAGCGCGCAGGCAAGAATGCCCATCGTCGAACTACACATCCTTCCCGTACAGGGGGCCTTCGACTCCGGTCGCCGCGGCGACCGACGCTCAGGATGACGGATGGAAGGTGGGCTGGGCCGCAGGCATCCTCCAAAGGACAAACAAAAAGCGCTGCCGCGGCAGCGCCTCCGAAACCCGAGACATTATTGTTTGTTTGTGGCAGTTGCGTTCTGCTTGGCGAGCTTCACCCGGGCCGATTCCAGTTCCTTCTGGACCTTGGCTACGTCATCGGGATCAACCTCGGCAGGAACGGTCTTGTTCCACTCCTCCAGAGCGCGCTCGTAGTGCGTCGTGGCCAGCTTGAGGCGTCCGGTTTTCTGATATAGCTCGCCCAGGTGCTGGTGCACGGTCGGATCGTTGCCGATTCGCTCGGAAGCGCGGCGCAGATTCTCTTCCGCCAGATCGTACTTGCCCAGCTTGTAATAGGCCCAGCCCAGCGAGTCGAGATAAGCGCCATTCTGCGGGTCGAGCGCCACTGCGCGGCGAATGTATCCCAGCGCCTCTTCCACTCGTGTGCCGCGATCTGCCAGCATGTAGCCGAGATAATTCAGCGCCATGGCGTTCTTGGGATCGTCTGCTATCACCTTGTGGAACGATTCTTCCGCCAGGTCGTACTTCTTCTGGCGCTCGTAGATAGAGCCCTGCACGAAAATTACGTAGTCCTTATCTTCCTGTTTAGTCGCCAGTTCGAGGGCTTTGTTGATGTCGTCTTCGGCTTCCTTCCAGTTCTTGACCCGGCTATTCATCTGGGCGAGCGCGATATAGACGGTGCGATCTTCGGGAGTGCCCTTCAGCATCGCCTTGACATGCTGGATGGCAACATCGGCGTTGCCCATGTCGGCCTCTTGCGAGGCCGAAACCATTTGCAAATCGCGATCCTCAGGGAACTTCTTGGCGGCCTCCGCTGCGACATCGGTAGCCATCTGCCACTGCCGGTTGTCGCGATAGGTCTCGATCATCTGCTGGTATCCGCGAATGGCGTTGTCGTCGCCAAGGTCGAGCATCTTACGGAAGGTGTCCACCGATTGCTGATACTTGTTGGCCTCACGATAGACCGTTCCCAGCCGCTCGATGAAGACAGCGCGGTTGTTCTTCTCCGGAACGCTGTACTGCCCGTCGGCATGCTCGGTCTTTTGCAGAAGCTGATTCAGAATCGTGATGGCGTCGTCGTACTTGCCCTGCGCTTCGTCGATCACCGCGATGTTGTATTGCACCTCAAGCGAATCAGGGACGACGGAATTGGCTTTCTTCAGGGCTTCCAACGCCTGGTCGAACTGCCCGTTGCGGCGGTCGATCTCGGCAATGCGCATGTAGGTTTGCGCGTCCGAAGGGTCGGAGTCCGCGATCACCTTGTACTGTTCCAGGGCCGCTTCGGTCTGGCCATCGTTCATCAGGTTCTGCGCCAGACCGCGCACGGAATCAAGGTTGTCGTGATCGAGCTCGGTGGAGCGGCGATAGGCGGTCGATGGCCTCCTTGTATTGCTTCTGCTGTTCGTAGGTGTAACCGAGCGCGGAATAGAGCTTGGCTGAGCGGGCGCTTTCAGGAATCGCGTTTAAAACCTGCAACGCGTGCGCGGAATCGCCCTCCTCGTTGTAGAGATAGGCAAGAGTAGTGACCGCCTCTTCGGAATCGGGCTGGATCTTGACTGCGGTCTTAAACTCGTTTTCCGACTTCAGAAGCTCGTTGTTCAGGCGGTACAGCCGGCCCAGAAGCAGATGATCTTCTACGCTTGAGGGATCGAGCTTTACAAGCTGCTCGTATTGTTCGATGGCCAGCTTCAGGATTTCCTGTGACTGCGTGCCGGCCTGCATATCTCCCAGCGAACGTAGGTAAATGCGGCCGAGGAGGCGATGCGCCTCCAGGTTGTTGCCGTCGCGCTTGAGGATGTCCTGGGCCTCGAGGACAGCATCGCGAATGCGGCCGGTGCGGGCGTAAAGCTCCGCCAGAGCTGCGTTTAAATAATCGGAATTGGGATCGTTGGCAATGGCGAGGCGATATTCGTCAATCGCCTTATTGGCATAATCGGAGCGGCCATACATCGAGACCATCTCTTCGTACATGTGCGCCAACGTGTAGTGATAGTAAGCCGCAGCCTGATCAGGCTCCTTCGACGGAGCCGGGGGCTGGCTCCGCTTGGGCGGAAGCAGGGGACTGCTCTGCTCGGAGGCGTCTGCTGGCTGGGCCTTTTCGAGCACCGGCGAGGTCGCTGTAGGGGTGGAGGTTTGCGCGATTCCGCTCACAGAGACGGCCAGTAACAGCGCTAAAAACGAGAAATGGATACGGTTCAGGATCATTAAGAGACCAGCCACTCAAAAGCGATTGGATGCTTTGCATACCGCCTGAGTCTTCTTATTTTAGTCGTTTCTCGGCCTGCGATGGGGAAGTTCCAAATTAATTCCCGCCATGCAGGCAAAATCGCTCATCGCTAATCATCATAAACACGGGAAGTAGTTGGACGTAGCGGAAATGGAAAAGTTAAAGCGCTGGTACATATCACTGCGTTTTAGTGACAAGTGTACAAACCGCACGGATCATGACCTCGCATCAGGCTGTTAGTCGCACTACTTTGGTTAGGTTGAGAATTCCGTCCCCATTACGAATTTACTCGTTTACGTCGATTCCTACTCGGTGACCACATATGTGGGAACTTGCCAGACTGAAAACACAAGGCTTAGCTGCGCGTTGCCTCGACGGAGTTTGGCACCCCACCTGTAACGGAAATACTGTGGCCGCAACGATCAGCCGTGGCCTGTCGGGCGCCACGCGCCAAAGATCCGGAGGGAACTCATAATGAAAATTCAGGTACTGTACACATTGCCACTGGCTGCCGTACTGGCGCTGCCGGCGATGGCGCAGCAAGCGCCCGTTGACAGCCGGCAGCCGGCGTCATCCTCGGAGAGTAGCTCCAAATCGGTTGCAGACTCGGCCCAGAATTCGCAGCCAACTTCCATTCAAAACGCCAACTCGGATCAGAACATGTCAGCGCGTCAGCCTCTGGAGCCGGACTACCACCAGGGTTTCTGGGGCAAGCTCAATCCTTTCGCGCGGAAGAAGTACGTGCAAAACCAGCTGGCGCTGATCCGCAATCGCGTTAACGAGCTCGACGACCTCACCGCCGCCAATGCCAAGGACATCAAGGACGTGGATGCCCGCGCACAGGCAGGCATTCAAATGGCTGACGCCAAGGCGAGCCAGGCCGACCAGCACGCGATCGATGCCGGGAATCGCGCCCAGCAGGCCAACCAGACTGCGCAGCAAGCCAGCAGTCGCTTGAACACGGTGGAACAGGTCGTCGGCAACATTGACCAATACCAGCCGGCCACGCAGACCGAAATCCGGTTCCGGTCGGGCCAGACGACGCTAAGCCCCAAGGCCAAGCAAGCGTTAGACGACATGACTGTCGATTTGAAGGAGCAGAAGGGTTACATCATCGAGGTGCAGGGCTTCTCGCCGACCCGAGGCCAGGCGGGAATCCAAAGCTCGCAGGCAATGGCCAACTCCGTAGTTCGTTACCTGGTGGAGAAGAACGAGGTTCCGGTGTACCGAATCTTCGTGATGGGCCTGGGCAATGCCAACCTTGCGCCAACCGATGACAACGCCAAGCAGGCACATGTTAACCGGGTTGAGATCAGCCTGCTGAAGAACAACGTAGACCAGCTCGCGTCCATGAACCAGTCCGCCGGAACGAGCGGTATGCAGTCTGGGACACAGAACAGCAGCAGTTCCGGGTCGTACTCCTCTCCCTCTGCGAAGCAGCCCTCGAGCAGCGTGAACTCAACCGACTCGGCTCCTTCTGACCGCACCATACCCAAACAATAATTGCTCTTAGCCTCCCCCTGAACAAGGCCCTTCGCGATAAGCGAGGGGTTTTGTTCTTTGGGCGTGGTGGTAATCTTGGTTTGCGGAGACCGTCGATGGAAACCCTCTATTATTCGCGCATGAGTTCGCCGGCAGGTCCGTTGCTTATCGGAGTATCAGACACGGCACTGGTCGCGCTGGAATTCGATCGCGGCCTGCCGACGAAGGTCGCCGGCCAACCGGTCCAATGGCAAGAATCCGAATCGCGCACCCGGACAGTCCGCCAGCAACTGCAGGAATACTTCGCGGGCCAACGCCGTGATTTTGAGCTCACGCTCGACTTGCGCGGAACCGGCTTCCAGAAGCGCTGCTGGAACGAACTGCTGCGAATTCCCTACGGTGAAACTCGCTCTTATGGCCAGATTGCGCAGGCGGTAGGCAGCCCAAAGAGCTTTCGGGCCGTGGGACAGGCGAACCACTACAACCCGATCGCTATTATTGTCCCCTGCCACCGTGTACTGGCCTCGGGCTGCTATCTCGGCGGATACGGAGGCGGGCTTCCGGTCAAAGCTTACTTGTTGCGGTTGGAAGGAGCTGCGTTCCGCGAACGCTCGATTGCTCCCGAGTTGGTTAGCGAAGCAGCGTCGTAGGATCGGGATCGGCGGCCACGACAGGACTCGGAATCGCGTCCGAAGTTTCCTCCACAGTGTCGCCCTCTCCCGGAGCGAGGAAGAGGTTCTGCTCGATCCCGTGCTGCTTGGTGTAGAGCTCGAAATAACGGCCACCGAGTTCGAAAAGCGACTGATGCGTGCCGCGTTCCACGATGCGGCCACCTTCGACCACCAGAATCTGGTCGGCACGGCGGATCGTGGACAGACGGTGGGCAATCACGAACGTGGTGCGCCCCTGCATAAGGTAGGACAGTCCTTCCTGGATCATGCCCTCCGACTCGGAATCGAGGCTGGAAGTGGCTTCATCGAGGATGAGAATGCGGGGGTTGGCCAGAATGGCCCGCGCAATTGAGACCCGCTGACGCTGCCCGCCTGACAGTTTCACGCCGCGCTCGCCGATAATGGTGTCGTATTTCAGCTCGTACTTTTCCGCAAACTCATCCACACGCGCAATGACGCATGCGCGCCGGATCTCCTCCTCGGTCGCGTCCGGTTTGGAAAAGCTGACATTCTCGCGAATGGTTCCATCGAAGAGGAACGAATCCTGGAGTACCATGCCCAGCTGCGTACGATAGGACTCCAGCCGGACCGTCGAGAGATCGACCGTGTCAACCAGGACTTCGCCCTGGTTGGGCGTATGGAAAGCCGCGATCAGCCCGATGATGGTGGACTTACCCGAGCCAGACGAGCCGACCAGCGCGGTTACCGTTCCGGGGCGAGCGCGGAAGGAGATGTCGTAGAGAACGGTTTTCGCCTGCTCGTAGGCGAAGGTCACGTCCTGAAAGGCAACCTCGCCGCGGATCTCCGGCAGGGTGACCGTCCGGCGCGGGTCTTCATCTTCGGGGGTTTCGTCGAGCACCTCGCGAGTCCGCTCCAGCCCCGCTATCGCCTCAGTGATCTGGGTCCCGATGCCTACCACCTGAAATAGCGGAGCAGCCAGATAACCAAGAAACATCGTGTAAGTAAAGAACCCGCCCAGGGTGAGTTTGCCGGCCAGAATCTGACGAGTCCCCATGAACATGACAATGGCGCCGATGATGCCCATCAGCGTGGACGACGAAAGGCTCATCACCGAGGTCGCCGTCAGCGTGCGAAACACATTCTGCAGCAGGCGCTCCACGCCCGAGCTGAAGACCTGGTGTTCGCGCTGTTCGGCGTGGTAACCCTTCACCACGCGTACACCGCCCAGGGATTCGGTGAGACGTCCGGTCACCTCGGCATTGATCTTGGCGCGTTCGCGAAAGATGGGGCGGATGGTCCGGAATGCCTTGCGCAGTCCAACTCCGAAGACGAGCAGGAAGCCGAAAGCAATTGCGGTCATCACCGGGCTGATGCGAATCAGCACCGCGAAAGCGATCACGGCCGTCAGCAGCCCGCCGACAAAGTCCACCAATCCGGTGCCAATGAGATTGCGCACGCCTTCCACGTCGCTCATGATGCGCGACACCAGCATGCCCGTCTTGTTGGCGTCGTAGTAGGAGACGGACAGCCGCCCCACGTGCTCCTGCACGCGCCGGCGAAGCTCGGCGATGAGCTTTTGCGCCGCCTTGGAAAGCGTCTGGGTAAGGGCAAACGAGGTCAGCCCTTGCACCAGTGTGGCCAGCAGCACAATTCCCACCAGCGGATAGAGCAACTGAAAATGCCGCTTGCCAACGACATCGTCGATCAGATACTTGGTTGAGTACGGAAGGATGAGTCCCGAGACTCGGTTGATGATCATGAGTCCAAAACCAAGCAGCATCAGGGCGCGGCGCGGACGAATCAACTGCCAGATTTCCGGCAGCGCCTTGAACATAGGGGTTTTCCGGGCGGGTTTGGAAGGACTGCTATCCATGATGGGGTAAAGTCTTTGGATTCACCGCGCCAGGGGTTTGGGTTCGGCGCAGACTGACGCTTCCGCCGCTGACGGGCTTGGTAGGATAATGCACCCGCAGGAGTTCCGATGAAGATCGCGCTTTGCTGTGCCGCCATGCTCTTGATTCCGCTCCTTCTGGTTGGGCAGGAGAACCATCAGCTCAGACCTGATGCCGCGCTGCTCGACGAGATCAATCACATTCAGGCGATCGATAACCACTCGCACCCGCCGGCCCTGGACACCGAGGGCCAACCCGACGACGACTTCGATGCCTTGCCCTGCGACCCTTTGGAGCCCACTGCGGCAGGGCTGATGTTCCGTGAAGACAACCCCGTGTACATCAAGGCGTGGCAGACGATGTTCGGCTACAAGTACAACGACGCGAGCCCAGAACATGTGAAGGAGCTGGTAGCCGCCAAGGAGCAAGTGAAGCAGCGGGAGGGCGAGAACTATCCCAACTGGGTGCTTGATCAGTTGGGCATCGAGAGCGAGTTGGCGAATCGCGTGGCCATGGGGCGCGGTTTGAAGGCGCCCCGTTTCCGATGGGTACCGTTCGATGACACGCTGCTGTTCCCCCTGAACAATACCTCACTGGCAGCGGAATCCCCTGACCGCAAGATCTTCTTTGGCCGGGAGGAACTGGTTTTCGCACGATATCTGAACCAGCTCAACCTCAGCAGTGTGCCGTTGACGCTGGCTGAATACACGGCGAAGATCGTCACCCCTCTTCTGGAGACTGCAGAAAAACGACGGGGCCGTCGCAATCAAGTTCGAGGCCGCCTACCTGCGGTCGCTCGACTTCGCTCCCGCGAAAGAGACTGACGCTGCCCGTGTCTATGCGCGCTACGTGAAGGGCGGTGTTCCCAGCGATGCCGATTACAAGACGCTGCAGGACTATGTCTTCCGGTACATTGCGCGTGAGGCGGGACGGCTCGGAATGGCGGTGCACTTTCATACCGGTGGCGGATGCGGCGGCTATTTTGCGATGGAGGGAAGCAATCCGCTTCTGTTGGACTCGGTGTTCAACGATCCAATGCTGCGCAAGACCAACTTCGTCATGCTTCACGGAGGCGCCGGCGGCTTCGAAGGACTGGTTGCGTATCTCCTGATGAAACCGAATGTTTACGCCGACTTCTCCGAGCAGACCTGGATGACCGCGCCGCGTCACATCGCGGAAAGCATTCGTTTCATGTTGGAGTTCTATCCCGAGAAGGTGCTGTTCGGCACGGACTTGTATCCGCTTGAGCCGCAAGTGAACTGGGAAGAGACCGGTTACCAGACCTCAACCGCGGGTCGCACAGCGCTAGCTATAGCTCTTACCGGCATGATGCAGGACGGAGAGATCACGCGCCAGCAGGCCAGCGCCATCGCCCACCTGGTGATGCATGACAACGCAGCGAAGCTCTACGGATTCGCCACCGCGCAGCCGCAGTGATTTCTCGAGCATTGCCGGACGAATGACAGCCATTCGCGTGGAGTACGACTTCCCGTGCCGATTAGATGCTTCGGTCGCGAACGATTTCCTTCGCGGAGGAAGATGTTGTCCGTCGATGATCGAAAGTCATTCGGTGAGCGTTGGGACGCAAACGAAAAGGCCACCCGGCAACTGGGCGGCCTTCTCTTCAAGGGAGAATAGTTCCAACGGAGGCTAGACCGTCAAAACTTTCTGCACAAATCTTAGGGTTAGGGAAAGGGCGTGTCAAGCAATTTCTAGGACTTAAATCGCTGTGTTTTCAACAACTTAAGCTACAATCAGCGAATGGAACGGAAATGGCCGAAAAGGGCCGAGTTTAGAGGAAAACAGCATAAGCCATTTAGTTTCAACTATTTGGTTGATCTACTGCTTTCCCCCAGTTTCAACTGGATGATCTCGACGTCCTCGGGACGGTCGAAGACTCGATCAGGAAAAAGACGCTTCAGGAGCACACGCAGACCTCCGAAGAACAGTCCGAAGACGAGCGAGATGAGAAGAAGAATCCCTATCAACGCAAACACAGCGAGAATCAAGTTGCCGATGTTGTCGCGCTTGCTCAGAGACGTCGCCTCGTTCCACGTGACCTCAGCTTCATAGTTCACCGAGGTAAGGAGTTTTTGCGCCTCGTCGCTTCCCACAGTTCCGGTCACAACATCCACGATTGGACCAGACCGCCGAACAAGAAGCGTATTGGGAGCGGATTGCTCCACGCTCTGCAAGGCGCGAAGACGCTCGCCGGCAATTTGCGGAGTCGGATACTGCACTAAGGTCAAGGTCAACGGGCCGCTCTTGGTCGAATAGTCCTGCATGAGGATTTCCGGATCGTGGCTGAAGTCAACCTGCTCGGGCGTGAGCGGCGCCTTTGCCGCAACGAGCGCTTGCGGGCCGAGAATATATTTGGCCGAGTTTTCCACAGCGTCGCTCTTGGGCAGGTACTGCGGCAGAGTTGGCAGGCTCGCCGCTTCACCTTTGGCCGCGGGCAGCATGCCGGCAAGCTCACGCAGTTCAGCCGCCGACATTTCGGTGAGCCGATCAAACTTGGCATCGACTAAAACGTTGTCGCGGAAAAACAGAATACGCTGGTTGGCCGAGGCGGCTTTGGTCCCGATTCGCTCCGTCCCCATCGCTGGCTCACGATAGAAGGTGAAGGCGCCGTATGCGCCCGTAGCGTCCTTGAATCTGGCCGCCTTGATGGTCAGCTTGCGGCCGTCCGCGCGGCTGTAGGTCACAGTCTCGGAGCCGGTGAATCCGTACTCCTTCAGCACGGCCGGATAGGCGGCGTCGGCTTGCGCCGCATCGGTGGTCGTCTGCGCCGGGGCGGACTCGGTCCAGCCGGCGAAGGATTTCGGCAGCAAAGCGGCTTCGTCGGCAGCAGAGGCAACACCGGCAAGCGACACGCAGAGGAGAACGGCGATGAAGATACGTCTCATTGGATAGGAGGGGAAAATAGCCCACACTGCTAACAAATTAGACTACTGCGGGCGGGGCAAAGTTTCCAGAACGCCTCAGCCAGATAGCGCACGATAATCGATAATTTGCGCTTCACCCAGCGCTACCTGGTCACTTCCAGCGAAACTCCCTGGCCTTCGTAGACTCGCTGACCCGGCCCGGGAATCGTGTGCACCACCATGCGCGTGCCGGACGGCACAGCTTCGGTGGCATTGGCGTCGGCGGGGGGTGCCTGGCTGGCGATACGCCCTACGTGCAGGCCAGCGCCGACGATTTCGTTGACCGCGTCATCTTCGCTGCGGCCGACGAGATCCGGCATGACGAACGAGGCGCGGTCTTCGGGCGCTGCCAGTAGCACACTGATCCTCGGTGCGGACACATTGACCGCGTTGGCGGGCGGGCTTTGCGCCACAATCTGATCGGTTGGCGCGCCGGGAATGGTCGCGGTGGCGACGGCGGCCAGCTCCAGGCCACGGCGGCGGATGTTGATTTCGGCAGCCCGCTCGCTGCCGCCGAGGAGATCGGGAATGACGACACGCTGCGGGCCCATGCTCTCTGCAATGCGCACGCGCCAGCCGCGCCGCACCTGCTCACCCGGCGCTGGAGCCTGCGACATGACGCGTCCCGGAGGCACGTCGGAGCTGAAGAACCGGTCACCGGGCTGGAGCACCAGCCCGCGATCGGCCAACGCCCGCTCAGCTTGAGGGGTCGTCATTCCAACCAGCTTGGGTATCTTTGTCTGGCGGCCATGGATAGCGAAGCGCATCGCCGTCAGCGCTGAAACCATGAACACAACGACCAGCACCAGCACCCGCACCACGTATTGGAGGAATCGCCGCATTAATGCGCCTCGCTGTCACCCGCCGCGTGGTCTTGCGTGTCCTCTTTTTGTGCGACGGCAGTCGGAGGCGAAGGAGGTGGTGCAGCAAAGTCTTCGGACTCCCGTCCTTGTAGCGCCACACGCATAAAATCGATCCAGATCGGCAAGGCAGCCATGGCGCCGGTCTCCTTGTTGCCCAGCGTCTTCTTCTCGTCGTAGCCGACCCAAACGCCGCAGGTCAACGATGGCGAGAAGCCGACAAACCACGCATCGGTGAAATCGTTGGTGGTGCCCGTCTTGCCGCCCAGGGGATGGTTGAGCTTACTGGCGGAATAGCCAGTGCCATGCTTAATCACTTCCTGCAACATGGTGACCATGATGCGCGCTGTGCGTGCACTGACCACATCCCTTACCTCGGGATAATTCTCTTCCAGCACTCGGCCGTCATAGTCGGTGACCTTGCGGATGTAGCGGGGTATCACGCGCACTCCGTCGTTGGGAAAGGTGGTGAACGCGGCAGTCTGTTCGGCCAGAGTGATGTCGGCGGCGCCCAGCGCAACCGGCAGATACGCGGGCATGGGCGATGTGATACCGAATTTGCGTGCGTACTCGATGACCGTCTTGATGCCGCCCACACGCTCTGTCACCTTGAGCGCGGGAATGTTGCGCGACTCGGCAAGGGCGTGGCGGAAGGTGATCACGCCTTCGAACTTGCCATCATAGTTATGGGGTGTGTACGGCCCCGACGGAGTGCTGAAGCTGATGGGCGCATCCAGCACGGTGTCGTCAGGGGTCAGGCCCTGATCGATGGCGGCGGTGTAGACGTAGGGTTTGAACGACGAGCCCACCTGCCGCTCTGCCTGGGTGGCACGGTTGAACTTCGATTCCTGGAAGTCGCGGCCTCCGACCATCGCCTTGATGTCGCCGCTGGAGTTATCGAGCGCCAGCAGCGCGCCTTGTACGCCGGATTCCTGCTCCAGCGAGACGTGGCTATCGCTGCCGTTCAACTCCACGATCTTCACGTACACCAGATCACCGGGGGTAAGGAATTGCTGCGCCGAGGCGTAGCGCGTCCACTTCAGTTCCGCCGGCCCCAGGCGCGCCTGGTAGCGGCCAAATTTCACCGTCGCCGCCTGCGGTTCGACCTCCGTTACCAGGGCATGCACGTAGTTGCCCGGCGCCAGATTGTTGTCCCAGTCCACGTGACGATAGGTCGCGATCGAATCGCCATTGGCGATGACATTCAGCAGGTTGCCCTTCCAGCCGTGGCGGCGTTCGTAGGCGGCAAGGCCATCGCGCACTGCCTGTTGCGCAGTACGCTGCATCTCCAGATTCAGCGAGGTATAAACTCGCAGTCCAGCTTCGTGGACCTCCTGAGTGCCGTACTTCTTCTCCAGATATTGGCGAATCTCTTCCACAAAATAGGGGGCGATGTCGTTGGAGTCAGCCTGAACGTTGACTTGCAGCGGTGAGCTTTTGGCGAGCTGCGCTTCGGCAGCGGTGATCTTGCCGTCCTCGAGCATGTTGTTGATGACAACATTACGTCGGCGCAGCGAGCGCTCGGCGATTATTGATCGGCGAATAGGCGTTGGGCGCTTTCGGCAGGCCGGCGAGGACCGCGGCCTCCTCCAGCGTCAGGTCTTTGGCCTTCTTGCTGAAGTAATAATTTGCGCCGGCCTCAAAGCCGTACACGCCGTGGCCGAGATAAATCTGGTTGGCGTACAGGGTAAAGATTTGCTCCTTGGTGAAGCGGCGCTCGATCTGGATGGCCAGCATCACCTCCTGGATCTTCCGCCGGAAGTTGCGGTCTGGCGAGAGAAACAGGTTGCGCGAGAGCTGCATGGTCAGTGTCGAAGCGCCCTGGGCCCGGCTCTCCTGAAGAATGTCGCGCCAAGCCGCGCCAAAGACACGCCAGACGTCCACGCCCCAATGGCGTTCGAAGTCTTTGTCTTCGGTCGAGATCAGCGCATCGCGGAGTACCTTGGGAAAGTCGTTGTAGGTGTCGATGACGCGCCGCTGCAACGCAAACTGTCCGATCACGCGGTCCTGGTCATCGTAGAGCTGGGTGATCGTAGCGGGCCGGTACTGCTCAAGTTCGGTGACTTGCGGAAGGTCGGTGGAGTAGACAAGTAACAAGCCGGAAGCCGCGCCCGCCACGGCTGCCACCACGATTAGCAGGACGAAAAGAGCATTCCCTACGAGCCTCCGCCCGACATGGCGCGGCTCCGCCGCGGACTCGGTGCCGATGGAGGGATCTTCTACATCGTGCTTCATGGACGTGGGCTGGTCTCAGCATAGCATCGAACGCTGGCCCCCGACCGTGGCAAGGGTTGCACACTTCGGATGGGCTTGCCTCGAACTCTTCTCCATGGTCATCCAAGTTACAGGCGTTCGTGCAAGAGCGAAATGCAGTAAGCTAGGGATTAAAGGCTGACAGCCAAAAGCTTTATGGTCATCCACGTCCTTCATCTCGGGCTGACTGCCGTACGGGACAGCATTGCAACTGCAGCGCACGCTGATGGAGCTGCGCAAGGCGGACAGGATTGGGAACACGTTGCTCCTGCTGGAGCATCCCCCTGTGATTACTCTCGGCCGCAATGCTCAGTTGAACAATGTGCTCGCTCCGCCGGAGTTCCTGGCGCAGCGAGGGGTCGAGCTGTTCGACATTGATCGTGGCGGTGATGTGACCTTTCATGGGCCGGGGCAGCTGGTCGCCTATCCCATCTTCGATCTGCGCAGTTTCGAGCCCAGGATTGGCGCCGTGGAGTTCGTGCGGCGGCTGGAAGAGGTGCTCATCCGGACCTGCGGTGACTTCGGCATCGGCACGCAGCGCATCAAAGGGCTGACCGGCGTGTGGACCTATGCGCTGCGCAACAAGCCCGAGGCCAAGATCGCCGCTATTGGCGTGCACATTTCGCGCGGGGTTACTACGCATGGATTCGCGCTCAACGTCGGCACCGATCTGGAATTCTTCTCGCTGATTGTGCCCTGCGGCATCACCGGCAGACCGGTGACCTCGATGCAGCGAGAATTGCAGAAGATGTTGACGATGGAACAGGTGGCGACGTCCTCCTCCCGCAACTTCGGGAGGGTTTTTCAGGCGCAGATGCTGTGGCTGGAATCGCTGGACGACCTCATCGCTGAAGGCGCGACCGTCGTGCCCAAGCCGCTCACTAACCAGGACACTCCCGCGCGCTCTCCCAAAGAGCTGCGCCAACTGCATGGGGATGGCAGCGAATTGGTGTAGAACAATTCGGGTCGAGTTCACAGGGCGATATTTGTATTGGCTGCGGGCCTGGCCTGCGGACGTGTTTCGTGGATGAGCGAACCGCGTAGAGTTGACACTCATCAGCCGCCGTTGCCTCAGATACAATCGCCTGTTTCACTCTACCTGGAGGGCTCATGTCCGAAGCACGCAGTTCGGCCGCACGAATCGCACTTCTCCTCGCACTCGCCATTCCAGCAATCTCCCAGACCAAGCTCTCCCCCAAGTGGGAAGAGCTCACCGCCCCCGACTTCGTGCAGGCCATTCACCAATCGCAGGGAGTCTGTGTGCTTCCCATCGGCATCATCGAAAAGCACGGTCCGCATCTTCCGCTCGGCACCGACCTCATCGACGTCCGATTCGCGGTGCTGAACGCCGTGCAGCAGGAGTACGCCGTCGTCTTTCCGGAGTACTACTTTGGCCAAATCTTCGAGGCCCAGCAGGAACCGGGGACCCTCGCCTACAGCCTGAGCACGCAACTCACACTCCTGCAGGAGACGGTTAAGGAGGTCGCGCGCAACGGCTGCAAGAAGGTCCTGATCGTCAATGGCCATGGCGGCAATGAGAGCCTTCTGCCACTTTTCGCTCAATCGCAACTGGCTACACAGCGGGATTATGTGGTTTACGTCTTCGGTCTCCCCCGCGAGAATGTCCCGGGGCGCCCGCCTCTGAAAACCAAGAACGACATGCATGCCGGCGAGACCGAAACCTCCGCCATGCTGATCGCGCGGCCCGATCTGGTGCACATGGATCGCGCCGACAACGAGTCCGGCGCCGACCAGAACCGTTTGCAACTGCCGGAATCGGTTTACACCGGCATCTGGTGGTACGCCAAGTTTCCCGACCATTACTCGGGCGTAGGCTCGGCCGGCAACAAGCAGTTGGGCGAATTTGACCAGAAGACATGGTCAAGCCAAATCGCCGAAGCTATCAGGGGCGTCAAAGCCGACCAGCAGGCACTGAGGCTGCAGAACGAGTTCTTCGAAAAGACGCAGCACCCGCTGGACACAAAACAGTAAACCAAACTTGGGCAGACTAACGCACGCCCCCGCCTTAGCTTCTGACTGCTACAACACCCTCGATTGGGCCCTACTTGCCTCGCGCCTGCCAGACGTTTATCGTTTCCCTGCAACGTATGCCGAAAAAGAAGCACTCAAACCGCGGGGAAACGGCTGCCAAACCCCAAAAGGCAGCAACGAAATCGCCTCAGCCACGCGCGGTCCCGAAGAAAACGACACTGGGTAAGCCAGTGCGAACGCTCGATGTGACGGCGCAATCCGCCTCGGTTCGTACTTACTCCATTCCCGATTTTCGCCTCGAGCGTCCCGAGTTCCGCATCTTCCTGTCGGGCGAAGGGACGAATCTCGAGTACCGCATCGAAGGCGACCTGAGTGCGGCACCGCCGCCGATCCGCGAGTCGAAATACCTCACGCGCGAACAGTGCATCGCAATCTACCGCTGGATGCTGCTCAACCGCCGCATGGAAGTGGCCTTGGAAAATCTCTACAAGCAGGGCAAGGTGGTCGGCGGCGTTTATTTCGGACTGGGCCAGGAGGGCTGCTCGTGCGCCTCGGCCTACGCGCTCGGGCCGGACGACTGGCTTGGCCCGATGATCCGCAATCAGGGAGCGATGCTGGTGCGCGGTTTCGCCGCGCGCGACATCATGCGGCAATACATGGCCAAGGGCGACTCGCCGACTTGGGGGCGCGATGCCTCGTCGCACTTTGGCGATTGGCAACGGCGCAATGTGTGCGCGCCGATTTCGATGCTCGGCGAGTTGATTGGTGTCATGGCTGGCGTTTGCCTGGGCGCGCGCTTGCAGGGCAAGAATGTTGCAGCGCTCACTTATGTCGGGGACGGCGGCCAGTCTACAGGCGTCACCTACGAGAGCCTGAACTTCGCGGCCGTGCAGAAGCTTGGGCTGGTGCTCATCGTGGAGAACAATCTGTGGGGCTACTCGACGCCGGCTGACATGCAGTTCTGTGTGAAGGATCTCGCCGAGCGCGCCATCGCGTACGGAATTCCCGGCGTGATCGTGGACGGTACCGATGCTTGTCAGGTTTACGACGCCACGCACGAAGCCTGCGAACGCGCGCGCCGCGGCGAAGGCCCGACGCTCATCGAGGCCAAGATGATGCGCATGAAAGGCCACGCCATCCATGACGCTGCGCAATACGTTCCCACGAAGCTGTTGGAGTTCTGGCGCGCTCGCGATCCCATCGCGCGATTCGAAAACTATCTCGTCAACGTCAAGCATTGGCTCACCGTGGCTGACAATCTCAGGCTCATCGAAGATGTGGAACACGAATTGGAAGCAGACCGCGAGGCAGCCGTCGCTTCGCCAATGCCCGATCCCGAGACCGACAAAACCCACCAGGGCGTGTATTGCAATCCGTCATGCCATGAGATTAAGCCCAAATACGGGCCGATCGTTGCCGAGCCGCGGGAGACTGCGAGAACAGCGCCAAAAGCGATTGAGGCGGCGGTGCATCTGAAATAGTACGGTTCAACGATAAACCTCGCGGCGATGGCCGATCTTAACCACGGTTACCACCAGCCTCTCTCGTATGACTGTGTAGATCACGCGGTAGTTGCCTATGCGAATACGCCAGAATTCGTCCTCGCCGCTTAGCTTCTTGCAACCGGGAGGATACGGATTTCCGGCAAGACTTTGGATGGCGTTGGAGATCCGAACTCGATCACGGGGCACAATGTGTCGCAGTGCTTTGAGTGCCGAAGGCCGGAACTCGAGGGAGTAACCCGAAATCGCTGCCGGTTTCATGGCTGTTCTCCTGAATGGATTTTGGGTCGTACCGGCGTGATTTCAGAGATTCAGCTCCTTCTTCACCTGAGCCCAGGGAATGCTTTTCCCCTTTTCTTTCACTGCCCTGCGGGCATCGGCAAGATCGATTTCATCCTCAAGGCGTTCCAGCAACTCAAGATCTTCTATGGGAACGACAGCCGCAACCGGCCTTTTTCTTCTGTGCACAACAATGCGTTCGCCGCCATATTCAGCCCGGCTTACAATGTCGGCAAATTGCGCCCTTGCAGTGCTCGTCGTGTATTGCCTAGACATGTACAAATTGTACGGCCCGTACAAATTCCAGTCAAGCCTAAGCCTGCCAACCTTATCCAACCATCTCCTCAAATTTCAACGGGTCGGGCGGCACCGGCGTAGGCGGAGGCTCGATCGTCCGCAGCACCTGGAAGGTATAGCTGATCCGGTGAATGACGGTGATCGTGCTCAACACCGCGATGACCCACAGCACCGGACCCATGCGGTTGAACAGCGCGCCAATAATGACGAGCACGATCCGCTCGGGACGCTCCATGAAACCCACCTTGCAGCTTGGTATGAGGGACTCGGCGCGCGCGCGCGCATAGCTCACCATCACCGAGCTGGTCATGACAAACGCGGTCAGCACGACATAGAAGAAGCGGTTGGCACGGGCGTAATACACCAGCAACCCGAAGAACAGCACCACGTCACTATAGCGGTCGATGATGGAATCGAAGAAACCGCCGAACTGCGTGACCTGATTCGTGGCGCGGGCCACGCGGCCGTCCACCATGTCGAAGATGCCGGCGCCGATGATGACCAGTCCGGCGTAAAGAAACATCCGCCGCTGGTTTTCCGCGTGGGCGTAACCGAACAGAATTCCGGCCACCAGGTTGATGCACAGACCGATGAAGGTGAGAACGTTGGGCGAGATGCGGGTGAGGGCCAGACCGTGAACGACCTTGTACAACAGCCACTTGCCTGACCGTCCAACTGCGCTCGTCCAGGTCATACCGCGGTTACGCCTCGTCGTGAATCGTGATCAGCTTCAGCACCTCGAGCTCGCGCTTGCCTGCAGGAGTCACCACTTCACTTACGTCTCCGACCTTCTTGCCCATCAGCGCCCGGCCGATCGGCGAACTGGTAGAGATCAATCCTTTGGTGACATCGGACTCTTCGCTGGTCACCAGCTTGTACTCGATTTCCTCGTCCTTGGTGGAGTCGTAAACGGTGAGGGTCGATCCGATGGCAGCGCGGTCCTTGGGGATGTTCGCCATGTTCACCAACGATAGCTCGCCCATGCGCTTCTTGAGCTGACCCAGGCGCGCGCGGACGAACTCCTGCCGCTGCTTGGCCATGTGATACTCGGCGTTCTCGCTGAGATCTCCCATAGCGACAGCTTTCTTCAGCTCTTTGGGCAGCTCGTGATTGAGTTCGCGTTCGAGGACCGCAATCTCTTCTTCGAGCTTCTTTCGGATGTGTTCCGGCATACTTCTGAGTTGATGCCTTCGGGCGGCTAAATACCACCCGAAGGCATGTAGAGATTATACGCGAGGGTATGACTCCAATCCGCAGCAACCTACTACAAAGGCCGTGGTTGCGAAGCCTTTCGGGGTGGGTCGGACAAAAGCCCGATTTCGCCGAAAACCACGTCAATTGACCTGTTTCAGCGAACGGGGGTACAATGCCACCATAAGCTCGGTAGTTCTCCCCCATTAATCCGGATGGCGCCCGGGGAGCAGTAGTCCGGCCCTCATGAATAACCTGACCTTTAGCATCGGAGACAAGGTCGTTTACCCCAATCATGGGGTAGGCGTAATAGAACAAATCAGCAGTCGAACAATCGGCGCCCAAGTCGAGCGTTTCTACCTCCTCAAAATCAAAGCCAGCAGCCTGAAGGTGATGGTGCCTTTCCACAATGTAGGCAGCGTTGGCCTGCGAAGAGTCATTCGCAATGGCGAGGTGCAGAAAATCTTAGACTTTCTCGCCGACGGCAAGTGCGAAAACAACGCCGACTGGAAGTACCGGTTCAAAGAAAATTCAGACAAGATGCGCACCGGTTCTCTCCTCGATGTTGCCGTTGTCCTCAAAGGCCTCCTTCTCCTCGCTCAAGCCAAGCCACTCAGTTTCCGGGAAAAGAAAATGCTGGAACGCACCCGCTACCTGCTGGTCAGCGAACTGGCCATGGCCAAGAACTGGGAAGAGCCCGAAATCGAAGACCTGCTCAACAAGTCTTTGTCGAAATGCAAACTGCGCTTCCCCGAAGCTTCGAGCATGGAAGCCTAACAGGGTACTTGCAAGGCGGTTCGAGGATGATCGCCGAATTCGCACGGCCGCACTTGCGCAACTCTCCAGCCTAGTCATAAAATGCAACGGCTTCGCGGCTGCCCTTGAGCCGACTCTGATACCGTCCTCGGAACTCATATGCCAGGAACACTGCACATCTTCCGCCTGAAAGCCGATCCGCTGCAATACCAGGTCAACTACAATCTCGGCGCCAACTCCTACGTGCAGGTCTTCGACGCCGCCGGGATCGAGGAATTCCTGCTCCACAGCTCGTCGCTTCCCGTCAGCGAGGTCAACGCCTTGCTGGAGGAACTGCGCTCCAACGGGCGCACGACCGAGGCCAACGTTGACCTCCCGGAGTCGCACCTGGGCGAGATGGGCTTCACCGAGTCGCCCAGCGACGGGTAGCCGCCTCGCGCTACTCGCAGAAGATCCGCACGTGTTTGCTGCCCTCATCGATGTGGACGCAAAGCGCGTTCAGTGCCTCATTCAACTTGTCGCCCCTGAGCTCGGATAGCGCCTCCAGATTGAATCCTTTGTCGGTCAGCTTCTCGGCGACGCTTGGCGGCAGAACGCCGATCAGCCCGACTCCAGAGCGCACGAAGGCGAGTGGCACGCGCACGTTGACGTCCTTGGCGTCGCCATCCTGCACCAGAATCCGCAGATACTTGCGGGCGGGCGTTGGGCCCGAACCTTCCTGATTCTCGGAAGCGTTGTTTTCGGACGGCTCCTTCGCCGCGGTGAGTTTGTCGAGCAGCCGCTCCGCATCCTCGGAGGTGATCTTTCCGGCGGCAAGCATTTCCAGCACTTTTTTGGTTTCCACTGACATTGTAGTTTCTCCTTGGACTCAGCCCAGTTTCTCCAGCGCTTCGTCCACGCTGATCTCCCCGCGTGAAAGCTGCTCCAGCACGTACTCGCGCGGTGACGGAGCTTGCAGGCTCTTGTCGAGCTGAGCGGAAATCGCATTCAAGCGGTTTTTCACCGTGGGATAGCTGATCCCGAAAAGCTCCTCCATCTTCTTGATCGAGCCGTGATGGCGCACAAACGCCATCACGAAAGCCTGGTCCTCAGGCGAGAGCTGGTCGAGCGGCGACAGCTCAATCTGGCCTTCCATCGCCAAATTGCAGGTCGCACAGGCCAGCCGCGTGATCTTGAAGGGCTGATTGCATTCGGGACAGGTTGTTCTGGAGATTGCCATGGTTGAAGTTCCAGAGACATATTCCTCCAACAAGTTAATTTTGTCAAGTAAAATATTAATTTATTTAATATACATCCGCAATATAGTTAATTATATGAAGTTCCATCTGGCGTCTCCTTGGACGTGAGCGGAAACCCGTCCGGTGCAATTCCAGAGTGGTGCGGTCTCCTTTCTTGCCCATGACGCAGGCCTGAAGGCCCTGCTCTACCCTGACGCACTAACCTCGGAACTGTGCTGGTACATCGGCCTACCCCCGTCTCCCTCCAAGTGACATTCTTTAGAATCATGGGATTACGAATTTTTCCCCGGCAAGTTATTCGGCCGTAATGAGTTATCGGCATCCTCTTGATTGGCAAGGACTTAAGCCCTCTCAGGGGATAGTGGTTGGTGGATAGTGGATCGATCGCGGTCCGGCCTCTGACTCCGCGGCTTGGCTTTTGTTGGCTTCGGCGCGTTACTCATTGAATTCTTCTCCTCCAGACGCACGATTCGCTCGAGTTAAGACAGACTTCAACCCTCGCATCGGCACACCTCGCCTTTTGAACGGCGCCGTCGGCGACAGGTGCCGCCGGCTGAAGCGGGCTCGTTTCGGAACTCCGCCGCAACGCGGCGCTGAAGCGCCTGTTACGAAACCCTGTCGTCCCTACGGGACTCGGATCAAATTTCCCACTCGACCCAGCACTCCGCCTTCGGCTACGTGCTGGGCTAGATTATTGCGTGCCTACGGCACTCCGATTTTGCAACTTCTGTTCCACTCTTGTGAACTTGAACCGAGTTTCGTAACAGCCTCTGAAGCGCCGCTCTACCCTTACGGTTCTTACTATCCACTAACCACAATCCACTAGCTGCCAACCGCTGCTTTTACCGCTGGCTTCCTCTGCGCCTCCTGTTCGGCCTGCTCGTGCGCTGCTTCCAAGCCGCGCACGATGCCCAGGTGATAGGCGCGGCGATGCCCTTCATCCATGGCGGCGTATTCCTGGTCCTTCGCTTTCTCGGCGGCGTTGCGGCGGTCGGCCTCGGCCTGCCAGACCGCATCCTGCCGCTGGCGAAACTCGGCATAGGCCTGGTTGGAAATGCGGTTCTGGATCTGCTGGGCCTGCTGATTGAATGCTTGCACGCCCATCTTCTCCCGGCGCTGGTTCAACTCCTCCAGCTCGATCGATTCCTTGGTCCACCGCATGCGGTGCGGCCGGGCGACCATGGGCGGAGCCGGAACGACCTGCCAGACTTGCTCGGGAGCGGGGAAAAGCACGTGCGCCGGCTGCGACAAGTCCAAGCCCGCCGGTAGTCCGTACTCGGCCTCAAATTGGGGATATTCCTCGACGCAGTCGCTCTCTGCCGCCCTGTGCCCAACAGAAGGGGACAAGGGCGGGCCACCCAAGGCAACAGCCCGTCTGCCGGCGGGTGCCCCACCCGACCGGGGTCCCCAAGGAGTGCCGGGTTTGGACTCCTCGGGATGGATGTCGCCTGCGGGTGCCCCATCCTTCTCGCCTGCTTTTGGCGAGAGGGTGGGACCAGAGATGGTGGTATCCCTCGACGAGGCATTCATCTGGACCAGGGCCAGGATGCGATGATTGATGGCCGACTGTTGCAAGGCATAGAGCAGGGTCCCGGCCTGGCGCCGCTCCAGCAGACCTGCGCCCAGGGCGCGGGCCACGTGCTCCACCGCCGCCTGCACCGCGAACAGGTCGTCCAGGGCGGGCAGCATAAAGCGGTAGGGCTGCCGCTGCGCGATGGCGCGCGCCATGCGCAGGCGCTCGCCTCGCAGCCGCAGATGGCTGTAGCAGTAGCGGCGGTCGCGCAGCGCCGGACTCTGGCAGCAGAAGCCGCTCTCCATGACGTGGTGGCAGAGGGCAGTGCAGTTTCCGGTTTCAGGTTTCAAGTTTCGAGTTTCTCCTGTGGTTTCGTGGCGCTCTGCCACGACCGTGGCAGCGCCAGCTTTGGTTGCGTCATATTCAGTTGTTGACATCTTTCCTCATTTCTCGAGGGTCTGGTTTTCTTTCAACAGTTCCAGAGTGGGCTAGCCGGGTGGAGCACGCCTTTCAGGCGTGCAGGAAAGGCGATGTCAACCTGGCCGGCTTCAGCCGCTGCGGTCATGTTTTGCAAGACATTACCTCAGTGGCTAAAGCCTTTCCTGTTAACTGCCCTCCTCGATGCACGCCTGAAGGCGTGCTCCACCAAATGCCTCACACGATTACCTCTGGGAGCCTTTGCACCTACCACTGATGTTTCGACTGCTATTTGCTCCAAAGACAAAAGCCCTGCGGCCAGGTCCCAAGACATTGCCTTGGGGCCTGATCACAGGGCTCGTTTCAGTTACGATGACCTGCGTGGGCTATTTACTTGCGGGCTGCCACGCGCCCAGGTTGGCGTCCAAAAGAAGGACGCAAACCTGCGCGCGTTGGCTCCGCTCGGCTGGATGCACGTGATGTTCGTGCCGGTGCGAGCGGTGGTACACACAACCCGACTGTGCACAGGCTATGCGAGGCTGGGGAAGGCTGTCTGTGACGTAGCGCACATGGGTGGCGATCGTTCACCCGGTGGACCAGGCCCGGGTTAACGCCCAAAAGCGGGCGCGACCCCGGGGCACCAGACACTCATGGTATAACAGTTATACTTTGTGCGATTCCACTTCGACGATCGGAAAAGCAGGCGACTAAGGGCGAACCCCAGACGGGGGATTGGCTTCGAAGAGGTACAGGAGGTCTTTCTTCGTCCGTATTACCTCGATCAACGGTCGGACCTCCCTGAACAGTACCGCGCCATTGGCTGGGTTGGGCAGCGGCTCTATACCGTCATTTTTGAGATGCGGGAGGATGAGGCGGGAGAATATTACCACCTCGTAACTCCGTGGAAAGCAACCAGGCAGGAGCAAGAACTTTATGAGGAACATTCGTAGATCGAAGAAACCGGCATCGGCGGAAGGGATCGCGCGCCTTGCAGAGCAGGGCAAGGATGTCTCGCGTTTTTTCACCAATCGAGGTCGTATGATGGCCCCCATTCAGAGGGTAAACGTGGACTTCACGGCGCCCATGCTCGAAGAGCTGGACAGAACCGCAGAGGAGTTGAACATCAGTCGGCAAGCCGTGATCAAGACGTTGATCCGGCAAGCCCTGGATCAGCATTACATGGCGACGGCAGGAGCTGCTGTTCGCCCCAACGAGAGACGACGGTAGAAAGTCTTTGTAAGTGGCTGTGCCCGGGTTAGCGCCCAAAACCGGGGCGTGAACCCGGGGCCACCAAGCACCGGGCAGAAAGTGTAACCTAGGGAAGGACCCAACCGATTAAGGCAGGGTCTCTGGGTGATCGGCCTATGAGACGAGCGCTTGCGATAGCCGCAGTTGCCGCGTTAGTCTTTGTTGTCGTTCTACTGCACTCAGCTATTAAAGATTTTCTCTGGATCCATCCCTGGTGGCAGAGCTTTCTCATCGCGGTGCCTACAATCGCCCTGCCTATTCTCGCTTACTTTGAATTGCGCCACTCTGGTGAAGCGAATGCCCTTCGGAATGACGCAAATGATCTTCATAGGCGCATCACGGAACTTGAAGCGGAGCGCAACCAACACCTTCAACAGATTGCCAAGAACACAGAAAGGCCAGCCACGCAGGCCGAAAGAACCGCAGAAAGCCTTCGCAAGCACCTTAGAGCCAATGTGTCGGTGAGTGAGGGACAGGGGAACTGGGGCAATACGCCGGAAATCGTTGAGGTCAGCAGCGACAATATAGTTACGTTGTTTACGCCGCGTGGCTATTCCTCGTCTTCCGCGTGGTGCGTCAAAGTTTATTGTGGTGACTTAGAGATTTCGGACATTCCCCAGGGCTCCTGTCCTTTACGACTCAAGGTTATTAAACGATATGGGCCAGATGTTCAACTAGGAGAAATCACAAAGTGGGAAGACCGCCGTCAACCAGCAGCTATCCCGAGTTTTACTAAGGGCGGCACGGCCTATCACGCCACCTATACCAAACCTGGTTCGCCCGAGACGCGGAGCTTATACATCTATGGGGCTATCGACGGCGCCAACTCATTCATGCTTGAAGCATCCACTGGCGAGAGAGGGATTGGAGACAACGAAGAAATTTCTAAACGGTTCATGGTGCTGCAAATTGAATACGAGGCCGCGGGATTTAGACGCAGTGGGTCCGGTACAGGCGGCGGCCCGCATCGGCTTTTTGTTTGCTAGAGCGGAGAGCAGCGGTGCTGTCGGTCGACGAGAATGCTGACGCCGGGTCCCCCACCCAACCTTCTTTTGACTGGGGTGGGATAATCTATCGATCATCGCTGATGTAGTTCGTCCCGGCTAGCGCGAATTGCACCGCCCAGATGAAAACCCTGGTCTAGCAACCGGAAGGCCCGGCGCTTTGCGCCTTCATACGTCGAAGCGCACACCAGGCTGAGAGACTTGGGGACTTTCTTGGACTTCTCAACGCGGTCCGCGATAACGCGAAGAGCCAGCGCATAAACTTTTGCGCGGGCTTGGGCTTCAGTTCGTCCGTAGGCAAGAACGCCGGGGAGGCTGGGAATCTCGGCGATCCAGCGGCCGTCGGTTTCACGTTCAATCTCAATCGAGAATTGCATTGGTACTCCTGCCACCTCAGAGTATCGCAATGTGTTGGCTGCGACCACTTTTATTCGAGCAATTCCAGAGCTGGCATGCCTGCTCTCTGGTAGAGCGGCGCTTTTAGCGCCGCGTCCCAGCGAACCCTCTCGCGTGGAGCCGGGCTTGAGCCCGGCGGCACGTTACGCTGCGGAGGCCGGGGCTGAAGCCCCGGTTCCGTAGGGACTCGCAAACGCGGGCCTGAAGGCCCGCTCTACCCGGGTGCGCCAGTCTTGGAGGCACCCCCGCTCTCACCCCACCAGCACGGCCCCGCCGTTCACGTTGAACACCTCGCCGGTGATGAAGCCGGCGTAGGGTGTGCACAGGAAGAGGATGGGCGCGGCGATCTCCTCGGGTGTGGCGACGCGTCCCAGAGGAATAGCGGAGAAGATCTTCTTTCGCCGCTCGGGATCGGCCAGCGCCCCGGCGGTCATGGGAGTCTCCACCCATCCCGGCGCGACGCAGTTGACGTAGATGCCGAAAGGCGCAAGTTCGGTGGAGAGTCCTTTGGTCATGCTGATGAGCGCGCCCTTAGTAGCGGCGTAATCGGTATGGTTGTCCTCGCCACGCTGCCCGGCGGTGGAGCTGATGAACACGATGTGTCCGCCGTGCCCCTGGCGCTTCATCTGCGCTACCGCGTGCTTGGTCAGGGCGAAGGCGCTGTCGAGGTTGACGGCGATGGTCCGGTGCCACTGCTCGTCGGTCATCTGGTCGATGGTGGCATCGTCCAGCCAGATGCCGTGGTTGACTACCAGGGCGTCGAGCGACCCAAAGCGTTCGACAGCGGCGTGCACCAGCGGACCGGCGTTCGTCGTGCCGGTGAGATCGGCCCACACCGCGTGGGCATGATCGGGGCCGCACTCCGCCTCCAGCCGTAAAGCTTCTTCCTTCGCATGAACATAGTTGAAGACAACGCGAGCGCCGGCGCGGACGAACAGGCGCACGGTCGCGGCACCAATGCCGCGGGAGCCTCCGGTGACGAGAGCAACTTTTCCGTCGAGCGACCAGCGTGGGGTAGGAAGACATGGCTTCCAGAAAGCTACCACAGGGCAGTCGCCGCCAGATACGAACCTCGCTATGCTCTCATTCGTAACGCAGGGCGATCAGCGGGCTGACTTGGGTCGCCCGGCGCGCGGGCACCAGGCAGGCGGTCAGGCCCACCGCGATCAACACGAAGATCACGCCGAAGAACGTGAGCGGATCGTTGGGAGAGACGCCCCAGAACTGGCTGGCGACGAGCCGGGTGAGTCCGACGCTGGCGATCACGCCCAGGACGATCCCCAGGCCAATTAATCGCAGCCCCTTGCCCAGCACCATATTCAGAACGTTGCGGGCGGGCGAACCGAGGGCCATGCGGATGCCAATCTCATGGGTCTGCAGCGACACGGAGTAGGCCATCACGCTGAACACGCCGATCGCCACCAGTACCAGACCGACAGTGGCGAAGATGCCGAGCAGCACCAGCCCGAATTGCGGCCCCGAATAGGAGAACTGTTGCAGGTAGCCTTCGAGCGTCCCCGTCAAGGTGAGGGCAACATTGCGGTCCACCGACCAGATTTCGCGGCGCACGCTCATCAGCATGGAGAGCGGCTCAACCGCAGTCCGGACCAGGATGCCGCGCTCCATCGCGCCGGTGACGGTGTATGGGATGTACGCCTCGGGGGCAACCGCCTCCTGGAGGCCGCGATTCTTGGCATCGGCAACAATACCGATGATTTCGAAGTACTGGTCCTTGGGAGACTCCGGCAGACGATCGAGCAGTTCGAACTTGATCTTCTGTCCGATGGGATCGTCTTTGCCGAAGTAGGTGCGGGCCAGTGTCTCGTTGACCACAGCCACGGGACGGGCGGAATCAACATCGGTCTCCGACAGCAGCCGTCCGCGCAGGAGATGCCGCCCCATGGTCTTGAAGTAGCCTTCGCTACAGAGCTGGAAAATGGTGTCCCATTTCTCGGAGTGGCTCTTGCCGGGAATGACGACGTCGCTCTCCGGACCGCCGTAAGGGGGTAGGGAAGACGTTTCGGTTGCTGCGATCACCCCCGGCAACGCCGACACGCGCTGCAGCACCTGGCTGAAGAATAGTTTCTTCTGCGCGGCGGTCTCGTAGCGGCCCTTGGGGAGTGGCAATCGTGCCACCAGAATGTTGATCGGGTTCAGTCCGAGCTCGACGTGCTGCAAGGCGAGCAGGCTGCGCATCATCAGACCGGCGCCCACCAGCAACACGATCGACAAAGCGACTTCGGAGACGACCAACCCCGAACGAAACTTGCCATGCCGGAAACTTGTGTTGACGCCCTTGCCCGTGTCCTTCAGCCGTCCATGCAAATCGCCGCGCACCGCGTGGATCGCGGGAGCAAGACCGCACAGAATCGTAGTCAGGAACGTCACGCCGACGGCAAACAGCATCGCGGGAACGTTCAGCCGCAGTACCGCCTCGGCGGGAATCGTGTTCTCCGGCATGGCGGCCGTAACGCCCTTCAGTCCGCCGTAGGCAAACAGGCAGCCAAGCAGACAGCCTCCCGAAGCCAGCAAGAAGCTTTCGACCAGTAACTGACGGACCAATCTCCCGCGCGTCGCGCCCATGGACGCGCGAATCGCAATCTCCCGTTCGCGGGCGGTGGCGCGCGCCAGCAAAAGGTTGGCCACATTGCTGCACGCAATCAGCAGCAACATACTCACTGCGGCCAGAAGGGTGTAAAGCGTCGCCCTGAAGTGTCCGACGACACTGTCGGTCAAGGTTTTAGAGACAACGGAAAACTTCGTGGGATATTCCGCGGGATACTGCTTAGCAAGTCCGCTGGTGATGACCTCGAAATCGGAGGCGACCTGTTGCAGGGTGACGCCCGGTTTCATCCGGCCCAGGGTCCACAGATACGTCTGCTGATTTGCGGGATCGCTCCGGTTCAAGACCAAGGGGACCCAGATGTCGGCATTCCACAACAGGAATCGCGGCGGCATGACACCCACCAGGGTGCGGGACTCGCCATTGAGCACCAGCGTGGTTCCAACGATGCCAGGATCGGCATTGAACTGCTTCTTCCACAACCGGTAGCTTATGGAGAATACCGGCGGCGCGCCCGGCTTACCGTCGTCGGGAACGATGTTCCGGCCGAGCAGCGGTTTCATGCCCAGCATCTCGAAGGAGTTGGCGGTCACCGATGCGCCGGTGAACTGCTGCGTGCTTTCCTTTTCCTGGTACAGAACGTCGAGCGGAGCAACCCCCAGCACCTCATCGAAGACGTGGTTCCGTTCGCGGATGTCGAGAAATTGGGGAATGTTGTAAAAGGAACTTCCGTCGAAGTCCGGCTTGGTGACGTCGTGGACGTACACCACCGCGAGACGATCAGCGTTCCTGTAGGCAAACGGCTCGATCAGGACATTCTCAATGACGCTGAAGATGACCGTGGTCGCGCCGATGCCGAGTGCGAGTGCGAGCATGGCCACCAGGGCGAAGCCGCGGTCCTTGCGGATGCCGCGCGCCGCATAGCGAAGGTCCTGCCAGAACCAGTTGAGTCTCTCCATGCGCACCACCCATCTCGCGTCGCGACAATCCCGCTACATCAAGGTACGAGGCGGCCGGGACCGCAGTTCCACAAAACCGCCGCAGGACTGGTCCGGTTTGAAGCTAAGAGACTCCGCAAGCGTCGCGAAGGTTCCTGTCTGGTGGGAGCGACGGCGCAGGAACGGTGACGAACGGACTGGTTGGCGTGACGGTCCCAAGTCCGACAGGGGTGCTCGCTCGGGAGAACGGCAGGATGGCGAATAGCGGGAACCCACCGCTATTCCGCTATGTACTGAATTGCGACCTCTGCGCTACACTGCTTGGCGAGCCGCCTGTGACGATCGCCGTCCGCTAACGAAACTCCGCTTCGAATCCATTGCCCATCCGGGCACGAGCCACCACTCTGTTCTGACAAATCAATTTGGAGTTTCGAATGTCTGATGCACAAGCAGATCTTGCACAGCCGCTTCCCAATTTTGTTGATCTGGAGTTCGCCCGCCGGTTGGAGATGGCGGAAACCACTCTGCCCGAGTGCGTTGAGGCGATACGCCGCAACAAACCATCCCGTCCGATTGCGGCAGAAACCATCGCCGGAGGCGTGGCCTTCTTCGGCGGTCCCGCGTTTCCGGCGAACCAGATCGTGGGCATGGGCCTTTACGGCGAGGTCACGCCGGAAGATGTGGATCGGGTCGAGCAGTTCTTTCGCAGCCGCGGCGTCCCTTCTACTGTCGTGGTCTCTCCGTTGGCCGATGCCTCGCTGCTCAATCTTCTCGGCCAGCGCGGCTACCGCATTGCGGAATTCAACTCGGTGCTCATCCGGCGAATTAGTGTGACGGAGCCATTCGCGGCGCCGGCGGGGATTGCAATCGAACGGGTGTCGCCGGAGACAGAGTCGATGTGGAGACGCACCATTGCCCAAGGTTTTTCCGACGTGGTGCCGGTCTCGGAGGACGTGTTCGACGGCTTTGCGTCTCTGCCCGGCTCGCTGGATTTTCTGGCGCTTATTGAGGACCAGGCAGCCGGGGGAGGTGGCGGGCGCATCATTTCGCAAGCCGGAATCGCGGCGCTGTACGGGACCGCCACGCTGCCCGAGTTCCGGCGGCGCGGGGTGCAGAGTGCGCTGATCGCACGCCGTCTGCACGAGGCTGCGCTTGCCGGCTGCGAGTATGCTGTGGTGAGCACGCAGCCGGGCAGCGGTTCGCAGCGCAACATGGAGCGGCGTGGTTTTCGCGTGGCTTACACCAAGGTTGTCATGGTGCGCGAGTGGGCGGATCTGGCGCCCGCGCAGGGAGAAGAGAATGGACATTGAGGCAATCCGGCAATACTGCCTGGGGTTCCCACATACCACGGAAATCGTTCAGTGGGGTGCGGACCTGTGCTTCAAGGTGGACGGCAAGCTGTTCGTGGTAGCCGCCATCGAGATGGTGCCGCCGCGTCTTTCGTTCAAATGCACACCGGAAAATTTCGCCGAGCTGTGTGAACGGACCGGCATCATCCCGGCGCCGTACATGGCGCGAGCGCAGTGGGTCAGCCTGCTGGGCCTGAACACAGTGCCCGATGACGAACTACTCGAGTTGATTGCCGAGTCGTACCGATTGGTGTGGGAGCGGCTTCCGAAAAAGCGGCGGGTGGAGTTGGAGGGTGGCGTCACTCGGAAGACGGAACCGCCGAAGAAGGCGGCGTCGCACAAAGCAGGGGCAAGAAGCAAAGCGTGCCGGGGCAGGGAAGGAGTAATGAGACGGATTCCTGGAACGCCTAGCCTGCTGGTAGGTGGGCTTTTAGGGTTAGCAGGCCTTAGCTTGGCGGCGCAAACCACGTCATCGCCCACTGCTTCGACTCCGGCAACGGCGGAAAAGCCGGCAGCGCTGGAGCGCGAGTTCTTCGCCGCCATCCGCGAAGGAGATACGAAGAAGTTCTTGTCCTATGTTCCGGAACAGGGCATCAATGTTGGGTCACGCGCGGAGCACGTATCCCGCACGGAGATCGAACAGCAGTTTGCGCAGCATCGTGATCTCTACTGCAAGCTGTTCGATTCGTCGTGTCATCCAAGCGCCGATCAAACTCGACTCCAGTACACGCCCCTGTTCGTACCGCGAACTGCTGACTGCCTCGGAGAAAGTCCGCACCGCGGCGACCGATGCGGTACGCGGCGGAGTGCGGCAGGCAATCCTGGTGGCCGAGGTGAAGAACGACCAGTGTTCCGGCCTGGGACTGATCGATTTCATCTTCAACGAAGATCGCGGCGTGTGGAAGCTGTTCTCAGCGCCTTAAACAATCAACGTGATCCGAATGTCTGACAATGTGGTACTCGTCCGTGATACACGCTCTCCCCTCTCCGAAATTGCGCTGCTCTTCCTGAAACTGGGCACGACAGCCTTCGGCGGCCCGGCAGCGCATATCGCCATGATGGACGAGGAGGTGGTGCGCCGCCGCCATTGGCTAACGGAGCAGGAATTCCTCGACTACCTCAGCGCAGTCAATTTCATTCCCGGCCCTAACTCCACCGAGATGGCCATCCACATCGGGCACCGCCGCGGCGGTTGGCCCGGTCTTATTGTGGCGGGGACGTGCTTTATCGTGCCGGCGGCGATCCTGGTGGGCATTCTGGCCTGGGCCTATGTGCGGTGGGGCGCATTGCCGGAGGCGGCGAGCTTGTTGTACGGGGTCAAGCCGGTAGTGATCGCCGTCGTACTACAGGCGCTGTGGAAGCTGGGCCGCTCGGCGGTCAAGACAAAGTGGCTGGCGACGGTTGCGATCTTGTCGGTTGCGCTGGCCGCGATCGGCGTGAACGAGCTATTGGTGCTGGCGATCGGCGGGGTGCTCGGACTGTCAGCGCGTTGGAGCGAGCTGCGCCAGCCAAGATGGTTGCTAGGGGCTCCGACGTTCAAGCCAGCCCTTTCTGCCGCAGGGGTCATTGCGGCCGGCGCCTCGGTTGGCTTGTGGCCGATTTTTCTGATCTTTGCCAAGATCGGCTCAGTGCTCTTTGGCAGCGGTTATGTCTTGCTGGCTTTCCTGCGCGCCGACCTGGTAGAGCGCTACCATTGGCTTACGCAGCAGCAACTGCTGGATGCCGTTGCGGTTGGGCAGGTGACGCCAGGGCCGGTGTTTACCACGGCCACATTTGTCGGCTACCTCCTGCACGGGCCGTCAGGGGCCATCGCGGCTACGGTGGGGATTTTTCTGCCCGCGTTTCTGTTCGTCGCCGTGAGCGCGCCTCTGCTGCCGCGACTTCGCGCTTCGCGCATCGCCGGCGCCATTCTTGATGGAATCAATGTGGCGTCCCTGGCCCTTATGGCGCTCGTAACCTGGCAATTGGCGCGGACGGCGTTCGTGGATTGGTTCACCTTGCTGCTTGGAGTTGCGAGCGCGGTCGCGCTGATCCGCTATCGCCACATCAATTCAGCCTGGCTGGTGCTGGCGGCGGGAGTGTTGGGGATGGTGAGGCATGAGCTTTTCTAGTCTAGAGATCATCACCGATCGCTTTTATGAAGTGGGGAAGCTCCCCCAGCCCGGCGAGCGTGAGAGGAACCAGAAACATGTTCGACGGGGACAAGAAATCCCGGAAGTGAGCTTGTAAATGATCAATACTCCGCTGGTTGACGGGCCCACGACCCCGGAGGGCAACTTTACGACGGTGACACACCTTCCAGCGCAGTTTGTTGGGGTTGGGCACCGCGACCTTGCTGCACCTATAGCGCGAACGTGCGACCATCTCCCGGTCCACAACCATGGCGACGGGAATCTCGTCGCGCTGAAGGTAGCTCCGAATGTCTTCGAGCAGCGGCTTCGTCTTGCCGAACGCCAGCATGTAGCTCCAAGATGCCGGGCTATTGTCCGTCAAGATAAGTTCCCGCCCTGATTGATGCGAAACAACCTCACCCCGAGCAATGCTCTTCTCTGACTTCCTTATCAACAGTGGAAGTGATGGGTCAACACTCCATTGCATGATCAGGTCGTCCCAATGCCGCGCCACTTCTTCGTCAATTCGTGGACGTGCAGAATGCTCTGCCCACAAACATGCGAGGCTTTCCAACCCTCTGACCAGATCCTCCGGCAGGGGATCGGGACAAGACGGTAGTGGAGTGCAACTCATTCAAGAGCCATGTAATTCGCTCAATGCTTCTTCCGGCAATTGCCTCCCTTGACCGAGGTCAGAATTCCCCCAGCAGCCTTGACGACCTGGTTCCAGCAGGCGCCGTTGGAATCGTAGAACCGATAATTTTCAGCGTTCGCCTGTCCCGAGGTGGTCACATTCCCCTGCGCATCCACCATCAGAGTGTCGGTGGGGGACACACTGTCAAGAAATGTCTGGGAGTGAGTTGGGGCGCCATTCAGGGTCGATAGCTGATTGCTCTGGAACCCCTGTTGCAGCTTGGTAGTCTGCTGGAACGAGCCGTCGGGGTTGGCCGTGAAATCGTAGCTCAGGTTGAGTGGCCAGGTGAACTCCCTGTAATTGCCGATGATATTTGCGCCCTGCGTGGTGGTGGTAGCCGAGACGATGGTGGTCAGCTGCTGTATGCCCTGGTCGTACACCGAGCCATCCACCGCCACGTTGTACTTCTGCTTATTGGAAAAATCGATGCTCTGCACGATCTTGGTGTCAACTTTGCCGTGCGAGGTCTGGACGTAGCCCTCGAGCGTGAAACCACGCAAGGAGATGACAGACACGGTGCCGGTCACGTACGTTCCGTTGTTCAGGATATTCTCGTGCACAATGGGACCAGGCTGACCGATGGTGTTACTGGTGACCGCGCCGGTAACCTGGCTCGATCCCGCGTCCAGGTAGAGCAGGAGCGTGGCTGTCGCGGAGAAATAGCCGTCGGCATTGTAAACATTGAGGGCCACGGTATGCGGCTGGCCGTTGCTCAACACGCCGGCGAACGGGGTGAGGTCCACGCGATAAGGCTCAAAGTTGAGGGTGTGCACGCCGGGAATCGGACGCCACAGATAAGGATCGATACCGCCGGTGTAGATCCAGGGATAGATCGGCGCGACCCCGGCAGGCTGTCCGTCAATGCTGACTTCTCCCTCACGGAAGCCGGTTGAACCGCAGTTGTACAACTCGCCGGCGACATCGCTGGGCGCGCAGGTGTACCAGAACTCGTCACCGCTCTGGCTCTGCGCGAAGACGTCAAGGTAAGCACGTTCTACGTTGGGCGGCAATGTGAACGTGGCCGCGAGCTGGTCGCTGGGCGTATTCAACGTCACTGTCCCGCCGGTAGGACCGCCCGACATCGGCAGTACTACGTTGGCGCTGGCCGGCGGCTGCTTTCCCTGGGCCACGGGATAGAACTGAATGACGGCAGTGCCGTGCAGGTGACTGGTGTAGGTCCCATCGACCAGGTTGCCAAGATCGACCCGGCCGGCCTGCGGAATGGTGAACAACGGACTGTAGTCAGTCAGGTTGTTCTCGACGTGCCACATGCGCTGCACATCGTGCGAGGGCTCGGCGGTAGTGCCGAAGTAAACATTCGTGCCGCCGATCCAGATCTCCGCCGTGCGGTCGAACTGGCGGCCTGCATCTACCGACCAATCAGCCTCAAGTACGACCGCGGCCCACGGTCCGGGGCAGTTCGCGGGAGGCGTGTAGTCGAAGAACTTTGGATTGAAGTCGGAAAAGTCCAGGTTCTGGAACAACTGCACAGTGCACGGCGTGGTGAGCGGCCGCGGCACGGACGCGTTGGCGGTCACCGTGTTGGCGGATCCGATCTGCGGAGTGCTCGGGGCAACATAATTCTGCGCAGCAACCGCGCCGTTGAGAAACAACGCAACACAGACAATGGAAAGGATCCTGGCGGACAGGAAGGAGGAAGAGCGGGACATGTCAGTACTCCTTGGCTGGGGCGCACTCGAGGTGCGGCGCGCCTAGATCACGCAAGCATAGTCTTTTGGGGTGGCTTCCTACAAGCGATAACACACTATCTGGTAGTGGCTGAGTGAGAGCACCGCCACCTTTTTCCGATACGTGACGCCCTGATAAGGGCGCTACTTCGACCGAAGCGCCGTGATACCTTAGAGCGCAGATTCTTCTCTCGGGGACTTTGCATGATACTGGAAACGGAAGTCTTCAAGTTCGAGCCTGACATCACCGCGATCTCCTGCTCGGGGCGCTTCACATTGGGCAACCGCCTCAGCGAGTTCGAAGGGCTGGTGAACTCGCTCCTCGAGGAAGGGGTACGGAAGCTGGTAGTCGACCTTGCACAGGTTGAATTTGTGGACAGCGCGGGTCTGGGCGTCATCATGCGCTTGTTCGGAGAAATCGAGCAACTCGAGGGCAAGCTGCGGGTCTCCGGCGCCAATGACCAGGTGCAGCGGCTGTTCAATATCACCCATACGGCAACCATCCTGCCGCTCGATCCAGATCTGGTAACGAGTGTGCAGAGGCTGCAGGCAGGAGAGCCGCAGCCGGCGGATCAATCTTCCTGAAGGGGTGTCCCGGAGTCTAACTGCAGCCCGCCAGTTAAACTGCTGATCTTTTCGATGCGGTGCTCCAGGCACCACTTTTCCAGCGAATCCACCAGGGTTTCGCAGGCGCAGGGGTCCCAGAAATTCACGGTGCCGACCTCGATGGCGCTTGCCCCCGCCAGCATGAATTCGACTACATCCTCCGCGGTACTGATGCCGCCGATGCCAATCACGGGTATCTTGACCGTCTTCGCCGCTTCCCAAACCATGCGCAACGCGATGGGCTTGATGGCGGGGCCGGAGAGTCCGGCGGTGATGTTGGAGATGCGCGGCTTGCGAGTTTCGGCGTCGATGGCCATCGCAACAAACGTGTTGACCAGGGATATGGCGTCCGCGCCCGCCTCTTCGGCGGCGCGCGCTACGTCCGGAATGCTGGTGACGTTGGGCGATAGCTTGACGATCAGCGGCCGGGTGGCGATTTTCTTGACCGCACTGACCACCTCGAACAACATTTTGGGATCGCTGCCGAAGCTGATGCCGCCGCACTTGGTGTTGGGGCAGGAAACGTTCAGTTCATACCCGGCGATGCCTTCGCCATCGTTCAGCATACGGACCACATCTTCGTATTCGTCCTGTGAGTGGCCGAAGACGTTACAGAAGAAAACGATGTCCTTGATGTTGCGCAGTAGAGGGAGTTTTTCTTCGAGAAAGGCGCGCGCGCCGATGTTCTGCAGGCCGATGGCGTTCAACATGCCAGCGGCGGTCTCGAACAAACGCGGAGGAGGATTACCGGCCATCGGTTCACGCGACAAGCCCTTCACCACGAAGCCACCCAATCGGTGCAGCGTGACCACGTCCTCGAACTCGACACCGTAGCCAAAACTTCCACTGGCGGCGAGGACTGGGTTCTTCAGCGTGATGCCGGCAACGCTGACCGCCATGTCGAGCATGGGCTTCGGGGGAGGACTCACGCGAGCGTCTCCGTCATTGCGCTTCTCTCTCGCGGCGGAGAGCGATGGGTTGCTTCACAGTGGCGGTGCGCTCCAGTTTGTCCCAGGCGAATCCCCGGCCCTCGATGGCACGCTTAAGGGTCTTGATCAACACAACGGAAAACAGTTGCCGGTAAGCAAAGCGCTGCAGCCAGACGTGGCCCAGCAACAGGAAATCGCGTTTTCCTCCCGGTTGTTGCCGTTCCAGGGTGAACGCAATGGTGGAGGCGATGAAGTCAATCACCATGAAGAGCGCGAAGTACACAACCAGCTTGTGGAAGTCGGCAGGATTGGCTGACTCGGGGTGCCGATACTTGTCAACGAAGTAGATGACCGTGCCGGCGACGAACATGATGTCGATGAATGGCGAGACCAGCGGCAACAGGATCTGGAAGATGACCATGTTGGGTATCGCTACCCAGCCAAGGGCCCCCTTCTGCTTCACCGCCGCCCGGTGCTTCCACACTGACTGCATGATGCCGAACGACCAGCGGAAACGTTGCCGCATCAGACCGTTCGCGGTGCTGGGCGCTTCGGTATAGGCCAGGGCGCGGTCTTCGTAATTCACCCAATAGCCCGCCTGCAGAAGCGCCATGGTGAGGTCGGCATCCTCGGCAACGGTGTCAGGCTGGTAGCCACCGGCGGCACGCACAGCAGCGGTGCGCCATGCGCCGATGGCGCCGGGAACCACGCTGACGGCATTGAGCGTGTTCAGCGCGCGGCGCTCAAAGTTCTGGCTGGTGATGTACTCCAGCGCCTGCCAGCGGGTCCACAGGTTCACGCGATTGCCCACCTTGGCGTTCCCCGCCATGGCGGCGACCTTGGGGTTGCTGAAGTGCGGCACCAGCCGGCAAATCGCGTCGGGAGCGATTACAGTGTCTGCGTCGATGCCGACGAAGAGCTCTTCGGTCACGTGTTCGAGTCCGAAGTTGAGGGCGTCGGCCTTGCCGGAATTTGGCTTGGTAAGCACGGTGACCCGGCCGGCAGCGATCTCCTTCTGGAAGGCGTGCTGCGTGACTTCAAGAGTTGCGTCCTTGGAACCGTCATCAATCACGATGACGCGCAAGTTGCGGTAATCGGAATCGAGCACCGAGCGTACCGTGCGCTCGATCACTTTCTCCTCGTTGTACGCTGGAATGAGCACCGCGACGGCCGGTCGATAGTTGGGATCGACGTTGGCGTTACGGCGATGGAAGCGGTCAAAGATAGCCAGCGCACCCACCAAAACCAGACGGCCGCTCATGAGCACGTCGCCCACAAAGAAGACAAAGATGATGAACGACGAGATTGCCGCGAACAGGTAGAAATTCAGGCCATCGATCCATGCCGCCCAGCGCTCGTTGGTCGTGATCGGCGGCATCACCTCAGCGCGGGTCTTGCCCATCAGCTCCGAGACCGGCACAATTTCGTAGCCGCGCGCCCTGATCCCGTCAATGATCAGCGGCAGCGCGTTCACGGTTTCGCGACGGTCTCCGCCGCCGTCGTGCAGCAGGATGATGTTGCCGCACGCCAGATTGCCGGGCTGGCAAGGTGGCAGGCTGGCGAGTACGTCGCTGACGATGTCGCTGGCCGAGCGCCGCGGGTTGTCGTGCCAATCGTTGGGATCGACCTTGTCGCCGACGGTGATATAGCCCAGATCCTGCGCAAGTTCCAGGGGCCGCACCTGGTCAGCGGTATCGGGTTCCTGGTCGATGGAGTAAGGCGGCCGGAACAACACCGGCTTCACTCCCAGTTTGCCCTCAAAGAAGCGTTCGGTCAGGTTCAGCTCGACTTCGAAATACCGTTTTGAGACGTTGCTGATATCGGGATGGGTAAAGGTATGGTTCCCGATCTCGTGGCCTTCGTTGTAAACGCGTTTGGTGATGCTCGGATACTTCTGGGCCTCGAGTCCGATGAGGAAAAACGTTGCCTTCACACCCTTGTCCTTCAGCACGTCGAGGATCTTTGGTGTCCACTCTGGATCGGGCCCGTCGTCAAAGGTGATGGCGACCTTGTTGGGCGAGCTGCCGTACATGTTGACTTCGTACGGCTGTGGCATGGTCTTGAAAATCTCGTCGCTGACCAGGTTGTTGGGATCCACCTTGATCTGGCGCTCGCCGGGAGCCGGGCGCGCGTCAATGCGCAGAATTTCTCCCCGGCCTTCGATGTCCACGTCCTGCCCGGGAGGCACGGTCTCGAGCTTGGCGGGCGCATTGGCCTCGTAAGGCCGGTCCCACACCGCCCAAAGCGAACGGTCCTCGGAGCCCAGCCGCCACAACGCAAAGGTGTAGATGCCCAAGGCATGAGCGCTGCGCATCTGGTTCAGGGCAGTAACGCCGTCGAGAAACCACACATCGTGGCGGACGTTGTTGTCGTCCAGGTAGGCGAAGTGCGGATTCATGGAGTCGTCGTCGAAATTAACGTCAGTCGCAGCGTCCGAAGCGTCGAGCCATGCGTCCTGCACGGAAACGGGCCGGATGTCCGCCGGGGGCGTGCCTTTCTTCTGGCCCTTCTTCATGGCCCAGTCATAACCGTAGTTGCCGACCGCGCAGATGATTTTCTCCTTGGGTATGACTTTCAGCGCGTCTTGCAGGTTCTTGAGGAACCAATCCTGGCCGGCGACCGGACCCGGCTCGCCGCCGGGATAGTGCTGGTCGTAGTTCATCAGGATCAGCCCGTCGGAGATCTTCGCAATGCCGGCATAATCGAACGTCCTGTCGTTTACCGGTACTGCAACGTAAAGCTTCAGACCTTTGGCGTGCAATTCGTCATACAGCTCCTGCACGAGGTTGCGGTAGTCGTCGCGGGAGCTTTCCGGGAACGCTTCTATATCGAGCGTCAGGCCCTTGTACTGGTCGGTCGCCAGGAAGGTCATGAGCTCGGCGCGAAAGCGCTGGCGTGCCGCCGGATTGGCCATGAATTGTGCCGTGAGCTCGGGCCGCCATTCGTTGGTAATGGGATCGAAGTTGTTGACCAGCGGCAGAACTTCCGTCTGCGCCTTCTCGCCCTTGAGGTACGACATGACCCTGTCGTCCACCGGCCGCGGCTTTCCCTTGTCGTCCATTACGTCATAGAGGGTGTTCAACTCGGTGACAGCCTGCAGCCGGCCGTCGGTAGTCAGCACGTGCATCCACTCGGGGAAGAGCAGGTCGATCTGGGGGTAGTATTCCTTGAGCGACGCGAAGCTGGCGGCGTCCCACTTCACATAGAACGCGCCACGAATGCCTTCGTCGGAATTCAACACCACCTGCGAGGCCGGGCGCTTGGTTTTGCGGTGTGTATTCTGGGCGCGGGTTGGCTTACGTTTCTGGTTGTCCTTGAGGGCGTGGTAAGGCTTCTTGATTCCGGGAAGCGCGACGCCGGGAACGGACGATCCGCGGATAATGGAGATCACAAAGAAAACCACCAGCAGGGTGATGAGGATCACGCTGGTATCCGCGATTGCTCGCAAGCGGCGCCACCGCTTGCGCTTCGCGTCATAGAAGATCTGTTTCGACTGAGACATCGTCCGGGATCAACTTAATCGTAGCACTTGGCAGGTAGCAGTTAGCCGTTGGCACTTAGCAATTAGCCTTTCATGCTTCACCTTCGGGCCGCCTGTGGCTTCAGGGTGGTGCTTAGCCAAATGCTAATTGCTAACTGCTAATTGCTGACCCTGCTATATTCGCCACGTGCTGGAACTGGAGCGCAAATCGCTGGGGAGAGATGGCCTGCGGCCGTTTTGGCGCATGCTTGGGGAGTCTCGAAGGTACTTCCTGCTGGTCACACTGGCCGCATTTGCTCTGCGGCTGTTCTTCTACTTTAGATTCCCGCACGTTACCGGCGATTCGCTGATTTACGGTGACATCGCTAACAACTGGCTTAACCACGGCGTGTTTGGCCTCTCCCACGCCGAAGGTCCCATCCCCACATGGATTCGCCTGCCCGGTTATCCGGCTTTCCTGGCTGTCTGCTTCGTGCTGTTTGGCCGCGAGCATTACCACGCCGTCCTACTGGTGCAGATTGTCGTTGACGTCGTCGGCTGCTTCGTAATTGCCGATCTAGCACGGCGAACAGTATCTACCACCCCAACAAGCGCAAAACCGGCGCTTGCTGGGGACCCCGGCGAGCGGGCAGGACGCTTCGCCTTTCTGCTGGCGGCGGTCTGCCCGTTCACGGCCAATTACACCGTCGCTCCGCTG
The DNA here is from genome assembly GCA_963735855.1 of uncultured Acidobacteriaceae bacterium. Taxonomy (GTDB): domain Bacteria; phylum Acidobacteriota; class Terriglobia; order Terriglobales; family Acidobacteriaceae; genus Bog-257. Next base: position 58,276 of record CAVTMW010000030.1, read on the forward strand.
GCCGAGACGCTCAGCATCTTCTTCACCGCCGTGGCGCTGGACTGCGCTGTGGCTGCATTCATGGCCTCAGATGAGGGACGCACCTCCTGGTCTGCGTGGACATGGTGCGGGGTTGCGGTGTCCGCCGGAATCATGCTGCGTCCGGACGGCGGCATTCTGCTGGTCGCTATCGGATTGTTCCTGCTGTGGCGGATGTGGTGGCGGCCGGCGCAGCGGGCGCGTCTGTTCTGGGCGGGAGCGCTGGTGCTGGCGATTGCCATCGCTCCTCTGGGGCCATGGACTCTGCGCAACTGGCGCGACTTCCACCGCTTTGAGCCCCTGGCGCCGCGTTACGCCAACGATCCTGACGAGTTTGTGCCCTCGGGCTACGACAAATGGGTTCGCACATGGATCGCGGACTTTGTTTCGACCGACGAAATTTACTGGAACATTCCCGGTGACCCGATCGATTTGCATCTGCTGCCTTCGCGGGCCTTCGACAGTGCCGAGCAACGCGAGAAGACGGAAGCCATCTTTCGCGACTACAACAAGATCGGCTTCGTAAATCCTGATCTGAACGCCCGCTTTGGCGAGCTGGCCAACGAGCGCATACGGCAGCATCCGCTGCGCTATTACGTTGGGCTGCCCATGTTCCGCATCGCCGATATGTGGGTGCGGCCGCGCACCGAGATGTTGCCGCTAACTTCGCGCTGGTGGGAATACTGGGAGGACCCTCACGACTTCACGGTCGCGCTGATCTGGGGAGTGCTGAATCTGTTGTTCCTGCTGCCGGCAGTGATGGGAGTGGTGCGCGGTCCGCGTCCGCAGTACCTCGCGCTGATGCTGCTCTTCGTGCTGCTGCGCTCAGCGTTTCTCGGCACGCTGGAAAATCCCGAGCCGCGCTATACGCTCGAATGTTATCCGGTTGTGTTCGTGCTGGGCGCGGCGTGGATAGCGGGGTTGAGGAAGCGGGCGGACCCGGACGAAAATTCGGTCCAAGTCTTGTGACCGGGCAGCTGGGAAGCCATTCAGAAGAGTATCGCGCACGGAGACAGTCGGAGTTGGCGTTGCCAAGCCTGCAATGTCCTTGAACAACTATCCGCCGCACATGCTAAAGCGTCAACAATGCTCGGACCTTAATCCTGGATGTGATAGCGGCGAGGACGCCTTGCCGGCTCTGCGACGAGGAAGCCAATGCGGTGCTCGTCGATGGGAACAAATTGGTGAAGTCTCCGGCCACGGCGGTCAAAGGCAGATACGAGGCGGCGATGCGCAGGTTCGGGACTTCCGGAACGCCCGCGGGAAGGATGGAGAACTGCAACTGGCGTGCGATTTCCAGTTCCTTGTCAATCGAGAGCAGGCGGCGCTCGTTGCTGACGGTCATCTCCAGCGCGACGTAGCCGAAGGAAAGCAGCAGAACCGCGAATCCCAGCGAGATGACGAGGTTCGGGACGGGGTAATTCAAAGGGTTGGCAATATTCGCGTACAGCGCTTCGGCCACGAAAATCAGAGTGCCGACGGTCAGTACCCGGTGGCGAGAGAGAACCAGATATCGTTTGGACAACTGCGGCACGGACAAGGCGACCATCATGATGATCAAACCCGCGGCCGCGAGTAGTTGGTTGTACACACTGAAGCGTTGCCCGAGCCGGAACAAGAAACCATCCGATCCCGGCAACGGCAATCGCGATGGCGCCGATCAGCCATGCCTCAAACAAACGTCGCAGACCTCCGAGAGTCAACTCCCGGAACGCGAGCGCCCCGGCAACGAGGGTCAGGTAAGCAATCGCCGTGATCAGGAAGGCCTGAACACCAGCGAAAGAGCGCGGCAGGGCTGCCGTGACGGACGGCAACTGGAGCAGCAGGTTGAAGCCGAACATCGCGCTCAAGATGCCCAGCCAGATCAGGATTCGCACGCCGCCTCGGCGGCGGATGGCGGCGACGGAGAACGCCATCAGTCCTGTGAAGAGAAAGAATGTGCCGGAAATGATGTCGGCCAGTTCGCCGCGAAGCGTCGCCAGTTCGTTCTGCGCACTCATTGGAACACTGAGGCTAAAACGATACAGTATTTTGCTGGTAATTTCGGTGATTTGGCCCCGCGATGTGTGTTATCTGCAGAAGGTGTTCTCGGTTTCCGTCACGTCTTCGAGCTTCGGAGCAGCGTGCCAGCTGGAGCGGACGCCTGGAACAGGCTTTTTGCACAGGACAGGTCGCAACTGGGCAAGGCGCTCCGTGACGCTCGTCAATCAAAATCGAAGTGTGCCGCGTAGAGCCCGCACACCCAAATCAGATTTAAGAGAGCTCTGCGTCTAGATGTCCAGGTTCTTCACATCCAGCGCGTTTTCTTCGATGAACTTGCGGCGCGCCTCGACATCCTCGCCCATCAGGGTGGAGAAGATGTTCTCGGTTTCAGTCATGTCTTCCAGCTTCACCGAGAGCAGCGTGCGGCGCTCGGGATCCATGGTGGTTTCCCAGAGCTGCTGCGAACTCATCTCGCCCAGGCCTTTGTAGCGCTGCACGGTGTAGTCCTTACGGCCTTCGTTGAGAACGTAGTCGAACAACTCCCGCGCTGATGCCTTCTCGACTGTCTCCGCCTCAGCGGCCTTGCGCTTGGAGGTCTTGGGGCTCTTCTGCTCGGCTTTTTCCTGATCGGCGCGCTCGGCGTCGCTCAGTTCTTCCTTGCCGTTGCTGCCCGTCTTCTTTCTTTACCGCTTCGATGAAGTACGGCGGCTGCATGTACTGCTCGATCTGCTTGTACTTCGACATCATCTGGCGGTACTCGGGCGCGGAGACCAGCTCCCAGTTGATGACATGCTCGGCGCCCTGCGAGTTCACGAACGACACTTCCCACAAGCTGTGCTCTTCTTCGAAGCGCTTCTCGACGCTCTTGATGCCACGGTCTTTCTGGATTGCCTTCAGCGACTTTTCCAGCGCAAGGATCTTCTTCGGCGGATTCTTGCTATCACCCTCGAAGTCCACGCGTTTTACCAGGTCCGCCGGCGGCAGCACCTCGGTGATCTTCTCGTCGCGAATGCGCTTGTTCACCTTGTCGACAAAGCCGATGTAATCGTTCAGCGTGGTCATGAACTTGGTGAGCGGAGCGCCTTCCAGCGCGGCGGCGCCTTCCCCATAGCGCACCACGATGCCATCGGCGGCGCGCTTCACCATCACCCGCACGAACTCCGCGTCGTTCTTGATGTACTGCTCGAACTTGCCCTTCTTGATGCGATACAGCGGCGGCTGCGCAATATACACGTTGCCCCGCTTGATGAGCTCCTGCATGTGGCGGAAGAAGAACGTGAGCAGCAGGGTGCGAATATGCGAGCCGTCCACGTCGGCGTCGGTCATCAGGATGATCTTGCCGTAACGCAGCTTGGCGGCATCGAAATCTTCCTTGCCGATGCCGGTCCCCAGCGCGGTGATCATGGCGCGAATTTCTTCGTGGCCCAGCATCTTGTCGTAGCGCGCCTTTTCCACGTTCAGGATCTTGCCCTTGAGCGGCAGGATGGCCTGGAAGCGCCGATCGCGGCCCTGCTTGGCGGTGCCGCCTGCGCTCTCGCCCTCGACCAGATACACTTCGCAGCGTTCAGGCTGACGCTCCTGGCAGTCGGCCAGCTTGCCCGGCAGTCCGCCGCCATCGAGCGCGCCTTTGCGGCGGGTGAGGTCACGGGCCTTACGGGCCGCCTCACGCGCGCGGGCTGCCTCGATCGCCTTGTTAATGATCTTCTTGGCCACTGGCGGGTTCTGCTCGAAGAAGCCGCCCAGCCGTTCGTTCACAAACGCCTGCACAATGCCGGCGATATCGGAATTGAGCTTGCCCTTGGTCTGGCCTTCAAACTGGGGCTGCGACAACTTCACACTCACTACCGCCACCAGGCCTTCGCGGACATCATCGCCGGTAAGGTTTTCCTTCACATCCTTGAAGAGCCCGAGCTGCTGGCCCGCGTAGTTGACGGTGCGCGTCAGCGAGGTGCGAAAACCGGACAGGTGGCTGCCGCCGTCCACGGTGTTGATGTTGTTGGCGAAGCTGAACACCGTCTCGGAGTAACCGTCGTTGTATTGCAACCCGATCTCCATGGCGACGCCATCGCGCTCCGCCTCCATGTAGATCGGCTTGTCATGCAGCACGCTCTTGCCGCGATTCAGGTGCTTGATGAATTCTGCGATGCCGCCGTTGTACTTGAACTCCGCACGCTTCGGCTCGCCGGTCTTGGGATCGTTAGCGCGTTCATCGGTGAGGGTGATAAGCAGACCCTTGTTGAGGAATGCCATCTCGCGCAGACGCTGGGCCAGCGTGTCGTAGTTGTATTCCGTAGCGGTGAAAATTTCACGGTCAGGCAGGAAATGGACCTTGGTGCCGCGCTTCTTGGTGTTGCCGGTCTTCTTCAGCTTGGTAGTGGGCTCGCCCTTGGAGTAGCTCTGCTCCCAGACAAATCCCTCACGCCAGATCTCCAGGTCAAGTTGATGGCTCAACGCGTTCACGCAGGAGACGCCGACGCCATGCAGTCCGCCAGAAACCTTGTAAGTGGAGCTGTCGAATTTCCCTCCCGCGTGCAGCATGGTCATGACGACCTGCGCTGCCGGTAAGCGCTCGCCGTCAACCTCCATCTGTTCGGTCGGAATGCCGCGGCCGTTGTCCACCACGGTGACGGAATTATCGATGTGGACGGTGACGTCAATGTGGTCGGCGAATCCTGCCAACGCTTCGTCCACGGAATTGTCCACCACTTCATAAACCAGGTGGTGCAAACCCATTTCGCCGGTCGAGCCGATGTACATGGCCGGACGCTTGCGCACCGCTTCCATTCCGCCAAGGACCTTGATGGAGTCCGCGGTGTAGTCTCCGTTCGCCTGACCGTTGCCATTCTTCGTGGACTTGCGCGAGGGCTTTTCGCTTTCGGCTTCGATCAGCTTGTTGTTCTCTGAGGCCGCAGCAGCGGCTGTCTGGGAATCTTTCGGCGGCATCCTGCTCCATTCCATCGGCAACACAAATCGGACGTTGGTTGCCACTTCCTGCGGACAGATCGCGGGCAAAAGCTATCTTTGCAGATAACCTCTATCTACTTGAAATTTCAATGGCTTAAAGCCCTTCGATCCATGTCTATTTTAGCACAGGAGTAGGCCGGTTGACGACCGCTTGGCAGGGTTGTAAAGCGTGATTCCTCAGCGGGTTACGGGGCATGAAAATGCGCTACGAAGCAAGACGTCTGGGGCCGCACAAAGTAAATGCAATTCGACGAAAAAGCGTGACCGGATTTCTTGTAAACATTTGTTACGGCTTCGCAAAATGCAACCCAGGCGCGCGTCAAGCTTTGCGAAGAAGTGTCCGCAACATCGAATGGTGGCGAGAAATGGGGACTCGCCGCGGCGTTGACGAAAACCGGAAAGCATAATGCGGAAAACTGCACGACGTTTTCTCGCGGCGCGACGCACACTGATGCGCTAGGCAATCACGGAAGTGCAGAAGGCGCATTTGCGGGCGTCGAGAGGAATGTCGCTCTGGCACTCCGGGCACTTCTTCTTATCGGGAAGGGCCTGCTTCTCGAAACGCTTCATCAACATGTTCACCGGCAGGACCACGAAGTAGTACACGGCGGCCGCGATCAGCAGGAACGAGATGATGGCGTTGAAAAAGTCGCCGTAAAGAAATTTCGCGCCATTGAATTCGAAGTAGAAGCTGGAGAAGTCGGGCTTGCCGGCGACGGCGGCAATGATGGGCGTGAGCAGGTCTTTTACAAAGGCGGTGACCACGGTGCCGAAGGCCGCGCCGATGACGACGCCCACCGCCATATCGACAACATTGCCGCGCAGAACGAACTCGCGAAATCCTTTGAACATGGGAGCCTCCCTGAGGTGCACTACGTTACCCGAGAGACTGGTCGCAGTTCAAGTCGCGCACGGTCGCGCACCCTAGGACTTGGCAAACCACTCCTTCACCGGCTCCTGGCTCAAGTAGTAAATGACCAGCACGCGAACCATAATCTGTAGCGCTTCGCGAAGGACCGCATAGATCCGCTCGTCCCCGAAGGCGCTGGAGATCGCCGGCATCGCCAGGAATATGCCGGCAGCAGCGAGAACGATTGCCGCTCGACGAGCGCCCTTCCATCGGCGCCACAACGCCAGGCCCAGCATGGCCAGGATCACTCCATAGAGAAGAAATGCGACAGGACCAAGCTGTTCGAGTCCTCCGCCTAACAGAGAAGCGCCCGCCGATAACGGCACAACATGCAGCATCACCAACGCGGCGAAGGCCAGTGCGATCGCGCTCAACAATTCGCACACCGCTACCATGACGGCCACGCCTCGCGGCCGTTCCGGCGCATTCGCTTCGGAATTCGACAAGAGCATGGAAGCAGCTATGGTACACAGGGTGCGGCCCCTGTAGCTCCCCGCGTGGGCGCACAACCTTCAACAGGTTGCGCGGCGTCTCACATAGAGAGGGAGGCAGGTGATGGCGATAACCCGAAAATCGAAATCCAGCAAATCGAGCAGCACGCGTAAGTATGGACCGAAAGCGCAGAAGACGGTGGAGCGGGAAATGCGCGAATTCAAACGCGGCAAGCTAAAGTCCGGAAGGAGCGGAAAGAAAGTGACCAGCCGGAAACAGGCGATCGCCATAGGCCTTTCTGAGGCGCGTCGCTCCGGAGCCAAGGTTCCACCCAAGAAAAAAGCGGCCTAGACGAAATCGCCGCGGCCACTCCAAGGTGACGGAAGCGAAAAAAGGGGCGGATCGCTCCGCCCCGAGGACCCAAGTCAGCCGAAGAAGCTTTAGCCCACCTTAACTGCCGACTTTTCTTTCTCCACGGTCTCCAGCTTGCGATGCATCACGCCGGTGTAGATCTGGCGTGGGCGCGCGATCTTCTGCTCTGGATCCTGGATCATCTCATTCCACTGCGCCAGCCAGCCGGCTGCGCGCGGAATAGCGAACAGCACGGTGAACATGTCGGGCTGGAAGCCCATGGCCTGATAGATGATTCCCGAGTAGAAGTCCACGTTGGGGTACAGCTTGCGAGTGACGAAGTACTCGTCCGCCAGCGCAATCCGTTCCAGCTCGAGAGCGATATCGAGTCTCTGGTTGCGTCCCGTGACCTCGAACACTTCGTTGGCAACCGCCTTGATGATGGCGGCGCGCGGGTCATAATTCTTGTACACCCGGTGCCCGAAGCCCATCAGCTTGAGCTCGCCTGCCTTCACGCGCTTGATGTAGGCCGGAATGTTCTTCACGGTGCCAATCTCGTCGAGCATGCGCAGCACCTCTTCGTTGGCGCCGCCGTGTAGCGGGCCGGAGAGCGCCGAAGCTGCGCCGGCCATCGACAAGTACGGGTCGGCCTGCGAGCTGCCGATCACCCGCATGGTGGTCGAGCTGCAGTTCTGCTCGTGGTCGGCGTGCAAGATAAACAGCACATCCAGCGCGCGGGCGATGACCGGACTGGCGACGTACTTCGGCTCGGTCATCTTCCACAGCATGTTCATGAAGTTCTCGGCATAGCTAAGATCGTTGTCCGGATTTACGTAGGGATGGCCGCGGCGATGGCGATAGGAACAGGCCGCCAGGGTCGCCATCTTGGCGATCAGCCGCACGGTTTGCTTGTACCGGTTCTCCGGATCGTGTACGTTCTTCGCCTCGGGATACACGGTGGAGAGAGCCGCAAGCGTGCTCACCAGGATTCCCATCGGATGGGCGTCGTAGCGAAAGCCATCGATGAAGTGCTTGGTGTTTTCATGCAGCATGGTGTGGAAGGTGATGTCGTGCGTCCACGCCTTGTCCTGCTCGGGCGTAGGCAGTTCACCGTGCAGCAGCAGGTAAGCCACTTGCAGATAGGTGCAATGCTCGGCGAGGGTTTCGATATCGTAGCCCCGATAACGAAGGATGCCTTTGTCGCCGTCGATGAAGGTGATGTTGCTCTTGCATGAAGCTGTGTTCATGAATGCGGGATCGTAGGTCATGACACCGAAGTCTTCGGGATCAGTCTTAATCTTCCGCAAGTCCATGGCGCGAATGGTCCCGTGCTCGATTGGAGCTTCATAAGTTTTGTCGTTGCGTTGGTCCGTGATGGTCAAAGCATTCTTCGGCATGACCGGTCCTCCTGGTAAGAACGTATAGAAGTAGGGAGCGATGCGTGAACGAGTGTTCGTTCCCAAGCATTCTACTTCCTGCCTGCAACCCGGCGTGAGACAGGCGTCACACACCTCTGTGATGTCTGGCGGTCGCCCCAAGACGCAGGCGGAGCGGCTTATTTTTCCTTACTCGAGCTGTCCTTGGAAGAAGAAGAGTCGCTTTTGGGCGTCTCTGCCTTGCTCTCAGAACCACCGGATTTGCCATCGGAAGACGATGAGGACGAGGAACCGTTTCCACTGGAAGTGCCGGAACTGGCACGTCTTCTTGGCGTAATCGGTGACGTACCAGCCGGAGCCTTTGAACTGTACCGCAGGCGCTGAGAGCACTTGCTCCAGCTCGCCCCCGCAGTGCGGGCAGACGGTCAGCGGCTCATCGGAAAACTTCTGGATCCGTTCGGTCAGGCTATGGCACTTCTTGCACTGGTATTCATAAAGAGGCAATGCGGTGTCCCCAATCGGTCTAAGTTATTGATTCTATTTTCCGCCATTGGTTGCGGTCAATTTGGCAGGCAAGAGGCTGAATGGCGGATGGTCAGCTGGTTGCCCTTGCCATTCTGTGCTCTGCCCCATGAAACTAGACGAATGAAAGCCATCGCGGTCATTCCGGCGCGACTTGCGTCCACCAGGCTGCCACGAAAAGTTCTGCGCGAGATCGCCGGTCGGCCGATGCTCTTCCACGTCTATGAGGCCGCACGCGCCTGCTCGGAATTGCAAGACGTGATCGTGGCCACAGATTCGGAAGAGATTGCCGCTGTGTGCCGCCAGAACGGCTGGCACTGCCGTCTGACGTCGCCCGCGCACCGCAGCGGAACGGAACGCGTCCACGAAGTTGCGCAAGCGATCGCGGCCGATGTTTACGTCAACGTGCAGGGCGATGAGCCGCTGGCCCGGCGCGAGCATCTCGACGTCCTGCTCAAGCTGATGCAACGCGACGGCGTGGAGGTCGGGACGCTGAAGACTCCGTGCCCAGCCGAGGATGTGAACAATCCGAATGCGGTGAAGGTAGTCACAGCGCTCGACGGCCGGGCGCTTTACTTCTCGCGGGCGACGATTCCGTTCGACCGCGACGCGAGCGGGGAGGTTCGCTATTACAAGCATCTCGGCTTCTATGCCTATCGCAAAGCTGCGCTGGATGCGTTCTGCGCCTGGCCGGAATCGGCCCTGGAGCGCAGCGAACGCCTGGAGCAACTTCGCTTTCTCGATCACGGCATCGCGATCCACGTCGCCGAAACGCCGTTCGACACTGTGGGCGTGGATACGGAGGACGATTTGCACCGCGTCGAAGCGATTCTGCGCGACCGATCTAGCTGACCGGCTGAGCTTCGGCCTGCTGGTGCTTGCTCGCCCACGACTCAGCCGCGGCGATCCGCTTGCCAATGGACGGATGCGAGTGAAAGAGCCACTCGACGAACTTCGACGGCTCGCGCTCGGCAAGATTCTGGTCCGCCAGCTTCTGCATTGAGGTAACGAAAGGTGAGATAGCGGAAATGCTTTCCCAGGCGTAACGGTCGGCCTCGCGCTCATGGCGGCGCGAGATCGCGTTCAAGCGCGGGCATCAGCAGAAAGCTCAGGACCGTCACCACCAGCACGATCAGCGGCAGGTTCGCAAAGTCATAGAGCCGCGAACCGAGCACCGGAAACCAGTTTCTCGCGATCACAAATCGCAGCACCTGGTTGACCAGCCAGAAGCCCAAGAACGTAATTCCCACCTGGGTGAATATGCTCTTCAAGATGTGGCGGTGAACGTGGTGCCCGAGTTCGTGGGCAAGGACGGCCTCGATCTCATCGTCGGTGAAGTGCTCAAGAAGGGTATCGGAAAGGATGATGCGCCGGGTCGAGCCCATGCCGGTGAGCGCGGCGTTCGCTTTCTTGGACTTCTCCGACAGCTTCCACTCATAGACGCCGCGGACGCGCGTGCCGGCCCGCTCGCCCAGCTTCGTCAGCCGCGTCACGCAAGCCGTCGTTCTCCAGCGGCTTGAACTTGTAGAAGATGGGCAGGAGCACCACGGGCGCGAGCTGCGCCATCAGCAGGAACAGCCCGACAAAAACGGCCCACGCGATGATCCACCAGCGCTGCGGCGCGATGCGAATGATGGCATAAACAATCTCGACCATGATGGCGCCGAGCACAAGGTTGACAAGCCAACCCTTGCATTCGTCCCACAGCCAGCTGCGCAGTTTCTGGTTTGACAGATGATATTGATGCTCGAGCCGGAAGCCGACGAAATCGAAGGGTGCGCCGAGCACTTTTGCGATCAGGGAAAACATCAGTACGTACAGAAAAACTGCGAAGAAGTAGTGCTGGCTCGCGCCCAGGTAGGACCAGTCGCGAAGTTTCCCCGTCCAGCCGGTGACCAGCAGCACCACGAGCAGGGCGAAGCCGATGACCGTGTCGGCCATGCTCAGCCAGCGTTGGATCCGGTTGTAGCGACGCACCTCCGGCGAATCGGCCGGCTGCGGATTGGGAATTGTTGCCATCCTCTTGAGAGTTAGCGGAGCGAAATTGCGCGTGGCGCAGGCGCTCTCGTCATTTGATTCCAGTATGCCAGAAACGACGCGCGAACCGAAGCGCCGTGGCTGCTGTGTTCCGGCTTCAGACCGATACGCCAACTTCCTGTCCAGCTCTGGACGAAGGCCTCGGTCTCCTGCAGGATCTGCGACACCAACTCCGGGGAAGCGGCCTCACAGTAAATCCGCAGCAGCGGCTCCGTTCCCGAAGCGCGAACCAGCACCCAGGCTTCAGCGCCGTTTCCGTTCGTCGGAGCGTCGAGAAAGAACTTGACGCCGTCGAGCGTCTCGACGTTCCGCACCGCGAAGCTGCCGATCTTCGCCGGCTTGGCGATGGCGCGACGCATGGCATCGTCCTTGATCTCGTTGCTGAGGTGCAGGTCGAGCCGGCCGTAGTGATGCTCGCCGTATTCCTGCTGCAGGTCGCGCACGAGCTGGCCCAGCGGCTTGCCCTCTTCCGCCATGATGTTGGCCAGCAGCAGCGAATTCAGAATGCCATCGCGCTCCGGCATGTGCCGCCGAATGCCGATGCCGCCCGACTCCTCGCCGCCGATGAGGATGTCGCGCTCCAGCATGAGATCGCAAATGTACTTGAAGCCGATACCGCACTCGTGCAGCTTGCGGCCGTACTTCGCGGCGATGCGGTCGAGCATGCGCGTGGTGTTGAAGGCCCGCACAATCTCTCCCGGCCACTGTTTGCGCTTGAGCAGCCATTCGAGAATGACGGAGAAGCATTTGTGCGAATCCACAAAACTGCCGTCCTCGGCCACTGCGCCCAGGCGGTCGGCGTCGCCGTCGGTGGCCATGCCCGCCTGGCAGCGCTCGCGCACCACGGTTTCCTGCAGCATGGCGGTGTGCGGCGGAATTGGCTCAGGATTGATCCCGGGAAACAGCGGGTTGAGCTCGCCGCGGATTTCAAGATGCTCGATGCCGTTTTCGGCGAAGATGTCCCGCAGCACGCCGCGACCGGCGCCATACATCACGTCAATGGCGAACTTGAAGCGAGCCCGCTGAATCGCTTTCAGATCAACAAAGTTCTTGATCGCCGCAACGTAGGGAGTCTTGAAGTCGGTCAGCGCCACGCTCCCGCCCGCGCGTTCGAGGCGCGGCGAATCGAGTTCGCTTTCGATGGACTTCATGATCGCGGGCGTGCCCGATCCGCCGTAACCAGCCTTGTACTTCACGCCGTTCCAGTTGAACGGATTGTGGCTGGAGGTGATCATCACACCGCCGGCCGTGCCCAGGTTCTTCACCGCATACGACAGCGCGGGAGTGGGCGTGTAATCGTCGGAGAGGCGCACGGCGAGTCCCGCTCCAGCCAGGACTTCGGAGATAATTTCAGCCGCGCGCTTCGAGGCAAAACGCGTGTCGTAGCCAACGACCAGGCCTTTGCCGGCGTCCTCGTTCTTGTGGACGTAGGTCGCCATCGCGTTGCCGACACGACGCACGTTGTCGAAGGTGAAGTCGTCGGCAATGATGCCGCGCCATCCATCGGTCCCGAATTTGATGTCTGTCGCCATAATGACGTTCGCTTGCTGCCGCTCTCGTCAATCCAAGCCGAGGCGCCTTGCCACCTCGTCCAAAGTATGTGTGCGCTCCATGCCCGCCCTGACACGCCTCAAGATCCGCTCGGCCTCATAGGTATCCTCCGCGTCTTCGATATGTCTTAGGATTACATCACGCACATAAGAGGTCGCGCCAAGGCCACTGCGGCGGGCCAGCTGCTCAAGCCGTCCTTCAATCGATTTTGAAAACCTGAGAATCATCGAAACCTTCCTTACACCAGCCGCTTGAGCTTCTTCTCATCCAGATGCTTCACGACCTTGCCTACGTCCTGCGAATGCTCGCGGGTGGTGATCAGCAGCGCGTCGTCGGTCTCCACCACGACCAGGTTCTTCACTCCCACAGCCGCAACAAACTTTCGCCTGGAGTGGATGAAGTTCCCTTCTGCATTCAGGGTGAAGCTCTGCTGCGCCTGAATCACGTTCTCGCCGTCTTTGCCAGAGCTGCGATGCTCGTAGAGCGCAGTCCAGGAGCCCAGGTCGTTCCATCCGAAGCTGGCCGGGATGCAGTAGATACCCGACTTGCCTTCGCCCTTCGCCGAGCGCGGCTCCAGCACTGCATAATCAATGCTGATGTTCTCGCACTTGGGGTAAAGCCGGGCGAATGTCTTCTCGAAGCTGCGAGTTCCATAGCTGGCGGCAATCTCCTCCAGCAGCGGAGCGGTCTTCGGCAGATGCTCGCTCAGCGCGTCAGCCAGGGTGCGCGCACCCCAGACAAACATTCCGCTGTTCCAGAAAAAGTTGCCGGCCCGTAGGAATTGCTCCGCGACTTCGGCGGTAGGCTTCTCGGTGAAGCGGCGAACCTGCAGGACTCCCTTTGCCGACTGGCCGCCCGCCTCGATGTAGCCGTAACCGGTTTCCGCGCGCGTCGGCGGGATGCCGATTACTACGATGTTCGCGCCCGTGCCGGCGATTGCAGCGGCGCGCTTGATATCTTCGCGAAAGCGCTTCTCGTTCTCGATCACGTGGTCGGAAGGAAACATTCCGATCACGGCGGTCGGATCGAGCCTCGCCAGAAGAAACGCGGCCAGGCCAATCGCCGGGGCGGTGTTTCGTCCCGCAGGCTCGGCGATGATCTGTTTCTTCTCCAGACCTCTGAGCTGGCGCACAATCGCGTCGCGAAGATCGCCATTGGTGATGATCCAGAATTGCTTCGTCTGGCCAGCGGCCGAAGGCGCTCGACCGTTTCCTGGATCATGCTCTTCTCGCTATTGAGCGGCAGCAGTTGCTTGGCCATGCGCTTGCGGCTCAATGGCCAGAAGCGCGTGCCGCGTCCACCGGCGAGAATGACGGGATAGAAAGCAGATTTGCTCAAGTTACCTCAGCTGGCTTAGCCGACTTCACATGACGGTCGAAATTGCAGCGCTAACGACACTGCTCCACCCAACGCTCATCGCACTACGGCGCGCTGGACCGGCTGGCTCAGCACGGTCTCCGGCTCTGCCACATGTCCTGCGGGCAGCGACATGCGCATGATCTCAAGCTCCCACTGCGGGCGCACCGTGTACTCGCGCACCGCCGCGGGAATGACCACAGCTTCGCCGGTCGCGAAGCTGATCGGCTCCATGCTCGGCGACTCTACGATTCCTGCACCGTCAATCGCGACCACGATATGCGGCGAAGCGGCCGTGACCTCTGCATGCAACGGCTCTCGTAGCCTGATCTTCTCAACCTGGAAGAACGGCGAACGCACCAAAACGTTATCGGCATCGCTCTGATCTCTGACCACTTTCCCCGCATTCGTGTGCAGCTTGGTCGCCGCAAGGCCTTCGGCGATGTGCAGCTCGCGCGGACGCCCGTAGTCATACAGGCGATAGGTAATGTCGGAAGTCTGCTGCGTCTCGACCAGGATCAATCCGCCACCGATGGTGTGCACGGTGCCGGCAGCGACATAGAGCATGTCTCCCTGATGGACATCAACCCAGTTCAGCAGTTCTTCAGCCCGCTTGCCGCGAATCGCCTGCTCGAAATCCTCCAGGGTCGTGCCAGGCTTCAATCCGAGCGCAACCTGTGCTCCAGGTTTCGCCGCGAGCGCGTACCAGCATTCGGTCTTGCCGCAGGGCTGACCCACCTTGCGCGCTTGCTGATCGTCGGGATGGACCTGCACGGAGAGCTTGTCGGAGGTGAACAGGAATTTCACCAGCAAGGGAAAGCGATCTTCGTACCACGCTGCCGTTCCCACCAGCTCACGTCCGTATTGCTTGCAGAGTTCGCCGAGCGTGCGCCCCGCCAGCGGCCCGTTGGCGACACGGTTGTCTTCCCACGTGAGCCAGCTTTCGCCGATTGGTTCCTTGACAATCCTGGTGTAGATGGGCCGCAGGTCGCGCACGCCCCATGGCCGCTCGTCGAAGTTCGGGATCAACAGGAATGGATAGAGTTCGGACATGGGCCCCGTTACACGCCGGCGAAGAACTTGCGCATGCGCTCCAATCCGCGCTCCAGATTTTCCGCCGAAACCGCGTACGACACGCGGATGTGGTCCTGCGTGCCAAAGCCCTCGCCCGGAACCACAACCACGTGCGCCTCGTGCAGCAGCTTGCGCGCCACATCGGACGCCGAGTTCAGACCGCCGCGCTCGAAGTAGTGGCTGACGTTCGGGATAGGCGTAAAAAGCTCCGTTCGGCGACGTGCAGGCGATGCCGGGAATCGCGCGCAGACCCTCTACGACTTTGTCGCGCAGAGAGATGTATTCTGCCCGCATCTGCTGCACGCAATCCTGCGAGCCGGTCAGCGCCGTGACCGCCGCCTTCTGCACAATCGAAGTCGGATTCGACGTGCTCTGGCTTTGCAGCTTCTGCATCGCACTGATGATGGGCGCAGGGCCCAGCGCGTAACCCAGGCGCCAGCCGGTCATGGCATAGGTCTTCGAGAGCGAGCCGATGATGATCAGCCGCTCCTTCACTTCGTGGACGCAACCCGCCGAGAACAGATGGCCGGTGAAGTTCAGGTACACATAGCACTCGTCGGAGACAACGTAGATGCCGCGATCGTGGGCGAGCCTCAGCACGGACGCCATGTGATCGGGCTTCATCACCGCGCCCGAGGGATTGCTGGGCGAGTTCAGCACGATGACTTTGGTGCGCGGCGTGATCGCGCGCTCCACCATCTCGGCCGTCAGGTCGAAGTCGTGGCGCTCGTCGGTCGCGACGTAAACCGGCTCGCCGCCCGCATAGCGAACGATGTCCTTGAACGAAACCCAGTACGGCACGGGAAGGATGACTTCGTCGCCGTGGTCCACCAGTACCTGAATGGCGTTGAACAGCGCGTGCTTGCCGCCGACCGAGGCGATGCAGTCCTCACGCTTGTAGTCGGAACCGAAGTCGGCGGCGTGACGCTTGATGATGGCGTCGCGCAGTTCGGCTGTTCCACCCACCGCGGTGTACTTGCTGAAGTTGTTCTGAATGGCCGCGATCGCCGCTTCCTTGATGTGCATCGGCGTCGCGAAGTGCGGCTCGCCTGCGCCGAAGTCCACCAGATCGGCGCCATTGGCCCGCAGCTTTTCGGCCTCGGCCACCACAGCCATGGTGGCCGACACTTCGATGCGCTGAATGCGATTGGTAAGAAACGACGAGAGCTGGGTCCCGGCAGCGGTCATGGTTTGGCCCCTCATTTGGAATGCGTTCCGGCGACGTGCAACTGTTTCTCGGCAATCTTGCGGCGCACCCGCTCTTCCACCATTTCCGGCACCAGTCCGGTGAGCGGTCCGCCCAGCTTGGCGATCTCGCGCACGATTCGCGAGCTGAGATAGGAATACTTTTCGGCGGGCATCATGAACACGGTTTCCACGCGCGGCTCCATCTTGCGATTCATCAGCGCCATCTGCAATTCGAATTCGTAGTCGCTGACCGCGCGGATGCCGCGCAGCACCGCGTTCGCATTCTTCTGGATGCAGTACTCCACCAGCAATCCATCGAATATATCAATTGTGACGTTGTCAAGTTCAGAGGTCATCGCCTCCAGCATCTCTTTGCGCTCGTCCATGTCGAACAGCGGCTCTGCCTTGTCCATGTTGCGGGCGATGGCGACGATGAGCCGGTCGAAGAGCTTGCTGCCGCGATGAATCAGGTCGAGATGGCCGTTCGTGACCGGATCGAACGAACCGGGATAGATGGCGACGATGTCCTTCAAGAGGCCTCGGAGGAGAGGATTTCCGCGGGTTGATTTTATTCTGGCTTTGCCTCCGGAGGCAATCGCAGAAAACGAAAGCCGCAAGGCACGAATCGGCACGGTCGCGCGACGATCGCTCGCAAGCTGCCTCGTCTCGTTGGCAAAACTTCGCGCCTACTTCCGCCCGGCCGGACCCTTGGGCGTAGCGCTGGGCGCGGCTTCGGCGTTGGCCACCGCGGCTTGCGCCTTGTCTTCCGCGGAGATGAGCCCCAGCGACTTGCGCACCTCGGCCTCGATCTTCGCGGTGATGTCCTTATTGTCCTTGAGGAACTGCTTGGCGTTCTCGCGGCCCTGGCCGATGCGCTCGCCCTTGTAGCTGAACCACGATCCCGACTTTTCCACGAAGTTCATGTTGGCGGCCAGGTCGAGCAGGTCGCCCTCTTTCGAGATGCCTTCGCCGTACATCATGTCGAACTCGGCCTCGCGGAAAGGCGCAGCGGTCTTGTTCTTCACGATCTTCACGCGGGTGCGCGAGCCGACGACCTGGTCGCCGTCCTTGATCGCGCCAATGCGCCGAATGTCGATGCGGACGGAGGAGTAAAACTTCAGCGCGCGCCCGCCGGTGGTCGTCTCCGGATTGCCGAACATCACGCCAATTTTTTCGCGGATCTGGTTGATGAACACCAGGCAGGTATGCGACTTGGCCACGATGCCGGTGAGCTTGCGCAGCGCCTGCGACATCAGCCGCGCCTGCAGGCCGACGTGGCTGTCGCCCATCTCGCCGTCAAGTTCTGCCTTGGGGACCAGCGCCGCCACCGAGTCCACCACCAGCACGTCAATCGCGCCGGAGCGCACCAGGGCTTCGGCAATTTCCAGCGCCTGCTCGCCGTAATCGGGCTGCGAGACCAGCAGGTTGTCAACATCCACGCCGAGCTTGGCGGCGTAGATCGGATCGAGCGCGTGCTCGGCGTCCACGAAGGCCGCCATGCCGCCGTTCAGTTGCGCCTGGGCAATCACCTGCAGCGCGATGGTGGTTTTGCCGGACGATTCCGGCCCGAAGATCTCGACCACGCGCCCGCGCGGGAAGCCGCCCACGCCGAGGGCCGCGTCGAAGGAAATCGCTCCCGTGGAAATCACGGAGATGGGTACCACCGCTCCCTTGCTCCCCAGTTTCATGATGGAGCCTTTGCCAAACTGCTTTTCGATTTGCGTCATGGCCAGGTCAATTGCCCGGCCCTTTTCCGTCTTCTCATCGGCCATAAGTGCCGCTCCTTGCGTGCTCCGTTCCGGCGCGGTACGTCTCCGGACGGGCGGTTCGATATGAATGAGTCAGTGTGGCAGGCGCCGTAACGGAATGGGCGTTTCGTGATAAGCGGCGCATGAGAACCGACGCTGAATTATACATGCAGTTTGCCGGTATAAGCGAATAAAAAGCGAAGCGTAGAAGTGCCTAAGTCGATATCGACAGTGCTCCAGGCTGCCAGCTGCGGTTCGCCAAACCCTGATTTTCTCCGCGACGTGCAGCTCGCATCCGATTTCAGAACCGCACCGCTAACACCCAGGCACCCCCCTCCCCCTCCCCTGTATCATGCAAAATATTGAAAATAAAGGGTCGGAGAAAATAGCCCCTCGCAAGATCCTCTATCCAAACGACTTATATTCAAAATATTCATTGGTAAGGACTTACGCTTGCAGATGCGCGCTCCATGGTAAGTGCCAGCGGGGAACAGACCGTCACCAACGGCAAGGCCTGACATCCGGCAACTACTGCCGGCCCTAACTACTGCAACCGCTCCTTTGTGGGCACCCGCCGCGGCGGGCCCCACTCAAGCGTAGGCCCAAAACGCGGGCTGTCAAGATTACGAAGGTACATGTTGGGTAACTGTACTTTCGTAACAATTTGGGGGCAGGGTAACCTGCCGGGCGGTGCTTTAGTCAGCTCTCCTTGCCCGTGTTGAGATTGCACTATTGATTTCGCGTCATTCCCCTGCGACCCATCTGGTCTGTCTGATTGTCTCGGGTCCCCGCAAGATAAACGTCTTCGCTGAATGCCTTCGTACGCATACAATCGGTACTCAAGCTAGCCGAGCCGTTAGCTACCTCTAGGGGTAAGCGCTAAAGAAGCTTCACGTTTTCGACGATTGCGGGCTTGCATGATTCAGCCAACCCAAACGACCGCTGCAACCCCACCAGCGACGCAGTCGGACCGAGCGGTTGTCTTCCTCTCTTATGCCCGCGAGGACAAGAACTTTGTACTGCGACTCGCAGAAGCGCTTCAGCTAAAGGGCGTGGACGCCCGTGGTGACTGGCAACTCGTGCGCGGAGAAAACTACGAGGATCAGCTCCACGATCTCCAACTCGGTGCTGACGCCATCATCTTTACTCTCAGCCCTGACTCGGTTCGTTCCGGGCCGTGCCGTGCCGAGTTGGAGAATGCAGCTGAGCAGAAGAAAAGAATACTGCCGGTTGTTTGCAGGGATGTTGGTTCCCTCGAAAGTGAATTGCCGAAAGCGCTGTCTCTACCGCAGTGGACTTTTCTGCGCCCTGACGACGATTTCATCACCGGCGTCCAGGGACTGGTCGAGGCCATAAACACTGACTTCGACTTGATGCCGGAGCACCGCCGCTTACTGCAGGCAGCCGAGATATGGCAGCGCAACGGCCGCAGCGCCAGTTATCTCCTTCGAAAAGACGGCCTGAAGCGAACCGAAGACTGGCTGACGAAAACCGGCGTCGACGCCAACAAGCTCCCCAAGCCCACGGCTTTGCAACTGGAATACATTCGCGCCAGCCGATTGGCTCAGACGCGAGGGTCGCGTATTGCCATTGTCGTTATCAGCGCGGTCGCGGTCGCGATGAGCGTCCTGGCGGTCGTTGCGCTTATCCAGCGCACTCACGCCAAGGAACAGCAGAAGATCGCGGAAGATCAGAGAAAGGAAGCCGAAAAGCAGCAAGGAATTGCAGAAGGCGAAACGAAGATTGCAGAAGACCAGACCAAGATCGCCGAGCAGCGCCGCAAGGAAGCGGAAGAAGCTATCGAGACCGAGCGTGCCGCCCACGCGGTTGACCTTGCGCAACAGCCCGGGAGGGAGATGGAGGCCCTCTCCGCTGCCGTTCTTGCTGCAGGAAACATAATGAAGAAGGCGAACGAGTTGCCGCGGCCCGCAGTCATAGAAGCACTTGCCGCGGCTACAAACGCTGCCAGGTATTCAGTTCCGCTTCGCGGGCATACTGATGAGGTGGAGGCGGCAGCCTTTTCGCCGGACGGCACCCGACTTCTCACTCAAGGTAAAGACCTTACCGCCAAGCTGTGGGACACATCGGATGGCAGGATGATCGCGTCATTTCAACTGCATTCACATTCCACCTGGGCGACGGCGCAGCTATCGGGCGCCTCATTTTCCTGCGACAGCCAGCGCGTAGTAACTCCGCACAACACCTACCGCAAAGGAAAGTTTTCGTTTCTGGCGGAGGTTTGGAGCGCCCGCACCGGCGCGCCTCTGCTATCCATCAGAGGCCACACGAAAGACGTAAACTCTGCGTTCTTTTCACCGGACTCGAGCCAGATCATCACTGCCAGCGCCGACTTCACCGTGAAACTTTGGCATGCCGAGACGGGTCAAGTGCTAAGAGAATATAAGGCCCCGTCTGGATCACGACTTTGGGGAGAGGCGTTCTATGCTGTCTTTTCTGATAACGGGAACCGCATCTTCACAGCTCACCAGGATAGTAACTTTCGAATATGGGACGCGAAGACCGCAGCCCTGCTGGATACTCGCAGGGGAACTCATCCAGTCTCGACCGCAGCCTTCTACCCTGACGGGAATCGGGTCCTGATTGGAGGGCACGTGGCTGGGACCTCTGCAGGTTCGTCCTGTGTGTGGCGAGCGGCGGAGGTGTCACCGGATGGTTCCCGCCTGTTTACCCGCGGGGGACTTGAAGATACAGTCACGGGCAAAAGCGTTGAACTGAGCATCTACGGAAAATTCGGCGAGGATTTCGACAGCAATACTAAGAGATGAAGAGTGTCAGCTCTGCAGGATTCTCTTCCGATGGCTACTTTATCGTCACCAGCCAGGATGCCACAGGGAGTGTCTGGAATGCCCACAGCGGTGCTTCACTTGGTATTCTGAAAGGGCATACTCGCAGCGTGTCGTTTGCCGGTTACGCGCCCGACAACGAGCACGTGGTCACCGCCAGCGCCGACCGCACCGCGCGCCTATGGGACACTCGGGTCAACGGTTCTCTCATAACCCTGGGCGAGCAACTCAAAGAAATCAGCGGCACAGGGTCAAAGGGCACCGTTAGTTCGGCGACATTTTCCCTCGATGGCGAGACCGTGGTCACGGCGCACGATGACGGTTATCTGAGACTGTGGAGTGCAAACTCCGGCAAGCTTCGTGGGAGCTTGAACGCGTCCGAACCGGTGTACCTGTCGGTCTTTTCGCCTGATGGCTCTCGCATCCTTGGTTCCACCGAAACTCATACCCTGCTTTGGGACGCCCACACGAAGCGGTTGATCACAACACTGGACGGAACCATGCGATCGCGCCGGGACAGGCTTCCCGAGGGCTCTAATTTCTCGCCGCGTGGCGATCGGTTTGTCACTTCGAGCAAAGAAAAATGGAGCGTCTGGGATACCCACAGCGGAAAGCTCGTGTGCGATGGATACGCG
Organism: uncultured Acidobacteriaceae bacterium; assembly: GCA_963735855.1. GTDB lineage: Bacteria > Acidobacteriota > Terriglobia > Terriglobales > Acidobacteriaceae > Bog-257. The sequence goes on from CAVTMW010000030.1 coordinate 79,225, forward strand.
CATGATCCAGACTCGGCGACATTTTCCCCTGACGGGCAGCACGTCGCCGTGGTCTCTGGCAACGATGTCAGTATCTTCGGGACGCAAAGCGATCACTCGGTCACCCCAGTGCACAATGGCAGGTACGACAACTTTGCCGTATTTTCTTCCGATGGCCGGCGGATCGCGACGGCTTTCTCTACTGTTGAAGGTCATCCCTCGCCTCCGAATCCGGACCGCGCGGTGAACATATGGGATACTCAGACAGGAAAACTGGTCGCAATTCTGCAGGGACACCAAGACTACGTCATCTCCGCAGCCTTCTCTCCCGATGGCTCGCGTCTCATCACCGCCAGTAATGACCACACCGCGCGCATTTGGGACTTGGCTTCCGCCAAGACGCTGCTCACGCTCGATCAGAGTGCTCCCGCCCGATATGCGGCGTTCTCACCCGATGGCGCGCAGATCATCATTCTGAGCGGCGATTCCGAGGCCACGTTGTGGGAAGCCCTCACCGGACATCGGCTGGCGATGCTGCAAGGTCACATCGGCAGCATCTATTCCGTGGCCTTCGCCCCAGATGGCTCACGAATTGTCACCGCAGGCCAAGATGGCACTGCGAAGGTCTACTCCGCGGCGGTCCCCTCGCTGGTTGAGGAATACTTGTCCACGGCGTTCCGTTTGCTGCGCCAGCAGCCGCGCGAGTACGAGCAGGTGCGCCCGCTCGAGCCCTACCTTCCTCTTTATCTGAAGGCACTTCAGTCGATGAAATCTTCGCCCCTGCCCGCTCTCACACCACCCCGAGGAGTGACAGTACCGGAGATGTCGCCAAAGAATCGGCCTTGAGTCGCCTCGAGGGGAAATCGGAGGAGTGCCTGCCCCCGCCACTTCACGGATAGCCGACTGACCCTGCACTACCGCTTCAGCAAATCCACCGGCTCGCGGACGTCGGTGACGCGGAAGTATTTCGCCAGCGCGGGATAGCGCTGTGCTACGGCTTCGTACATGGCGTAGGCCACGTTGCGGTAGGAGAAGTGGCCGGCGGCGCCGGTGCGCAGCTCGCTGATGTAGATCGCCTCCGACAAATCCATCTTGAACAGAGCGCGCTTGCGGAAGGCCAGCGGGATCGCGTATTGCGAGCGCTCCTCGGCTTCGGCCGCGCCGTTAGACTGCTGAACACTGCCGGCAGTCTCTCGTCGCGAAAGGGCGTAGCTGCGCCCGCGTCGTTAGGCCGTTGGTCATCCCTGGCGGGTTTCGTCCCCTGCCCGGCCGCTTCTCGCCCTGCAAGCCGCGCGACGGTATTACGCGCGCGCTCCATCACGGAGCTGTAACGGGCGGTCAGCCCGGCCGAGGCGATCTCCGGGGGCGCGTCGTAGCCGTGGGCAGTGGTGTAGTCCTGCACGATCTGCACGCAGCGGCGGTGGCGATGCATGTCGCGGAAGCCGCCAATGTCCATCAGGATGTCGAAGCGGAAGTGCTGCCCGGCGCAGAAGGCGCGCGAAACCTCGTCGTGACGGCCGCGATGCTGCAGGCCCAGCTCGATCAGCTCCCGGCGCTGCGATTCGGGAAGAGCTTCCACGACGTCGCGAATCTGGCGGTACGAATGATGCGAGTGCTGGTAGAGCAGCGTGGCAGCAAGCTCGACTTCGAGCGGCTCATCGTCCAGCAGATCAACCAAAGGCGCGGGCTCGATGGCAATCCGTGCGAGAAGTTCAGCGGCGGCGGCGGTCAGCTGGCGGCGAGTCTCGATCTCGTAGGGAGTTAGGCTCGGCATACTTCATCAGGGTCGGAGCCACCCGAATGTCGCGCAGGAGAAATTCGCCGGCGCGTTCGCCCAGCGAGGGAGATTCGCGTTCGATCTCCTGCAGCAGCTGGCGCGCAGCGGGGTGGTTCACGTTGTACGAAGGCTCACGTGCGGCCTGCTTCAGCAGCTCGCCCAGGCGGCGCACCTCCGCATGAGTGTGTGAGAGCAGGCGCGACACCTGCGTCTCCAGGGTGCGAGCGCTGACGATCTGGCCAAGCGAGGTGTTGGCCGCCAGCGGCAGCAGGTAGCGCGAAATATCGAAGGCGCGGGCGCGCAAGGTGCGCTCGTACGCTTCCTGCTTCATCTCGGGCGGCTTGGGCGTGCGGTCGCGCAAGTAAACGAACATCTCGCCGGAGAAATGCCGGTACTCGGCGAACAGCAGGTCGATGGTCTCGCGATAGAGCGCGCGAGCGGCGTCGCTGCCGAAGTCAGGCACGAAGTAGCCGCTCTTCTGGAAATCCTGGTAGCGGGTGGAGCGCTCCTGACCGTCCCAGCGCGGCTCGTCCACGACTACGGTGGCGGCGAGAATCGACAGGCGCTCGATGGCGAACGCGATGTGCGCCAGATCGGCGATGCTGCGATGGCCATACTGGAAGTAGAAGGTGTTCAGAAACTTTTCGGCCTTCTGCTCGTTGATCTCGGCCAACGACTCGCGCATGGACAGCGCGGAACGCGAGTACTTCGCCAAGCCATAGGCCTGCACTTCGGGATCGGCGCCGTGGACGGCATAAACCTCGGTGCTGGGCTCGTGGCCGGATTGGACCGTGGCGGGTTCGGCGTCTGGTTTGGTGATGGATGACATTGCGCTGAATCATATGCGGTACGGAAAGCGCGGGCAACCGTTCGGGCTGTGGGAAACTGGGCGGAGGATTGGGTAGGAGTTCCAAGTGCTCCGTCGAAACACCCCTATACAACCGAGGCCATGTGGGTCGCATAGGGGTCCTTCGACTGCGGTTCGCCCGCACAGCGGACGAACCTCCGCTCAGGATGACAGACAAGGAGGATCTACGCTGATCGAAAATCATTCATGATCGCGCGGCCCAATCACCCCTACGAGTGCAAAACCGGCACTCGTGGGGGCCCGGTAAAGACCCGCCGTGCTCCGCTCAACATGACAGCTCAACAATTGATTGCCCGACAAGTTCGTGAAACGTAGCTGAGTGGAGTTAGCGTTTGGCGGCGAGCATTGCTCCCAACTCGATTGGTGGCGCGCCATCAAAGCTGATGCCGTCGGCGGGCATGGCAGCCAGCTCGCCAATGGTGGGTGCCATGAAGGACCAGACCAGCAACATCTTCTTGTGATTGGTGGCGAGCATGGTTTGTGACATGCGCTGGGCCAGCCGCCCGCCCTCGCCAGGCACGGCAATGGTCCCGTGGAAGACCATAAAGAGCTGGCCCGAGATAGTGACCAGATCATGGGAAGCGACTTCGCCGAACTCCGTCATCGATTCCAGGCTGACGCCGACCTCCTCGGCAATTTTCGCCTCGGTGGGCGCGGCCGGAGTTCGCAGGGAGAGGCAGGTTGGGTTGAGCGCGCGCAAAGTGATCAGCGGTGGCCGGCCGCCGGTGGCGGCATCCGCAGGGCCGGGTTGCTGGATGCGCAGAAGAGTTCGCGAGCAGGCGTGAAGGAACTCGAATTGGCGCAGCGAATCGAGGTTGGCGGGCGGATCACCGCCATTGTGTGTGGGCAGAACATTCCACCCCTTTGGCAACTTGTACTGCAGGCCCAGTGCGGAATTGCGATACGCGCCCTCGCTCACCTCTCCGGGAGGAATCGCGAGACCGGGACTGCTCTGGATCGCGGCGTCGGCGCGCCAGGTTGGGACCGCCGGACCTTCGTAGCGCTCGCCCTCGGGAGTAACCAGTTTGCCCTCTTTGGTAGCGAGGGTGCCGTCATCCGCGGTGCAATAAAAGTGCACAGCCCCCATGGCCTGCTTTGCCTTCTGCAGAAAATCTTTATCGTTGGTGGCAATGAGCACACCAACCCGGTAGTTCTTGATTTGAGTCCAGTACAGCGCGGTATATTTCTCGCCCTTGCGCCGCACGGATGAGTGAAAGCGTTCGGTGGGCAACTGAAACTGCGGTGTCGTGAGCTGGGGCTGCGGCGGCATTAGCGTGCCTTGCGGGCTGACTTGTGGCTGGTTCTGCGACTCGGGTTGTGCTCCGAGCGGCAAGGTGCCCGGTGGCCGAGAGCTGAGTTGCTGCTGTTGTTGCTCACTGGAGAATCCTTCCAGGCCTTCACGCGGATCGATGGCATCGATGGTCAGCGAACCCGAGCGATCTCCGTTCTCATAGGCGATGGCCAGCAGCGCATGTTGCCTCTCCGGCATCAGCGGCAGCTTGATCAGGTGGCCCTGGGAGGCGATGGGAAGATCGAGGGCGAAGCCAAAGAAGTCGCTGGTGTAAACGGCGTCGGAGAGATGCCCGGATTCCGGTAGCAACGGCTCGTGGGGTGTGTTTTGCGCAGACCGATTGGAAGGACCGGCTTGCAGAGGTGCGCATTGCGCGCGTGTCGTGCTCACCCAGGAAAGCGAGAGGACGATCACGACTACGAGGCGCAGGAAGCGACGCGACGTGATAGATAGGGTGGACATCTGGGTGAAGCCCTTCCTCCGCGGCAGAGGACCGCAGTCCAGAAGGGAATTGCGCCAATGATGGCAGCACTTACAGGCCCGGCGCAAGCTATGGAGCCGGATTTCGAATCGGTCAGACGGCAACGGCCGGAGGGGAAGCCATTCCGGCCGTTGGTCTGCGCGGAGGATGGTGGAACTAGGGTTTATGCCTGCGACTCAGCCAGATTGCAAGCAGGCCGCCTCCCGCCAATAGCAGCGTACCTGGCTCGGGATTGTTGATCAGGAATTCCTGGTATCCAGGTTTGTTAGGAGTCAGAATCTCGATGCCAGAAAAGTCAACCTGGGAGAGGTCCGTGGTCTGCGCCAGCTTCAGCCAGGCGTTCACTGCGTCCCGGTTGCCAGGACCAGGATCGATGTTGGGATCGAAGATGTTCCAGATCGCCCAATTGATGTTGCCCCACTGGTCCTCGTCATTTCCGCTAAGGTGCAGCAGCAAATAGGCGGCCTCCTGATATTCGTGCAGGTCGCCAAACATGGTTTGGTTGACATGACCGCTGGAGAGTTCCGTCATGTGCGCCTGCCACATGTCGCCGACACTCGTGTCGTCGTAAAAGTCGTCGCAGATCACAGCGGTGGCTGGGCCGTCGTTCATGGTTATGAAATATGGATAGGTGTAATAGCCGTTCTGGTTCTGTCCTCCGACGCTGGCGAACTGTACGTTAATCGGATCGGCGGCGGCGGGCGTGTTAGCGAACTGCAAGCCCACGATCAGTATGAGAATGAGCCCGCCAACTTTGAATGTACGCATTGTGCCCCCCTGATCTGCGCCCGAAACGCACTGGGGAGGATTTCGGGGACTCGCCTGCTATAAGGGCACGAGGTATGCCAATCCGAAAGCCTCTAGTAACCTGCGTTAGCCGTGATA
>CAVTMW010000031.1:0-22494 GCA_963735855.1 uncultured Acidobacteriaceae bacterium
GCAGTTCCGCGCATCGCTCGAAGGCACGGTGATGAAGACGATCGAGCGCGAGATGGCCAACCTGGAGACGTTCGATCCGGCCAGGATCCTCGACAGCGTGGTGGACGCGTACATTGTCTATCTCGACGAGCATCCCGACTTCCGCACGATCTCGTTTGGCCGGTACATCAGCGCGGCAACCAAAGAACGTCAGGCCTCTCCGAACGTCGGACTGCCCGCGCTGCTCAAGAACTTCATGCTGGAACGGCTGGGCATTCCCAACACCCCGGAGTTGGACCTGATGCTGCGCATCGTGAGCGAGGCCGGGGAGCGGCTGATCGCATATGCCTACGAGCAGCCCACACGCGAGGACCGTGACCGGGTCATCGCCGAGATGAAGCGGATGCTGGCCAGCTACTTATTTTCCGTGAAGTCCTAACAGAAGAGTTTTGGAAAATGAAATCAGGGCGCCCCAGCGGACGCCCTGAAAGTCACGACGAAAGTTGACGACCGGCGCTTACCGTACCGCCCCTACGCTCGACGCACTGCCACCGCCGGAAGCATTCATGCTGCCGCTCTGCTTCAGCCACGCCGCCAGTTTGCTCTGCTGCTGGCCGCCCAGCTCAACGCAGGAGTTGATGGACTCGATCGCTTCCTTCTGGTTGCGCTCGGTGCCGGGAATGGGATGCTGGTCAAAGAACTGCTTCAGCTCGGTCGGCCTTTTGCGTACTGCAGAAGCTCTCCGCGCCGTAGAGGAATACGCCTACGCCGCCGAGGCCGCCGCCCGTCTTCTTCATGATCTCTTCAAAGTTCTGCCGCATGAAGTCCCACGTCATGTTCTGACTGGCGGGATTGCTCATCATGTTGATAAAGATGTACAAATCCTGGCCACGGACGGCAGGCGTCAGCGTGGACTCGAGGGTCTCTTTGATCAGCGCCTGCTGGGGGAATTCCGCCAACCCGTAGAAGAAGCGGTAGTACTGTTGCGGCGCCTTTACCTTCTGCAACTGCGCCTTGTACTGCTGATAGAGTTCGGCGTTCGCCATGACGGGCGGCCACCGAGACTACCGCGCCGGCCAGGGTGGGATCCACGGAAGTTGGATCCTTCACATATTGCTGCACCAGAACGCCGGCCTCCTGGATGACCGCGGGGTCCTGCGCGACATTGCCCAGGGTGCGGAACAGGATGCTGCGTTTCTGCTTCTGTTCCGGGGTGTCACTAGGACGAGCGGCGTAGCCGAGTTGCTGCATCATGGGCGAGAAGGCACTGCGCAGCCATGCCTGGAACTGCGGCCGGTCGGCGTCGGTCACCAGATAGTCGTTGATGAAAGTGAGCCGCTCCCCAAAATGCTCCAGCAGGTCAGAGCCGGGCGTGTTCTTCAACTGGTCGGCGAGCGCCAGATAGTCTCCCACGCTGTGCTTGCCGATCCGCATCAGCGCCCACTCGTTGCTGACCAGGGCGATGCGTTCCTCAGGTGTGAGCACATGCTCCACCGCGTTGCCCAGTCGCATGCAAGGCCGCCGCGTCGTAATCAAAGCGGTAGTAGCCGAGCGCGCCTGCGTCGGGGAAGACGAACTTCGAGCAGCCCTTCAGCGTGAACTGCTGCTGCCGCTGGGTCAGCAGGAAGCACTCCTGCTTCCCTGCCGAAGTTTCGCTAACGCCCTTGGCGCAGACCGGGATTTGCCAGATCTGGTCGTTGGGCTCGTTGAAGGCGGCAGGCGTTTCCAGGTAGCGCTTCTGCGACAGATTCAGCGTGGTGTTGCCGCCTTCGCATTTGGCCTCGACGCCCACAAAGGGAGCGCCCGGCTGCATGACAAACGTCGGCATGATCTGGTCGATGGGCTGCTTCGAGCTGCGGGTCATGGCATTCCAGAAATCAGAAGCGGTTGCATTGCCGTACGCATGTTCCTTCAGGTAAAGATTGACACCTGCACGGAAGGCGTCGTGCCCCAGGTAAGCCTCCAGCATGTGCAGCACGGCGGCGGTCTTGCCGTAAGCAATGCCGTCGAAAAGAGTTTCAATCTCGCCTCGGGTTTCGGCGGCCTGGTGAATAGGGCCGGGTGTTTTGCACCGAATCACCACTCAATGCATGCATGGTGTTGTCCACGACGTCCTGGTTCTCCATCCAGTCGGGCTTCCATTGGGCAACCGGGTGCGGGGTCATCCAGGTGGCAAAACCTTCGTTGAGCCAGACGTCGTCCCACCACTTCATGGTGACCAGATCGCCGAACCACTGATGCGCTACTTCGTGGGCGATAACATCGGCAACCTCCTGCTTGGCGCCGACGGAAGCGGTTTTCTCATCAATCAGCAGGGCGGTCTCGCGATAGATAATGGCGCCCCAGTTCTCCATGGCCCCGGCCTGGAAGTCAGGCACCGCGATCTGGTCCAGCTTCGGCAGGGGATACTTCATCGCGTAATAGTTGTTGTAATAGTGGAGAATCGCCTTGGTCGCGTCCAGCGGGAAGCGCGTCATGTTCTCCTTGCCGGGAACGGTGCAGACATTCAGCTTGATTCCATCCACCTCGTCGGAGGCGCACTTCCAGTCGCCGACGCGTGAGCGCCACCAGGTAGCTCGACATCTTGGGCGACTGCGAGAACTTGATGGTGTGCTTATCTCCCGGGCCGGGAGTGTCGGAAACGATCTGGCCGTTGGAGATGGCGGTGTCGCCCTTGTCCACGATGGCGGTGATGTCAAAGGTCGCCTTGTAGTCCGGCTCGTCGAAGCAGGGGAAGGCCACGCGCGCGTCGGTGGCTTCCATCTGCGACACTTCGTATTTCTTGCCCTTGTAGGTGCTCAGGTAGAAGCCGCGCAGCTTGTCGTTGAGATGCCCGGTGTATTTGATGTGCACCGTCGCCGCTCCCGCCGGAAGCTCCTTGTCCACGGTGAAGGTCGCCATCTCGTTCTTCTCGTCACTGGAGACCTTGGCGGTCTGGGTCTGCCCTCCAGCGGTGACCGTCACTTCGTGGAAATCGATTTCCACTGCGTTCAGCGTGATCGTATTGCCGGGCTTGGTGAGCGTGAGATCGATGGTCTCGTCACCGTCGTAGGTGTTGTTCGGAAAATTCATGTTGACGGTGAGCGCGTAGTGATCGGGATTCGCGCCTCCGGGAAGGCGCTGCGCAACCGCAGCGCAGCAGGCCAGTAGACCCGCAGCAAATACAAGCAGGATTCGTTTCATATCACACTCTCGAGAAATTGAAGATGCCCCATCAGCTATGAAAGGAGGTACGCGCGGAAGGAAGACCAAGTTCCACGAACGTTACCGATATCTTAGACGATTAGCGGGAAAATGCGTAAGCGGCAGCAGCTTAGACCGAAGCTCTGGGTTTCAAACGCGAAATTCCACTTAACAACGTCTCCCGGCAGCGATTCATCCCAAACCAGTAGGCCAGCTCGCGATAATCCGTGGCATCGAAGATGGCGATGTCGGCGTCTTTTCCGGGTTCCAGGCTTCCCTTCCTGCCTTGCAATCGCAGCGCACAAGCCCCGTTGTAGGTGGCCGCGACAATGGCTTCGGCGGGCGACATCTTCATGTGTGTGCACGCGGCCGACAGCACGAACGGCATGGAGGGCGTGGGCGCCGTGCCGGGGTTGTAGTCGGTGGCGACAGCGACGGGGACGCCGGAGTCGATAAGCTTGCGGGCCGGCGGAAACGTTCCCAGGCCGAGGAAGTAGTTTGCCGCAGGCAGCAGCGTCGCGACGGTGTCGAGCTTCGCCAGCGCAGAGATGTCTTCGTCGCTGACGAAGTCCATGTGGTCGAGCGAGGCGGGATGAAACTCGATCAGCGGCGCAGAGGTTCTCCGGCGTTAGTTGGCAGACATGTGCCCGCACTCCAAGGTTGTGCTCGACTGCGGTGCGCAGGATGCGCCGCGACTGCTCCATGGTGAATGCGCCGCGCTCGCAGAAGACGTCGACGAACGCCGCCAGCTTAAGCTTCGCGGCGGTGGGAATCATGTCCTCGCAGATAATGCGGACGTACTCCTCGGGATTATCGCGGTATTCCGGCGCGATCACGTGCGCTCCCAGCAGCGTGGGAACCACCGTGCCTGGCCATTGGTGCGCTGCCTCGCGAATCGCCTCGAGCGACTTCATCTCAGCTGCAAAGCTCAGACCGTAACCGGACTTCGCTTCGACGGTCGTCGTACCTTGTGCGGCCATTTCGTCGAAGGCGCTTCGCACCTGCTCCGCGAGCTGTCTCCCTTGGCGAATCCCGAACACCGCGAAGGCTGGCGCGAATTCCGCCCCCTGCTTCGGCGATTTCTTCGTACGATGCGCCCGCGGTGCGCTTCTCGAAATCAATCAGGCGAGGCGTGGTAAAAACAGGATGAGTGTGGGAGTCAACGAATCCTGGCAGTACCACATTGTGGGAGCAGTCGATTTCGTCGGCTTTGCTCGCCAGCTCGTGCTTCGCGACTTCGTCAGTCGTGCCAACTGCGACGATCTTTCCGTCGGCGATGAGCACCGCGCCGTCTTCGATGATGCCCAGGTCGCGCATTTGCGGCAGCACGGCGGGGACCGGTGTCGCCAGAGCCGCTGCGCAGGGTCAGCAGTTGGGCGGCGTGAATGAGTAGAGTCGCGGAGGAAGTTGGTGGTTGGAGTCGCAAGTTTTTCTTTCGTGGTTTCGAACAGCCGATGTCCCTCGACTCGGACTGAACGTCCGGTCAGTCAGCGTGATCGACAGCTTCGAGTCGGCTGGACAACGCTGAAGCTGATTCGACTGTCCGTTGCTAACTGCTAGAGCTGCTAGTTCCGTCCATCGGCACCTTAATTCCCTTCTCCTTCGCGAAGCTCTTCGCCTCGTCGTAACCCGCGTCCACGTGCCGCGCGACGCCGATTCCCGGATCGTTGGTCAGCACGCGCTCGATGCGCTTGGCCATCTCGTCGCTGCCGTCGGCGACGGTCACCTGTCCCGCGTGTTGCGAGTAGCCGATACCCACGCCGCCGCCGTTGTGGATCGACACCCACGACGCGCCGCTTGCGGTGTTCAGCAGCGCGTTCAGCAGCGGCCAGTCGGCGATGGCGTCGCTGCCATCCTTCATGGCTTCGGTCTCGCGGAAGGGCGATGCGACCGAGCCGCAGTCGAGGTGATCGCGGCCCATCACGATCGGCGCCTTGATCTTGCCCTTCTTCACCAGGTCGTTGAGCGCCAGGCCGAACTCGGCGCGCTCGCCATAACCGAGCCAGCAGATGCGGCACGGCAATCCCTGAAACTTGATCCGCTTGCGCGCGAGATCGATCCAGCGGCTGAGGATTTTGTTCTCGGGAAACATCTCCAGCACCAGATCGTCGGTGGTGTGAATGTCGGCGGGATCGCCCGACAGCGCCGCCCAGCGAAACGGGCCGCGGCCTTCGCAGAACAGCGGACGAATATACGCGGGCACAAATCCCGGGAAGTCGTAGGCATTCTTCACGCCGTGCTCGAAGGCGAAGGTGCGAATGTTGTTGCCGTAGTCGAAGGTAACCGAGCCCATCTTCTGCAACTTCAGCATGCCTTCGACGTGACGCGCCATGGTGTCGAGCGAGCGCTCGACGTATGCCTTGGGATCGTTCTTGCGCAGCTCCAGCGCGTCTTCCAGCGACATGCCGCTGGGCACGTAGCCGTTCAGCGGATCGTGCGCCGAGGTCTGGTCGGTGAGAATGTCGGGCACAACACCGCGCTCGGCGAGCTCGGGAATGATGTCGCCGCAGTTGCCGACCAGCCCGACGGAGATGTTCTCCTTCTTGCGCACGGCGTTCTTCAGGATGCGCAGCGCCTCGTCGAGCGAGTTCACCATGAAGTCGCAGTAGCCGGTACGCAGGCGCTTCTTGATGCGCTCGGGATCGACCTCGATGCCGAGGTAGCATGCGCCGGTCATGGTCGCCGCCAGCGGTTGCGCGCCGCTCATGCCGCCCATGCCGCCGGAGACGATCAGCTTGCCTTCCAGCTCACCGCCCAAATGCTTCTGCCCGGCGGCGGAGAATGTCTCGAATGTGCCCTGGATGATTCCCTGCGAGCCGATGTAAATCCACGAGCCGGCGGTCATCTGGCCGTACATGATGAGGCCGAGCTTCTCCAGCTCGTTGAACTTCTCCCAGTTCGACCAGTGGCCCACGAGGTTGGAGTTGCAGATCAGCACGCGCGGCGCGTACTCGTGCGTGCGGAAGATGCCGACCGGCTTGCCCGACTGCACCAGCAGCGTCTCGTCGTTCTCGAGCGAGCGCAGCGAGTTGACGATGGCGTGGTAGCACTCCCAATTGCGCGCGGCGCGGCCGGTGCCGCCGTACACCACGAGGTCTTGCGGACGCTCGGCGACGTCGGGATCGAGGTTGTTCATCAGCATGCGCATGGCGGCTTCCTGGCCCCATCCCTTGCAGGAGAGCTGGTTGCCGCGCGGCGCCTTCACCGGAACGTAGGTAGTGCTGGACAAATCGGTTGCGACTGGCATGACAGCACGATGGTAGTGCGGCGGGAGCGAAGAGTGCAAACAGAGGAAAGTTTCGGCTCAGGTTCGAATTTCTCGTCTGGAGTTTGCGGCCGAATGCTTCTGTCCGGAACAAAGGTCAAATCCGAGCGAACGCCACGAACCCGATTACGCGATACTGGCAACTGACAACTGGCCTCCGACAACTGCAACTAAAATGGGGAGCGGCTGATTGGCCAACTCCCCTCTCTCCGATCAGGTTTGCAATTGGCTATCAGAGTAGCCGCCTGCGAAACGCCGTGACAATAGCAAACGGCGATATTCATGTTAAAAGTGTGTAAACTTTCTTTGCGCACGTCTTGCTGTCGCAGAGTCCCACAACGTGGGATGTCATACCATCTGCTTGACTAACGTCATCGCCCTAATACTATCTCACAGTGTGGTATGACAGTGCCGACGTCTGTCTAGTCATGCGCCTCTGACTACTTGGCTCCAAAGTCTCGCGCGAACTCAGCTAGTGACCGCACCGCGACGCCCGAGGGCCCTTTCGCGATCCAGGGCTTGTTGTCTTCCATCCAGGCGACACCGGCAATATCGAGGTGAATCCACGGAGTATCGCCGACGAACTCCTTCAGGAACATGGCCGCGGTCACCGCGCCACCCCAGCGTCCTCCGCTATTGACGATGTCCGCGATGCCGGACTTGATCATCTCGCGATATTCTTCGTCCACCGGCAGGCGCCACATCTTCTCCCCAGACTTCTGCAGCGACTTGCTGAAACTCTTGTAAAAGTCCTCGTCATTCGAAAAGATGCCGGCGTTTACCATGCCCAGTGCGACCACGCATGCTCCGGTGAGGGTTGCAGCGTCAATGAGGTGAGTGCAGCCGAGTTGCTGTGCGTAGTGCAAGCCGTCAGCCAGAACCAGACGGCCCTCGGCGTCGGTGTTGATGATCTCGATCGACTTGCCCGACATGGCAATCTGCACGTCGCCTGGCTTCTGCGCCTTGCCGGAAGGCATGTTCTCGGTCGCGCAGACGATCCCGATCACTCGCACATTAGGCTTGAGCTGAGCGATCGCGCGCATGGCTCCGATCATGGCGGCGCCGCCCGCCATGTCGTACTTCATCTTCTCCATGCCGTCGGCTGGCTTGATGGAAATGCCGCCGGTATCGAAGGTGACTCCTTTGCCAACCAACCCAAGTACAGGCTTCTTGCGCGCACGGGCCGGTTCGTAGCGCATCACGATCAGCCGCGGCTCTTCGTCAGAGCCTTGTGCCACGCTCCAGAAGGCGCCCATCTTCAACTCTTTGATTTTGTCAGGGCCGTAAATCTCGCACTGCAGCCCTACTTCGTCGCACATCTGTTTGGCCCGGTCGGCCAGGATCGTCGGCGTCATGCGATTGCTGGGTTCATTGACCAGGTCCCGGGTGAAGTTCTGCGCTTCGCCGATGATGCGGCCCTGTTCGATCGCGGTCTTCAGTGATCTCTGGTTCGCCCCCTGCGGCGACACAATGACCAACTCGTCAATCTTCTGCTCCTTGCGGTCGCTCTTGTAGTAGTCGGGATCGAAGTTGCCGATGTACGCGCCTTCGACGATGGCTTTGACTGCCTCTTCTGCGCCGCTGACCGGCGCCACAAACGAGAAGCTCTTAAGATCTTTGGCTTTGAGATTGCGGACGGCAGCGCCCGCTAGCTTACGCATTTCAGAAGAGGAAAAGTTCTTCGCTTTGCCGCCGCCAAGTAGCAGCAGACGCTTGGCCTTCAGGCCCGCCGGCTTGTGAAGCAGGACGGTCTCCAGCATCTTGCCGGTGACCTCGCCGGAAGCAATCAGGTCGGCGGCGGCCGCGATCACGGCCTTGTCGCTGGTCTGAATCCGCGGGTCGTGCTTGTCAGATTGGTCACCGTTGTGGTTCTCGGCAGCATCCAGCACCGGAACGACGAGGCACTCGGTTTCAAGTTGCGAAGGTAAGCCCGTGTAAAGAGTGGTTTTCATGAGAAATGCTCCGTTCCTAATTGTCGCGCCGAAGAAGCTCGCGCTCTGTCCCTGAAGCCGAACTCGGACATCAAGCTTACGTTTTCCTGCTCCTGACGATGGCCTCGCGCGCCTCTTTGTCAGCCGTCTTGCGGCGCTCGGTCTCGCGCTTGTCCCAGGTCTGCTTGCCCTTGGCCAAAGCCATCTCAACCTTCACTCGGCCGTGTCGAAAATACAACCGCGTCGGGATCAGCGTGAGGCCCTTCTGCTGGGTCTTGCCGATCAGCTTGTGCAATTCATTCTTGTGCACCAGCAATTTCCGCGTGCGCAAGGGTTCGTGGTTAAAGATGTTGCCGTGCTCGTAGGGGCCGATGTGTGCATTGATGAGCCACAGCTCGCCGTCTTTGACCAGACCGTAGGCGTCCTTGAGGTTGGCGCGTCCGCCCCTGACGGACTTGACTTCAGTCCCGCGAAGTGCAACGCCAGCTTCGAACTTCTCCAACAGAAAGTAGTTGTGCGAGGCGGCCCGATTGACGGAAGCATCACGCTCACCACTGGCAACAGGGTCGCGCCGGGTCTTCTTCTCTTTCTGCGGACGATCGCTTGTCTGCGGTTGACGGGCCATAAAACGTCAGCGTGCGAGAATATTCGAGAGCGACTCCATTGCGGCACTGTGCAGGGCGAGAGTAACGGTAATGGTCTCGTACATCACGCGAATCTCAAATGCTAACACACGATGACCGCAGCATCTTAGGTGCGCTGGAGATGCTATAATCGCGCCCATTGCACCAAATTTCGTTTGTACCTCAACGGTGCGGTGCACGTAGCGAAAACCATGCTCACATTTGATGTGAGCATAAGTCTTACATTCCGGAAGCCCTTACTCCGTGGCTGCATGCCCGGGAAGGGACCGGCACAATTCCCCGGGGTTTAGGCAACGTGATAAATCGGTTTACCCGCATCCTGGCGGTGCTGCTGCTTGTGACCACCCTGCCAGCCATGGCCTCGACTGACAAGGAAGCCAAGGCTCTCTACGAGAAGGGCAAAGCTGCCGAGGCTCGGGAAGATTACATAACGGCTTACAACGACTATCACAAGGCCTGGGAGTTGAAACCTACGGACCTTCGCTACCGCACGGCGGCCACCTTTGTGCGATTTCTCGCATCTGCCGCTTACGTTCATCAGGGAGAAATCCTGATGAACGCAGGCAAGCTGCAGGAAGCGCTGACCGACTTCGAACAGGCGATCGCCATTGACCCATCCAGTTTCATCGCCCAACAGCAGGCGAATAAAGTGCGCCAGCTTCTGCTCAAAGGCCAGAACCCTACGCCTGCGCCCGGCCCCCAATCCGGCTTGACGCGGCGCATGGAAGAAGCCACCGGTCCGGTGGAACTGGCTCCCATCTCGCAGACCCCCATCATCCTGAAGTTGAGTGAAGATACGAAAACAATTTACGAGAGCATTGGCAAGCTGGCAGGCATCAACGTTCTGTTCGATCCGGACTACACATCGCGTCGCATTCGCGTGGACTTGAACGGCGTCACGCTTGAGGAAGCGCTGCAGATCACCGCGCTGGAGTCGAAGACATTCTGGCGTCCGGTCACACCCAATACCATCTTCGTGGCTGCCGACACTCCCGCGAAACGCAAGGAATTGGAACAGAGCGTCATTCGAACGTTCTATCTTACGAACCTGTCGCAGCCAAACGAATTGCAAGACCTAGTCAACATTCTTCGGACTCTGCTCGAAACTCAGCGCTTGCAGCAGTTTCCTTCGCAGCAAGCGGTAGTGGTCCGCGGAACGCCGGACCAGATTGCCATGGCGGAAAAGCTGATCGATGATCTCGACAAGTCGCGGCCCGAAGTGGTAGTGGAGGTTGCGATCATGCAGGTCAATCGTGACAAGATGCGCAACCTCGGCATCCAGCCTCCTGCCAGTGTTTCCGTGGCGTTACAGAGTAATACCAGCACCACCACTTCCACCTCGGGCAACAACGTCGGGACCGGCAACGGCTCTGTCTCCACCACCACCGGCGCTACGACTGGCACCATCACGCTGAACGAGTTGGCTCACATTAACGCCACGAACTTCGCGGTCACCATCCCCGCCACTACGGCGAACTTCCTGCTCACCGACAGTAGCAGCAAGCTCATCACCCAACCGCAAATCCGCGCTTCAGATGGGCAGAAGGCCTCCCTGAAGATTGGTGAACGCATTCCTGTCGCGACAGGATCGTTCCAGCCGGGTATAGGCGGCGTCGGCATCAACCCGCTAGTCAACACCCAGTTCAACTACATTGACGTCGGCGTCAACATCGACATCACCCCCCACGTGCATGGACTCGACGAGATCACGCTGAAGCTCACCATGGAGATCTCTGCAGTAGATTCGTTTCAGAACATTGGTGGCATCCAGCAGCCGGTGATCGGGCAGCGCAAGATCGAGCAGGATATTCGCCTCAAGGAAGGCGAGGTGAATATCCTGGGCGGCATCTTGGAGAGCCTCCAAACCAAGTCGCTGGCCGGGATTCCGGGGTTGGCGCAGATTCCCTTTTTCCGATATTTCTTCTCGTCGGAGCAAAAAGAGGTCAAGGACAACGAGATTGTCTTTGTGCTTATCCCCCACATCGTGCGGGCGCAGGACCTGAATCCCGCCAACGTGAAAGCCATTGACGTGGGCACCGCCAACACGATCTCCTTGCGCCGCGACAGCGCGCAGTCGTCAACAGCACAACCCAATGGGGCGCCGCCGAACGGCCCCGGAGCGGCACAGAACAATTCAATGCCACCTGCTGGTCCGGCGGCCCAGCCGCCGGCTGGCATCGCGAATGCTTCAGTAACGCCGCCGCTCGCTGCTTCCGCACCGGCGGGAAGCGCTATTGTCAGCTTCGACCCGCCGACGCTCGACCAGGCGGTCGGAGCCACCTTCACCGTGAACGTGAACCTGGCTGGCGGGCAAAACGTCTATGCGGTTCCGTTGCAGGTGATGTATAACCCGCGCGTGTTGCAAGTTCTGAATGTCTCCAACGGGCCTCTGCTTTCCAAGGATGGCCAGACGGTGGCGCTGGTAAATCGCGATGATAGCCTGGCCGGCATCCTGCAGCTCACGGCCTCGCGACCGCCGGGAAGTGGCGGTATATCCGGCGATGGCGCTGTGTTTACGCTCACCTTCCAGGCCCGGGCTCCGGGACAGGCAACCCTGAGCATCAACCGCGCCATGGTAAAGAACGCCGCCATGCAAAATGTTCCGGCGAGCGGCTCGCAAGCCATCGTGACCGTTCACTAGAAACGGCGTCTAAATCTATGACGATGCGGCGACGTTGCGTCGTTCCACTTCTCCCCCGCGACGCTGGGAAGGGCTAGAATAAGGGCAGTGCATCTCACGCTTTTCAATGGCGCCCTAGCAGATCAAGGAAGAAGCGTGCCTCGGCCTGTTGCACGCAAGAACGGCTTTACCATGGCCGAATTGATCGTCGCAATGACGATCCTGATGATCCTTACGGCCGTGACCATGCCCGTGGTGCGCGTCACCATCCAGCGCGGCAAAGAGCGGGAGTTGCGCCGCGACCTGTGGGAGATGCGCGACGCCATCGACCGCTATAAAGACGCGGCTGACCGCGGGGCGTTTCAGGTCAAGCTCGACAGCCAGGGTTATCCTCCCGACCTTGAGACACTGGTCAAGGGCGTGGATTCCAACGGTAAGAAGTTGCGTTTTCTGCGGCGCATTCCGATTGATCCCATGACCGGCAAGGACGAGTGGGGGCTGCGCTCCATGCAGGACGATCCGGACTCCGATTCCTGGGGCGGACAAAGCGTCTTCGATGTGTACACCAAATCAGACGGCACCGGGCTGGACGGAACGAAATACAAGACGTGGTAGCTTCAAACAGCACGACTATGCAGCGGCGTTTGCGACAGCGCGGATTCACCTTGATCGAGTTGATGGTGGTTATCTCCATCATCATCATCCTGTTGTCGCTGGCCATGCCCAACTATTCGAAGTCGATTCTCCACGCGCAGGAAACAGCACTGCGTGAGGACCTGCATACCTTGCGCTCGGTCATTGATCAGTACACCCTCGATAAGCAGAAGGCCCCCCAGTCCTTACAGGACCTGGTTGACGCCGGTTACCTCAAGCAGCTTCCCATGGATCCATTCACCAAGTCGCGTGATTCCTGGGTGCCGGTCACCGATGACAGCCTGATGTCGCCCGACCAGACCCAGCCCGGCATAATGGATGTGCATAGCGGCAGCGACCAAGTCTCCAGCGAAGGAACGGCCTACAGCACTTGGTGAGGAGCGGTCGGCTCACAATGCCAACCTCTATTAACTAACCAATAATATTAGTACCCATTACTGTCCGTCCTATCCTGTCACGGCTTCTTATTCCCGGATGAGTCCCACTCCCCCTCACCTCCCTATGTAGAATCAATAACTTGGACAAGAATTACTCTGCACATGATTGATTCCCAATGATTTATACGTACTTAATAGAGGCACAAGGGTTTAGCTTAGAAAACCCTTCTTCCACTCAAGCTCTTGCCTGAGAACCGCGAAGAGTTTGGCTAACCAATTAATAAACTGAATTGCATTCCAATTTTCAAAGATCGGGCACTTGGCCGAGGGTACTTTACCTCCCTCCGAGCACAGAGACACTACGCCTCTGGCAGCTAATGTACGGATATGCGCGACCAGTGACAGTGAAGGCGGTCACACGTGTCGGTGATCGAAATGCCCCCAAGGGAGGTTGGACGCATCGTGGTACTCTTGTCCCGCTTGCAGCGCTAGGCGGAGTAACCGCAACCACTGGAATCGCTGCTGCTGACAAACCTGCTGACGATCCTGAGGATGAAACATTTCTTGTGAACCCTTCTCCTAATCCCGCACCTGCCGTTCCCTTCTTCGACGAAGCATCTGTCCGCCGCGTCCTGCGCCTGGAAGACCTGATCCCGGCGATGGAACGCGCGCTGATGGATTTCTCTGCCGGACGGGTGGTGCAACCGGTCCGTAGCATCATCGCACTCCCGCAGCACAACGGCCTGATGGGAGTCATGCCCGCCGTGTACGGCGACATCATGGGATCGAAGCTGGTCAATGTTTATCCCGGCAACGCCGCGCTCGGAGTTCCTACGCACCAAGCCATCATCGCAATTTTTCGCTCTGATACCGGCGAGCCATTGGCGATGATGGACGGCCGTTTGATCACCGAACTGCGCACGGCAGCGGTGTCTGCGGTGGCAACAAAACTCCTAGCGTCGCGAGATGGAAAAGCGCTGGCTATTCTCGGCAGCGGAGTGCAGGCGCGAGCACATGTCCGGGCATTATCTCTGGTAAGGAAGTTCGACGAGATCCGCATTTGGAGCCGCAATCCGCAGCACGCGCAAGCGCTGGCCGGTGAAATCGGCGCGACCGCAACCTCGGCGGAAGATGCCGTACGCGGCGCCGATGTCATCGTAACCTGTACCAACTCGCCCGAGCCGGTGCTGCGCGGAGCATGGCTGAAATCCGGCGTCCTGATCAATGCGGTGGGCGCAGTTGGGCCCACGCGGCGTGAACTGGATGACGACGCTATGCGCGGCACCGTTATCGTGGACTCGCGCGACGCGGCGCTGCAAGAGTCGGGCGACGTGCTCTTGGCCAAAGTAGAGATCGATGCGGAGTTGGGTGAACTGCTCTCCGGAACCAAGCCCATGCCGAAAGCGGAGGTCACTGTGTTCAAGTCGTTGGGACTTGCGGTGGAGGACCTCGCGGCCGCAAAACTCGTACTGGAAAAACTCCATAGTCAATGACGCATGGCGGCCGAACGCGGTAATGCTGGACACGTCATCACCGCAGCGCGTCTCGCGATGTGCGCCACAAACGCAGCGCAACGCAAGACCGGCGGAGCTCAAAGCTGCAAGATTCATGCCATGCTGGCGGTCTGTCACATCGCAGGACGACGACGGTTGGGCGGCCGCGGTCAACGCAAAGAGCCGAGGTAGCAACGTGAGAGTTTTCAAATTGGGACATTACCGTTTGATCTGAGGTTAGCGTAACGGCGGCGGCAGTTGTTATAATGCGGTTACCGCAGCACCATTCGCAGCGCACTTCCGCGCCCGTGGCCAGGTAGCTCAGCTGGTAGAGCGCAGCCCTGAAAAGGCTGGCGTCGGCGGTTCAACTCCGTCCCTGGCCACCATTCAAACTCAACAACTTAGGCGAGTAAGAGTTGCATTCGAGCCCAGCCGAAAAAAGGCTGGCGTCGCTCGTAGGCTCCTTCCACCACACACATTCGACAGGAGATAGAGATGGGTAGGGATAGCCAAATCTCGTACGCGAACCATACGCGAACATGGCACGACGAAACAGCGATGCGTCTAGGGCTTAGTAGCGAGGTTTGGAATTTGCCGACCCGGTTACTCGGCGAATCCACGCTTTCTTCGCAAGCGCGTTTAAGGCCAACTTCCGGATTGCCGACAGTTGGGTTGCGGCTATTTAGGCGATGAGTTCATGGTCGCTTTGACGGCCTCCACGAACGCTGAGCATTCTTTGACGCCTTCGGCCGCGTCCTTGAAGTTTGACACGAAGTTTCGGATCTCACCCCTTTTGCTGCCTTCCTTCTGAAACGTAATGCTGACTGCGCCCGAGGTGCTGACTAGGCCAGTGGAAAGGTAAAACTCAATTTCGCTGATGTCACTAACCGGCCGGTCAAAGGAATGCTTCCCTTCTTCTAAACGTATTCGCGAGCCGTCAAGGTAAAGCGACCCAGACCAGCCCGCGAGCGTTCGCAAAGTATATTCACGTACGTAAACGGGCCCGAAAGATGTCGTTGCCAACCGGGACTTGTCACTTCTGTTCACGCCGACGGCGTCCGTACTACCCTCAACTCCGCGGTGGATTTCGCGTGGAGATTCCCAGCGTTCAAAGGGCGGGTTGATCGTTCCCTTAGGCGAGACAAAGACGAACTCCCCCAACCCGTGTCCTGGGAGATCCGCCGCCGCCGGAGTCTGGTTAGAATTCGAGGCGCGCCTTTGGAGGAAGGTTACCAGCTCGGGGAACGTAATGTATCCGTCTCCATTCAAATCTGCTAATCCTTTTTCCAACCCCTCAAGGAGGGCTGCGGTAAAGAAGCTGTGTCCGCCTGGGCCAACATCCAAAACCGATTGGTCCGTGCCTCCTGCCATCAAAACTTCGCCGGCCGGCCGTGACGATCTCGGCCAGATAATCTCGTGTGGAAGGATCAATTCCCGCACCTCTTGTACCCATAAGCCCGGCATAGCAAGCGTCGATGATGAAGAGTTGATGCCTCGCGCTTGCCATCATGTCGGCGTCCGTGCGAAGCTCCTCCATGGAAATATAATTAACGGAATTGTCTTCACCGTCATAAGGGACAATGTATCCCCACGCCCGAGCGGCGAGCGTCTCGCTGTAACCGTGTCCTGCGAAAAAGACTAGCCCCCTGTCCCGCTCTCTAAGCCGCTGTGCTAGCTTATGGATCTCATTTTGAATTCGTTGCTTGGTAGCCTGCGCTTCATAAAGGGCAGTGACCTCGAACCCCTGACTCCTCAGAAAACTTGCGACCTCTGTTGCATCGTTTATTGCATAGCTCAAAGGCCTCCACCGTGACGCAGGATAGTGGTTTATTCCCACCACTATCGCATAGCTATGGTCGAAAAACTGCTCAGTTTGAGCATTCCCGGTGAGAGGGAACAATGCGGCTATTAAGAGCGCTGGAGTCAAACATCTTGTCCCTACTCTACAACGCATCGCGTCACTTCGCAGTCTGCTAAATCTTTCCAACTTCTCCCGGTATTTTCGGGCTGGGATCGAGAGCCCCACAGCTTTCTCAATGACGCGCACGGCTTCTGAGTGCTCGCCGGTCTTAAAGAGAATCTCGGCTAACGTGTCTATGTAGTTTGCATTATTTGGACAGAGTTGTACCGCCAAGTGCGCAAGTGGCATGGCTTCGTCGAACTTCCCTTGAGTCTGGTAAAGCCAAGCTAGGTTGTTCATCGGCTCGGCCATCTCTGTCATGGCCTCCTGGTATGCACCGATTGCGCTCTCTACGTTCTGTTGCCGTTCGTAAAGCAGGCCTTTTTGCGTCATGGCTCTTAGCGAGTCGCCTTCATTCCCGCGTAGCTCAAGCTTGGAGGAACCCTGTTGTTGGTCAGTATCGGCTGCGGTTTTCGCAGACTTGCTAAGTCGTCTCCAGCGTTACCTGGGGGTTACCCTGGATCAACATGACGGCGATAATCAGAACTCCAAACAGAGCGAAGGCCGTACCGGGCGTTGCGTTCCTTAACGTGAAACTGGACAGGGCCAACCGTCGTTAACAAACGTGGTACCTTTTCCCGCTGCTTCCTGCGGCCAGACGCCTCGACAGAACAAGCGGTATCCCAGCAGCGATACTAACAATACCCGTTCCAATGATGGATAGGCGAAAGAACAGCGCGTAGATCATGAACGCCGAAACGAGGTTCATGTAGCTGGCCTCCTGATCGCGCAACTTCTTGACGGGATAATAGCACGCGACTGAGGGCGGGCATCCTCCCGATTCGCAGATGCTGTCAGGTTGATCCTTGCTGGCGACGCGATTGGTCTCGCACCTTCCTTGCTCCCCACTGAACAAGCGAAACCGAGCAACTTGGTTTTCTTCCGGTGCGCCTATCCAACCAGGCATTATGGAATACGCGGGTGAGCGCCGAACTCGATGAACGGATCACGGGCACTCTGTAAGTTGAACCATTGAGGCTAGGCGGGCCGGACCGTCAACTTGTGAGAAGCGGTGGCAGGCGTGATTTCGTTGGTCACCACGGACGACGAGCAACCGGGTCCCCTATATTTTGCGTGAGTGCTCGCGGACTCGATGAATGAGGTTAACTGAGGTTATATGATTGCCGCGCGAATTCGAGGCTGGATGGCCCC
The DNA here is from genome assembly GCA_963735855.1 of uncultured Acidobacteriaceae bacterium. GTDB lineage: Bacteria > Acidobacteriota > Terriglobia > Terriglobales > Acidobacteriaceae > Bog-257. The sequence continues at coordinate 17,259 of CAVTMW010000031.1, forward strand.
GTGCCCGACGTGTAATTTTTGGTGGGCGGGGCGGCAAACCTGCGGCGTTGACCGCAACGCGAACCATGCGCGAACATCGAGCAGCCGAAAACAGCCGACGCCATCCTACGCCATCCTAGATGGCCACTGGCATAAGCTCATTACCATCAGTTACATCCGCTGATTCCAAACCACTTGGCCAATTCGGTAAGCGGCCCTGAAAAGGCTGGCGTCGGCGGTTCGACTCCGTCCCTGGCCACCATCTTTTCAATCGTTTAGCCATCCCATCTTATTCCCTGTTTTGTGGGTCGCAACCCACAGTAAGCCACAATCGTGAGTTACACGACCGGCGACGTCACTTCTTCCGCGAGCAGTTGCTGCAACACCCATCCTTGAGCCTCAAGCTTCGCAGGAGTCATAGCGCGTGCGTAGACATCCAACGTCGTCTTGATGTTCGAGTGCCGCAACAACTCCTGTACCAGCTTCGGATCGCTCCCATTTGCCACCAGCGCACTCGCTAGCGTGCGTCGAAGCGTATGGAAACCCACCTGGCCGGTGATGCCCGCCTTCCGTGCCGCGGGCTGCAGGTGATCGGCCACCAGCATGTTGGCACGCGGTGGCTTTCGACCTTTCAGCCGGAAGCTAGGAAAGATGAAATCCTCGTCCCTGGCATACGGTGTCTCGGTCCGCCATGTTTCCAGCAAAGCAGCTAACAGCGCGTGCAGAGGTACAGGCCGCCTGGATGCTCTGCTCTTCGGTGGTCCAAACCTGCCATACACATACGCACGTGTGACTCGGATGCAGGGGTTCTTCCAGTCAATGTCTGACCAGCGCAGCGCTAGAATTTCGCTGATGCGAAGTCCGGTCGCCGCATCGGCCAGCACAAGCACCCGGTGCATGTCACCCAAGTTGGAGAGGATGCGCACACACTGGGACAGCGTCAGCACCACAGGTTCGTAGTCACTGACGCATGACTGGCGCACGAACAACATCGGGTTGGCTTCTTGCGTTCTTGGTAGAAAACCATGACGTTGCGCGTGTTTGAAGATCACCAGCATTACATTCCGAATCTTGACCAAGCTCGGGTTCGCCAGACCTTTCTCTTTATGGAGTTGTCGCAACCAGTTCTGCACTTCGATTGGATCTACGTCGCTGGCTCGTACCGTCTCCCAACGCGGCAAAACATGCCGATTGATGTAGCGGCGGTAAGTATCAACTGTCGGGTACGCCTTCGGAATCGCGGCTTCCGACTGGTCATTCGAGAGTTCCACTCGGATGTAGTCTTTCGCCAGTTCTCCGAAGGTTACCGGTTTGGCTGCCTTACTCACAAAAGCATTGGGATCGAACCCCATGGCCCGCAGTCGCGCCCAGGCCCCTGCTTTCGTCTTTAACTCCACTACCGTGCCCACGACGAAGTTAGCTGCTACTCGCTCACCATCGGCGCGGGTTCTGTAGTACCTGTACTCGAATATGTCCCCCCGGGGGCGTGAGATATTTCACCCCTTGAACCCTTATTCAACACTAAGTGAATTCCCAGCTATCAATTATGTGAACCCAAAAGAAACCACAGGGGAAACAGCACAGTCTGCAAACTGTGGAAAACACGATAGCATCTGGAATGACGTACTCGAACAACTCGCTCAGAACTCGACCATCGATGCGAGAATGTGCCGCGTTCTAAAGACAAAAACAAAACAAGTCTCTGGCGAGGAGTGTGAAGGATTTCTTCACATCGCCGTCCAACTTCCAGATCCAAGCTACGTGACATTCTTGTGTAAACAGCAAAAGCCGATCGAATCAGCGTTGCGAGTGATCGGGATCGATCCAGCTACATTAAGGCTGCAATATCTCCTGCCGCACAAGGGACGCGGACAGGAGACAGTCCCCTTGCCATCTGGGTAGCCAAGTGATCTATCGATCGGACGGGAACCCTGACTTGCCCGTTTTCTCCTCGCGACCGACCCGCCTAACCGTGCTCCTTCGGCCGCGGGTCCTCCCCCTGGGGTGGCGCCTGCCAGTAACGCGTGAGCGGCGCTGATCCTCTAGCAAAACCTCCAGGAAATGAGTTGATTTCTTGGTTGGTGTTGGTTGATTTTGCGGAGGCCTTCAGGGCGTCAACAATCCGGATTTCTGCGTCGCATGCCATTCCTTGACGTGTCGTTCTATAGGGGCCGAAGTTTCTTTGTATCCGATCCACGCCCATGGCCACACTGTCCTTCGAGTGTTTCGCGAGCACCGGAGTCTACGCGCTTGAGACGATGTTTCTGAATCGACGAGGTCTCTGACTCCATTTTCAATTGACCAGCAGAACAGAGGTAATCCCGTTCGACTTCTCGGTCGCAGACCGCATTTTGCCGGCGGGCATACACAAAACACTTACACCGTGAACCTCCAGAGAGGGATCCACATCACCAATATCGACGGGAAGCACACGGCGATTGCCAACACTCTGCTGAGCTATCCGGCTCGTCTTCACCGGACTCGCGGCTTGTCTTCCGGCAGTTTTGCAGCGAGTACTTCCTCACCCAGATCTGGTCTGCCGGAGCCGATCTGTCCCGCAATCCCGCGCCTGGCAAAAGGGCGACGGAACTGGCCAGCGGAAGGCGCCTTGGCCCCGGCGTCCACTGTGAAGGCACTCGACAAGGGCCGATAGACCCACTGGCTTAGCTCGAAGGATTGACGCGGCTGACGCGCGCCCATCCTTATATTGGGGCCGAAACGGTTGCCCCGTGGCCTCCCCTACTTAGCGATCTTGATGAGGGCCATGCCCATGGCGAAGGTGTCGCGCGCGATCACGAGTCGATTGTCAGAGGAGACATCGTAAGAAAAGATTAGATCGGAGTCGAAGTTGGTGAGTTTCCTGACGGCTTTGCCTTCCATCGTTGCCGACCAGATGTTCCCAACGCCATCCACAGTTCGGGCGTAGAAAAACGAGTTGCCGTCGTATTGTCATCCCGACCGAGGACTTCAGTCCGAGTGCCGGGACCTGCTTTTCGGCCTTCGCATTCGTTAAACTAGAATTCCTTGACGAGATATCTCCCCGCTACTTCGGTTCTGCTTAGAATCAACAACTTAGGCACCATTCATGTCGCAAGATGCAGTATCTAAACGGTTTAAATGCAGTGTATTGATATAGAAAGACTTAGCCCTTGTAAAATTGGCGAAAAGACACTAGCTTATACATAGAATACATAGAAGTATGATACATAGAATACATAAAAGTATGTACGAAGAAACTGCCCCTGTGGACGGCTTCCGGCCCTGGCCCAGGAGCGGTCTAAGAACCGTAGGCGAAGCACTCAGTTTGCGCGCTCACTTGAGCCAGGCGTACTCGGCTTTGGCTTGCTTGTAGATGGGGATGTCGGGATCGGCGTCTTGCCAGAGAGTCAGGAAGTCCTGATACGACTTGCGCGCGGCGTCCTTGTCGCCCATCATCACCTGCGCTCGGCCGAGCTGCAAGCGCGCCAGGGCACCGGTAACAAAGTTGAGCACGATGCCGGGATGGTCAATAATCTTCTGGAACTCTGCCGCTGCCTCCCTCGGCTGTCCGGCCTTCAGATACGCTTCTCCGCGCAGATAAGCCGGGAACAGATTCCCACCAGTCCAAGCGAAGCCGAGTTCGTATGGAGTCACAGTTCTCACGATCTCAATCGCTTTGCCAGGATTGTTCTTCTCCAGCTCAATCGCCGCCCGAATGGCTGGCAGCGAGTAATTCTGCATTAACGTATCCAGGGGGAACTCCTGACCTTCAGCTTTTCCGCCATCTTCTGCGCCTGCGCGGTATCTCCGGAACGCGCCAAGGCCAACGCCGCCACGGGCCCGACGGTTCGTCCAGCGCTCAACGCTAGGGCCTCCGCCGCCATCTCCCGTGCCCGCCCTGCATTCCCAATTTCAGCTTCCGCCCAAGCTTGCTGGGCCTGCCATCCTGCCGCCGTTTCCGAGGCATCGGCTGCCCTTGCCGATTGCGCTGCCCGGCGAGAGAACTCACGCCCACTGCGCACGCGGCCATAATAGGTCGCGCTGTCCGACTCGGCCCAGAGCAGCCAGTCTTCAGCCCTCGGTTTACCCATCGCCCATGCTACCTGCTCCTCCATCAGGGCCCGGTCGCCCAACAGAAAAGCCAACCGATACCGCACAACCCGCAGACCTGTTCCGTCGAGGTTGCGCGCCCGTGCCTCGTCGAATGCCTTTCGTGCTTCCTCCAACCGGTTCAGTGCCATGTCGGCAATCATGACGTTGGTAACTGGGGCAGAAAGGCCCGGGGCGAAACGCGAGCGCTTCCTCCTCCTCAGCCGCAGCCTTCTCGTACTGACCCAGGTGGAGCAGTATGTGCCCGATATCATTCCATGCGTAACCCCTGGTCGCTGGATAGGTCTGGCCCCACTCGTTGTAGCTTGCATTGCCTTGTCGGAGTCCACCCGTAACATAACCGTAGTACTGCACTTCGGCCACCAAACGCCCTTCGCGGTTTACCCGGTCAGGCAATTCGTAGAGTCTCGTAAAATTCTGAATTGCCAGACTGGTTGAACAAGATTGAGGTAACACATTCCCAATCTCCCATACGCGACGGCAAAGTTGGGATCCAGTTCCAAGGCGCGTTTCGCATGGATAATGCATTCCTGCTGGTCCGTAGTTTTGATTTGGCTAAACGCTTGCCAGGCTTCCACCGACGAGGAGGCGGCCTCTTCCAGGGGTTGGTTGAATTCCCGCAATGAGGCCCGCGGCTCGCCCAGCTTCTCGCGCAACTGCCTTCCCGCGACACCCAGCATCTTGACCACCTGGTTTCTATCCTCCGCCTCGGTTTGTATGACCGCGAATGTCACCCCTGACTGGCAATTCAGCGCTTTGAGTTCAATCGCGTAATGGTTCCCCGCGTCCGCTATGGAGCCAGTAATCAATGCCTTGCTGTTGGTTCGCAAGCAGAGCTCCCGCGCCACCTCCGGGGTCACACGCGTGTCAGCCGGACGGTTCAATGTTCTGAGTGCGCTGAACAACTTCTCCCTGGAAAGCAGGCTCGCGTTCAGAAATGGTGTCTGCACCAATTCACCTCTTAATGCCAAACTCATCGAACCGTCGAATACCGGATTGCCAGTGAGATTGGTAGAGTCGGCAAGCACGATGGTGTCCTGGGCCGTAAGCTTGATGGTGTGACGCGAGCGCCAGTACAGCCAGGCGCCGACAGCGAGGGCGACGAGCAACACGATTACCGCAAGCAAGGACTTCCAGCGGCCTGATACCGGCAGTTCGGGGATGTTGA
>CAVTMW010000032.1:0-31784 GCA_963735855.1 uncultured Acidobacteriaceae bacterium
CACCTGCCTTGACTGCCCGGACGAATTATGTCATTTTATGACATAATAGGAGCGCGGACTCCCGCCGGAGAAACGGATGCCGAGACGCGAGCCTGACTTTCATGAGAAGCATCACTTCGATGATGGAGCGACACTTGAGCTGACGATTTTATGCCGTGCCCAGTCCTGTTCTGGGCAGCGAGCATGGGCTCAAATACTCGTTCTACGGCAAGGATGGAAAGCGTCTCATTCGCTTCTCGAGCAACGAAAGCCGAAAGGGGACCATCGCCACTATGGGAGCCGCGAGATGCCCTACAAATTTTCAACGGTTGAGCGACTAATTTCGGATTTCCTGGCTGACGTAGCGACGATCAGGAAGGAGGGGAACTTAGATGAAGGAAAAATTGGAAGTTCACGTAGGCGGCGCTCTCGAAGACACCGGTCGTCGCTTTATCGACGCCTGGCATCGTCTAGAGAATGGCAAAAGGGTTCGCGAGCGACATTTGTCTTTCGAAAGCCTCGAAGGCCTCTTGTCGCTCCTGACTCCCAAGAGATGGGAGCTTCTCAAATACGTTCACCGTCATCCGGTCCGGAGCATTCGAGCCCTTTCCGAACAACTCAAGCGCGACTACCGCCGGGTCCACGACGATGTCGATGCTTTGGCGACGGCGGGCCTGCTGGAGCGGAATGGCCGAGTCGTGCGAGCAGATTATGATGGGATCAATTCCTCATTCCGGTTTGACCGCTCCCAACCGTGATCTTTGCCGGAGCCAATCTCGATCTGGGGCAATTCAAGGTGCGAGGACTCCGTTCAACCGTTGTTTCCCTTCTGGGGCTGTTCTTTTGAAGGTCTCTGAAATGATCGTCTCAAACCGTTTCGTTCGGACCTATTTGTTCGGAAGTAAGGTAGCGAGAATTCATAACAAATCATTCGAATGTTGCGTCAGTACGGCAAAGGAGGGGCGGTTTCAGAAACAGTCAACCATAGTCTTAGAACCTAAGATTGGCAATACTGTCGGAGCAGGACCCGCAGGATTACGTCCTTGCGGCAAGGTAATCTACTCGCCTGCCCTCCGAAAAGGTGACCGTCTCCAGTTTCACGATGTCATCGCCAAAACGCTTGACGCGTTTGGAGAGGAAGGCTGTTCTTTAGAAACGGCACTTGAACAGGTATTTGCGGACTTCAAGCGCAGAGGCATAGCAGCGGAGACGTTGAACCTCGCGGCGGATCAAGGCCAAGCCGCTGCGCAGTTCAACAGCTCTAAGAAAAACGAATCTGCGCTGTCCAAACTCTCGACCAAAGTTTCTGAGAAGTCTCTTTTGTGCGCAGAATCTCTGAAACCGGACTTGGAAAGGAAGTTTGGAAAAGACAGTGAAGAATTCCGCTCTAAATATAGGCTAGTTTTGTTTGAGTTTATGTGTTTGTTTCTTCACTTGACAGATAGGTTTGCCTTTGCCCAGCTTGGTCATGAAAAGCGGGTTAAATTAATAGATGTGCTGGTTCGACCGTCTATTGATACCACGATCGAAACTTATGTCGGTCATTGGCCACAAAACGTAAAAGATGGAATAGGGAGGGAGTGTTACAATAATTTCAGCAACGCACAATTGGATATGGCAGTTGTAAAGAATTATTGCTAGATCCAAGAAGACGACACGCGGATACTGGAAAACTTGAGCAGGCGCCGAGAGCAAGTCGGTGGTCGGGCAACTCACTGACAATCTTTCGGCAGATAATAGAAGGCACAATAAATATGAATGCAGTGTTTACTCTACGAATTTGGAACGTCGTCATAGAAAGCTTAGTAGAGAAAGAAATTGAGGCTTTGGTTTCTGAAGTGTCTAAAGAAATCAAATAATTATGTGGCCGTTTACAAAACATAAAACGCTGCCGATGGCAGGCGGGGTGTAGGCAAGGTGTTGATCTTATGGCGACAAGCGATAACGGTGCCGTACGTTCTCTGATCCTGCCAGGCGAAGGTGTAACAGCCGCAGAACGATACCTGGCAAGATTGTGCAAGCGTTCGTTTCTGTCACTTTGGAGTTACCCCGCCGTGTTCCGAGATGAAGGCCGCCCCGGCGGCAAGAAAGAGGTTTGCGATACTCCTGGTGGTCTTTGAGAACAACGTCATTATCTTCAGTGATAAGGATTGCGAATTTCGTGGCACCGGTGATCTGGAAACAGAATGGTACCGCTGGTACAAAAAGGCCATTTTCGAATCTGCCAAGCAGGTGTTCGGAGCAGAACGTTGGATTAAGCGCTTCCCGAACGGCCTTTTCTGGGATAGGCAATGTAGAGTTCCCTTTCCAATTGCTTTGCCAAATCCGGACCGTACCACATTTCACCGCGTAGTCGTTGCGCACAATGGGGCGCGTCGATGCCGCGAGGCGCTAGGCGGCAGCGGCAGCCTAATGATGGATACAAGTGTTGTCGGAAATGTTCATTCAAGGTTCCCGTTTACAATCGGCCAAATCGACCCTGACAAGGGCTACGTCCATGTGTTCGATGACACCACGCTTGATCTTGTGATGAACACGCTGGACACAATAACGGACTTCACCGCATATCTTACAAAAAAAGAACAATTCCTGACCGGTGACAAGGTAGTGTGGGCTGCCGGGGAAGAGGAATTGCTCGCCATCTACTTAACCAAGCTGAATCAGGCAGGTGAGCACGATTTTGTCGTTAAAGGCGATTACGATCGTTTGAGCTTTTACGAGGGAACCTGGGACAAATTCATAGGCAGTCCAGAGCGCCGAGCGCAAGTGGAACAGAACCAAATTAGCTATTTTTGGGACAAGCTGATTGAAACCTTTGCGTTTCACGCCATGACTGGCACTCAGTATTTCAGCAGTGGCCAACCCCTCAAAGGACAGGAACCCGTGTTTAGGCTGATGGCCCGCGAACCCAGGACTCGGCGGCGAATGCTCGCGGTAACCATTCACGAGGTGCTGAAACGAAGCGTGACATCTGGGGGCGCGTGGGACACTCGCGTGATAGCACCTTCTCGCCCAGGCGACCCGCATTACGTGTTCTTAGCTGCGAGGCAAGCACGGTGCTTCGTATGAGGAATACCGTGGAGTACGCCTTCAGTTGTTGTCGGATTATTGCTACATTACAAAATTCAGATGGCCAGAGGCGACTGACATAATCGGCTTTGCAACAGAGTCCGGTGTTAGCCAAAAGCGTTCTGAGGATTTGATCTATCTGAATGCGGAAAACTGGGATGCAGACGCCGAAACCCATCAGAAGGAGACTCAACAGAGATTAGGTCTATTGAACCAGGCGAAGCCCAGTTGTGGCCGAGAACATGAATACCCAGGTGACTACACTGGACGCGATGCATAGTTCAAGAATTTCGCCGGGTGCAGGGGTGCCCCCCCAACCTGCTTCTGGTTGGGGGGAGAGGCAATCCCGTACGTATTTAGTTTGTGGGCGGACGCCAGCTTCGGGCATCTTCTGACAACTGACAACTGGCCACTGACAACTGGAGTTAACCCATGGCAATTCGTTGGGACAAGTTAACCGTAAAAGCGCAGGAGGCGATGCAGCGGGCGAACGATCTCGCCAGCGAGCACGGCAATCCTGAGTTGCAGCCGGTCCACATTCTGGCCGCGCTGATCGAGGACCGCGAAGGCATCGTTCCGCCGCTGTTGGAGCGCGTGGGATTGCATGTGGCAGACGTGCAGGCCGAGGCCATGCGCGAAATCGAGAAGCTGCCCAAGGTTTCCGGCAGCGGCGCCACGCAGGCCCATCTTTCCGATGCCGCTTCGCAGTTGCTGGAGAACGCCTTCAAAGAGGCGGCCAACTTCAAGGACGACTACGTTTCCACCGAGCACATGCTGCTCGGCATTACCAAGCTGAAGCGCGATCCGGCCAAGGAGATCCTGGCAAAAGCAGGCGCTACCTACGACAACATTCTGCGCGGCCTGACCGCGGTCCGCGGCAATCAGAAGGTCACCGACCAGAATCCCGAGGCGAAGTATCAGGCGCTGGAGCGCTACGCCAAGGACCTGACGGAGTTGGCGCGACAAGGCAAGCTCGATCCGGTGATCGGCCGCGACGAGGAAGTGCGCCGCGTCATTCAAGTGCTTTCGCGCCGGACCAAGAACAATCCAGTGCTGATTGGCGAGCCGGGAGTTGGCAAGACCGCCATTGTGGAAGGTCTGGCGCAGCGCATTGTCTCCGGCGACGTTCCCGAGCAGCTCAAGAACAAGCGCGTGGTCTCGCTCGATTTGGGCGCGATGCTGGCAGGCGCAAAGTATCGCGGCGAGTTCGAAGACCGCCTCAAGGCAGTGCTGAAGGAGATCGAGCAGTCACAGGGACAGATCGTTCTGTTCATTGACGAGCTGCACACGCTGGTTGGTGCGGGCGCTGCTGAAGGCGCGATTGACGCTTCCAACATGCTGAAGCCGGCTCTCGCGCGCGGCGAGCTGCGTGCGATCGGTGCAACCACGCTGAACGAATACCGCAAGTACATCGAGAAGGACGCGGCGCTGGAACGGCGCTTTCAGATCGTCTTTGTGGGCGAGCCCAACGTGGAAGACACGATCGCGATTCTGCGCGGGCTGCGCGAGAAGTACGAAGTGCATCACGGCGTGCGCATCAAGGACTCGGCCATTGTTGCGGCGGCGACGCTGTCGCATCGCTACATCTCCGATCGCTTCCTGCCGGACAAGGCCATCGACCTGATCGACGAGGCGGCAGCTTCGCTGCGCATCCAGATTGATTCCATGCCGACCGAGATTGACCAGCTTGAGCGCCGCGCGACGCAGCTCGAAATCGAGCGCCAGGCGCTGAAGCGGGAAGACGATCCCAACTCGCGCGAACGGCTGGCCGCGGTTGAGAAGGAGCTGGCGCACATCAAGGAAGAGGCCAATGCGCTGAAGGCGCGCTGGAAGCAGGAGAAGGAAGCTATCGCCAAGGTGCGCGAACTGAAGGAGCGCATCGAGCGGCTGAAGCTGGAGGAGCAGGAAGCTACGCGCAAGGGCGACTACGATCGCGCCGGGCAGATCAAGTTCGGCGAGCTGCCGCAACTCGAAGCTGAGATCAAGAAGCTCAGCGCGGCCATGGACGGCAAGCAGTCACGCATGCTGAAGGAAGAGGTGGACGAAGAAGACGTCGCCAAGATCGTCAGCAAGTGGACCGGCATTCCAGTATCGAAAATGCTGGAAGGCGAAGTGAAAAAACTGGTGACGATGGAAGAGCGTCTGCGCCAGCGTGTGGTCGGCCAGGATGAAGCTTTGGAGCGCGTCGCGGCCGCTATCCGGCGTTCGCGAGCTGGGTTGAGCGATCCCCGGCGTCCGATCGGGTCGTTCATTTTCCTCGGTCCAACCGGTGTCGGCAAGACCGAGCTGGCGCGAGCGCTGGCCGAATTCCTGTTCGACGACGAGCACGCCATGATTCGCATCGACATGTCCGAGTACATGGAGAAGCACTCGCGTGTCGCGGCTGATCGGCGCGCCTCCCGGCTACATCGGCTACGACGAGGGCGGGCAGCTCACCGAAGCGGTGCGCCGGCGTCCCTACGCGGTCGTGCTGTTCGACGAAATCGAGAAAGCGCATCCTGATGTATTCAACATCTTCCTGCAGATCATGGATGACGGCCGTCTGACCGACGGCAAGGGGCGCAATGTCGATTTCAAGAACACGATCCTCATCATGACCTCGAACATCGGGTCGAGCTACTTGCAGGACCTGGGACAGCGCACTCCAGAGCAGATCGCCGAAGCGCACGAGAAAGTGATGGAGGCGCTGCGCGCGAACTTCAAGCCCGAGTTCCTCAACCGCGTGGACGACATCATCATCTTCAATCCGCTCGGCAAGGAGCAGTTGTCGAAGATCGTGGACCTGCGGCTGGAAGACTTGCGCAAACTGCTGGCCGATCGCAAGATCAGCCTGGAGCTCACGCCGGCGGCCAAGGAACTGGTCTTCACCGAAGGCTACGATCCCAACTACGGCGCGCGTCCGCTGAAGCGGGCCATCCAGCGGCTGATACAGGACCCGCTGGCAATGAAGATTCTCGACGGCGAGGTGCTGCACGGCGACCACGTCGTCGTGGATGTGGACAAGAAGCAGCGCAAGCTGACCTTCAAAGTCGCGAAGCGCGTCGGCGAACCGGAGCCAGTAGCGAAGAAGTAAGTAATTGGAATGGGTGGAGCATCGTCCTTCGACAAGCTCAGGGCAGCTTTCAGCGGTGCACATTATGCTAGCTTAACCTGACCAAGCCGGCTCCAGCCGGTGAAACTTGACGGCACAGTCGAAGGCTGTGCCGTTTCTCGTAGCACGGGTATTCGCGACAACGATTTCGCGGCCCGCTTTCCCTGCGGCAAATTCGCCGAGCCTCCAGAACTCGCCCCACCTGCGTACAATAGCTCTCTTGCTGCACGTGAAACTCAACCGGGGAACGACTTGGATCCGCTCACGCATTTTCTGACCGGCGCCTGCATGGCGCGTTCGGGCTTTAATCGCAAAAGCGCTCTCACCACAATGACGATGGTGCTGGCCGCCGAAGCCGCCGATATCGACGTGCTCTGGATGCTGAAGAGCCAGCTTGCAGCCCTGCAGCACCATCGCGGAATTACGCACAGCTTCGTAGGCGTGCCGTTTCGTGGCGGCGGCAACGCTGGCTTTGGTGTACGGCGTGCATCGACTGAGGCTACGCTTATGGCCGCCAAAACCGTCCTCCGCGAGCCGGCCAAAACTCCCGGTCCGCTGGGGCTACCTGTACTTCGTTGCGGTGATCGCGGCGCTGAGCCATCTCCTGCTCGACTACACCACTGCGTACGGCATACGACTGTTCGAGCCCTTCAACTACCGCTGGTATTCATGGGACATCGTTTACATCCTTGACCCGGTCATCTGGATACTGCTGATCGCCGGGCTGGTATTGCCCGCGCTGTTTGGCCTCATCAACCAGGAGATCGGCGTTCGCAGCAAGGGCCCGCGCGGCCGCGGCAGCGCCATCGTCGCCCTCGTTTGCTACGCACTGATCTGCGGCGTGCGCGACCATCAGCATCGCCGCGTGCTCAACGCTATGAACTCGTTCCTTTATCAGGGAGCCGCGCCTCAGCGCGTCGCCGCGTATCCCTACATGATCGACCCTTTTCACTGGCACGGCGTGGTGGAGACGCCGGACAACTTCGAGACCGTTCCCGTGAGTTCGCTGGGGCCTGAGATCGATGACTCGCGGTCGCGGCTCTTCTACAAACCGGAAGAGACGGACGCGTCACTCGCGGCCAAGTCCTCTCATCTGGGCCGCGTCTACCTTGATTGGGCGGCATTTCCTTACGTGCGAGTGCAGAAACTGGAAGGGGCTGCAAGCGGCTATTTTGCGGACTTCATCGACTTGCGTTACACCTATCCGGAATCGTCTCGCCGGACGGCCTTAGGCGGATACGTCGTGCTAAGTCCCGATCTTCGTGTCTTGCAGCAGGGCATGAACTCGTGGACCTCGCCGACGGCGGAGAGTCTGGAAAGCCAGTCCGGTCAGCAGTAGAATTTCTTTTGGTGCGAAACTTGTGCTCCCCCGTCAAATCCCGCTTGACGGATGCGCGCCCCGGATTAGAATCAGAAGGCAGTCTTTCCATCGAGGTGAACATGCTCGCGTACTTGTTTGTAGCCATTGCCGCTGCCGTGCACGTGCGTTTCTTCGCGCTGCCTTTCAGTTTCACGCCCGTCGCGGCGGCCCTGCTGTACTTTGGCGCCCGCATGCCGCGCAAGCAGATGTGGATTCCGGTTGCGTTGCTGGCCGCTTCTGACGTTTACCTCACGCGAGTCACCTACGGTTATCCGCTTACCGCCGACCATCTTGTGACCTGGGCGTGGTACGCAGCCATGATTCTGCTGGGCGGAGTGCTGATCAAGGGCTTCTCGGCGGTCCGCATTGGCGCGGCATCGCTCATCGCTTCCGTTTCGTTCTTCCTTGTCAGCAACTTCTGCGTGTGGATGGTCTGGCGGGACATGTATCCCAAGACCTTTGACGGGCTTATGGCGTGCTACGTCGCGGGTCTGCCGTTCTTCCGCAGCACGGTTGCCTCCGACCTGCTGTTCAGCGCCGCCTTCTTCGGAATTGGCTATCTCGCCAGCCGTGAGCGGGCAACCAGCGCCGAGATCGTGCGGTAGCTCCGCCGGGCTGGGCTTCGCTTTCCGATCTACCAGGCCGTCGCAAGCAAGTCAAAGCGATTGCCTGCGAACATGCGGCCCGATCGGCCAGCCAGAACCTATGCTTTCTTAATCGTGTAGAGGGGGTCGAATTCGGGCATTCCGGCCCGGCGTCCTGCAATCCAGCGCAGCACGCAAACCACCTTCGGGTCGGTCAGACTGCCCAAGGCATTCACCGCAACTTCCAGCACCAGATGGTTGATAGGGTTCTTGAAATAATCGATGTCGGGCTCCACCATCACACAATTCACACCATCGATCTCCAGCCGGTCGTTTTCGTGAAACGTGAGCTGGACATTCGCCTCGCCAAACTCAATTTCCTTGTAGCTGCGGGTCGCGCCAGGATGCAGAGGCAAAGGGTGCGTTCTCGAACTTCGCGGGATGCTGCTGCTTTGCCTGCTCGAGCTGCGGGATCAGCGCGGGATCAGCCCAGGCGAAAAACCGGTCCTGACCCATGGCAAACTGGCCATCCCGGTCCCAGATGATGCGTTTTACATAATCCAGCGGCGTTTGCTGCGGGAGTTGGATTTGCCCCATGGCCGTCGTGATATTCAACAGGCAGGCGAGAATCTCTCCGCCCTGGTCCTCCATGATGTCGCCATACCGCTGGGCCGCCGCCTGACTGCTGGACGCGCCATTCGCCAGCAACGCTTTCAGGCCCGGACGAGCCTTGTCCAGGCCTTTCCAGGTCGCATTCGCGAAATTGAGCTGGCTGGACCGCGGAATTAGCATCAGGTCAACCGGCTGGTCCACGTTCGCCGCAAGCTTGACAGGAACGAACCCGGCATCTTTGTAACCATCGGCGGAGGCGAGGAATGTGTAATTGTCGCCGAGATTGTTGAACAACGGCAGCCCGGTAAAAAACACGCTTGCCTGATCGTAAAACTTGCGACTCTGCATCTTCTGATTGCCGTCAATCACGGTGATCAGAAGCTTGGACTTGTCGGAATAGGGCTGGCGTGTTCCGTCGAACACGTTGACCATCGCGCGGCCACCCTCGGCCTTTTGTGACGTTGCCATAAATTCCTTTCTGCCCGAGCCCCGTTCGACCACAGGGTTCGGTCAACGGACTGCCGACACAGTGACTCAGTATAGGGCCCGGCTACAACCCCATGTACTCAGGATGATAGTCCTTCCAGATGCCGGTACCAGCCGAGATCTGCCGGACGGGGATATTTTCAGCGTGTTTGGCGGTCCGCACCCATTCCCAGGCGTGCAATATCTCGGAAGTATCGAAGTAGCGCGTCTCGGACTGGAGCACGGCTGCGCCCGCGGTGATGATGGCCACGATCTCTTCCCACTTGTCGGCGCCCACCACCGCCATGCGCGCGATGTGATCGGTGTGTTTCTGCAGGAAGCGCATCTCGTCCCAGCGCGCGCCCCAGTCGGCGCCGTGCATCTCGGAAAGATCGGCGAGGATGCCGATGGGTTTGTGCTTGCGCTCGGCGATCAGGTACCCGATTTGCGGCTCGAATCCTTTGATGTCTTCGGCGGTCATTTTGCCGATGACCTTGAAGCCGATCACCCCTCCCGAGCTCTCTTTGAGTCGTTCGATCATGCTGTGCTTGCTCCTAGTGTCCGGGGCTGAAGCCCCTCTCGTGTTTACGGCCTAAACGCAGGCCTGAAGGCCTGCTCTACCAGACCTGGTCTGCTCAGCCTGTTCTACCTGGCCTAAGCTTGCGAAACGGCAGTATATCCCACGACGGCTGAGGTGCCCCTCTCCCACGCCAGCCGCCGATTGTTGTATCTTGTCCTGAGGTTCTGAGGCGAACAGCATGACACAAACAGCGGTCCTCGGCGGCGGATGCTTCTGGTGCGTGGAAGCGGCGTTCAACCAGTTGCAGGGAGTGCAAAGCGTAGTCTCCGGCTACATGGGCGGGCGCGTGCCGAACCCAAGCTACGAGCAGGTTTGCAGCGGCAAGACCGGTCACGTCGAGGTGGCGGAGATCACCTTCGACCCGGCCGTCATCAGCTACGAAGACCTGCTGGAGGTGTTCTTCACCGTGCACGATCCGACCACGCTGAACCGCCAGGGTAACGACGTCGGCGAGCAGTATCGCTCGGTGATTTTCTATCGCGATGAAGAGCAGCACGAAACGGCAGGGAAGGTCATCGCCGAGCTAATCAAGGAGCGCGCCTTTGCCGACCCGATCGTCACCACGGTCGAGCCCGCCTCCACGTTCTATCCCGCCGAGCAGTATCACCAGAACTATCTGGCCAACAATCCCTACCAGCCCTATTGCATCGCGGTGGTCTCGCCCAAGGTGAAGAAGATCCGGGAGAAGTTTGCGACGCGGCTGAAGGCCTAGCCTTCGGTTTTCAGCTGTCGAGCTAACGTGGCTTCGAGCATTCGCTTGATGTGCATGGGTGGCGCACCGCTTAAGCGGTGCATTTTCGATTGCCCTGCGAACCCGGCTTTAGCCGCTGAGGTAACGACGAACGATTACCTCAGGCGCTAAAGCGCGAGCTCCACATTCCCGCTCGCAGGCACGCCTGGAAGGCGTGCTCCACCCTAGCCGGTGCATCAGTCAGCGTTCAGCCGTCAGGCGGATTGTCGTCCGCCTCGCCCTCGGCACCCTAAGCAGCTTTCTGAGAGGCGCCAAACGAGCGGCTCTTCCCAATTCAGTGATTCCAAACCAAATCCAGTTCTTGACATTGCAAATTGCAATGTTATAATTGCAATCTGTAATATGAAACTCGGCGAGAAAATCCGTTACCTGCGACTGGTCGAAGGCACCTTGCGCGGCCTGGGCCGCGAGATGACGCAGCAGGACCTGGTGGTCGCGCTGAAGAAGGAAATGGGCAGCGGGCTGAGCCAGTCGTACCTGTCGCAGATCGAGAGCGGAGCGCGGCCGCACCTGACCAATGCGTCGCGCATGCTGCTGGCGCGCTTCTTCAAGGTGCATCCCGGGTATCTGGTGGACGATCCCGAGGGCTACCACACCGAGTTGACCAGCGACCTGCGCGCCATGGAAGACCGGCTCGACCTGTGGCTGATCAACGGGGCCGAGCAGTTCGCACGCGATCCCGAGCTGAGCCAGGCGCTGCTGCAGGTGGCCAAGTACAAGGACTCGCGCAAGTGCCTGGTGCTGCTGGGCGCGATTCTGGAAGCGCCGGAATTGGTGGAGCGGCTGACGGAAGTCTTGAAGCCCAACCTGGGCGAACCGCCGCTGCTTCATCGTAGCGGGCGGCACAAGAAGTTGGCGGGAGCGAGCGTATGACATGGGCCATGTTCTATCTCGTGTGCTTTGTGGTTGGAGTGACGCTGAGCGTGCTGTCGTTCCTGGGCGGAAGCTTTCACCTGCCGCACGTCCACGTTCATGTGCCGCACGGCGGCGCACATGTTGCGGGCGGAGCACATGCTGGCGGCGGAGCGGAGATGCCGTTCCTGAACTTCGGGACCATCACCGCGTTTCTGGCGTGGTTCGGCGGCACGGGTTATTTGCTGACGCGCTACTCGTCGCTGGTGGTCGCGGGTGTCTTGCTCGTGGCCGTTGTTGCCGGACTTGCAGGCGCGAGCATCGTCTTCTGGTTCGTGGCCAAGCTGCTGCTCAAGCATGATGTCGAACTCGATCCGGCGGACTATGACCGTGTGGGTGTGCTGGGCCGCATCAGCAGCCCCATTCGCGCGGGCGGCACTGGGGAGATCATTTTCTCGCAGGAGGGCACGCGGCAAACCTGCGGCGCGCGCAGCGAAAACGGCGAGGCCCTGGCGCGCGGCACCGAAGTCATCGTCACGCGCTACGAACACGGCATTGCCTACGTGCGACGGTGGGAAGAGATGGCGAGAGAAGAAGTAACTAGCAGCTAGCAATTAGCAATTAGCAGTTTGCAATTAGCTTTAGGAATCGTAGTGCTCTTTAGAGGCGTTAAGGGTTGTATCAGGGCACGACTTTAGTCGTGCCGAACATGGCGCAGGAGAAATAGGGCTTTAGCCCCTGCGCCAACTCAGCAAAATGCAACAAGGGCTAAAGCCCAGCTGAGAAGCAGCTTTCGGCACGGCTGAAGCCGTGCCCTGTTACAAAGCGAATTATGAAACACGCTGTAGAGGATAGTCGGAGGTTTACATGGTTGATCTATCCATATCGGACGGAAATCTGCTCCTGAATGTACGCGGCGCCGACAAACTGTGGGCGCTCAAGAGCTCGCTCGAAATCCCGTTGCAGCACGTCGCCGGCATCCGGGCCGACCCCAGTATCGCGAAGGGGTGGTGGCACGGATGGAGGCTACCCGGAACCAACATTCCGGGAGTGATAACGGCTGGCACCTTCTACCAGGACGGGAAGCGAGTTTTCTGGGACGTTCACAATCCCGACAATACGGTCGTGATTGAGCTGCGAGACGAACGCTACAACCAACTGGTCGTCGAAGTTGAGGACCCGAACGTGGCGGTTGCGCTGTTGGAGGCGACCTTGCCGCGTCAGTAGGCTTCTGGTGCGCGTAATGCGAGCGTCCGAAGACCTAGTCGCTAATTGCTAGTGCTAGTTGCTAACGGCTAGCTTCAAGGAGATCTTTATGGGATTCCACATACCAACCGAAGTACTCATCATCGCCTGGACGGCGGTAGCGGCGGTCGTGCTCTTGACCGCCATCTTTGCCCGGCTCTATCGCAAGGCCGGGCCTAACGAGGCCCTGGTCGTGTACGGGTTCCGCGGCACCCGCGTCGTCAAGGGACACGGCACCGTCATCTTCCCCATGGTGGAGAACTGCCGTCAGTTGTCGCTAGAGCTGATGTCCTTCGACGTCGCGCCGCAGCAGGACCTCTACACCAAGCAGGGCGTTGCCGTCACCGTCGAGGCTGTGGCGCAGATCAAGGTGAAGTCCGATCCGGAATCGGTGTTGACCGCTTCCGAGCAATTCCTGACCAAAGCGCCACAGGATCGGGAGGCCCTGATCCGGCTGGTGATGGAAGGGCACCTGCGCGGCATCATCGGCCAGCTCACAGTGGAAGAAATCGTGAAGCAGCCGGAGATGGTGGCCGACCGCATGCGCTCCACCTGCGCCGACGACATGAACAAGATGGGACTGGAAGTGATCTCGTTCACCATCAAGGAAGTTCGCGATAAGAACGAATACATCTCCAACATGGGGCGTCCCGACATCGCGCGCATCAAGCGTGACGCCGACGTCGCCACCGCCGAAGCCGAGCGCGACACCGCGATCCGGCGTGCGATCGCGCTACGCGAGTCTGCCATCGCCAAAGCGCAGGCCGACCAGGAGAGGGTAGCCGCCGAGACCGCCTCGCAGGCCCGGCAAGCCGAGGCGACACGCGACCTCGAAGTAAAGAGGGCAACGTATACCGAGATGGTGAAGCGCCAGCAGGCCCAGGCCGACAAGGCCTACGAGATCCAGACCAACGTTATGCAGCAGCAGGTGACCGCCGAGGCGGTGAAGATTCAGCAAGTCGAGAAGGAACAGCAGGTGAAGGTGCAGGAGGCCGAAATCCTGCGCCGCGAGAAGGAACTGATCGCCACCGTGTTGAAGGGGGCCGAGATTGAGCGCCAGCGCATCGAGACCCTGGCCGCAGCCGAACGGCAGCGGCTGACGGTCGAAGCCGAAGGCCATGCCAGCGCGATTCGCGCCCAGGGCGAGGCTGAGGCCGAGATCATCTTCAAGAAGGGCGACGCCGAGGCGCGGGCCATGAACGTGAAGGCCGAGGCCTACCAGCAGTACAACCAGGCCGCGGTGGTGGACAAGCTCTTCACCAACATGCCGGAGAGTCGTGAAGGCCCTGGCCAGCCCGCTGGCCAATGTCGATCGCATCACCGTGGTCTCGACCGGCGACGGCAACTCCGCCGGCATGCACAAGATCACCGGCGACATCACGCAGATGGCGGCGCAGGTGCCGGCCCTGTTCGAAGCACTCTCGGGCATGAAGATGACGGAGTTGCTGGGAAAGATCAGGACCATCGGCGATAAACCGAATCGGCCGGATGAGCTGCCGCCTGGCGACGGCGATGGCAAGTCGAAGGCCGCAGGGGCAGGGAAGTGAGGGACGCGTTTACCCACCCTCTCGCCAAAAACGGGTGAGAAGGGTGGGCACCCAGGTTGAGTTACGAGGATGGATATGTACTCCGGTACGACGGCATGGACCTTGTGATGGACCTGGCATGGTTGGCACGTTCGGGAGTTCTGGCCAGTGCGTCACGCTGGAAGCAGCAGTGCTGAGGAGCTTTGGGAGGCTTGCTCGTCGCATTCTTTGACAAGCAGTTTTGCGTGCGGGCTGAACGCACATCACGAGCATTCAGCAAGGAGCGGTTATGGCATTACTCGATCGTGTAGCAACCCTGGTACGGGCCAACCTGAACGACTTGGTGGACCGCGCCGAGAACCCGGAGAAGATGTTGAAACAAGTCATCCTGGACATGGAGAACCAGTTCATCCAGGTAAAGACGCAGGTGGCCATCGCTCTGGCCGACCTGCATGTCCTGGGAAAGAAGAAAAAGGAGAACGCCGATAAGCACCTCTTCTACATGCTCGCCGCCGAGCGTGCCGTGGACAAAAAGGATGACGAACTGGCCCGCGCCGCCTTGGAGCGTGCCTTGAGCTTTCAGCAGCTTACCGAGAGCTTCGACCAGCAGATCGCGGACCAGGAGGTCCAGGTCGAGGCCCTGAAGGCGGCGCTGAAGAAGCTGGAGCTGAAGCTTTCCGAGGCCCGCGGCAAGGCCGACCTGCTGATCGCGCAGCATCGCCGCTCGCGGGCGGTGAACCGGGCCGCCGACGCCCAAATCACGCCTTCGGGGGAGAACCGTACCTTCGAACGCATGCGCTCGAAGGTGGCCCATGAGGAAGCCCTGGGCCGGGCCAAGGGCGAGGTGCTGGGCGACGACATTGATGGCCGGTTCCATGCCCTGGAGCGCGAGGACCAAATCAACGCGCTTTTGGACGAGATCAAGGCGAAAAAGCGCCTCAGCGCCTAGCTGAATTCCATCTGACGGCGCATCTGTCAGGCGTTCACGAAGGCTCTTTCTCGCGCTGATCGCCTGCCAAAACCGCAGGGGCTGCACACTTCCCCACTTGCAGCCCCTTTAGAATCTGCCAGTTAGCCAGTACACCCAAAATACACCCACAGTACACCCACAGATCACCGCTGGTGCATTGATGCCCCAAGCCATCCGCCCTATTGTGCCCTCACGAGAGCGGGAAATTAGGTGGATCAGCGTCACCTGCTCTCGGTCGGGGAACGCAAGCCGGGGGCGGGGTAACGTCCCGCCTCCGGTGAGCGAGAGGAGGGCACCCATGCAAAGGCAAGAGACCAAAGCAGGTGATTGCCATGAGGCTGGCGCGAAAGCGGCGGGGCCTCCAACCGGCGGACTGATGCTGGGACCGTTCCTGAAGCTGCTGCTGATGCTGGAGGAACAGAGGACCTGGATGGAGAGCGAAGCCTCCGCGGTGCGCAACCGCAGACGAGCTACCTGCCTTGCCGGTCGTCAACGGAGCACCGCGGAGGATCGTAAGCGGGCCATTTCCCAGACTGCCGCTGGCTCTCGGTCCCTTCTTGACCATGATTTTGACGCTGGTGGAACGGAAGACCGCCGAACGCCGGTCCTTCCCTTCCCAGTTCGATCACGGCGGCAAACCTGGACAGATCCGGGAATGCTGGTGATCGATGAACCCGGGAGCAGAACAGGCAGGGGGTCTGCTCCCGGGGAGAGTCGATAGAACGACAGATTCTGCAAACCACGTGGACTCGAGGGTCCGCACAACCACAACCCGGCGCCGTTCGACTTCGACCGGCGCCACCACCTCGACCAAGGAGGTCATCATGAAAACGCAATCCAGTTCGTATCGTCTGCACTGCTCACTGCTGGTAATTCTTTGCCTCACCGTGGCGCTCGTTCCGGCTTCGGCGCAGACTCTCTATGACAACGGCCCGGTTAATGGCCAAGTCAACGCCTGGGAAATCGATGGCGGCTACACCGTCAGCGACTCTTTCACGTCGGCTACCGAGCGGCCGAGCACGGTCACCGGCTTCATGGTTCGGAATCTGGGCAACACTGGGCGACCCGGCTCTGGAGGGTGGACTGGGTCAATCACCACCCGGAGAACGGCGGAACGGTTGTCACGGTACGGCGAAAACCCCATTAACAACAGTAGATCGAACATCAAGAACAACATTGTAGTTTGGACACAGGGACCGTACGGGCTTGAACGTACGGTCTCGGTGCCGGTACGTACTGGTTGAACCTGGATAACGCCAAACCGTCTGCCGGGGCGACCCTTTGTTCTGGGACGAGAACTCCGGCGTCGGTCGCTGGGCACCAACGGTACTGTAGGCACTGCGTCCAGGGCTTCAGCAGCGCATTCGGCACCATCCTTCGGAAGCTTTCACGCTTGACGGCGGCGGCGGCGGCTCAACCCCCGAGCCCAGCAGCCTGGCGCTGTTCGGCTCCGGAGTCCTCGGTCTCGGCGGACTTCTGCGACGACGCTTTCTCGGCTAACGCGAGCAGCACCCGATGGGACATTCCGTCCCGGCGAGGGGCAGCTTCGCGGTGAGTTGCTCCTCGCTCCCAACCACTACCACCGCCACAACCCCCGACCACAAGGAGGTCATCATGAAAACGCAATCGCAAATTCGTATCTCTGCACTCTCACTGCTGGTAATCCTCTGCCTGACCCTGGCCGCTCTTCCAGCCTCGGCACAGGTTCTGTATGACAACGGCCCAGGGAACGGCAACGCCGACGCCTGGCAAATCAATGGCGGCCATGTCGTCAGTGACAGCTTCCAAGTCTCGGCCGATTCGATAATGACTGGCTTCGCACTCTACGTCTGGGAATTACCAGGCGACACACTGACCTCGGTGGACTGGTCCATTACCACCGAGGAGAACGGTGGAACAGTCTGAGCTCCGGCACGGCCAGCGGTGCAAGCCTGACCGATCACGTTTATTTCCACCAACCAGTATGGCTACCACATTGACGAGGTCACCGTATCTGGTCCACCGTAAGATGCCAGCAAAAGCAACACTTTTTGGCTGAACCTGCAGAACGCCACCGGTGCCGGGGGCGATCCTGTCTACTGGGATGAGAACAGCGGCGTGGGCTGCGGCAGTCACCGGCTGCCCGTCGCAGGCCTCCGACAGTGCCCTAGGCACGATCCCTTCGGAGTCATTCACGATCGACGGCAGCGGCGGCGGCTCGACTCCTGAGCCCAGCAGCCTGGCGCTGTTCGGCTCCGGCGTTCTCGGTATCGGCGGCCTTCTGCGACGACGCTTTCTCGGATAACGCGAACACACCCGATGGGACATTCCGTCCCGGCGAGGGGCAGCTTCGCGGTGAGTTGCTCCTCGCTCCTAACCCAACCACCGCCACAATCCCCGACCAAGGAGGTCGTCATGAAAACGCAATCGCAAATTCGTATCTCTGCACTCTCACTGCTGGTAATCCTCTGCCTGACCCTGGCCGCTCTTCCAGCCTCGGCACAGGTCTTGTATGACAACGGTCCGATCAACGGCAACTCGAACGGCTGGGGGATCGGGGCCGGCGACACCGTTAGCGACTCGATAAATCTCAATTCGTCCAGATCCAACGTCTATGGCATCTCGTCGGGATGTGGGAATCCCCCGGCGACACCCTGACCTCGGTGGACTGGTCCTTTACCGCCCAGGAGAACGGTGGAACGGTGTTTGCCGCCGGCACGGCCAGCGGGGCCAACCTGACTGACACGTTTATCTCCACCAACCAGTACGGCTACAACATTGACCTGATCACGATTTCCGGGCTGAACGTGAATCTGAATGCAGGAACCTACTGGCTCAACCTGGAGAACTCGGTTGTTCCCCACCGGGCCCTTGGGCTATTGGGATGAAAACAGCGGCGTGGGCTGCCAATCACCGGGCTGCCCGTCGCAGGCCTCTGATAGCGCAGTCGGCACAATTCCTTCAGAAGCTTTCACGATTAACGGCACCTCCGACGGCGGCAGCGGTTCTACCCCTGAACCCAGCAGCCTCGCGCTGTTTGGTTCCGGAGTTCTCGGCTTGGCTGGAATGCTACGCCGGAGGTTGATGGGATAACTCGCGGCAACTACCTCAAACCTGGGAGCCGGCCTTCGGTCGGCTCCTCTCAACCAAAGAAACATAAGCCAAGAAAGGAATAATCCGATGACTAGCAATCCACGAAAACTATATGAAGCCACCCAGACCTTGTTCCGCGCGTTCCACTATCTGCTTCCGCGAATGAAGGGCGGAGGGTTGGCGCTGCCCCAGCCGATGAACCCCGAGGCCCTGGCCGGATGCATCCTGCACGGGTGCATGTCGCGCGTGGTCAGGGAGATCCAGGCCCACCGGGAGCAGGTGGCTTTGAACCCACAACTTCGAGCGGGAGGACGGGAATGTCCGTCGGTCGGAGTTCCTGCTTGGCTCCCCGATCGGCTGGTTCCAGGCGGAGCGACCAGCGGGATAGGCCGCAGTCGTTTCCGAGGTGGCCAAACAACCCCTTCGGGAGAACGAATCAACCCCAAAACGCTTAAGCGCTCCCAACCAGGAGCGCTTTCTTGTGCCCGCAGGAACCTTTCCAGAGGGCCGGCCGCCTACCGAAACGCCAACGTCACAACTGCTTTGGAATTAGCCAGTTAGCCAGTACACCCAAAATACACCCACAGTACACCCACAGATCACCGCTGGTGCATTGATGCTCCGAGCCGGCCGCCCTATTGTGCGCTCACGGGAGCGGGAAATTGAGCAAACAAACTCGACGAACTGCTCTCTAAGGGGAACGCAAACCGGAGGTGGGACAACCGTCCCGCCTCCGGGTAGCGAAGCAAGCTCCCCAAACCACAACCCGGCGCCGCTCGAGCTTCGACCGTCGCCACAACCAGTGACCAAAAGGAGGTCGTCATGAAACGCAACATGCTAGCAGTTCTTGCTCTGGCAACCATACTCTGTTCGATTCCCGCACTCAGTCAGGGCACGATGTTCATCAACTTGCAAACGGGCACCTGGGTAAGGTTGGGTCCTACCCCCGGAGTCCTTAACCCGACTATCACCCCGTCACCGAACCCAGATTGTGTTGGTTGGTACGAAGCGACCGTCAACATCAATCTCAAGCCCCTACCAACCGACGGAAAAGCACGGACCGCGTATATCACTGCGGAATACGACGGTACACCCATCGGATGGACGGTGGACATCGGCGACTCGAGAACCAACGACGGCTATGGCGGTAATGGGGGCGGACCCGAACACGCCGCCGAAGTTCAGGTCGCCAACCAGACGCTCTCGGTCTACAACGACCCCAAAATTCCTGGGCAAGTGGACCTTCTGCTGAGCAAAGAGATGTCCCTGACCAATGGCAGTCTTCACTTTGCCATCGCCGATCAGGCGCTCTCCATCGGGTCGCCGCGAGAGATTCTCGCGACTCCGGTAACCAAGACCCTGTTCGCGATCCCGGATGCCGACGCGGCCACGGAAGCGGAAAAGTGGTCGGTTCACGCCGCCTTTAACCGGGTGGTGAACGGAGACTATCGCAATGGCTGCGGAGTTCGCAGCGTGGCCATCTCGACCGGCGAGGACGGGGTGTAGTGCAGCGCTTGGACGGTCGAGCCCTGGCGCGCAAACCCGCACAGGTTCCCCGTCTCAATTGAGGGAATGCCCCCGGAGGTGGACAACCATCCTGGCTCCGGGGACGAAGCAAAGTCCCACAACCACAACCCGGCGCCGCTCGAGCTTCGACTGTCGCCACAACCCCCGACCAAGAGGAGGTCACCATGGAAACGCAAATTTTAAATTCGATGAGTTTCTTAGCTTGGAAGTACCTCGCTATTATCGCTGCTTTGCTTGTGGCGTTTGTTTATCCCGGTGACTTGCCGCGCAGCAAAAGCCAGGGTGGACTCTGATCTTCGACGACGAATTCGACGAATTGAACAAGGGAGGGACCGTGAATGACCTTTTTTCTTATCCCAAGGGGCTCTGGTGTTCGGTCAGTGAGTGCTGGAACCCAGATGGTGGTCTCGCCTATGACTCGCCTGTCCCTGCCTGGACGAATCTTCCCCCAGGATGCCAGCAGCCAACAATCAACACCGCCTTGACAAGCAACGAAACCCTGACCATCACTACCAGAAAGAACCCTGGCAACTATGCCGTCTGGAGATGGCCCACAGCCGACCTAACCGTCGGAAGTGCCTGGGCGCTTGTATCAAGCACCAGCAATCTAGCCGCGGGAAACTACGTCTCGGATAAGCAAGGCGCCATCCCGCCCGGTACTAACATTATCGCTGTTGGAACGGGCAAGATCCAGCTTTCTAATACGGCCACAGCCTCCGTCAAAGGTGATCTGTTGATTGTACAGGCCTGCGTGCCATACGCATATACAGCTGCGCAGATACATTCCCGTCCGGCATTCCTCTACGGCTACTTTGAGACACGGGCCAAGATACCCCTACGGGGAAACTATACCTGGCCGTCATTCTGGATGTGGGGTGCGAATTCGCCCAACACTTATCGAGAGATCGACGTCTTCGAGTTTGGTGACAAGAAAATCAGGGACAACGTAGCCATGAATTAGCACCTATCTCTCGCGCTGGACAACAATTCTCCCGATCCAACCGTACTTTTCTCAAAGATGGAACAGTCTGGAATGACTATCCCGGTACCTATGAATTCCACTCGACCAACGGAATAGACACTCTCTCAAACTCATTCCACACCTATGCTGCGAGATGGACGCCAAACAGTGTCACCTGGTATGTTGACAACCAGCAGGTTTACCAGGTGGCCGGACATGCGCCGCACGATGATATGCACCTGACCGCAGGCAGTGGCGTCCAGCCTTGGATTCCCACCGGATTATGTTCTCCCAGCGGATTACTGAGTATCGACTACATCAGGGCGTACAGAAGCCAGGCGAACGAATTCATGTGGCAATGGGGCGATGGCAGCGGTCATGTCGGCTCGAGTAGTACAAGCGATCGCTTTGTTTCCGGAACGTTTGAGGGCATTGGTAAAGCTCAGCTTCTAGCCATCAGCACCTCTGAGTCGGCGGAGATGATGGACTTCAACGGTTCCTCCTGGGTCACAAGCTGGAGCACTAAGTTTGGACTCCCCAACTGGATCGCTCAGGCGGGCGACAAGTACATTGTTGGTGACTTCGCCGGCCTGGCCGACCGCACCCGCTGGCCATCAACGACGATGATGGCCGGGCGCAACTGATGAAGCTACAACGGCAAATCGAAATCGTGGGGTACGCCGTGCAGTATTGCAGGGTGGCATTATCGATTGGTGGCACATGAATTCAGAGGATCAGTACGTCGCTGGCGATTTCGACGGCGACGGTGTAGCTGAAGCTGGTCGGCCATTAATCACTACAGTGGCTATGCGCACCTGATGAAGTATTACGGTGGCTCCTGGCACACGATTTGGACTAATGGCGGCAGCCACTGGATTAGCGGCTGGTACACTTCCGCTGGTGATAAATTCCTCTCCGGAGACTTTGATGGCAAAGGCCGAAAGTTGCTGCTGGCGATCGCTGCAAACAAATGGGGATATGCGGGGCTGATGCAGTATTCCGGCGGCAAGTGGGTCGGCGTGTGGGACAACAAGGGCAGCGGCAAGATCGGTTCGTGGTTCCCCCTGCTACCCGAAGCCGCAATCAGTGCCCGGTAGGCAACTTCGACGGTGGCAAACAAGATCAGCTCCTCGCGGTCGGTCCGGCCATCCCCGACTTGACACCCTGGCCCGTCTGGCACCTCACCTGGTCAAGACCCTGGTCACGTTTGTTGTCATACTCTGGTTCCGACTGGGATACACCCTGGACGAACGATGGTGGTGGGACCATAGACCTGTGGTACATGCACAACGGCGACAGGTACGTCACCGGCGACTTCAATGGCCATAGCCAGAAGGACCTTTTCGTTGTTGCCAGTGGCTGGTTCTATCTGATGCAGCGCATCCTTCCATAGGCGGAGGAACGCGGGCGGGTGGCCCACCCTAACGCTTCCCGATAGACATGGGTGCCCCGTTCTAGCCCGGTTTTGGCTAGGGCGGGGCCGTCACGTCCGTCGGCGGGTGGCCCAGGCAGGCATTCTAAGTAGAGGAGACACGTGAGGGTGCCCCATCCAACCCGCTTTTGGTTGGGTGGGGATTTTGACTTTGGTCCGATATGCGCGAAGGGTGAGGACGTGCGAGAAGCAATCGTTGCACAGCCCACCCAAACCCCCGCCCAAGCAAAACCGGCTTGGACGGGGCACCCGCACGTGCGCGATGGTAGGTGGGCCACCCACCTAGTTGTTATCGACACCATTGTAGTCCGAACATGCTTTAGCACTGTACACGTGCTTACCGTAAGAGACGATTCCGACAGGAAATACAACGGTTTCACAAGTGCTGTAGTCCAGTGCTTTATTTTAAAGAAGTCGAAATATTTAACCCTTCCATAAACTACAAAAAATATCCTCGGTCGTATTTACGTCCTCAATGTCAGTTGCTGTCAGGCTATACATCCGAAAGGAAGTAGTCTCATCGCTGGGGGATTGCGGAAACATCACACCAGAGGTTTGTCCAAATTGTGGATTTGCCTCGGAAAGGGTGGGAGACTGGCCGTTTTGAACTTTTTCCACGAAAAACCTAGCATCAATTTTAAGAGCGGGCGTTTTGCCGGAGTTGAGCAGTCCGAATCTTACTATTATCTGAGGCGTGGATTCATCCAAGGGTTGGGGTTGGAATTCAGTAGATGTTTTAATCCACGGTCTTTGATCGGCCTCCATGCTTTGGCGCATTTGATACCACTGCAGCCCGTAAATAATTGCGGCGATGATAGCAACAGCGAGGGGTGAGCCGCGAAACAACGGACTCTGGTTGGTGATAATAGTCACGCTTCAACTCTTGTTCCTTTTGGGACTCAGACTGGGCTTCTCGTGGTTCGTCTTTTGGTGTCACTGGCAAGGTGATGACGGTAGTATCAATCCGTGGCTTGGATTTCTCTTTTTCTTCTTCTTCTTATGTCTGCCGCTCAATTCGTTTGCCGTCTCACTTTCTCGCATTTGAAAGAGGCGCATAATTGCAGGAGATGAAAAGGAAATACGAATATATTGAAGGCCGAAAAGCAAGGGGAAACTTCGAGAAGGACATGACTGCGGCGTTCCGGGTCCCAAGGAACTTGTGCCACGGCCACAGCCCAAGAAGTGAACGCCTAAATCGCGCAAGGAATCCGAGGTTGACGGCAGGGATTGGAAAGCCTCCGCTTCCGCCGTAGAGCGCGGGGATCGTCCCTTGGGCCCCTAGTCCAGGTCGCCGGTCGGGGTGTCCCGCGCATCCCATTTTGGGAATCACCTGTTAAGTTTGGTTAAGCGGGCGCTTTTCTTCTTGGCTTCGCCGGGGTCGGCGGAGTAGCTTGGTGAGTTGGGTCTAGTACCCACAAGCGGCTGGCAGAACGCGAAGCCGAGGGAAGACGCTCTTTGAAAACCAGGTGCCCGGAAGGTCAGTAGCCAGGAGTCAGTTGTCAGTCGCCAGATCGGACAGGATTTGATTGCAAGTTGGTTACTATGCGATCTTTGTGGTGTGCCAAGACGGGGCAGATTTCCTCCTGTAAGTCATTTGTATGGAATATTTTGCCTGTAACTCCCTTTGTTCGGAATATTTTGCGGGGATTTTCTGTCTAAACTGCTGATTCCAAGGAGTACGCGGGAGGGGAGGGGGTATCAACAAACTGGTAATATCGTCCCGAAATGGGAAAGACGGCTAGTCTCCTCCTGTGATTACCAAGTAGTTAATAGTTAACGACCGGAATCGGTTGGTAAGGCAATTTGTCCAAGGGTTCGCCCCGCTGTGTTTCAACGCGCCAGTTGCTGCCGCGCACATCCGAATCCCACTGCATCGCACGGCATCTACTGAACATCGCCTTTCTGAGAGGAACGCATTTATGGCTACATACGCTTGCACCCACCCGCGAAGGTCTACGAGACCTCAACATTCCCACCCAATTCAAGAACGAACCGTCAGTCGATTTCACCAACCCCGAGAACGCGCGCCGCATGCGCGCCGCCATCGAGAAAGTCCGCTCCGAGCTGGGCCGCGAGTACGACCTGGTCATCGGCGGACGCCACATCAAGACCGCCGAGAAGACGACCTCGCTCAATCCGGCCAAGCCGTCGGAGATTGTCGGCGTCCATCAGGCGGCGGGCGCAGCCGAAGTCGAGCCGGCAATGCAGGCGGCGCTGAAGGCATTCGAGACCTGGAAGTATGCCTCGGTCGAAGAGCGCACCGGCCTGCTGTTCCGCACCAGCGCGCTGATGCGCGAGCGCAAGTTCGAGCTGATGGCGTGGATGGTGTTCGAGGTCGGCAAGAACTGGGCCGAGGCCGACGGCGACATCGCCGAGCTGATTGACTTCTGCGACTTCTACGCGCTGGAGGCGATTCGCCTGTCGCAAGGCCGAGACGCCGGTGCAGTTGCCGGGCGAGCGCGACTGGCTGCGCTACATCCCGCTGGGCGTAGGCGTGGTGATTCCGCCGTGGAACTTTCCCGGCGCCATCATGGGCGGCATGACACTGGCGTCCATCGTGTGCGGCAACACCGTCATCGTGAAGCCGTCGAGCGATTCGCCGACCATCGCCGCGAAGTTCTTCGAGATCCTGGAAGAAGCCGGTCTGCCGGACGGCGTGGCCAATTTCTGTCCCGGCCACGGCAACAGCTTCGGCAACGCCATCGTTGAGCATCCCAAGACGCGCTACATCGCGTTCACCGGCTCGAAAGAAGTGGGCCTGCATATCAATCAGCGTGCAGCGACGCAGCAGCCGGGCCAGATCTGGATCAAGCGCACCGTACTGGAGATGGGCGGCAAGGACTCGATCGTGGTGGACGCCGATGCCGATTTCGACGCCGCGGTCGAAGGCGTTGCGACTTCGGCCTTCGGATTCAGCGGGCAGAAGTGCTCGGCGTGCTCACGCGCCATCGTCGATGAGCGCATCTATGACCGCTTCGTGCAGCGGCTACGCGAGCGCGTGGAGAAGATTACAGTTGGCGATCCGACGCAGAACCCGAACATGGGTCCGGTCGTGAATGAGAAATCGATGAAGTCGATTCTGGGCTACATCGACAAGGGCATTGCGGAGGGCGGACGTTTGATCACAGGGGGCGAGCGCATCACCGAAGCCGGCGACGGCTACTTCATCAAGCCGACCGTCATTGCCGATGTTGCTCCGATGGGAACGATCTCGCAGCAGGAAATTTTTGGTCCGGTGCTGGCGGTCATCAAGTCACGCGGCTTTGAAGATGGCCTGGCGATCGCCAACAACACCGAGTTCGGCCTGACCGGCGCGGTCTATACCACGTCGGAAGACAAGATCGCGGTGGCCAAGGAGCAGTTCCACGTCGGCAACCTGTACATCAATCGCAAGTGCACGGGAGCGATGGTGGGCGCGCATCCCTTCGGCGGCTTCAACATGTCGGGCACCGACTCGAAGGCGGGCGGTCCGGATTATTTGTTGCTGTTCACTCAGGCGAAGTCGATTGGCGAGAAGATCGCAAGGTAATTTGTGGAAGCCGGCCGGAAAGTCTCCGGCCGGTTACGCGCGTGATTGGCTGCGACGGATCAGGATGAAATTATTTCTTGCTCCGTCGTTTGCCGCGCGCGGGGCGTTCCTCGACGACGGCAAAGTTAATGCGCCGCTGCGTGCGGTCGATGCGGTCCACGAGGACGCGAATGGGATCGCCCAGCGAGTAGGTCTTGCGGCTGCGCTGGCCGATGATCTGCCGGGTGTTCTCGTGGTACAGGTAGTGGTCGTCGGTGAGCGAGCCGAGCGGCACCAGTCCCTCGATGAACATGTCGATCAGCTCGACGAACATGCCGAACTTGGTGACGCTCACGATCAGCCCGTCGAACTCCTCGCCGATGCGCTCCTCCATGAACTTCGCTTTCTTCCACTCCATCAGCTCGCGCTCGGCGTCGTCGGCGCGGCGCTCGGACTGGCTGGATTCCTCGGCGATGTCGTGCAGCATGTCTTCGGGAATCGGCCCGCCCAGCGGCCCGCGGCTGCTCGCTCTCGTGGCCGCCTCGCTTCGCGGGCGAAGCTGGCGGCTGACGCTTCGACCACGGCGAAGGCGACTCGCTGTGCGCGACGCCGCCGACGCCAATCGGCACGCCGTGCTCTTCGCGCTCGGCAGAATCGCGCAGCACGTCCTTCAGAATGCGATGCACAATCAGGTCGGGATAACGCCGGATCGGCGAGGTGAAGTGCGTGTACGTCGGGCGCGGCCAGCGCGAAGTGACCTTCGTTCTTCTCCGAGTAGCGCGCCTGCTTCAGCGAGCGCAGCATCAGGTACGACAGGATGCGCTCTTCCGGCTTGCCGGCGATCTTCTGCGTCAGCTTCTGATACATGCGCGGCGTGATGTGGACCTCTTCGGGCACCTCGATGGTTTGCGGACGGCGTCCGGTGCCGTAACGATCGCGGCGCTCGGCGCGCATCTGCACCCGCTTGACCGGCAACGGACCGACGCCCAGCGAGTAGCCGAACCTGGCGGCGATGGTCTCGAAGTCGTAAACCCGCTTGGGATCAGGCTTCTCGTGGATGCGGTAAAGCGATGCGATGCGCTTGTTTTCCAGGTAGCTGGCAACGCACTCGTTGGCCGAGAGCATGAACTCCTCGATGATGCGGTTGGCGATGTTGCGCTCCGAGCGCGTGATGCCCTTCATCAGCCCGTTCTCGTCGAACTCGATCACCGGCTCGGGCAGGTCGAAATCAATGGAGCCGCGGCGCACGCGCTTGCGGTTCAGGACCATCGCCAGCTCGCGCATCAGCTCGAAGACATCCACCAGCTGGTGATAACGCTGGCGCTGAGCGTGGTCGCCTTCGAGGATGAGGTTCACGTTGGTGTACGTCATGCGTTCGGCCGAGTGGATGACGCCCTCGTTCAGGGTGTAGCCGAGAATCTCGCCCGCGTGGTCAATCTCCATCACGCACGACAGCACCAGGCGGTCCACCTGCGGACGCAAGCTGCACAAGTCGGTGGAAAGCTCCATCGGCAGCATGGGCACGGCGCGATCGGGAAAATAAACCGACGTGCCGCGCAGACGGGCTTCAAGGTCGATCGACGTGCTCTCGCGGACGTAATGCGCAACGTCGGCGATGTGCACCTGCAGCTCGAAGTTACCGTTGGACATGCGTCGCACGGTGACGGCGTCGTCGAAGTCGCGCGCGGTCTCGCCATCAATGGTGACGATGGGCAGCGAGCGATAGTCGCGGCGGTGGCGCAACTCGCCCGACGGGATCAGCGGCTCGAACTGCTGCGCTTCCTGCAAAACCTCCACCGGGAATCGGTGCGGCAGGTGATACTTGCGAATGACGATTTCGACATCCACGCCGAAATCGTCCTCGTAGCCGAGGATCTCGACTACCCGCCCGCGCGGGCTCTCGGTGGGCGAAGGCCAGTCGGTGATCTCCACGTCCACGACCAGGCCTTCGAGATCGTCCCATTCGCGGCGGCGGGCTTCTCCGCCGAGGACGCGATCGCGCTCCTGCTGGCGCTTGCGAGGCGTTATTACTTTTCCATGTGGATGCGGCGAAGGCTCGGCCGCGGGTTCGCCGCTGGGCCACTCCATCCCGCGCGGAATGATGACCTCCTGGGTGATTTTCTCGTCCATCGGCGTCACGTAGTTGTGCCGCGCGCCGTGGTGAAAAATGCCGACGACGGTGGGATTGCCGCGGCTCAGCACGCGCAGAATGCGTCCTTCGGCGCGGCCGTCCTCTTTCTTGCGGCCAAGTTCGACCAGCACCTGGTCGCCGTGCATGGCCGACTGCCGATGGACTGCGGGCTGATGTAGATGTCGCCGCTGATGGTGCTGCGCTGTCCGGCGTTGGGGATGACGAAGCCGTAGCCGTCGCGGTGCATGGTCAGGCGCCCGGCGATCAAGTTCTGATGAGCGGCGGCGTGCTCGGCCAGAGTGTAGCGGTCGCGTCCGGTTTCGATCAGCCGCCCGCTCTTGACCAGCGCCTGCAGGCGGTCGGCGAGTTGTTGCCGCTGGTCGCCACGCAGGGCCATCTCACGGACGAGCTGCTTGAATCCAGCCGAGCGGTGCGGCTGGCGTTCGATGTGGCGGAGAATGGAGGCGTCAGTGAGCATGTCTGAGATCAACCACGAATTCGAGCGGAGAGAAAATCAGCCACGGATTTGCACGGATTTCGGGTGAGCAAGGAGTTCGTAAGCCGTGCCGACATAACATCGAAAACACACGCTCCGTGTTCAAGACATCCTCGTGGCTACCTAATCTTACGTGGGCATACGTTTACTCTTCGCACACTCGGCATGAACTAAATTTCGCCTGGGGGTATTCCCTGAAATAAGAACTCGCTGTATGGTAGCAATAATCACATCGCAACCACGTGCGCGCATAGGCGGGTACGGAGCGGTGAACCCAGGGTAGCCGTACCAAACCAGCATGTTCTGAAGACGAGCTGTGGAGTTTCGGTTTGGCAAAACCAGTGCCTCTCCAAGCACTATTTACTTCAGAAAGGATCCTGTTTACCGATATGTGGAAACCAACCAACGCACCTCCTCCCCCGACCCCCAGCCCCGAGCCGCAACGCAGCGTTACGCCGCCGGCTCCCGAGCCGCAGAGCACGCCGCGTCCGGCCAGCCCGGCGATGAATACGCAGGAACAGGCCACGCTGGGCAAGTCGCTCGTCATCAAGGGCGAAGTCACCGGCTCGGAGTCGCTTTACATTGACGGCCGGGTGGAGGGCTCCATCAACCTGCCCGGCAACCGGGTAACCGTGGGCCGCAACGGCGTGGTCTCGGCCAACATCGCGGCGCGCGAGATCGTGGTGCTGGGCAAAGTCCGTGGCAACATGACGGCCAGCGACCGGGTGGACATTCGCGGCGAAGGCTCGCTCACCGGTGACGTGGTGGCGCAGCGCATCAGCATCGAAGACGGCGCCTATTTCAAGGGCGGCATTGACATCCGCAAGCCTGGCCAGAAGCCCAACGGTGAGTCCAAAGAAGCCAGCCCGGCGTCCACAACTCCAACGACGGCCGGGGCAACGGCGGCGCGAGTGTAACGCGTTCCAGATCGAGACCAGCCGGCCGGAGGCTTGGAAAACAACTGACAAGAATTGTGGCGCAAGAACGATCTTTTTCTTGACTTTGCGCCACTTTGGAGCGAAAGTCTGACACTGCGGGCGGCGGCCAGCCCCGCCGCCCGCAACCTCCCTCCACAAAGCAGGTGTACCACAATGTGGGATCGAAGTGCTCCAGCTGCTGGCCGTGAGCTGCCGGCACGGCCACCTCTCGCAGCCATTCTCGGCCAACTCCTCCAACCGGCACGACTCCCGTCATACGGAGTGGGAGGCGGTCACCGACGACACGGCTCGGGACATTACGTCGTCTGCCTCGATTGCGGCAAGCACTTCACCTACGACTGGTCGCAGATGCGGGTGATGAGGTAGACAGCGTCAGCCATCAGCCCGTCAGCCAAAGCCGCCAACCTACGGCTCCACTCCTCCGGTCGTTCTCTCCACCACCTGCTCGGGCGCGGTGATGTTCGGCGTCGCCGGAGCTTTCTTGCGGCGCAACTCGCGCGGCAAATTCGACTTGGTCAGCCACAGCCCTAGTGCCACCGCAACCAGCCACGCCACGCTGATCACGGCCAGCGACAGCAGGTCGGCTTCGCGGCTACCGTTTACGACGAACCGTCCGGCCTACGGCGAAGCAGACCCCCGCCGCAAACACCGCGGTTCCCAGCGCCTTCATCAGTTCCAGCCACGGCACACCGCCGAGCAGGACCAGTTTCTTGCGGTCGAGCAGCCAGGCCAGCGCAACGGTGTGCATCAGGATGCCAATGTCGGAGGCGATCGCAAGTCCGGTCACGTCGAAGCGGTGGAAGAGCGCCGAGTACACCGGCAGCGAAGCAACCACGATGATGGTGCTGGCGATCATCGGGGTCAGGGTGTCGCCTGCGGCGTAGAAGGCGCGAGCAGTAGAGCGCCTGCGCCGACCACAGCGCCAGCGAGAGCGCGAACCAGAAGAAGTAAACCGCAGTCTCGCGCGAATCCTGAAAGTTGAAGCGGCCGCGGCGATAGACGAGATCAATGAGCGGCAGCGCGGCCGGCATCATCCACGCCGTCGAAAGCAGCGATGCTGCCGAGATGCGGTACACCGACAGGTTCACGGTGTCGGCAAACTCGCGCCGCTTGCCTTCGCCGAAGAGCCGCGCGAAGAACGGCATCGAGGCCTGGCCGGCGGCTTGGCCCAGAATCGAGATGGGCACGGCGAACAGACGCTTGGCGTAGTTCAGCCGGGTGATGTCGCCGGTGCCGCCGGAGGCAAAGTAGCGCAGGATCCAGTCGTCGGCCGAGACCAGCGACACGCCGAGCATCAGCGGAATGGAAAGCCGCACCCACTCGCGAAATTCGGAGTTGCGCCAGTCGAAGTTCAGCCGGTAGGACAGACCGTCCTGCGCTGCGCCGATGGCGTTGATGAGGAACGGGCCAACGATCGCGCCCACCAGGGCGCCGTAGGCGAGCGACTCGATTCCGAACCGGCGCGCGCCCACCAGGCCGCCGAGGATGATGAAGACGTTGTACAGAATCGGGCTCAACGCGGGATAGAGGAACATCCGCCGCGAGTACAGCACTGCGGAAACGATGCCGCCGGCGTAGAAGAAAATCTGGCCCGGCAGCAGGATGCGCGTGAGATGAACGCACAATTGCAACTGTTCCGCCGAGAAGTGCGGAAAGATGAGCCGCTCGATCTGCGGGGTGAAGATCTCCAGCAGCACCGTGCCCAGGCACACCACCGAAGTCATGATGGTGATGGTGGAGTTGAACGCGTCCTGCGCTTCCTGGTTGCGGCCGCGCGAGGTGTGGCGGGTGTAGATGGAGATGAAAGTGATGGACGCGGTTCCACCGGCGAGAATGTAGTTGAGGAAAGTCCGGCAGGTTGAAGGCGCCGACGTAGGCGTCGGTGTTGAGTCCCGCGCCGAAGGCCCATGCGATGTAGGCTTCGCGCAGGTAGCCGATGATGCGCGACAGCATGACCGCGACCATCAGCAGCAGCGTGGCCGACAACTCGGTGTGCTGGTGAGAGGGACGCAGGTTGTGCAACACCCGCGCGCGAAAACTGCGGCCTTTTTCGCCTGCGCTGTGCTCGGCCGGAGTCGGCATGTGACTGCGATTCTACACGTCGGGAGAACCGGGCTGACAGGTCGAGATTTGCTCACCGAGCGCCGGCCGCCGGGCAACGGCAGTTGACGTGCGTCTCTCACGCGCTTATCATTCCGGTTTTGCACACCGAGATTTTCGCTTAGAGGCGGGGCGCCTCAGCGTGACTCCTCGGTAGGGTACCGACCATGGAGAAAAAGAAGCTCGAGGTTTTTAAGAAGCGTCTGGAGGACCGCCAGCGGGAATTGCGGCATACCATGAGCCGCGCCGCCCAGGACGGACGTGACGCTGACCTGGAATCGGCGCAGGACATCGCCGATCGTGCGGCCAATTCCTATAACAAGGAATTTCTGTTTTCCCAGAGCAACAATGAACGCCAGCTTCTTCAGATGGTGGACAACGCGCTCGATCGCATTCGCGAGGGGACGTTCGGCGAGTGCATCTCCTGTGGGCAGGACATCAACGCCAAGCGGCTGGAAGCCGTGCCCTGGACGCGGCACTGCATCGCATGCCAGGAGAAGCTCGAGAAGGGGATGCTGGAACATTCCAGCACGTA
>CAVTMW010000033.1:0-35861 GCA_963735855.1 uncultured Acidobacteriaceae bacterium
CCCTCACACCGATTAACACGGCCGGTCATGCTGTTTCGGAACCGGAGTTGCGACGTTTTCTTGTGTTCCGCAGAGGCGGCGTTGCTGTCCTGGGCGCACCTCAATGCAGCAAA
Organism: uncultured Acidobacteriaceae bacterium; assembly: GCA_963735855.1. Classification (GTDB taxonomy): domain Bacteria; phylum Acidobacteriota; class Terriglobia; order Terriglobales; family Acidobacteriaceae; genus Bog-257. The sequence continues at coordinate 114 of CAVTMW010000033.1, forward strand.
CGATGGCCGCGCGTCAGGTTGTAGCTGATGGCGGCCAGCAGCAGTTCTGTGCTCACCCCCGCCAGTCCGACGCGCAGGAACTGCCGCATCCCTCGCTGTTCTTTCAGGACTCCGATCACCGGTTCCACCAGGGCTTTGCGATGCAAGTAGGTTCGCCGGCCTTCTCGACTGCGCAACTTGCGGCGCATGCGCCGCGTCGCCCGATGACGCGGAGGCCGATTTTCCTTCCCGCGTTTCCCCGATCGATAAGAACGAAGGCGTTGTCAAGCGCGAGGTGTTCCTGGGCGGTGCGCGAGCACCGCTGGGTTCGACGCCAGAGTTGGGTTGTGAGGACCATGACTCTGGAGCATGACTCGCTGCTCACCTGCGGTGGAACCACTGGTTCCACCACCCATCGATACGGCTTGCACTTTCAGCCATGATGCTTTATGCGAACATCCAGCCGCCGTCGCCGGTGCGAAAGTGGAAAACCGTTTTCTGGTTTTCCAAGCGCGCCAGCGCGTCTTTTGCACCGGTCCGCTGGATGCGAGAGCGCCCAATCAGGTTCGCGGCCTAGCTTGCGCCGGCCATGGGGCACCGCGAGCTACTCTCGTTATGAACGATCTCTGGATACCCGGTATCTGGCGCATTGAGTAGAGTCGTACCGCCAACTTGCGTGCCGTCGCCACTTTGGCTACTCCCTTGGCCTTGCGATGGCAACGGTGTTGATACTTTTTGCGCAATCCTTCATCCAGGCGCACCGCCGTCTGCGCCGCTTCCACCAGCAGCATGCGCAGAAAACCATTGCCCTGCTTGCTGATAGCTCCCAGCCGCTGTCGTCCGCCCGAGCTGTGTTCGCGCGGAATCAGCCCCAGATAGCTGGCCACCTGCTTGCCCCGCTGAAACCGGTTGGTGTCGCCGATCGTCACTACGAACGCCAGGGCGGTGATGGCGCCCACTCCTGGCTGTGTCATCAGCAGCCTGGCCTGGGCGTGGGCAAGCGCCGCTTTCTCCACGGCCGCATCCAGCGGCCCGATTTGCTCGTCCAGCTTGGTCAACAGCGCCAGCAGATCTTGCCGCCGGCACCCCGCCCAGCCTGGCAGCGGCAACTCCAGGAAAGCCCGCTGTCCGGCTTCGCTCCACAGCTTAGACTTCTTCTGCATCCCTCGATTCATCGCCAAGTGCTGCAACCCGTTCTTCACGCGCGTACGAATCTGTACCAGGCGATGACGATGGATCAGCAACTGACGCAGATCGCGCACCTCGGCATCCGGCCTCCACAGCCGCGGAAACCGTCCTTCCATCAGCAGCTTCAAAATGTGCCCCGCGTCCCGACGGTCCGTCTTCTGCTGGCGCACATAGCTGGCCCGAATCTGGGCGGCATCGCCGATCCACACCTCGTGTCCTGAACTCTCCACTAACTCCACGAACCACTGACTGTTCCCGCAACTCTCCACACCAATCAACGAAGGTACTGGCAAGCCGCGGTAAAACTGCTCTGCCTCGCCGTTACCGTTGACCAGTTTGCGTTCCACTATTTCACCGGTCGCTGCATCGAAAATCGCGACCTGCTGCCATTTGGGATGGAAATCACACCCTACAATAACCATGAAGGCTTCTCCTGACTCAGAGCTTGGTCCTCACAAACCAAAGCATACCGAGTCCACTGAAGCCTTCGTTCTTATCCCATCAGGTTCAGTTCCCGCGCCAGATTCGAATCCGGCACATACCTCCAGCGATGCCGCGCTCCTCGAGTGCTTCCACGTTCTCCCGGCTGAAAAATCCGCTGTCGGCCAGCACTCGTTGCGGAGCTTGCCCGGCATTGTCGTTCCACTTCGTCCACCATCGGCAGCAGCGAGCCGTTGTCGTTCTGGTTCTGCGTCACCCGCTGCGCCACGATGAAGTGGTCCTGGCTGACCGCGATCTCGCCCGTGTAGCCCAGCACGAAGCCCTGTCGCTCGCGTAGAAAACGAGCCTCGCCATCGGTCAGCGACAACCTGCTTTCCCCGCTCTCCCGCAGCTGCCGCAACTGCTCCTGTACCCGTTGCCGCTCGTCCACGCTCACCGCCCGCCCCGGTTGCCGGTCCGGATCCTCGTCCAGCTCCTGCATCCACTGTCGCACCTGCTCTTCCAACTGACTGCGCCGCACCACCCGCTCGCGCGAGGCATTGCCCTTGATGCGCGTGGAATCAATCGCCACTTCTCCCAGCCGCGCCACTCCTGCCCTCCGCAACAGCTGCAGCACCTGGGTAAATAACGCGACGATAGCTTTGCCGTGCAGCCGCAGAAACTCGCTCAGCGTCTTGTGGTCCGGAGCCCTGCCCCCCGCCAGAAAACGAAAGCCCAAGTCTTCCCCGATGCGCTGCTCCAGCTTGCGCGTGCTCTTCACCCTCAAGGCGAAGGCGTACAGCCACACCTTGATCATCAACCGCGGGTTGTACGCCTTCTGCCCCTCTTCGCTATAGGCCTCGTCAAAGCGGATCAGATCCATGGCCTCGATCAGCTGGTGGATCAGAAAGCACAGATGGCCGGGCGGCAACTCGTCGCGCACATGACGCGGCAACAACTCGGCTTGTTCGGGCGTATAGGCGAAGTAGTTTGGCATGATTCTTTCTTCGCCTATTTTTTCCTTCACCGCAAGTGCTAAGTTGTGACACAGTCTCTTCAGCCCAGGAAAGTAGCACGAAAAACGTATTTACCGGCTTGTCCCGTCCCGTTAGGGTGCCCCGTTCTGGCCGTCTGCTGGCGAGGGTGGGGCAAGTTAGGATCCCCGACTATCCCAGCCCCGCAAGCGCGGCCACCAGCGGCGTACGTTCCGGCAATACTCTTCATAGTCGGCGCCGAACTTCTTGCGCAAAGTCGGCTCTTTATAAAAAACCACGAACAGATGCACGCCGAGAGCGACGCCGGCTACGGCCGCGATTGCTGCCAGGCTGGCATGTCCGAAGACCACCCACAGCCCGATCCACCCGGCGGCGAATCCCACGTACATGGGATTTCGCACGTAGCGGTAAAATCCGACCACCACCAACCGCTGTGGCGGAGCCATAGGCGCGGGCGTGCCGCATCCCGTCCATCCGAAATCCCAAACGCACCGCAGGGCCACGGCAAATCCCAACACCGACGGGATCGCCGCCAGCCATCGCCATCGAGATTCGCCCGCAATCCCCACCCTGAAAGCCGAGCCACCCGGGCAGCAGCCAGAACCATAAAGCGAAGAACCCCGCGCCGACGACCAGCGAAGCGGCGGTCGTCAGCCATGGTTCCCAGCGCGCGGCCGCCCGCTCGTTTCCAGAACGTTCGCCCGCCATAAATCCTCCCTGTCGGCCAGGAGCCTTGATCCTAGGCTGGAACGATCTCGGTGGCCGCTCACGGAGTCACTGATCTTGATGACCTCTTCGCCCTTCATCGAGATGGTGACGATGTCCTTGGCGTCGAGATTCATCTTGGTGAGGTCGACCATTCGGATCTGGCTATTGTCGTAGGTGCGGAAGTAGTAGCGCTTGGCCTTGAGATCGCTGGCAGCTGGTCCAAAGCGGTATAGTCGGCCACGATATTGCCGTGCTCGTCCTTCTCGTGTTCGCGGGCCGCACCCTTGGGAATGTCGAACTTGTTCAGGATATGGAATGCCTCAAGAACGGCGTCGTCGCCGGTCTTCGAGGGAAAAACGGATTGGCTGAACGCGACCGCGCGAACGAAGCGCGACGGCGGCGTGAAGTCGCCCGGCATTCCGAGCATCCCTGAGCCCTGGCCGAACGGCTTGCAGCGTGATCGGCCCCAGTTTCACCGGAGGAACATTGGTCATCGAGAAATTCACATAGTTGCGCAGATTGGTCATTTGCCAATCGAAGGTCGGTGAGTTGGTGATCACGCCCAGCGGGTCGTCATAGACGTTGAGCTTGCCGCCGACATACTCGATCACGATGCTCTTACCGGAGGCGTCACTCACGATGTAGTGGACCTCGGGAGCGAAGCCCCACGCCTGGAAAACGACGGCCGGCACGACGACCTTGCCGATGTTAGCTTTCACTTCTTCGACGGTGGCGAAGTTCTCCAGCATCCACGAACCCACTTCCCACGGGGCCATCGTCTTGCCTGCATCCGCATGCGGTGTAAGGCATGTATCCGGCGGAGGTGGGGAAGTAGAAGGTGCCGACGGCGAGGCCCTTTTCATTGACCCCGTCGAATATGAACGGCAACCCGACGCCGTTGGCCCCGACGCTGGCGTACTTCGCCTTCCACTTGAGTCCTGGCTTGCCGTCCGGCGTGGTCCCGACCCGCGCATAGCCGCGCGGAACCACGATCACGTTGGAGTCAATATCGATGGCGAATTCCAAGGTTCGCGCGTGAACGACGGTGCCGTCCGCCGCGGTCAGGGTGATGCCGGTGCAAGCTGGTGCGGACTGCACAGCGCTGCTCACCAAGAGTAAGACGGCGATTGCGGAGGAAATGGCGCTTCTTCTGATTCGATAATGAGTCAATTGTGTTTTCCTTTCGATTGCAGTCCGGGTCAGGGGAGACGTGGAACGGAGGTATGCGCCAGACCCGACGGCCAGTACTGTCAAGATTCTCCGGATGCAACCATCGTACTCCCAATAAGTTCGAACAGCGCAAATTAAAGGCCGGCGCTCTAGGATGCGTTGCTTTTGCGACGAGCCGCAGAGCAGGTCAGTACCCAACGTTGCGTTTGCCGAATCCGCAATTCAGATTTTGCTCAGGTCAGCGAATTACCGAAGGTTTCGCCGGAGTGGACTACCACATCCAATCCGCCAGCTACTTCGCCTTGATCTTCTCCCGCTCTTTGGCGGCGTCTAGCGGGCGAACTGGTTCGGTCATGCGCGCCGGGTCGAGGATTTCTTTGATCTGCTCTTCGGTTAGGTCGCCGCGCGAGCGGGCAATCTCAATGATGGACTTGCCGGTCGCAACCGATTCCTTGGCGATCTCCGCCGCCTTGGCGTAGCCGATGTAGGGGTTCAACGCCGTTGCCAGTGAGACCGAGCTCTGCACGTAGAAATCGGTGCGCTTCTCATTTACCGTGATGCCCTTGATGCAGAACTCGGTGAGCTGCCGCAGCATGTTGGTCATGATGGTGATCGAAGTCAGCACGCTGTAAGCCATGGTCGGCATCATCACGTTGAGTTCGAGCTGACCGGCTTGCACCGCGAGCGCGACGGCGGTGTCGTACCCGACGACCTGGAAGGAAACCATCGCGGCGAGCTCGGCCATCACCGGATTGATCTTGCCTGGCATGATGGACGAGCCCGGCTGCAGGGCGGGCAAATTGATTTCTGCCAGGCCCGTGTTCGGCCCCGAGGAGAGCAGTCGAAGATCGTTGGAGATGCGAATGACCTCCAACGCCAGGTTGCGCAGCGCCGAGCTGACGCTCGACATCGCCAGGTTGGACTGCATCGCGTACCGCATATCATCCACTGCGTGCAGCTTCTGTTCTGAGATGCGCGATAGCTCCGCGATGGCCTTCTCGCGATAGTCAGGATGGGTGTTGATTCCGGTGCCGACCGCCGAGCCGCCGAGCCCGATTTCGCGCAGCAATTCCGACTGCTCGTGAATTGCCTTCTTGGCCCGCTTGATCGTGGCCGCGTAGGCGTGAAACTCCTGCCCCAGCCGCATTGGAACGGCGTCCATCATGTGCGTGCGGCCGGATTTCAGTATGTGATGAAACTCTTTCCCTTTTTCGTCCAGCGCGGTGATGAAGCCGTCGAGCGCACGGTAAAGATTGTCCAGCTCGAGCAGCGCTGACAAACGCATGGCTGTCGGAAAGACGTCGTTGGTGGACTGCCCGTAGTTCACGTGATCGTTGGGATGAACGTGTTTGTACTCGCCGCGCGCGCCGCCCAGCAACTCGGCCGCGCGGTTGGCGATGACCTCGTTGCTGTTCATGTGGAAGCTGACGCCAGCGCCCGCCTGGAAAACGTCCACGACAAATTCCTGGTCCCACTTGCCCTGCTGGACTTCCTTGGCGGCTTCGATGATCGCGTTGGCGGTCTTCTCGTCCACCAGGCCGAGTTCTCGGTTGGCAAGCGCTGCGGCTTCCTTCACCATCGCAATAGCGCGGATGAGCGTGGGATGCGCGCGCAATCCGCTGATGGGAAAATTCTCCACCGCGCGCGCCGTTTGGATGCCGTAGTAGACCTCGGCGGGGATTTCCTTATAGCCGAGAGAGTCTTTCTCGTTGCGCGTCGCTGGCTTGGTAGGAGTTGGCATGAACGCGTCCTCTATAGCAAGAGATGATCATCGGGGTTGCTACGCTTCGTTGATCCAGCGCTCCCAAGATGGATCACGATGGCTCGCCTTCGGTCTCGTGCGATGGAGTGTGATCTCCGTTATAGGTTGGCACGATGAAGCGCAACGGAGAGCGAAGGGCATCGACGATGAGAAAGCGAAGAATGCCCCACTGCTCGCGCAGTCTGACATCATAGGCGCGCAGCGCGACAAACGCGGCAATGGCGAAGCTGACAAACAGATTCAGCACGAAGATGACGCCGATTCCCACAACTGCGTGGAGAAACCATCGGTCACCCAACGTGCCGGTTCCGAAGCGCGCCGCCGCCAAAGCCAGCGTGCCGCTGGACAGCGTGACGTGCCGCACGTCGAGCGGCAGTCCGAAGAACTCTCCCAGAACTGGCGTGAAACCCAGCAGATATCCCAGCACGATGCTAGTGGCCCAGCCGCCGATGTTGTGTTTCACAATGCGCGCCGTTTTCCGGGAAAACGCCTCGCCGATTCGTAATCCCAGAGGATGTTGCGCCAGCGCTTCGGTCAGCCGGTAATAGACTGCGGCGTTCTCGATCCAGCTTCCCGCCAGCGCGGCCAGCCACAGGATTACGCCGGTTTCCATCGCGATACAGCGCTGTGCCCGAGGCAAACGGATTGAGGGTGTCATATACGTGGGTCGCGCTCAGCTCCGGCAGATACGACTCGCGGAAGATCACCCTCCACAGCATCTCGAACAGCACCGCGCCCGCCGATACGGCCAGGACGTTGCCGAGGGCCGCCGCCAACTGCGTGCTGGTGATGCGGGCCACGAAGTCGGTGAGCTTGCTGGAGCGCTGCAGGCCGCGATTGTCGCGGATGATTCGGGCGAAGGCGGCCGCGGTGGTTGCCGGCTGCTTGGTGGCCAGCACCAGTCCGAAGACCTGCAGCAGCACGAAGCTCACCGCGTAATTGGTGCCGCTGGCGAAGCCCTCGACGAATGGCGGCAAATGCGCTTCGATGATGCGCAGCTTGACGGCAGCGGTGAATACCGTGAGCAGCCCGCCGCCGATGGCGGCCCGCCACATCAGCCAGTATTCCGGCTTGCTGTTGGCAATGTAATGCTCGCCGGTGTCGCCGGTGCGATCGACGACCTTGCGGGCCAGCAGATTCAGGTTCTCGCGCAACAGCGACGACACTTGCTTGTCGGAGACATTGCCTTCAATCAGCTTGCCCAGCAGCGCTTCAATGGCCGCGCCCAGCTCACGCGGCTCGGTCGCCGTGAGGACCTTGGCGATGTTCTCCAATCGTACCAGGCAAGCCTGAATGGTCTTCAGGTCGAAGACCAGCTCGACGCTGATGCCCGGCCGACTCCATGTGCTCGTAAACCACTTCCATCTCTCCGCGGCAACGGGCCACGACCTGCTTCCAGGCGTCGAGCGCCGCCGGAGCGGACTCCGGCGAACTGGGCGCTACCAACTCCTCGGTCGCATGTACCAGTTCGTAGAAGGGCGAGTGCGCGATCCCCGACGCCGTCGAGCGCTCCCGCATCTCCGGTTGCAGCCCCAGGCCGCTGATTCGCGCTGACGAGCAGTCGCATGGCCTCGTCCAGATCGCGCTCCTGGCGCTGCCAGAACTCCGGCGCATCACCGGGCGTGAGCACGTTCACGATGCGCTCGAAGATCTCGGGAGACAGGGCCGCGAATTGCCGCGCGTACCGTTCCGAGGAGTACAAGTCGATCAGCAGCTTGCGCGCATCGGTGTCCTCACGGGCAGAGGGCACAACCTTGGCCGCCAATCGCTGAACGATTTCGGTGGTAAACGAGTGGACCGATGGAAGACCGGTTTCGGCGAAGAGGGAAAGGAAGTCCATCTCGGCGAGCATCTGCCCGAGAGAGTGCTGCACGCGCTGGCGCAATTCGCTGTCGCCCTCGAGAAGCTCGTACCAGGGTCAGCAGGCGAGGTTGCTCCATCCGCCGCCGGCCCTCCCGCGTCCAGCGGACGATCTGGACGAAGCCGGCATGGCGCTTGCGAGGTGTGGCGGCATCGCAAAAGGCGTCCAGCGCCTGCCGCAAATCGGCAGGGAGCTGCGCAGAAACGTCGGGCTTGGGTGAACCTTTGTCGGGTAAGAGCGCTTGTGTTGTGCCGTCGGTCAACGCAATCACCTGGTGGACGAACTGGGCGTGCTCGCGCTGAGATTAGCACAGCAGAAGAGAAAGCCGCAGGCGTTGACGCCGGCGGCTTGGATCGTCAGCAAATCAGTCGTTACCCGATCTCCACCAACTCCGCGATCTTGGCTTGCCACTCCTTCGGGCCGCTCTCGTGCACCGAGTTGCCCTTCGAGTCCACCGCGACCGTGACCGGCATGTCCTGCACTTCGAACTCGTAGATGGCTTCCATGCCGAGATCGTGGAACGCCAGCACGCGCGATTTCTTGATGGCCTTGGAGACTAGATACGCCGCGCCGCCAACCGCCATCAGGTAAACCGCTTTGTGATCGCGAATGGCTTCGATCGCCGCCGGTCCGCGCTCCGACTTGCCCACCATGCCGAGAAGTCCAGTCTCTTTCAGCATCTGGCGGGTGAACTTGTCCATGCGGGTGGCGGTTGTTGGACCTGCCGGACCGACGACTTCATCCCTAACCGGATCAACAGGTCCCACGTAATAGATAAAGCGATTGGTGAAGTCCACGGGAAGCTGCTCGCCTTTGCTCAGCTTCTCGCGTCATGCGCTTGTGCGCCGCATCGCGGCCGGTCAGCAGCTTGCCGCTGAGCAGGAGGACTTCGCCGGGCTTCCAGGTCGCCACTTCCTCGCGGGTGATGGTGTCGAGGTCCACCCGGCGCGCGCCCACCGGATCGTAGGTCAGCGTCGGCCAGTCGTCGAGCGACGGCGGTTCCAGCGCGACCGGCCCCGAGCCGTCGAGCACGAAATGGGCATGGCGCGTCGCGGCGCAGTTGGGAATCATCGCCACCGGCAGGTTCGCGGCGTGGGTCGGATAGTCCTTCACCTTCACGTCGAGCACGGTGGTGAGTCCGCCCAGCCCCTGCGCGCCGATGCCGAGAGCGTTGATCTTCTTGTAGAGCTCGAGGCGCAACTCTTCCGCGCGATTCGATGGCCCGCGTGCCATCAGTTCCTGGATGTCGATCGGCTCCATCAGCGATTCTTTGGCCAGCAGCATGGCCTTCTCCGACGTGCCGCCGATGCCGATGCCGAGGATGCCCGGAGGACACCATCCCGCGCCCATCGTCGGAACGGTCTTCAGCACCCACTCGACGATGGAGTCCGACGGATTCAGCATGGCGAACTTCGACTTGGCTTCCGAGCCGCCGCCCTTGGCCGCGACGATGACTTCGACTTTGTCGCCCGGAACCAGCGTCATGTTTACCACTGCAGGCGTGTTGTCCTGGGTATTCCGGCGCGCCCCGGCGGGATCGGCCAGGATGCTGGCGCGCAGCTTGTTGTCCTCATGCAGGTAGGCGCGGCGCACACCTTCATTCACCATGTCTTCGACGGACATGGTCGCGTCCCACTGGACATTCATCCCGACCTTGAGGAAGACCGTCACGATGCCGGTGTCCTGGCAGATGGGCCGATGGCCTTCGGCGCACATGCGCGAGTTGATCAGGATCTGCGCCATGGCATCGCGCGCCGCCGGCGACTGCTCTTTCTCGTAGGCGCTCGCCATGCTGCGAATGAAGTCCGGCGGATGGTAGTAGGAAATATATTGCAGAGCGTCGGCTACGCTCTGGATGAGGTCGTCCTGCTTGATGATCGTCATAAGTTGGCTCGATGAGAGGTTGTCAACGAAGGAATTATACTGCCGGGACGACCCACGGTTTGTGATCCCCAGCACACGCTGGCGGGTTGTGGTTGACTGCGGCGGGAGGCTTCGCGCTTACGCCGGTTGCAATGGAGGTTAGTCATGCTCTCGATTCGCCCTGCCCGCAGGGAAGATGTTCCACTGCTATTTGAGATGATTCGCGAGTTGGCGATCTCCGAACAGTCGCTCGATAAGCTGACCACGACACCGGACGAACTCGAGCGCGACGGCTTCGGCCCGGAACCAAGGTTCCGGGCATTGGTCGCGGAGTGGGAAGGGAAGCCCGCGGGATATGCGCTCTTTTTCGATTGCTACAGCACCTGGCGCGGCCGGCAGTTGTTCCTCGAAGATCTCTTCGTCCGCTCCGAGTTTCGCGGCAAAGGAATTGCCACCAGCCTCTTGGCCCAAGTCGCTGAAATCGCCGTGCGTGAGAATTGCCGTGCCGTGCGCTGGGAGGTGTTGGACTGGAACAAGCCAGCCCTCAACCTCTACACCTCAATTGGCGCGACGTTTCTGGATGAGTACCGCATCGTCCTGCTCAAGGACGACGCGCTGCGTAAGCTGGCCGCCAAAGCGGCTTAACCCGCTTACACCAGTTTGCCGTACATGGACGTGTAGTTCAGCCCAATCTCGCCGCAGCTGCCTTGCTCCACCGAGTACACGATGCAGGAGTCGAAGGGGCGCGAGTAAACGTGCAGGCTGACGGCGCGCTCGCCCCATTCGCGGCAGTTGCGGACGTCGTGCACCGGATTCAGCGGGATCGACCGCCACCGGGTTGCCGACGTGATTTCGACCACGTCCGTGGGCACGATCTCGCAGCACTGGGTGGCGAGGTCCTCGGAGATCACGCGATAGTTCTGCACCGCCAGGCGGCCGATGGGAGCGGCCATCCAGCAGTTCTGACCTCTGTGGTTGTGGATGGAGCTGCGCATGCCCGACGTCCCAGCAAATGGCCAGCAGCTCGTAGAGCTCGGTCTTGTCGATCAGGTTGCGGGTGTAGTGCTGAGCATTCCAGAACAGGTAGGGCTGCAGCGACTCCGCATCCACCGGATTCGCCGTCAGGTACTGCAGCGGTGCCGCGCACTCCGGCAAAATCATCCTCGCGAAGTTTGCGCAGCCCGGTGACAAATTCCTCGACCGAGATCCGTCGTGTGGCCTTGTTCGAATCTGCTGACGTCGCTGTTGCCATGCTACCCCCCGTTGGGACGAACCGCTCATTCTAACCCTTTGTGGCAGATTGGCGTCTAACCGAAAGGGATTGCAAAAGTTTTGTGTCCGGGCCGAAAACCGGGAATCCTATGCGCCACGAACCCGGCTCCAAGCATATAATGAGCGCAGAAGCACCCCAGCTAGGTGGGTTCAGCGCAAGGCACTGGAGTTTCCCATGAAGTCACGCGCTCTCGCAGTTGCGAACGCAATTCTGCTGAGTTTCTGCCTTGCTGTGCCTGCGATTGCTCAGGACAGCTCGCAATCGCAGACACCGTCCTCGCAGGCCCCAGTCAATTCTCCCGATCAGTCTCAACCTTCGCCAACCCAGACGTCCGCCGGCCGACGCCACGGCCAATACGCCTCTCGCGCCGGACGCGCCCGGAGCCACCCACGACAAGGGCAAGAACGACATTGACGACATCGGCAATCGCAACATTGGCAAGGCCGGTTCGGGCAAGAGCATGGGCGACTGGTACTCGTACGACACCGAGATCAAGATGGGCAAGCAGTACGCCATGATGGTCGAGTCCAGCGCCCGCATGATTAAGGACCCGGTCGTCACCGAGTACGTGAATCGCATCGGTCAGAATCTGGTCCGCAACTCCGACGCCAAGGTGCCGTTCACCATTAAGGTCATCGACTCTGACGACATCAACGCGTTCGCCTTGCCGGGTGGGTTCTTCTACGTAAACAGCGGCCTGATTCTTGCCGCCGATGACGAGGCCGAGCTGGCTGGTGTGATGGCGCATGAGATTGCGCACGTCGCCGCCCGCCACGCCACCCGCGAGCAGACCCGCGCCAACTACGCCCAAATGGCAACCATTCCGCTGATCTTCGTGGGAAACTGGGGCGTTTATGAGGCGGCAAGTTTAGCGATCCAGATAGCGCTGCCCCTCACCTTCATGAAGTTCTCGCGCGGCTTTGAGGCCGAAGCCGATTATCTCGGCCTGGAATACATGTACAAAGCCGGCTACGATCCGCAGGCGTTTATCTCCTTCTTCGAGAAGATCAAGGCCCAGGAGAAGACGAAGCCCGGGACCCTGTCCAAGGCGTTCGCCAGCCATCCGCAGACGCCGGACCGCATTGAGAAGAGCCAGGAGGAGATACGCAACGTCCTGCCGGCGCGGCCGGAATATATCCTCAACACCTCGGAGTTCAACGACGTGAAGGCACGGCTGGCGTCGATCGAGAACCGCAAGAAGATGATTCCAGACCGAGGACGTCAACAAGCCCACGCTGCGCAAGACCCAGACCGCCGACAGCAACGCCGGGCAGAATGGCCAGCCCTCGAATCAACAAGGGGACGACCGTCCCACGCTCTCCAAGCGTGATGATGACTACAGGTCGAATCCGGGAGCGATTAGCAACTGACTGCAGCTCATCTCGTAAGCTTTTGCGGGATGAGCTGTAGTTACCTTTCCTGGTGCTACAGTTTGTTCAGCCCATCCAGCGCCGCAACCTTGAAGGCCTCCGCCAGCGTGGGATAGTTGAAGACGGTGTCGCGGAAGTATTCGATCGTCCCACCCAGCGCCAGCACAGCCTGCCCGATGTGGACGATCTCAGCGGCGCGGTCTCCGATGATGTGCACGCCCAGGAGCTTCAGGCTGGCAGGATCGAAGATCAGCTTCAGAAATCCTTGATCGTCGCCCAGCATCTGCCCCTTGGCGAGCTCAGCGTAGCGGGCGATGCCGATCTCGTAGGGAACCTTGTCGCGCGTGAGTTGTTCTTCCGTCGCGCCGACCATGGAGATTTCGGGGATGGTGTAAACGCCATAAGGAATGAGGTTCGGCGGGATGCTGCTGGCCACGCCGAAGATATGGCAGCTCGCAAGCCTACCCTGCTCCATGGAAGTGCTGGCCAGCGCGGGGAAACCGATGACATCTCCGGCCGCGTAAACATGCGGAACCGAAGTGCGGAAATTTTCATCCACGATCAGCTTGCCGCGTCCGTCGGGAACCAGGCCAATCGCTTCCAGATTGAGCTGGTCGCTGTTCGCTTGTCGTCCGACGGCATAGAGCAGCGCCGCGCCATGGACTGTTTTCCCGCTCTCCAGCTTGGCGAAGACCCGATCGCGCTCCGCGTCGAACCCGACGGCGACGACTTTCTCTCCCAGGCGAAACACTGTACCCAGCTGCCGAAGTTGAAACAGCAGGCTCTCGACAATCTCGCGATCGACGAAGTCCAGCAGCGTGGGACGCTGGTCGAGCAGCGTAACCTTTACGCCCAGCGCCGCGAACATGGAGGCATATTCCAGCCCGATGATTCCCGCGCCGACCACGATCAACTCGCGCGGCAACTCCTCCAGTTCGTGGACCTGGTCGGAATCGAAGATGCGTTTGCCGTCAATCGGAATCTCGGCGTCGTGCGCCGGACGGGTCCCGCAGGCGATCACGAAGTTCTCCCCGCGCAGCGTCGTGACCCCCTCTTCGCTCACGACTTCGACCGTATGCGGATCGAGGAACCGCGCGTTGCCCTCATAGACGGTCACGCGATTGCGCCGCAGTTGGGCCTTGATGACCTCAATCTCTCGGGCCATTACCGCGTCAGACCGGAAGACCAGGTCCTGCATGTCGATGTTTTCCTTGAGCGCATATCCGCGGCCATAAAACGTGCGCTGCCGTAGCCCGCTCAGATACAGAATGGCCTCGCGAAAGGTTTTGCTGGGGATGGTCCCGGTGTGCACACAAACGCCACCGATGGTGCGCTTGCGTTCCACGATCGCCACCTTCTTGCGCAGCTTGGCGGCGCAGATGGCAGCCTTCTGTCCGGCGGGACCGCTGCCGATCACTACCAGATCGTAGGTGTTGTTGCTGCTCGCCTCCACCCGGCGCGAACTAGGCGCCGGCTGCGCGTTGGTAAGAGTTGCCATGGGATCGCGGAAACGAAACTATCACCGATAGGTTAGGAATGGAAGCGTGGCAAACGCAAACCGGCCATGATCACGGAGTTCCGGCAGTGAAATTTACTGCGCATTCACATTCGATCGGTTTTCACGTGTATTCCGTCAGGACGTTCTGGCCTTAGCCGTTCGGCAACTCGGCCCCCAAACGGCCGGTGTTCCGCTGCGATATACTTTTCAGTTCGCCCATCCTCATTTGTTCTACTAGGAAGGAGTACTCCCATGGCAACTACCGCCGTGTCCTCTGCCGTTTCCTATGCCCGCGAGAACCAGAAGCGCTTTCGTCGACGAGTTGAAAGACCTGCTTCGCATTCCCAGCGTCAGCACCGCCGAAGAGCACAAAGACGATGTTCGCAAGGCCGCCGAGATGGTGGCCAACGATCTGAAGCGCATCGGCTTTGAGCATGTTGAGATCATCCCCACCAAGGGCCATCCGCTGGTTTACGCCGACTGGCTGCACGCCGCGGGCAAGCCGATTGCCTTGTGCTATTCACACTACGATGTGCAGCCCGCCGAGCCGCTCGACGAGTGGAAATCGCCACCGTTCGTGGACAAGGATGCCTATCCCTTAAGGACGAGGAAGCGCGAGCTGCGAGCAGAAACTGGACGGAGCCGACGGAGCGCAACAAGAACATCTACGCCCGCGGCGCGGTGGACGACAAAGGCCAGCTCTGGATGCAGCTCAAGGCCTTCGAATCGCTGTTCAAGGGCGGCGATGGCAAGCTGCCCATCAATGTTCGCGTGCTCATCGAAGGCGAGGAAGAAGTGGGCGGCGAGAGCATCGAAGAGTACGTCCTGAAGAACGCCAACACCGGCAAGCTCAAGGCCGACTTCGCGCTGGTCACCGATACCGAGCTGTTCGCGCCCGACACTGCCGACGTTGTGCGTCGGCCTGCGCGGGCTGCTGTACACCGAGATCGAAGCGCAGGGCGCGAAGACCGATCTCCACTCCGGCGTGTACGGTGGCGCAGCGCCCAATCCGCTGTTCGCGCTGGTCGAGATCATCAGCAAGCTGAAGGACGCCGACGGCAAGATCCTCATCCCCGGTTTCTACGACGACGTGCAGAAGCCGACCGACGATGAGCTGAAGGCCTGGGAACGTCTGCCGTTCAACGAGGAGGAATACCGCAAGGCTGAAGTCGGCTCCAGCGTGCTGACCGGCGAACCCGGATATTCGGTCCTCTATCGCACCTGGGCGCGTCCCACGCTGGAGGTCCACGGCATACCCGGCGGCTTCACCGCTCCCGGCGCCAAGACCGTGATTCCGGCGCGCGCCTCGGCCAAGGTTTCCATGCGCCTGGTGCCCAACCAGGATGCGGACGACATCCTTAAGAAGTACACCGACTACGTGAAGAAGCTCACGCCCAAAGGCATCGCGATCAACATCAAGGTGCACAGCAAAGGCCCGGCTTGCGTGGTCAACACCGACAACCCGTACGCGCGCGCCTCGGTCGCAGCCATGCACGAGGTCTTCGGTAAAGACACCGTGTACATCCGCTCCGGCGGCTCCATTCCCATCGTCACCCAGTTCGACAAGGACCTGAAAATTCCCAGCATCATGATGGGCATGGGTCTGCCGGACGATAATCTGCACGCGCCCAACGAGAAGTTCCACATTCCCAACTTCCACCGCGGGATTGAATCGATCATTCGGTTCTTCCAGATTTTGGGAGAGGGCAAGTAGGCAACCGGCAACAATTTGCTACGAGCGGCGGGAGGGCACGAGCTCTCCCGCTTTGTTTTGTCCGACTTTGAGGAGGATCGTCCCCCAAGATCGCTCGTGTGAACGATTTTCTACAAACTTGTCACAAGTTTGTGACAAACCGGGCGGACGGGGCCGTACAACATTCTCGTCGAAAAGGCTTTGGAAGGAGTTTTCGAATGAAAACCACGAACATACTCTTGACCGTTCTGTTGCTGACGACGGTCTCGTTTGCACAACCCGCGTCACCCGGCATTTCGCAGGTGCTCGCTTTCTTCTGCAACCAGAACTTCACCCAGTGTCCCAACGGTTTCGATCCCACACTTCCTCCCATCCAGCTTTCGGATGGCAATCTGTATGTCGTTACCTGGTGGGCGGGCCAGGGCAATCCGAATGCAGGTGGCACGGTGTTCCGGGCGGCGACATCGGGTCAAGGCTTTGTAATTCACACCTTTCAGCCGGTTTCCCTCAACGGGGGTTTCCCGAACGGCGAGCATCCGGTGATCTCCTTCACTCAGGGTACCGACGGGAACCTCTACGGTGTTACGGAACAAGGCGGCGCGCATAACCAGGGCGTGATGTACAAGCTCGCGCGCAATGGTAGCTTCCAGGTCCTGTACAACTTTTGCTCCCTTTCAGGATGCCCGGACGGACCGGGGCCGCTGACTCTCGCCAACGACGGGAACTTCTACGGCGCCGCGTTCCAGACCATCTTCCGCATCACGCCACAGGGATCCTGGAGCCTGGTGCACGCACTGGATCCATCCACCGAGGGCACGGCGAGCACGTTGATGCAAGCCTCGGATGGAAACTTCTACGGCACGGGAGCACTTAGCGGCGATCAGGGGACGATCTTCCGCGTCACTCCGGCGGGCCAGTTCACCATCCTTCAGCAATTTGCCTACCCGCAAGGGGTCACCAGCCACCTGATCCAGGCGTCCGATGGGTACATCTATGGGGCTACCAATGGAAGCGGTCCGGGAACGGGCATCTTCCGCTTGAGCTTTCCGGCGATTTTCAGTTCATCCATCAGATGACCGACAACGAGGGCTACGAACCAATTCAATTGCTGCAAGCGTCGGACGGCAACCTTTGGGGGCTGTCCGATTTCCGCGACGGTTCCTTCTTTGCGATCACGCTCGGCGGCGCTTCGCTCACCAGCGGCGCGTTTAACTGCAACACCACCGGCTGCCAACCGCAGGGGATGATCGAAGGTAAAGACGGCAACTTCTACGGGACCGCGATCAGCGGCGGCAACATGCCCGGAAAGAATCCCGAAGGAACGGTGTTCAAGATTGCCGCCGGGCTCGGCCGGAAGCTTGACGGAACGGCAGGGCAATAGCCCGCGGGAGCGGAGAAGTATCGCCCGCTCCCTCTAATTCGACCGATTCACCTGGATCTTGGCCATCATGCCGCCGTCCTCGTGGTCCAGGATGTGGCAGTGGTAGACAAAGGTCCCGGCGATATTGGGATCACGGAAATCCATGCGCAACGTGACACTCGGATAAGGACCGCTGCCCTGTCCAGTTGGGCACGATGACCGTGTCCTGAAGATCGGGATTGGGCACAGGCACGCCATTGATCGCCATGACCAGGAAATGAATCTGGTGGATGTGGAAGGCGTGCACTTCTCCCGAGTGGTTCTCGATGGTCCAATCTTCGACGGCTCCGGTGTTGGTCACGATGGCAGGCGGATCCGACATGTGGAACACTCGGGGCTTTTGTCCTTGTACCGTGATGAAGAACTGAGTTCCCCCGTTGGTGCCGATGCTCTGCTCGGAAAAGTAAAGGCTGCGGGTTGTGGTGGGGACCTGCGTGGCCAACCCGGCAAAACGCATCCGATCCGCCGGCGGTTTGACGGGGTGCGCGGGAGATTGAGCCAGATGAGGACTTCCATCGGGTAACACCTGAGCCAGGATTCGATAGCCGTTGGGATCGCCGATTGCTCCGGTGTCATAGCCCAAAGTCAGGAAAGTCCCGGTCTGGTCAACGGGAAGTCCCGGAATGATGAACTCCACCCGTCCGGCAGGCGGCACGTAGATCGTCGATTCGTAAACCGGGGATTGCAACGGAACGCCATCAATCGCCAATACCTCGAGTTGCTGCGCTGTAACCCCATACAGGAGCTGTAAGGACGCAAACTGTTTTGACGACGAGTTGAGGAAGCGCCAGTATTCCTGCTTTCCCGCCTGCACATTAATCGTGTTCGGATTGGCGCCCTCCGGGTAGATAGCCGGGGCAAAGTTCAGCGTCAGTTGGGTGTTCGCGTCCGGATCGCGCGCCGGACCGGTTTTCACCTGCTCGCGCAAAATCAACACTCGTTCGGTCAGTCCCTGCACCAGGGGGTTGTTGCCTTCCACGATCAGCGCGCCGGTAGCCCCGCCGATCACCTGAGTGGTGGTGTTGCCGTGGGGATGCGGATGGTACCAGTAGAGCCCCGGCGGTTCGTTGCTCGGAATCTGGATGGAATACTGGAACGGCGGATCGCCGGATTGCAGCAAGGTGTTGATCACGTCGTCCTGGTGGCAGACCGGCGGAATATTCAGGCCGTGGAAGTGCAAGTTCGTGGACGAGTCCAACATCTGAGTTGGGTTGCAGGGATCATCGCCGCCCTTTGCGCCGGCAGCCTTCATCGTTCCGTGCATGTGGGTCATTGGCTTGCGATCAAAAGGCGCCGAAATGCTGTCCGTAAGATTCAGGACGAGCTGATCGCCGGGATTAAGACGCAACGTGGGCGCTTCGATTTGCTTCCCCTGGTACAGATACACGTAGCAATAGTGCATGAAGCCATTGGAATCGGCCCCGTTCTTCAGGGCCAGGTCCAAACTCAAAGTACCGTTCTGGCTGTAGAGGTCAAGGGGATTGTTGATCTGACTGCCGGCCGGCGGCCGCAAGGGGCAGGGGCTTACCTGGGCCCACGCGCTGACCAACGAAAGTCCGCAGAGAAGAAGGAACAAAACAGCCTGAAACAATGAACGCATTTTCTAACTCCGAATCTCCCAAAACAGCTACCAGCTTTGCACTGAGCGATCTTGCTCGTTCCTGCTTGCGCATTGTTTGCGCACAACCCCTAGAATGGCCGCGGCGGAAATACCTGAATGGACAACAGTCCCCCGCTGAGTTGATCGATGACCGGAGAGTTCGAGGCCTCCGACAAAGCGCAGGTCAGGCCATCCGATTGCACCTGAAGAAACCCGATGTACGAGGATGTGAAACCAAATTCCGCGACGTACAGTACTCCGCCCGTTCCGGTTGGATCACGGGTGGCGATCGAGCCTACGAAGCCCCAGGGGTCATAGAAAAAGCGAAGCGTGGGAGACGTACAGCCGCGAGTGACTCTGCCGGTCCGCTTGTCGAAGAAGGCAGCCGACACCGTGCCGCCATCGTTGTTGGTAACGTACAGCAGGGACTCATCCGGACTGAGCCGGACCGAAGCTGAGTTGAGCCCCGACCCGACCGCATTGGTGGCCGTCCCCACGGTGTACATAACGGTAGGTTTCAGCTTGCCCGAGGAAATGTCCGACACCTCCACGGTCGTCGGCACGGAGGAGTCGCCGAAGATTGCGAAGTGCCCGTCCTGGGTGATGTCCACTCCTTCGGGGAAGTAAGCGTTGGCAAAGCCGGCAGAATTCTGGGCATCGCCATTCGAAACCGGAACTCCACCCGCGACGTTGAACGACTCAATCGACCCGTCGGCGTAGGCCACCACCAGGATGTTGCCATGCAGGGCCATGCCTGACGGCGAACCGCCGTTCAAGCCGGCCGCCGGCACGTCGCTGACGAAGGAGAGCGCACATCCCGGCAGGACAGAGAAGGTGGCAATCGTGTTCGAGGTACTGTATCCGGCATAGAGATAGTTGGCGTTCAGCACCAATCCGATGCCGTTGGCGTCTCCCACGTCCGTCCCCGACGCGGGGAACACTCCAGCCAGGGTCTGCGTCTGGATATTGACGCCGGAAATATCGCCCGTCGTGGCGTTCGAAGCGTACACACACTGTGCGGAAGCATCCGGCAACAGGTTCACGCGCGGAGCAGCGAAGAAGCCGCCGCCTATGCCCTTACCTCCGGTGTTGACGGCGTTCTGATAGGTCAGGGTTGGCGCACCCTGTGTGCCTCCAGCCAGGTAGAAGCCGACATAGTTGTGCAGTATGCCGTCATCGTTAGTCAGAACGTAGATCGGCGTATCGGGAGGCCTTCGGACGGATTATTGCCAGCCAGACACAACGTCGAGAGCACAACGAGAGCGGTAGCGATCACGAGCAGTTTGAAAAGCATCTTCATCGGTGGCGTGCCTTAGTCAGGAGGGAATCAAGCGTGAGTTGAATCGTATCTCAGAGGACCTTGCTACTACAACGCGAACACCACCCAAATGCAACAGAACTTCTGCAGATGCAACACAATCGAACATAAATGCAACATATCTAAAGTACTACCCGCATAGTATGACTGCTCAACTCAATCGATGCCGCTTGATGCTCGACTTTGCGGAAGTTTCACGAGTGCCGGCCGAAGCGAAAGGAGTCTTACAATGGTGACCATGGAATCCGCGCCCGACGCCCCGGTCTTCCAGAAGCCTACGGCGATTGAGAGTGCCTTCAACCGCTTCTTCGGGTTCCTGGTTGGGCTTGGACTGGGAACGAAGCACAACTATCTGCTGCAGGTGCGCGGTCGCAAGAGCGGCAAACTGTATTCCACGCCCATCTACTTGCTGGAGATTGACGGCCGCCGGATCCTGGTGGCTCCGCGTGGACAGACGCAGTGGGTGCGCAACGCCGAGGCCGCGGGAGAGGTGACGCTGAAGAGGGGCAGTTTCAACCGGACTTTCCGCCTGCGCGCCATCCCGGATTCCGACAAGCCGCAATACCTCAAAGTGTATCTTGACAGCTTCAAGACCACGGTCCAGCGATACTTCACGGTTCCTGCCGGTTCCGATGTGCAGGCGTTTGCAGGTATCGCTGCGAACTATCCGGTGTTCGAGTTGGTGGCCAAGTAGAGGCGATCGATCTATGACGCTAGATCAATTTCGCGATTCGCTGACGGGCGACGCTCCGCCCGCGGAACTGGACTTTGCGCTTAAGGGCTTGTGGTGGGATGCCAAAGGCGACTGGACCAAGGCCCACGAATCGGCGCAGCAGGACGAAGGTCCCGCGAGGCGCGTGGGTGCATGCCTACCTGCATCGCAAAGAGGGCGACGCCGGCAACGCCGCCTATTGGTATGACCGCGCCGACCAGACCGCCGCTCACGGCCCGCTCGCCGACGAGTGGCTGGCGATTGCCAACGCGCTGCTTGCGTCGTAGGCTGGCTGCTGAAAATTCTCTTTGCGGTGTCACCTGCGCGGCTTCAGAGGGCCAACATGCAGGTTCAATCGAGCGGTAGCGGGTCAAGAGATCTGGCGCGAAGTCGGCGACGGGTGGAAGCACTGGCCTTTCAGGCGGGCAGCGAAAATGGGCAATTGGGAATTCGCGCTAGCACGTGAGGTAATCGGGATTGCTGTTAGCCGCAGCGGCCCAGATGCCGGGTTCGAGAAGTACATCCAAATGCACCGCGGAAGCGGAGCCTTAAGCCGGCTACACAGCCGAAGCGTGACTGCTATAGCCTGGCCCGTGGCCGCCGGAGTCGAAGGACCCCTATCGGAGCCAGACAGCTGGAGTCGTATAGGGGCCCGTCGACTCGCGGCAAAAGCGGCCGCTCGCTCAGGGTGACAGAATTGGAGGTTTTTTGAGGAGCCTGCCAGGCAACGACAGAAAGGATCTCCCGAACCCCCGCCCACAAAATGCACGATCTCCAACCGGTCGCCGTCGTTGAGTTGCGTCTCCGCCCACTGCGCGCGCGCTACGATCTCGCGATTGAGTTCCACTGCCACTCGATCGCCCTTCATTCCCAACTGCTCGATCAACCGCGCCAGCGATAACGGCGCGTCGAATGTCTTCCCTTCGCCGTTGATGAACAAGTGCATGCAATCAATGTAACTCAACAGAAATGGCCCGGTGTCTTCCTGCTGGGTGCCCACGTTCCAGCCGTCTGTTGGGCTGGGGCGGCACTGGGCCGCCCACCCCGAACCCCTGTGCGCTTCGTCACAGAAAAGCCTGGGATGTATCCGCTAGGCTGTGCCACAGGGTCGATGTTCCCCGCTCGCGTGACGAGACGAGCAGCGCCTAGGGCGCGCCGTCCAGCGAAGCGGAGAGACCCGCAACAAAAGAGACCAAGCAGGTCATCGTAACTGAAACGAGCCCTGCGATCAGGTCCATGGATGCTCCGCGCTTTTCGCCCGCTCCTGCGGGAAGGGATGGAGAATTCTGGAACCTGGCGCGGGGCTTTTTGCATGGGAGAAGCGGAGGCGGGAATTGGAGGAAAACATGTTCGATTCGATAAGTGCAGGGCAGGCTCTTAGGCGCTCTGGTCGCGTCGTAGCGCCGAGATCCAGCCCGAAGGGCGACATAGGGGTTAGCCGTGGGCGTGAAGCCCTGCCGGATTAACAAAAACAAAGGACTTGTAACGGGCACCTAAAGGTGTGCCCCTTCGAAACGCGTTCGAAGCGAGTTTTTCCGCAGCCTGTGGAAGTCGTGCCCTGATACAAAGCGATTTATTGCCGTCTTCTAAACGCCTACCATAGCGCTTCTGCGTTCCATCAGCACGGTGTCGCGCCAGCGTCCGTTCATGCAGCCGATCCGCTCGCGCCTGCCCACGATTCGAAAGCCTGCGTGCTGGTGAAGCTGGATGCTGGCCGCGTTCTCCGGAAAGATTCCCGCTTGCAGCGTCCAGATACCGTTTTGTTCTGAGGCCTGCACCAGAGCGGCGAGCAGTCGGCGACCGATGCCTTGTCCCCGCGATTCTTCGGTGACGTAGATGCTTACTTCGGCGACGCCCCCATAAACGCATCGGCTGGAAACGGGACTGAGCGCTGCCCAGCCGAGGACCTTGTTGTCCGAGCGCGCCACCAGCCTGCACGATGGCAGATGGCGTTCGTCCCACTCCTTCCAATCGGGCACCGATGTTTCGAAGGTGGCGTTGCCGGTTGTGATCCCCTCTTGATAGATCTTACGGACCGCCTCCCAATGGTCTGGTGTCATGGGCCCGATTTCACAGCTCCGCAGGTGCTCATCACCCATGCAGTGTAGAACAGCGCAAGCCGGCCGCCGCACGGGGTTACGTCCACTACGCCCGCAGAGTAGAATGAAGGGTTCCAAGTAGGAGAAAGTTTATGTCCGAGAACAACGGTAACAACACCAGTCTGCGCCTGAAGACCGGGCTGGCCGAGATGCTCAAGGGCGGCGTCATCATGGACGTGATGAGCGTCGAGCAGGCCGAAGTCGCCGAGGCGGCCGGAGCGGTCGCGGTCATGGCGCTGGAGCGCGTGCCTGCCATTATTCGCGCCGAGGGCGGCGTCTCGCGCATGGCCAATCCAAAGCTCATCAAGCAGATCATGAGCACGGTTTCCATTCCGGTGATGGCCAAGTGCCGCATCGGCCATTTCGCCGAGGCGCAGATCCTGCAGGAGATCGGGGTTGATTACATCGACGAGTCCGAGGTCCTGACTCCTGCCGATGAAGAGCACCACGTAGATAAGCACGCGTTCAAGACACCATTCGTCTGCGGAGCCCGCAACCTGGGCGAGGCTCTGCGGCGCATCGCCGAAGGCGCGGCCATGATCCGCACCAAGGGCGAAGCCGGTACAGGAGATGTTATCCATGCTGTCAAGCACATGCGGCAAATCGTTAAAGAAATGCGTCAACTCACGGTGATGAGCGAAGAAGAGCTGTTCGCGGCCGCCAAGAACCACCAAGCACCGTACGAACTGGTGCGCATGGTTGCCAAGGCAGGGAAGCTGCCCGTGCCCAATTTCTCCGCTGGCGGCATCGCGACCCCTGCCGACGCGTCGATGATGATGCAGCTCGGAGCGGAGTCGGTTTTCGTCGGCTCCGGGATCTTCATGAAGGGCGGAGCGATTGCGCTCGACCTAAGCGTGAAGGCGGAACGCGAAGAGGCCGAATCGCGCGCCCGCGCGATCGTGGTCGCCACCACCCACTACGACGATCCCAAAGTGCTAGCCGAGGTCAGCGAGCAGATGACCGGCGCGATGAAGGGACTGGCCGTCGGCGCCATCGAGGAGAAAGACCTGCTGCAAACCAGGGGATGGTAGAAAGGCAGCCGTCAGCAATCAGCCATCAGCTTTCAGTTGGGCGCGGCTTTGCCGCGCCTTTTTTGCGGTTGATTCATCTCTACCAAGTAAGTGAATCGTTTCCTGTCGGTTGTCTTCCATGTTTTGGCTGATAGCTGACGGCTGATAGCTGAGAGCTAAACGGAATGAAAATCGGTGTCCTCGCCCTGCAAGGTGATTTCGATGCGCATCGCCGCCGCCTAGAAGAATTGGACGCGGAGGTTGTGCTGGTGCGCAAACCCGAGCAGTTCGACGATCTCGACGGCCTGGTGATTCCGGGAGGCGAGTCGAGCACCTTCCTGAAACTGCTGGGCGAAGATACCTTCCGCAAGCTGAACGAATTCGTGCACTCCAAGCCGACCTTCGGCACCTGCGCGGGCGCAATCGTGCTGGCCCGGCAGGTAGAGAATCCTCATCAGCCTGGTCTGGACGCGATCGACATCACCATCCGTCGCAACGCTTACGGACGGCAAATCGATTCATCGATTGTTGAAGCCGCCAGCGCGTTAGGCGGCGATCCGCTGGAAATGGTCTTCATCCGCGCACCGCGCATCGAACGCGTCGGGGAGGGCGTTGAAGTTCTGGCCAAACGCGATGGCGATCCGGTGCTGGTGCGGAAGGGAAGTGTGATGGCGGCAACTTTCCATCCGGAGTTGTCAAATGACAAGCGAGTGCACCAGGCGTTCTTAAAACTGGTAAGCAACGGGACATAGCGCAAACCGATTTACCAGTTAATAGAAATTTCCTTTACAGAGCCCAAATGCCAGCTGCAAGACTGTCGCTCACGCGGAAGCGTGATCGGCAGCGGAGAACAAGGCGAACACGCTGAACGCGAAGCTCACCTCTCGACGGAATCTCAAACAATCTACGGGGTAATCTGGAAGACAACTCCGTAGCCGCTCGCACCCCCCGACTGTGCCGTGCCATAGAGGTTGCCGCTCGAATCAAAGACCAGGCTGCTGATAGGGAGTCCCCCATCGCTGCCACCGGTGAAGTCGTGGAGGGAAGTGTAGGTCCAGCCTCCGTTCGAGGGTGTCAGCTCGAAAACTGATCCACTTCCGAAGGCGCCTTCGCTGTAGGTTGTGCCGTAGAGGTTGCCAGCGGCATCCATGACCAGCTTGTCCTTAGGCCCGGTGAAACTGCTCCCAGAGAAGCCGTAAAGGGCGTTGAAGTTCCAACCGCCGTTGGCAGGCGTCAGTTGGAAAGCGGTGCCGCCTCCGCCGCTGCCGCCGGATGTAGTGGTTCCGTAAAGATTCCCCGACGAATCCAGGATCAGCCCACCGTACGGGTATCCGCCATCGTTGCCGGTATAAGTAAAGCCCTGGATGGTCTGCTCTGTCCAACCCGATCCGGACGGTGACAACTGGTACACGGCACCGAAACCGTTGGGACCGTTGTCCTCGAATACGCCGTAGAGATTACCGGCCGAGTCCGACACCACACCGCCCCAAGGTAATGTTCCGGTGGAGTCTTGGGCTGTGTAGAGAACGGCTTGCGTCCAAGCGCCGCCCGAGGGCGTCAGCTCGTAAACCACCCCGCCGCCAGTGCCTCCGCTGCTTGCCGCGCCATAGATATTTCCTGATTCATCGATGAAGAGGTCGCCTTGGGGCTTCGCTCCATCGCTCCCTCCGGTGAAGCGATACAGCACGCTTTCACTCCACGGAGCGAGCGCGTTTCTTGGAGCCACGGGGCCCGGTTTCAAGTGAAAAATCGTGCCGTTGTCGCCGAGGCCTCCTGCTTCGGTCGTGCCATACAGGGTTCCATCGTGGGCAAGGGTGACCCTGCCATAGGGGTAGGCACCATCATTGCTTCCAGCAAAGCGATACAGTGGAGTTAGGACCCACCCCGAGTTGGAATGCCTAAGTCTGAACACTGTGCCGTAACCTGCGCCACCGTTGAAGGTCGTTCCATAGAGATTCGCTGCAGCATCAATCGTCAACCCGGTGATGGGATTTCCTCCATCCCCTGCGCCAGTGAAGCTATGGAGTACGGTGAAAGCCGGCTGTGCCTGCGCCGCTGGTGTTGCGGCGATTGCGACAAAGGCAAGAGCCAACGACAGCCAGACAACAGTCATCCTAGCGACGAGGGTTGAGGATTGCTTGAATGTCCCAAGAGGGGCAGCGTTCATTGTGGCCTCCTTATATTTGTCCCGGCTAAGGCACGAACGTGGCATTGATGGAATAACGGAAAAGCATGTTGATGCTATCACGCGTAGCACGGTTCGGGCTGCCTTTTTGTGGAGGCCGTCGCTCCGGTTTCGTTGGCGCATCGCCTCGGCGCCGAGCCTACTTACCTGTCCAGTTCTTAACTGGCTCTTTTAATCCCGAGTTGTCGAACGATACGCGGGTGCATGCCGAACTTCTCAAGCTAGTGAAGAATGCGGCGATGTAAGCCTGCTTCGTCGTTGGCTGCTTGCCTCGTCGGTTCTGGCCGCAGATGAGTCCCCTCCCCCTACCCCCGGTTCTTTAGAATCATCGGATTACGGAGTTTTTTCCGGCATCTTCTTGAGCCCTAAGGGCTTATATGTATCTTCTTATACCGCAGGCACTTAGTCTAGTAGCATAATTGACCCCTTTACGCTCGCAATCCGAGGAACCACTTACTTGAGGACTCGGCGCTAAATTGTCAAAGAGCCATTCACCGCCCTGGAGCGGGTGAGGGACACGTTTCCTCGCAGGTCGCAAGGGCGGTCCCGGGTTCCAGCGTAGCACCGTGAAGCAGTCTGTCAAGATTACGAAGGTACAGGGTAGGGTAACTGTACTTTCGTAACTTTTTGGGTGCAGGGTAACCAGGAGGCAGCCTCGGCGCTCGATTTTCACGCCAACGGTTCGATCCCATCATGGTTCGGGTGCGGCATGCTTGAGCATATGCCGCGTCTGCATGGGGTGAGGGCCGTAGGCGCGACATAAGTTAGCCCAGCCGTTCACGGCTGGGGTAGCGGAGTATGGGGGAATCCGAGTGCCGTAGGCACGGCACACATAGATGTGTGGCGTTCGGTCATGGCATTCAACGGCGGTCTTTCGGGCCCGGCGGAACAAGAAGTGGAGCTTCGAGCAGGAGTTTCTGACGCTGTTGCGAACGTGCGGGATCGAATACGACAACCGCTTCGTATTTGGGTAGGAGCTGTGCCGTGCCTACGGCACTGGCGATTTGTTTTGTTTCGCCTATCCAAGCCGTAAACGGCTGGGCTAACTTATGTCGTGCCTACGGCGCTAGCAAAGAGGCCAACATCCTGACGCGAGGATTGTCGGCCTCGCTTGGAATCCCGAAAACGACGCCTACGGCGTAATTTCAAAGACAGTGCCGGCGTTGTAAGCGCCGCCACGGTATGTCGTTCCATAGAAGTTGCCGTTAGCATCCAAAACCAGGTTGCTGACCGGTTCTGACCCGTCACCGCATGGGAAGGTGCAAAAATCGTGCAGCGAAGTGTACGTCCAACCGCCATTGGAGCGTGTCAGCTTGAAAACGTTACCGTATCCATAAGCGCCGTCGTTCAGCGTTGTGCCGTAGAGGTTCCCAGCTGCATCCATAACCAGCTTGTCCCAAGAACCGCCCCCGCCGGAGAAGCCGTAGAGCGTGTTGAAGGTCCAGCCGCCATTGGTGGGCGTAAGTTCGAAAACCGTGCCGCCCCCGCCACTCCCGCCAGCCGACGTTGTTCCGTACAGGTTACCGGAGGCGTCGATGATCAGCCCCCCGATCGGTTCTATTCCATCGTTTCCACCAGTAAAGCTATAGAGGGTGTGCTCTGTCCAACCCGATCCGGTCGGTGACAACTGGTAAACGGCACCATAACCGGACGCGGGAAAAAAGTCACTGGAGACACCGTAAAGGTTGCCGGACTTGTCGAAGATAACACCACCCAAGGGTCTCGCGCCGTCATCAGTGCCTTGGAAGGAGTAAAGAACGGTCAACACGCAGCCGCCGCCCGAGGGCGTCAACTCATAGACGACGCCGTTGCCCGTGTTGCCCCCTAACCACGCCGTGCCGTAGATATTCCCAGATTGGTCGAAGGTGAGATCACCTTGAGGCCCCTCTCCGTCGTTCCCTCCAGTGAAGAGATGAAGCACAGTTTCATTCCACAGGGCCAGCGCTGCCGGGGAAGGTCTTAAGTGGAAAACCGTGCCACCACTCACACCTCCGTAGTCGTTTGTGGTGCCATACAGAGTCCCGTCAGGGGCAAGGGCCACCCTGCCCCAGGGGAAACCACCGTCATTGCCTCCACCGAAAAGGTATAGTGGATTTAGAACCCAGTCAGAACCGGAATGATTAAGCTTAAAAACGCTGCCGTTGCCGCCGCCGCCCCACGTCGTTCCATAGAGGTTTCCTGCAGCATCCATGGTCACGCCGGCCATTGGCAGATACCCATCCGCTCCGCCGGAGAAACTGTGAATTATCGTTAACGTCTGCGCCTGCGCCGTAGGCGTTGCGATGATCATCAGCGCAAGCAATATCGCCCACGCCAGGGCGGCAGCAGCCGTTCGAGCGGGGTGGGTTGAGGTTTTTTCGGAACTGCGAAGAAAATTGGCGTTCATTGTGGCCTCATGTTGTGAGCTGCTGCGGCAAGAGCAATCGTTGATGAAAGAGCGGCAAAGAGGCGGGTTGGGCCGCAGAATCTCGGCTAGGGCGTGATTTCCCAGACCACACCGCCGTCGTAGTCTCCACCAAGGTAGGCGGTGCCGTAGAGATTGCCTTTCGTGTCGAAGTTGACGTTGCTGATTGGCAATCCCCCGTCGCTGCCGCCGGTAAAGTCGTAAAGTGAGGCATACGTCCAACCGCCACTTCCGGGACTCAGTTTGAAGACATTTCCTTGCCCATAAGCGCCATCCTCGACTGTCGTGCCGTAGAGACTGCCAGCCACGTCCATGGTCAGGCTGTCTACAGGCCCGGCTTCCCCCTCAGGAAAGCTAGCCAGCAAGGTAAACACCCAGTCGCCGTTTGAAGGCGTGAGTTCGAAAACCGTGCCGCCGCCGAGGTCGCCAAGAACCGAGGTCGTTCCGTACAGATTGCCGTATTGGTCGAAGATGAGGCCAGCCGCAGGTTGGCACCCGTCGCTTCCTCCACTAAAGTTGTAAAGGACTTTCTCTGTCCACCCGGATTCTGAGGGCATCAATTCGTAAACCGTGCCACAAGGGAATGCACCCGTCCCCCCTTGCCAAGTCGTGCCATAGAGGTTGCCAGCGTGATCGAAAATCAAAGCCCCGTAGGGCCACCTTCCGTCACTCCCGCCACTGAAGCTGTGAAGAACTGTTTCCTTCCAACCGCCAGCAGAGGGCGCTAGCTCATAAACTGCACCGTAGCCGGAAGCACCGCCGTAGTTCGTCGTGCCGTACATATTGCCCGCCTGGTCGAAGACAACAGGACCGATTGGCTCAAATGCATCACGCGCTCGGGATGCGAAGCGGTAAAGCACGGTTTCCGTCCAGGGATCAAGTATGGAATGTGGGGGAGTCGCTGACGGTCTTACCTTGAACACCGTGCCGCACATGGTGTACGGGCCGCATCCGGTTGCTACTCCTCCCAAAAAGGTCGTACCGTACAGGCTCCCGTCTGTGCCGAACACTACTTCTGCGGAGGGTTGGCCGCCATCAGGGGGACCGGTAAAGCCGTAGAGGGTTGTGAGGCGCCAGCCAGAGCTGTTGTACGACATCTTGAACACTGTGCCGCAAGGGTAGTAGCAACTTCCGCCGTAAGCGGTCGTTCCGTAGAAGTTTCCCGCTGCATCCATCGTCAGACCGGCATAAGGGCTGGATCCGTCCGCTCCGTTGAAGCTGTGAATCACTTGGTAGGTCTGGGCCTGCGCCGCTGGCATGGCGATGATTGCGAGGGCAAACGCGATCGCCATCGCCAGGGCGGCAGCAGCCGTTCGCGCGAGGTTGGTTGAGGTTCTTTCGAAACTCGAAAGGAGATTGACGTTCATTGTGGCCTCCTGTTGTGACCTCCTGAGGCAATAGCAACTCGGTCGATGAGAGAGACGGCAAAGAGGCGGAGATCCTAACGGGGGATACCCGGCCTCGCCTGGAATCCCACGCCGACACTTACGGAGTTATCTCAAAGACCACACCGCAGCCTTGGCCGTAACAATCCCCTGTGCCGCCGGAATACGTCGTGCCGTAGAGATTGCCATTGGCATCGAAGACGATGGAGCTTTGCGGAGATCCTCCGTCGCTGCCGCCAGTGAAATCATGGAGCGAGGTGTACGTCCAGCCGCTGGGCGAGGGTGTCAGTTTGAAGACCGATCCGTTGCTGTAGGCGCCGTCGCCGTGAGTTGTGCCGTAGAGGTTACCAGCGGCATCCATCGTTGGCTTGGCCCATGGCCCCGGCCAAGAACCTTGCCCGGAAAAACTGTACAAGGTGTTGAAGGCCCAACCGCCGTTGCCAGGCGTGAGCTCAAATACCGTGCCACCTCCGTCGCTGCCGCCAGATTCAGTTGTTCCGTAGAGGTTGCCGGATGAATCCATGAACAGACCGCCAGTGGGATCTCCTCCATCGTTCCCGCCAGTAAAGCTGTAAAGCGTAGTTTCTTTCCAACCGGAGCCGGAGGGTGACAACTGGTAAACGGTGCCCGCACCCCCGTGGCCACCAGAGAGGGTCACACCGTACAGGTTGCCGGAGCGGTCGAAGATGACCCCACCACCAGCAAAACCTCCATCGCCAGAACCTTGGAAGGAATAGAGATCGGTCTCCAACCAATAGCCTAGGTACATCAGCTCATAGACTGATCCGATGTGCTTATCTCCGCCCCTGTTAGTCGTGCCGTACAAGTTCCCTGCCTGGTCGAAGATGAGATCGCCAAGAGGACTGGACTGATCCTCGGGGTTATTACCCGGGAAGCGGTAAATTACCGTGTCATACCAGGGAGCCAACGCCGCCGCTGAGGGCCTCATATGGTAAACCGCGCCGCAGCCCCCCGTGCCGCAGCCCCCTCCCCCGCTCACAGTAGCGCCATACTGCGTTCCATCTTGGGCTAGCAGCGGCCTGCTGGAAGGGCAAAAGCCATCGCTGCCTCCGTTGAAAGTGTGAAGCGTACTGAAGACCCAGCCAGAACTGGAGCGGCTGAGCCTGAAAACGGTGCCTCCGTAAGAACATGTTGTTCCGTAAAGGTTTCCAGAACCATCAATCGTCAGACCGGCGGTCTGGTTTGCCCCATCCGCTCCGCCGGTAAAGTTGTAGAGCACCTTGTAAGTCTGCGCCGACGCCGCTGGGGTAGCCACGATTATCAGCGCAAGCAGTATCGCCAATGCCAGGGCGGCAGCAGCCGTTTGCGCGAGGTGCGTTGAGTCTTCTTGGAAACTCAGAACAGAATTGGCCTTCATTGTGGACTCCTTCGTTGCGATCGAAGGCAAATGTCAATTCGTCAAGCCAGGAGATAGTGGCGAACAGCCTTTCTCCTCGACCGACACTCACCAGAATTGCACACCTGCGGCGACACACTGGGAAGTGATCTACGGCACTGATGCGAGTGATGCAAGTAAAGGAGGAACACTGTTACCGCGATGGCTTACCGAGGGGCATACAGAGAATAACGCTCCGTAAGATTTGTCATCACGAGCGAAGCGAGGGATCTGCTTTCTGCTGGTCAGCGGAAAAGCAGATTCCTCGCGCCCAAGGTTGGGGCGTCGTAATGACAATTCTTGAAAAGGGCGAGGTCATTTCATTGCCGACATGTCAGAATAATTCGCAACGCTTGGTAAATTCTCCTTGCTCACCGTGTGCTCCGTGCTGAAAACCAGTCACCTGTCATAATCGAGAAAGTCCACTTATTCCATACGAAAGAGCATTCATGGCCGAATCCCCGATTACTGCCCGCACCGCTGATTTTGCAACCTGGTATCAGGACGTGGTCTTGCAAGGCGACATGGCCGAGCCGGCCGAGATTGTCAAAGGCTGCATGGTCATCAAGGCCAACGGCTACGCTGTCTGGGAGCTGCTGCAGCGCGAATTTGACGACCGCTTCAAGGCCACCGGACATCAGAACGTTTATTTTCCGCTGCTCATCCCGCAAAGCTTTCTTCATAAGGAAGCGGAGCACGTGGAAGGATTCTCGCCGGAGCTGGCGGTGGTCACCATCGCCGGCGGCAAGCAGCTGGAAGAGCCTTACGTCATTCGTCCGACGTCGGAGACCATCATCGGCCACTTCTTCGGCAAGTGGATCAAGAGCTGGCGCGATTTGCCCATGCTGCTGAACCAGTGGGCCAACGTGGTGCGCTGGGAACTGCGCACGCGCATGTTCCTGCGGACCACGGAATTCCTCTGGCAGGAGGGCCACACTGCGCACTCCAATCACGACGAGGCGCTGGAAGAGGTTCTGCGCATCCTTGACATTTATGCCGCAGTCGCTGAGGACGTGATGGCCATGCCGGTCATCAAGGGCATGAAGACGCGGGCAGGAAATTTGCCGGCGCGGTGCGCAGTTACTCGATGGAGGCCATGATGCAGAACGGCTTCGCGCTGCAGGCAGGCACCAGTCACGATCTGGGACAGAACTTCGGCAAGGCCTTCGACGTGCAATTCCAGAACAAGGAAGGCCAGCTCGACTACGTCTGGCAGACGAGTTGGGGCGTGAGCACGCGCCTGATCGGAGGACTCATCATGAGCCACTCGGACGATAAGGGCCTGGTGCTGCCGCCGAAGCTGGCGCCGGTGAAAGCGGTGCTGGTGCCGATCTATCGCAAGGACGAGGAAAAGGCCAAAGTGCTGGAGGCGGCGCACCGCATCGCGAAGGATGTCGGTGCGAAGGTGGATGACCGCGAAGCACAGAGTCCAGGCGCGAAGTTTTTTCACTGGGAACGGCGCGGTGTGCCGGTGGTGCTGGAACTTGGGCCGCGCGATTTGGCATCCGGCAACATCGTGCTCAAGCGCCGTGATACGGGAAGGAAGGAGCCGCTGCCGCAAGCGGAAATCGCTGCCAAGCTCCCAGCGGTGCTGAGCGAAATGCAGAAGAACCTGTACGACGCGGCGAAGCAGCGCCTCAAGGCCAACACGGTGCTGGCCAATTCGATCAAGGAGGTCGCGTCGATTCTCTCCGACGTGACCGCGGAAAAAGGTGGAGGAAAATTTGTGATGGCGCACGTCAAGGACGATCCCGCTTGCGATCAGCGCATGAAGGACTTCAAGGCCACGGTGCGCTGCATCCCGCTGGTGGACGAATACGATGGGGCAGGGAAGTGCATCGTCACCGGCGAGCCAGTGGATCGGCGGGTGGTGATTGCGAAAGCGTATTAACGCAGTGGCCAGTGGCTAGTGGCTGGTGGCTAGTTGCAGAAAAGGGAGGGAGGTGTGTTGATTGCGTCGCTGCAGAACCACGCCAACTTCTTCTAGCCACTGAACACTGGCCACTAGCCACTTGTCGAGGTACGATATTGTCTGGGTTCTGCGGGGGTCAAGGAGCGTGCCCCGTGCAGTTGAAGCACTATCAGCAATTGATTGCCTGGCAGAAGGCGATTGCCCTGGTAACCGAGATTTACTCCGCAACCAAGTCTTTTTCGAGCGACGAGATTTACGGCCTGACAAGCCAGCTTCGTCGAGCGGCCGTTTCAGTACCGAGCAACATCGCTGAAGGTCAGGGTCGCGCAACCAGGGGAGAATTCGTTCAGTTTCTGGGCCACGCGCGTGGCTCGTTATGCGAGGTGGAAACGCAGATCGTAATCGCAACAAATCTGGGCTACATTGCGCCCGACAGAAGAGATGTGCTCTCGGACCGAGTCGCCGAACTCGGACGAATCCTGAACGGATTGATTGCGTCGCTGCAGAAGAAAACGATGTCGCCTTCTTCTGGCCACTAGCCACCGGCCACTAGCCACTTCTTTCAGGAGCTCTACTGCATGACCCTCTACGACCTTTCCGCCAAGCTGAACAACGGCCGCAACAAGAAACTCGCCGACTACAAGGGCAAAGTCTTGCTTATCGTCAACACCGCCAGCCAGTGCGGATTCACGCCGCAATATGAGGGCCTGCAGTCTCTTTATTCCAAGTACAAAGAGCGCGGCTTCGAGGTGCTCGGTTTTCCGTGCGACCAATTCGGACATCAGGAGCCCGGCGACGACGACGAGATCGAAGGAGTTTTGCCAGGTGAATTATGGCGTGAAGTTTCCGCTGTTCTCCAAGATCGAGGTCAACGGTCCGAACACGCATCCAGTGTTCGAGTTCCTGAAGTCGAAGAAGGGCGGCCTGCTGGGCGACAGCATCAAGTGGAACTTCACCAAGTTCCTAGTGGACAAGAAGGGAAGAGTTGTCGAACGATTTGCTCCCATGACGCCGCCCACGGCCATCGAATCGCAGATCAAGAAGCTGCTGGGGAAGTGATTTTTGGCGTGTATTGGTAAGCTAGCAAAAGCGGTGCATCATGAAGCTTTCCTTGAGTCCGGAAACCGAGCGCCTGATCGCAGAAAAGGTCAGCAGCGGTCGCTACACGTCCGCCGATGAGGTGGTGCGTGAATGCCTCAAACTGCTGGATCAACGTGACAACGGGAGTTCGCCGCCATCCCCGGAGGAAGGTAAGCCGGCCCCGGAGAAGCCCGAGGAAGTCACCGACCTCGTGAAGCTTTTTGAAGGCATCGCAGCCGAGGTGCCTGATTCTGTATGGGAAACCGTTCCTCGTGACCTTGCGCAGAATCACGAGCATTATCTATACGGCAGTAGAACAGGCGTGATGCACCAGCGGGTATTCGCTGACGCAGGTTATTGGATTGGCCTGTTTAACCCTCTTGACGATCTTCACGACAGGGCGATCGCGGCCTCTGGCGCGTTTCAGTCCCGCCAGATTGCTACGAGTGAAATGGTTCTCACTGAATTGTTGAACCACTTCAGCGAGCGCGACCCACGCCTGCGGCGATCGGCAGCAAAAGCGGTCGCATCCTTGCGGGGCTCGGCTGAGATGACGATTGTGCCTCAAACGCCCGAGCTATTTGCGAGGGCCTTCGACCGATATCAGGCGATGTCAGACAAGGGCTGGAGCCTGACCGATTGCGCCAGTTTCATCATCATGGAAGATGAGGGCCTAACAAGCGTTTTCGACTCACGACCGCCACTTCACCCAAGCCGGATTTCAGGCGCTGCTTCGGTAGGGGCGGCCTGCTTTGCGCCGATGACGCCGCCGAGCGCGATTGAGGTGCAGATTGAAAGGTTGCTGGGAACGTGAACTCACCTCAGAGACACGGACAGCCACTGAGATCTTACAGATTCTTATGAGTTGTCATGACGAGCGAAGCGATTCACCTGCTTTCCAGGCGCTGCTGCGGCAATCATTTCGGGCGCTTCGAAGTGAATGGGCTGGATCGCGCTTACCCGCGCTTAACTCTTACGGTGTAAGCTCCCACACCGTTCCCCATCCGTAGGCGCCGCCGGTTGAGGCAACGCCATAGATGTCGCCTCGAGCGTCGAGCAGTAGCTTGCCGACCGGCAAGGCGCCGTCGTCCTTGTCCTGGAAGTCGTAAAGGTCGGTGAAGATCCAGCCACCGTTGGACGGCGTCAACTTAAAAATCGAACCAAACTGATGACTACCGCCGGCCCAGGTTATGCCGCAAAGATTTCCGGCGGCATCCAAAGTCAGTTGGCTGGAGCTGAAATCTTCCAGCAGATTCGTAGATCCACTGACCGCCGGAGGGTGACAACTCCCAAATTGTGCCCTGGCCGTTGTTGGTCGCACCGTAAATATTTCCCGCCGGGTCGAGAGTGACCGGCCCGGGCAAACCTACGTCTAAGCTGGCGAACTTGTAAAGAGTGTTCTCAGTCCAACCGCCTCCAGTGGGCACTAGCTGGTACACAGTGCCGC
>CAVTMW010000034.1:0-36752 GCA_963735855.1 uncultured Acidobacteriaceae bacterium
GGTTGCGGGGGGTGGATTTGAACCACCGACCTTTGGGTTATGAGCCCAACGAGCTACCAGACTGCTCCACCCCGCAGATTGATGATAGCGGGTGAGGAGCACTAGGTCAAACCGCGCGAACAGCTGACGCCTAAGAAGTGCGCATTCGCCCCCGCACGATCTGCGGGAAATCCCTAGCCTCCTGCAATTAACCACCACGGCGCTGAGGTTAGAACACAAGCGTGGGCTGTGCATCGGTTTGCGTGGAGTGTTAGCCTCTTGTTTATGGCCGATGAGCAACGGGACAACACGCCGCAGACCGCCGCCGTGCTATGGGCGCGCTATTCGCAGATCGCATTCATCATTCCTGCCGCGGTTGTGGTGGGCCTACTGCTGGGCAAACTCCTGGACTACTGGTTCCACACCCATTGGCTGTTTCTCGCCGGGGTCATCGTAGGCGCAATCGCAGGATTTGTTGACTTGATACGCACCGTAACCCGGGACAAGAGCCTAAAGAGCGAGTAAGCCACTGGCACCTGCGGTAGAGTGTTTCAGTGCTCATGGCGATTCCCGAATCCACTTCCTCGAAGAGCGATCAATTCTTCGATCGCGCGCTGGAGCGCATCCGGAAATTGATGCTCGCGTTTGCGGCCGTCGGGCTGTTGGTCTGCATTGTCTTTTTTCGCTGGCCGGTTGCGGCGGGATTCGCAGCGGGAGCTGGTGTCTCTTATGTAAATCATCGCTGGCTGGAGCGCGCGGTCGAAGCCCTAGGGGAGCGAATCACAACCGGTCAGAGCCGTGAACGCGGGGGAGGGATTGTCTTCCGCGCGGTGCTGCGCTACGTCTTCATCGCTGCAGGCGCCTATGTTATATTTAATCTTTCACGTGCAGCGCTCTACGGCTTTCTCGGTGGTGTTTGCCTTCCGATTGCGGCCGTTGCTTGCGAAGTTGCAATAGAGTTGTTTGTTTCCCTGCGGCGTGGATTTTGATTTCCCGAGTCATTCTGGCGCCCGCCTCGGTTAATACCGCAAGTGTGCTGATGCAACATCATCTTCAATCTTACGAGCTAAGCCTACATGCCTGAGCAACTTTGGATAACCGCTCTTCTGAACAAGTACTTCGCCGGCCCGGCAAATGCGATCCTCGGAATCCTCCATGTGCATGCGGAGTATCCGAAGGCTCCGATCAGCAACTATGTGGCGATGCAGTTGCTGGTGTTCGTTCTGCTGGTGGTAATTTTCGTGATTGTTCGCGCGCGGCTTTCCGTGGACGATCCGGGCGCGCTGCAACATGTGATGGAGAGCATCGATTCTTTCGTCAGCAAGCAGGGTCACGAAGTCATCGGCCACGGATACGAGCAATACACCGGATACCTGACTATTCTGGGTATTTTCATTCTGGTGTGCTGCCTCATCGGCGTGATTCCCGGCTTTGAAGCGCCGACAGCGGTTCCCTCGGTGCCGCTCGGCTGCGCGCTCGTAACCTGGTTCTATTACCATTACCAGGGCATTCGAAGGAACGGCTTTGGGTATATTAAGAACTTCCTGGGTCCCGAACCGTTCGTCGCTCCGCTGTTGTTTCCGATTGAGATATTCAGTCACCTAGCAAGAATCTTGTCGCTCACGATTCGTTTGTTTGCCAACATGTTTGCGGGCGACATGGTGACGTTGGTGTTTCTCTCGTTGTTTCCCATCGCGATTCCGGTGGTGTTTCTCGGATTGCACGTCTTCGTTTCGCTTATTCAGACCTACATCTTTGTTCTGCTGGCGACGGTTTACATTGGGGAAGCGGTGGCACATGAACATTAGTCTCGAACCGCTCGGCAATTCGTCCCAGTAATACTAATGGCATGTTAAAGGCTGCGAGTGTGAGGGCGTCAGCACGGTGAACGTCAACCACCCCCTGGCAGTGAATTTATAAGGAGAACGAAAAATGCGAAAAGTAACGATCGTAATCTTTGCGCTGCTGGCCATCATGATGATGACCATGCCGGCGTACGCGCAGGGCGGAGCGGCTGCCCCTGCGAATAACCTGGTCCCGATTGCTGCGGGCTTCGGCATCGCCATTGCCGCCGGTTTGGCCGGCCTCGGCCAGGGCCGGGTGGGCGCCGCGGCTTGCGAAGCCATGGCCCGGAACCCTGCTGCACGTCCGGCGATTCAGGTGGCCTTGATTCTGGGCTTGGCGTTCATTGAGTCACTGGTGCTATTCACGCTCGTTATCATCTTCGCCAAGGTAGGTTAGGGTTAGCCTGTGGCTAAGTTTTGGGCGCCCCGTCTGCGGACGGGGCGTTGTTTTGCTGTCCCTGATAGTCCACATACAACCGTGGTAGCAGGCTTTATGTCACAGCCTTGATACATCTCTACAACACGGTTTTTACTTCTAGAAATTTCACCACATTTCTGCTCCAGTTCGTGTCTACTTCACACGCATTTGTCACTCTCGCCCTGCAGCGATAGTGCTCACGCCCTGCGGTCCCATCTAATCTCTTAGTCCATCGTTGCAGAACGCCACGACCCAATGAGCTTAGGTCAGTAAGTCGAGGTCCAATGGTGGCAATAGGAGAATGATATGAAGAACTATCTGAGCAAACTCGTGGCGCTCGCGTTACTTGCGATGGCGCTGACGGGCGCGACCTTTGCGCAGAGCGGTATGCGCGAGGTCCGCGCCAACATTCCATTCAGCTTCTACGCGGGCCGTCAAGTGCTGCCCGCCGGAGAATACACAATTTCGATCAACATGGAAGATCACCTGGCCATCATCGGGCAAAAAGCGACCGGAAGAAGTTCCTTTCTTGCCGGCTTACCGGACGACAGCTCACGCGACGAACGGACCGTGCTGATCTTCAAGTTGGGCGAAGACGAAGTCTACGCATTGCGCGAGGTGCGGGGGCCCGACCTGGCCCTGAGCTTCCGAGCAAAGGAGGCACGGACGACGATGAAGGTGCAGAACCAGAGCAATGAGTCGGTAACCATCCTCGCCGAGGCCAGGTAAGTGTGAAACTGCGATACGCATCCAGGCTGGGCCGGAAAGCGAACGCCGGCTCAGCCTTTTTTCTTCGCGTACAATGAGAGGTCTTCATAGTGTGTTTCGCACACAGGGAGTCTCTCCATGCGCAGACCCGCTTTCATAGCCTTGTTCGTAACCCTGCTGATCAGCCTACTGATCGGACAGACGGGGAACAATACTGAATCGCATCCAGCGAAAGGCGCTAACCCAGTACCGCGCGTCGCCGGGTTGCCTCCAGCGGCAGAGCAGGCAATGGCCGCCGTCGATGCGGAGAAGATTCGCGCGCACGTTAAGTTCCTGGCCAGCGATCTGCTGGAAGGCCGCGGCACCGGCGCTCGGGGAGGCCAGATTGCTGCTGAGTACATCGCCACGCAGTTCGCCCTCTACGGCTTGAAGCCCGCCGGCGACAACGGCAGCTACATGCAGAATGTGCCGATGGTCGGCATTGCCACGCAAGACAGCACGACATTCACGCTCGTTCCAGACAAGGGTGAGCCAATGAACCTACGCAACCGAAGCGACTTTGTCGCCATGGACGAGACCACCAGTACGCAGAATATCGTGGATGCACCGATCGTCTGGATCGGATACGGCATTGATGCTCCGGAGTTCAACTGGAACGACTACAAAGAGGCGGACGTGAAGGGCAAAGTACTGCTCATGATGGTGAATCAGCCGCCTTCAGACGATCCCAAGTTCTTCAACGGCAAGGCATTGACCTATTACGGTCGCTGGACCTACAAGTTCGAGGAGGCGGCGCGTATGGGAGCAGCTGGCGTCCTTCTCATCCATAAGACCGACATGGCGAGCTACGGATGGAACGTGGTGCGCAACTCGTGGTCGGGCGAGCGCGCCTATTTGCGGAATGACCCCGCGCCGAAGCTGAAGGTCGCGGCCTGGATACAGCTGGACGTCGCACAAAAACTTGCGCAGGCCTGCGGCATGAACCTGGACCAGATGATGGCTGCTGCGCAGCAACCCGGCTTCAAGCCAGTTCCGCTGCCGGCAAAGCTTAAGGCCGGGATGATCAGCAAGGTTAGGCCCTTTGACGTTAACAACGTGGTCGCCAAACTGCCGGGTTCCGATCCCCAACTCAAGAACGAGGCGGTCCTGTACAGCGCGCACTACGATCACCTGGGCATCGTTCCCGGCATGCCCGGCGACAACATCTACAACGGCGCACAGGACAACGCTACCGGCTGTGGCATTCTGCTGGAAATCGCGCGTGTGTTCGCTGCCGCTCGCCAGCCGCCCAGGCGCTCCATCTACTTTGTCTCCGTTACAGCGGAGGAGCAGGGCCTGCGCGGTTCCGAATTCCTCGGCCAACATCCGCCGGTTCCGGCAAAAGTGATTTCGCTCGATCTGAACTACGACGATGTTCCGCCGCTTGGCGTTCCGGAAGAGGTGAACGTTGCGGGCGCTGAGCGCACCACCTTCTATCCTACTGTGGAAAGCACCGCGAAAGACTTCGGGCTCAAGATCGTGCCCGATTCGCAGCCTGGCGCGGGGCATTATTACCGCTCCGACCACTTCAGCTTTGCCCGCGCCGGCGTGCCTGCGTTCTCCATTGATGAAGGTCTCAAGTACAGTGGCCATGATCGCGAATGGGGCGCGCAGCAGGCCAAGGAGTTCGTCGCGCAGCACTATCACCAGCCTAGTGACGAATACCGTCCGGAGATGGACTTTCGCGGCGATGCTGTGATGGCGCGCTTTGGCGTTGCGCTCGGATGGCTGGCGGCTGACCAGGCCGCGTTGATCGGCTGGAAGCCGGGCGATGAGTTCGCCAAGGCGCGGGCGGGAAGCAACTAGCTCACAGCTAACAGTCGGCAAGTCTTCGGGTTCTCTTGGTGTGGAACTACGGCTTCGGGCCAACTTTCCCCTGGACAGTAACCCCAAAGGCCGGCAGCTCGAACCGGATGAGATCTTTCGTTTGCGACGCCGGGCTCAGGTTTTGATAGATCTCCAGGCGTGACTCGTCGGCTTCAGGATTGCCAGTTACAGGGACAGTCGCCAATAGCTTGAATTCATCATGGTGCAGCACTCTTACCAGCATCTGCATCGACTGCAGGTCATTCCAAAAATTCGGCTCCAGGACTACGTATCGTATGCCATAGCGCCGAAGCATGTCCTCGAATTGGCCTTCACTAACCCCCAGCTCTTTTACCCCGAACAAACGTCGGTCTTCCATCACGACCAGCAATAGTTTGTCAGCCCGAATCACCGTCAGGTTCTTACACTCCGGCATTGTTCTCACATTAAAGATGAAGGAGCCATCTCGCAGACCAGAAAATAGGATTACGCTGTCAGGGGGCGCGATCGAGCACACATATTGCGCGGCGGCTCGATACCCCGCTACGTAGGGAACATGGTCTGAGATTAGCGTGTGGCTAAACATACCCACTGATAGTGCGAGAGCAGCATACGGAGCTATCCTGCCAGGAAGACCCCGTATAATCGCCAGCACCCCGAAGAGAGCTAGGGGAAAGATCAAGAATATTGTGTACCGGT
The DNA here is from genome assembly GCA_963735855.1 of uncultured Acidobacteriaceae bacterium. GTDB lineage: Bacteria > Acidobacteriota > Terriglobia > Terriglobales > Acidobacteriaceae > Bog-257. The sequence continues at coordinate 5,494 of CAVTMW010000034.1, forward strand.
CAAGCTTGAGAGCAATGAGGGTGAAGAACACATATCCGGCGAGTACCCAGACCACAAAGAAAAATAGTGCCGGCATCTCCAGCCGCCATTTCTTGTGAAGGGCCGCTCCCACGCAATATACCGCCGCCAGAACCAACACGGGCCAACCGACCTGGTGGGGCCAGTGGCGTGCCACATAGAGCCAACCCGCTAGTGTGCTGCGGGAGTTTTCCACCCAGGCGCCCCCGGCAGACTGCTGCACATTAAGCCTTCCCCACAGCCAGGTGACTACCCCGAGCGGTATAAGTCCAACCGCGAACAATACTGTTGACCACCAGAACTCTCTGCGACGAAATATTGCCTTCTGATAGGCAAAGTACAGAGTGAGGAGGTAAACAGGTGCAACAAAGATAGTCGATTGCTTTGTATATATCGCAGCAAGAATCAAGCCAGCCGCTAAGTATAGGTCCCGCGCTCTTGAAGTACTGATGTAGAGGAAAAAGAAATATGAACCCCAGATCAGGAACGAAAATGCCGGAACCTCAAGCATCACCTGCCGTCCCCAGAGCGCCATAGCCGGCGTTCCGACAAATAGAAGTGCGGTCGAGAAAGCGGCGGTCCGGCCAAGCCAGCGTCGAGTCAGAAAATAGGCTCCGTAGGCAGTCGCTAGAAAGAAAGCACTGACAGTCAACTGCGCTACACTGTGCGACAGCCCGAATAAAGCGAAGAAAGCGGCCTCTACGATCGCGAAGAGCGGAGGATAAAAGAGCACCGTAATGGCGGGATATTGAATGTAGTAGTCCATCGCCCACTGCTTCAGGTGGGTGAGCGGCAGGTTCCGGGCAAGGTCGTAGTAAAACACGCCATCCATGGCGTGGCGTGGAGCATCGCTCCACCAGAAGTCGCCGGCACGAGGTGATGTCTCAAAAAGTAAAACGACAGCTACGGTTAGTAACAGCAGGGAGACGAGATCCCATCGCTGGAAGCTAGTGTTACGGTCGTGGGGAGGTTGCTGCATGCTATCAGCTCGCCGTCAAGTTGATGTGACCATCCGATCGGGTAATTCCAGATGCAACCATCGGGCGCTGCGTGATCCCGTCTAAACTTTGGTTAAGGCCGGCGTTTCAATAGCCGCACAGAGTAGCGCGTTCAGAGACTTTCAGGCATCGCGTGGACACCAGTGACAACAGTTTCTCCGCTTTGCGATTTGACTAGCTTTTCGACAGCAGATGTCAAGCTTCCTGCGGTGCGGCTCCATGCAGAGAAGAGGACAATTTCTCCTATTGTAACGCGGCCTGCATGGAATACGCGCAGACTAGCCGTCACGCGACCGGCATCGGAGTGGGCGTGTCAGTTGGGGAAGGTTCGCCCATTACGATTCGTCGCGCTCGCCCTGGAGCTACGCAGGTGCGGCAGGTGCATTCGAAACTGTCCCACTCACATTCTGCGTGGTCTGGCGGATGATCCGCTGGACGTCATCTTTTTGTGCCAGAGTAGATCGCAATCCTAAGAGATTTTTCAGGATGCCGTACCAGAACGGCGCCCCCAGGCTGATCAGCAGGACAGAGAGCACCATGCCGGGATATTTTCGTGGATCCTCCAGTTGTCGAAACCAGCTGCCGTTCGTCGGCAGCGTGATGAGTCCGGCTTTGCTCAGAAGATCGTAATAAGGGCCGGGGGCGACGTTTGGAGCGGCGGTGCTCTTTTCGGGGGGAGAACTCGGACTAGTATCACTCTGGGGCGCAGTCTCTTGCGAGAAGTCTTTGACGGCGGAAGAAACCACAGTGTTGCGGAACTGATCGTCAATCGATAGCCTGTCGACCACCGCGATGATGTCCACCTGCACAGCGAGCACCACGACCAGCGAGACGGCAATCGTGATCCAATGGGTGTACTGCGTGAAACGCTGGCTGACGCGATCAATGGTCTGGTCAAACCACGAATTCACCCGCGCCACATAATCGCTTGCCGCCTCTTGTATGAGCGCCTTGGCCTGCCGGACATCACTCGCCAGTTCGGGGTGTGACGCTTCCAGCTGCATCGCCACCGCCCGCACGTTCTTGAGCGTCTGTTCCGGGTCGGAGATGCCGCCCTGCTTTAGCATATCCACAAGTTTCGCCTTGGCGCCGCTCTCGAGAGTGGTTACGCCCCCGCCACCAGCCAGGTCCATCAGAAGCTTGGTGAACTCCTCGCGATGGATTACCGTTCCCATTTTGCCTTTGCCGTCGGCGATTAGCGGATGCGTCAACACCGTCTTGGCAATGGTTTCCGAGACCTCGCGCTCCGGAATGCCCAGTTGCTGGATGAGATCGGCGAGGCCGGACATCAGGTGTTTTCCTCTCCGCCCGAGAAGGTTGGAAATCGCCTGGGTAATGACTGTAACCGCCATACTGAAGATCAGAATGACCGTCGTGGCACCGATCAGAACATCAAGCGTTTTGAGCATGCCGCACCTCAGATAGCTGAGAGTTTCTGGGTCCTATACCGCAAGTGTCTCCGGAGTCCAGCAGTATCGCACTTGGCACTTGGCCAATGGAGGCTGCGTGAACTGGATGCCACTGCTTATTGGCCAGCAGCGATCACAAGCATAGTTGACTATCCGGTAAACCATGGCAGCGTACACCGCTTCTTCGCGCGTGGGGAACGACTGCCGTCCACCTGACACCCTACCCCCCTCCAGCCACTACTAAGAATCAACAAGTTAGGCAATAAATCTCTGTAAATGATTGATCCCCAGAGGTTTATATCTCGATGATTGAGCCGCAAGGACTTACGCCAGCAAATGAGCCACAACCAGAGAAATCCGCCGAAGATCGCAAAAGAGCGCCGTTAATCGACTAGTAATACATGGATCCTTGGCCTGGCAAGTGACAAATTGACCACTGACGACTGTTTTTCAAAGAGCATCCCACGGCACACGCCCTGGCGCGGCCACTAAAGACACCACTAACTTCCTCCTCTGCGGTCAGTCATATCGCGTCGAGCCAATCCCGGCAAGTACGCGCGTCACGTGGGGCAGTGACGAAACAGAGCCGACCACGCGCGTCCATCGAAGCGATTCTGAAAACCTCTCCAAGAATTGAGCTGACAACCCCTCCCGAATCAACCCAGCGGTGCCAGTTCTCAGTGCCCGTCACGGCGCCACGCAGATGAACGGGGCAGTGGCTGGAAGTGGCAGGAGTATATGTCCCAGACCAAAAAGGAAAAGGGCCGTTCCAAACAAGAGTGGCGCGGCCCCTTAAGCGAGTTAATTGTAGGTAAACATACGGGATAAGGCTGGTCCAAGTCAAATCCCAACGTCGTCGTCAACTTAGCGTTGGATCCCAGGATCTGGCGTCTCATTGTGACAGGTAGTGAGAATCGGAGCGCCGACACCAAAGAGAAGGGGTAGAAAGCGACTTCCACAAGTGCGCAAATCTTTGCATCTGAGTCCCATACATGTTCGTGGGGGTGCGTGGCCATCATCTACTATAGCCTTCGTTTTTCAAGAGCTGAGGCACTGAACACCTCGGCCGCGCCTTTGGAATCAAAACTGCAGCTACGCTTCGTACTGCGTTTATCTTCCGGGAGATTCGGCTATTCCTGGGTGACGAACATCCCAAAGATTGTCCACTTCAAGAGTGTCCGTCGGGGCGAAAGGACTGGCCGGATTGTTCGGGAATCTACCTGCACGAATCACCAAACGAGCGCTTCTTTGCATTTTAGGTGCTGCCCTCTCGGCAGCCGCGGCCCACGCGCAACAGCCCACCAACACCACCAGCTCTACCGCCTCATCAGGTGGCCCGGCGACGACGTCCGCCAACAGTACTTCCGCCCCTGGGGACCGCGTAATCCTGAAAGTGGGGAACCTGCAGATCACGCAAGCGGACTTCGAGTCCATGATCAAGGCGCTCGAGGAGACGCAGGGCCCTGCCGATTTGAGCCGTAAAGCCATAGGCGACAACTACGCGTCGCTGCTGGCGCTGTCCCAACAGGCGCTGGCCAATCATCTGGAGTCCTCGCCCGAGGTCATTCGTCAGCTAGCTCTTGATCGCACTCAGATTCTGTCCAACGCGGAATTCGCGCGACTGAAAGCCCAGGCCAAGCCGACCCCGGAGGAGATCCACGCCTATTACTCCGCCCATCTGGATGACTACGACGTGGTGCAGCTTCGCCGGCTCTTCATTTGGACAAACGATGGCTCCAAGGACGGACATGGCTTGAGCCAGCAGCAAGCAACAGCCCTGGCCGCAGCAGCTCGCAAGGCTTATGCCTCCGGAGGTGACATAAAGAAGGTCCTGGCGGAAGCCAAGCCCGACCCCGGCAGCATCGCGTTCGACGGCGAACCTATCACCTTTCAGCGGGGAGAGTTGCCGGCGAAAATGGGCGAGATGGCATTCTCCCTCAAGGAGGGCGGGTGGACTGAATTGAATGAGGCTCCCGGCACCTTTGTTTTCATGCAGCTGGTCAAGCGCAGCCGGAAGGACCTGACGGAGGTGTCGGGTCAAATCGAAAAGAAATTGCAAGCGCAGAAGTTGAAAGAAGAGTTAGCAGAGGTAAAGAAAAACGCCGGCATCTGGATGGACGAGGAGTACTTTGCGCCGCCTCCTCAGAAGCCTGTTGCCAGTATGCAGTCTAGTACGTCGGCCCAAGAAAAGCAGGAAAAGCAGTAAGGAGAGAGGCTAAAGATGAGAACAAACCGAATGCTCTGGTACCTAGCGCCGCCAATCCTGATCCTGGTAGCGTGCGTCCTTAACCCCGTGCTGGCCCAGGCCCAGATGACCTCGACCGGCATTGACTGCTCGCAGATCGCAGCCCTTCATCTTTTACAGCAGGACAACATGCGCGCCGGCTTGGCTTTGATGGAGTGCGGCGTTATACCGCGGCCCGATGCGGCCGGTTCAGGGGACGAGGTCAGTGGCGACGAGCCTACACCTCCTAACGTTTTGGTCAGCAACCGTTCGTGCTCCTCAGGGAGCACCTGCACGAAAAGCGAGAGCATGGTGTTTCACAGCCCCAAGGCGGGTGACAGCACCGTCGTTGTCAACTACAACGACCACAACGGCAGCGGCTACGCGGGCATCTCATACTCCACTGACGGCGGCGCCACCTTCACCGAAATCCAACCATCTCCTTTGAATAGCGGCCATGGCACGAATTACGGCGATCCGATCGTGGTTTTCAACTTAAAGCTGAACCAGTGGTTTGTGGGTGACTTGGCCGGCGGCTGCGGCGGCCAGGGTATTGGCGTGTGGACTTCTCCCGATGGCATCAACTGGACGCCTGGGGCCTGCGCGCATAACAACTCGGGGGATGACCGCGAGTCGATGTGGGTGGACAACAATCCGTTCAGCGCGGCGTTCGGCCGCATGTACATCTCCTTTAACAACTTCAATGTCGGCGGCGGAGCTCTTCAGATCACCCACTCCGACGACGGCACCACCTGGAGCGCCGCGACGACCATCAATAGCAGCTTTATCCGCGACGTGCAGGTTACGGGCGCGTTACCCGGCCCGCCACCACCGCAGGCGAGATACTACAGCCCGGTGTTTGTTGCCTCGATGGATGAAGGCGGAGGCGGTCTCGCTACCCGGCAGAACGTGATGTACCGGTCCATGGATGGCGGCGTCACTTGGAATTCCTCCATCATGGGTCCGCGATTCAATCCGGTAGGTGACGGTACCTGCCCCTCCAACAGCTACTTCGCCAAAGTCAATCCCATCTGGCGGCACATGGGGTGGGGTGAGCCGGGAGTTGGCCCAGGTGGAATTGTTCATTACGCTTACGCCGGTCATGGGACGGGCGCTGACACCGGGGACATCTTTTATGTGCGTTCCGCCGACAATGGCCAGACCTGGTCTTCTCCCATCCAACTCAATACCGATCCAGACGGCCAATTCAAAACACAGTGGATGCCGTCCCTCTCGGTGAACTACAACCCGTTCGGCTTTTCGCCTGGCGGTAAGGTAACCGTCTCCTGGTACGACCGTCGTCAGGCCACGTCGGCCTGCAACGTAGCCACCGATCCGGGATGCAGCTACCAGCGCTACGCGGTTCAATCGCCCGACAACGGCGTCTCCTGGGGGTCGAATATTGCCCTCAGCGACGTCATTATCGCGCAGCCGACCCAGAACGACGGCGGGGTTCAGCCCTGCTACGCGGGCGACTACGACTACAGCACGGCGATAGGCACGACTGCCTACGTAACCTGGACCGACGGCCGCGTGGCGGTTGGAGGCGTGCAGGTGCAGAACGTGGAGTTCGCTGCAGTCCCAGAGCCGTAGAGGTAAACTTTCAAACAACATGAAGCAAGCGAGGGCGCCAACCTGGCGCCCTCCTTTTTCTTGACCAGCAGGGAAGACGGCCTTCTTAGCGTCTGCTGTTCCTTCTGATTGCACACCAAGGCTGTGGTTCGGCACAGATGCCGGCCCTGACGAGACTGGACACGCTACGAGACTCAGAGTAAGTTGACCTGGGTCGGCACACGCGGTGCGGAACTTCCAAACGGAGGTAGAATGCAACCCCGCTCTCGAATAACACCATTTCGTGTGCTGCTGCTGTTTACATTGCTAATAGTTGTTCCGCAACTTGCGGAACCCGCCGCGTCGCAGGAAGCGCCGATTACGACGCCGATCCAGCTTACCTTTCCGCTGAAGGCCACCGTTCCCGATCAGGACCAGCACCTCACATCCGCGTCGGCGCCGGCCAATTCCGTCTTCGATCACTCGATGCTCGACGCGGCTACGCATTACGTCATTTACGGATGCGACAAAACCGTGGTTGCCTTCAATGGAACGACCGCTCCGTACGGCCCCGGGTATCCCATCCTGGGCACGGGCTGCAACGCGGGATACAAAGTACAGAACGTGCAGTTGCCGCCGCCGATTTCGCTGGCGCCCGACATGACCTATTGGGGATGGGGTGTTCCCAGCTATCTGTTCTACGATGGCCATCCCGGGATCGACTACCTCGCGGCAATGGACACCCAGGTCTATGCCGCGGCAAACGGGACAGTGCACTATCCCGCGCGGATGGTGGGATTGGGATACCCCGCGGCGGCATATCACGTCCTGGAGATCGTGCCGGACCACGCGCCTGCGCTGCCACCAGCGTACGTCATCTACTATCTCCATCTCGATACCTACGTGGGACAGAACAAGATTCTGGTCAGCGATCCGGATCCGCTGCCAGGCTGCTCGGCAACGGTATATTTGCCGCTCGACGAGGGCACGCATGTTCAGGCGGGATGCCTGGTGGCACTATCGGGGAAGGCGGCGCCACCGATCTTCCACTACTCGCCGCATCTCCATCTGGAGGTGCAGAAGGTGGTGCCGGGTCTGCAGGTGTTCAGCCGGTTTGGAGCCAGAGCAGCCGACGTGTGCATCGACGGCGTTGTCGGAGCGGCCTATGACTGCGTTCCGGTTGATCCCTACGGCTGGACCGGAGCGGCCACGTCGTGCGATCCGGTGACCGGATTAGCGGACTCTGGCGATCCTTACTATTGTTTGACGGGAGTTGCCAGCGAGACGCTGTGGAAGTGAGGGCCCGCGGAGTCAGGAAAAGGCGCTCGGCGGAGCGCCTTTGAATGATCGTTCTTCGCAAGCCCGGCAACGTCGCACCACCGACGCCAGAATCACGCCGCCTTGTGACCCGGCAGAATCGTGACCGGTTGTCGATCACCAGACGTCTGCGGCGTGGGCGAGACCAGCCTCATTTCGTTCCAGTCGTAAGGAAATTCCTTGCCACAATCCAGGCAAACCACGTAGGTACCCGTGACGGACGCCGCCGCGCTGTTGCGGCGTAATTTGCCACGAACGGTCATAGGAAAGCTGCAACGCTTGTGGGCACAACCGAACAGCAGATCATAGAGACCCATAACTTTCCTCCTCGACCCTCAGCAACAACAAAGTCTGCGGAAGAAGCGGCGCTCGCCGAGTCTCTGCTGGGCAGGTTCTCCAACGGCGGGAACCCGGCATCAGTTACTTAGATTCGGAGGCAGTGAGAAAGGTTTCGTCCACGCGACTCTAGCAGTTCCAAACTAGAACCGAAGGTCTGGCGCTGAAAAGGTTCTTAGGAGATTAGGACTTCGTCGGCGGCGAGTCGCTCTGACCAGATGCCTCGGCGCAGTTGCCTTTGTGACTCTGGCACTTCGACATGATGGCTGAACGCAAACGGCCCCGCAGATCGTCGGGCAGTTCGTAAAGCTGGGAGTCGCGGTAAATCTCGATGGTCATCTTGGTGGTATTGCAGACGACGTAGCAGTTGTGGCACCACTGGAGATGGTCTTCCAATTCCGCCTGAGTTTGAGCGTCCATCGCGCCGTCGAGGTAATCGGTCAGCTCTTTCAGAAAATCAGAGCAGGTCACTTTTTGCCATCTCCACCAGTACGATTTTTGAAGTACTTGCTCAAACGTTCGCGCAGTTGCAGCCGGGCCCTAAGCAAGCGGGACTTGACTGCCGGAATACTCAAATCCAGGGCATCCGCCGTTTCCTCGGTGGAGAGGCCCTCAACATCGCGCAACACAAACACCGTCCGAAAGCTCGGAGGCAACCCTTGTATCGTCTTACCCAGGATCTCTTTCAGCTCGCCCTGGGTATAAAGCTGTTCCGGATTCGGCGCCCAGTCCGCGACTTCGCGCGGCATGGAATCTTCTTCGGTCTTGATGTCCTCATCGAGCGACACCATCCGCTCGGGACGCCGGCGGCGCAAGCGCATAAGCGCTTCGTTCACCGCAATCCGCACCAGCCAGGTATAAAACTTCGACTGCTCCTGGAAGTTGGCCAGGTTCTGGTACGCCTTCAGGAAAGCGTCCTGCACCACGTCTTCCGCATCTTCGCGGTTTTGCGTGATGTGCTGCGCAATCCGGAAAACATTGCGGTCGTACCGCTTCACCAGTTCTTCAAACGCACTGATGTCGCCGGCCTTCGCCGCATGTACCAGTGAAGTTTCGTCAGCTGGTTCCGCTACCTTCTGTTGGATGGTCGCCATGTTTGCGTAGATTCAGGATTTTCGTCCAGTGTCCCCAATGCGCACCGCTTTTGCGCGGCTTGGAGTGGTTTACGTTCTCCGGAATAAAATCCCGAACCATTGTACCTATAAGGCACCCGATTCGGGAAAGCCGGGGAAGCGAAATTTTCAGTTATCGAGCGCCGCTGCTGGCGCTCTGCCGCTAACAGCTCTGCTGAAGCCTACGTCTATTGTACGGATTTGCAGCTCCTTCGGATGTTACACATAGGAATCCATTCTGTAACGAATTCGGCGAACGCGGGCGCTGGAAATCGCGCTACACTGAACAAAGTGAGTATTCAGAGCCACTTTTCCGCACTTCTGCTGGCCTTTTCCCTGGTTTTGCCAAGGGGTGGACTATTCGCGCAAGACAGCGGCTCCACGCCCCCCAAGAAGAAGTCTTCGTCCGCGACCGCCAGTAAGAATTCGACCGCTCAGAAATCCAGCACTGCGCATAAATCCGGCACCACAGCGCACAAGAAAACGACGGCGACTACCGGCCATGGTTCGCGCAAGAAGGTCACGGCGACCCGCGCGCACCAGATGAAGCGCACCTTCGTCGCTTCCAGTGACTTGCGGCCGATGGCGAGGCAGTTGGTGGAGTACCGCACTCCCGCGGCCTACACGGGGGTGGAGAACTACGCGCACGCCCACGCCGGCACCGAGGCAGGCGCGCTGGCGTGGTTCGCCATCGGTTACGCGCACTATCTCGATGCCCAATACCCAGCCGCCATTGCAGCGCTGCAAAAGGCCCAGCCTGCTATCGGCGAGCTGAAAGACTATACGTCGTTCTTCATCGGCAACTCCTACGTGCAGAGCAACAGTCCGGAGGCATCATTCACGTATCTCCGCGATTTTGGAACGCGCTTTCCCGACTCGCTCTATGCGCACGATGCCACCATCGCTTACGCCAGAGCGTTGTTGGCTACGAACCGGCCGACTGAAACCATCCGCCTGCTGGAAGAACATCGCTCGCCCGCCAACGCCGAGACCGAGTATTTTCTCGGCAAGGCCTACGTCCAGAACGGCCAGGGTCGCACGGGCGCAGATATCTTGCGGCGTGTGTACTACAACTACCCGACCAGCTATACCGCCGATAACGCTGGGGCCGATCTGAGGAAGATTCCGGAAGCGGCATTCCTTCCTCCGGTGACCTACGCCGAGCACGAGCATCGCGCCGACGGACTCTATAAGACGCGTCACTGGAATGGGGCGGCAGACGAATACCGCGCCATGGTTGATCTCCAGCCGACGAACTCGGCCGCGCTCATCCAGTTGGCCAATTCGTACATGCATGAGGGCAATACTCGCGACGCACGCGCGGCGCTGGATCGCATTCCCGATGACGGCAGCGACGCCAGCGCCGAGAAGTGGTATCAGCGGGCCGAGATCGCGCGCAAAGACAACGATGACGCTGGCCTCAACACCATTCTGGAGCACATGCGGGCCACCACGCCGAAGTCGCCTTGGCTGGAGTCGGCGCTGTTGTCCGCCGGCAATATGTATCTGCTCCAGAAGGATTACGATCGCGCCATCGATTACTACCGCGAACTCCACCAGCGCTTTCCCGACGGGACCAAAGCAGCCTACACCCACTGGAAGTGCGCCTGGCTGACCTACCGGCAGAACCGCCCGGACCAGGCCAAGAAGTATTTCGACGAGCAGATCGAGTTTTATCCCGGGACCAACGAAGTGCCCAACGCCATGTACTGGCGCGGCCGCATGGCCGAGGACGACAAGGATTACGGCCTGGCGCGGGCGTATTACGAGAAGCTCGCCGACCGCTATCGCAACTATTATTACGGCGTGCTGGCGCGCAAGCGGCTGGCCCTGATGCCAACTGCGCCGGCCGTGACCGTTGCTTCGCTGCAACACATTGGCTCGGCGAAGACGTACGATCCCACTGCACAGGTCACCGATCCGCCCGACGACGATCTGCATTACATGCGCGCCAAGCTGCTGGAGAACGCCGGCGTCACTGACCTGGCAGTGCGTGAACTACAAGCCGGCAGCTCCGAGGGCCCGTCATGGGAGATGCTGGAAATTGCGCGCATCTATTCCAGCGGAGGCGAGTATTATCGCGCCCTGCAAGCCTTGAAGCGCGCCATCTCCGGATACTTCGCGTTCGACATCAACGCACTGCCCGCGGAGTACTGGCACGGCCTGTTCCCGCGTCCTTACTGGGACGCCTTGCGCCACTACTCGGACGAGAACGGGCTCGATCCTTATCTGGTGGCATCGCTCATCCGGCAGGAGTCGGAGTTTAATCCGGCGGCTATCTCGCACGCCAACGCGTATGGCTTGATGCAGCTACTGCCGAGAACAGGGAAGGGCGAGGCCAAGAAACAGGGATTGCAGCACTACTCGACCGACTCGCTGCTCGATCCCACGACCAACATCGAGCTGGGCACGCGCTACTTCCGCCAGATGGTGGACCACTTCGGCGGACAGATCGAGTACGCGCTCGCCGCCTACAACGCGGGCGAAGAACGGGTTGAGGATTGGCGCTCCTCGGGCACCTACCGCGACATCGACGAGTTTGTCGAGTCCATCCCGTTCACCGAGACCCGCGAGTACGTGCAGGCCATCGTGCGCAACGCCGAAGTGTACAAGCGGGTGTACGGGACACCGTAGAAGCTGTCAGCCGTCAGCTATCAGCTTTCAGGAAGGGTCTCGGAAACAATGTCTGATCATCGCGCAGCACTCAAGGTGGCTCCGGCGACGCGCCGGCTAGTGGCGCCCGGATCGCCACCAGCCAAATCCTAATCGGTAGGAGACCAGGTCTTGTCGGGGTTGTATTCGGACATGCTGCCCGCGATTTTCTCCGTGTCCTGGCCCAGGTCTTTCTCGTAGACGACGCCGTCCTGATTGACGATGAAGGTCATGACGCCGGAATTGCGATACTCGGCGGGATAGGCCACGAAGGCGAAGCCGCGAACCAGTTCGCCGTTCACCAGGTAGCTGTGCGCGCCGCCTTTGGCTGCGGCTCCCTGCGCGGTGAGCATGCGGTAGTAGTAGCCGTGGAACGGCGTCTGCTTGCCCTGTTGTATGTTGTAGCCCTGGCCGGCGGCATCCACGAGCAACGGCCCGATCGGGCTCGGGGTCTCGTTGTCGCTGGTCTTCCAGTAGAGTCCGTTGTGCTTGCCCTCGTCGCTCACGAATCTGAGCGCATAATGCTTGGCCTTGTCGCCGTCCTGTACGGCAGACGCATACTCGTGCTGGGCGTCGACCAGCGTGTGCAGGACTTCGATGGCGTCGTTCTCGTTGGTGCCAACCCGCCGATAGAGAATTTCCTTCATTCCGGCTTCGGTATCGAAGTACCATGCGCCGCTGCTGTTCTTGACGATGGGGATCGGCATCGGCCAATTCTCCGCGCCTACGTAGAGGGTGGCGGTCTGGTCCGGCTCGATCACGACACGATGCATCTGGTCGTATCGCCGAATGAAGTCGGTCGCCATCTTCTTGTCCGCCACCTCGTCACCGGTATGCAGGACCTGACCCGCGTTCGAGCCCAGGATGGCGTTCAATCCCTGCTGATCACCGGACTTCACGGCGTTGTAGATAGCCAGCACCGCGTCGCCGGGCGAGGCGAAGGTCTTCTCATTGCCTTGCTGGGCAAAGCAGCGCGGGACCAACAGCCCGAGCAACACCGCGAGCGCGGCCACAATCAGCCGAGCCAAATGACGCAGGCGAAAATCAATCGGTTTGTAAGAATGCGACATCGATTTCATAAAGCGTCTGCTCCTGCCTTCGATCGGGATTCGACACCGATGGGATTTGCACTCGTGGGACTACCGGCGACGCCCGCCTCCCCCGCCTCCACCGCGAGCTTGACCGCCACCGCCGCCGCCGCGATTCTCAAAACCTCCACCACCGCGATTTCCTGCCAGACTTTGCTGCCCGCGGGCGCTGTTCGTGCGCGCGTTGCCGCCCGAGCCGTAGTTGCTGAAGGCGCTTTTTCCGGAATTCGGAGCTGGCTGTTGTCCGTAGCCTCGTTCCGCCTGCCGCTGGTTCTGGTTGAAGTTTCCGCCGCGTGCCTGGTTCTGATTCGCTCCCGCACGGTTCTGTGGATTCCCGCGGTTCTGCTGATTGAAGTTCGGCTGGTTTCCAGCCGCGCGTTGCTGCCCCAGATTTCCCTGGGCTTGATTTCGATACTTGGCCTGATCCAAGTTCTGGTTGAAATGCGGCGTTGAGTAGTTGCTGTTGAAGTTGTTGGCGCGGTTATTGGCGTTGACGTTGTTCCGGTTGACGTTGTTCGCGTTCAGGTTATTGCGGTTGATATTGTTGGCGTTGATGTTGTTCCGGTTAATGTTGTTCACGTTGCGGTTGTAGTAATTGTTGCGATTCACGAACGTGTTGGAGTTGGAGATGTAGGTGTTGTGGTTGTAGACCACGGTGGAGTTGTTCCAGCCGCATCCCCAGGAGTTGTATCCCCATCCGCAACATCCTCCGCCGCCACTGATGGCAGCGCCCACCGCGATACCAACACCAAACGAAAGCAGGCTGGTGGCCACCATGGCGCCGGTCGAGTATCCGGGATAGACCGGCACGGGCGCTCCATAGACCACCGTCGGGTTATAGGTGGGCACGTAAACAACTTCGGGCTGCGCCGGCTGGATGATGATGGTCTGCGGCGGAGGCTGCACGACCGTCGTCTGCTGCGCCTCCCCCTGCGGGCGTCGGAGGCGGCGCCGTTCCGGGCGCCTGGTTCTGCACAGTGACGTTCTGCTGCTGGCTGCTCTTCAGATTCCCGGCCTGATAGGCGCGCTGGCGCATGACCTGCACGGCGTTCATCACGCTTTGCGGAATGTTGAAATACGCATCGCCCAGAGCGGAGGTCCACGAGAGATTGGTGGCCATCTGATTCAACACATCGGAAAACTGCGTCAGACCCTTCACGCTCGCGTCCCAGGGCTGCTGATTGGCCGCCTCGGTAAGCTGCTGGCCCTTGAGGTTGGAGTTCTGCTGCAGCCATTGATAGGCAGCGCTGACCTGGTCCGGATAGGTGGAGGCAGCAAGCACCATCGCGACCAGGTTGTCAGGAAACAGCGCGATGGGGGCGACAAGCTGATAGAGCTGGTCGGCCGTCGGTGCGGCGTAGGTCGTGGCCGGCGGCTGCCCCTGTGGCGCTTGCTGCGTTGCGTTAGGTTGCGCGGTCTCCGGCTTCTTGCTGCAGCCGTCGAGCCCCAGGACACTGAAGGTCACACAGGCACTAAGAAAGACGGAGAGAGCTTGCTTGAAGATTGGCATAGCGATGCCCCATTCATCGGTTAATACAACAATATGTCGCAGCAAGATGGTACACGTCTAGCCGCATGCTGTGCACGCCGCAATTCTCGCCGCTTCGCGGTTATGACTGAGTAGCCTGCGTGCGTGCGCAACGCTAGAAGTGCACAAGCGAGTGTACGGACACCGTAGAAGGCCCGCTTTCCGCTCCTCCCCTTGGGCTTGTTGCCGCGATGAGTGATACACTCGCCGCTCAGCATTGGAGGCAACCTTTGAAAGCGTCTATGCTTTATCGAATCGCATCGATTCTCTTGCTGCTCTTTGCTGCTGGGCACACTCTCGGGTTTCGCCAAATCGACCCAAAGTGGGGAGTGGATTCCCTGGTCGCATCCATGCGCACCATCCACTTCGATGTCCAGGGGTTTAGCCGGAGTTATTGGGATTTTTATACGGGCTTTGGGCTTTTTGTGACCGTATTTTTTCTCTTTGCTGCATTTCTTGCCTGGCAGCTTGGCGGGCTTCCGGCACAAACGTTGGCGGGAATGCGCGGGATTGCCTGGGCGTTCGCCCTTTGCTTTGTCGCCGTGACGGTGTTGAGCTGGGGATATTTCTTCGTTGTGCCTGTCATTTTTTCAAGTGTAGTCACGATCTGTTTGGTTGCGGCAGCGTGGCTCTCGGCAAAGCCAGCCTGAAAGGCAGCGACCTGCCAGCTAACAGCTATCAGCTTTCGGCCAATCGTACGTGTCCCCGGCCATCAGTTTCCAGGATGAGGGCTTCCACCAATGCGTTGTAATGGAACGCGGGCAAGGTCGCGTTGATCGTCACGCTTTCCTCGTGCGCTTCGATTGTAGTGATCCGGCCGCCTCGAGTTGTCAATTCCTGAAGAGATACGCCAGCGAACACCTCCGGGATCGTAACAGCAACCTCTACTTCTCCCCGTGGCTGGTCGGCCTCGTCAGGTTCGGCCCATCCATTCAGAGTTCCGGCCATAACGCGCACTCCTCCGGATTTAGCTGATGGCTGAAAGCTGACGGCTGAAAGCTTCGCTACGAGCTGCTCTTCACCGCTTCGCTGCCGACTTGGCAAAGACAATCTCCGACACCAGCAGGATCGCGCCGATCACGATGGCGCTGTCGGCCACGTTGAAGGCCGGCCAGTGGTAGCTGCCGATGTTGAA
This sequence comes from uncultured Acidobacteriaceae bacterium, assembly GCA_963735855.1. Lineage (GTDB taxonomy): Bacteria > Acidobacteriota > Terriglobia > Terriglobales > Acidobacteriaceae > Bog-257. The sequence continues at coordinate 20,862 of CAVTMW010000034.1, forward strand.
GTCGAGGAAGTCCACTACGTGGCCGGTCATCATGCGGTCCCACAGGTTGCCAGTGGCGCCGCCGAGAATCAGAGACAGGCCGATGGTGGTGGTGCTGATGGCATGGCTGTTCTTCCACAGTAGCGCCGAGACGATGATGAGGGCGATCACCGAGAAGCTGACCAGCGCGCCGACCTTCCACTGCGCCGACGATTCGGCGAACAGGCCAAAGGCGGCGCCGGTGTTCTGCACGTGTGTCAGGTGAAAGAATCCGGGAATGACCGTAACGCTGTCGTGCAGAGCAATGTTGTTGGCCACCGCCCGCTTTGCCAGCCGGTCCAGCAGCAACACGATGGCTGCGATCAGGAAGAAGTACTTGCGCATAGCGCTTCTGGTTTGGGTGTCGCCGTTCATGTCTTTTTGTTAGACGCTGCCGTCTCCGGGAAAGAAGCACCGGAGAGGCGGCTGTTCTCTATCGCGCACCTGCCGTCGCCTCAATCTCGGAGAGCACTGCGCTACAACGCTCGCACACCGTAGGATATGCTTTATCTTCACCAACATGCGTCGAATAGTTCCAGCAACGCTCACACTTTTGGCCCGGCGCCTTGTTCACCGTGACGACCAGCCCGGCGTCGCCGTTGCTGGCCGGCAACTTCTCCAGCACAACATCGGAAACGATAAACAAGTAGCGCAACTGGTCGCGGTGTTTCTTCAGCACTGGATAAAGCTTCTCGGGAGCGCCGAGGTGAAGCTGGGCCTCGAGGCTTCCACCGATTCGCTTCGCGGCGCGCGCCTCCTCCAGCGTCTTCAGAGCTTCGCTGCGGACGCTCAAGAGTACAGCCCAATCGGCTTCCAGCGCAGCCGCATCGAACTCCGGCGGCAACGCGCCCGTCAGATCCTGCGGAGCAGGGAACTCGGTCACGTGCACACTTGCGGGACGTCCTTCGACCAGCAGGCATGAAGCCCCAGACTTCCTCGGAGGTGAAGCTGGTGACCGGAGCCAGCAGGCGTACCAGCGCCTCGCCCAATCGCCACAACGCGGTCTGTGCCGAGCGCCGCGCCTGCGACTTCGGGGCCGACGTGTACAACCGGTCCTTCAGCACATCGAAATAGATGGAGCTCAGGTCAACGATGCAGAAGTCTTTCAGTCGCTGATACACCTTGTGGAAGACGAAGTTGTCGTAGTGCTCGCGCACGTCCTTCGCCAGCTCCGAGGCGCGCAGCAGGATGTACTGGTCGAGCTCGTGCATGTCGGCAAAATTCACCGCGTCGCGCCCGGGATCGAAATCGTGCAGGTTGCCGAGAATGTAGCGGAAGGTATTGCGCAGCTTGCGATAGCTCTCGGCGATGCGCTGCATCAGCTCGTCGGACGCCATGACGTCCTCGCGGAAATCCACCGACGCGACCCACAGACGAACGATCTCCGCTCCCATCTTGTCGGCGATTGCGACGGGATCCACGGTGTTGCCCAGAGACTTAGACTGGGCGCGGCCCTGCGGATCGAGCGTCCAGCCGACCGTCGCGACGCGGCGAAACGGCGCTGCGCCCTTGGTCCCAACCGCACAGAGCAGGGAAGAGTGGAACCATCCGCGATGCTGGTCGCCGCCTTCCAGGTAGAGATCGGCAGGCCAGGGAAGTCCCGGCTCGCGGCCCAGCACCGCCGCCTGGCTCGAACCCGACTCGAACCACACGTCGATGATGTCCATCTCCTTGCGGAACTTGGTGCCGCCGCACTTCGGGCACTTGGTTCCAGCGGGCAGAATCTCCTCGGCCGAATGTCTGTACCAGGCGTCAGCGCCCTCGCGCGCGAACAGCGCGACCACGGCGCGATTCACCGCCTTGTCGTTCAGAAACTCATTGCAGCCTTCGCACTGGAACATGGCGATGGGCACGCCCCAGATGCGCTGGCGCGAGATGCACCAGTCCGGACGCGCGGCAATCATGTTGGAGATGCGTTCCTCGCCCCACGCCGGGTCCCACGTCACCTTCTTGATTTCTTCCAGCGCGCGGCGTGCGCAGCTCCCGGGGTTCCGAAGCCCGATTTGGACTTGTGGGTGGAGGAAGCTTGCCTTCCATCGAGATGAACCACTGCTCGGTGGCGCGGAAGATGATGGGATTGTGACAGCGCCAGCAGTGCGGATAGGAGTGCTCGATCTTCTCATAGCCCAGCAGCACGCCGCGGCTCTTCAGCAGCTCGACAATCTGCGGGTTCGCCTTGAACACCTGCTGGCCGTCGTATTCCGGCAGGCCATTGCGCAGGATGCCGGCATCGTCCACGTCGCACTGCAGCTTGATTCCGTACTTCACGCCGGTGGCAAAGTCGTCTGCGCCGTGCGCCGGAGCGGTATGCACCGCGCCGGTGCCGGTGTCCATGGTGACGTAATCGCCCAGCACGCCCAGAACGCTGCGATCGAGAAAGGGATGCGCGAAGGTCGCGTACTCCAGCTTGGAGCCGGGGAACTGCGCGACGATCGGAGGTGCCCCAGCCTTCTCGCCCGCTTCTGGCGCGAGGCTGGGAAGACCCAGATTGCACTTCTCAATGGTCTGTTGCGCCAGTTCTTTGGCGACGATGTAAATCCACTCGCCGGTGTCGAGCGCAACGTACTCGGCATCCGGCGCAAACGTCACCGCCATCGAGGCCGGCAGCGTCCACGGAGTGGTGGTCCAGATGATGGTTGCGACGTTTTTCTTGCCGGCAAGCGCCGGATCAATCTTCGCTGCATCGCTGGTCAGCGGATAGCGCACCCAGACGCTGGGACTGCTCGTCCATCTCGTACTCGACTTCGGCCTCAGCCAGCGCGGTCTTGTCGTGGATGCACCAGTACACCGACTTCAGGCCCTTGTAAACCAGGCCCTGCTCGTAGAACGAGTAGAACGTTTCCAGCACCACGCTCTCGTACTGCGGGTCCATGGTGGAGTAGGGATCGTCCCAGCGGCCAAAGACGCCGATGCGCTTGAACTGCTTGCGCTGCAGATCGAGGAAATTTCTGCGCGTACTTGCGGCACTCCTCGCGGACCGCCAGCGGGTCCATGTCGAGCTTCTTGCGGCCCAGCAGATCGTCCACCTTGATCTCGATGGGCAGCCCGTGACAGTCCCAGCCCGGCACATAGGGGGCGTCGTAGCCACTCATGCTGCGGCACTTGACGACGAAATCCTTCAACGTCTTGTTCAGCGCCGTGCCCAAATGCAGGGGGCCATTGGCATAGGGCGGGCCGTCATGCATTACGTAGATGGGCTGTCCCTTGTGCGCCTCGCGAATGCGGTCGTAAATCCGCTCGTTCTCCCAGCGAGCGAGCATCTTAGGCTCGTTCTGCGGCAGATTCGCCTTCATGGGGAAGTCGGTCTTGGGCAGGTTCAGCGTGGATTTCAGGTCGAGCGGCACTCACTAGGTCTCCCTCACCTTGTTCACGGAGTTGAAAAACGTTACGCGGGCTATCTCTTCATTATAGGGAGCAGGGAAAACCGCGTCTATCAGCACATTAGCTCATCGCTGCGGATGACAGGTCACCGAGGAAGCAAATTGCGCGCTGTCGGTCGGGAATGACAATAGGCAAAGAGTGTTTGGTTAAGGGGAAGCATTCCCCGTGCACCACCCTTGCCAATTGACCAGAAGCCCGATCGCCCACATAATCTCTGTGCCTGACGATTACCGCTACTCACAAGGTGGCTCACTGTGAAAAAACAGAGCAAGACCGCTGGCCGTCCTTTCTCGACGGCGGGCCAGCGGCTCGACGACGTTCTGGGCGATACCACGAAGCGCATCGAGGAAGAAACCCAGATGCTGATCGCCTATATCAACGACGAACTGGTGCCCGCGATACGGGACCACTCCAGCAAGGCGCTGCGCATTGCCAGCGAGAAGATGAAGCAGGCCGCGGACATGATGGAGGCCGACGCGCGGCGGAAGAAACGCTGAACGTGGTCAACGGCCGGATCCTGCCGCGGCTGAAGCCCCGGCGCACGAGTCGTGCCGTCCCTGAAGGGACTCAGCTATCTTTCCCACCTTACCCCGGGCTTACGCCCGGGGCTAACACCAGTACCGCCCCTGCGGGGCTGGACCCGAGACCGGATCTGCTCCTGTCCGCCGCCGACAGATTCATTAGTTGGGTTCTGACGCAGACTCGGAAATGCCGGAATTTCTTTGTCGCGGGTGCAGCCCTAACGGGCCGCCCTACCCGAGCGGCGTTGATCTTGGTTATCGCTGGCATGTTGCTGCTCTCGGCTTGTGGAAAACACAAGACGGCACACAGCCACCCGCCGCCACCACCCGCCGGCGGCAACTCTGCCCGAGCCTGCGCCGTCCACCGCCGCCGAGGCGAAAACAACCACCGTTCCGCCCGCGACGAAGAAAGGCAAGCGCATCTATGTTGAAACCGGATTGGCCAGTTGGTATGGCCCTCCATACCACAACCATCGTGGATCGAACGGCGAGATCTACGACCAGAACGCGTTGACTGCAGCGCACCGCACTTTGCCCATGAACTCGGTGGTGCGGGTGACCAACCCCGCAACTGGGCACTCGGTGGTGGTGCGCATCACGGACCGCGGCCCGTTCATCGAAGACCGCATTGTTGACCTGTCTTTGGCGGCGGCTAAGGCGGTAGATGTGTGGCGTCCCGGCACAGCTGAAGTAAAGCTTGAAGTATTGTCTGCGCCCGCGCCCATCGCGGAAGGCGGCCGCTGGTGCGTGCAAATCGGCGCCTTCCAGAGCGAGCACGAGGCCCGCAAGCTGAAAGAGAAACTGCAGGACCGCTACGCCGGGGCCAATGTCATCCAGTTCACCGGCCCAACCGGAGAGTGGGTGCGACTGCGTCCTCCAGGCGACGACAAGCGTGAGGCGCAAGAGGTGGCCAGCAAGACCCACGTCAAAGAAGGCGGCGTCTTTCTGGTCAGGTTGGATTGAAGGAAGCAACTAGCATTAAGGCTGTTTTATTGTTGGAGTTTCCCGGTGGAAGCACCGGGCTTGAGCCCGGTGAATACGTCTTCGATTCTGGGGCTTCAGCCCCGGCGCTTCCACCCTTTTGAAAGCGGTTGGGATGCATCAACCGTAGAACTGGCTTAGCAACCAGCTGAGACCGCTCGGTGCTCCGCACTCCGCGGGGCTTTCATCTCCACGACTTGAAAGGGCAGGTCACCACAGAGACACGGTATAGATGGGGTTTTCTTTTTCGCTGTGCTCTGTGTCTCTGTGGTGAAAACTCCGCCTACCAGCCGTAATGATAGCGGCGAGTGCGGGAAGGGAAGAGCTTGATGAGCAGCATGCCCGCCAGGAAGCCTCCCACATGCGCCCAGAAGGCGATTCCGCTGGAAGCACTGCTCCGCGAGGTGATGGAGGTGGCGGCCCCGCTGAGGAATTGCCAAACGAACCAGTAGCCAAGCACGATCCACGCCGGCAGCCACACGAAGAAGACGAAGAACAGCGGGACCAGGGTCAGCACCTTCGCCCGAGGGTACAGAACAAAATACGCCCCCATGACCCCTGCAATTGCTCCACTGGCCCCAACCGTGGGTATGGTCGAGCTGGCGTTGAGCAGCGTATGGAAGAGGGCCGCGGCAACTCCGCAGGTCAGGTAGAACACCAGGTACCATGTGTGGCCGACACGGTCTTCAACGTTGTCACCGAAGATCCATAGGAACAACATATTGCCGATAAGGTGCAGTGGACCTGCATGCAGAAACATCGAGGTGAAGACCGGCAGGATGGCCGCCATGGGCGGCACGTAGCGCGTGCCGAGCTCGGAGACAAGGTTCCAGGGCACGTAACCATGATTTAAGAGCACCACCGTGAGCCGCGCCGGAACGACTCCAAAGACCTCAGCGAACTGCTGGTTCTGCCCTCCGAGCGACACTTCGAACAGGAACACCAGCGTGTTCAGCACAATCAACGTGTAGTTCACGTAGGGAGTGCCAACCCGAGGCGCGTCGTCTTTCAGCGGGATCATGGATGTGTCTTACGTCTGCGGTCCGCCCCACCCCATTACGCGCAAGGCGGCGTGTAATGGGAGCCCGGTGCGGCAGGGAAGTGTTCCCTCTTGTTATTGATGCCATTCTCCGGCGATTTGACCGGAGTAGCTTGGAACCTCCACGATAGCAGAAGCATGCCCCTCAACGGTGTGATGGTAGTGGACAAACCGGCGGGATGGACCTCGCACGATGTCGTGGCCAGAATGCGGCGGATCGTCGGCGAACGGTCCGTCGGCCATCTGGGGACGCTCGATCCCATGGCCACCGGGGTCCTGCCTCTGGTGCTGGGCCGCATGACCCGGCTCTGCCAGTTTTATAGCGCCTCGGCAAAAACCTACGAAGGGACGATCCGGCTCGGCGTCGCGACCGACACCTACGACTGCGACGGCGATCCGGTTGGCGAACTGCAAACAGTTAATGTGACGCTTGAGGATATTCGGTCAATGACCCTGAAGCTTTGCGGGATAATTAGCCAAACGCCTCCGCCATTCTCGGCCAAGAAAATCAAGGGAGTTCCGGCCTACAAGCTGGCCCGCCGCAAGCAGGAGGTCGCGCTGAAGCCTGTTGAGGTCGAGGTCAAAGAGTTTACGATCCTTGGCTTGGACGGCGACTTGGCCGAGTTTCGCTGCCAAGTGTCGTCGGGAACCTATGTTCGCAGCCTGGCCCATGAATTGGGACAAAGGCTGGGCATGGGAGCCCACCTTGCCAGCCTGCGCCGCACCGCCGTCGCCGAGTTTTCGGTCGAACAGAGCCACACCTTGGAGGCGGTGGAGGAAGCTGCCCGCCAAGGCCGCGTCGAGGAGCTATTGGTACATCCACGCCGGATACTGCCAGAGATTCCGTCCGTTACCGCCGATGACGAGGCCGTTGGCAAAATCCGCCACGGCCGCAGCGTAAACCTTCCGGAGATGTCGCGGTCGCGGCTCGTAAAGGTGTTCGCCGGCCAGTCCGAGCTGATCTGCATCGCCAGCAGGGTGGCGGGCACGTTGTTCCATCCCAAGGTGGTGCTGTTGTGAGGGTGTGATGCATGTTATCTAGCGGCGCATCATATCGCAAGAAGTGGTGTATACTGTTGACATGCGAACCACAATCACCATGGACGAGGAGACGGCCAAAGGAACTGCACAATATGCGCGGAGCCGTGGCCTGTCTCTCAGTAAAGCTATCTCGGAGCTGGTCCAGCGCGGCCTCCGCCCCCGGGCCCGCATAAAGTACGTGAATGGATGGCCGGTGTTGGATCTTCCGAAGCGGGGAGCGCCGCTTACAACTGAGCGGGTACGGGAGTTGGAGGACGAGGAGTGGTAAGCGCGTCCTTGCTTGACGTAAACGTCCTAATAGCATCGGTAGACCAAGAGCATGTCGCCTACAAAACAGTCCATGCCTGGTTGCGCGAATCAGCCGGGAGGCACTGGGCTACGTGCCCGCTGGCGCAGGCGGGTTTCGTTAGGATCATCTCTAATCGCGGGTTCCACGAGCGAGCGGTAAGTGTCGCCGAGGCTTTCGAATTGCTTACGGCCATCACCCAGCGTCCGGGTCATCGCTTTTGGCCGATGGACATCAGCTTGGCCGAAGCGGTGCAGCCGTTCCGGGAGCGGTTGTTCGGCCACCGCCAGGTGACGGATGCCTACCTTCTCGGGCTCGCGATAAAGAACAAGGGACGCCTGGTCACGCTGGACCGCGGGATTGAGGTCTTGGCGGGGGAGAGTTATCGGCAGTACGTGACCGTGCTGGAGGGCTGAGAGCAGGGCAGCATTCGAGGTCCATTCGGGTACGACAGCCAGCTCACTGGGCGGGTCGGAGAGATCGTCGTCCAGCGAGACGGTTCTTGCTCGGCGGTTTGGAGATGGAGTGGAGGCTGAGTGGAAGCATTCAATCATTTCCTGTCGTTAATGGCGTTCGTGTTCGCGGTGTCGCTGGCACAATTGCTCCTGCGGATCAGTGCACTGGTGGTTGCGCGCAAGAGGGTAACGTTCTCCGGACTTTCGTGTCTGGCGATGGCGTGCGCCATCCTGCTGGTCTACCTTAATTGGCTCTCGCTGTGGGAGCTGCGCGGTGCTAAGGATTGGAACCTGCTCTCGATGACCGTGACATTTTTCTTCGCCCTATCGATCTGCTTCACCTGTACGTTAGCGGCGCCTCACACCGCTGCGGATGGCGCAACCGATATGGAGGCGTTCTATTGGCAGCAGCGCAAGCCTTTCTATTGCTCGTGGATTGCTTGCGAAATCCTGGCCATTGTCGCCAATGCCTTGTTCCGCGACACGCCTAACGCATCGAAACTGATGGCGGAAAACCTTGTCAACTTGCTGATGTTCCCACCGCTCATACTGGCGCTGGCGGTGCCCAAGCCGTGGGCACAGTGGCTCGGAGGCGGCACGCTGTTCGCGATGAACGTGGCCTTTCTGGTGATGTTCGAGGGGAGGCTGGGATAAAAGCGAAGGTCACAGATGAGGCTGAGGTGTCCCTCGGGGCGCATGATAGATGCAATGTCCGATAACAGATATTATGTTAAATTTCGCGAGAAATGCTAGATTGCCGTAGGACTGGGCGAACAAGGTGACCATGCCATTGGATGAAGAAGATGCAAGAAAGCAGTTCGAGGAGCTGGTTGAGCGTGCTGCCGCCGGTGAGGAAATAATTATCTCTCGCCAAGGTGAGCCGTTTGCCAAACTTATACCTATCCCAAAGCAAGAGTCGGTAGCTGCTGAGGGTGAGCCTAAAGCGCGCTCAGGCCGTCGCCGTCAATAACTGCTCCAGGTCTTCCCGAAACCGCCGCAGCGTTTCCAGCCTCTCCGGTGTGGCCTCGACGATCTCCGACTTGGCCTGAAAGACCTGTCTGCCGTCCTTCTCGACCAGCACGCCCAGCACTTCTCCCATGCGCCAGCCGGGCGCGCCGATCATCTCCAGGCCGAGGGCGTGGCGCGGAACAGCGCGATGCAGCCGTCGCGAAGGACGCCTACAGAGTTGGCATAGCGATCGAAGGTTTGCAGCTCGAAGCCCGCGAGGTAGAGGCGCTGGAGTTGTTCGGCTGGGTCAGGCATGGAAAAGCAGCAACTGGCAGCTAGCAATTAGCGAACAGCAAATGGCTAATTGCTAGCTCTGCCCCCTGTCTACATCTTGTAGCGGCCGAGGTCGTCTTCGCCGAGGCCCTCCAGCCATTTGCGCAGCTCGTCGCTGGAGACGCGGTCGGTGGCCCCGGTGACCTGCTTGCTGCTCTTCAGCACGTCGTCTTCGACAAAGATGGGGCAATCCATGCGCAGGGCGAGGGCCAGCGCGTCGGAGGGCCGCGAGTCCACGCTGATCGCCTGCCCCTCGCGCTCCAGCCAGATCACGGCGAAGAACGTGTCGTCGCGCAGCTCGGTCACGACCACCTTGCGCACCGTGGTTTCCAGCCCGATCAGCAGGTTCTTGAGCAGGTCGTGGGTCATGGGCCGCGGCGTGGTGACCTTCTCGATCTCCAGGGCAATGGCGTTGGCCTCGTACACGCCGACCCAGATGGGCAGCACGGTGTCGCTTCCCTGGTCCTTCAGGATCACGATGGGCATATTGGTCACGGGATCCATCATCAACCCGCGAATTTTCATCTCGACTTCCATCATGTTCCCTCCAGGGTACTTGCCTTTTAATACTCCCTCGACAGTACGGTGCGCAACCTCTTTCTGGATGGTTAGACGGCCATCTCGCCCAATAGGCTGTTCGGGAAAACTTGCGTGACCCGCACGGGCACATACTCTCCAACGGACGGCTCCGGCTGGCCGTTGACCACGAAGTTGAGCGTCTTGTTCTGCGAGGTGCGGCCGATCACCTGTCCGCGGGCCGGGTTCTTCCCTTCCACCATCACTTCGAGCGTCTGCCCGAGGTGCCGGCGATAACTTGACCTCTGCAATTCGCGCTGGTGCTCCTGCAGGATTTGCAGGCGGCGCGATTTCTCCGCGTCCGGAATGGAGTCGGCATACTGCAATGCCGGCGTGTTGGGACGCGGTGAATACTTGAACGAGAAGACGCCGTCGTAGCCGACCTCGTCGAGCAGCCCGAGCGTCTCGCCGAACTCCGCTTCGGTTTCGCCCGGGAAGCCGACGATCACGTCGGTGGTGATGCTCAGCTCGCGGTTGCGCGTGGACTTCATCCAGGAAATGCGCTCCAGATATTGCTCGCGCGTGTACTCGCGGAACATGGACTCCAGCACTCGCGAAGAGCCGCTCTGGACCGGCAGGTGCACGTGGTCGCAGAGCGTCGGCACCGCGTCGATGGCGTCCACGATGTCCTTGGTGAAGTCGCGCGGATGCGAGGTGGTAAAGCGCACACGGCGCATGCCCGGCAGTTCGCCAACCGCAGTCAGCAGTTCAGCAAAGCTTTTTTTTCCAGCAGGATCGCGGTAAGAGTTCACGTTTTGGCCGAGGAGTTGGATTTCCGTAAACCCACTATCGGCCATGCGCCTGGCTTCTTCGAGTACCGACTGCGAGGTACGGCTGCGCTCCTTGCCCCGGGTGTACGGCACCACGCAGTAGGCGCAGAACTTGTCGCAGCCTTCGATGATGGTGATGTAGCCCCGATGCGGATTGGTGCGGGCGGTGAATTCGGTTTCGAAGGCCTGGTCCGTCTGGCGGTCGTCGAGCCCGGTGACGCGGTCCGCGCCCGCCTCGATCTGCACCAGCATCTCCGGCAGGTTGCGGTACGAGGCCGAACCGGCCACCAGGGAGACGTGCGGCGCCCGCTCGAAGATCTTCTCGCCCTCCTGCTGGGCGACACAGCCGAGCACGGCGAAGCGCTTCCCTTCCTTGCGCAGCTTCTTGAAGTCGTTGAGGCGGTGAAAGACCTTCTGCTCGGCCTTGTCGCGGATCGAGCAGGTGTTGTAGAGGATGAGGTCAGCCTCCTCCTCGCGCTGCACCTGCGCGTAGCCCTCCGAGATGAGCGTGCCCACGACCTTTTCGGAGTCGTGGAAGTTCATCTGGCAGCCGAAGGTCTCGATGTAGAACGTCTTTTGCGCGAAGCTCACAGCCATCCCCAGTGAAATATCAGTATATCGCGGTGGGGATGGCGGCAGACTTCGCCGCGGTCAATCCACCTTGCATTCAAACCATTCCAGACACAATAATTGTGAACAACACTGCTGGTACCCCGCCATTTGGGGATCCACAAAGAGGAGACGTCCGGGTGACTTCCGACATCGTTCCCGCGCGCATGAAAGCACGTCCTCGCACCCTCACCTTCGCATTCTTTCTGCTCACCATCGTATTGACGGTGATTGCCGTTCAGAGCTCGCAGGCACAGACCTTCAAGGTACTCCACGCTTTTACCGGCGACCAGGACGGAGGACAACCTTTCGCCGGGCTGGTGTTCGATCAACATGGCAACCTCTACGGTACGACCATTTCCGGTTACTTCGGCTACGGCATGGTTTTCCGGTTGAAACCCTCCAATGGCGGCCAGTGGATTTTCCAACTGCTGCACACATTCCGCGGCGGCCCGAATGACGGTGCCGGCCCGTCGGGCGGAGTGACCTTTGGCCCGAACGGTACGATCTACGTTCTTACTTACGCGGGTGGAAGTTATAACTGCGGCGGAACCGGATGCGGCACGGTTTACAATGTGCGGCCGCCACAGACGGCTTGCAAATCGGCTCTATGCGACTGGTCAGGAGGCGTCCTGTATTCCTTCAACGGTGGATCCGACGGTGAGGGGCCGAGCGACAAACCTCTGTTCGACAGCGCCGGCAATCTCTACGGAACTACCTCTTACGGCGGACCTGCCAATGAGGGAACCGTCTTCATGCTGACCCACACCAGCGATGGCTGGACCGAGAGCATCATTCATAGCTTCGCCGGCCCAGATGGAGCTCGCCCGGGGGGCCTTGCATGGGACGCGGCTGGCAATCTGTACGGTTCTGCCACGGCCGGAGGCAATCAGAACGGCGGCACTGTGTACCAGCTAGTGCCCACTGGAGGCGGCTGGACTGAGAACACTCTTTACAAGTTCGCCAGCTTAGACGTAGGTTTGCCCGGGCCGGTCACTCTCGACCCGGCGGGAAATATTTACGGTGCGACCAGCAACGGCCAGGGCACAATTTGGGAGTTGTCACCCTCCGGCGGTCAGTGGATCTACAATCTGCTGGAAGACTTCAGCTCCAGCCAACTGACTTTGGATGCCGCCGGAAATCTTTACGGCATAACCTGGGCCGGCGGTAGTCATCAGTTTGGTTCGATTTTTAAGTTGACGCCGTCCAATGGTGGCTGGATCTTCACCGACCTTTACGACTTCCAGGACAAGGACGACGGCGCCTTGCCGGTTGGCAAGCTACTGCTCGACGCTCGAGGCGACATCTATGGCGTTGCCTCAACCGGCGGCGCCTACGGATGGGGAACAGTGTGGGAGTTTACACCGTAAGAGTTAAGCGCGGGTAAACGCAACCCAGCCCATTCACTTCGAAGCGCCCGAAATGATTGCCGGAGCAGCGCCTGGAAAGCAGGTGCCTAGCTTCGCTCATCATGACAATCCAAATGAAAGCTCCGTGTCGTCCGTGCCTCCGAGGTGAAACTCACTTCCCCAGCAGCTTCTCAATCTGCGCCTCGATCGCCGACGGAGGCGTCATAGGGGCGTAGCGCTCGACGACGCTTCCCTTCTTGTCCACCTGGGTCGCGCTCGCTGAAGTGGTTCAACAATTCAGTGAGAACCATTTCACTCGTAACAATCTGGCGGGACCGAAAATCGCGAGAGGCCGCGATCGCCCTGTCGTGAAGATCGTCAAGAGGGTTAAACAGGCCAATCCAATAACCTGCGTCAGCGAATACCCGCCCCTGCGTCACGCCTGTTTCTTACTGCCGTATAGATAATGCCCGTGATTCTGCGCAAGGTCACGAGGAACGGTTTCCCATACAGAATCAGGCACCTCGGCTGCGATGCCTTCAAAGAGCTTCACCAGGTCGGTGACTTCCTCGGGCTTCTCCGGGGCCGGCTTACCTTCCTCCGGGGATGGCGGCGAACTCCCGTTGTCACGTTGATCCAGCAGTTTGAGGCATTCACGCACCACCTCATCGGCGGACGTGTAGCGACCGCTGCTGACCTTTTCTGCGATCAGGCGCTCGGTTTCCGGACTCAAGGAAAGCTTCATGGTGCACCGGTGCTGCTAGCTTACCAAATGCACCCAAAACTCACTTCCCCAGCAGCTTCTCGATCTGCGACTCGATGGCCGTGGGCGGCGTCATGGGAGCAAATCGTTCGACAACACTTCCCTTCTTGTCCACCAGGAACTTGGTGAAGTTCCACTTGATGCTGTCACCCAGCAGGCCGCCCTTCTTGCTCTTCAGAAACTTGAAGACGGGATGCGTGTCCGCGCCGTTGACCTCGATCTTGGAGAACAGCGGAAACTTGACGCCGTAATTCATCTGGCAAAACGACTTGATCTCCTCGTCGGAGCCGGGCTCCTGATGTCCGAACTGGTCGCAGGGAAAGCCGAGCACCTCGAAGCCGCTGCTCCTTGTACTTGGCATAGAGCGACTGCAGGCCCTCGTATTGCGGCGTGAATCCGCACTTGCTGGCGGTGTTGACGATGAGCAGCACCTTGCCCTTGTAGTCGGCGAGTTTCTTGTTGCGGCCGTTGTTCAGCTTGGCGGAAAGGTCGTAGAGGGTCATGCAGTAGAGCTCCTGAAAGAAGTGGCTAGTGGCCGGTGGCTAGTGGCCAGAAGAAGGCGACATCGTTTTCTTCTGCAGCGACGCAATCAATCCGTTCAGGATTCGTCCGAGTTCGGCGACTGCGGTCCGAGAGCACGATCTCTTCTGTCGGGCGCAATGTAGCGCAGATTTGTTGCGATTACGATCTGCGTTTCTACCTCGTATAACGAGCCGCGTGCGTGGCAGAGAAACTGAACGAATTCTCCCCTGGTTGCGCGACCCTGACCTTCAGCGATGTTGCTCGGTACTGAAACGGCCGCTCGACGAAGCTGGCTTGTCAGGCCGTAAATCTCGTCGCTCGGAAAAGACTTGGTTGCGGAGTAAATTTCGGTTACCAGGGCAATTGCCTTCTGCCAGGCAATCAACTGCTGATAGTGCTTCAACTGCACGGGTCACGCTCCTTGACCCCCGCAGAACCTGGCAATATCGTACCCCGACAAGTGGCTAGTGGCCAGCGTTCAGTGGCCAGAAGAGGTTGGCGTGGTTCTGCGGAGCGACGCAATCAACACACTCCCCCACTTTTCCGCAACTGGCCACCGGCCACTAGCCACTGGCCACTGCGTTAATACGCTTTCGCGATCACCACGCGCCGGTCCACCGTCTCGCCGGTGACGATGCACTTCCCCGGCCCGTCGTATTCGTCCACCAGCGGAATGCAGCGCACCGTGGCCTTGAACTCCTTCAGGCGCGCGTCGCACGCGGGATCGTCCTTGACAGTGCGCCATCACGAACTTGCCGCCGCCCTTTTCGGCGGTCACGTCGCTGCAGGATCGACTCCACTTCTTCGATCGAATTCGCCAGCACGGTGTTGTCCTTCAGGCGCTGCTTCGCCGCGTCGTACAGATCCTTCTGCATCTGCTCGAGCACCGCCGGCAGCTTCGCGCCGATCTCGCCTGCGGCAGCGGCTCCTTCGTTCCCGTGTCGCGCCGCTTCAGCACGATGTTGCCCGACGCCAGATCGCGCGGCCCCAGTTCCAGCACCACCGGCACGCCGCGCCGCTCCCAGTGGAAGAACTTCGCGCCCGGACTCTGCGCCTTCGCGGTCGTCCACCTTCGCGCCGACATCCTTCGCGATGCGGTGCGCCGCTTCCAGCACTCGCGCCTTCTCTTCGTCCTTGCGATAGATCGGCACCAGCACCGCCTTCACCGGCGCGAGCTTCGGCGGCAGCACCAGGCCCTTGTCGTCGGAGTGGCTCATGATCAGGCCGCCGATCAGCCGCGTGCTCACGCCCCAACTGGTCTGCCAGACGTAATCGAGCTGGCCTTCCTTGTTCTGGAACTGCACGTCGAACGCCTTGCCGAAGTTCTGGCCCAGATCGTGGCTGGTGCCGGCCTGCAGCGCGAGGCCGTTCTGCATCATGGCCTCGATGGAGTAGCTGCGCAGCGCGCCGGCGAATTTCTCCGCCCGCGTCTTCACGCCCTTGATCACCGGCATCGCCATCACGTCCTCGGCGACTTCGGCATAGATGTCGAGCATGCGCAGCACTTCTTCCAGCGCCTCTTCGTGCGTGGAGTGCGCGGTGTGGCCCTCCTGCCAGAGGAACTCCGTGGTGCGCAGGAACATGCGCGTGCGCAGCTCCCAGCGCACCACGTTGGCCCACTGGTTCAGCAGCATCGGCAGATCGCGCTAGCTCTGGATCCACTTGGCGAAGAAGTGGCCGATGATGGTCTCCGACGTCGGCCGGATGACGTACGGCTCTTCCAGTTCCTTGCCGCCGGCGATGGTGACCACCGCCAGCTCCGGCGAGAAGCCTTCGACGTGCTCGGCTTCCTTCTGCAGAAAGCTCTGCGGGATCAGCAGCGGAAAATAGACGTTCTGGTGGCCGGTGGCCTTGAAGCGGTCGTCGAGTTCGCGCTGCAGCAGTTCCCAGACGGCGTAGCCGTTGGGCTTGATGACCATGCAGCCTTTGACGATTTCGGCCGGCTCCGCCATGTCGCCTTGCAGAACGACGTCCTGATACCAGGCGGCAAAATCCTGGCTGCGCGGAGTAATGGGAGATTCGGCCATGAATGCTCTTTCTTATGAAATAAGTGGACTTTTTAGATTATGACAGGTGACTGGTTTTCACCACGGAGGACACGGTGAGCAAGGAGAATTTACCAAGCGTTGCGAATTATTCTGACATGTCGGCAATGAAATGACCTCGCCCTTTTCAAGAATTGTCATTACGACGCCCCACCTTGGGCGCGAGGAATCTGCTTTTCCGCTGACCAGCAGAAAGCAGATCCCTCGTCCAGCTTCGCTCGTGATGACAAATCTTACGGAGCGTTATTCTCTGT
>CAVTMW010000035.1:0-51558 GCA_963735855.1 uncultured Acidobacteriaceae bacterium
TCCAGATACGGCGTGTCGGCTTCCACCAACGAAATGATCGCCCAGCAGCGGCAGAACGCGAGGCAGGCTAACACCGAACTGCCGGCCTTGCTCATCCAAATCCCAATCGACGCTGAGTTCCTTCGGGTAGCGTTGCGCCAGCCAGCGCGCGACCTCATAGGTGAAGCTGTCGCTGATGACGGTGCCGGCGATGCCGGAGAACTGCTCCGAATCGAACGGGTCCATGTCGGCGCCCGATTCGCGAAGCCCTGCTACTTGTTGTGCGATGCCGGACAGCAGGGTTTCCGCCAACTGAATCACCTTGCGGCTCTGCGGGAAGGCGCGCAGGAACAGCAGCGCATCATGGAAGCGTGTGAGCGATTCGGCATCGTCAAACCGGGCAGTCTTCAGCGCAATCAGTAACTTCTCGACATCCGCTGCGCAGCCGCGCTGGTTAAAAACCTGCTCGCTTCTAGTTCCGACAATCGATAAGCCAGGCTCTTGTTCATGGCTGAGTCTGCGGCAGGGCAGAAGCATTCGCGCCGGAACTAGCTGCCATTGCCAAAGCCTTGTCTTGCGTAGGCTCTTCAACGACAGAAGCCTGCGCGGCCTTGACTGCACCCCAAACGATGAACAGGTTCGTCACCAGAACAACGGTGAATGCCATGGCTGGCAGGAAGGCAAACACGGCGCCGCGAGCGTCGACGATTTCCAGCGCCAGCACCGCAGTAACCAGTCCGCGCGCGAGATCGAACAGCAACTCGGTTTGCTTGCGGGTTACATCGCGTACGGCCCAGCGACTGAGCTGGACGGCCAGGAATCGCGCCAGCAGCAACGCCGCAAGGATCCCAAGGATGGGAACGACGTACCTGCGGCTGATGAACTCGGCCACAATTCCGAGCATGACGAAGAAGAAGGAGCGCACCAGGAAGCTGACTTCCGCATGGAAGGCATGCATTCGCAGGCTCTGACGAACCATGTGCGGCGTTCGCGGCACGTTAGCCAGCGTGACTCCGAAGATCAGCTCAGCCAACAATCCGCTTCCGCCCGCGTAACGGGCGATGGCGAAGATGCCCAGCACAACTCCAAGGTTCAGGATGTTGCTGTACGGCAGACCAGCGACGAACGGCCACAAGCGCCACCACAACATGCCGAATACGACGCCCACAATCAATGCGATGACGATGCTGTGAAAGAAGAAGTCGGCGGCCATTCCTGAGATGAGCGACTGTTGCGGTCCCATGTTGAGCATGCTGCCAACGATCAGCACCGCGATCACTTCGCCGAGCGCAGCCTCGATGGTCAAGGTTATCTTGACAGGCTCCGGCACAACCATCTGCTGTAACGCCGGAATGACGATCGTTCCGCTGGTGCATCCGAGCGCCGCGCCGATCAGCACGCAATCGCTCCAGTTCAGGTGCAACAGCGCGCGGCACATCAGCGTGATCAAACCCAGGCTCAGGCCAAAGCTCAGCACCACCAGCAGAAGGCCGGCGGGGAAGTATCGCAGCGCCTGGCGCAGCCTGAGTTCGAGTCCGCCTTCGAACAGGATCAGGATGAGCGCCAGCATCCCGAGAATGTGAACCGCGCCTTTGAACGTCTCGGGATTGACCCAGTGAAGAATCGGTCCGAGCGTTACGCCGATCAGCAGCAGCACAATGATATCGGGAACGCGCGTGAGCTTCGACAACCGGTTGGCGACGAAGGCCAGCACCAGAAGCGCGGCTGGCAGACCGAAGATGCGCACCATTTCCATGGACAGTTTTGGATACAGGATCGCTGGAATCAGACATCATATACGGAACGAGATTATCCGCAACTGGTTTTCCGCGCGGACCGAAGCGCGTGATCAGGACACAGCACTGGCACCAAGTTCCGGGTCAGCATCGTTATCGAAGTCGCCGCTACGAAGCGCGTTGCGCAGCCGCCAAAGCACCCAAGCAGTCGCAGCCAGCGCAACGTACCAGACCGCGAAGGCCACATTCACGACCCAGCGCGGAGACAATGCCAACGCGGCGCAACAGAAAGGGAAGGAAGTTCCAGGTCGTGATGTGCACGTAATCCCAAGGATCGTAGGTCATCGAATCGTTGGTGAGATTCCAGACTTCCATCTTGCCGAAGGCGAACGCGACGATGTTCTTGAAGCGCAGCGCGACCACAAACGTCGGATGGCCGAGCGTATCCATTTGATAGATTTCCAGCGGCAGCCAGAAGGCAAGGGAAGCGAGCTGAATGGCGCAGCTCACGGCGATCAGAGCAATTCCGATTCGCCAGACAAATTGTCCAAGTTCTGCGCGGTAACGCAGCAGCAGCGGCACGGAGATGAACGCGGCAAGCTCGGCTGCAGTCGAGACGTAACGATCACCCCAAGCGAAATCGCCGCTCCAGATCGTGTATTTGGCGTAGAAGCAGATGTACGCGAAGAGCAGCATCCAAGTCGTGATGACATACGCTTTGACGTCGCGGTGAAAGCGTTTCCACGCCAGCACGCAGATGAGAATCGTCAGCAGCAGCAGCGGATCGAAAAGGAAGATGGATTTTTCCGGCTTGAAAAGCGCGCCAAAAAAGCCAACGTGGAATGGCGTTTCCCAAGGATAATTCACTGGCAGCGCCGGATTGAGCATCCGGGCTTGGCGCGCGAACACCGAAACATATGTGCTGGTGAACGATCCGAACCGGTAATACTGATACCAGCGATCAACCAGCGACGAGAGCAAATACACCGGCGCAGCGGTTTTCGCATACGTCACGAAGCGCTGCCACAACCCGCGGCCGCGCACGCCGTCGAACCACAACACCAACAGCAGAAACACGCCGCCAGCCAGCAAATCCAGGCCAGTCGTAACGTCGCGTCAGCAGGTTCAGCCCGAACGCGGTCGAGCCAACCAGCAAGGCGCGGCGGCTGCCTGTCAGCAGCCACTCGTACTGAAATGTCAGGCCAGTCAACGTAGAAGCATGATGTAGTTGTTCTCCATCATGTTCTGCGTGTAATGCAGGTGCGTGGTGCAAAACAGCAGCGCCATCACGCCTGCGACCGACTGCCGCGTGCTGAAGCGCAACAGCCGCAGAAAACGAAAACACACGAGCGCGGTCAGCACGTGGCTCGGCTCGCTGGAGAGCGGATCAGGCTCCATGACACGTTGACCCTGAGCGCGTCATACCAAGCCGTCTTCTGCAACATTGTCAGGGGCATATCATCGACGCGCTGCAGCAGCCACGGCAGGATTCGTTCCGCTCCGCCAGCTGCAGTTCCCATCCAATCCAGATAAGGTGTGTCGGCTTCCACCAGCGAGTCGTCGCCTAGCAGCGGCAGAACGCGAGGCAGGCTAACACCGAACTGTCGGCCTTGCTCATCCAAATCCCAATCGACGCTAAGTTCTTTCGGGTAGCGTTGCACCAGCCAGTGCGCGACCTCGTAAGTGAAGCTGTCGCTGATGACCGTGCCGGCGATGCCGGAGAACTGCTCCGAATCGAACAGGTCCATGTCGGCGCCAGAATCTCGCAGTCGCGCCACTTGTTGTGCGATGCCAGCCAACAGGGTTTCCGTGAGCTGAATCACCTTGCGGCTCTGCGGGAAGGCGCGCAGGAACAGCAGCGCATCATGGAAGCGGTGAGCGATTCGGCATCGTCAAACCGGGCAGTCTTCAGCGCAATCAGTAACTTCTCGACTGCCGTAGCGCAGCCGGGCTGGTGGCAAAACCTGCTTGCTTCCAGCTCCGACAATCGAGAAGCCAGGCTCTTGTTCATGGCTCGGTCTGTGGGACTGTGGCAGGCGAGGCCGCGCCGGAACCGGCCGCCATCGCCAGAGACTTCTCGTGCGTCGGCTCTTCAACGGCCTGAGCTTGTGCGGCCTTGACTGCGCCCCAAACGATGAACAGGTTCGTCACCAGAACAACGGTGAACGCCATAGCTGGCAGGAAGGCAAACACGGCGCCGCGAGCGTCGACGATTTCCAGCGCCAGCACTGCGGTAACCAATCCGCGCGGAAGCATCCAGAACAGCAGCTCGGTTTGCTTGCGGGTCACATCGCGCACGGCCCAGCGGCTGAGCTGCACCGCCAGGAATCGCGCCAGGAGCAACGCTGCAAGAATCCCAAGGATGGGAACGACGTACCTGCGGCTGATGAACTCGGCCACAATGCCGAGCATGACGAAGAAGAAGGAGCGCACCAGGAAGCTGACTTCCGCATGGAAGGCATGCATTCGCAGGCTCTGGCGAACCATGTGCGGCGTTCGCGGCACGTTGGCGAGCGTGACCCCAAAGATCAGCTCAGCCAGCAATCCGCTTCCGCCCGCGTAACGGGCGATGGCGAAGATGCCCAGCACAACTCCAAGGTTCAGGATGTTGCTGTACGGCAGACCAGCGACGAACGGCCACAAGCGCCACCACAACATGCCGAAGACGACGCCCACAATCAACGCGATGACGATGCTGTGGGAGAAGTCGGAGGCCATTCCTGAGATGAGCGACTGTTGCGGTCCCATGTTGAGCATGCTGCCGACGATCAGCACCGCGATCACTTCGCCGAGCGCGGCCTCGATGGTCAGGGTTATCTTGACAGGTTCCGGCACAACCATTTGCTGCAATGCCGGGATGACGATCGTTCCGCTGGTGCATCCGAGCGCCGCTCCGATCAGCACGCAGTCGCTCCAGTTCAGATGCAACAGTGCACGGCACATCAGCGTGATCAAGCCCAGGCTCAGCCCAAAGCTCAGCACCACCAGCAGAAGACCGGCAGGGAAGTATCGCAGCGCCTGGCGCAACCTGAGTTCGAGTCCGCCTTCGAACAGGATCAGGATGAGCGCCAGCATCCCGAGAATGTGGACCGCGCCTTTGAACGTCTCGGGATTGACCCAATGCAGAATCGGGCCCAGCGTTACGCCGATGAGCAACAGCACAATGATGTCGGGAACGCGGGTGAGCTTCGACAACCGGTTGGCGACGAAGGCCAGCACCAGAAGCGCGGCAGGCAGACCGAAGATGCGCACCATTTCCATGGACAGTTTTGGATACAGGATCGCTGGAATCAGACATCATATACGGAACGAGATTATCCGCAACGGGTTTTCCGCGCGGACCGGAGCGCCGATCAGGACGCAGCGCTGGCACCAAATTCCGGGTCAGCATCGTTATCGAGATCGTCGCTGCGCATCACCTTGCGCAGCTGCCAAAGCACCCAAGCAGTCGCAGTTAGCGCGACGTACCAGACCGCAAACGCCACATTCACGACCCAGCGCGGCGCAACGCCAACGCGGCGCAGCAGGAAGGGAAGGAAGTTCCAGGTCGTGATGTGCACGTAATCCCAAGGATCGTAGGTCATCGAATCGTTGGTCAGACCCCAAGCTTCCATCTTGCCGAGGGCGAACGCGACGATGTTCTTGAACCGCAGCGCGACCACAAACGTCGGATGACCGAGCGTGTCCATTTGATAGATTTCCAGCGGCAGCCAGAAGGCAAGGGAAGCGAGCTGAATCGCGCAGCTCACGGCGATCAGCGCAATTCCGATTCGCCACATCAAGTCGTCCAAGTTCCGCGCGGTAACGCAGCAACAACGGCACGGAGATGAAGGCGGCAAGCTCGGCTGCGGTGGAAACGTAACGATCGCCCCAAGCGAAATCGCCGCTCCAGATCGTGTATTTCGCGTAGAAGCAGATGTAGGCGAAGAGCAGCAGCCAAGTCGTGATCACATACGCTTTAACGTCGCGGCGAAAACGTTTCCACGCCAGCGCGCAGACGAGAATGGTCAGCAGCAACAGCGGATCGAAAAGGAAGATGGATTTTTCCGGCTTGAACAGCGCGCCAAAAAAGCCAACGTGAAACGGCGTTTCCCAAGGATAATTCGCTGGCAGCGACGGATTGAGCATCCGGGCTTCGCGCGCGAACACTGAAACATATGTGCTGGTGAACGATCCGAAGCGGTAATACTGATACCAGCGATCGATCAGCACAAAGAACAAATACACCGGCGCGGCGATCTTCGCGTACGTCACGAAGCGCTGCCACAACCCGCGGCCGCGCACCTCGTCGAACCACAACACCAGCAGCAGAAACACGCCGCCAGCCAGCAAATCCAGGCCTGTCGTAAGTCGCGTCAGCAGGTTCAGCCCGAACGCCGTCGAGCCAACCAGCAACGCGCGGCGGCTGCCAGTCAGCAGCCACTCATACTGAAACGTCAGGCCAGTCAGCGTCAGAAGCATGATGTAGTTGTTCTCCATCATGTTCTGCGCGTAGTGCAGGTGCGTGGTGCAAAACAGCAGCGCCATCACGCCTGCGACCGACTGCCGCGTGCTGAAGCGCAGCAGCCGCAGAAAACGAAAACACACCAGCGCGGTCAGCACGTTGATCAGAATGTTGGTGCTGTAGCTGACCACGATACTGCGCACGCCCGGATCAACGTCGTAGCCGGCGAACACCGGCAACTGCTCCAGCTTCGTCCCAACAATGTCGGCGGGCAGCATCAGCAGCGACTGTCCAATGCCATACCAGCTATAGGGCTTGCCGCCGCGTCCGTGTATGACGAATTCGGGAAACCCGTCGAGGGGGACCTGGGGCTCGTCGGTCCACAGCCAGGTCGCCGTTTGCAGGCGAACCGTGGTGTCGGCGGTGCCGAGTTCTCCCGACTGGATGACGAACGCGCTCAGGCCCGCCGTCAGCGCCAGCAGGAACACGGGACTGCGCCACCAGCGGCGGACTCGGGACTCGCGGCGGGCCCTGTTCAGGGACTTGCCGGGGTCAATTGTCGGCGAAACCATTGCCTCTGATGGTAATGCAGGCGCGAATCGGCTGCCCACATTCGGCTTTCGCGAGTATTAACCATTCAGTACTCAGAGTCCGCTGTCGCTGCGTTCGTGCATTTCGGGGCGGATCGTCCTCGAATCGGGCTACCCCTCCCCCTCCTGGTGCCTATATAGAATCAATGGTTTAGACCACAAATCCTTGCACATGATAGATTTCAAGTCACTTATATGTTGATGATTGATATGCAAGGACTTACGAGCGATATCGCCGTGGAGGGCAGACCCATTTTGGGAACTGCTCGCCAAGTCTAATTACCAGAGCGTTAATAGAGCAGCATCGGCTGAGAGCTGACAGCTGATGGCTTAGCGCTGCTTTTCAAAGAGCGTTTGGCGGCCTGCACACTGGGTGCGGCCTGAGGAGACACAACAACCTGCTCCTCGATGCCAGTGATACCGTAGCGGGCCAGGCAAAGGCAAGAGCCGGCGTCACAGCTCAATGTGACGTTCCGAAGCAATCGGCAACCTAAATATGTATTTGACAACATATGTCTTATGTTGCATACTGAAGATGTGCCATGGGAAGTCGTGTTCCATGAGGAATTCGAGCGTGAGTTCGAACGCTTGCCGGAGAGCGTCCAGGACGAATTGCTGGCCCACGCTAGGCTGCTTCAGCAATTCGGACCGCAACTGGGCAGGCCGCGTGCCGATACGCTCCATGGTTCCCGCTACGCCAATATGAAAGAACTCAGGTTTGACGCTGCGGATGGAGTATGGCGCGTGGCTTTCGCCTTCGATCCGGGCCGAAGGGCAGTGCTCTTGGCCTGCGGCGACAAATCGGGCGGAAGCGAAAGGCGCTTTTATCGCCAGTTGATTGCCAAGGCGGATGGGCGGTTCGAGACTCATGTGGTACGCATCCAAGGGCAAGAGGACAAAAGGAAAGGGAAGTGACAACCATGAAGACCCTCGATCAGAAGATGAAAGAACTCAGCCCGGCACGCCGCAAGAAGATCAAGGCCCGCGCTGCCCAACTTATCGCGGAGGAGATGTCGCTGCGCGAAGTGCGCCAGGCCCATCGATTGACGCAGGAGCGTGTCGCCGAGGCCCTGGGAATTGGCCAGGACCAAGTCTCCCGCCTCGAACAGCGCAGCGACTTTCTGATTTCGACGTTACGCAGCTACATTGAAGCCATGGGCGGGAGCCTGTCGCTGGTCGCGGAGTTTCCCCATCGCAAACCCGTGATTCTTTCCGGCATCGCGACCATGGAATCCGAGCAGGAGACGCCGCCCCGGCGGCAGCAGGCTCGGGCGTAGTCCGACTTAGGAGGAAGTTTATGGCCCTGACCAGAGACTTTCGAGAAACCGTACAAGCACGGGTGAGACATGATGCTGCATTTCGCAAGGGGCTGCTCCGCGATTCGGTCGAGAGCCTCCTCGCGGGAGAGGTGGCTCTAGGGAAAGAGCTTTTGCGCGACTACATCAATGCCACTGTGGGGTTTCCCAAGCTGGCCAAAGATACCCGGTTGCACGTGAAGAGCCTGCACCAGATGTTTGGACCGAAGGGAAATCCTACCGCCAGCAACTTATTCGAGATCGTGGCCTACCTGCAACGGCACGAAGGGGTTCGCTTGCAAGTCCGCACCAGCCGGGCGGTAGCCCGAGGCTCTCGGTTCTCGTTTTCCCACCCTTTCGAAAGGGTGGGGCGCCCGGCTATCTATTTTCCAGAATTTCATCCATTAGTTCTTTCTCCGTTTGCCTCAGCGCAGCAAGATAAGCCTTCGTATGAGCCTCTCCGGGTGCATCGGGATACCTTTCTGGAGCGCGAAAGTTCTCGAGCACCCCTTCATAATCCGCGATCTCTTTAAGGAGAGCTTCGTGGCGAACAGCCCACACTGCATTCCGATCTTTGAATCGAGCGATATGTGTGTCGATCCAAAGCGTCGAATCAATTTCTATACCGTCCACAAATACTTTGGTCATCATGACTCCACTACGTGACCTTTCGCACGCTCCGGTCAATATCATCTCACCCTGTCGCCAAGGAGGGGGACAAGGGCCTGTCCTGAGCTTCGTCGAAGGTGTGGTACACCCGCCCGTCACCGCTTTCTTACCTAAGTGACAGGCTTGGTCTCCAGGGTTGCTAGGCCGCTTACGATAAAAGACGTACTTATAACTACTACTGCATCTTCTTTAAGAGATTCTGGGCGCTCATGGGCGAGCGCTAGGAATGCGCCTATTCCCTGATTGAAGGTAGCGCCATCCTTGATGTTGAACTGTTTAATGTGGCCCTCTGCATCAGGCTCGGTCACGCTTCCCTGAACTGCCGACATGAATCCTTTGAAGTAGCCCATGCAAAGACCTGAACTGGCAGCATCGCGGGCGTTAACCTCAGTGAGGGGCGTCTTGGCGACCTTGACGTAGACACTGCAGGAGTCCTTTAGCTCAGTCACAGTTACTTGTGGGAAAGACAATGTTGGCAAAAGCAAAAGCGCAAGCAGCAGTAAGTTTTTCATCCGTGTTCTTTCTTCCGCAGTGCCCTGTGAAGGCATGTGGCAACTCTCAAGAATCAAAATCCTTGGAAGTGGAAGGCTTGAGTTCGTTGACACCGGAAGAGTAACAGAATCTAGGTCAAGGGTTGCACGGTATCGACTGATCTCGTAGCCCATCAAACCACTACTGAGTCCTTTTTCCTTGTTGCTAACTCTCCCCGGGGGGTGCTTCGGAGTGCGGCGCAGGCGCTACCCACTGACGTTAGAGGACATAGGCCTCACTCGATGTTGGGCTTTATACGCAAGTACGAGCAGAATCGTTGCTGCCATGCCGAACACCACAAGACCCAGACCCGCCCCTAGTCGATGAGAGGCTGCCAGGTTGAACACGTCGGGCACGAAGGCGAGAGCCAAGGACCCGGCTAACACTGCGAAAGTGATCTTGTAGGGCGCAGCTGCTTCCCGTTCGCTCAGGCTCCGGTGCAATCGCCTTGAAAAAGACACTAATAGCAATAGCGGCAGACCGACTGAAAAAAGGTTGAATCCCAACGCTTCGGCCGGGTTTGGGCCGGAAAACGAATGATATTCTGCATGCCACAGCCAAACTACCAAAACAAGAACGGCAACCACGTACAGGAGGCTCTTGCTCATCTGCGCTTGACCTTTGAAAATGCAGCCATTGTACACCTCACTGTTTCGTCCTGCCGGGTGGCCGTCGATAATAGCGGCCGCCCATCCTTAGCCCGCCTTAGGGGTGACGTATGTGGATGCCCTATCCGCGTACCGGTCTTGAGCGGCGGTACGGAACAGATGACCTCCACTTCGTTACTTGCACAAGTCACCAGACGCGACCGCTTCTCTCTCTGACGATCGTGTCAAGCAGCTTTTCTCGAAATTCCGGAGGACGTCCGCCACGAGTATGGCTTCTGCGTCATCGGGCGCCTCCTCATGCCCGAGCGCTTTCATCTCCTGATGAGTGAGCCAGAGAGCGGGGGATTCCTTCTGTCGTCCTTCAGGTTCTGAGACAATTGGATGGCAGGTCCACTGCAAACATCTGCTACCCGCCAGGGATTGGTATCCTGTTCGTCAGAAAAGTTGTTGACCGCGGGCGGGTCGTCCCTGTAGAGTGCGATGCCTATGGGCGATAGCGAATTTGCTGCCAAAGACGACCTGCAGTCCGTTCGGGACGTGGTTTACGAGCACGCACAGAAGCTCGATGAACTAAGCCAGAAGATCGACGACCTGAGCAAGAAAATCGACGAGTTCAGCCAGAAGTTCGACGATTTGAACTCGCAGACGCTGGTCAAAAGCTGGTCCGATCTGCAACAAATGCTGATGTCGAACATGTCGGCGTTCGGCGATGAGATCATGGGCTCCCCACCCGTTCAGCAGAAGTTCACCCAGATTGACAATGACCTGAGCATCATCAAGGCCAAGGTCGGCTCATAAGTCCGCGACCCGGCGGTCAAGCGAATTTCCGTATCTACCTGATCCACTGCTTGCCTTCATCGCAGCGGCAGGTGGCGCGCATTCGGATTGAACTTACCGTGCGCCGGGATTTCGCGCTGCGCCTGCTGCATCGCTGCTCGCTACTTCTGCTCCTTCAGCTTCTTCAGCATGTCGATGCCGTTCTGGTTTTTGGGGTCCAGCTCGACGGACTTGGTGTAGTTCTGGATTGCCAGATCCTTCTTGCCCGCCTTCATGTAGGCTTCGCCGAGGCTGTCGTACGCGTTCGACGACTTCGGGTACTCCTCCACGTTGAGCCTGAAGGCCTGGATGGCATCGTCGATCTTGCGGGCATCGAGAAATTCGTAGCCGAGCTGGTTCAGGGTGCCCTCGTTCAATTCGTAGGGCGGCGGGCTGGCTTTCTTCAGGTATTGATACTCCTGCATGGCGGCCTGCGTGCCTCGCATCGCCTCCACCAGCGATAGCACGTCGCTCGCAGAGTGTTTGGGTGGAGTGTATTTCCAGCCGTACTCTTTGGCGATGCTCTCGATCAGGTAACCTCCCACGTCCATGCCGCGATCGGAGTTAGTCATGATGACAAGGCCCTGGCCAGTATCGCTGAACATCACCATGATGCATCGGTAGCCGGCGTTGGCGCCGCCGTGATCGAATTCGTTCGGGTTTCCGCCGGTGCCGAGAAAGGGTCCCAGGCCGACATCCTCACTCTGCCGCGTCAGCATCTGGCGGGTCATGGCCTCGCTGAGAACGCGGTTGGATTCGCCATTCCTGGAGAGCGCGATTTCGATGCCGAATTTGGCCAGGTCAGTGGGCGTCGTCCACAGGCCGGCGGCCGCCAGCTCAGGATAGATGTGCCACTTGCCGGGAACAGGCTTGCCGTCCGCCAGAGTGCCCGCGGCGGCGTGCGCGGCCAGCGCAGAAGGCAGTGGCTGGTCGAAGGTGCTGTTGGTCATCCCGATGGGGCCGAGGACGGCCTGCTGCATGAACTGCGGAAACGGCTTTCCGGTCACGTCCATGATTAACAGCTGCTCGATGGTGACGCCGCCGCCGGAGTAACGCTCTTTGGTGCCCGGTACCAGGTCTACCCGCACCGGCGCGGTGTTGGCTGGCTTCTCGCCGTTAAGAATCTGCACCAGCGTGGGGATGGGCTCGCCGACGGCGTAGCCGGGGAATCCGTGCACGGTGGTCCCGGCACTGTGGCTGAGCAGCCGGCGCAGGGTTACCTTCTGCGTTGCTGTGAACTCGTTATCCGGAACCTTCCACGTGGTCAGCTCTTGGTTAACGTCTTCATCGAGCGAAAGCTTGCCGTGCTCCACCAGGTAGAGTGCTCCAGCAGCTGTCACAAACTTGCTGATGGAAGCTGCCTGAAACATGGTGCGTGGTTGTAACTGGGTTGGTCGGTGCCAGCTTCGGTCACGCCGTAGGGCTTGGCCCAGGCAATCTTGAAGTTGTCGACCACGGCGACACTGAGACCGGGGACTTTGAACGCGTCCATCAACTGCTGCAACGTGAGCTGCAGCGGCGGCTGGCCGGGGCCGAGCGGGATCGGCGGGATGCCGTTCTCGATGCGGCGAATGCGTTCGTCGACCGCGGCGGAAGTGTTCTTCGGTGCGGCGTTCTGTGCCGGCAGTGAGATGGCGGCGGTGAGGATGACGCAACAAACGAAAAGCAGCAGGAAGCGTTTGGGCATGGCGGTACTTTACTCCACGAAGAGGAATTAGGGAGCAGCCGTGAGTTGACCGCCGCTTTGGACGGGATGAACCGCGGGATGTAAGCAGGACAATGAAAAAGCGCATCCGGGATGGATGCGCCATGTGCCGCAAAGAAAAAAGCGCACCCACATTGGGGCGCGCTTAAAGTCTTGAGAGGTCCCGCCCTTTAGCCGAATCCAGCGTCCGGAGTGCTGGCCGGATTCGGTGGGCAAGAGTGTCGTGTGCGTCTACTCTTTCTTGTCTTCCTTGGGTTCTTCGACGGATTCGTCGGCCATCTGCTTGTTCTCGGCTTCAGCCGATTCCATGGCCTTGCGAGTTTCTTCGGCACGCTTGGCGCGAAGCTCGGCACGCTTCTGGCGTTTCTCGTCGAGTGTCTTCTCGCTGCCGAGCAGCTCGACCCAGGCAATGTCGCCGCCATCACCCTTGCGGAACCCGCCGTGAACGATGCGTAGGTAGCCGCCCTCGCGGTCGCCGTAGCGCGGCGAGATGGTGTCAAACAGCTTGCTTACGGCTTCGCGCGTCATGAGGTAAGACGCGGCCTGGCGCCGCGCCGCCACGTCGCCGCGCTTGCCCAGGGTGATCATCTTCTCCACGTGCGGGCGCATGGCCTTGGCCTTGGTAAGGGTGGTTTCGATGCGCTCTTCCACGATCAGCGAGGTCACCAGGTTGCGCAGCAGCGCCCTCCGGTGCTCGGTGTTCCGTCCCAGTTTCCATCCTGCTCTACGATGACGCATTTCCGTGATCCTTCAGTGGTCAGTTGCCAGTAGTCAGTTGCCAGTGGCAAGTTAGCGTGTCTGTGGTAGCGCCCAGGGAAAGAACCGACAACTGGTAACTGACCACCGACAACCTCAGTACCTAGAACTCCGTATCGTTGCCGTAACCACCGGACAGCGACAAGCTTGACGCGCCGGTCGTGGCGCCGGGTACGGCGTTGCCGTGCTCGTCGATCTTCATGCCCAGGCCCAATCCCATCTGGGACAAAATCTCCTTGATTTCGTTGAGCGACTTGCGGCCGAAGTTCTTGGTCTTCAGCATCTCGGCTTCCGACTTCTGCACCAGCTCGCCGATGGTTTGAATGTTGGCGTTCTTCAGGCAGTTGTAGCTACGAACCGAAAGCTCCAACTCCTCGACCGAGCGATTCAGGTTCTCGTTGCGAATCTCGGGCTTGTCCCCGGCATGGGCCGCCTGTGCCTCCAGTTCCTCCTCGAAGTTGATGAAGATGTTCATGTGGTCCTTCAGCAACTTCGCGGCGAGTCCGAGGGCATCGGCGGGCGTGACCGATCCGTTGGTCCAGACTTCCAGGGCGAGTTTGTCGTAATCGGTGATCTGTCCCAGACGGGCGGCCTCCACCGAGTAGTTGCACTTGCGCACCGGTGAATGTACGGAATCAATCGGGATGAACCCGAGTCCGAGGTCCTCGTCGAAGTTCTTGTCGGCAGAAACGTAGCCGCGGCCCTTCTTCAGCCGCATCTCCATGTCAAGCTTGCCGCCTTCACTGATGGTGGCGATGTACACATCCTTGTCGAGCACTTCCACGTCAGCGTCGGCCTCGATCATGCCTGAGGTGACGACGCCCGGCTTGTCGGCGCGCAGGTAAATGGCCTTGGGCGCGTCGCCATTCAGCCGGAAGGGAATCTGCTTCAGGTTGAGAATGATGTCGGTCGCATCCTCCACCACTCCGGGAATGGATTGGAATTCGTGCAATACGCCTTCAATCTTGACCGCTGTGACAGCGGCGCCCTCAATGGAGGACAGCAACACGCGGCGCAGCGCGTTGCCAATGGTGGTACCAAAACCACGTTCAAACGGCTGCGCCCAGAAGTGACCGTACTTGTCGGTCAAGGTCTCGGCGTCGGTAGCCAGCCGTTTCGGTTTCTGAAATCCTTTCCAAAGCATTCATAACTCCTATCTGTCAGTTCGGCCATGCTGCACGGGCGATGCCCGGCTGATCTGGCTCGAAGATTGTAGGAAAGCGCGGCGCCAATGAGTCGGCGCCGCAGTTTATTACTTACTGTAAAGTTCCACGATCAACTGCTCATTGATGGGCAGGTTGATGTCGTTGCGCGTGGGCAGTGAGAGCACGCTGCCTTTGTAGCTGTCGCGGTCCACCTGCAGCCACGCCGGCGGCGGCTGATGGCTGGCAAAGTCCTTGGCAATCTCCAGGATCGCGAGCTTGTTGCTCTTCTCCCGCACCGCGATCTCGTCTCCAACGTTC
Organism: uncultured Acidobacteriaceae bacterium; assembly: GCA_963735855.1. Classification (GTDB taxonomy): domain Bacteria; phylum Acidobacteriota; class Terriglobia; order Terriglobales; family Acidobacteriaceae; genus Bog-257. Next base: position 14,593 of record CAVTMW010000035.1, read on the forward strand.
ACCTGGAACGACGGGACATTGACCTTCCGGCCGTTGACCGCCACGTGACCGTGACGGACAAGCTGGCGGGCCTGACGGCGTGCAACCGCGAACCCCAGGCGATACACCACGTTGTCGAGACGACGCTCCAGTTGCTGAAGCAGCATCTCGCCGGTGACGCCCTTGGTGCGGGCGGCGCGCTCGAAGTAGTTGCGGAATTGGCCTTCCTGGGTAAAGTACATGCGCTTCGCCTTCTGCTTTTCGCGAAGCTGCAGGCCGTATCCTACGATTTTCGCCTTGCGGTCCTTGCCATGCTGGCCGGGAGCGAAATTGCGCTTCTCAATCGGACACTTGTCGGTGAAGCACTTTGAGCCCTTGAGGAACAGTTTCATGCCCTCACGGCGGCAAAGGCGGCATACTGCGTCTTTGTAGCGTGCCAAGTTACGTTCTCCTTATGGATGCAGCCTTTGCATCCGGCTAGCGATCGGTTTACGGGCGCTTGGCGGCCTTTCGTCCCGATCAAAAATCAGTGGTCAGTGGATAGTGGTCAGTTAAACCCCATCCATTCAACCTCATCCACCGGCAGTAGATCTCGAAGCAATTGTCAGAGTGTAGTGATTAGACGTTGCTTGCTGCCATTTCGCACCAAGCGTTAAGGCGGTTTGCAAAATTGCCTTTTCTATTCCACTATCCCCTGACCACTATCCACTGTTCTTATACCCTGCGTCTCTTGGGCGGACGGCAACCGTTGTGCGGCACCGGCGTCACATCGCGGATGGAACGCACGTCCAACCCGGAAGCGGACAACGCACGCACTGCCGACTCACGTCCCGAACCCGGGCCGCTGACCCGCACGTCCACGACACGCATGCCATGATCGCGCGCCTGATTGGCGGCGTTGGCAGCAGCCTGCTGCGCCGCGAAGGGCGTGCCTTTACGCGACCCGCGGAAGCCCAACGATCCCGAACTCTTCCACGACACCGTGTTTCCCGTGGGATCGGTGATGGTAACGATGGTGTTGTTGAAGGACGCCTGAATATGCACCAGTCCGTTGGGAATGTGCTTGCGTTCCTTCTTCTTGAACTTCTTGCCGCTCTTGCCTTTTTTGTCCGCTGCGGCGGACCCAGCTGGTTTCGCCATGGCTTATGTCTTCCCCGCTGCTTTCTTCTTGTTCGCTACCGTGCCCTTGCGCGGACCCTTGCGGGTGCGGGCATTGGTGTGGGTGCGCTGGCCACGGACCGGCAGGCTGCGGCGATGACGGTACCCACGGTACGATCCGATTTCGATCAGCCGCTTAATGTGCATCGAGACGTCTTTGCGCAGATCGCCCTCGACATTGCCGCCCTCTTCGATGACCTGGCGAATGCGATTGACCTCCTCTTCATTGAGGTCGCTCACCTTCTTGGCCGGTTCCACGTTGGCCGAACCGACAATCTGCTTCGCGCGCGAATCTCCGATGCCGAAAATGTAAGTCAGCGCGATAACAATGTGCTTGTTGCGCGGAAGATCCACGCCTGCAATACGTGCCATAGTTGCTCCAAATTCAGTGTCTAGTGGCTAGTGGTCAGTTTTCACCCTGGTGCCGGCTTCTTTCTAAGCACTATCCACTAACCAGTTTCGCTACCCTTGCCGTTGTTTGTGCTTGGCGTTTTCGCAGATCACGCGCACTACACCGTGGCGGCGAATCACCTTGCATTTGTCACACATCTTCTTGACCGATGCCCGTACCTTCATGATGACTGCAATTTCCTTTGGCTATTTATACCGATACACAATGCGGCCCCGCGTCAGGTCGTAGGGTGAAAGCTCCACTGCGACCCGGTCACCGGGGAGTATCTTAATGAAGTTCTTTCGCATCTTGCCGGAGATATGGGCCAGCACTTGGTGCTTGTTCTCCAACTCCACTCGAAACATCGCATTAGGCAGCGGCTCCACGACCACCGCCATCACTTCAATCGCGTCTTCCTTACTCATTCAACCCCTGAAATAGTTGGTAGTGACCAGTTGTCAGTTGCCAGAAAATAGGTCACCGACAACTGACTGCCGGCAACCGACCACTATTCCGTCAAAATCATCGGCCCATTCTTGGTCACTGCAATGCAGTGTTCGAAGTGGGCGCTATAGCTGCCATCTTCGGTCACGGCAGTCCACTTGTCGTCCAGCAGACGTGTGCCCGGCTTGCCCATATTCACCATCGGTTCAATGGCCAGCACCATGCCGTCGCGTAACTTCGGGCCATGCCCGGGAGTTCCGTAATTCGGAACCTGCGGGTCTTCGTGCAACCGGGTGCCGATGCCATGCCCGACAAACTCACGCACCACGCTGAAGCCGTTGGCTTCCACGAGCTGCTGCACGGCAGCCCCGACATCGCCGACGGTATTTCCGGCACGGGCCGCCTCGATGCCCCGAAACAGCGACTCACGGGTCACGTCGAGGAGCTTTTGGAGCTCCGGTGAAATTTGGTCGCCCACTGGGACAGTAATGGCCGAATCACCGTAGTAGCCGTCCAGCACCACACCGCAATCGAGTGAAACAATGTCTCCTGCCTTCAGCACCCGCCGCTCTGAGGGAATGCCGTGTACGATCTCGTCATTCACCGACGTGCAGAGCACGCAGGGGTAATCGTAATAGCCTTTAAACGCGGGCTTGGCACCCAAGTCCCGGATCTTGCGCTCAGCTACGCGCTCCAGATCCATGGTGGAAACACCGGGCGCCACCAGTTCCTTTGCCGCCTCGAGGACCTGCCGCACGATGCGCCCGCTGCGGCGCATTTTGTCGATTTCCGAATGCGACTTACAAACGATTGACATTCTCGAGTGCGCTAAACGTCTGTGCGGCCACCGCTTCCACCGGTTGATCGCCGTTCACCTCGATCAATCGTCCGCGGCTGCCGTAATAGTCCACCAGGGGCAGCGTCAGCTGCTCATAGGCCTTAAGGCGTTCCGCGATGACCTCTTCCGTATCGTCCCGGCGCTGCACCAACGTGGTGCCCTCAACATCACAGATGCCCTGGACTTTGGGAGGCTGGTAATAGACGTTGTAAATCAGCCCGCAGGTGGGACAAGAACGACGTCCGGTAAGCCGTTGCAGTAGTTGATTATACTCCACTACCAGCCTTATCACAACCGGTGGAGCGCAGGCCTGCCGGCCTTGCGCGTCCTTGCCTGCCCGCATCTTTTCCAACTGCCCGTCCAACCACTCGGCCTGCCGCAGCGTCCGCGGAAAGCCATCCAGAATGAAGCCCCGAACGCAATCAGCCTGCTGCAAACGGTCCGCAACCATGTCGCAAACCAGCTCGTCGGGAACCAGGTCGCCGCGTTCCATGATCTCCTTGGCCTTCACGCCCAGCTCGGTCTTGCGCGCTACGTTGTCCCGCAAGATGTCTCCGGTGGAGATCTGCGGTATGCCAAAGGTCTCCGCGATCAGCTTGGCTTGCGTTCCTTTGCCTGCGCCTGGCGGTCCCAACAGGATAATGGGACCGACGACTCGCTCTTTCGCCGTAGCGCTCACTGCCGTGGAAGTCTGCGCTCCCATGCTCAGTACCCTTCAGCCCGAACACCGGCCCTTTCTTGCCCGCCGTAGCGGGCCGGAGCCTCCCGGTAGCTCCGTATCAGCAACTAGCAACTAGCAATTAGCAACTAGGGTTTGTAGCTGGAATCGCGGACGTCGTTGTCTCGGAACCATGTTCGCTTCCAGTTCGATTCTCTCCGCCTCACCGCAGCACTTCGGTTCCTGCGAACCAACAGCCACTCGTCGCTAGTGGCTAGTGGCTAGTCGCTAGTTGCTTTCTTTCTTACCACGTTGCCCTGCGCCCGCGGATACGTCCGCTGCGCGGGGTAAATCCTTCATAGTGCCGCATCACCAATTGCGACTCGACCTGATTCACCGTATCCATGGCCACACCGACGACGATCAGCAGGGAAGTGCCTCCGAAGTAGAAGCTCACTCCCAGGCCGTTGGTCACCCACGCCGGCAATCGCTCGAAAAATGAACCGATTACGCCGGGCAAGTGGTTGAGGTGAATACCGGTGATCATCCATTCAGGAATGAAGGAGATCAGGATCAGGTAGAGCGCTCCCACCAGTGTGATGCGCGTAAGAATGTCGTTGATGTAGTTCGCCGTGCGCGCGCCCGGCCGGATGCCGGGGATGAAGCCGCCGTACTTCCGCATGTTGTCCGCAACCTCGGTGGGGTTGAAGACGATGGAAACATAGAAGTACGCGAAGAAAATGATGCCTACCGCGTAGAGCAGGGTATAGAGCGGCTCGCCCCAGGTCAGAGCGCGCAACATCGGCCCGAAGTAACGATTGTCTTTGAACAGGGCCCCCGCGGTCTGCGGCAAGGTCAGCACCGACGACGCAAAGATGACCGGCATGACGCCGCCGGAATTCACGCGCAATGGGAGGTGGGTGGACTGGCCACCCATGATCTTGCGTCCCACGACGCGCTTGGCATACTGCACAGGAATGCGACGTTCGCTGCGCTCCACAAAGACGATGAACGCAACCACGGCGATCATCAGTACCACCAGCAGTAACATCGCCGGGACGGTGAAGGCGCCCCAAGCCTGGTTCCTTACTTTGTCCCAAAGGTCGGCCACGCCGCGCGGCAGGCCCACCACAATGCCGGCAAAGATGAGCAGCGACATGCCATTGCCGACACCGCGCTCAGTGATCTGCTCGCCCAGCCACATGATGAAGACGCTGCCCGTAGTCAGGGTCAGCATCGTCATGAGGACGAACCCTATGCCCGGGTTGTTGACGAAGGCAATTCCGCCGCTCATTGTCTGCCGTTGCAGGGTGATGGCGATGCCCAGCGACTGCACCGCGCTCAGCAGCAAGGTGAGATAGCGCGTCCACTGGGTGATCTTCTTGCGTCCCAGTTCGCCTTCCTTCTGCAGCTTGGCCAGCGGCTCGTAAACCACGGTCATCAACTGCAGGATGATGGACGCCGTGATGTACGGCATGATGCCCAGGGCAAAGATCGTCAGGCGGCGTAATTGGCCGCCACTGAACAGGTCAACGAAACCGAGGAAGCTGCCGCGGTTCTGGTCGAAGAACTGGGAGAGCAAATCGGCGTTGATGCCCGGCGTCGGGATGTGGCCGCCGAGCCGGTAAACCGCCAGCAAGCCAAGCGTGAACAGAATGCGCTTGCGCAGGTCGGGAACGCGGAATACATTGGCCAATTTCTCAAGCATGGAACAGAAACCTCAGTAGTCAGAAACCAGTTGTCAGTGGCAGCGAGTCAGAGTTTACTTGCTACTGGTGCTGACAACTTCCACTTTGCCTCCGGCCTTCTCGATCTTTTCCTGGGCCGACTTGGAAAACTTATGAGCGTGCACGGTGATGGCGGCCGTCAACTCGCCCTGGCCGAGCACTTTCACCAGCGTCTTCTTGGAACTGACAACACCCACTTTGCGCAAGCAGTTCGGGCGTGATTTCGCTTTCGCCCAGGCTGGCCAGACGCTCCAGGTTCACAACCTCGTATTCGGTCTTGAAGATGTTGGTGAAGCCGCGCTTGGGCAGACGGCGGTGCAGCGGCATCTGGCCGCCTTCAAAGCCGCGCATGATGCGCGAACCGCTGCGCGATCGCTGGCCTTTGTGGCCGCGGGTCGAGGTCTTGCCCATGCCTGAGCCCATACCACGGCCCACGCGCTTGCGCTTTTCGGTTGCTTTTCGTGGTGCACGTAAATTGCTGAGATTCATCTTTGTACCTGTTGAGTAGCCAGTTGCCAGTAGCCGGTTGTCAGTTCGGCACTATCCCTGACCGTATTCTAATTGGTGCTTACTAATTGCTTATGGCTAGTCGCTAAGTGCACACTGGCCACTGGCTCACTGGCTACTGACTACTGACTACTTTAACCAGATGCGGCACCTTGCCCACCATCCCGCGTATCGAAGGCGTGTCTTCGCGCTCGATTACCTGGTTCAAGCGGGTGAAACCAAGTCCCTTGACCACCAGCTTGTGCTTGACCGGGGCCGCAATAGCGGACCGTACCCACTTGAGATGGAGCTTGGCGCCCGGCTTGGCTGCCTCGATCTGCGTTTTCTTGCCTAGTGCGCGCCATGATTACAGCTCCTCGACCGCCTTGCCGCGCTGTGCCGCCACGTCCTTGCGATCGCGCAGTTTACCGAGCGCGTCGAAGGTGGCCTTGATCACGTTGTGCGGGTTGGTGGTTCCAATGGATTTCGTCAGCACATTCTGTACCCCGGCCGAAGTCATTACGGCGCGGACCGCGCCGCCGGCAATCACGCCCGTTCCTTCCGGAGCCGGCTTCAACAACACCATGCCGGCGCCGTAGCGGCCCAGCACCAGGTGCGGAATCGACGTCTGGGTCAGGTTCACGCGCAGCAGGTTCTTCTTGGCGGCTTCGATGCCCTTGCGGATGGCCTGGGGAACTTCCTTGGCTTTGCCGGAGCCGTAGCCCACGACTGCAGAAGCCGGATCGCCCACCACCACCAGCGCCGCGAACGACAGGTTCTTGCCGCCCTTGACGACCTTGGTGACGCGGTTGATGGAGACCACCTGGTCTTTGAGCTGATACTGGCCCGCGTCAAGCTTTTTCTTAACTGTTGGCATTACTGTTGCATCTCCTAGAATTCCAGTCCGGCTGCGCGCGCCGCATCGGCCAGTGCCTTGACGCGTCCGTGGTAAAGATATCCGCCGCGGTCAAAGACCACTTTGTTGATGCCTTTCTGCTTGGCACGCTCGGCGATCAACTGGCCGACTTCTTTGGCCGATCCCACATTGCCCCCAGTCGGGCGCTTGTCGCCCTTGATGCCCTTGCCTTTTTCCACCGAGGTGGCCGACACCAGCGTGACGCCCTGCGCGTCGTCAATGACCTGGGCATAAATGTGGTTGACCGACCGGTAAATGTTGAGCCGCGGGCGCTCGGCCGTGCCCAGGATCTTCTTGCGAATCCGGGTATGGACCTTTTGCCGCGTCTGATCTTTCGAAGTCTTGGTAATCATGATTCGCTCTTTGCTGCTCGCTTTTCGCTGTTGGCTGTTAGACCGCCATCAGCCTTCGATTTCGGCAGTACGTTACTCCAGGCAACTGACCCGTAGCGACTATTTCGCTCCGGTCTTGCCTACCTTCTTCTTCAGCCGCTCGCCGGTATAGCGCACGCCTTTGTTCTTGTACGGATCAGGCGGACGCAGCGAACGCATTTCGGCGGCCACAAAACCCACCTTCTGACGGTCAATGCCGCTGAGAGTCAGGTGCGTCTGCTTGGGATCGACGGCCGCGGTGATGCCGTTGGGCAGCGGGTACTCGATGGGATGCGAATATCCCAGCGTGAATACCACCGTGTCCTTGCCTTTCAGCTCCGCACGGTAGCCGATGCCGACGATATCCAGTTCACGGGTCCAGCCCTTGGTGACGCCTTCCACCGAGTTATTCACTAGGGCGCGCACCAGTCCGTGGACCGCGGCCTTGGAATCATCTTCGCGTACCACCACGATGTGGCCGTCATTCTGTTCCAGCTTTACCCCGGCGGGCATGTGCGTCGTGACTTCGCCCTTCGGGCCTTTGACCCGGACGGTGTTGCCTTCCACGGCAAAGGTCACGCCTTTGGCCAGCGGGATCGGTTTGTTCCCAATTCTCGACATAATTCGTTCTCACTCACACCAAGATCTGTTTGTCATCCTGAGCGCAGGCGGCTGCTTGCAGCCGCCGAAGTCGAAGGACCCCTATCGTCCCCAACAACTCAGTCTAGTAAATCTCACACAGGACTTCGCCGCCGACGCCTTCCTTGCGCGCCTGCCGACCGGTCATCACGCCCTTGGGCGTGGTCAAAATGTTGATCCCCAACCCGCCCAGCACGCGGGGAATGTCAGTATGCCCGACGTACACGCGGCAACCGGGCCGCGAGACCCGCTTCAGGTCTGAGATGGGCGAGGAATTGTCGGGACTGTACTTCAAGTACACGCGCAGGACCTTACGGCCCTCTTCTTCAGTTGCCTTGAAGTTCGCGATGTAGCCCTCTTCCTTCAGAATGCGGGCCATCTCGACCTTGAGCTTCGAGTGGGGTACGTCCACCTTCTGTTGGCGCGCCTTAATGGCGTTACGAACTCGCGTTAAGAAATCCGAGACCGGATCGGTCAAACTCATGTGCTTTGCATCTCCTCAAATCGTCGCCCGTTAGCTTTCCGCGAACCGTTCGCGTCTAACGCTTAGTCCAGCGTTGCTGAAAGAACCTGCGGCGACGGACTAACTTCTACTCAGCCGGTGAGCAGCAATCGGCTACCAGCTCGACTTCGCAACCCCAGGAATCTCGCCCCGCAGCGCCAGCCCGCGGAAGCACAAGCGGCAGATGCCGAACTTGCGCAGGTACGCGCGCGGACGTCCGCAGATTTTGCAGCGGTTGTGCTGCCGGACCGAGAACTTGGGCTTCTTGTTCGCCTTGGCTATATGTGATGTTCTTGCCATTGTTTCCTTTTTAAATAGCAACTAGTAACTAGCGCTAGACTAGGAGCCTTCCATTCAAAACTCGAAACTAGTCACTGACAACTGACTACTGGCAACCGGCTACTGCCTGAATGGCATGCCCATATGCTTTAGCAGGGCACGGGCCTGGTCGTCATTGCCGGCCGAGGTCACAATCGTGATGTTCATACCCTTCAGCTTCTCGACCTTGGCGTAATCGATCTCCGGAAAAATCAACTGGTCGCGCACGCCCAGCGTGAAATTGCCGCGTCCATCGAACGACTTCGTCGGCACGCCGCGGAAGTCACGAACACGCGGCAGGGCCACATTTACCAGACGGTCGAAAAACTCGTACATGCGATCGCCCCGCAGGGTCACCATCACGCCGATGGGCATTCCTTCGCGCACCTTGAAAGCCGCGATGGACTTCCGCGCCTTGGTCACCACCGGTTTCTGTCCGGTGATCTGGCCGACTTCGGTCGCCGCCGGATCGATCAGCTTCGCGTTTTGAGTCGCATCGCCCACGCCCATGTTGACCACGATCTTCTCCAATTTCGGAGCCGCCATCGGGTTCTCGAGATTGAACTCTTTCATCAGCGCCGGGCGCACTTCCTTGACGTAACGATCACGCAGGCGTGCTGTCGCGCGATTCGTCGCCTTCGGGCGCGCTGGCTTGCTACCCGGCTGTTCGGCAGCCGCTTCCACTTGCTCGGGCTTGCCCTTCTTGCCTTGCGGCTTGCCCTGAGCGGCCTGCTGTTGCCCTTTCTGCTTCTTTTCGTCTGCCATTCTTTCTTTCTACCTTTCCCACGGTTTCGGATTTTGCACCGGTTCGTGAGGAACTCAATTAGGCACTTAGCACTTGGCAATTAGCGCTTAGCTAAATCTCGACCAAATGTCGGTGGCCTTGGTTCGTATCTCGTACAGCGCCGTTGGCAAAATGCTAAGTGCCAACGGCCAACCGCTATTTCTCCAGCGTCGCTCCGCATCGCCGGCACACGCGCACCTGGCGATCGCCATGCTTCTCGTGGCCCAGGCGAACTGGCCGGTTACAGGAGACGCACATCAGCATGACATTGCTGATGGAAATCGGGCTCTCCTGTTCGGCGATGCCGCCCTTGATGTTGCGCTGCGGATTGGGACGCACGTTTTTCTTCACCATCATCACGTGCTCCACCAGCACCTTGCTCTCGTCGGGCATGACGCGCAGCACGCGCCCTTGTTTGCCCTTGTCGCGCCCGGTAATGACCCGCACCTGATCGTTGCGGCGAATATCTACACTCTTCTGCATCTGTCTTCTCTCTGGACCTCGCGGCTGCCTCGACTAAAGAACTTCGGGCGCCAGGGAAACAATCTTCAAGAACTTCTTCTCACGCAGTTCGCGGGCTACGGGACCGAACACGCGCGTCCCCACCGGCTCGTGCACATCGTTGATCAGCACCGCCGCATTCTGATCGAAGCGGATGTAGGTGCCATCACGGCGGCGATGCTCCTTGCGCGTGCGCACGATCACAGCCTTCACCACCGTGCCCTTCTTGGCGGTGCCGTCCGGGGACGCTTCCTTGACCGCCGCGGTCACGATGTCGCCCAATCCGGCGACAAGACCGGTGGAACCGCCCAGCGGCAGAATCATCTGCAACTTGCGCGCGCCGGAATTGTCGGCGACGTCGAGCATGGTCCTCATCATCACTGCCATATTCGTATCTCCTTGCTGCGCCAACTACACCGCTGCGTTAGCAGGCGCCTCGATCGGGGCTACCTGGGCCGCGCGCCGCACAATTTCCTTCAACTTCCAGCGCTTCAATTTGGAGAGGGGACGCGTCTCCTCAATCTTCACGAAATCGCCGAGATGCGCGGTGCCCTCCTCATCGTGCGCATAGAACCTCTTGCTGCGGGCGACCACGCGCTTGTAGAACGGGTGCGCCTTCTGCCGCCGGACCTCGACCACAATCGTCTTGGCCATCTTGGTGGAGACCACTTCGCCAATCAGAGTCTTGCGGCGGCCGGCTGCTTTGCGGTTTGCGGTTGTTTCGGCCATGGACTTACTTTTTCTCCGTCGCAGCCTTCTTGGTGGCCGCCTTCTTGGTTTTTACGGGCGCGCTCGTCGCCGCCGCTGCCGTTGGTGCCTTGGGCGCGGACGCTCCGTTACCGCCGGCCAGTTCTTTCTGGCGGGCCACGGTCTTAATGCGCGCAATGTCTTTCTTCAGCTCGCGAATCTTCTTCAGGCTCTCGGTCTGTCCCATCTTCAATTGGAACTTCATCTTGAAGAGCTGGTCGGAGAGCTCGCGCTGCTGATGAAGCAGTTCGGCATCGGTCAAATTGCGAATCTTCTCTACATTCATGGTTCGAATCCTTGAAGGCCCTTTATTGCGCGCCGTGGCGCTGCACGAACTTGGTGCGCAACGGCAGCTTGTGCGAAGCCAAACGCATGGCTTCGGCGGCATCGGTCGCCGATACCCCTTCCATCTCGAAGAGGATCTTGCCCGGCCGCACAACCGCGACCCAGTGGTCCGGTGCGCCCTTGCCTTTGCCCATACGAGTTTCAGCCGGCTTCTTGGTGACAGGCTTGTCCGGGAACAACCTGATCCAGATCTTGCCGCCACGCTTGATGAAACGCGTCATGGCGACGCGGCTGGCTTCGATTTGACGATCGGTGATCCAGCCCGGCTCCATGACCTTCAGGCCAAAATCGCCGAACGACAACTCGCCGCCGCGCCAGGCCTTGCCACACATGCGCCCGCGCTGCTGCTTCCGGTACTTCACTTTCTTTGGCATCAACATAAGTTCTAGTTGCTAGTGGCTAGTGGTCAGTGGCTAGAAAACCTGGTTCCAGCGTTACCGTTGACCATTTACCGCCAGCTCATCTCCAGTTCATTTCCTGCAAGTTGCCAGCTGCTAGTTGCCTCTTTCTATCCACCAGCCACTATCCACTGACCACTGTTTTCTAAAACACGCCCGACTGCACAGCCTGCGGCTCGCGGCGCTTTTCCTTGAAGATCTCGCCCTTGTACACCCAGCACTTCACGCCGATGATGCCGTAGGTGGTATGTGCCTCGGCGAAGCCGTAATCAATATCGGCGCGCAAAGTGTGCAGCGGGAGGCGTCCCTGCAGATACCATTCGGAGCGCGCGATTTCGTTGCCGTTCAGGCGCCCGCTGACACGCACTTTGATCCCCTTGCAACCGAAGCGCAGCGCCGAATCCACGGCCTTGCGCATGGCGCGACGGAAGCCCACGCGCTTTTCCAACTGCAGCGCAATATTCTCGGCCACCAGTTGCGCGTCGAGCTCCGGCTTGTGCACCTCCTGGATGTCCACATAGACATCGCGATTGGTGCGCTTCTGGATGTCCTGTTTCAGCTTGTCAATCTCCGTGCCTTTGCGACCGATGATGATGCCCGGACGCGCGGTGCGGATGATGATGCGCAGCTTGTTGCCGGGACGCTCGATCTCGATCGAGCTGACGCCCGCCGACTTGAGCTTGTCTTTCAGCTCGGCCTTCAGCTTGACGTCTTCCAGCAGCAGTTTGTCGTAGTCGCGCTCCACAAACCAGCGCGACCTCCACGGCTTGGTGATGCCGAGGCGGAATCCGTAGGGATGAACTTTTTGTCCCATAGTCTTGTTTCTTCTCCGCGGCGATGCGCCGCTTTCGTCCACCGCATTCGCGGCGGAATGCAAACCTATTTTTTCTTGGCCGGCTGCTTGGCTGGCCCCTTCTTTTTCGCGGGTCCCTTCTTTGCAGCTTTCTTCACCGGCTTCTTCGCCACTTTCTTCGCAGCTTTCTTCGCCGGTGCGGCTCCCCCAACTGTCTCAACCAGATCAGCCTTGCCGTTGCCGGATACCTTCTCCTCCAGCGCGATCTCCAGATGCGAGATGCGACGCTGATAACGGTAGGCGCGGCCCATTGGTGCGGGACGGATTCGCTTCATGCGCGGACCGTCGTTGGCGACGGCGCGCTTGACGTACAACCGGTCCACATCAACGTCCAGGCCCTTCTCGGCGCTGACGTAGTTGGCGTTTTCCACCGCCGACCGCAAAAGCTTGTACAGCTGCGGGGCGATGCCCTTCTTGGCAAATAACAGCGTGTCCAGCGCCTCTTCCACCCGCCGGCCCTTGATAAGGTCCAGCACCAGGCGCGCCTTCTGGGGCGAGACTCGCACGTAATTCAGTTTGGCTGTGAATTCCATGTCGTCTCCTTACCGCGCCGGCGGCGCTGGCTTGGCCGCTGTTTCTGTTGCCGCCCGTACCGAGTGGCCCTTGAAGCTTCGGGTCATGCTGAACTCGCCCAGCTTGTGGCCCACCATGTTCTCGGTGACGTAGACCGGAATGAACTTCTTGCCGTTGTGCACCGCCAGCGTGTGTCCCACCATCTCGGGGATCACGGTCGAGCGGCGCGACCAGGTGCGCAACACTTTCTTTTCGTTGCGCTGGTTCATGCCGTCGATCTTGGCCTGCAGGTGCGAATCGATGAACGGACCCTTTTTGGTTGAACGTGCCATATCGTCTCAGTCCTACTTCTGTCTGCGGGTCACGATGAACTTATCGGTCCGCTTGTTGTTGCGAGTCTTGTAGCCGCGCGTCGGCTGGCCCCACGGAGTCACCGGATGACGCCCGCCGCTGGTCTTGCCTTCACCACCGCCGTGCGGGTGATCGACCGGGTTCATGGCTACGCCGCGGTTCACCGGACGGCGTCCCAGCCAGCGCGTGCGGCCGGCCTTGCCGATGGAAATGTTTTCGTGGTCCAGGTTGCCGACCTGTCCGACCGTCGCCATGCAATCGACCAGCACGCGGCGGGTTTCACCGGAGGGCAGCTTGAGCAGCGCGTAGTCGCCTTCTTTCGCGACCAACTGCGCCTGCGCTCCAGCCGAGCGCGCCATCTGCGCGCCCTTGCCGGGCTTCAACTCAATGTTGTGGACCGTGGTGCCGGGAGGAATGTTGCGCAAGGGCAGGGCATTGCCCACCAGAATGTCGGCCTCGGGACCACTGACTACCTTCGCGCCCACTTTCAGTCCAACCGGGTACACGATGTAACGCTTTTCGCCGTCAGCGTAGTTCAGCAGGGCGATGCGCGCCGAGCGGTTGGGATCGTACTCGATGGAGGCGACGACGGCGGGAATTCCCGACTTGTCGCGCTTGAAGTCGATGATGCGCAGCTTGCGCTTGTGGCCGCCACCGCGGTGCCAGATGGTGAGGTCGCCGGAATTGCGGCGTCCGCCGGAGCGCTGCTTCGGTTCCGTCAGCGGTTTGTACGGCCGGTTCGTCGTGAGGTCATCGTTGACCGTGGTCGTGGTGAACCGTCGCGTCGGGGTTACCGGTCTGTAGGTTTTGATTGCCATGTCTCTACTCGTTTCTCATCGCGCGGCAGCGATCCTCGCCGCCACTTACCGCTGGTGCGGTTACAAATTCTCCGCGTATTCGGGCATCTTCTCGCCCGCCTTCAACCGCACATACGCCTTCTTCCAGTCGGGGCGATATCCCACAAACTTGCCGCGACGGCGCTCTTTGCCTTCAAAGTTGGCGGTGCGCACCGAGTCCACTTTCACCTTGAAAATGCTCTGCACCGCCTGCTTGATCTCGGTTTTGCTGGCCTTGACCGCGACTTCGAAGACCAGCGTCGCTTCGGTTTCCTTTACGCCCAGCCCCTTTTCGGTGATTACCGGGCGGCGAATGATCTGATACGCCGACTTCATTACGCCACCTCCGCGTGCTTGCGCCTGGGCGCCGTGGCCTTCAGCGAATCCTGCAGCTTTTCCAGCGCTGGACGCGAGAAGATCGCACTCTCGTAGCGCAGCAGGTGATAGGGATGGACCTGATTGCCTGCCACAAGCTCCACACCTGCGAGGTTGCGGGAACTCAGGTGAAGGTTCTTGTTCTCGCCCGCCGAGTTCTCCACCAGAAGCGTCGTGCTCTTGGCGTTCAGCTTATCGAGCGTCTTGCGGAAGTCCTTGGTCTTGGCTTCTTTCAGTTCGAAGCTCTCCACCACGACCAGCTTGCCATCGGTAAGTTTGGCCGCCAGGGCCGAGCGCAGACGCGCCCAGCAGCTTCTTGCGCGGGAACGCGTAGTCGTACGAGCGGGGCTGGGGTCCATGGACCGTGCCGCCATGCCGCCACAGAGGAGAGCGAATCGAGCCCACACGTGCGCGTCCGGTGCCCTTCTGCTTCCAGAGCTTTTTGCCCGCGCCACTCACCAGCTTGCGGTTCTTGGTGGCGTGCGTTCCAGCGCGCTGCCCGGCGCGGTAGTGCTTCACCGCTTCCCAGAGCAGGTCCTCGTTGACTGCACCGAACACTTCATCGGCCAGCTCGAAGGAGCCCACTTTCTCGCCGCCCAGATTTACTACATCAATCTTCGCCATAAGTTCTTCCGTAATCGGGGAGCATCTGCCCCCGCTCAATTTCTGGTACCCAACAGCAGATCTCTCGCTGCGCCCGGGATAGCAGCAGCGGGCGCAGACGCCCGCAAATGCGCCACTACTTGCTCTTCTTCGCCATCTGGCGCTTGGAAGCCTTCAACGGATCAACCGTGCCCGCGCCGCTGAATCCACGACGCTCTCTGGGCGGCTTCTTCGCTTTGGTAATCACAACGTACCCGTCTTTCGGTCCCGGCACCGCACCTTCGACGACCAACAGGTTCTCGTCCTTATCAACGCCCAACACTCTCAGGTTGCGAGCGGTGACGCGGGCAACGCCCATGTGCCCCGACATCCGCATGCCCTTGAACACGCGGGAAGGGAAGGCCGAGGAGCCGATCGAACCGGTGATCTGGAACATGGAGCCGTGCGAGGCAGCACCGCCGGCAAACTTGTGACGCTTCACTACGCCCGCGAATCCCCGGCCCTTGCTGGTCGCAACTACATCCACGAACTTCTCGCCTTCGAACATCTCCACCAGCACTTTGTCGCCAACTTTGGCGCCGTCCTGGCCCTCGCCGTCCACCACTATCGGCACTTCGCGCAGGAAGCGCATCGGAGGCAGGCTGTTCTTGGAGAAATGTCCCTTCATCGCTTTGGTGAGCCGCGATTCCTTGATGAACTCAACCAGCCCGATTTGCGCGGCGTCGTAGCCGTCCTTGGTGACCGTCTTGCGCTGGGTCACGAAGCAGGGGCCAGCCTGCAGCACTGTGACCGGGTGAACGTCACCCTTGTCATCGAAGAGCTGCGTCATTCCAACTTTCTTGCCGAGAATTCCGTTGACTGCCATTGTCGTGTCCTTAACTCCGCTTCCTGTTCCGGAGTTTCTTGCGCCGGGGGCTTACGCCGCGGAAGCTTTGTTCTTTGCCGGCTCGCGCCGGTCCGGGGCTAAAGCCCCAATCTCTCCTGAGCCTTCTTGCGGCACGGCTGAAGCCGTGCCCTTTCAAACCACTGTCGCCTACTTATGTTCTTTTCCAAACGCCTTAATTTCCACGTCCACACCGGCCGGAAGCTCCAGCTTCATCAGCGCGTCCACGGTCTGCTGCGTCGGCTCGAGAATGTCGAGCAGGCGCTTATGAGTACGAATCTCGAACTGTTCGCGTGACTTCTTGTCCACGTGGGGCGAACGCAGCACGCAGTACTTGTTCTTCACCGTCGGCAGCGGAATCGGTCCCGCAATCTGTGCGCCAGTGCGTTTCGCGGTGTCCACAATTTCGCCGGTGGACTGGTCGAGAACGCGATAGTCGTAAGCTTTAAGCCGGATGCGGATTCGTTCTTTGCCAATCACTTTTGTTATCTCTCAAAGATCTTTGCTGGGGCTTATCGCCCTGCGGTCTCTGCCGCGGTTTAGGAACAGGTGCAGCGCCTGGCGCCGCACCCACAAAAAGTTACGCAATAATTTCGGTGATGGTGCCGGCGCCCACGGTGCGTCCGCCTTCGCGGATTGCGAACCGCAAGCCCTTCTCCATCGCCACCGGCGTGATCAGCTCAATCTCCAGGCTCACGTTGTCGCCCGGCATCACCATCTCCGTGCCTGTCGGCAACGTCGCCACCCCGGTCACGTCCGTGGTGCGGAAGTAGAACTGCGGCCGATAGCCCTTGAAGAACGGCGTGTGCCGCCCGCCTTCATCTTTCGACAGCACGTACACCTCGCCCTTGAACTTGGTGTGCGGCGTGATCGAGCCCGGCTTGGCCAACACCATGCCGCGCTCCACGTCTTCCTTCGCCGTGCCGCGCAGCAGCAGGCCGGCATTGTCGCCCGCCATGCCTTCGTCCAGTTGCTTCTTGAACATCTCGACGCCGGTCACGACTGTCTTGCGGGTCTCGCGGAAGCCCACGATCTCGACGTCTTCGCCCACCTTCACCTTGCCGCGCTCGATGCGGCCCGTGACCACCGTGCCGCGCCCCTGGATCGAGAAGATGTCTTCGATCGGCATCAGGAACGGCTTGTCAATGTCGCGCGCCGGCAGCGGCACGTTCTTGTCCACCGCGTCCATCAGCTCTTCGACCTTGGCCTCCCACTGCGCCTCGCCGTTCAGCGCCCCCAGTGCCGAGCCCCGCACCACCGGCACATCGTCGCCCGGGAAGCCGTACTTGCTCAGCAGTTCGCGAACTTCCATCTCCACCAGGTCAATCAGCTCCGGATCTTCCACCGCATCGCACTTGTTCAGAAATACCAGCACGTAGGGCACGCCCACCTGACGCGCCAGCAGCACGTGCTCCTTGGTCTGCGGCATGGGACCGTCGGTGGCCGCCACCACCAGGATGGCGCCGTCCATCTGCGCCGCGCCGGTGATCATGTTCTTGATGTAGTCGGCGTGGCCGGGACAATCCACGTGCGCGTAGTGCCGCGCTTTGGTCTCGTACTCCACGTGCGCCGTGGCAATGGTGATGCCGCGCTCGCGCTCCTCGGGAGCGTTGTCGATGGAGTCGAACGAACGGAACAGGATCTTGGGGTTGTGCTTGCCGCAATACCTTGGTGATGGCCGCCGTCAACGTGGTCTTGCCATGATCGATGTGCCCGATCGTGCCTACGTTCACGTGCGGCTTGCTGCGGTCAAATTTCTCTTTCGCCATTGGAGCTCCGTATTTCTGTTAAGACTGCCGATCTGTTATTCACTGCGGCACTCTGACGCCGCTAAAACTATTTCGTTCCTGCCGGACTTCTGCCCTGCACCTTCGCGACGATCTCTTCCGCCACCGCACGTGGCGCTTCTTCGTAACGCGAGAAGTGCATGGAAAACGTTGCCCGACCCTGGGTGTTCGAGCGCATGTTGGTCGCATAGCCGAACATCTCAGCCAGCGGGACCATGGCCTTGATCACCTGCGATCCGGCGCGGTGCTCGATGCCCTCGATGCGGCCACGGCGACTGCTCAGGTCACCGATGATGACGCCCATGTACTCCTCAGGCACAACCACTTCCACCGACATCACCGGCTCCAGCAGTACCGGACTGGCCTTGCGCGCGGCTTCCTTGAACGCCATGGAACCGGCGATCTTGAAGGCCATTTCGTTCGAATCCACATCGTGATAACTGCCGTCGTAGAGCGTCGCTTTCACGTCCACCATTTCGTAGCCGGCGAGCACGCCGCCCTCCATGGCTTCCTTGATCCCCTGATCCACGGGCTTAATAAATTCCTTCGGAATCACGCCGCCTACGACTTCATTGACGAATTCGTAGCCCTTGCCAGCCTCGTTCGGCTCGAGCCGAATGCGCACATGTCCGTACTGGCCGCTGCCACCAGTCTGGCGAATGTACTTGCCTTCCGCCTGCGAGTGCTTGCGAATGGTTTCGCGATACGCGACCTGCGGCTTGCCAACATTGGCCTGCACGTTGAACTCGCGCATCATGCGGTCGACGAGGATCTCCAGGTGCAGCTCGCCCATACCGGCGATGATGGTCTGGCCGCTGTCGGGATCGGTGTTGACCTTGAACGTCGGATCTTCCTGCGCCAGCTTGCCCAGCGCGATGCCCATCTTTTCCTGGTCACCCTTGGTCTTTGGCTCTACCGCAACCGCAATTACCGGGGCAGGGAACTCGATCGACTCGAGAACAATGGGATGGTCCTCGTCGCAAATCGTGTCGCCGGTAGTAATGTTCTTCAGGCCAACGCAGGCGCAGATGTCACCGGCATAAATCTCGGTGATGTCTTCGCGTTTGTTGGCGTGCATCTTCAGCAGGCGGCCGATGCGCTCCGTCCGTGAGCGTCCGCTGATGTACACGCTATCGCCTTGCTTCAGATGGCCGGAGTACACCCGGATGAACGTGAGCTGACCGACGAAAGGGTCGGACATGATCTTGAAGGCCAATGCCGCAAACGGGGCGTTGTCCTCGGCGGGACGTTCGATCTCTTTCCCAGTATTCGGGTCTTTGCCCTTGACCGGAGGAACATCCAGCGGCGAAGGCAGATAGTCCACCACGGCGTCGAGCAGCGGCTGAACGCCCTTGTTCTTGAAGGCTGTTCCGCAGATCACTGGGAAGACCTTCATCTTCAAGGTGGCGCGGCGCAACGCCGCCTTCAGCTCGGCCTCGCCGATGGCTTCACCCTCGACGTACTTGTGCATCAACTCGTCCTGATCGTCGTTTTCGACAACGGTCTCGACCAGAATCTGATGATAAGCAGCGGCTTTCTTTTTCAGCTCTTCCGGGATCTCTTCGATCTCATATTCGGCGCCCATGCTTTCGTCATTCCAGATGATCGCCTTCATGGTCATGAGATCAATAATGCCCTTGAACTTGTCTTCCTGGCCGATGGGCAGCTGAATGGCCACTGGCCGGGCATTCAGACGCTTGCGGATGGTGTCAATTGCGTGCTCAAAGTCCGCACCCATCTTGTCCATCTTGTTGATGAAGCAAATGCGCGGCACACCGTACTTGTCAGCCTGACGCCACACGGTTTCGGATTGCGGCTCGACGCCATGAACCGCGTCGAACACCGCACAGGCGCCGTCAAGCACGCGCAGCGAGCGCTCCACCTCGGCCGTGAAGTCCACATGGCCGGGCGTATCAATAATGTTGATCCGAACGTCTTTCCAGAAACACGTCGTGGCTGCCGACGTAATGGTGATGCCGCGCTCTTGCTCCTGCGCCATCCAATCCATCGTCGCCGTGCCTTCGTGGACCTCGCCAATACGGTGCGTGCGTCCTGTATAGAACAGGATGCGCTCCGTGGTGGTGGTCTTACCGGCATCGATGTGGGCCATGATGCCGATATTTCTGCAGCGATCTAATGGGTCCTGTCGTGGCACAATCTTTTCCGTTTCTTGCTAGGCTCTAACAGGTTTTGCTAGAGCGACTTATCGACTATTTAATAATGCGTTTCCTTAAAGGCAGTACCAGCCTCTTCTACCAGCGATAATGGGCGAAGGCTTTGTTGGCTTCGGCCATACGGTGCACATCTTCTTTCTTCTTGATGGCGGCACCGCGATTGTTGGCCGCGTCCAGCAGCTCGTTCGCCAGCTTGTCGATCATGCCTTTTTCGCCACGCCCGCGGCTGTAAGTCAAAATCCAGCGGATGGCGAGCGAAGTACGCCGGTCGGCGTTCACTTCCACCGGCACCTGGTAGTTGGCGCCGCCTACGCGGCGGGTCTTCACTTCCAGCACCGGCTTGGCGTTCTCCACGGCTTTCTTGAACAGCTTGATCGCCTCGTCGCCGCCCTTTTCCTCAAGCTTCTTCATGGCGGAGTAGAAGATGGACTGGGAGGTGCTCTTCTTGCCGTCCCACATCATGGAGTTAACAAACTTGTTGACCAGCGTGGACTGATAGACCGGGTCTGCCAGCGGCTCACGCTTCGCGATATGTCCTTTTCTCGGCATAGAACCTCGACTAAGCCTTGGGCCGTTTGGCCCCGTACTTGGAACGTCCCTGCTTGCGATTGGCTACGCCTACTGAATCCAGCGTGCCGCGCACTACGTGATAACGAACACCCGGCAGGTCTTTCACGCGGCCACCGCGGATCAGCACAATCGAGTGCTCCTGCAGGTTGTGGCCGACACCGGGAATATAGGTCGTGACCTCGATGCCGTTGGTCAGCCGCACCCGCGCGACTTTACGCAACGCGGAATTCGGCTTCTTCGGTGTCTGGGTGTAGACGCGGGTGCAGACGCCGCGCTTCTGCGGGCAGGACTGCAGCGCCGGACTGGCCGTCTTGTAATTGGGCGCCGTTCGGCCCTTACGCACCAATTGATTGAATGTAGGCACTCTTTGCAGCTCCTTCGTCCATAACGCCAGCGCCGGGCTGGCAAAAACCGTTGGCCACACTTGGCCAGCATTTGCGCGCCTCCATTAGCGTCGCGCAAAGCTCGTCCCGCTTGGGGCTGGACAGCGCACGCACCGTCCATACTTCCCACGCACAAACTGTGCCGGGAATATCAGTTTCCGATCAGGTTAGGCGTACGACGGTGGCGCCGTGGTCGTTCCGCACAGTGGCACGAAGCCAGCGCGGAGGGTTAGAACGAGGGCACTCCGTTTCGTTGCCTCGGCCTGCATACCCACCGGAAAGCTCCAGCGGAAGCGCAGGCACGTTTCAGCGAGGACATCCTGGGACGTTCGTTTCTCAGAATGCGTCAGATTACTGCAGCACAGCCAGACACTACAGGCAGGCCAAATATAACTCGCAGAACTCTTCAAATATAGCAACTCTGGCCCGACTCGTCAATCATGGTCGAGCCCGATGGCTGGGTTTCCGCGCACGGGCGTGAGACGCCCACAGCGAGAACAACTCAGCGGAGCAGTTGGGGTTTTCAAATGGTGCCCAAGGGCCCTATTGTGTAGCGATAGCGTTCATGTTATCGGCCCGCTGCTTGCCGAAAGTGTTTACAGCTTCTACACTGAGGGCTTTCAGCAAGAAATAATTCTGCGTTCATAGATCCGCTGGACCTCTGGTTCGGCGGGGAGGATACATGCGGCGGTTCCCCGTGGTTTCTGTCCTGGCTGCACTCCCTACAGCCGTTTTTCTTGGGTTACTAGCCGGTTGTGGTGGAGGCACCAGCACCAAGACTCCGGTGGTCGCCAGCATCACGCTTTCTCCGACTACCATCTCGCTGAACGAAGGGGGTGTGGCCACTCTCTCTGCTGCGGCCAAGAACTCGGCCGGCGCGATCATAGCAGCCGACATCACCTTTACCAGCAGCAACTCCAGCATCGCTACGATCTCCAGCGGCGGCCTCATATGCGGCGGCGTATGGGATTCCAGCACCATCAACTGCAATGCAACCATCGGGCAAGCGGGCGTGGGACAGGTCACGATTACCGCGACTTCCGGTAACGTCACGGCTACCGCGACCGTTTATGTGCACCTAAAAGTGGATCGCGTCGAAGTCCAACCGCCCAGTGGCTGCGTCAGCATGGGACAGGTTGTGAACGCATCAGCCTCCGCCTTTAGTACTTCCGCGCCAGGGTGTTCGCAAGCGTCGCCGTGTGACATCACCTCCACTGTAGGGCCCATCGCTCTCGGGTCAAACGACCTGTTCGTTGTCGCCAATTCGGCGGGAATCGAGGCAACGTTCGATGCCGCTACAAGCAGCCCCACTTACAGTTCAGGGGGAACAATTACCGGCTCAAAAGGTCAGACCTGCAATCTGTCGAACTTCGGCATTGGGGGATCATCCGGGATCGATCCGACTTTCTCTCCCGCTACTAACAGCCCGACGTATACCTCGGGGGGAACGATCAACGGTTCGCCAGGCCAAACCTGTAACCTCTCAAACTTCAACGGGGTCACCGGCGCGACCGCAACTGTAACCTTGACAGCCACGAATACGATTGCCAGCGGGGCCCATCTGACGGTCACGGCGGAAGGGTTTGGCGCCACCACGCCGCCAACGTCGGCGACGCTCAGCAATGGCACCGCTTCTTGTAGTGGGACGGCAACTGTCGTTACCGCACTGATTGGGGTTGGCGGCGGTTCCGGTCAGAGTGTTGTTGGCGCTACAGCCACGGTGACGCTGACGGGTACGAACACGATTGCGAGCGGAACTCAGCTGACCGTGACTGCGTCGGGATACGGCGCAACCAGCCCGCCAACAACCGCAACCCTGACCAGTGGCACAGCTACTTGCAGCGGTACGGCAAATGTCATCACTGCGCTCAATAGCGCTGGCGTTTTTACGGCGGAAAGTCCAGGCGCGACTTCCATCTTCGGCAACGTCTCAGGGGTGAACAGCGTCAGCGTTCCTTACGTCACCTGTCCGGCGGTTGCAATAAAGGTGCACGATGCCGGCTCCTCGAATACCTCGTTCACGCTGGCCAAAGCGGGCACGCAGCCGCTGACCGCGGACGTTTACGACAGCACCGGAAAATACATCACCCCCACACTAACCTGGGGGTCATCGTCCCCGGCTAGCGTTACGGTCGCGACCGGCACCGTTGGCAACAACCCTGCAACCATCACGGCTCAGGCTCCCGGAACAGCATCGATCACTGCTTCATGCAGTTATCCGAACTGCAATCGGGGGGTTGACCCGCAGTATAGTTCCAACGTAGTGACAGCAACGGTGACGGGCACGACCTCCACCACCGTATTCGCCGCCAGCACGAGCTCCACAATGCTGGTTCCGATCAATAGTTCGACTAACGCGGCGGGCACGGCCGTCACTTTACCTTACTTGCCGAACTCGATGATGACCGACCCGGCAGGAGCCAACATCTATCTGGGGTCGAGCTCCGGCTTGATGGTAGTGAACATCGCCAGCACCGGCGTTACCACCCAGCCTATCCCTGGAACCGTCATTGCCATATCTCCCAACAGCGACTACATGCTGATCTCCGACACCGTCAACAACGTCGTCTATTACTACAGCTTGGTTGGTGCCCAGAACGGTTATACGTTCGGAGGAACCACCACCTCTGCCGCCTACACCCCCGACAGCAGCTTCGACGAGTTTGTGAGCGCAAACCAACTCATCACGGGACTGCCGCTTTCTTTTTCCGCTGCGGTTGCCCTTCCTTATACAGCCCACGCGCTGGGCGTGAGCGCACAGGGCAGCCTGACCTATGTCACCGGAAGCACGCCCGGCGGAGTTGACATCCGTTCAACCTGTAACTCGGCTGAAGTGCAGACCCTTTCCGCGTCCAGCCCGACGCTGATCGGTTCGATTCCCAATGGCACCGGGGCGGTAGCAGCGGATTCACCCGCGGTTGATGTGATATCGAGTCCCGGAACGTTGATCACCCCGGGCTGTCCAGTTACGGACGCGAGCACGATCATCTCCGTCGACCTGGGGGTGGGAGCCTTTAACGCCCGGCAGCTCTTCTTCAGCCCAGATGGCTCGCGGGCGTGGATCATTAGCGACCTGCCGAAGTTGCTGTATTGGGACTTGCAACTCTCCGCGCCCGCTGTAATTCCTTATGTGGGCGGGGTCACGGCTAACGGCGGTGGCATAACACTAGACGGGACCCAGGTCTATGTCGGAGCGAGCGACGGCACCGTACACCGCATTGATGTCGCGTCGGGTTCCGATGTGCAGCAGATCGCCGTCAACCTGAAAGATGCCAACGGAAATCCAGTAGCGCCAAACCTGGTGTACGTAGAGCCGCACTAGAGTCTCGGCGTACATAGCCCGAAAAGCCCTCCGGCGGCGGGGGCCTTTGGTGTGCAGGGCACACTCTGCTCCAGGGGTTGTTCAACTCTAATGTCATTTGTGGTTCGGATTCCGGAATCGTGAGTTCTCCACAATCGGGCATTGAACTTCTGCGATATACTGCGCTCGCAACACCAAACATTTTCCGAGGTCGATTTTTCATGCCCGCGAACGCAGTTGAAGTCACTTCTGCCCCCTCCACCGCTGATTTCAAGTCCCTGGAAGAAAAAGTCCTGCGTACGATTGAGCTTTTGAAGTCCGCACGTGAATCCAAAGCCGCCGCTGAACGTGACGCCGCCCGCCTGCGCGAACAGCTCAATGAACGGGAGGAAGAGGTTGACACCATGCGCCACGAACTGGTTGCTTTGCGCCGCGAACGCGAGGAGGTACGTACCCGAGTAGAAAAGATGCTCGGTCAAATTGAGGCTTTGACTTCAGAAGAATCGGCGTGATAATGCAGTGGATAGTGGCTAGTGGAGTGGTTAGAAAGGCCCGCAACTACGGTTTTTTTCTATCCACCACCCACTAACCACTGGCCACTTTGACAAGGGAGGCTAGTTTGAGTCAGTCCAACGGCAACGGCAGCGTACGTGTCGAGATTTACGATCAGACCTATCATCTCCGGGGTTCCGACCCGGAATACATCGCTCAATTGGCCGCGTATGTGGACGGTAAGATGCGATTGATCTCGCAGCAAGCGGCCACGGTTGACTCCTTACGGGTAGCGGTGCTGGCCGCGCTGAACATTGCCGACGAACTTCACGTTCTCAAGCGTAAACACGACGGCATCGCCAGCGACTACAACGCGCGTGCCGAGCAGTTGGCGGGAGTGCTTGACGAAGTCCTGGCCGAGGCACGACGGGCTGGCTGAACGCCGCTGCCTGATTGGGTACGCGTGGCGTTGAAGAAAGCAGCCTTTGTAGAGTCTGTAACTTTAGGCGTTTCGGGTAGTGTAAATACTCTCACCTCTTCGCACGTAAATTTCCAACTATTTGGTCTCCGGCCCTTGTCATCGCCGCAGCTTTTGCATAGCATCTGGGCAGAAAGCCGACCTGCAAAGTTGGTGTTGGTGGCAACCGTTTTTTGAACCAATGCTCAATGAACAGGGGACCCGACTCGCATTCGGTTCGGTGTGCGATGTTCCGTCATGCGGAAATGCCTAAAGAGCCGCGGCGGGTTCCCACCGTATAGGACGGGTTCATTGACGGCCCACCGTTCACGGCCCCGCGGGTCGGCTTCTTTAGCACTTAGCACTTGGCAGTTTGTAAGAATCTGCAGGGCTATCTGCAGGTACAGCGCGGACATAAGTCGCGGATTTCTGCTCAATGCGAATTGCTAAATGCTAGCTAATGCTAACTGCAGTTTGCAGCGCAGAACCCTTCTCTGCATCTAAAATAGACGCGTGTTTCCCCGTTTCCTCCACTTTGGCAATTTCGGCCTGCCGACCTACGGCCTGATGGCCGCCTTGGGCCTGATTTTCGGTCTCCTGCTCATCGTAAAGATTGGCCGTGAGCAGGGTCTCGATCCTGACAAACTCTGGAACCTCGGCATCATCGCAATCCTCTCCGGCATTCTCGGCGCCAAGGTTCTGATGGTCCTGGTTGAGTTCGGGTATTACCGTGAGCACCCGGGTGAAATCTTCAGCATGTCAACCTTCCAGGCAGGCGGCGTGTGGTCTGGGGGGTTCTTGCTGGCGCTGGTGATGTGCGTCTGGTATATGCGGCGCAACAATATGCCGGTGCTGCGGACGTGCGACGTGTTTGCCCCCGGTCTGGCCCTCGGACACGCGTTTGGCCGTGTAGGTTGTTTTGCTGCCGGTTGCTGCTATGGCCGCGAGACCCACGTTCCTTGGGCCGTAACCTTCCACAATCCGCTAGCGAGCGAGGTGGTTGGAACTCCGCTCAATGTGCCGTTGCACCCGACCCAGCTTTACGAAATGGTGGTCGAGCTCGCCAATTGTCTGTTTCTGGTGTGGCTCATTCGCCGCAAGAAGTTTGAAGGCGAAATCATCGGCACCTACATGATCGTCTACGGCGTTGCCCGCTACTTCATAGAGTTCTTCCGGGGCGATCCAGGGCGTGGCGAGTTCCTCGGCTTCATGTCGGGAACGCAAGCGATCGCAATCTTGCTGGTGATCGGCGGAGGACTGCTGTGGATGCGCCGCGTGCCCCTGCTGCAGTCGGCGAAGCTGGCTTCCGCGCGGCAAAGCAAGAAGCAGCTAGCCGCCGCTTACGAGGACTTCGTAGAAAGTCGGCACCGTTAAGGCTTGCTCCTGGCAGCGCTGTTCGCCTGTGTCTTCTATTTCGCGCGCGACCAAATTCGTACCTCATTCTGACAATCCTGGAGCTTGGTACTCATGTCAACCGGGACGAGTTGTCCGAGCGACCCGATCCGGAATGCTCTCAAGCACTCGCCCTGACCGGAGATTGCGTAGAAATATTCCTGTCCCGAGACTTTATGCTCAAGAGCCAAACTCGCTTCGCCTTGCGCCGCACTCGGCGGCTCGCCGGAGCAATCCGAGTCCAGGACATGTACGAACGCCACTTCGCCTGCCTTACTGCCTTTTACGCCAAGAACTCGTGTCGGCTGGCTATCCGCGCCGCGCTGCATAACTACTGAGACAAGTCCTTCCCTTTCAGACTTGTGGTGAGTCCCCTTCTTGCAGGCGTATTCCGTCATGATCCACACCGGCCCGTGTTTTGAGTTATCAGCGCTTGCACTTGTCTGGGGGGCCGTCGGCGTTCCAGGACTGGCGGCAGACAGGCTGCTCGAACGGAACGCGATACAAATCAGAGCAAGCAAGGCGAAGTTTCTCATGCTATTCGTCATACAATGTCAAACGGGCTCCAACATCATATACCCGACTCACAACGTGCGTTGTTCTTCACGCTTGATTTTCACAGTGTGTTCCGAGCGGCGAAGTACAACGCTTTTTGGGTCCGGCACGGTGCTCTTTAGTTTCTGAAACTACTGCATTCATGCCCGACGTGCGGTTCCCCATGACGGTCTGCGTTTCACCCGATGCCGCTGGCCAGCGTCTCGACCGTTTCCTGACAGCGCAACTCCCAGACACCAGCCGCGCTCGTGTCCAGCAGTTGCTGGCGGAAGGGAAGGCGCTTGTCAATCAGTCAACTGCCAGACCTTCCCTGCGACTCAAGGGCGGCGAGCAGGTCACGATCCTCGGCGATCCCCAACCTCCACCGCTACGGGCCATCGCGGAAGACATTCCTCTCGACATCGTTTACGAAGACGAAGACCTTGCCGTTGTTAACAAGCCTGCCGGGATGATGGTGCATGCCGGCGCCGGTGCGACCGACGATAAGCGCAACCGTGGCACGCTGGTCAATGCGTTGCTCCATCGCTTCGGCACGTTGTCAGAAATGGGAGGGGAATCGCGGCCCGGCATCGTGCACCGTCTCGACAAGGAGACCAGCGGTTTGATTGTCGGTCGCTAAGAACGATCTTGCGCATCGCAAGCTCGCCAGGCAGTTTGCCAGCCGGCAGGTGAAGAAACGCTACGTGGCGTTGGTGCATGGATGGCCGGCGAAGGACAGAGGCACGATCGATACCGAAATCAGTCGCGACGCCGTTCGCCGCACCCGTATGACCACGCGCCGCTCCGGCGGGCGCGCAGCAGTGACACATTATGAGGTTCGAGAGCGGATATCTTCGCCGTTCGGCAAATTCGCGCTGTTGGACCTGCGGATCGAGACTGGCCGCACTCACCAGATACGCGTGCACATGGCGTCAATTGGGCATCCCGTGGTGGGGGATTCACTGTATGGAGCGCCGAAAGAATTGCGAGCGATCCCCACGCAAACCAAAGGGTCGGCAAAGAGGGGCTCGGGGGCCCAGAGATCCAAAGGGCCTACCAAGGAGAAGGAACGCAGCGCCTTGAGCCTCAACCGAAACTTTCTGCACGCGGCGGCCATCAAGTTCGCACATCCGCGAACTGGCGAGCCGCTCACTTTCGATGCGCCACTGCCGCCCGAGTTGGAGTCCTTTCTGCTGCGAATTGGTAGGGAAGGGGCGAGCTGAAAAGAGTTTCCCCTCGACTCGAACCAAGAGGCGTGCGAGAACCGCGTCTTGTATGCGATCGGGAATGATCGTGTCTCTGTGGCGTTAACAATCAGCAGCTATAATGAGTTTCAATGAAGTACTGTTTGATCTTTTTCTTGTTGACGGCGCTGCCGTGGGGGCTCGCCGCACAGAGCCCGCCGACGGAGCCACTTCCGACAGCGCCCTCGGCTACGAAGTTCCCTCCGCAGCCAACCGCTCCACCATCGGCAGCCCAGGGTGGGCAGTCCAGCGCTCCCGCAACCACGTCCCCGGCAACCGGTGCCGACCCTTCTCCCCAAGCCGGCAATCCTGCCAGTTCTTCGGCTCAGTCCAGCATTGCGCCCAAGCCAGCGCCCGCTAGCGAGCCGCCGAGGTCCAATGCGGTATCGGTCCCAGAGGCCGCCGCTTCTGGCGCACCTAAATCGGGAGAAGACTCGGACGATACGCTCACTGTCATCCGCAAGCGCGTTGATGAAGTAAACGTGGTGTTCACCGTCACCGATAAACGTGGCCACTACGTCAAGGACCTTACGCAGAACGATGTCCGCGTCTTCGACGACAACAAGCCGGCCGAGAGTGTTCGTTCCTTCAGCCGGGAGACCAACCTGCCGCTGCGGGTCGGGCTGCTGATTGATGCCAGTAACTCGGTGCGCGACCGCTTTAAGTTCGAGCAGGAAGCGGCCATCGAGTTCCTGAACCAGATCATTCGGCGGACCTCCGATAAGGCCTTTGTCATCGGTTTTGACACCACGCCCGAAGTCACGCAGGACATGACCGACGACACCGAAGCGCTGTCGCACGGGGTGCGCATGCTGCGGCCCGGCGGCGGCACTGCCATGTACGACGCCATCTATTTCGCCTGCCGCGACAAACTCCTGCAGGACAAAAGTACCAGTGCTACCCGGCGCGCCATCATCCTGCTCAGCGACGGCGAAGACAACCAGAGCCGCGTCTCGCGCGAAGAAGCGGTGGAAATGGCCCAGCGCGCCGAAGTCATCATCTACACAATTTCCACGAATGTCAGCGGCCTGAAGCTGCGCGGCGACAAGATCCTCGAGCACTTCGCCGAGGAGACCGGCGGCAAGGCGTTCTTCCCCTTCAAAATTCAGGATGTGTCCAACGCGTTCTCCGAGATTTCCGACGAGTTGCGCAGCCAGTACGATGTTTCTTACAAGCCGGCCGATTTCGTGCCCAACGGCAAATATCGCAAGATCGAGATCCTTGCCGATAATAAGAAATACAAGGTGCGCGCCCGCAAGGGATACTACGCGCCAAGGCAGTGAAGCAGGTTTCAGTAGCTAGCCGTCAGTCATTCGAAGATCAATCGAGGCGATAGCGATAGTAGCTTTGGTAAATTGCAGTACTGACTACTGGCAACTGACTACTGGCAACTGACATGGGCCGCATCCACGTTCTCTCCGAAAACGTAGCCAACAAAATCGCCGCCGGCGAGGTGGTGGAGCGTCCTGCCTCGGTGGTTAAGGAGTTGCTGGAAAACGCGCTCGATGCCTGCGCCCGCCGCGTCCGCGTGACCGTCGAAGCCGGCGGCAAGAAGCTCATTCAAGTGACCGACGACGGCTGCGGCATGGTGCGTGACGACGCCATGCTCGCCTTCGAGCGGCACGCCACTTCCAAGATTCGCAACACCGATGATCTGTTGAGCATTGCGACCCTGGGCTTCCGTGGTGAGGCGCTGCCTTCGATCGCGTCCGTCAGCCGTCTGAGACTGGAGACGCACTCCGTCGAAGACGCCG
The DNA here is from genome assembly GCA_963735855.1 of uncultured Acidobacteriaceae bacterium. Lineage (GTDB taxonomy): Bacteria > Acidobacteriota > Terriglobia > Terriglobales > Acidobacteriaceae > Bog-257. The sequence continues at coordinate 44,297 of CAVTMW010000035.1, forward strand.
CTGGAACGGTGATCGAGATCGCGGGCGGCAAACTCCTTACCGTCGAAGAGGCTGGGTTGCCCCTGGGAACCGCCATCACGGTACGCGACCTGTTCTTCAACATTCCGGCACGGCGAAAGTTCCTCAAGGCCGAATCCACGGAGCTGTCGCACATCGCATCGCTGGTAACGCACTACGCGCTGGCCCACCCTGAGATGCACTGGGAGCTTCATTCAGCGACCAATGCAATGCTGATTGCGCCGCCGGTGGCCGACCATTCGCAGCGCATCTACCAGGTCTTCGGCAAAGAGACGCTCGACCAGTTGATTCCGCTGAGCGCATTGCTGCCGCTGGCGCGCGTCGGGCTGCCGCAGCCCCCGCCGTGGCGCCGGAACGAAGACGAAGACCTGGCTGAGCCAGTGAAGGGCGAGGTCAAGCTGCATGGCTTTGTCTCCCGCCCCGAGATCCAGAAGCTCAATCGCAACTCGATTTTCATCTTCGTGAATGGCCGCCTGATCCGCGACCGCGTGGTACAGCACGCGCTGACCGAGGCCTACCGCAACATCATTCCGCCGAGCGTTTATCCGGTGGTGCTGTTGTTCCTTGAGATGCCGTTCACGGAGGTCGATGTCAATGTTCATCCCTCGAAGACCGAGGTGCGCTTCCGTCAATCGTCTCTGCTGCACGATTTCGTTCGCGATTCGGTGCGCGCCGTGCTGATGAAAACGCGTCCGGTCCCGGCTTTCATGACCGAGATCCATGCGCAGCCGACGGCATCGCCGTCGCTTACCTCGGGCGCGCGCGATTTTCCCGGCGGCGAACTGCACGTGACCGAAGCCGACGCAGCCTTTGCTTTACGCCCGCCCGAAGTCCCCCCTTTCAACGCACGATTGCAGTTCGAGGGCGACGGATTTGCCGTCGAAGGGAACGCTGCGGTTCCGGTCGCCCGCTTCGGACCGCAGACTTTTGGAGGCCCAGCTCCCGCCGCTACCGCTACCATGGCCCCCGGCCAAAACGCCTGCTCCGCCGACCTGGCCGAGGACGATGCGCCGGCCGGTCTGGAATCGCTGGCGACGCTGAAGCCTGTCGGCCAGATTCGTGACTCCTTCATTCTTGCCGTCAATCCGCAAGGGCTGTGGATCATTGACCAGCACGTCGCGCACGAGCGCATCCTGTTCGAAAAGATATGCCGGCAGCGGCTGGCTGACACACCGGAGAAGCAACAGCTGCTGATGCCGCTGATCATCGAGCTGACGCCTGGCCAAATGGCGGTGTTTGCGGAGATATCCGACGAACTACATCGGAACGGCTTCGAGGTGGAACCATTCGGATCGCGGACCATCGCGGTGAAGACCACAACCGCAGGCGTTAGTGCGGGCGACGTCGAGCATCTGCTGCACGAAATTCTGGAGCAGTTCGAGGGCCAAGAGCAGGCGCTGGACCTGAACAAGATTCGCACCAACATTGCCGCCAGCATCGCTTGCCACGCGGCCATCAAGGTCAACATGCCGCTGGAGCAGAACAAAATGGAATGGCTGCTCAGTGAGCTGGCTAAAACCGATTGTCCCATGAGTTGTCCCCATGGCCGCCCGGTGGTTCTGCGGTATTCTGTTAAAGATATCCAGCGGGCATTTAAGCGCATCTGAACTTCGCTTCCGCAAGAACCCCATGCAGGAACAGCAACTACAAGAGCTGCGCCGGGAGAAGTGGCGTCTGAACGGGCAGCCCGTCCGCACCCTGGAAGAGGCGCGCGAGTACATCGAGTCGGTTGGTTTCTGCCTGCTCTATCCGCAGCGCCCGCCCGTGCTGGCTCCGACCTTCGTAGGAGCTTATAAGGGGAGCGACGAAAAGCTGCCCACGGCGCAGATGGCCTTTGCTGATGCCGGCGCGCGCGAGGCGAAGGAACTGATGGTTCGCCTGTTGCGCGAGAAGGCGGCGTACGAGGCCAACGTTTTCCCCGAGAACAATTTCCTCGTGTCGGCGTCGGTTTTCCCTTACTTCTACGGCCTGGTTGGGGACCGCAATCCGCGCCAACCTCCGAAGCCGGGTGCGCGCTCGGAATATTCTCCACTCGCCGTGGACGCGTTCCACATCATCCAGAAGGAAGGTCCCATTTCGAAGCACCGGGTGCGCGAATTGCTGGGGGGTGACATCTCAGAGGCGGCGCTGGATCGCGCCCTGGACGAACTATGGGCCAAATTGCGCATTACGCGGGTGGATTACAAGCAGGAGGAGGGCGTCTTCTGGGATGTGCTCTTCCGCTGGGCGCCCCAGGCGGTGCGACAAGGCATGCACGTTTCGTTCGCCGAGTCCCTGACGGCGTTGGTCTCGAAATATCTTGACTGCGTGCTGGCCGCGCAACAGGAAGAGGTTGAGCAGTTCTTTTCCCCAATCATCGGGCGAGTTCGGGTGCGCGAGGGTATTCACGCGCTACAGGCGGCGCGTGAACTCACGTACGTGCACGTTGCCGGGCGTGTGATGCTGCAAGTGTCGTCGCCGCAACTGCCGCATTCGGCGGACCGCGAATTCAAGCCGAAGCCCCGCTTCGAGCCGCTCCCGCCGCGGCCGGGAATGCCGCTGGTTGAGCGTCGTCCACGCAAGCGCACGGCAAGAGCGAAGCCGCCTGCTTCCAGGCGGGACAACAGCAAAGGATGAGCACCCCTCGCAAGTTAGTCATCGCGATTGACGGTCCGGCGGGATCCGGCAAGAGCACTATCGCCGCTCGTCTCGCCAGGAAGCTCGGCTACGTCAACCTTGAGAGCGGCGCCATGTATCGGGCCTTGGCGCTCAAGGCGATGGAGAACAACGTCACTCTGGATGACGGTGAGGCGCTGCGGAAGCTGGCGGAAAATACCAGGATCCAGCTCCAACCGCGCGGAGAAGGGAACCGCGTGCTGCTCGATGACCGCGACGTTTCGCAACGCATTCGAGAGGCAGATGTGACCGCTGCAGCGTCGCGCGTTTCCATCTACCCACCGGTGCGGCAGTTAATGGTCGCACGTCAGCGCGCGCTGGGCAAGGAAGGGGGCGTAGTGATGGAAGGCCGTGACATCGGGACCGCCGTATTTCCCAATGCGGATGTGAAGATTTTTCTCGATGCCGATCCCGCAGTCCGTGCGGAACGCCGGGTTTTGCAGAACGGTTCGCCCTCTCCCGAGGAGGCCCGACGTGTGTTAGTTGAGATTGCGGCTCGCGACGAGCGCGATCGTACTCGTTCGGCATCCCCTCTTGTGCCCGCGTCCGATGCGGTGCATGTCGATACCACCAATAAGAGCATTGACGAGGTCGTGGACGAGGTGGAGGGAATCGTGAGGAAAGTGGTCAGTGGCTAGTGGCTAGTGGATAGACCTTCGATATACGATTTCCGAACTCCTAACGATAGCTGATCCAAGTGGTCTTTAGTACGAGAGTTTCTCGGTACTGTTCGATCAGCTGCTGATAGCTCGCGGTTTCCACTCAGACGATCCTCCTTCCTTGGAAACATTCGTCGAATTGCAACCGGCTGCTTGTGCGAGTTTACCTTGCTCAATACCCCGCTCATGCCAAAACTACTAGTGGTCAACTTTTAGTGGGTGTTATCAGCCGCGAAATGGGGCTTTGTCTATGCACTATCCACTATTCACTAGCCACTACGACGAAAGGCACGGATTCTCTCCGTGCCTCATTGTTTCTGCGGTGAACGAAAACTATCCCTTCGTGATGCGAATATCGCCGGTGTCAGCTGTAATCTGCAGCTTGGCGGCGCCGTTACCGACCGTTCCACTGGCCTCCGATTTGCCATTGGTCTGGTTGACCTTGATGGCACTGAAATCGGAGGTAATGTCGCCCTTGCGGGTCGTTGCCTCGATCTGGAACCCGGCATTCGAGGGCAGCGTCAGGGTGATGTCGCCGTGCTTGCCGGTGATCGTCATTCTGCCCACCGGAAGCTTGCTGGCGGCATGGATTTCAATATCGCCATTGGAGGTCTCGACCTGCAGGTCGCCGGAGACGTCATCCAGGTGAATCTCCTTGGACCGGGTAACCACCCGGCTGGGGCCGCTGAGCTCGTTGCCACGCACGGAATCGGTTGAAATCTCGATTTCACCAGGCACCGAAGCTATCTCCATGTCCGAGCGCGATGACTTGAAAGTGACGGTCTTGGCGATCTTGCTCAGGCGGATGTCCTGAAAGATGTCGCCGTTGAGGTGGACTGCACCACCGCACTCATCCACGCTGATATTGTCGGTGCGGCCCTCCACGTCGAGATCGCCACTAACCTTGGAAGCGCGAACCGAGCCCTTGTCCATGTTCAGCTTCACCGCGCCGGCAATGTCGTCCAGCGTAACGTCGCCGTGCTGCAAGGATATCCTTACATCAGCTTTGCGGCCGTTAACGATCACATCGCCGCGCTTGCTCGCAATATCAAGGGAGGCATCGCGCGGGACGAAGATGTCCATGTCGCTTTCGACCCCGTGATCGCCGGCGCCATTCGTGTTGGCGTTCATGAGCACCGCATTGCCGTTGAGAGTGATTTGCGGCTTAGTGCCGTCGTTGTACTTGTTGGCGTCATTCTGGTTTTGGGCGTACACCTTCTTGTGGACGACCACGCGCAGCGTATTGTCGTCGGAAGGGGAGATGTTCAGGCTGCCGTGGTCGCACACCACGCGCAGACTGCCCTTAGCAGGGAAGGACTGCTGCAGAGTGTCGTCAAAGGTGAATGCCGTACCAAAGATGCCACCCAGGTCGTCGTCCATGCGGATCTGATCGCGCACTCCTCCCCAATTAACATCGGAGCTGTAATGTGCCGACAGTCCCACGGCGACAATAAGAATCAGCAGCAGAACCGTTCCCGCCCCTAATCTGCTGGGCGTGTAACCCTGGCGCTGCCCCATGGAGTGTTCGATCAGGCGAATTACGCCGAACAGAATGAGCAGCAGCGGCCACCAATGTCCGAACCAGTGCCAGATGGGAAGCCGGACTCCCAGGTTGCGCAGCAGGAACACCAGGCCGATGAAGATCAGCACCAGTGGTCCGGCAATCGAACGGCGGTAACGATACGGTGGTGGCTGCGGATATTGTGCCGCCGGTGGAGGCGTATACGTTGGGCTAGCCATGGTGCACCTCCGAGTCATTGGGTCTATTCCAATTCGTATCCGGAGCGACCGGTGCTGCCGGAGGCGGAGGGACGACGGGGGGTTGCGTCGGCGCCGCGTAGCTCGGCCCGCCCGCCATCGCTGGAGGAATGGCGCCGTATACCCGGGGAACATGACCGGAGGGTGAGGCATTATGTTCGAGGAACATGATCAGGCCGATCACGATCAAGAATGCCGGCCAAGTGCTGCTGAAATCCAGCCAGCGCACGTGGGTGAGCTGGTCGAGCAAGAACAGCACGCCCAAGGTGATCAGGACGGCAGGTCCCATGAATCCACGAATACGGCAACGGCCACACGAACAATAAGGGTTATAACGGTATTTCATGACGTCCTCCTCACCAGCCCCTTCCGGTTCTGCGCATCAGGACGCGAACCCCTAGAGCAATCAGGATGAGTGGCCACAAACGGTGCAACAACCAGCCGATGTGTAACAAATCCAAGGTGTTCAGCAGAAACAGCACGCCCAGTGCAATCAGGATGAAAGCCCCAACTGGTACCCGCGACCCACAAGCTTCCGCATCCATCACGGTCTGACCCTCCGGCGTTGCGGCCGGGTTGCCGCCGGACACAGGCGCAACGTTAGGTGTCGTAGCTGCCGCGCCCGGTGAGGGTTTGGAGGAGCCGGCAGGAGTGAAGAGGTTGTTGAGCCCGAACGGATCGGGCGCCGGCAAACCCATTTCTCTCGCACGCGCCGTTTTATAAGCTTCAATGGGCATATAAATGACGAACGCCGCGATAGCTATACCGAACACAGCGCCGTTGACGTTGTCGGCCATCCAGATCAAGGTAGCGAAGATCACCACGTGGATGAAGCCCTTGGCGAACTCGCCGTTGTACATGGCGCCCACGCCGGGAATGAACCCCAGGATCGCGGCCAGGCCTGGGCTCGGAAGGCCGGTGGAAGGTTGGGCCCCCGGCGGCACGACGCTGGTGCCGGGTGGCGGCATGGTGCCGCTCAAGTGCGAGGCCAGACACTCCTCGCAGTAGATAACGCCACGTACGTCGCGCGCGCACGTGCTGCAAAGTGGCTTGCCACAAGTGCGGCAGTAGGCGGTGGCGGGAACTTCGGCATGATTGGCGCAGTTCATGCGGTTCTCCTGTTCAGCCGGGCCTGTTTGATCACTTCATCCATCGCTTGGTTGTACCTGCTGGAAGCGGGAGACGAGGCCAGAGCAGGCCGGCCCATCTCGCGGTTGTAATTCTGGTTGCGGCGATCCTTGTCCTGCTGGTTATCGCTCTTGGGTGGGTTGTTTTGCGGCTGCGGCGCAGGCTCCTCTTGCTTGTTCTGCGGTGTTGCCACGCGTCGCAGGTCACGCACTCGGGTTTCGATCTCATACACTAAACGAATATTTTCGTAATATCGGACCACGCGCGCCTGGGTGGAGTAATACGCCTTGCTAATCCCCTTCGCGCTCATGTCAACGTGCCGCAGATCGGCGACATGGAAGCCGGCGATGCTGAGCAGCATGGTGATGGAGAAGAAGGCCATGCCGAATGACATCGCAAAGCGCGGCGTGACCACGGGAGCGAAGACGGAAGACATCCTGCCTTTCAGCCGCTCCAGCCAGCCTCCACCCTTGGGAGTCTGGGCAACACGTGGCTCCGGAATCTGTCCGATGGTCTGTGCCAGAATGTTATGCACCAGGTTGCGCGGGGGCTCGACTTCGTCCAGGCCTTTCAGCCAGTGCATGCCGCTTTTGGCCTCTTCGACCATGGCGCGGCAGGCAGGGCAGGACTCCCGGTGGGCCTCAAAGGCCGCCAGGGTCGAACCGTGCAAGCTGCCATCGATGGCCTCGGCCAACAGGGCCTCGACCTCGACGCATTGCATTCCGGGTTGGTTCTCGCTTGCCATCAGCTTACCTGCCTGTAATTACGTTGGAGGAGCCTCGCAAGTTCCGTTCGTCCCCGATTTATGCGACTCTTCACGGTCCCCTCCGGTACTTTGAGCACTATGGCAATATCCTTGTAGTCCATGTCCTGCAAATCCCGCAGGATGACCGCCTCCCGAAGCTCGGGAGAGAGCTTAGCCAGGGCCGCGTGGACCATCTTCTGCGTTTCCTGGCTCTGCACCCGCGCCTCCGGTCCGGCGGACGGGTCCTCCAGCTTTTCGGCTGGGGTCAGACCTTCCTCTTGGCTTCCCGGAGCGGCATC